>JAZGEQ010000056.1:0-298975 GCA_036478775.1 Cellulophaga sp.
AGGCCAATTTGTAATGATAATAGCCTGTGGCTTCCATAACACAATGGCAATGATTATCTAACAATTTTAAATACTTTTTAAAACCTGAATAATTGTTTTTAAATTGATAATGAATTCCTTTTTCATCTATTACATCAAAGACATCTTTACTAATATCTATACCATAAAATAGTGCATCTTTATTCATAAGAAAATTGTTTTTGAAAGGACTATCTACTTTACTTTCTACTACTTAAAAACGAGGTCTAAAGCCTCAAACAACTGTTCGAAATGTAGGTAGAAAAGAGGGGGGATTTTCAATGTTGACGAAGTCTATGCTTCTGCGTGTATAATAACCTTATTCCTCTCTTTTGTTCTTTCTGATTTATTAATTGAATTTATGAAATGTAAATTTAAGAAGCGTATAGAAGAAGGAATTGCGTATTACAAACAACGATGCCCTTATCTTTTTGAGCAAAATGTAATTGTTGATGCGGAGAATATAACTTTTGCCTTTTCGCTTGGTAGAATGTTAAATGAGATATAGAACAAGCTAATTATTTATTAAATAAATGTTTAAAATTTATAGAGCAGAATGGGTATCATGGTGTTTTGGGTGGTACCTATGGCAATTGGAAAGCAAGAATTTTATGGCATTAGGAGATGAAGAGAAAGCGTTGAGCGCCTTTAAATCTTTAGTGGAGCAAGGGATTCATTCTACGCGGCTAATTCAAGATGTAAATCTTCAACCACTTTATAATAACAAAGAGTACAAGCGACTTATAAAAGTAATAGAGAAAAACCTAGAAATAGAACGGGTTAAATTAAGAAAGAAGCAAGAGAATGGTGAGCTAACGGTTTTACTTCCTAATTCTAATAGGCATCTTAATGAGCGTTAAAACTCATTAAAGTGCCTATAATAGAAATTAATAAATCTTGTGTTATCAGTCTATATGGATTGATATACTACAGAAATACATCTTATGACCCGCACATTACGCAATCATCATCTGCTAAACCTTCTTTAGATTTCGCAATTAACTCTTTCATCTCAGCAGCTGTCATAGGTTGAATATCTACACCTTCTTGGGTCACAGGAGTTGTTTCTACCTGAAGAACCGTTGCTTCCGTTGTTACAGCAACTTTATCTGGTGTTTCAACTTCCGCTTCTACACTAACCGGAGCTTCTTTCTTTTTTGAATTGTCTAATGTAAATTTAATAGCATCTACCGCAGCCTTAGTACGTAGGTAATACATCCCAGTCTTTAGACCACTTTTCCATGCGTAAAAGTGCATAGAAGTTAGTTTTGAATAGTTGGCATTCTCCATGAATAAGTTTAAAGACTGACTCTGATCTATAAAATAACCACGTTGTCTAGACATGTCTATAATGTCTTTCATACTTAGTTCCCAAACTGTTTTATACAGTTCTTTAATATCTTTCGGAATGATATCGATATCCTGTACCGACCCATTAGCCCTCATTAACTCTTGCTTTAAGCCTTCGTTCCATAAGCCTAAGTTTACTAAGTCTTCTAATAAGTGTTTGTTAACTACAATAAATTCTCCAGACAACACTCTACGAGTATATATATTAGAAGTATATGGCTCAAAACATTCGTTGTTTCCTAATATCTGAGAAGTAGAAGCTGTAGGCATTGGAGCTACTAATAACGAATTTCTAACACCATCTTTTAAAACAGCTTTACGTAATTTTTTCCAATCCCAACGACCAGAAAGTTCTTCATCTTTAATTCCCCATAAATTATACTGAAAATCTCCCTGAGAAATAGGCGAACCTTTATAAGTAGAATAGGTCCCTTCTGTTTTTGCCATTTCATTAGATGCTGTAATCGCGGCAAAATACAAAGTTTCAAAAATCTCTTGATTTAATTGCTTTGCTTCATCACTAGTAAACGGCATGCGCATTAAAATAAAGGCATCTGCCAATCCTTGTATTCCAAGACCAATTGGTCTATGTCTCATATTAGAATTTTCTGCCTCTTTTACAGGGTAGTAATTTCTATCTATAACACAGTTTAAGTTTTTTGTGACACGTTTGGTAACTTTAAACAACTCGTCATGATTAAACTTTCCGTCTTTTACAAACATTGGAAGTGCAATAGAAGCTAAATTACATACGGCAACTTCATCAGGAGAAGTAAACTCCATTATTTCCGTGCAAAGATTAGAAGACTGTATTGTTCCTAAATTCTTTTGGTTACTCTTACGGTTTGCGGCATCTTTATACAGCATATAAGGCGTTCCTGTTTCTATCTGAGATTCTAATATTTTTTCCCAAATCTCACGAGCCCTTACTTTCTTTCTTCCTTTATCTTCTGCTTCGTATTTTAAGTACAATTCTTCAAATTCTTCACTATGACGTTTAGAAAGTCCTGGGCATTCATTTGGACACATTAAAGTCCATTCCTCATTTGCTTCAACTCTCTTCATGAACAAATCTGGAATCCACATAGCGTAAAATAAATCACGTGCGCGCATTTCTTCTTTACCGTGGTTCTTTTTCAACTGTAAAAAGTCGAAAATATCTGCATGCCATGGTTCTATATAAATAGCAAAACTTCCTTTTCGTTTTCCTCCTCCTTGATCTACATAACGAGCGGTATCATTGTAAACTCGCAACATTGGTACAATACCATTAGACGTTCCGTTTGTTCCTGCGATATAAGATCCTGTAGCTCTAATATTATGAATGGCTAATCCTATTCCTCCTGCGGATTGTGATATTTTTGCTGTCTGTTTTAAAGTATCATAAATGCCATCAATACTATCATCCTTCATGGTTAATAAAAAACAGGAAGACATTTGTGGTTTAGGCATGCCAGAATTAAACAAAGTAGGCGTTGCATGTGTAAAATATTTTTTAGACATTAATTCATAGGTCTCTACAACAGAATCCATATCGTCTAAATGAATCCCTACAGAAACACGCATAAGCATGTGTTGTGGACGTTCTGCTATTTTCCCGCTTAATTTTAAAAGATAAGATCTTTCTAATGTTTTAAAACCAAAATAATCGTAGCCAAAATCTCGGTTATATATAATTGTTGAATCTAAAAAATCTGCATTGTCGGAAATAACTTTGAACACTTCATCGGAAAGTAATGGTGCCTCTTTTCCTGTTCTTGGATTTACATACTCATAAAGATCTTTCATTGTATCGGAGAAAGATTTTTTAGTGTTTTTATGTAAATTAGAAACAGATATACGTGCCGCAAGTTTTGCATAGTCTGGATGTGTTGTAGTCATTGTTGCAGCAATTTCAGCTGCCAAAGTATCTAACTCAGAAGAAGTGACCCCATCATATAACCCCTCGATAACACGCATAGCCACTTTCACAGGATCTACTAATCCATTAAGGCCATAACATAGTTTTCTTACTCTCGCCGTGATTTTGTCAAACATCATCGGCTCTTTTCTTCCATCTCTTTTTACTACATACATACTGCTACAATTATTTTTTAGTGATACGTTTACCAAGTCAAGTTCTTGCAAAAAAACTTAACCAATTAATCAAGGGTATAAAAAACCCATATGGGGGTATGGGTACTAGGTAATTTATTTAATCTTAGAAATCATCATCGAAACTTATTTTCGATGCTCCTTTGTCTTTGTCGTTATTCATAACACCAGCTTTTTGGTATTCTGCAACTCTTTTTTCAAAGAAATTAGTTTTTCCTTGAAGAGATATCATATCCATAAAATCAAATGGATTACTAGAGTTATAAACTTTTTTGCATTCTAATTCTACCAATAACCTATCAGTTACAAATTCTAGGTATTGTGTCATTAGCTTAGAATTCATTCCAATAAGACTTACAGGTAAAGATTCTGTTATAAATTCTCTTTCTATGTTTAAAGCATCTACAAGAATTTCTGTAATTCTTTCTTTCGGCACTTTATTTATTAAGTGATGGTTATGTAAATGCACAGCATAATCACAATGCATGCCTTCATCTCTTGAAATTAATTCGTTAGAAAAAGTAAGTCCAGGCATTAAACCTCTCTTCTTTAACCAAAAAATAGCACAAAATGATCCTGAGAAGAAAATTCCTTCCACTGCAGCAAATGCAATTAATCGTTCCGCAAAACTCGGAGAATCTATCCATTTTAAAGCCCAATCTGCCTTTTTCTTAATTGCAGGAAAATTATCAATAGCAGTAAAGAGTAAGTTTTTTTCTTTGTCATCCTTTACATAGGTATCGATTAATAGAGAATACGTTTCAGAATGAATATTCTCCATCATTATTTGGAATCCGTAAAAGAATTTAGCCTCTGAATATTGTACTTCATTTACAAAGTTTTCTGCTAAATTTTCATTGACAATACCATCAGATGCCGCAAAAAATGCTAAAATATGTTTTATGAAATAACGTTCGTCATCTGTAAGTTTTGTTTCCCAGTCTATTGGGTCTTGGTGCAAGTCTATTTCTTCGGCAGTCCATATACAAGCTTCTTGTTTTTTATACCACTCCCATAAATCTTGGTGTTGTATAGGAAATATAACAAAACGGTCTTTATTCTCTTGTAAAATAGGCTCTACTTGTGCTGACATAACAATTATTGATTTTATATAAATATGCAAGAAGGATTACTACCTTGCATCTGGGACTAACAAAGATTGGAAATTGCTGTCAATTTATAAAACCCTTTTTGTTATTTAAGCAACAAAGTTTTTAACACAAAATGTTGAAATGTAAGTGGACGAGTGATGTTCATTACACTTTCAGAACAAAAATATTATTTATAACTAAAGTGTTTTTTTTGGAGTAAAAAAATAAACCAAAAAGTATAAAATTTTATACTTTTTGGTTTAAATATAGAAGAAATTATAAAAATACAATACTGTCAAACAGAACGACTACTTAATGTTTATCAAAATTCATTAATTATCACATGTAAATTTAACAATCTAGGTGTTCCCCCGAAACCTAAAACTGTTATAAATTTAACAACTAATAAGTTAGCTTGACTATTCATTAGTTTCAATTTTTTCTACTGTGTACTAATTTATTCGTAAAATGAGGTATACTCATATTTACTACATTAATAAGTCGCACATTTGTTTGACAGTTTCTACCCTTATACTAACTAATTCAAATTATTTATTTCTTCTTTTGCTATAAAATCACCTGCCATTTGCAGTACTGTTCCTTTATTGTTTTTTAGCGTTAGCTTAATTTTACCAAACATATTGTTATTTGTTGTTTTTGCAATTGTCATTCCCCCTTTTTTAGTAAAGAAAAATTCTTTCTCAAATTCTGTAAAATTCACATACCCAAAAACACCATTAAAACTGTTTAAAAAACCTTCATCACTGTTTATAACTAAATAAGTTCCCAGGCTATTTTTATTTGCCTTGATGGGTTTTGAAATTACGAACTCAGCATTGCTCTTCTGCCGGTTTTTCATTTTTAGCCTTACGACGGAAAATAATTCTCCTTTGTTTGACTTTTCCGTAGTCATTTCATAAATAAAATCTCCTTCTATTTTAGACTTAATTTTTTTATCATTCAAAGTATACGTGTAAAACAATGAATTTTTTTCTTCAGTAAAATCGGGTACTTTTCCATTAGAAATAAATAGTAATGGAACAGCAATAAACACACCCACTTTTCTTGTAAAAAAATGTAGTAATGAGAATTTTTTTATTTTACTTTTAAGATTCTTCATTTCATTGTAAAATCACTTTATCTGCTACCACATAATCTCGACCATTAATAGATATTTCTTTTTTATCTGTTAAAGAAGCTACTATTAAAGCAGCTACCAATACAATAAAAAGAATAACTGATTTCCGCATAGTCCTAATCCTAAATATTTACGATGATGAAGTTAATGGGAATATGTAAGTGGAAAACCAGAGATGTATAAATGGTAATAATTTGTGTATAAATGGCTAAAATTCTAGAAAAGTTAATGGGTACAAGGATTTGTGGTTTGTATTATTGGTCATTTACTAAAATTTGGAAAAAAACTCAAACCATTGTCAATTTTTCTGGTTCGCAGCTCTTAACTGTTTCTGTACCAAATACACGCAAAAATATTCCATTGGCACATTTTTTATAAAAAACATCCTTAACAGGCTTAAATTAGATGTACCTTACCATCTTAGATATGTTAGAAGCAGTTATAGTAGACGACGAAATAAAAGCGCTCCAAAGTCTTTCTTGGGAGCTTACGAATTTCAGTAATGAGATTAATGTGGTGGCATCTTTTACCGACCCATTAGAAGCTCTAATGTACTTAGAGAAAAATAGTCCAGATTGTCTTTTTTTGGATATTGAAATGCCTACAATGGATGGTTTTCAGTTTATTCAGAAAATAAAAAACAAGAATTTCCCAGTAGTTATAACAACTGCGTATAACCAATATGCCATTCAAGCACTAAAAAATGAGGCTATAGATTACCTTCTTAAGCCTATTGACACGGATGATTTAAAGGATACCATAGCGAAAATAAGGAAGTATAACTCAAAAAATTATACAGCGGAGAAGCTAGAAAAGATGCTATTGAATTTTAACTCAAAGTCAATTCATAAAAAAATTACTATAAATACAGACGGCAAGCTTTTATTCTTAAATAGCGATGAAATTTTGTATGCGGAATCGGACGGGAATTATAGCACAATATTTCTTTCGGATGGAAATAAAATTCTGCTTACAAAAAAATTGAAAGAAGTGAACCGTCTTTTGCCTGAAGATAGTTTCTTTAGAATTCATAATTCATATATCATTAATCTGAATAAGATAAAAGAATTCTTAAAAACAGATGGCTATGTGGTTTTGGAGTCTAATCATAAAATACCAGTATCTAGACAAAAGAAGTCAGATTTTTTAGATATGCTTTAATTCTTTTCAATGCATAATTTTAGCAAAAGAAGCACCTTATTATTCTCAAGAACCCCTATGATTTGTTTAAGGTGGTTTGTTCTTATATTGGCTCTAGGTTTTACGCAAATTACTTCATCACAAACGGTATCCAAAACTTTTAAAATAACCATAGATAGTCTTATAAAGGCCGCCCCAGAAACATACGGGGAGATAAATTCTATTTTAAAACCTAAAAGAAGAGATACCATTTTTATGCGATATTTCACCAATATTGCAGCAAAAGAAGACTATTTGGAAGGGCAGGCGTATTCTTACAACCAACTAGGCATTAAACATAGAAACATTTCACAATTCAACAATGCCATAAAACTCCATAAAAAAGCTTTAGGTGTTGCCAATGAGGCTAATAGTATAGAGTTTAGGATATTAAGTTTAAATATGCTTGGGGTTACATTTCGCAAGAGTGACGCTATTAAAACAGCTCTTGATTACCACCAAGAAGCTCTTAAACTTGCAGAGAGTGTAGAGGATCCGCCTTATGGGATAAAAAGGAGCATTAATGTTTCTCTAAATAGCATTGGCAATATTTACCAACTACTTAGGCAGCATGATTTAGCCATTGTGCAGTTTAAAAAATCTATGCGATTTGAAAAAGAACTGGGCAACGACCTGGGCCTAGCAATTAATCATCAAAATATAGGAGAGTCTTTAGAAGAGCAAGGAAAACTACAAGGAGCCTTACAAAACTATAAGATATCTTTAGTTTATAATGAAGAATTAAATAGTGGTATTGGTAAAATTATCTGTAAAAACAGTATAGCACAGATATATATTAAACAAAATAAATTAAGAGAAGCGGAGGCAATACTTAGACCAGTATTAGTAGCTTCCGAAGTTTTAGGGAATAAAAGGATAAGATCAACCGTTCAAATTAATTTGGGTTGGGTTTTAATGAAACTCAAAAATTATAGCGAGGCCAAAGAAAACCTTATAGCGGCATTAGAACTGGCTAAAAAGTATAATTTATCTGTTTCCACATCAAAGGCTTATCTTTTTTTATCAGAATTATCCCAAGTAAACGGAGATTATGAAAGTGCTTTATCACATTACAAAAAAGCAGAAACCTTTAATAAGGAAATTAATAACGAGCGTAATCTTAAATATGTAAACGATGTTATTCTGAGATACGAAACCGAAAAAAAGAATAGTGAAATTAAGGCACTGGCTAAACAAAATGAAATAGCGAACTTAAAGTTAAAGAAGAATAAAATAACATTACTTATAAGCGGAATTGCACTGGTTCTTCTTGGGAGTATTTTCTTTATTCTATACCGCCAATACCAACTGAAAAATGAAAAAAAAATGTTGACATTAGAACAAACGATGTTACGGAGTCAGATGAATCCACATTTTTTGTTTAATTCTTTGAATTCCATAAAACTTTACATTATAAATAATGAGCAAAAGAATGCTGTTCACTATCTAAATAAGTTTGCTAAATTAATTCGTAAAATTCTAGAAGCTTCTTCTTTAAAGGAAATATCCCTTGCAGAAGAATTAGAAACCGTAGACTTGTACATGAATATTGAAAATATTCGTTTTTCCAATGAAATAAATTTCACTGTTACGATTGATGAGAGTTTAGACGTACATTCCGTTAAGATTCCTTCATTAATATTACAGCCTTTTCTGGAAAATGCATTGTGGCATGGTTTGTCTTCTGTTGTTGGCGAAAAAAACATAGATTTAGAAGTGACAAAAAACTCCAAGGGCTATGTTCTTATCTCTGTTATTGATAATGGTATTGGAAGAGTCGCAGCCGAAAAAATAAAGAAAAAGAAAGTGCTAAAAAGGAAATCTATAGGCATTGATATTACCAAAGAAAGATTGACAAATTTCTCGAAAGATTATCAAAATATTTTTGACCTAGAAATTATAGATTTGTATGATGTTAATAGGTTGCCAATAGGGACTAAAGTGATATTACACATCCCTATTATTTAGTGTGCTCTTTTGCTATTTCTTCCAAATCGGCATACCATTTTTTTCCAAATTTCCGAACCAAAGCTTCTTTTACAAATTTGTAAATAGGGACTTTTAACTCGCTTCCTAAGGAACAAGCGCAGTCACATATTTCCCATTTATGATAATTTACTGCCGTAAACTCAGCATATTCTCGAATTCGTATTGGATACAGATGACATGAAACAGGTTTTTTCCATTTTACAGCTCCGGCATTATAGGCTTCTTCAATACCGCATTTTGTAATTCCGGAATCGGTAAAGGTTACATAAGCACACTCACTACCATTTACCAAAGGAGTTTCCCATTCGCCATCTTCTCCTTTTACAAAAGCGCCATCTTCCTCAATAACAGCAATACCTTCTGGTCTTAAAAAAGGTTTAACATCCCTATAAATATCAACAAGAATTTCTGTTTCCTTATCTTCCAAAGGAGCTCCTGCATCACCATCAATACAACATTGCCCTTTACACTTGCTAATATTACAAACAAAATCATTTTCAATAACCTCTTCCGATATAAGTGTAGTTCCTAGCTGAAACATTTTCTAAATTTTGGCAAAGATACTTTATTAGTCACACTTTCATGAAGCCTCTTTAGCTATTATAATAGTTCGAAAATAGAAGAAGCTTAAACACAAAGAATATTCTTATATTTAATTATCGATACATTCTTTAAAAATGTAATTTTGCACTATTAAAAATGGACTCTCATGAACTTTAATTTTAAAGAAATTATTACGGCTAGTATGATTCTTTTTGCAGTAATAGATATTTTAGGTAGTATTCCTATTATCATTAGTTTGCGTAATAAAGTTGGGCATATACAGTCAGAAAAAGCTTCTGTAGTTGCGGCCTCTATTATGATAGCCTTTCTTTTTTTAGGAGAAAGTATATTAAGTTTAATAGGGATAGATATAAATTCTTTTGCCGTTGCAGGTGCTTTTATTATCTTTTTCTTAGCGCTAGAAATGATTCTTGGCATATCCTTATTTAAGGATGATGAGCCAGAAAGTGCTTCTGTTGTGCCAATTGCTTTTCCTCTAATTGCAGGTGCAGGAACATTAACATCATTACTTTCTTTACGTGCAGAATATGAAGTAGAGAATATTATTGTAGCCATTCTGATAAATATTATCTTTGTATATATTGTTTTAAAATTGTCTAAACAGATTGGAAAGTTTTTAGGAAAAAATGGACTAAATATTATCCGAAAAGTATTTGGAGTAATTTTATTAGCAATTGCAGTAAAACTGTTCGCAGCCAATATAAATCAACTTTTTTGATGGAAGCGAAAAATTAGGATTTTGCACCCAATTGAAAAAGTTTCAACAAGTTCATAAAACGAAATGACATGAGTAAAATTTTCACCCTTATTTTTATTGCAATAGCAATTGGACTTATAGCCTATAATGTGACCTTAGTTGATTTTGAAAAACCTTTTGAAGGAGATAGTATCGTCGCTCTTATAGGAATCACAGCAGCGCTTTGTGCTATTATTTTACTTTTAATTTTTAGCACATCAAAAAAGATCGAAAAAAAGATTGATAAAAGCTAGTTCTCTATTTCTTCTTCTTTTTGAATAAGGCTAGGGTTGTCTAATTCCTTTACTTTATTTAGCATAGCATCTCCAGAACTCTTAATTTTCGCGTAAGTATTTGGGCTGTATAATTGCTCTGCCAATGATGCTTTTAAGAATAGTTTAATCTGGTCTTCTAGATCATAGTACTTAAGTCGTAGCCTTTTTACCTGATAAATATCTTCCGCATAATTGATAAAATTTTCGAATACGATATCATCTACCTTAAAATCATCTACAAAATCTTGTTTCTCATAAGTAGCATATTTTTCTCTGTCTTCCTCTAGGTGATTAAAAACAAAACGAGATATAAAACCGAGGCTTTCTAGACTTTCCACAGCTTCAACCTCATTAGAGCCAATAGGAACAAAGACATCAGGAACAATTCCACCACCACCATATACAACCTTTCCTTTTGGTGTGGTAAACTTAAGAGAATCTGCAACCTTAATACTATCTACAGAAACCAATTCACCACTATGGTAACGATCTGTAAAATTCTGGTAATAATCTTTATGCCCTTTTTTATAGGTTCTTTGGATGGATCTTCCCGTTGGGGTATAATACCTAGAAATAGTTAATCGTATAGCAGAGCCATCTCCTAAGGCCATTTCTCTTTGCACCAATCCTTTTCCAAAGGAACGGCGACCCACAATGGTTCCAATGTCATTATCTTGTAGTGCTCCTGCTATTATTTCACTTGCAGATGCTGATCGTTCGTTTATTAATACATAAATAGGTTTGTCTTCAAAATCTCCTTTTTCTGTTGCATAGACATTATCTATTTTGCCTTTTTTATTTTTAGTAAACAGTATTAATTTACCATCTTCTAAAAATTCATCTGCCATTTTTTCTGCAATTCCTAAGTAGCCCCCAGGGTTATCACGCAAATCCAATGTCAGTTTTGTAGCACCTTGCTTTTGCAATTCTTTCAAGGCATTTTTAAATTCTCTAAAAGTGGTTTCTGCAAAACGATTTACCTTTATATAGCCCATATCCGAAGTGAGCATAAAATACGCATCCACACTTTTTATTGGTATTAAGTCTCTCTTCACAGTTACTGAAAATGTTTTATTCTCCTTCTTTCGGTATATTTTCAGTTTTACTTTTGTTCCTCTTTTACCTTTTAACTTAGATACAATTTCATTATTAGATAAATTTCTCCCAAAAAGAGTATCCTTACCAGCCATTAAAATGCGGTCTCCAGCTTGTATTCCTTTACTATAGCTAGGGCCGCCTTCTATTGTTCGGATAACGGCAATAGTATCTACATCTTTATCCATGTAAAATTGCACACCGATACCAACAAAATCTCCCTTCATGTTTTCCGAAACTTCCACCATCTGTTCCTTAGGAATATAGACAGAATGTGGGTCTAATTTGCTCAGAATATTATTTACGGCAACGTCTACAATACTATCTGTATCAACTTCATCGACATACTCATATTCAATTAAATCTATTAATCTATTGAGTTTGTCTTTTTTTGAATTTGTTGTAAAAAGTTTCTCTGGTGTATCCTTAAAATGAAGCTTACCACCAATGAATATACCAACAGCAAGAGTTAGTGCTATTATAGTGGGTAGTATGTAATTATATTTATTTTTCAACCGAATTGTTTTTTACGATTCTTCCTGTAGTGGCATATTTACCACTTCTACCTTTGCCTTTTTCAAAAACTCTATTCCCGAAGTGTCTTTGTATTCTTGTTCATAGACAACCCTTTTTATCCCTGATTGGTGAATTAATTTACTACATTCTCTGCACGGAGATAACGTTATATACAAAGTGGCTCCAGAACAAGATTGCGTAGACGATGCTACCTTAGAAATTGCATTTGCTTCTGCATGTAACACATACCATTTTGTATAGCCTTTTTCATCTTCACAAGCATTGTCAAAACCAGTCGGGCTGCCATTATAACCGTCAGAAATTATCATTCTATCCTTTACAATAATAGCTCCCACCTGTTTGCGTTTGCAATGAGATAATTTACCCCATTCCATTGCCATTCGCAAATATGCCTTGTCATATTTTGTTTGTTTACTATCTTTCATAGACACAAATTGTGTTCTTTTATAGCCAAGCTACTTCAATTGTTTTACGAATATACCTGCATTAAAACCCCTTTACAACCTTATAAGGTTAATATTTAGTGAAAAAATGTTAGAAAGGAAAGGTATTTATCAATATTGGGATTGTAATACAAATTATTAGTATTGATGTTGCCAGGATAAATATATGTTGTTTTACCGTTAATAGAGATTGAGAAACATAAGCAAAAACCAAAACACTAAGTATTATTGCTATTTGAGATAATTCTATTCCGGTAGCAAAACCAAATAATGCTGTTAGTTTTTCCTCTTCTTCTGCCATAAGCATTTTAAAATAGTTTGAAAAACCAAAACCATGTATTAATCCAAAAAAAATAGTGGCTAAAATAGGCCATAGGATGCTCTTTTCTTCTACTTGTCTTTTTGCGTAATACAGATTAAAAAGTGCCGTTATAATTATAGTAATAGGAATTAAGAATTCGATTAGCCTAACATCAAAAATAAGTATTTCGTATACTGACAAAGCTAAAGATAGACAATGTGCGATGGTGAAGACTGTCGCTAAAATCAGGACTTTTTTCCAGTTTCTAAAAGTAAAAGGGATTGTTAAAGCCGATAAAAAAAGAATATGATCATAAGCGCTAAAATCCAATACATGATCTAATCCTAACTCACAATAAAACCAAAATTCTTCCATTTTTTAGTAATTTAATTAGGTAACTATAATCCTCTCTTTTTTTGAATGTCTTCGTAAGCTTTTTGTACCTGTTTAAACTTTTCCTCAGCTCCTTTTTTTATAGCTTCATTCTCTGTGTTTACTCTATCCGGATGGTACTTTTTGGCCATTGTTCTATAAGCCTTTTTTAATTCCTCATTTGTGGCACTTTTTTTTATCTCTAAAATTTTATAGGCCGTATCTGCAGACTTTATAAACATAGCCTTAATGCTTTCAAAATCTCGATTTCCAACTCTTAAGTATCCTGCTATTTCTCTAATTTTATCTATTTCAGGAGTACTAATAGAACCGTCTGCCTGCGCTATTCCAAATAAGAAATGTAATAGCTGTAGCCGTACTTCATACCTTGTACGTTGGTTTAAAAAAGCGCATATTTTTTGCGCAGAAATCTCTCGTTTTTTGTTTATTTCATTAAACGTTCTAAAAATAGCATTGGCTCTTTCTTTACCATAGGAATTTACAAAGTACTGACGTACGTAATCTAACTCTCGTTGACTTACAGTGCCATCTGCCTTAATGACCAAAGAACAAAGGGAAAGTAAATTCAATTCAAAATCGGCAGGAGAAACACTTTGTCTAGTCATATCACTAAAAACGGTACTTCTTCCAGATTTCTTTCCACCTCCAAGGTTATCGACAAAGCTGCCCACCAAAAACCCAATTATTGCTCCAGGAAATCTAAAAAATGAATATCCTAAAAACGCAGCAAACCATTTTATCATGTTTATTTTTAATTTTTTCAAAGATATGCTATTACAGTATATAAGTGGGCTTAAGGAAAAGTTAAGGTCTTCTACTTGAGTACGACAAATTGATTATCTTTGTAACATAAAAAAACAGACTATGTATCCCGCAGAATTAGTAAAACCTATGAGAGAAGACCTAGCATCTGCTGGGTTTGAAGAATTACATACAGGAGAAGCTGTAGAAAATACTTTAAAAAAAGAAGGAACAACTTTAGTTGTAGTTAATTCCGTTTGTGGCTGTGCTGCTGCTAACGCTAGACCTGCCGCTAAAATGAGTCTTCAAAACAGTAAAAAACCGAATAATATTGCAACAGTTTTTGCTGGTGTAGATATTGAAGCTGTTACCGTAGCTAGAAACCATATGCTTCCTTTTCCTCCGTCATCGCCATGTATGGCTTTGTTTAAAGATGGAGAGTTAGTGCATATGATAGAACGCCATCATATTGAAGGTAGACCAGCAGAAGTAATTGCTGAAAATTTAATGGAAGCATATAACGAATTCTGTTAGTTTTAAAAAATAGTATAGAAAAAACCGCTCTGTAAAAGAGCGGTTTTTTATTTTTGTGATATGCGAAAAATATTAGCTTACCCGCTATCTGTTATTTACCTTCTTCTATTTGGGTTAACTCTTGTAGTTTTTCATCCAATTCAATGGGTTTGCTTTAATTTTTTCGGATACAATGCGCATAAAAAAAGCGTCAGTCTTTTAAATTTATGCCTGATTAGGTGCAGCCATATTTTAGGCACCCATTATACCTGTTTTAATCCATATACGATTCCCGTAGATAGATCCATTATTTTTGTAGCGAATCATCAAAGCATGCACGATATATCTCCCATAACGTGGTACATGCGAGCAAACCACCCTAAATTTGTTAGTAAGATTGAATTAGGAAAAGGTATTCCTAGTGTCTCTTATAATTTAAGAAAAGGAGGTTCTATTCTTATAGATCGAAAAGATGCTAAACAAGCTTTAAGAGAAATTGCAAAGCTTGGAGAGTATATTGAAAAACACAAAAGAAGTGCTATTATTTTCCCTGAAGGTACACGGAGCAAAACGGGACATCCCAAAAAGTTTCAACCAACAGGATTAAAATTATTAATGAAGAAATCACCCTCAGCATTAATTGTTCCAATAAGCATTAATAATTCTTGGAAAATGATGCAGTATGGTAAATTTCCAAATGGTTTAGGATCTCATATAATATTTACCATTCATAAACCAATAGAAAACACCGGGAACCTGGACAGTTTAATTTCTGAAATTGAGCAAACAGTAACCAATGGTATAACTTCTTTTGCATGACAGACGAACAGATTATTGAAAAAACAATTGCATTTGTAAAAGAAACTTTAAAAGATGCAGAAGGAGGTCATGATTGGTTTCATATTCATAGAGTATTTGTAAATGCACAGCGTATTGCAGAAAAGGAACAAGTAGATTGTCTCATAGTTGCCCTTGGTGCGTTATTACATGACATTGCAGATGCTAAATTTCATAATGGAGATGAAACCGTTGGTCCAAAAGTAGCCACTAAGTTTTTAAATTCAATTTATGTAAAAGAGGACTTAATTGTACATGTGGTGAAAATAATTGAAAATATTTCGTACAAATCTGGACTAAAAAGTGCTGCCTCAAACAATAGTAAAATATTTATGTCAATGGAATTTCAGGTGGTACAAGATGCTGACCGTTTAGATGCCATAGGAGCAATAGGTATAGCGAGAGCTTTTAATTATGGAGGCTTTAAAAATAGAGCATTATATAATCCAGATATTAAGCCTGTTTTAAACATGAGTAAGGAGGTTTATAAAAAATCAACAGCCCCTACTATAAATCATTTTTACGAAAAGCTACTTCTGTTAAAAAATAAAATGAATACGAAAACAGGAAAGAAATTGGCAGAAAGCAGACATCAATATATGCTAGCTTTTTTGGAGCAGTTCGAAAACGAATGGAACGGAAGTTTATAACCTTGGTGTCATAGTTTCAATTTCTTCTCTTGAAAAAGGAAAAAAGCGGAAAGATTAACGAAAACGTTGTAGTTTAACCTGTAGTAACTTAAGGATTCTTCTTTGCTTTTTTTTTGTATCTTCAACTCCAAATATCAAAATAACTTCCAAAAAATGCAAAGAAGAAAATTTATAAAAAATGTAGCAGCAACGAGCACTGCATTTACAATTGTTCCTAGTTTTGTACTTGGAAAAACACATGTGCCACCAAGTGATACACTATATATTGCAGCAATAGGTGTTGGCGGTCGTGGAGCTGGTGTTATTAGTGAGCTTAATTCCACTGGAAAGGTAAAGTTTGTTGCTCTTTGTGATGTAGACAATAGAAGCGCAAAAGACACCTATAAAAAATATAAAAAAGCATCTAGATATACCGATTTTAGAAAAGTATATGATAACCATTTAAGTGAGATAGATGCAATTATGGTTGCTACTCCAGACCATAATCATGCTACAGTGGCACTCCCTTTTATGCGAGCTAAAAAACATGCGTATATAGAGAAGCCACTTGCGCATAATATCTATGAAACTCGTTTATTAACAAATGTAGCGAGAGAGAACGGAATTGTTACCCAAATGGGAAACCAAGGAGCGTCTAGTGATGGTAGTAGAAAAACTAAGGAGTGGATTGCTTCTGGTGTTATAGGTGAAATATATAAAGTAGATTGCTGGACTAACCGTCCTGTTTGGCCTCAAGGAGTTCCTGTTCCTGTAGCGCAGCAAAACATTCCTAAAGGTTTAGATTGGAATCAATGGCTAGGGCCTGCTGTTATGCGTCCTTATAACGATGCTTATCTTCCGTTTAAATGGAGAGGTTGGTGGGATTTTGGAACCGGAGCATTAGGCGATATGGGTTGCCATATTATGGAAACTCCTTTTAGCGTTCTAGGTTTAGGATATCCTACGGAAGCAGAGGCAAGTTGTACTACAGGCTGGGTAGGAGATTTTGTAGAAGCAGATTATAATGCTTCTTGCCCTCCTTCGTCTATAGTTCGTTTAAAATTTAACACAAAGGCACATGGTGATATTGCTCTAAACTGGTATGATGGTGGATTAATGCCAGATTTACCAGACGAGCTTAAGGACGATGAAACTATTGGAAATTGGGGTGGTGGTTCTGTTTTTTATGGAACTAAAGGTATTTTAGTCTGTGACACCTATTCTAGAAATCCTAGAATACTACCATCTTCTACTATGGAATTGTTTAATGCTCCTGAGCCTTCTGTAAAGCGAATTGATAAAGGCTTTTCAGGACACCAAAAAAACTGGGTAGAAGGTTGTCTAAAAGGAGTTGAGACTTCGTCTAATTTTGACAAAGCAGGTCCTTTAACCGAAGCTGTTTTAATGGGGAATTTAGCTATTAGAGCTTACCAGCATAAAGTGCTTAAAAACGGAAAGAAGTTAGGAGATTGGGATCCGTTTAATTATCCTGGAAGGCGTAAACTTCTTTGGGATGGTGAAAATATGAGAGTAACTAATTATGAAAAAGCTAACGATTGGATAAGACGTGAATATAGAAAAGGATGGGAGGTTAAATAACCAACCTATGCTAAATATATAAACCCACGAAAGAGAGAAAAATAATAACCAGAACTAAACCAAACTAAATCCAAATTTTTCTTTGGCATACATTGCTATAAGGAGGTTTGGATTTTTTATTTCAGCTATTTTTTTATAACTTTTTTTGAAGCAACTATCACATTGTTTCTTGTGAAATTTAAAATATATACCCCCTGTGGAAAGCGACTTAAGTCTATAGATGTTATATAATCATTATTCGGTACAACTGTCTGCAACTTTTCCCCAACTAGATTAAAAATTTCTATTTTTAACGTTTCTTCTTTATTGGAGCTAAACTTTACATTTACTATATCTTCCGTAGGGTTTGGATACATCTGAAAACGAACATAATTGATAACGCTCTCAATTTTATCTATTCCTGAAACAGTAGTGCCTGAAGTTTTCTTTTCAACAGTCCAAGAAACGGAATAAACATGATTTATTCCATGATTATCTTTCCTTAAAAGCGCTGTCGTATCTTGAATAATAGCAGTTACCGTATTTGCTCCTGTAATCATTTCATTCGCATTAATAGAAATGCCACTTTGTTTTTTATCTAATTCTACAGTATTTAATAGCCACTTTATTTTTAGTGTATTGGGCTCAGGAGTTAATAAATTTAGTTTAAACTCTATGGGAAAAGAAGCATCAGAAAGAGTGTTATTTTCTGGAGAATAGCTATCTATTGGAGTTGTTAGTACATGAATTTTTTCTATTGTACCTTCTATACAAATGGAACAAAATGGACTTCCTAAGAATCTCATTTTACAATTTTGATGTGGACGATACCAAGAATTGGCATCACCATCACAACAGTGTTGGTAAATTCCCACGTCATTATCTCCATACCAATTCTTCCATTTAACAAGGGAAGGATTTGTTTCTTTCGTCATATTAATCCCTTCTCGTGCAAATACATCTCCCGCATAGTATTCGTCTATTAAATTAGGAAAGGAATGTCCTATTTCGTGAGCTACTAATTCACTCGACTGTTCATTCGTTGATGCAATCGCAAAACGACCTCCAGAGCCTCCGTAGTAGGTTGTGTTTACAAGAATTAGAACTTGGTCATAGACTGGGAAATTAGCTGCTAAAACAGCAATAGCTTTACTCCCTTTACTAGTTACGAGTAACCTGTGTATATTAAAACTATCAAAAGTAGAACCAAAATAATTATCCACTTCTTTTATTGGGTGTGCCGGTTCTGTTACATCTGTCGCTGTTCCTGGGTGCGAAGCACCACTTTCATTTGAAGGTACTTTTATGGCAAATACATTAAAATAATTTCGGTATTCTTTATAGGGTGCGTCAGAGAAAAAATCATTTATGACCTTTTGTGTGTCTTCTATGAACTTATCAAATTCACTAGATTGATACCCATCACTAAGGACAACAATATTGATGCGTTTATCACTACTTCCATTATATTGTATAGTGTCTACTTTAAAGGTTTGACTACTTACCAATAAACTCTGAAATATAAAAACAAAGAGAAACCCTATCTTCTTCATTATTCTTTTAACTTTAGGACTGTTAGTTCTGAATCTTTACTATTATCTCCATTAATTTTACTTATTTGAATATACTCTATTTTAGATTCTAATTGTATTCGTATGAAAAATTCGGCACTGTCTATTTTCACTTCTTTTTTAGACAGTTGCCCAGATGGTGTTAGATACTCTATAGTTTTAGCCAACGGATTTTGTATAAAAATAGTCTTAATGGGTTTTAATTTTTTATCTAAAAAATTACACCTAAGATTCCCTTTTTTAAGAATTTGTTGGTTTTTATTGTGATTTTTCAATAAGCCTTTGACAGTAATTTTTTCAATAAGCTGTACTGTCTCATTTCCATGAGGATTTTTTTTAATACTGAAGTTTAGAAAAACTATTTGCGATTTTTCAACCTGAGTAATAGTCTTAGGTTTTGAAAAAGAACCTGATTTACAACTTGACAGCAATGACATTAAGAGAATTAAAAATACAGACAAAAAAGTGTTTTTTCTAAAAATCATTACGCTTTATATGCTTGTATTACTTAATGTTCACCTTAATTAATTGTTTTTTACTGCCTCGTTTGGCGTAAAACAATACACTATTCTCTTTGTTGTTTTTAAATGGTATAGAAACCATTAATGGCAGACGCGCATCTTTATCATCTATCATCTTTTTATAACTTAAATCGCCTTGAGAGTTTAATTTAATGACAAAGACATTTCTATTTCTACTGTATCCTTGTCTAAAAATAATTCGTTTATTACTCAGTTGTTGAGGTCTTTCGCCAGCAGTACTAATAAAAAAATAAGTATCATCGCCTTTTGTTAAAGAGCTATATGAAGCATAAGCGCCATCTCCTTGAGTGACTTCTGTCTTGTTAATATTTCTTGCCCAAGCCATATCGCCTGATTCATTTAATTTAACGCTTACCATATCGTTATAATGATACCGTCTTACCTTTATTCTTGATCCCGTACCATTAGATTGGTAACTGCTAGTAACAAAGTACTCTTCAGCATTAAAGAGAATATCCTTATTATCTGTTACATCGATGTTTTTAAAAACTAAGTTTTTAATCTGTTTGGCTCTGTCTTTACCAAATTTATCTAACATAAATTGTTGAGAAAAGGCATTGTATTTTTTAGATTTCATTTCTAAGGTTACCAAATCAATTTCAAAATAGGAAATACCATTGTAACGGTTATCTTTTCGATCGGCATAAAAACCAACACATATTAATTTTCCATTGTCCAAGATTGGTTTTAATGCTTCGGAATATTTTCCTGGACTATCAAAAGATGTAATCTTCTCCTCTTCTGAAGTGATTTTTATCAATTCATATTGAAATTTACGCTCTGTAGTAACAAAACGTTTCTTTTTAAAATATGCTTTTCCAATGATGTAAACTTCATTTAAGTCTTTAGATGTCACTATATCTTCAAAAGCATAATTTTTATTTTCGACATGAGATGAAAAATCATGCTCAATGATATTTTCCAATTCTGCATTAAAGAGATAAATAGTATGCTTATTTATTTTCCTCTTCTTATAATGTGTGCTAATTAGAAAAGCAGATTTATCTTTATTAAACAAGGCTGTTGTTGTAAAGCCTGAAGAAAAATTTCTGTTATAGAAGTTCTTGTCCAAAGCCTTTTCTACTTCTTCAGATTCGATACTAAGAATAGTTTTTTGGATAAAATTATAATTTGTTACAGGGCTTTTATGTATTATATACTCGTATGCATTTGCTCCCCTATTATAGTTTAATAAAAGTAGATGTATTTGTCCGTTTTTCACAAAAGAATTTACAAGTTCAGATCCTTTCATTTTATAGTTAAAATCAGAAATCAGTTCTAAGTTTTTATTGTAATGTTCTATATAATATCCCTTTGGTTTAAGAATCATTCCAGAGTAGTAAGACCGAATAAGAATCGTTCCTCCATTACCATCATCAGAGATACTTTGTAAATTAGAATACTTGTATCTATCACTGTATTTTTCACCTATTTTATAGGTAACGTGTATTTCCTGACCATATGCCATAACTCCTAAAAGTAATAGAACAAGAAGTGCGATTTTGTTTTTCATTTTAATAGAAAATTAGCTTGGTTATGGTGCTACTTTCCAGGGAAATTTGCTTTTCTTTTGTTTAGAAATGCCGTTGTTCCTTCCTTAAAATCTGCAGTTCCAAAACAAAAACCAAAAGCTTCAGCTTCTGCTTTGTACCCGTTTGCACCTTCTTTAAAACCAGCATTTATAGCTTTTATTGCCTGTTTTATTGCTACGGATGAATTATTAGCAATTTTGCTTGCAAGCTTGATACAAAAAGGGAGTAGTTCGTTTTGTGAAACAACATAATTTACAAGGCCGTACGACAAAGCTTTTTGCGCATCTATCATTCCAGCAGTCATAATTAATTCCATGGCTCTACCTTTTCCTATTAATTGCGGTAAGCGTTGCGTTCCACCATAACCAGGAATAACTCCCAAAGAAACTTCTGGAAGTCCCATTTTTGCAGTATCACTAGCCACTCTAAAATGACAGGCCATGGCAAGTTCTAATCCGCCACCCAAAGCAAAGCCATTGACAGCTGCGATAACAGGAGTTCCTAATTTTTCTATAAAACCGAACAATAATTTTTGACCGTTTAAAGCTAATTTTGAGCCTTGTTTTTCAGAAAAACTCGAAAATTCTGAGATATCTGCACCCGCTACAAAAGCTTTATCTCCACTTCCTGTTAGGATAATTACTTTTACTTTTTTATTGCTATCGAGTTTTTTTATTGCTTCGTGTAATTCATTTATAGTGTCTTTATTTAAAGCATTTAACTTCTTAGGTCGATTAATTATTACGGTTGCAATTGCTCCTTCAATCTTAGCTACTATGTTTTCGTAATTCATACTATGTTTTTAAAATTCTACTTTATAGAATATTATTTCTGTTTTTCTTCTTTTGGAAATTTTACAGTAAAAGCAGTTCCCTTTCCTTCTTGCGAAGTAAACCCTATGCTCCCTTTATAGTTTTCGACAATACTTTTCACCATACCTAATCCAAGACCCATGCCACTTGTTTTAGTGGTGAATTTAGGTTCAAACACCTTGTCTTTTACCTCATCAGCGATACCGATTCCATTATCAGCTACAATTAATTTCACATAGCCTATATCAGATACAACAGACACCAGAATTCTAGGCGATTCTACTTCAGGTACTGCCTGAATCGCATTCTTCACTAAGTTAGTTATTACCCGTATTAATTGGGTCCTATCTAAAGTGGCAATAATTTCTTTTTCTTCGGATATAAAATGAATATAATCTTCATTAAATATATCTAAAGCAAGTTTAACAATCTTTACAACATTAAGGGTTTCGTTTTGCTGTGCGGGCATTTGAGCAAAATTAGAGAAGGCAGATGCTATACTACTTAAAGTATCTATTTGCTGTATTAAAGTTTTTGAATATTCTGCCACCTTTTTTTCAATATCTGGGTCATTTGGGTCAAATTTTCGTTCAAAACTCTGTACTGTTAATCGCAATGGAGTTAGCGGATTTTTTATCTCATGAGCAACCTGTTTTGCCATTTCTCGCCAGGCTTGTTCTCGTTCACTACGTGCTAATTTAGCGGCACTTTCACCAAGTTCATCAATCATCTCATTATAAGATGTTACTAATTTTTCAATTTCTTCACTCGGATTTTTTATAATAATCTTTTCGTTTCGTTTTGTTAAATCGGTTTGATGCAACTTTTCTGAAATCTCCTGCAAGGAACGGGTAATATATTTCGAAATAATATAAGCAAGTCCAATAGCGATTAAAAGCATTAAAAAATACACGCCTCCTAATTGTCTTAAAAAACTTTTTAATTCTTTGTTTTCGAATGAATTATCTTCGAAATAAGGTAGGTTTAAAATCCCTATCGGTTTAAATTTATTATCTGTAATTATGGAATAGGAGGCTTGGTATTTATCTCCAGAAGTAAATTTCCCCTCTACATAACGACCAGTGGTACTAAGGTATAATTGATTAAGAACCTCGGTATCTATACATCTAGAAATAGAAGTATTTTTAATGTTTAGATTGGAACTGATGATTAACTCACCTTCTAGATCATAAATATTGAAAGGGGATTTTAATACATTAGAAATTTGATAAATTTCCTTTCTAAATATAAGTGCAAGCCTTTCTGTAGTTACTTCAAAAGTAGTTTCTTGAAGCACATAGTCTATACTCTGCTTAATTTGTGCTTCTTTACGTTCTAAACGATTTCTATGGTAGTCGTCTGTTTGTTTCCCAGATTGATAAATTGCCACGCCAACTATCAATACAGCTGGTACAAACACCAACAAAATCATGGCACTAAAAATTTGGGAACGAAACGATGATTTTTTGAACAAAACCTATAATTTAATGCTAAAGATAACAATTATCAAGCCAAAGGTTTCTGTATATTTCTATGCCTCTGGATTTTTATTTTGAATACGTTTGTACAGCTTTATTCCTAACATTAAAAGAATAGCTAAACCAAAAATTCCGACGACACCAAAAATCCAATTAAAGGTTGACTTTAGCATTACTAAAAACACTATTGAAAAAAGAATTAGTGTTGCACCTTCATTCCAAATCCGCATAAATTTTGAAGAGTACTTTATCTTATCTTGTTGTAATTGTTGAAAAATTTGATGGGTTTTTAAATGGTATGCAAACAATAATAACACAAAACCTAATTTAATATGCATCCAAGGTTCTTGTAACCAATCGGGTACTAAAACCAACAGCCAAACAGCAAAAATAGTTGCCAAAATAGCAGAAGGCCATGTAATAATATACCACAATCTTTTAGCCATGACTTTTAACAATTTAGTCAAAATTTCTTTTTCGGGGGATGGCTTTTGGGAAGCTTCAATATGATTAATGAATAACCTTGGCACATAAAACAAACCAGCAAACCAAGTGACTACAAAAATGAGGTGCAATGCTTTTATATAAAAGTAAAATTCAGTCATTAAGTTTCTCTGTGATTAATCCTTTTCTAGGATAAGTGTTTCATAGTATATGCTGCTAACAAAGGTAATAAATCAGCATCACGATTCGCTAAAGCTAATTTATTTTTCTTTTAAAGTAGTGGTTAAACGGGTTTTGTATTGTTGAAAAAGGGTAATTTCATTCTCGTTTTGAGAAGAATCACCCTTTTCTATGTTCTTAAGCTTAAATGATTATTTCAAATTTAAATAATTCAAATTCAATTTATTGAAAGCCGTATTAAACTCCTGAATTTCTTTATCTACCAAAGTATTAAAAGTAGTTAACTGACTATTAATTTTGGCTGTAAGTTCATTTTTTAAGGCAACGTCTTGATCTGTTGGTGGAAAATCATCCATCGTTACTAAACGATTTAAATGTGCCAATTTATTCGTTAATCGGATTGGGAAATTTAATGGATCCTGACCACTTTTATTTTGTGTTTGATACAATGTTTTTTCTATTTTTTCAAAATGATCAACCATTGTAGTTGCTTTTTCTACCAATTCCTTAGTTTGTTCATTGTCTTTGTACTGCTTTTTAAAGGCATCTAAACGCTTCCTTATTTTTCCAATCTTCTTAATAGATTGGTGCGCTTTGTCTACGGTTAAATTTACATCGTTTACAAAATCGAATTGTTTTTGCATATCGCCAATAGTTACTTCTGCTCTTGGGTCAGGAATTATTTTAAAATCTTGTGTACTAGTTACACCATTTACTTCTAAATGCACTTTGTAGATTCCAGGAACAGCTTTGGCGCCATCTAAACTAGCCCCCCACAAAATCATTCCTTTTAGTTTTTCGGCTCCTTTAGAACGTGTATTCCAAACAAAAGTGTTTCCTCCTTTTTTGACTTCTAGCTTTTTCTTCTTGTCCTTTGCATTTCGGTTAAAAGTAGCTAGTGTATCTCCAGCAATTGTAGTATAACTTAATTTCACTTTATCATCATCCAATAGATTTTTTATGTAATAATGAGTTATTACACCATTTGGATGGTTTTCCCCTGCAGTTTTCGAAGGAGTTTTACTTGTTCCTCCTTTTGTTCTATAGGATTTTTTAGGCTTGTACAATATAGTTTTTGCTATTTTTTTATCGGAATCTAATTGGTGCAATACAGTCAAATCATCTATTATCCACAAGCTTCGTCCTTGTGTTGCTACTATTAAATTATTGTCTTTTATGGTTAAATCGGTAATTGGAACTATCGGCAAATTCATTTGAAAAGGTTTCCAATTTTGTCCGTCATTAAAGGAAATATACATGCCAGTTTCTGTTCCTGCATAAAGCAACCCTTTTCGTTTTGGATCTTCACGGACTACTCTTGTAAAATGCTCATTAGGAATGCCATTTGTGATTTTTTTCCATGATTTTCCGTAGTCGGAAGTTTTATAAATATAGGGTTTAAAATCACCCGATTTATATCGTATCGCAGCAATATAACAAATAGCTTCATCATTGGCTGAAGGCTCTATTGTATTTATAATACTCCATTCTGGTAGTATGCTAGGCGTAACATTTTCCCAAGATTTCCCAGCGTCTTTAGAAATGTGAACTAAGCCATCATCACTTCCAACCCAAAGCAAGCCTTCTTTAAGCGGACTCTCATTTGCCGCAAAAATGGTTGCGTAATATTCTACTCCAGTATTATCTTGTGTTATTGGCCCTCCACTAGAAACTAATTTTGTTGGGTCGTTTCTCGTTAAATCATCACTTAACAACTCCCAGCTTTGTCCTTCATTTTCGCTTAAATGTACGTGATTAGAAAAGGTATATAATTTTTTAGGATTGTGTCTGCTAAATAGGATGGGGAAATTCCATTGGAAACGATATTTCATTCCCTCTGCACCATGTCCCATAGGATTGTCTGGCCAAACATTTATACCTCTAGTTGTTCCTGTTTTATGGTTTTTTCTTGAAAGAAATCCGCCATAACTTCCACCATAAACGATGTCATTGTTTAAAGGGTCTATTGCAATATGTGCCGATTCTCCTCCTGCTGTTGGTTCCCAATCATTTTCATTAATTGTATACCCATCACTACGGTGTTTAATACGAATGGTGGAATTATCCTGCTGTGCTACATAAATACGATATGGGAATGAATTATCTGTAGTTACTCTATAAAACTGTGCGGTTGGTTGGTTGTGATAGGTACTCCATGTGCTTCCACCATCATAAGAAACTTGTGCGCCACCATCATCACCAATTATCATTCGTTTGGAATTTTCTGGAGCAATCCATAAATCATGATGGTCTCCGTGGGGCGCACCAAACGTATTAAAAGTTTTACCGCCATCCGTAGATTTATGGTAATTCACATTTAAAACATATACTACATTTTCATCTTCGGTATCCGCATACAATCTGGTGTAATACCATGCTCGTTGACGTAATTTGCGTTCACTATTTACTTGCACCCATTTTTTTCCGCCATCTTCACTACGGTATAGTCCTCCTTTTTCTTTGTTTTCGATTATAGCCCATACACGTTCCGAATTTTTTGGAGATACCGTAACGCCAATAATTCCCAAAGTATCTTTAGGGAATCCTTCGTTTTTAGAAATCTCTTTCCAAGTTTCGCCACTATCGGTACTTTTCCATAAGGCAGAGCCTTCACCACCACTACTTAAACTATAAGGAGTTCTCTTAACACGCCATGTAGAAGCATAAATAATTCTTGGATTATTAGGGTCTAGTATTAAATCTACAACACCGGATTGGTCGTTAACATACAAGGTTTTTTTCCAGGATTTACCACCATCGGTACTTTTATAGACGCCTCTTTCTTGGGTAGGTTTGTAAAGATTTCCCATAACACCAGCGTAAACAATATCTGAGTTATTTGGGTCTATTCTCACTCGAGGAATATGTCGTGTTTTTTCCAAACCAGACTGTATCCATGTTTTTCCTGCATCTTCACTTTTCCATACACCATAACCAGAGGAGACATTTCCTCTAATGGTTTTTTCTCCACCTCCAACATAAATTACATTTGGATCACTTTTAGACACTTCAATGGATCCTATGCTTCCTCCAAAATAGCCGTCTGAAATGTTACCCCAAGTACGACCTCCATCTTCTGTTTTCCAAACGCCACCACCTGTGGCACCAAAATAATATAGGTTTGGTTCTCCAGGAACACCAGTAACAGCATCCGAACGACCTCCTCTAAAAGGACCAACTAGACGATATTCTAAACTAGAATATAACGCTTCTGAATAGGTAGTTTCTGCGGAAGATTTTTTCTTTCTTTTTTGTCCTGATATTGAAATAGGTAACAGGAAGATTACCAGCATCAATAAGCTGATTTTGGTTGAAAAGGTTCTCATTTTTCTTAAGTTTGAATTAGCTTTTCTAAAAGTAGCTAAAATATAAGAAGTCAGAAATATTGAATGTTAATTTTATCTTAAGGTGTTTCAGTTAGAGAATTAAGCAAATTAAAACGGTTGAATAAACAAGATAATTACCCTATTTAAGTAACGTTATTTTTACCTCTCTTCTTAAAAAATATCCTGTAACAACAGTAGCTAATAGATCTGCAATAGGAAAAGAAATCCAAACACCAAATTCTCCAAAGTACTTGGGTAAAATAATAACGAGTGGAATAAAAAAGAATCCTTGGCGAGTTAAAGTAAGTAATAAAGCGGGAATAGCCTTTCCTATAGCCTGAAAATATGCCGCTCCAATAAGTTGTAACGCTATGATTGGTGTTGCTGCAAATACCCAGCGCATTGCTGTAGGGGCATTTTCTAGGACAAAGGTATTTATAACGATTTCTTCAATTGGTAAATCGGTTCTATTGCTTAAAAATAACGAAACTATTTCCAAAGGAAAAACCATCAACCCAATAAAAACAACAGTAGCTAAAATGGCCGCATATTTTATGGCAGTGTTAATAGATTCTCGCACTCTTTGGTATTTTTCTGCGCCAAAATTGAAACCAGCTATTGGTAAAAACCCCTGTGTAATTCCAAAAATCGGGAACAATGCAAACATCAGCATACGTCCTATGATAGCATATACGGCAACCATAGCCTCACCTCCTAAATTGAATAGTATATTGTTCATAAGAAGATAAGTGACACTTGTAACAGCTTGTCGTGCCATAGTAACGAAACCTAAAGCACCAATTTCCCTTAAAATGGATTTTTTAGGTTTAAAATGTCGAAAACTAATTTTTAATTCTGAATTCTTAGAAAGGAAAAACCAGGCGATATATACAAAACAAGAAAAATACCCGATGGTTGTTGCCCAAGCAGCACCTTCCATTCCCCAATCGAAAATGTAAATAAAAATATAGTCCATGACTAAATTCCCAACAGAAGGAATTATCATAGCTATCATACCAAATTTGGGTTTTCCTTCAGCCCGAATCGCGGTATTTCCCATCATACTAAGTCCTAAAAAAGGAACTCCGTATAGTACAATAGTATAGTAAATTTTTGCAGATTCAAAAATACTGCCTTTCCCTCCAAAAGCAGGAATTAATGTATCTATGTAATACAATCCTAATATAACCATAGAAATGGTTACTAATAGTGTTAGTGTTATCTGATTTCCGAAAGTATGTAAAGCTTTTTCCTTGTTTTCTGCTCCTAGAGCACGAGAAATTATACTAGAGCCACCTACGCCAATAGACATGCCTAATGCAGCAATAAAGAAAGAGACGGGAAGAACTACGTTTATAGCTGCTATTGCAATAGATCCAATCCAATTTCCGACAAAAATAGAATCGACTAGTACGTTTAGTGACATCACTAAAATGCCGATAGAAGCTGGGGCTGCCTGTTTAATTAACAACTTGCCAATAGGCTCAGAACCCAACTGTTCTGCCGAAACCTTAGCCATTATGCGGGCAAGGTTTCATTAATATGCCATTCATTTATCCAATCTACCATAACATTTACCCAAGCCTCATTGTCGTTTAAACAAGGTATATGCTTAAATGCTTCTCCTCCTGCTTCGGTAAATTGCTTTTTCCCTTCCATTGCAATCTCTTCCAGAGTCTCTAAACAATCTGCTACAAAGGCAGGGGTAACAACAGCTAATCGTTTTTTACCCTCCTTTGCCAAACGTTCAAACTCATAATCTGTATAGGGTTTTAACCAAGGGTCTACTGCTAATCTAGATTGAAAGGAAGAGCTAATTTTTTTAGATTCTAATCCTAAGGATTCCTGAACCAAATCTGTAGTTGCATAAGACTGGTGTCTATAACAAGTTCGTTGCACTAATTCATCTGTACAGCAAATACCTTCTAATTTTCTATGTGAATTAGTAGGGTCAGCCTTTCTTATATGCCGCTCTGGTAAGCCGTGGTATGAGAATAAAATATGGTCGTATTTAAAATCTTTTACTCCTTCAGAAATACTTTCTGAAAGCACTTTAATATAACTTTCATTTTTATAAAAAGCTGGAACAAAGGTGAGTTTCATCTTTGAAAAAAACTCCTTTTGATCTTCTTGTGCTTTTACTTCAACAGTTTCCGTAGAAGACATAGCAAAATGAGGGTATAATGGGACAACTAGAACGTCATCAACTCCTTTATCATGTAATTCTTGTAAGCCTTTTTTTATGGTCATAGAACCATATCGCATTCCTAAAGCAACAGGTAATTCTGTTTTCTGATTTACTTTTTTATGGAATCTTTCGGATAGCACAACTAATGGGGAACCTTCTTTCCACCATATCTTTTTATAGGCTTCAGCAGATTTTTCTGGTCGTTTTCTTAAAATAATTCGCCTAACCAAAATACTTCGCCAAAACTTGGGAATGTCCATCACCCTTTCGTCCATTAGAAATTCATCTAAATAGGTTCTTACATCTTTTGGTGCAGGACTATCTGGAGACCCAAGGTTTACTAATAAAACTCCTTTCATTCTATGTGTCTATAAAAAGCAAAAATACTACATGTAGGCAAACTACGTTTTAAAATAGAAAAATTCTTTAAGGATTTTCTGATTGGGAATAGTATTGCACAATTATTTCTGGTATTTTAAGTAACTTTGGTTCTCTAAGCTATTTTTACATGAAAAATATTTTTCTACTTTCTGTCCTTCTCTTTGTTAGTTTCTCTTCTTTTTCGCAAAAAGTAATTTGCTCATTACAAGATAAGAATGCTTTTGAAAATAAGATTTCAGAAATTTATAAAACAGAGCTATTAAAGGATAATTTTGGGGAGCGAATTGTTACTATTGGAAAAACATTTCTAAAAACTCCCTATGTAGCCAAAACCTTGGAGATTGGCACTACAGAAAGCCTTGTAGTTAATCTGCAAGGATTAGACTGCACTACCTTTGTAGAAAATGTACTTGTTTTTAGTTTGATGTCTAAAGTGCATTTAACGTCATTTGAGGATTATATAAAGTCATTAGAAAACATACGCTATATAGATGGAAAATTAGAGGGCTATGCTTCTAGACTACACTATTTTTCGGAATGGATAACCAATAATGAAAAGAAAGGTTTGGTGAAAAATATCACTGCTAATATTGGAGGTATGGCGATTACAAAGGAGATAAATTTTATGAGCACACACAGAAATTTATACCCTTTTCTTAAAGATGAAGACAATTATAAAAAGATACAAGCCTCTGAAAATTATCTTAACAATGAAGCGATGTGTATACTTCCTCAGAATCAGATTGAATCTAATGAGAGCCTAATTCAATCAGGAGATATTATAGCACTTACAACTTCTATAAAGGGTCTTGATATAACACATACGGGGATTGCAACACGTGAAAAAGATGAGCGTATTCACCTTTTGCATGCTTCATCTAAGGGAAAAGCTGTAGAAGTATCTAAACTGCCTTTGGCAGATTATTTAAAAGGGATTAAAAATAACACTGGTATTATAGTGGTTAGACCACAGTGAAAATTTTATTTATCACCTCTTTTATATTATTAGAACTCTTATTAGAAAAGTAAGGGTTTTCCTATGAATTTCTTTGCTATCATTAAAATAGCCCATCTAAAATAGATGAGCTATTCTTGTAATAAATTACAAGGATATATTATGATTTCCCTAAGAAAAGATAATCTTAGGAATTTTAGAATTAGAGCTCCACTTTTATTTACAAAGTCGGTTTGGATAAATACCAATAGAAAACTTTTTCTAAAATTGATTAGATAGTACTAAAAACACACACGTTTTACAGTTAAAAAACTAAAAACCAATAAGATATCTTATCGCAAGATACAAAAAAGTAATAAAAAACCTACTTAAACGTAAATATGGTTACAAATTTACAAAGACCATGCTTTTCCTTTTGTTAGTTTTTCAACAGACTCACAACCAATGTATTCCCCTGGTACGGGAAGGTAAGCCATTACTTTTTCGGCTATGTATTCCGAAGTTTTATAGGCCCAAATCGTCATACCTCTAAGGTTGTTTGCGAATGCATAACAGGCAACTTCACTATTAAGTGTTGCCGTTTCTCCATTCGTAACAGATTCTGTATAAGCTTTTATTGCTTCTTCGTTTTTTTCTCTTTGTTCCTTAGAAATTTTCAATGCACTTGCTAAAGTCCATTCCAAATCTTCCGGATTAAGCGATTTTATTTTTTCTTTTCCAGATTTTTCTAAGCTTTTTTCTAAGAATAATTTTAGAGTCATCTTTATAAAATCTTGCTTCTCTTTTTCTAGAATTTCAGAAGTGAATTTATCTATAAATACATGAGCGTTCACTTCTGAAGCAGAAGGAATATCTGTTTTCGGAAGAATTATATCTACCAAATGTAGTATTGAAGACCCTTCTTCTTTAGTGAAAAACTGTGGCGTCCAAGCAACATTAGTAGTATTCTTACAACTTTGCATGATACCAATTAGGGTAGGTGTAGCAACAACATAACCCAATGATAATCCTATGTTTTTAAGTGCGATTCTCCTATTCATTGTTCTTTTCTTTTTTTAATTCATTTGCTGCGTGGTTAGCCGCTCTTGCTGTAAACGCCATATACGTTAACGAAGGGTTTACACAAGATGCTGAGGTCATGAACGACCCATCTGTTACATAAACATTAGGAACTGCATGTATTTGGTTATTTCCGTTTAAAACAGATGTTTTTGGATTTTTACCCATACGAGCAGTTCCCATTTCATGAATCCCTAGGCCAATTGCTCCAGGATTATCATAAGATTTAACATCTCTAAGTCCAGCTTTTTCTAACATTTCTACAGCTTGCTGTTTAATGTCTTCCCTCATTTTCCATTCGTTGTCTCTAAATTCCACATCAAAAGTAACTGTAGGTAGCCCCCAGTTATCTAATTTTTCATTATCTAAAGTCATTCTATTATCTCGGTGCGGAAGTATTTCTCCAAACCCCATCATCCCAAATGTCCATCCTCCAGGTTTAAGAATTGTTTCTTTTAACTCTTTACCATAGGCTAATTCGGCAATAGACTCTTCCCAGTTTCCTCTACTTGCTCCGCCTTGGAATCCGTATCCACGGATATATTCCTTTTTATCCGTATCTCCTCCTAAATTTCTAAAACGAGGAATATATATACCGTTTGGTTTTCTACCTTTGTAATATTTATCTTGATGTCCATCAAATTTGCCTGAAGCGCCTACTCCTAATTGATGGTCCATAATATTTCTACCTAATTCATCCGAATCATTTCCCATACCATTTGGAAAACGTTTCGATTTCGAATTTAATAGAATAGCAGCAGAGGCAATACTACTTGCACAAAGGAAGATTACTTTTGCTTTGAAAACATGCTCCTCTTTGGTTAATCTATCTACAATTTTTACACCAATAGCTTTTTTTGTTTTGTCATCATACAAAACTTCAGTAACAATAGAATCTGGACGTAAAGTCATGTTTCCTGTAAGTTCTGCCGCAGGTAGGGTAGAAGAAACACTACTAAAATATGCTCCAAAAGGACAGCCTCTAATACAACGGTTGCGATATTGACACTTAATTCTGTTTAGGCCATCAAATTTTTTATCACTATTTATGTGGGCAACTCTACCAGAAGTAACAACTCTTCCATTAAAATTTTCTGCAATTTTTTCTTTCATGTGCTCTTCCACACAATTTAATTCCATCATAGGCTCAAAAACGCCATCCGGTAATTGTTCTAAGCCTAATTTTTCACCTGTTACTCCAATATATGATTCTACTTTGTCATACCATGGAGCAATGTCTTTGTATCTAACCGGCCAGTCTACAGCTACACCATCTTTTTTATTCGCTTTAAAATCAATATCACTCCACCGGTAACTATGTCTTCCCCACATAATAGATCGTCCTCCTACGTGGTAACCACGAATCCAATCAAAACGTTTCGTCTCATTATAGGGATGTTCTAAGTCATTAACAAACCAAAAGTTATGAGGAGCTTGTACCGTATATCCTGTTCTTCCCTGTTTTAGTTGTTTTTCTTTGTCCTCTTTAGGAAGCTCCCCATTGTTTGGGAAATCCCACGAATCCATATGAGCTGTTGGGTAATCTTCATTATGTTTTACCATTCGTCCTCTTTCAAGAACTAATGTTTTAAGACCTTTTTCACATAATTCTTTGGCTGCCCATCCTCCGCTAATACCAGTCCCAACAACAATAGCATCATAAGATTCTTGCTCCTCATTATAATAAAATTTCTTCATATGTAGAATTCTTTATTTTCTTAAATTATCTAAATATAAAATAAATTATCTACATTTAAACGCTCGTATTATTGATAAACTCTTACGAAAACGTTGTAGTAATTGCGAAAAATTGAATTTAAATTAAATCTAAATAACAAATCAAAATGAGAAGTAGAAAACAAATAAAAAGAGGTTCAATAGTAGCCATTATGGCCACATTTTTATTTATTGTAGGTTGTAATGAAGCAAATAAAAATGTAGAAGAGAATACAAATTCTAATGAAATTGAAACAAAAACTTCAGAGCCTTTCTTTAAATTATCACTTGCACAATGGTCTATGCATAAAATGGTATGGGAAGAAGGTCTAGATCCTTATAGATTTGCAGAAAAAGCAAAAGGATGGGGTTTTAGCGGACTAGAATATGTAAGTGGCTTGTATTATAAAGAATTAGAGAAGGACAATTTTTCTAAAGAAGCAATGGCGGCTTTTGTAGCTAAGAGTAATGCTGAGAGTGAAAAATATGGAATGAAGAATTTGCTAATCATGATCGATGGTCAAGGAGATTTAGCAACAGAGGATGATGCAAAAAGAAAAGCAGCAGTAGAAAATCATTTTAAATGGGTAGATGCAGCAGCAGCAATGGGATGCCATGCAATTAGAGTAAATCTTGCAGGTGGAAAAACAGTAGACCAATGGACGGCAAGTTCTATAGATGGTTTAACGCAATTAGCAACCTATGCAAAAGAAAAGAATATTAATATTATAGTGGAGAATCATGGTGGGTTTTCATCGGATGCTAAGCTATTATCTGGAGTAATGAGTAAAGTGAATATGGATAATTGTGGAACTTTGCCAGATTTTGGAAATTTCTGTATTGAAAAAAGTGATCCTTCTGAAGATATTTTCACCTGTGCTAACAGATACGATACCTATAAAGGGATGGAAGAGTTAATGGTACATGCAAAAGCAGTAAGTGCCAAGTCATATGATTTTGACCTAAATGGAAAGGAAACAAACTTAGATTATAAAAGAATACTTCAAATTGTAAAAAACGCGGGTTATACGGGTTATATTGGCGTAGAATATGAAGGAAGTAATTTAGGCGAAGAAGCAGGAATAATTGTAACAAGAAATCTGTTAGTAGCCGCTTCTAAAAATCTTAAATAAGGTTTGGTATTTTAAGCCAGAATTATACAATAGGAAATTGTATTAAAATAAACATTTAAATTAATATAAATGCAAGTAAAACTACGTACACAGCTTTCTGTAATGATGTTTTTAGAATTTTTTATTTGGGGAGGTTGGTTTGTAACATTAGGCCCCTTTTTAGGAAATAATTTAAGTGCAACAGGAGGCGAAACAGCTTTGGCATATTCTACCCAGTCTTGGGGAGCTATAATTGCTCCTTTTATTATTGGGCTAATCGCCGATCGCTATTTTAATGCAGAGAAAATTCTTGGTGTATTACATCTTGTAGGGGCAGGGTTAATGTATCTTATGTATGGAACGGAAGATTTCGCCTCTTTTTATCCCTATGTTTTAGGGTATATGATAGTATATATGCCAACCTTAGCTTTAGTGAATTCTATAGCCTTTAATCAGATGAAAGACCCAGCAAAAGATTTTTCGTTAATACGGGTTTTTGGAACATTGGGGTGGATAGTAGCTGGACTTATTATTAGTTATATCTTCTTTTGGGATTCGCCAGATGGTCAGGCAAGTGGTTTACTTAAGAACACCTTTTTAATGGTAGGTATTGCATCTGCAGTTTTGGGACTGTTTAGTTTTACGCTTCCTAAGACTCCACCAAAAACTACTACTGGAGAGAAGGTAAGTATAGCCGAAATTTTAGGCTTAGACGCCCTTAAATTACTTAAAGATAAGAACTTTTTAATATTCTTTATTTCATCTGTATTTATTTGTATTCCCTTGGCTTTTTATTACCAAAACACCAATCTTTTTTTATCCGAAATAGGAGTTAATGCCCCAACCGGAAAAATGACAATTGGCCAATGGTCAGAAGTCCTTTTTATGTTGTTACTTCCAATTTTCTTTAAGAAATTCGGATTTAAAAAGACCATTTTAATAGGAATGTTAGCCTGGGCCATACGTTATGCAATGTTTGCATATGGTAATGCCGATGAAATGGCATTTATGCTTATAATTGGAATAGCCTTGCATGGAATTTGTTATGACTTTTTCTTTGTTTCCGGGCAAATTTATACAGATAGTAAAGCCGGAGAAAAATACAAGAGTTCTGCCCAAGGTTTAATTACCTTAGCCACATATGGAGTTGGAATGTTAGTTGGATTTTGGGTAGCAGGAAAAATTACAGATGCCTATCTCTTAGAAGGAGGAAATCACGATTGGCAAACCATTTGGATGTATCCTGCTGGGTTTGCGGTAATAGCTCTGGTCTTCTTTTTAATTTCATTCAAGGAGGAAAAAGTTGGGTACAAAGTTTAAAAAAGAAATAAACCAGTAGAAGAATAATAGACAATGAGCAAAAAAATTAAGCTAGGAATTATAGGTGGTGGTGGCGATTCTCTTATTGGAGTATTACATAGAATAGCCTCATTTATTAATGATAATTATGAGATAGCGGGGGCAGTTTTTAATCCAGATTTTGAAAGTAATATTGCTTTTGCAAAGGAGATAGATGTTCCCACAAATAGAATATACCAAGATTTTGACACATTTATTGCAGAGGAGTTAAAACTTGCAAAAGAAGAAAGAATTGAGGTAGTTTCTGTACTAACTCCAAATTTCTTGCATTTTCCAATGGCTAAGAAATTGTTAGAGAATGGTTTTAATGTCATTTGCGAAAAGCCAATGACTACCACTTATGAAGAGGCCAAAATATTACAAAGCACTTTAGAAAAGGGAAAAACAATTTTTGCAGTTACCCACACGTATACAGGATATCCAATGACGCGCCAAATGCGTGAAATGATAAAAGATGGTGTTCTCGGAAAGATTCATAAAGTAGATGTAAGATATTACCAAGGATGGATAAATCCTATAATTCATGACAAGGAAAAACGTTCTTCAACATGGCGATTAAATCCCGAAAAAGCAGGAATAAGTTGCTGTATGGGAGATATAGGTGTTCATGCATTTAATATGGTAGAGTTTACAACAGGTCTTCAGGTAAAGTCTATTTTAGCAGATCTTAATTATTTGTATGAAGACAATAAAATGGACGTTGATGGTACCGTTTTAGTACGTTTCAATGGCAATGCCAAAGGAGTAATCAGGTCAAGTCAGATTGCAACAGGGGAAGAAAATGGTTTGGCAATTCGAATTTACGGAGATAAAGGAGGATTATCATGGGAGCAAGAGCGACCTAATTTCTTAAATGTAATGATAGAGAACCAACCCTTGCAAGTATATAAGCCAGGACATGCCTATAATTCTAAACTAAGTTTAGATGGCACAAAATTACCACCAGGACATCCTGAAGGTATTTTTGATGCAATGGCTAATATCTATTTAGGAGTTGCGAGAGCGGTTCGTGGGGAAGAATATAATTCAGGAGAATTCCCAACAATGCTAGATGGAGTTCGCGGACTTAATTTTATAGAAAGCAGTGTAGATTCACATTTAAAAGGCAATATTTGGGTTAATTTACGATCCTAAAAAAAGCAATAATAAAAACGCCGCATTTAGCGGTGTTTTTATTTCCGCCAGTGGGTTTAGTATGTCGTAATATAAATGGGTTTGTTACTTATTAATGCCTCTGGTATTTGCCCGAAGTTGTTTACTTTATATAAATGTTAGGTGCAAACTAAAAAAAAGCCAACCGCACAAACCAAAGAGTGCCGAAAAAGGCACGCATTGCTTTCTTCCATCCCCAGAAAGACAAATTTTTCGTAACTTGTGAACGTAAATTAAACTTTAACCAAAGTGCTTCTAAAAGAAAAAATATCAATTGAAAATTTTGAAGATAAAAAATTCAAAATCAGACTTGTAGAATCTAAAAAAGATACGGAAGCTGCTTTTACTCACTATTTGCATAATCATAGAAACGGAGTTTCTCAATTCTATAAACCTGATGCACTTGAACACGTTAAAAACTTATTTGAATACAAGTTTCCAGAAGAAAAAATATCGAACACAGCAGCCGAAGAGGCATTACAATACTTAATATTTCAACAAGAGAACATTCCTTTTCCTGCCCCGAAAAAGCCTGAATTTAAGTTTATTGACCTATTTGCAGGAATTGGTGGATTTAGACTTGCTTTTCAAAATTTAAAAGGAAAATGCGTTTTTACAAGTGAATGGGATAAATATTCAAAACAAACTTACAGAGCCAATTTTGGAGAAGTACCATTTGGAGATATCACAAAAAAAAGGACCAAAAACTATATTCCAGATGGATTTGATGTTTTATGTGCAGGATTTCCTTGTCAAGCATTTTCAATTGCAGGAAAGCGTGGTGGATTTGAAGATACAAGAGGAACATTGTTTTTTGATGTAGCTGAAATTATCAAAAAGAAAAAACCGAAAGCAATATTTTTAGAAAATGTAAAAGGTTTAAGAAGTCACGATAAAGGAAAAACTTTAGCAACAATTTTAAATGTTTTACGAGAAGATTTAGGATATTTTATACCTGAACCGCAAGTGATGAATGCAAAAGAATTTGGAGTTCCACAAAACAGAGAGCGGATTTTTATTGTCGGTTTTAGAAAAGATTTAGAAGTTACAGAATTTGAATACCCAAAGCCAGTTAAGAAAAAAGCAACACTTGAAGATATTTTAGAAACCGAAACAGTTTCTGTAAAATATTATTTATCTGAAACTTATGTAAATACCTTACGAAATCACAAAGCACGACACGAAAGCAAAGGTAATGGGTTTGGCTATGAAATAATTCCAAACAACGGAACTGCAAACGCAGTCGTTTGTGGAGGAATGGGACGAGAAAGAAATTTAGTTTATGACTTTAGATTAAAAGATTTTACGCCAATAACGCATATTACTGGAGATGTAAACAGAGAAGGGATTCGTAAAATGACACCAAGAGAATGGGCTAGGTTACAAGGTTTTCCAGACAATTACAAAATTGTAGTTTCGGATGCTCAAGCATATAAACAATTTGGAAATTCTGTTGCTGTTCCAGCAATTCAAGCAACTGCGAAAAAGATTATCGAGAAACTTAAAACTTTATGATTACAGGAAATAAAGGCGAATGGAGTGAAATATACACCCTGTTCAAATTACTTGGCGACAAACAATTATTTCTTGGAAATAAAGACATTGAAAAATTAGAAGAAATAGTTTATCCCATTTTACGAGTTTTAAGAGCCGAAAATAATGGAGATTTTGAATACTCAATAGAAGATGAAATTATACTTATTTCTGGAGGAAAAGAAGTTTTAAAAATTGCAATTTCAGAGTTCAAAGAAAAGGCGAAATTCTTACTTGAAAAAATCAAAGAGAATAAAGACAGAACATTTTCAGTTCCCGAAATTGAGGAATTTATGCAATCTATAAATTGTCTTTCTTTAAAAGCTAGTTCAACATCAAAAACAGATATTACGATTGTTGTTCACGACCAAAGAACAAATCAGCAACCGACTTTAGGGTTTAGTATCAAATCGCAATTAGGAAACCCTTCTACTCTACTTAACGCAGGTAAAACAACAAACTTTATTTTCAAAATTACTAATCAGAAATTAAGTGAATCAGATATTCTAAAGATTAATTCAATTGATTCAAGGAGTAAAATAATGGATAGAATTAATTCAGTTTTACAATCAAAAGGACAATTTTATTTTGTGAAAACTGAAAGACAAATATTCTCAAACAATTTAATTCTTATTGATAGTAAACTGCCAGAAATATTATCTCAAATCGTTTATGAATTTTATTCTAGCGACAAATCAAGTGTTTTAGATTTAGTAGAAAATACGAACACAAAAAATCCTTTAGGTTTTGACATTTCGAACGAACATAAGTTTTATGAATACAAAATTAAACGATTTTTAACAGACGTAGCTTTAGGAATGATGCCTTCCAAAGTTTGGACTGGACAATATGATGCTACTGGTGGTTATTTGATTATAAAGGAAAATGGAGATGTTTTGTGTTATCACATTTACAACAGAAATGAATTTGAAGATTACTTATTCAATAACACGAAATTAGATACAGCAAGTTCGAGCAGACACGATTTTGGAACGATATACAAAGAAAACGAAGAATTATATTTTAAACTGAACTTACAAATCAGATTTATTAAATAAGCCATTAGCTTCAAGTGAAGAAACAAACAAACAAACGAGTCGAGACGTTGCAAAACGGTTTTTTACCCAATTTAGTTATTTCAACAGCTATGAATTAGGGATGTTAAATTCCAGTTTTTAATACACTTTTTCAAATATTTCGCATACAACAATCATACTTTCTCTAGGATGACGTTCAAATTCTGACAATTCACGAGTATAATAATCCCAGTGCACTTTTTTCCAGTATGCTAAACTTTTATCTCCCTCTCCTTCAATTTTAGCAATCTCATCTGTAACACTAAAAAATGGAATTAGTTTTACTTTTGTTGTTTTAACAATACATTTTGCCTTCCCGTTCCAATCGGTAATTACAGAAAAATCGCCAATTTTTGGTAAAGGTTCTTTTCGTAATTGAAGACCCAAAAGCGAATGTGAAGTAGCTTGTTTTATACCTTTTACTACTAATTTGGCACAGACATTAGCATCTTTTTCGTTGTCACAAAAACGAACTACATTTGGAGTGTGTTCAAAGGCATATTCTAAATGAGATTTTAAATAATCTCCCCACATGTTTTCTGCTGAATGGTTCTTCATACTAGTATCAAATTGGTCTTTAAATTGAATTGGTAACTCAATATATTCTTAAAATATGATTTCTACAACGTTTTCGTTAATTTTTGCTTTCTTATTCATCGGAAAACCCTGTTATTATTATATTCTTATTCCTATATTTATAATCTAAGGGTTAAATAAAATAATAGAAAAAAAGTGGCTTAAATATAGTATTTAATTCTATAAGGATTATTGATTTATAGCTAATTACCATTTCAAAAGCATAGATAAAAGATGAAAACAATAAAAGGACCAGCAGTTTTTCTTGCACAATTTATAGATAAAAAAGCACCATTCAATTCTTTAGACGGATTGTGTAAATGGGCTTCAGACTTAGGATATAAAGGAATACAGATTCCTACATGGGAAACTTTTTTAATAGATTTGGATAAGGCAGCAGAAAGTCAAACCTATTGCGATGAATTAAAGGGAAAAGTAAATTCTTATGGGTTAGAAATCACAGAGCTTTCTACCCATTTACAAGGGCAGTTGGTAGCAGTGAACCCAGCGTATGATTTAATGTTCGATAATTTTGCGCCAGATGCTGTAAAGAATAACCCAAAAGCAAGAACCGCTTGGGCAATAGAAACCGTAAAAAAGGCGGCAACAGCAAGTCGTAGGTTAGGACTTAATGTACATGCTACATTTTCAGGTGCCTTGCTTTGGCATACGATGCATCCTTGGCCTCAGCGTCCGGCTGGTTTAGTAGAGATGGGTTTTGAAGAATTAGCAAAAAGATGGCTGCCAATTTTAAATCATTTTGATACGGAAGGAGTAGATGTTTGTTATGAAATTCATCCGGGAGAAGATTTACATGATGGAGATACTTTTGAGCGTTTTTTAGAGGCAACAGGAAATCACAAAAGAGTTAATATTTTGTATGATCCAAGTCATTTTGTATTACAACAACTAGATTATATTACATACATAGATCATTACCATGAGTTTATAAAGTCGTTTCATGTAAAGGATTCTGAATTTAATCCCACAGGAAAAAAAGGTTCTTTTGGAGGGTATAACGATTGGAGTAATAGAGCAGGAAGGTATCGTTCTTTAGGAGATGGACAGATAGATTTTAAGTCCATTTTCACGAAACTAACAGAATACGGTTGTGATGTTTGGGCAGTAATGGAATGGGAATGTTGTGTAAAAAGCCCAGAGCAAGGAGCAAAGGAGGGAGCGCAATTTATAAAGCGTCACATTATAGAAGCAACAGAAAAGACTTTTGATGATTTTGCTGGAGCTGATGTAGATAAAAATCATCTAAGAAAAATATTAGGAATTTAAAATTTTAATAGGATGAAGAATCTCATAGTTTTTTTACTTACCATGTTAATAATGGTGTCTTGTAAAGGCAAAAAAGAAAAAGTAACTCAGGTGAAGGAATCAGTAGCCGAAGTAAATATTGCAGAGCCAGAACAAGGAGTATGGACAGTTCTTTTTGATGGCACTTCCTTTGAGGGGTGGCATGGATATTTAAAAGAAAGTGTGCCATCGGAATGGAAAATAGAAGAAGGAGCTATGGTTTTTTATCCCCCAGAAAAAAGACCAAAAGGAGTTTCTTACAATATTGTTACAAATAAAGAGTACACAGATTTTGTATTATCTATAGAATGGAAAATCTCTAAGGGTGGTAATAGTGGTGTTTTTTGGGGAGTAAAAGAAGACCCAGAATTATCGGAAGCATATGAGACAGGGCCAGAAATTCAGGTATTGGATAATGAGAATCATCCAGATGCAAAAAATGGAACGTCACATCAGGCGGGTGCGTTGTACGATATGGTATCACCATCCAAAGATGCAACAAAACCAGTTGGAGAATGGAATGTTTATGTAATTACGGTAAACCACAAGACTAATAAAGGACAGGTGCTTTTAAATGGAGAAGAGGTGGTTTCGTTTTCTGTTAATAATCCAGATTGGTCCGCTATGGTTAGTAAATCTAAGTTTGCAGATTGGGAAGCGTTTGGAAATTACACTACAGGGAAAATAGGGCTACAGGACCATGGTGATATTGTTGCTTATAGAAATATAAAAATAAAAGAGTTATAGAATGAAATATTTGTTTGTTTTGGTACTGATTCTATTTTCATGTAAGGATAATAAGTCCATCGCTTTAGTAGAAAGTAATACGGCTGAAAATGAGAATTTCAAGGGAGTAGAGCCTACCAAACCAGAGGAAACAGAGGTGTTTAAGCCAGTGCCTCCAACAGTAAAAGTAGAGACAAAGAACGGAGTACCTAGCGATGCGATAGTTCTCTTTGATGGTTCTAATTTAAGGGAATGGGTACATGTAAAAGATAGTACTGCCGCAAAATGGATATTGAATGAAGACGGTAGTATGACTGTCAAAAATAAGTCGGGTGATATTCAAACAAAAAGAGAATTCGAAAATGTACAGCTTCATATAGAATGGCGTTCTCCTGCCGTTATAGAAGGCGAAGGTCAAAGTAGAGCAAATAGTGGTGTTTTTCTTCAAAAAAGATATGAGGTACAGGTACTAGATAATAATAACAATGACACCTATGTAAATGGTCAGGTAGGATCCATATACAAACAGCATATACCTTTAGTTATGGCATCTGTTGCTTCAGGAGAATGGAATACCTATGATATTATATACCATGCGCCAGTGTTTAGTGAAGAAGGAATAAAAATACAATCTGGGAGGTTAACCTTACTGCATAATGGCGTTCTGGTTCATGATAATGTAGTGATAAAAGGAACCACGGCGTATATTGGATGGCCAAAGAATGATGCGCATGGAAAAGCACCTATTCAGCTTCAGGACCATCAAGATAATAGTCGTGTTAGCTATAGAAATATATGGGTACGAGAGTTGTAATATCTCCTATAAATCACGTTTCACCAAATTTTTTGAATGGGCTACTATTTATATCATTTCCGCAGAGTACTTCCCAATAGTAGGGAGCAATGTTAGTCCTCTTTTTTAGTTATCTTTACGAAAATTTTCAGTAGCATATGATTCAATCAATGACAGGGTTTGGGAGGCATATAATTCAGCTTCCTACGAAGAAGATAACAATTGAGCTTAAGTCACTAAACAGTAAAAGTTTAGATTTAAATGCAAGGGTACCTTCAGCATACAGAGAAAAAGAGTTAGAACTACGAAAAGTTATAGCTAGATCCTTGGTGCGAGGAAAGGTAGATTTTAGCTTGTATATAGAAGCGACTGCAAATGAAAGTTCTACAAAGGTTAATGAGGCAGTAATTAAAGGCTATATAGAACAATTAAGAGTAATTGGAGGAGGAGATGACCTGAAATTGATGGAAATGGCATTGCGCCTTCCAGATGCATTAAAAATTGAAAGAGAAGATATTGATGCTTCTGAATTTGGTGCTATTCAAGAAGGGTTACAAAAGGCTCTTGTAGAAATTAATACTTTTAGATTGGAAGAAGGTACCGTCTTAGAAAAGGATTTCTTAAAACGTATTCTGATATTAACAGATTTATTAGAAAAAGTAAGTGAAATTGATCCCGAAAGACAAGTTGCCATACGAGAACGTTTGGAAAAAGCGCTGTCGGATTTAAAAGTAGATATTGATGAAAATCGTTTTGAGCAAGAATTGATTTACTATTTAGAAAAGTATGATATCACTGAAGAAAAAGTACGGTTAGATAATCATTTAAAGTACTTTTCAACAACCCTAGCGTCTTCAGATTCTAATGGAAAAAAATTGGGATTTATTTGTCAGGAAATAGGAAGGGAAATAAATACTATAGGATCCAAATCTAATTTTGCACCAATGCAGCAAATGGTTGTGCAGATGAAAGATGAGTTGGAGAAAATTAAAGAACAAATGTTGAACGTTTTGTAATGAAAGAAGGAAAACTCCTTATATTTTCTGCGCCTTCAGGTAGTGGAAAAACAACTATGGTTAGGCATTTGTTAAACCAGCCAGAATTAAATTTAGCCTTTTCAGTATCCGCTACCTCAAGAGAGAGAAGGGGAGATGAAAAGCACGGGGAGCATTATTATTATATGTCGTTAGAAGAATTTAAGCAACATATTAAAAACGATGACTTTTTAGAATGGGAAGAGGTATATAGAGATAACTTCTATGGTACCTTAAAAAGTGAGGTGCAACGTTTATGGGATCAAGGTAAGAATGTTATTTTTGATATTGATGTAGTTGGCGGTTTACGAATTAAAAAGAAATATCCAGAAAATACACTAGCGGTTTTTGTAAAGCCACCAAGTGTAGATGAGCTTAAGATTCGATTAAAAAAGAGAAGCACAGAAAGTGAAGAAAAAATAAATATGCGTATTGCAAAAGCTTCTGTAGAACTGGCAACAGCTCCGCAGTTTGATAGAGTCATAAAGAATTATGATTTAGATGTAGCACTTGCGGAAGCAAGACAAATGGTTGCAGATTATGTAGGTTCCGAAACACCCAAAGAGGGCTTTAAAAAATGAAAAAAATAGGTTTATATTTTGGCACTTTTAATCCAATACACATTGGACATTTGGTTATTGCTAATCATATAGCTGAATTTTCAGATTTGGATGAGGTTTGGCTTATAGTTACCCCACAAAGTCCATTTAAAAAGAAATCTTCTCTGTTAGATAATCACCATCGGTACCAGATGGTATATGAAGCAACAAAAAGTTATCCCAAATTAAAACCGAGTAAGATTGAATTCGATTTACCACAACCTAATTATACGGTAAATACCTTAGCTTATTTATTGGAGAAATACGATGCTTCGTATCATTTTTCATTAATTATGGGAGAAGACAATTTAAAAGGCTTTCATAAATGGAAGAATTATGAGGTTATTTTGGCGAATCACGACATTTATGTATATCCAAGAATATCTGAAGGGAAAATGGTGCATAAGTTTCAGGATAACTCTAAAATTCATAAGGTAGATGCTCCTATAATGGAGATATCTTCCACTTTTATACGTAAACAACACAAGCTAGGTAAAAATATAAAGCCACTACTTCCTGAGGCTTCTTGGGGGTATATAGATGAGATGAATTTTTATAGGTAAGATTCCAGTGGCGTGAAAAAATAGTTGTCTAATCTACTTGTTTAAGATGTACTAGGTTGTTTATTCCCGCCAGAGGGTTTTAATGCTAATGCCCAGACACTTGCCCAATGTTATTCTGAGCCTTTCGTCTTCGCTCAAGACAGGCTGAAATCGAAGACATTTAAATCCTTGTTTTCTCTTGCCTTTTGTCTTTACTCGAAGCAGGTTTAAAAAATGATTAATTGATTTGTTGAAAAACAGAAAGCTTCCACAAAATAATGGAAGCTCTCTGTCAGCAAGTACATATATTGCATTTAAAGCTAATACACACAAGAAATAAGGATTAAACAGCTAATTATTTAGGGGGGAAAATGTTCATGTGTTATTTTCCATGCACCATCAACCTTTATCCAAACAACTGTTGCTTGTTCAATAATTTGAAAAACATTTCCATTAATTGTTGGTCTAAAATCTGCGTGAAATGTGGAAATAGCAACATCACCAAAAACATTTATTTTCAAATCGTTTAGATCGTATTCAAATTCGGAAATAAGCGCCATGAAATCATGTTCTCCTTTTTCGTTTTCCGTAGAATAACCCCGAAGACTTTCATTTTTGAAATGAGTGAATTCAGGAGTGTATATATGATAGGAGATAAGTGCATCTGCATCTAGTTTTTGTACACTAGTAAACAAATCTATCACGGTTTGTTTTATTTCTGCCTGAGATTCAAGAAACGTATCGTTTAAAATATCAGGTGATTGTTTCTCAGGTGTATCATCATCTTTGGAGCAAGAAGAACACCCTACCGTTATTGCAAGACATACAATTAAATAAATTTTTAAATTTCTCATAGTATTAATTTTTAAGGTTAATAAAAGTATGAGCAAATATTGTTATTAATTAAAAGGGTTACATAGCAATATCGTTGCGAATGATTTCAGTTTTCAGCGCAATATTTAAAATATAATTGGAAGCCTATAAATTATGTGTCATAAAATAAACCCGCATTACACAATAAATTTTTCTATTGCATAATACGGGTTTAATTGGGACTAAATATTTTAAGTTTTACTTACTACCTCTAATGCCTATTTTCATTCTATACGTTATATTGAATAAAACAGGAACAATAATTAGTGTTAAGAAGGTCGCTACTATTAGTCCGTAAATAACTGTCCAAGCTAAAGGGCCCCAGAAAACAACATTATCTCCACCAATAAATATTTTTGGATCAAATTCTGAGAATAGCGAGAAGAAATCTATATTAAATCCTACAGCCAAAGGGATAAGTCCAAGAACCGTTGTAATAGCAGTAAGAATTACAGGTCTTAATCTTGCTTTCCCTCCTTTTATAATAGCTTCGGTAACATCCTCTTTAGATAATAAATCTTTATCGTTTTTATCTAATGTTAGCTTTTTTCGATCTATAAGTAGCTGAATATAATCGAGTAGTACCACTCCGTTATTTACAACAATACCGGCTAATGATATAATACCCATCATAGTCATCATTATAACAAACGGGTTACCAGATAGCATAAGACCTCCAAAAACACCAATAAAGCTCAAGAAAATAGCAATCATAATAATGATTGGTTTAGAGATGCCACTAAATTGGAAAATTAGTATTAAGAAAATTAAGCCCAATCCTGAGAAGAAGGCACCAACTAAAAATGCTTGTTGTTTGTTTTGTTCTTCAATCTGACCAGTATAATCGATTTTAATTCCTTCAGGAACAATGTTTTTACCACCATCTTCCATTTCTGCCTGAATTTGATTCACAATAATTTGTGCATTTCCACCAGGTTTAAGTCCAGAATAAACAGCAACAATACGTTTTCCTTCTTTGTGCTTAATCGCACTATACGAAGAAGTGTTTCTTTTAGAAGCGACTGCAGAAACCGGAATTTCTTTAATCTTTCCATTTGCAGGGTCTCTAAAAATAATGTTCTGGTTAAATAAAGCACTTTCGTTATACCTTAAATCCTCATTAAAACGAATATTAATATTATAATCTTCGCCATCTTTTTTATACACACCAGCTTTTTCTCCAAACAGAGAACGTCTTAATTGCATGCCTACTTGACCAACAGAAACACCAAGTTGTCCAGCTTTTTTTCGATCTACCTTAACTTGCATTGCTGGTTTGCTTCGGTTTACATCTATTTTTAGTTCTTCAATACCTTCTATGTTTTTTGTATTGATGAAATTTCTAATGCTTTCTGCAGTTTCAATCAGTTGGTCGTAATCATGACCTTCTAATTCCACATTAATTGCATATCCCGCAGGTGGGCCATTAGAGTCTTTTTCTACAGAGATTGCAACGCCAGGATAAATACCTATTAATTCATTTTGAATGCGCAAACGCAGTTCTTCGGTATCTCTACCATCTCTATATTTGTATTCTTTCATAGATACCGTAATTTTTCCTCTATGCGGCATTTCTGCAGAAGATCCACCATCGGTCATTGGGTTTCCAGCACCTTGCCCTACTTGAGATACGGCAGATTCTACCAAATAGTTAAAATCTCCATTAACGTATTTCTCATGGTTTACAATCCCATAAACTCTATTTTCTATATCTATAGTTAGCTTGTTTGTTTTCTCAATAGACGTTCCTTGTGGGTATTCTATATAGACATAAATTTCATTAGGCTTATTGTCTGGGAAAAATTCTACTTTAGTTCTTCCGCTCCCTAAAGACATTCCGAAGAGCATAAAGGTGCCTATCAATAATAAGAAAGTGATGCTAAAATACCAATAGACATTGCTCCCACGTAGAGCGTGTTTTAATCTTCTTTCGTACCAATTTTCAAAACGAACCATGATGTCTTTTTGAAATTTTAAGGCAGATTTTTTAATTATGTATTTGTAAAGCCAGAATAGTATGGCAGTTAATATCATTACAGAACCAAGCCCACGCATTGCACCTCCAAAAATTAGGATGAATGCACCAAAACCTCCTAAAATTAGACTTAAGCGTATTAGTTGTTTTACGGTAAGTATTTTGTCACCCACTTCCATGAATTTAGAGACCAACATAGAGTTCATAAATATGGCTACGAATAGGGAAGAACCTAAAACAACAGATAAAGTAATAGGGAAATAGATCATAAACTGACCAAATATTCCAGGCCAAAGTCCTAAAGGAACAAATGCAGCAACAGTGGTAAGGGTAGAAATTATAATAGGTGTGGCTATCTCACCAATACCTTTTTTAGCCGCTTCAATACGCGACATTCCTTCTTGTTCCATAAGTCGGTATACGTTTTCAACAACAACAATACCATTATCTACTAGCATTCCTAGTCCCATAATCATTCCGAAAAGAATCATGGTATTTAGGGTGTATCCTAGAGTAGATAGGATCATAAAGGACATGAACATAGACATTGGAATAGCAAAGCCAACGAATAATGCATTTCGAAATCCAAGGAAAAACATAAGTACAGCTACCACAAGTAAAATACCAAAAATGATGTTGTTTACTAAATCATCTACTTGGTTTAATGTTCTCGTAGAAGAGTCATTGGCAATAGAAATTGTTAAGTCTGCGGGGTAATGATTGTCCCTAGTTTCTTTTACCAGTTCTTTAATTTTATCAGCAGCAGCAATGGTGTTTTTACCAGCACGCTTCTTAATACTGAGCATTACTACATTTTTACCATATTCTCTGGCGTAGGTAGTTTTGTCTTCTTCTTTAAAACGTACTGTGGAAATATCACTTAAATAAACAGCACCGTTTTCCGATTTCACTACAAAATCATTAAGATCATTAGGGTCTTCAATTTCTCCAATAATACGAATAGTACGTCTTTGGTTTCCAATCTTTAAATTCCCTGCGGATATTGTTATATTACCATTTCCTATGGTTTGCATTATATCATCAAAGCTAACTTTGGCAGCCATCATTTTGTAAATATCTACGGCAATCTCAATCTCTTTTTCTTGAGCTCCAAGAATATCAACCTTTTTAATTTCCTCAAAATCTTCAATTTCATCCTGTAAATACTCCGCAAATTCTTTTAGTTTTTCAACCGTATAATCCCCAGTAAAGTTTACGTTAATTATAGGGAAGGATTCGGATAAGTTTAAGTCGAAAACATTTGGTTCTACCTTAGCGCCATTAAATAAAGGCCAATCTTCACCCGCTTTTTCAGCATCTACTTCATCTTTTACCTTTTGTTTTGCTGCCTCAACGGTAATATCTTCATCAAACTCTATGGTGATGATAGAATAATCTTCTTGCGACGTAGATGTAATTTTTACTTTATTACTAACATTCTTAAGTCGATCTTCTAAAGGGTCTGTAATTAATCGCTCTACATCTTCAGCCGTATTCCCTGGATAAGGTGTGCTTATATAAATTTTTGTTTCTACAATCTCAGGAAAATCCTCTCTTGGCATTGCAAAATAAGACTTAAGCCCTATGTACAAAAATAAGGCAATCATAACATAGACAACAGATCCATTATCTATTGCCCATGAGGATAATCCAAATTCTTTATTGGTGTTTTTTTGTTGCTTACTCATGGACTTTTATTTTTGAATTTGAACTTTTTGACCGTCCTTAACGCTTCTGGCTCCTTCTTTAATAACTAGATTACCGTTTTCTACTCCAGCTAAAACCTCCACTTTCCCATTTTGAGTTTTTCCAGTAGAAATAATGGTTTTCTTTACAGTTACTTCATTGTTGGCATTTGGTTCTTGTGCTATATATACATACTGCTCACCTTTTGCATTTTCAGAGATGATACTTTGTGGAATTAAAATAGCATTTTCATTGGTGTAATCATTAAGACGAACCTTAGCCATTAGGTTAGGTTTAATAAGTCCAGATTTATTAGGAACTGCTATCTCTGCACTAAAAGATCTGTTTCCTTCCTTTATGAAATTTCCAGTCTCTCTAACCTTTGTATTAATGGTTTCTCCAAATACAGGAAAGAAAACTTTAGCTTCTTTCCCTTTTGTAATTTGCCCTAAATATGCCTCAGGAACATCTACTTTTATGTACATATTAGAAAGGTTTACAATACGAAATATCTCAGAGCCAGAGCCAGGAGCAACAACAGTTCCTTGGTCCTTAATAACATCATCGATAATACCAGAAAAAGGAGCATTAAGGGTGAATTTCCCAAGTTGACTTGATAAGTGCTTTATAGAGCTTTCAGAAGCTTCGTAAGTCGCTTTTGCTTGTAAAAATTGAATTTCAGAACCAATCTTTTGATTCCACAATCTTTTTTGTCTTTCAAAAGTTGTTTTTGCTAGAGCCGATTGTGTTTTTAGTTGTGCTAATTGACTTTCAATTCCGCCATTATCAATAGTAGCAAGAAGCTGTCCTTTACGAACTTTCTGTCCTGTTTTTACATATACTCTTGTAAGTGTTCCTGGCATTTCAGGATAGATAAGGACATTTTGTTTTGTTTTAACATCACCTTGAAGGTCTAAATAATGATCAAATTTTTCTGTAACTACGGTTATTGTAGATACTAGAGGTAATTTTTTATTGTCGTCTAATACGGCAATTATAGAATCTAGTTTTGAAATGTCTGCAGCCAAAGCTTTTTGGCTGGTTGCTATTTCGTTCTTTTTAGCGCGAAGTGCTTTTAAATCGCCCTCTGCAATAAAATCATCGATTGATTTGTTTTTATCTCCTCCACAAGAAATAACTAAGGCAGAGATGATTAAAAGTGAATATATGTTTTTCATGATTATTGGTATATAATTAGTTGATGATACTGTTAGATTTTAAAATGGATTCTAAATTGGCTTTGCTGTTTATAACACTCACCATAGTTTGTAAATAGTTTTGTTGCGCACTGTACAGTTGCATTTGTGCCTCTCTAAGTTCAAAACTAGATGCTAGCCCTTCTTTATATTTAATTTGATTTTTATTTTCTATACGTTCTGCCAAAGTTAGGTTTTGCTTAGAAGTAGTATAATCCTCTATCGAGAATTGGTAGTTGCTTTTTGCCGTGGCTAATTCTAGTTGTATTTTTTGTTCTGCTTCTGTTAAATCAATTTTTGCTTTTTCAAAATTAATTTTGGCACGTTGTGTGGCGGCAGACCTTCCTAGGGAGCTAAATATTGGCACGTTAAGGCTAACGCCAAAAAGAGATGACCCAAACCAACGTTGGTCACTATCTAGGAATTTAAACTCATCATTATTTCCGGTATAACCACCATTAATAAAAGCGCTTAAAGTCGGCAAGCCTTTGCTTTTTTCTAATTTTAATAATAGCTCCTTAGATTTTTCATTGTTTTCCGCAATTTTATAGTCGATGTTTTCATTTATATTAAAGTCATCATTTCCCAAAGATTGTACAATGTTATTTAAGACAATAGAATCTAGACGATCTGTTAGGGTAATATTTTTATCAAGATTATTCCCCAAAGTAATATTTAGCATTTTATATGCAATGTTCTTGAGTCTAATGGTATTGTTAAGGCTACTTGTAATTTGAAGTAAGGTTATTTGTAATTGCTCAACATCCTCTTCTTCTGCTAATCCGTTTTCAAATATTTTTTGAATCTCTAATAAGTTTTTTTCCAGATTTTTCTTGTTGTTCGCTAGTATTTTTACATTTTCTTCGGCAAACAATACATTGCTATATGCATTTATAATCCCTTTTCTCACTTCTAAATTAGTTTTTTGCTTCGCATTTTCAGAAATTTCTAAATATACTTTGGCGCTTTGCAAACCAACTAAATAAGAACCGTCGAATAGAAGTTGATTTAATGTAGCTGTGGCAGAAACATTTTGTTTCGTGCCAAAACGTAGCGGAAGAAATCCTTCAGGAGCATTTGGAACAGGATTAGAAGGGTTTGGAGTAACATTGTAATACTCTCCTAAATCTCTAATCTGATTGTAAGGGTCAAAAACCGCTGCAGGTAAGAGAGATACTTGTTGTTTTATCCAATTTTGATAACCAATAGAAGCGCTAATTTGCGGAAGTCCCATTGTTGTTGTTTCCCATTTGCGCTTTTTTGCCGCTTCAATTTCTAAGGCAGCATTTTGCACAGTTCTATTATTTTCTAATCCATAGACAATGGCCTCGTCTAAGGACAATTGTAAAGGATTTTCTTGTGCCCATAAATTTATGGATAGGCACAGCATTAGGATTATTAAGGTGTTTTTCATTTTATGAAAACTATTGTTTATATTTAATTAATTCTTCTTCAAAAATCTCTAGTCCTTTAGCGGTGGCTATTGCTCTAGTATGGTATTCTAATATGTATAATTCTGTTTCTAAAATATCTTCCATTTTATTGCTAAATAAATCACTCTCATATGCTCCAAAAACTAAGGTAAAGTAAAACTTCATGACTAATTCCTTGTCAATTTCAGAGCGGTAAATATCGTCATCAATTCCTTTATTTAGATTGTTCATAACACAGTCACTAAAAGTGCATATTTCATGAGACATTAGTTTTTCATAGGTCTTTGGATAATATTTTTTAAGCTGAAACATGGGCGAAGTTTTTGCTTTTTTAAACATGTTTTTAAACACGATTTTAATAGCAAAATTTTCGGCAATAGCATTATATTTTTTGTCTAAAATGGAAAATATAGCACCATCAATTGCTTGCTGTACAAACAAGGTACTGGCATCAACAAGGTCAACTTTGTTGTCAAAATATTTGTATATGGTTTTTTTTGATATACCCATTTCATTGGCAATATCATCCATGGTAACGCTTTTAAATCCAAGAGAAAGGAACAAATCTGCTGCTTTATGTAAAATTTTTTCTTTCATAGAAGGTGGCAAATATAGGTCAGGAAACTTTAGAAACAAAAAAAGTTTCCTAAGTTTTATGTGTTTTTAACATATCTTTGGTAATTGCTATCAAAATTGAATTGTTTTATTTTCATCAAAATCAAAATTTAATGCTTTCAGTCCCAGAGTACAGAGAAGAATTCATATCATTTTTAGAAAAAAAACCGATACCTAACGCACCGGAAGGGTTGTATAGCCCAATAAGTTATATTTTAAATTTAGGAGGGAAAAGGTTGCGTCCTGTTCTTACTTTGTTAACAGCCTCTATTTTTGATGGTGATTACAAAAATGCAATGAACGCGGCTTTAGCAATAGAAACTTTCCATAATTTTTCTCTTATGCATGATGATATTATGGATGAAGCACCATTGAGAAGGGGAAAAATAACGGTGCATGAAAAATGGAATTTAAATACTGGAATTCTTTCTGGCGATGCGATGCTGATTTTGGCATATCAATTGTTTGAAAACTATGAAGATCGAATTTTTAAAGATTTAGCAATATTATTCAGTAAAACGGCATTAGAAGTTTGTGAAGGACAGCAGTTCGATATGGATTTTGAAACCAGAGAAGATGTTACAATTACTGAGTATCTAAAAATGATTACTTATAAAACGGCTGTTTTAGTTGCAGCAGCAATGAAAATGGGTGCTATTGTTGCAGAAACCAATGAGGAAAATGCAAATCTTATATATGATTTTGGACTTAATTTAGGAATAGCATTTCAGATACAAGACGATTATTTAGATACTTTTGGAGACCCAGAAAAATTTGGAAAACAAGTAGGAGGTGATATTATAGAAAGTAAAAAAACATTTTTGTATTTGGCCGTTGAGCAGAATGGAGCAAAGGAGAATGTAGAAGAGTTGCGAATGCTGTTCTCTATTATGCCAAAAAATCCGAAGGAAAAGATAAGAGCGGTAAAAGAAATTTACAATAAGAGTGGAGCTTCTGAAAGCACTGAAAAAGAAATAGAAAAGTATACTTTAAAAGCTTTTTCTGTTTTAGAGAAATTGGATATAAAGGAAGAAAAAAAGCAAGTTTTAAAAACGTTTGGAATAGATTTGATGCAGCGCTCGGTTTAAATTTTCGGGATTATATAGTATAAAGAGAGGTTTAAAAATGGTAGAAAAAGAAGGCTTCTCCTACCATTTATTATAATTTTTAGTGAAATGAGTATCTAAAACCTATAAAGCCTCTAATGCCTTGGTTTGGGCCAAAAACATAAGAAGGGTCAAAAGTTAATGCATATGGGTTTTCATCTGTTTTTATGGCGTTGCCACTTTCATTAAATTGTACTTTTTTGTCAAAAGGATCGTGAGCTCTAGCAATTATAAAAGGATTACCCTGGTTTGGCGTCCAATTTAATAGATTTTTTATTCCAGAATAAATTTCAATATTTTTAAAACCATCATAGGTGAACTGAATATTTTGTAGGCTCCAAACAGGCGATTTACCACGCCTTGGGTCACTTTCGCCAAGTATAGGCAAACGCATAGAGCCATATATGTTTCCAGTGTAATCTATGTTTAAATTCCAATCTCTCAATTTATAAGAGGCAGACCATGTTCCAGAGAATTTTTCAGTTAAAATTTGGGACTTTTTAATGCCATTGTTTGTGTTGCTAACATCTTGGTAAGTCGCTCCTAATAAAATTTTAACGCCATTATTTAAAGCAATATCTATATTAGCACTTATTCCCGTAGTTACTGCTTTTCCATTTAAATTTTTATAGATAATTTGATTGGGATCGGTATCGTAATCAGGTAGTATTAAGTTGGTGAAATGCGTGTACCATGCGGATAGATCAAGACCAATAAAAGTACCATTGTCCAAATACATTTTTTTAACATAGTTAAGGTTTACATTGTAAGAACGTTCTGGTTTTAATTCCTCTTCTATAATAACATCTCTAGAGCCAGTTAAAGCCGCATGTTCTTCAGTAAACAAATTGACTACTCTGAATCCTGTTCCAGCATTTAATCTAAGAATATCAAAATCACTAATGTTCCATTTATACGCTATTCTAGGAGTAAAAATATTGCCATGACGCTTGTCGTAGTCATATCTTGCGCCTAATAATAGTTTGTGTTTCTCGGTTAATTTTATTTCATCTTGAACAAAGAGGCTTGGAATCCATATTTCATCCGGATTATTTTCTGCTCCACTAGCTGTAGCAGTTGTATTATCGTCATAAAATTGATACCTAATAGCTGTTCCAAATAATAAATCATGGTTTTGTATTTTCTTATCGAAAGTTAGCTGACCAAAACCTATTTTTTGTTTAGCCAAATATGGTATGTTGCCGTAAACAGAGTTTTGATCGTGATCGGTATAAGAAAAATTTAAAAACATTTTTTCCTTAACAGGAAGCTGGTAGTTTCCTAAAAGTTCATATCTAGAAGTGTAAATGCTTTCACCGTATACTTCATCTCCTCCTCTATGACTTTTATTCCACTGTAATTCTCCTCCCCATCTATCCTCATAAAAATAACGAGCGGCTAGCGTAAACAATCTGTTTTCTTTTCGCTTAAAATTCCATTTTTGAAAAATAGAAATTCGGTCTTGAAGAGTAACATCTGTAAAATTATCGTTGTTGTTATCGATTGGGTTATTGTATTTATAATAATTAACACCCATAAGAAGGCTTGCTTTTTTTCCAAGCGCAGCTTTAAATCCAAGGTCAATATTGTTTTCTAACCATGTACTAGTGCTAATATCTGCAAAAAAAACAGGAGCTTTGTCCACCGTTTTGGTAATAATATTAATTAGTCCCCCAACAGCTTCGCTACCATATAAAGAAGATGCAGGGCCTTTAACTATTTCTACCTGTTCTATTAGAGAATTTGGAATTCCAGATAGTCCATAAACCGTAGATAGTCCACTAACAATAGGCATTCCATCAATTAAAACAAGTGTATAAGGGCCTTCTAATCCATTAATATGAATATCTCCAGTATTACAAACGTTACAATTTATTTGAGGCCGGACACCATTTACATTTTGTAGCGCCTCGAAAATACTTGGCGTAGGATTCTTTTTAAAAAAAGTTGCAGTAAAAACTTCCACAGGAACAGGACTAGCAGACCTTTTAATTGCTTTTAAGGTACCAGTAATAACTACCTCGTCTAGGTTTTTATCTGACTGTAAATAAAAGTTAAGTTTTTTAGGAGAGTTAGAAGTAATTTGTATTTTCTTCTTTTGGGTTCTAAAACCGGTATAAGAAACAACTACGGTATAGGAATTAAACTCTAAATTGAAAATTTTGTATTGACCATTTTCATCTGTTGTAGACCCAATTTTAGTGCCAGAGATAATAATATTAGCAAAAGCCATAGGGCCATCGTCAGAGGAAACAATACCATAAACTTCACCCTTTTGGGCAAAAATGGAAAAGGTAGATAATAGTGTAAGTATATATAAAATATTTTTACGAAACATAATTATTAGCTTTGATTAAATTAATATTTAGGCAAATCTAAAAATTTGTTTTTACAAATAAAAATGTATTTTTGTAAAAATTATTTTTCAATGACATTTTCAGAAGAAAATTATTTAAAGGTTATATACCATTTAGGGGATGAAGCAGCAGATTCTGTTGCTACAAACGCCATTGCTGAGGCCATGAAAACAAAAGCTTCGTCTGCTACAGATATGGTTAAGAAGTTGGCGGATAAAGGTTTTTTGTTTTACAAAAAGTACCAAGGAACAAGTTTAACAGAAGAAGGAAAAGAAATTGCCGTAAAAATTATTAGAAAGCATCGTTTGTGGGAATGTTTTTTAGTAGAAAAGTTAAATTTTTCATGGGATGAGGTACATGATATAGCCGAGCAATTAGAACATATAAAATCAGAAAAACTTATAGAGGAGTTAGATGCTTTTCTAGGTTTTCCAAAAAAGGATCCACACGGCGACCCTATTCCAGATAAGCATGGCAATATTCATACCATAAAGAAGACTCTTTTAGGTAGTTGTAGTGAAGGAGATAAAGGAGTTTTGGTGGGAGTTGAAGATTCTTCAAGTAAATTTCTAAGATATTTAGATAAGTTAGAATTAAGCCTTGGTAAGGCTATAGAAGTAATAAGTATAGAACCTTTTGACAACTCTATGCAGATTGAGGTAGGCACAAACAAGATTAGTATATCTGCACAGATAGCAAATAATATATACATCCAAAAAACATAAAAAATTTAGCAAGTATGGAATCCATAATTACATTTTTTGAAAATACAAACCCAATTTTGGGAGCTTTATATGCTACTTTATTCACTTGGGGACTTACGGCGCTAGGGGCTTCCCTTGTGTTTTTCTTTAAGAGTATGAACCGAGCAGTGTTTGATGGAATGCTTGGTTTTACAGGTGGGGTAATGGTAGCTGCTAGTTTTTGGAGTTTGCTAGCTCCTGGGATAGAAATGAGTGAAGGGGAAGGTTTTGAAAAAGTGATTCCGGCAGCAGTAGGTTTTGCATTAGGGGCGCTTTTTATTTTTTCTTTGGATAAAATTCTCCCGCATTTACATATCAATTTTAAAGAGAGTGAAAAGGAAGGTATAAAGACACCTTGGCATAAAACAACTTTGTTAGTTTTAGCAATTACACTACATAATATTCCAGAAGGATTAGCAATTGGTGTTTTGTTTGGAGGGGTAGCAGCTGGTCTTCCTGGAGCAACTATAGCAGGAGCCGTTGCATTAGCAATAGGAATTGGAATACAAAATTTTCCAGAAGGCATGGCGGTTTCCGTTCCAATGCGTAGACAGGGCGCTTCAAGGTTTAAAAGCTTTTGGTATGGACAAATGTCAGCGGCAGTAGAACCTGTGGCCGCTGTTATAGGAGCTGTTGCAGTAACTTTTTTTACGCCAATTTTACCATATGCATTGGCCTTTGCGGCTGGGGCAATGATTTTTGTTGTGGTAGAGGAAGTAATTCCAGAAACCCAAAGAGATAAATATACAGATATTGCCACACTTGGTTTTATTGGAGGCTTTATTGTAATGATGACTTTGGATGTTGGTTTAGGCTAGTAAAAGTAGTTTTCTTAACTAAAAATTTTATGGCATTATAATTGAGTTATATATTTGGCATAATAAATTGTGTGTTTTATGAAATTAATTGGGTATCTCATTTGTCTTTCCATTGTATTTATTGCTTTTATGGGCGGCAGAAATACAAAAAACATTGAAAAAGTAAATTTTAGCGTGGTGTCTCAAAGTCGAGATTATCGCGAAGACATGCGAGAATTTGTCGTTCAAATTAGTACTTATGCAAAAGAAAAACAACCAGGGTTTGTTGTAATTCCACAAAACGGAATAGAGCTAGTTACCCATAATGGCGAAGCAACGGGGATGCCAAGTACAGCATATCTGAATGCAATTGATGCACATGGACAAGAAAGTTTATTCTACGGCTATAAAAAGGATAATAAAGCTACGCCTAAAGAAACAAATAACTACACGATAGAGTTATTAGATGTGTCCAAAAATAGCGGTAACCACATTCTAGTCACAGACTATTGCTCTTCTGTAAAGAAGATGACTAAATCTATTCAGAGTAATAGTGAATCAGGGTATATTTCTTTTGCAGCCAATCAAAGAAACTTGACTAATATTCCATCCTATCCAAAACAAATTTTTAAAGAGAACAGCGATGATATTCACACTATAAATGAAGCTGAAAATTTTTTGTACTTAATAAATTTTGAAGAATTTGAAAGTAAGGAAGAGTTTATAAACGTAGTAGCAAAAACAAATTACGATGCCCTAATTATAGATCTTTTTTTTAACGATGGAAGTGTTCTTGAAAAAGAAGATATTCAGCGGTTAAAAGTTAAAGCAAATGGAGCCACTCGAAAAGTAATTTGCTATATGTCTATTGGAGAAGCAGAAGATTATAGGTATTACTGGAAAAATGAGTGGCAAGGAGAATCTCCAATTTGGCTAGATAAAGAAAACGAAGATTGGGCAGGAAATTACAAGGTTAAATATTGGAAAAAAGGCTGGAAAAGCATTATAATTGGTAGTAAAGAAAGTTATTTGGATAAAGTCATTGCTTCAGAATTTGATGGCGTTTATTTAGATATTATTGATGCTTTTGAATATTACGAAGAGCAATAGCCAAAAGAATTGTTTTCAGAACCTAGAACTGCCTGTGTAGGTAGGAATTATAGCACTTAATAGACAAAATGCACTCGTTTGACTAATAAAAGGAAACATCCTATTATTAAGTGTTTTCTTTGCCGTGAGGAGTGCTAAATTCCACTAAAAACAGGCTTTAATTGAAAGAGAAAACAGATATTTTGTTAATAACTGAGGGTACCTACCCTTATAATTTTGGGGGGGTTTCAACCTGGGCTCATAGTCTTTGTAATAAAGTAAGTAATGTTAACTATACGTTGTTTGCTATAAATGCAGGTGTAGAGACAAAACCAAAATATCCACTTAGCAGTAATGTCAAAAAAATCATCCAAGTTCCAATGTGGTCTTCAGAAGAGCCCTTGGACTGTATGGATTACGATATTAAATACTCTACCATTTTAAAAAGCAGAGAACGAACCTCTGAGAAGCGTATTTCATCCCTCTTTGCACCTTATTTTAAAAAGTTTATCAAGGAACTTTATGCGGAAGAACAGTCTGTAGAAGTACTGAATGATTGCATGTATGAAATGTGGAATTTTTTTCAAAAGTACGACTATAAGGTTGCTATGTCTAGTGAAACGGTGTGGAATACATTTTGTGAAGTGATAAAATCGGCTCTTCCAAAAGAAGAATTAGATAAAGTTTCTTTAGAAGAGGTTACTATTGCAATGCGATGGATATATCGTTTTTTGATTCCAATTGCGATAGATGTACAAAAGGTAGATATTTCACATGTAACCATTTCTGGAATAGCTGTGTTACCAGCACTATCCTTAAAATATAAGTACAACACGCCTATTTTGGTAACAGAACATGGTGTTTTTATAAGAGAACGTTTAATTGCTATAAGTGCGGCTGACTACTCCTATTTTTTAAAGAAAATGCTCATTAGTTTTTCGGAAGGAATTACAAAGTTGGTCTATTCACAGGCATCACAAATAACAACAGTTAGTAAGTTTAATATTGGTTGGGAAAAATTTTATGGCGCAGATGCTAGTAAAATAAAACTAATATATAATGGTGTAGATCACAATGTTTTTATACCACGACCAAAACCAGAACATTTAAAAGATATTCCTACTGTAGTTGCTGCTGCACGTATTTTTGATTTGAAAGATATTCTTACCATGATACGCACCTGTGATTTGGTGAGAAAATCTATCCCTAATGTTCGTTTTTTAGTATATGGAAACAAGGACGCTGTGCCAGAATATACAGAAGAATGTGAGAGCCTAATTGAAGAGTTAGGAATACAGCAGAATTTTTTTCTTGCAGGATTTCATAATAAACCAGAACTAATTTATTCAGAAGGAGATATTTCTATTTTAACATCAATTTCAGAAGGCTTTCCTTATACTGTAATAGAATCTATGAGTTGTGGGGTGCCTGTAGTATCTACAGATGTTGGAGGGGTAACAGAAGCTTTAGATGACACTTGTGGCTTTGTATGTAAACCAAAGGATTGCCAAGAAATTAGTGAAAAAGTAATAAAGTTATTGGAGAACAAGAAACTAAGGGACTGGATGGGAGAGAATGCACGGAAGAAAGTGAAAGATAATTTTACAATTGAAAATTTCATTTCGGACTTTGAAAAAACATATAACTCACTTAGAGTTGAAAAGAAGGTTCTAAAAAGAGCATAAGATTCTATATAAATTAACTATTGAGTTCCCCAAATTATGAATCAGATTGGTGACAATATTAAAACCACAACCTTTGAGGTTATAGAAAAAATTGGCAACCCTGTCAGTGTAATGGTTGTTGTGGCTACCTTAGAATCTTTTGGTATACGTAATAAGGATGTTTTTACAGATTACGGTTTTGTTACGATACAAGATTTAGCAAATCACATATATGAAGATATAAAAGGAAAGGATATAAAGACTTTGCTTAATGCAACAGAGAAAAAGCGTGCAAGTAAAGACAAACTAATTCCTGTTTCTGGTTATTTATGGATGAAGGCAAAATTGTTAATACAGTTTTATCCTTTGGGCCTATTTCATTTACTGCCAATATTTTTTCAAGTGGTATCTATTATTCTTTTTGGATATTCACTTTGGACATTTGTTGGATTTAATATTATACAATCTACCGTAGTAGTATTTGGGGTCATATTAGGGTTAATCTTATCAGGAGGGTATGTACAAGTATTAGGAAGACAAGCCTCTTTTTATTGGCACCATGGAGAGTTCCCACAATTTAGGATTGTGGTAGATAAATTAATTAAATCGGGTATGTATGGAATCGTAAAAGCATTCCTTTTATTGAGTTTAATTAACTTTTTCTTCAATCTTTATCCGTTTTCCTTTGTCTTAGTAACTTTTATATATGCATTTTTAATAGGAACCTTACTATTAGTTACAGCCCCATTTCATACTCTAAAACAAAGATGGGTAATATCTTTTGCCATTATTGTCGCAACTGGTTTGGCACTTATATTAAAGTTATATACGTCATTTCACACCTATTTTACACACTGGATAGGAATAATAGCAGCAATTTTTATTTCTAGATTGTTTCTTCAGTATTTTTTCAAAAAAAACAATGCAGTTTATGAGAAGGAGAATGTAAAACCAAAAAAACTAATGGTGATTTATAAAAATTATCGTTACTTTTTTTATGGCACATTAATCTATGTTTTTTTATTTATAGATAGAGCAGTAGCATGGTCAGCAAATACAGGAAATAAGCACCAATTTATTTTTTTATATGAGAAAAATTACGAAATAGGGATGGATATTGCCATTCTAATATTCTTTATGCTTGCAGGGGTGTTGGAATATTCTATAGCTTCTTTTAGCAAGTTTTTAGACGTAAAGCAGAAAACAGTATTATTTGTAAATGTAAATAAGTTTAATAGCAGTTTTATTAAAATGTACTGGGGACACGTATTGTTATTATTAGTAACAGTTTTGGCAACTACAACAGTAATATACCTTATAATTACACAGCCCTGGGGCTATGAAGCAAGTTTTGGAGAAGTGCTAGATACATTAAGTATAAGGGTTTGTATAATTGGAGGTTTTGGTTATTTCTTCCTAACATGGGGCATGCTAAATACACTATATCTCTTTACGCTAGACCAACCAAAGGTTGCTTTAAAAGCACTTTTTATGGCATGTATTGTTAATTTACTTTTAGGCTATGCATTTAGCAGAATTATCTCTTATGAATACAGCGTTGTTGGAATGTTGATTGGAGCTATAATTTTTATGGTTATAACTCTAAAAGAGAATATGAAGTTTTTTAGAAAATTAGATTATTATTACTATGCGTCTTATTAACATAATTTATTTTTTAGTACCATTTTTAGGGTCTTCTCAAAATACAGAAGCAATAAACTTAAACAAAGATTTATTTATTTGTTACGGTAAGATATCTCCTGAAATGATTAAGGGATACGGTCTAGTTATTATAGAAACACAGCATTACTCTGCGTTAGAAATAGAAATATTTAAAAGTAATAATGAAACGGTTTTAGGGTATTTAAGTATTACAGAGGTGCATAAATCCTCATTTTTTTATAATGAAATAAAAGAATATACCATTGGAGAAAATAAAAACTGGGGAAGTAGTTACTTAGATATATCTAATGTTACCTGTAGAGAAGTACTGTTTAAGGTCATTTCTAAAATGATAGAAAAAGGAGTTGATGGTTTGTTTTTAGATAATTTAGATAATGTATCTCAATGGGGGAATCTTAAAGAAAAAAAAGAACCTCTAATTAGTTTTATCAAGGAAATAAAGGATAGAAACCCGAGCTTGTATTTAATGCAAAATTCAGGTTTATTTCTAAACAATGAATTAAAAAAAAGCACAAATTCTATACTTGTAGAGTCGCTCTTAACTGCGTATAATTTTGAAACACGCAGTTACACATTTAGAGATGCAGCCTTGAAAAAAAAGTTATTAAAAAATTTAAAAAAGATTACAAATAAATCTGTTTACCTAGTAGAATATGCAGATGAATTAGAAATGAAAAATAAGATTGAAGAAGAGTTGAAAAGTATTGGTTTTCCTTATTTCATTGGAAATATAAATTTACAGACTAATCCTAATTTTAGCACTAAAAATAAGAATTAGATGAATTTATTAAGAGACAGTATTCTTTTGGGGCCAATCCGATTATTACTGCTTTGTGCAGTGGTTTTATTTGTGCATCAAATAGTGACAAGGCAGTCGCTTAAAAATTATAATCTAGGCTATATTTTAAAGAGGTTTACTGTATATGGAAGCGCTATAGTACTTTTCATATTTGTACTGATACAGTTGAATATGTACGATGTTTTTTCCTTGCTATCTATCTTATTTATTATTATTGGAATTAAATATTTAGGAGCGAAAAACATTTTACACTTGAAAAGAGGCGTTAAAGAAAAGAGGCAATCTTTTTTAACTAATTTTTTTAGGTTTATGGAACAAAACCACGACACTAAAAAACTTGTAAAGAAAAACCTTAGTTTATTTTACACTAAAAAGGTAAACTACGTTTTAGTAATGGTATTTGGTGTGTCTTTAGCAACCTTTATTTCTAGATATATGTTTTTAAGTAATGATTTATACACCCTTTCTGGTTTATGGATAAAGAACTTAGAAACTATAAAAAGTTTCAATTCTAATGTCTGGTTTCAGGATAGTCTAAACTTAAAAGGGGAATTAGCTTTTATAAGTTTTTACGGAAAAATAACGGGAATAAGTGAAGAAATGGCCATATATTCTTTTGGGTTATTAGAAAATTTTGGACTTACTATGATACTCTATTGGGTTGTGGTTAAAATAACAAAGTCTAAATTTGTAGCGCCTATTGTGACCACATTAGTTTTTGCTTTTTTTTATAAATACTTACCAATAAACATTAATCTTTTATTGCAACATAGTCCTTTATTTTTGGCACTGTGTTTTGCTCTACCACTAATGTTGTTTACGGTATTACCAAAAACACTTATTACTACAAAACGTGAGTATACTATTATACTATTTATTATTTATACAGCAATAGGTTTTATTAATTTCTTTGTTTTATTTGTTGTAATTCCTATATTTTTAATAGTAGCTATTCCATTGAGTAGTAAGAGGACAGTGTCTTATGCGTTAAGAAGTTTATTGGCATATGTTCTAGGAGCTCTTTTAGTTATTGGCATCCATAGTTTGAGTTGTTATTATACAAATATTTCTTTCATAGAGTTCCTAAGGACAAATATGATTCTGGTAGATTCGTACACGCATTTTCCGCAATTAATTACCTCTGAAGATACGATGTTATTTATTTACAGATGTTTTAGTGGTGCGACTCTTTTATTACTATTACCAATGCTGTTTAAAAATGCAAAAAAATGGAAACCCGCTGTCATTTTTGTCTTATTTTTTATACTATTTCTTGCTGTAGAAAAGTTTGATTTAATGTGGGTAGATTTAGATTTGTATTACCAGTCTTTGTCCGCTTTAATAGTAATTGTATTGGGAGTTTTTATAGGAACAATAGTTCATTATCTAAGAATATCTATTTCGAAAAAACCAAAAACTAGAGCAGTAAGCTTGGGTATTATATATTCAGGATTAATAGTGCTTGCGTATTTAACTAATGGTTTTTTTAATTATGACTTTCAACAGTCTGAAGAGGTCAAAGTAAATATAGTAAAGGCGTATAGTAATCTTTCTAGTGAAAATATGCCCTATTCATATGCTGTAGTCAATCAGAATTACGGACAGAATATGAGTAAAAATGAGCATCATTTTATTAATTACAATAACTTCATTTCAGGGTATTTTAAGAGAGACTCTGTTTATCAGAGGGTAAAAGAAGACAAAATTTTTCTAAAAAAGAACCCAGAATATATATTACCTCAAAGTGTTTTTATTTTTATTAGTAAAGCTTCTAAAGAAAATACGGATTTAAGATTGATAACGCCTTTAGCGGTAAGTAGAGATGTTGAAAAGCAACTACAAAAACTTCGAAAAAACGGACGTAAAATACATATTTTTTACGAAGACAAGTATTTAACTATTTATGAAATTATAAACCAGAAAGAATCGTCAAAACTAAGCGATTTAATATTTAAAATATGAAGTTTAAAATAAGACATAGTATCTTTTTTTTGATGATTATCTTAATGATAGGTTGTCAAAAAGATCTTTATAATTTTACCCAAAAATTTCGTGCTCCAGAGTTGAGCAAAGAGCCCCCTTTGGTAGAATATATTATTGATAAAGATAACCTAGACCAGATAGAGGCAATGTCACATTTAGCTAAAGTTGCAGATTATGCTAAAATTCCCTTTCGTGTAAAAGAGCTGAAAAAGTTTAATTCCAATTATAGAATAGAACCAACAACAAGAGTATTATGTGTATATGATACCCAGGAATTAAATGATGCAGCAATTACATCTTTTTTGAGCTTTATAGCAAGAGGCGGCACCTTGTTTATAACTAGAGCCAATATGGATCCAAGATTAAGTTTCTTAATAGGACTTCATCCGGGAGCTACCTTAGAGATAGATACTAATGCACATGGTTATTTCTTTAAAAAGGCAATATTGCCAGGTATAGAAGACCTATCTGTGTCTAACGGGGAAATTTTGCATAGGGGGTTAAAACGAGAAAATTTTTCGGAAGAAACAAATATTCTTGCAGCAGCTAAAAATGATAAAGAATATCCGTTAATTATTGAACATAAAATAGGAGGAGGAAGAGTAGTTTTAGTTAATTCTATAGAACTTGTAGCAAAAAGTTCAAGAGGAGTATTATTCGCAAGTGTTTTGTTAGGTTTAGAAGGGATTCCTTATCCCGTAGCAAATGTTTCCACCATCTTTTTAGATGATTATCCTTCCCCAGTATATAATATTCAAATGGAACCAATAAAAACAGAATTGGGGATAGATGTAGCAACTTATGTTACAGATGTTTGGTGGCCAGACATGAAACAGTTTGCAAAGGAAGAAAATATTGAATACACCGCCTATGTAACATTTGATTACAATACATATACAAGACCTCCTTTTACCTTTAAAGAATGGGATAAAAATGTGTTTAATAAAAATAATACGGTTCAAAAGCGAAGCAATTGGCTGGGTACAGATGTATATGACAGTGGGCACGAACTTGGATTTCATGGATACAACCATGTGTCCTTATTACAGACAGATTGGAAACAAGAAGAGTATATTGTTACAGCATTGAAAGCTGCTACTAAAAAATGGAAAACTTTAGATTTTAAAGAGCTCCCTGTTTCCTATGTTCCGCCATCAAATTATATAGACAGTGTTGGTCTTGCTATGCTTCATAAGGGTATGCCAAGTATTAAGTTTATACAAAGTACATATTCTGGAGAAAAGGAAGTTGGAGGAGGTAGAGAGTTTGATCCAGAACCTTTTAATAAACATTTTTTTAACTACCCAAGAATTAGTAGTGGGTATTTTTTAAAGCCAGAAAACGTTTGGGAGATAGAATCTCTATTTTTATTTACGGGAATCTGGACACATTTTGTACATCCAGATGATGTGTATCAAATTCCAGATGCTTCCAACGCAGCTACAAGTGGTCATTTTGAATATAGAAATAAATTTGGATTAAATTGGTATTCTAGAAACGGAAAAAAAGGATTATTTAAGCATTTTAAAGAAGGAATACAAAGCTTTAAAAAAAGACACCCAATGACTCGTTTTTTAAACGCAACTAATGCTTCAAGGCTTACCATGGATTGGCGGTATGCTTATTTTACACATACAAAATATGATGGTATTTACACCGTAGAGAGCGACGATAGTACGCCTGAAACAGGAGAGCAATATTGGTTTATGTATGTAAATGAAGAACATATATTACCGGTAGATAATTATTTAAAAAATGAAGAAATAGAAGCTGTAAAAACACCCTTTATAGATGGCGTTCTTTATTCCTTAAAAACAAAAAAAAGATTTATTTCTATGATAGATTTGTATGCAAAAACAAACAATTTTGGAATAGATATTTCTAAGCAATTAAAGTCTATAAAACAAGAGTATCAAAAATTCCTTGTAGATCGAGAAGTATTAGTGCCTATAACAAAAAGAGTTGAGGAATTTGTAGAAAAAGGGCAACTGAAAAAGGCTACAGATTTATTGGAGTTTGCTATTAACGATGGAGTGAATCTAAGCGAAAACCAATGGAAAAACTATGCGAAGTACATGGTTTGGCAAAAAAGAGGTAAAAAAGTATGGTTGGTTCTAGAGAATTATTATAATGAAAATCAGTCTAAAGAAATCGCAAATTTGTCTAGGAAATTGTCTTTTATAACAGAGTATTTATCCAATGACATTAGAGAAGTTTGGCTTACAAGACAGATGGAATGGGACACTAAAGATGAAGAAGTATTTAAAGAATATTTAGATTTTTTCAACACAAAGAACAGAAGAAATAAAACCTTAATGGTTTTGAGAAAGTTATTAGATTTAAATCCGAGTCTAGAGAATAAGAAACGGTATTTGTCTCATTTGTTAGATTATAATTATGATGCATTAATTCCAGAATTAAATAAAATAAATGTATGTGATAGAGACTATAAAAAAATGGCAACTACAATTACATGGGCTTATGCAAATCATTTAAATTATGATAAGGCTTTATTATGGAAAAACTGTAGTGAAGGTTTAGAAGAAGAAACAATAAATCATTGGCTGTTAAACTCTAAATCTTTTGATGATTTAAAAGAGACAGATTTTCCATTTTACGTTAATTTATTATTAGAAAACGATCCTAAAAAAGCAATTAGAGTACTACAAAACCAAAAAATTTGTGAGGATAAAATAAAACACATTTCAGGAAAAATAGCAAAGTTATATGCAGATTATAACATGCATAAAGAAGCCTTGAAATGGGCCAAATGCGCAAAGAATATACCTATTACACTTATTATGTCCTGGTTGTTCGAAACAAAAGAATACGATAAATTACACAGAGTATACGTGGCTTATAGTAGACAGAACCCAGAGGATTATAATGTGAAACTCTATATGAGTTCTTTGTTATTGTACCAAGGAAAAGTAAAACATTCAGCAGAAATCGCAGCTAGCTTGCCAAACAATTTGGATAACAGATTGCTCAGAAGTGGAATTAATAAACAAATAAAGGGACTTCCTGTACATCAGCAGAGAGAGATTTTAAGGAGTTATAGGGATTTGATTTACCCAAAAATGCGAAGAGAGATTATAAAAAAAATACGCCAGAATGAAGGAAATTCAATAGAGTTTAGTGTGCAATCTTTCAATGATAAATTAGACCCAGCGGCAATGTTTAGCACAGTTTCGTATGAGTTTTTTGATAAAAAATACAATGCGCATAGTTTATCAACATCACATAGTATTTTGTACCCTATTAATTTCATCGAAAAGAATGAAGAAAATGCGGAAAGAAAATTGTGGGGAATAGGGTATAAATTTCAAAGTCCATTACATAAGAAGAGTAGGTATTGGGGTAAATTCAGAATAGAAAAGGATAATTTTAGCACACTCTATTTTCAGTTAGGAGCTGGTGTACAGTTGTTAAAAAAGAATAAATTCACTTCGTTTCAATTAGATTATTTTCCAGTACGTACAGGACCAGGTCATATTTTAGGTATTTATAGAACATCCTTTACTAATTACAATGAATTTACTCTAACAAAAAGAGCTAAACAAATATTTTCGTTGGAAGCAAATCATTATAGCGATACAGAAATTGAAGGTTTAATTTTAGGTAGAACAGAATATACTGTTGTAAAGAAAAAAGAATATAGTTTATCTCCTATCCTGGAAGCTTCTTTCGGTAGAGGTAGTATAGATAGAAGAAATGGCTACCCGTATTGGATGGCAAAAAGAAGAATGTTCGGAGGTGGAGGTGTCGCAATTACAATAGGGCAAGAGAACAGTGCTTTTAAATTAAGAGCAGATGCGTCTTTATTTGCAGAAAGTGGAGAGCCTAATTTTGAAAGATATACGGGAGCATTGAGTTACAGAATAAAAGACTATACTACACTTAATTTTAGTTTTGAAGTATACACTATAGATAAGTACAATTCTAATATTTTTCAATTCGGATTACGATATAATTTAAAATAATAGAATTTTTTTCTTCTTGTTTTAATGGCAGCTATTGTTTAAGTTTAAAATTAATAACCAAAGATTAATTTTAAACTTAAATCATGCGGCAAAAAGTATCCTTAGTTTTCATTGTTCTCTTCTCATTCCTTGTAGAAGGGCAAGAAAAAGTATTTTCATATTTAGATGTTTTCGATTTAGAATACGTAGCAGATCCACAAATTTCACCAAATGGAGAAATGATTGTGTATCGCCGAATGGGTTTCGATATCATGAAAGACAAGTCTAAGGGTAATCTTTGGATGATAAAAACAGATGGCAGTAAACATCAAAAGTTAACCTCAAGAGAACTTGGCGAATCTAGTGCAATATGGTCCCCATTGGGAGATAGATTAGCTTTTGTTAGCAATACAGAAGGGGGGGGCGAGATTTATATGTATTGGATTTCGTCTGGTAAAATCGCAAAAATTTCTCAATTACCTTTTAGTCCCAGTGGGCTGGTATGGTCACCAAAAGGAGACAAGCTTGCTTTTTCAATGAATGAGGCAAAGACACCTCCAGTTTTGGCTAAAATGCCTAAAAAACCTAAAGGAGCAAAATGGGCAGAGTTGCCTAGGATTACAGATAGGTTAAAACACGAATCAGATGGGCGAGGGTATATAAAACCAGGATTTAATCATATTTATATAATTCCTGCTGATGGCGGTTCGGCAAGAAAAATTACGTCAGGAGATTACCAACATAGGGGAAGTTTATCATGGTCAGCCAATCAGAGATTTATTTATTTCTCCGGAAATAGAAAGGAAAATTGGGAGTACGATTTTCGAAATAGTGAAATATATTCGGTAAATATCCATACGAATGAAATAAAGGCATTAACCACTAAAAACGGACCAGATAGCAACCCCGTAGTTTCTCCTAATGGTAAGTATATTGCCTATACAGGGTATGCAGATAAGGTGCAAACGTATCAAGTAAGGCTAATGTATGTAATGAATACAGATGGCTCTAATAAAAGAGTTATTTCTGAGTCTTTAGATCGATCCGTTAAAAATTTAATATGGGACGCTAAAAGTAGTGGCGTTTATTTTTCCTATGATAATCATGGTAACAGTAAAATAGCTCATGTATCATTAGCAGGAAAGGTTGAGAAATTAGCAGATAATATGGGCGGAATTTCTATAGGAAGACCATATCCCGGAGGGTCCTTTAGCGTTTCAAACAAAGGTGTTATTGCATATACGCAAACAACGCCAGCATACCCATCAGAATTGGCGGTGATAAATCCTAAAACTAAGAATTCGCTTAAAATAACGTCGCTAAATAAGGCTTTATTAGAGTATAGAAATTTAGGGAAAGTGGAGGAAGTATGGTATACCTCTAGTTTTGACCAAAGAAATTTACAAGGATGGGTAGTATACCCGCCAAATTACGATGCGTCAAAAAAGTATCCTTTGATTGTAGAGAATCATGGAGGACCTATTTTAAATTATGGAGACCGATTTTCAGCAGAAATGCAACTCTATGCTTCTGCAGGTTATATTGTTTTTTACCCAAACCAAAGAGGAAGTACAAGTTACGGAGAAGAATTTGCCAACCTTCTGTATAATAATTATCCAGGGGAAGATTATAATGATGTAATGGACGGGGTAGATTACTGTATAAAAAAAGGAATTGCACACGAGGATCAGTTGTTTGTAACAGGAGGCAGTGCAGGAGGTCTTATGACCGCCTGGATGATTGGAAAAAACAACAGGTTTGAGGCGGCAGCAGTTGTAAAACCAGTAATGAATTGGATTAGTAAAACCCTTGTAGCAGATAACTATTACGGTTATGCCAATTCTCGTTATCCAGGGCAACCATGGGAGAGTTTTGAAACGTACTGGAAATTTTCACCCATATCATTAGTGGGTAATATAGAAACTCCAACTATGGTTATGGTGGGTATGAATGATTTAAGAACACCGCCAAGTGAAGCAAAACAATTATATCATGCTTTAAAAATAAGAAAGATAGAAACTGTTTTGGTAGAAATTCCAGGAGCTAGTCATGGTATTGCTAAAAGGCCAAGTAATTTAATAGCCAAAATAGCTAATGTAATCGCTTGGTTTGATGCGTATAAGAAAGGTAAATAAAAACTTTAGTTTGTTCCGACGAAAGATATAAGACCGCTCCGCTATAAGAAACAAGAACAAAGACTTGACTGTAACTAACGGACAAACAGAAATAAAGGTCAATATTACTTTCCGGAAATTAGAATGATTCAGATAGTATTAAAAGCAAGGTGTCTAAACTACTAAGCTTTTAGAAATACAGTTATAGTCAGACTTTAAACAATATTCAATAGTTTTAATCGGATAACAATAAAATAAAATAAAAAGTAAAAAGGATGCAAGCTAAAAAGAATCATTGGGTTTTAAACATATTGGTAGTCCTAACTCTAATAGGTGTTATGCTAGCTTTTACGGCGCATTATAAAAACTGGATAAAAGTAGAAACAGATAGTATTCAAATTTTATCGGGAGTGTATTACAAAGAATTAAAATTTACAGAGATAAATACAGTAGCGTTGGTCGCTAAAATACCTTCTTTAAAACGTATAAATGGTTTTTCCGTAAAGCAAAAAGAAAAAGGAGTATTTCTAGATTCTGTCACTAATACAAGGGTATTTATATATGTGGATAATTTGTTAGATGAAAAAATAGAAGTAGTCTATCAAGATTCATTAAAGATATTTCTTAATTTTTCCGATAGCACAGAGACGAGACAAATGCATCAGTTTTTAAAGAATAAAATCACAAAGAAATAATGAAGGAATTTATACAAATATTTGGAGCATTTTACGGAATGTTAGCTGTGGTTTTTGGAGCCTTTGGTGCGCACGCGTTAAAAAAGATATTCACAGAAGAGCAATTAAAAAGTTTTGAAACAGGTGTAAAATACCAAATGTACCATGCGCTTTTATTACTTTTTTTAGGTTATAGTTTAAGTTTTAGTACAGCAATAGATATCTATATGGCGTATTGTTTTGTAATAGGAACATTTTTGTTTTCATTTAGCATTTACGGACTTTGTTTAAGCGCAGCTAAAGGAAAAAAGTTAAGGTTTTTAGGGTCTATAACGCCATTAGGAGGTCTGTTTTTGGTTGTAGGTTGGGCATTGTTATTGTATTCCTATTTGGAAACAGTTCTTTAAGTCCAGGCCAAGTAAATAGTTTGTGTTTCAGTTATAATTCATCTTGCGCTGTAAATTTTTTAATTGCTTGGTTTGGTTCAATAATATTGTATCCTTTCCAAAAACTAGCATCGTAGGACGGCATATAAGTAGGTAGCATCTTGTTATTTTCTTTAAAGGCATCAAATGTTTCAGAAGAGATATTTTCGGTGTTAAAAACCACTATTTCGTATTTGTTAATATTTGTGATAGCCATGTCTAATTTTACGGAGAGTTCATTTTGTTTTCTTCTGCCCTTAACATGTTTGTTTTTTTCTATAATTTTCAACGGGCGTCTAATTCCTGCAACACTACCGCTCTCTCTTTCAAAATAACGAAGGTTATAGCTGTTGTTTTCTCCTTTAGAAAAGAACATTTTCCCTTTAGATAAGTAGTGTTTAAAGGAGATGCCTAGCATACTAAAATCGCGAATAGGTTTAACATTACTATAATCTACCCTAACTACAGCAAAATCATCAGAATTAATGTAGAGCGTTCCTCTATAGTCCGAAGAGCGTTTAGGTTTAAAATCTATAACATAAACAGGGTCTTCTCCTATATAGGTGAAATCTTGGAGTGTAAATTCGTATCGGCTAGATTTATGTATAAAATTCAGTTTAGAATCTTTATTAAAAAACATGCTTTCAAAGAGGCGACCCATTGTATTTCGTCTATATAAAGCAAAATTAGTTTTACGTTGTTTTTCTCTTTTTTTCTTCTCTTCCAGTTCTTTTTTAAGAGCTTCAGCACTGGCAGCTTCTTCTTCAGAATCAAACATGTCTTCTGCACTAACTTTAGTACCAAAGAGTCCCGATTTAATTTTAAAATAGGAGTCAGGTTTTACGTTCTCCTTAAGGATTTTGTTAAATTTTTCTTCCAGTTTTTCAAGGTCAATTTCTGAGTTTTTGTCATATAATTCAGAAGCTTTTATTAAATGAATTCTTTGTTTTTTATGACTGAAATCGCCATATAAATCACATAGAATTTCAGTATAACGATTGTCTATTTTAGGAACACTTTGAATAACACTATCTAGAAATGCTTTGTTAAGTTCTTTAATACTAGATTTAACAAAAGTATAGTCCATCTTGCTGAAATTTTGACGGTAAGACTCTCTAAAGAATACTCTTTTTTTTGTGAGATTTGTAGTGTAGTTTTTTTCTAAATTATCTTCGACCAAATCAATAATCTCTTCAGCGGTATAATTCTTATTAGAAACAATAACGTCATTAAGAGCAATCGCTTTTTCACTTAAATAAATAATACTATCCTTAAAATGTTTTAAGGTGATAGCTTTGGATTCATACCCCATAATAGAAATGAAAATAGAATCCTTTTCCGAAACGGTTTTATCTATGTTTAAATTAAAACGTCCCTCCATATTAGAAATTACACCCTTGTTATTAGATAGTAATATAGTTGCGTACGGAATAGGTTTTTGCGTAATAGAATCTACTATCTTAGAATTAATACTTTGAGATATAGCGAAATAATGTCCAGAAATCAATAATAACAGAGTAAGTTTCGTGGTTAAGGTGTTCATATACAGCAAGGTTATTTTAGTTGAAGCAAATTAAAGAGGTTTGCGAGTTAAAACCATGGGCTTTAAAATTTCTTTAATACAGTTTTACCAAAAATTTAAGAAGCTTCGTTCGTATTGTTTAAAAAGGACGATTGATGGGCGTAATTGTAACACGATAAATTTTAAAAAGGGTGTTTAAAAGGAAGTTTTGGTGTTTTGATAAACAGACAGAAACGAAAAAATATATACTTATAGCATCGATGAAAAAAGTTTTTAAACGCGTAGTTATTTTTTGAGCTTCCATTTATATTCAAAGGCCTCAATAAGTTGATACAAGTTTTCGTTATTATTGGGTCTTTCCAGTTCCCGAATCAGATCCTTTTTTTTGAACCAATCTGATTTATATGGAATCTTAATATTAATGTCCATCTTTTTATAGACAGATTGCATAAACGGAAAGTAAAGTTCTCTCAACTGATAGTTATAAAAGTATAGCAGAATATATGTTGTGAAAATATTGTCTATATATTCTCCATATGTTTCATTCATGTCCAATCCACTTTGGGTAGTCATTGGTGATGCATGGCTTTGTTTACTTAGAGTAACCCAAAAACGAATTAAGTCCGAAGATTTTTCGTTGTCAGTTCTTTTTAAAATATTCTTAACGATTTTAATGTCCTTACCATTTACCCAGTTGTCGACGTATTTAAAGTCCTGTGTTAGAATTAAGTGATTGTTTACAATTAAGAATTCAAAAATACTTCTTTGTAACATTTTAATTGCTAGATAATTTGCATCAGCTAACAATGTTAATATTCCATCAAAAAGCAAAAATAGGGAACTGTTGTTTTCGAATATGATTATCTCGTTTTGTCGTTCCAATGTAGTTTCGCCGTAATACAGAAGGTCATTTTCATCATTTTTGAAAAATGGAATGGAGTATTTTAGGAGTACTAGGTGTAATTCGTTTAAGTTTTTAATTTTATCAGAGAAGAAACGTTCGACATCTGAGATGTTCTGATGTTTAATTTTAAGAAAATCATCAATTGTCATGAAATAGGTTTAATTGTATACAGCAAAAGAATATTAAAATCAATGGCAACCACAATCATCCGTACCACAAGAGTTCTCTTTTTTCTTTTTTGAAGGAAACAGCTTTTTAGGCAAAATATACTTTTTAGCAAGGTATCCAAAGGCAGCTAATACAATAATGTAAACCAATATGTCTTGAAGTGTATCCATATTATTTTAAACCTTGATAAGCGATTAAAGCAACAATATAAGCAAAAACAGTCATAGTAACTAACTGAATAACTGGCCATTTCCAAGAGTTAGTTTCTCGTTTCACAATAGCTAAGGTGCCTATGCACTGCATAGCAAACGCATAAAAAAGCAATATAGAAATTCCGGAAGCTAAATTAAATAGGGGCTTCTTTGTTTTGGGATTAATTTCCGCTGCCATTCTATTTTTAATTGTTTCTTCCTCATCGCTACCAACGCTGTAAATAGTTGCTAGCGTGCCAACAAATACTTCACGAGCAGCAAAAGAAGTTAAAACGGCAATGCCAATTTTCCAATCGTAGCCCAATGGAGTAACAATAGGTTCAATAGCTTTACCCATATATCCTATATAAGAGTGTTCTAGCATAAAACTAGAAACTTCTTGGTCTTCCGCATTTTGGAACAATTCTGTTTTCTTCAGTTGTAAGGAATCCGTAATAGCGGTAGGACTAATAGTGTATACTTTTTTAGCAATACTGTCCTGTAAGTCTTCTTTGTAATTGCTTAAGTCAGCATCAATTTTTTCGAGATTATACGTAGAATACCCTTCCGTTTTAATTCTATTTTTTACAATAGATTCAGCATTTTTAAATTTACTAGAGATTCCGTTCGACCCTAAAAACCATAAAACGATAGAGATAGCTAGAATTATTTTTCCAGCACCAAAAATAAAACTTTTTGTTTTTTCTAATACGGTGTAGGATACATTTTTGAATAAAGGAAGCTTGTAGCTTGGCATTTCCATTACAAAAAACGATTTGTTTTTTACCTTAAGAATTTTGTGCAGTATTAGAGCAGAAAAAATAGCAGATCCGAAGCCTATAATATACAGAAGCATTAAGGTTAGTGCTCGGAAACTAATACCTAAAAAGGTGCCTTCTGGAATAACCAAAGCGATAATTATAAGGTAAACCGGTAATCTGGCTGCACAAGTAGTAAATGGCGTAACAAGTATTGTTATGAGGCGCTCTTTCCAGCTTTCTATAGTTCTGGTAGCCATGATTGCTGGTATGGCACAGGCAGTTCCAGAAATAAGTGGAACAACACTTTTACCACTCAAACCAAATGGTCGCATTAATCGATCCATAAGAAAAACAACTCTGCTCATATACCCCGACTCTTCTAAAAGAGCAATAAATAGAAATAGAAAAGCAATTTGTGGAATGAAAATTACAACCCCGCCAATTCCTGCAAGAATACCTTCGGAAAGTAGGTTTGTAAGTGCCCCAGGAGGAAGCGTATTTTTTACCCATTCGCTCATAGAAGCAAAGGATTCATCAATAAAATCCATAGGGTAGCTACTCCAATCATAAATCGCCTGAAAAATAATAAGGAGAATAAAAAAGAAGATTAGGTATCCAAAGACCTTATGGGTGAGGATTTTGTCTAAAGAGGCACTCAGTCCTTTGGCAACAGTACGGTCTACTTTGTAAGTCTCTTTAAGAATGCTGTTTATATATTGATAACGAAGTACTGTTTCTTTGTGTTGTAATTTTTTTAAATCGGAATTAGATTTTATAAGGCTAGATGTCCCTTCTTCTAATTGCTTTTTTTCAATAGACATAAAGTTTACATCTTGGGTTATAACCAACCACAATTTGTAAATATTCTCTTTTGGAAAAATTTCTTTTAGTTTTTCAAAATAAGAAGGAGCAATAGTTGTTACATCAATATTTGGCGAAACAGATAAATCTTTATACCCAATAATTAGCTCCTTTAAATGGTCTATGCCAGTGCCCTTTCTTGTGCTAATTAATGCTATTTTGGTATCTAGTTTTTCTTCTAATGTAGAAATGTCAATAGAGATTCCTTTTTTAGACATTCTATCTGCCATATTAATGACAAGAATGGCAGGTATTTTTAAATCTTTTATTTGGGTGAATAAAAGTAGATTTCGTTTAAGATTTTCAACATCTGCAATAACAACAGCAACATCCGGAAAGTCCTTGTCGTTTTTGTTTAAAAGTAGTTCTACAACAACGCTTTCATCTAAAGAGGTTGTGTTTAAACTATAAGTGCCAGGAAGGTCTAAAATAGGAGATTTAATAACTTTCGATAATTTGCAAATTCCCTCCTTTTTTTCAACAGTAATTCCGGGGTAATTCCCCACTTTCTGATTTAATCCTGTTAGCTGGTTAAATACAGAAGTTTTTCCAGTATTTGGGTTGCCTACAAGCGCAACTTTAATTTGTTTGCTCATAACGCCTAATAATCTTCAGTAACATCTAATTCTATCAATAGTGCAATAGATTTTCTAATTGCAATATGCGAATCGTTTACATTAATATAAATGGGGTCGTTTAGAGGGGCAATTTGTATAAGTTCTACAGTATTACCAGGCAGGCAGCCCAATTCTAGGAGCTTTATAGGAAGAATATCTTTTTCAAATTCTCTTATAATACCCTTTTGACCAAGTTTTAAATGTGCGACAGTTGTAACCAATTTTTATTTAGATTGATTTTAAGTAGTCAAAAATAAGAGAAAATAGCGAATTAATATGGTAAAAAGTTGCTAAATATTAGAAGAATCTTATTTGGTATAAGATGTCTTTAGAATTTTGAGGTCAGACAACAATTTCTCTACCTCTTTTGCTTTTGTTCCATCATAAAAACCTCGTATTTGTCCTTTTTTATCTACTAATACAAAGTTCTCTGTATGAATCATATCATACGGACCACCGTCACCCTGTGTTTTTACCACGAGATAAGATTTTCTGGCAAGTTCATAAATATGTTTTTTGTTACCAGTAACCAAGTTCCATTTAGAATCTACAACCCCTCTTTCTAAGGCGTATTTTTTTAATTGGGCAACAGAATCAATTTCGGGAGTAACGGTATGTGAGAGTAAAAAAACATCGGTATCCTTTAAAATATGTTTTTGAATTTCGCCCATATTTTTAGTCATAATAGGGCAGATAGAGAGACAGGTGGTAAAAAAGAAATCTGCTATATAGATTTTGCCTTTATAATCTTCCTGAGTAACAGTTTCTCCGTTTTGATTGGTTAGCGAAAAATCTGCAATCGTATGGTATTTTTTTACATGCTGTATAGTGCTATCTACAAGTTCAAAAGCAACCATATTGGGGTAGTAAACGGGAAGGATTTTGGGTGGTTGCAGGGCATTGTAAAACAGACTTATTATTATAGCAGATAACACAAACAACACCATTCCAAAAAATTTGTATTTACTAAAAAAGGAACGCATAGTTTTTTGGTAAAGGTACGTTAGAAATTAAGGGCGTTTAAAATAATTAAAGTAGAATAGTCCTAATTATTTCTTAAATAAAATTAGAGGTAATAGGATTCTTTTTTTTAAGACTTCCTAAAGATGTACATTTGTGCGTTTTAAATTTAAAAAATAAAGTCAATGACATTAGCAATACAAATCATACAATTTGTACTTATTATATCCATTTTAGTAATTCTTCACGAATTTGGTCATTATATTCCTGCAAAATATTTTAAGATTAAAGTTGAAAAGTTTTATTTATTTTTTGATGTAAAATTTTCGCTCTTTAAAAAGAAAATTGGAGAAACAGAATTTGGAATAGGTTGGTTGCCATTGGGAGGTTATGTTAAAATTGCTGGAATGATAGATGAAAGCATGGATACCGAACAAATGAAACAAGAGCCACAGCCTTGGGAGTTTCGAAGCAAGCCGGCATGGCAGCGTTTAATTGTTATGGTAGGTGGTGTTGTTGTAAATTTCTTTTTAGCATGGATTATTTATACGATGCTATTGTTTAATAATGGCGATACTTATATTCCTGCAGATAGTTTAAAATATGGGATACAAGTTGACTCTATAGGGGAGACGCTAGGATTAAGGACTGGAGATAGAATACTAGCAGTTGATGGAAAAGAGATTAAAAAGTTTTCTAATGCTGTTTTAGAAATAATTTTAGGAGATGAAGTTACCCTAGAAAGAAATGGCAAGGAATTAACTATTCCTCTTTCAGATGAAGGAAAGGCAACTGTTTTTGCTGCTCAAGGGAAAAACTTTTTAGGATATAGATCAAAACCTATAATTAAAAAAGTAACCAAAAACACTGTTGCAAGTAGAGGAGGGATTCTTCCAGGAGATGAAATTATCGCTGTGAATGGGAATGAAATTTCGTATTGGGATGAGTTCAGAGAGGCAATACAAGCAAATGCAAGCGAAGAAGTAAGAATACAATTATTGAGAAAAGGAAATGTAGAAGATATTGTATTAAATGTTCCCAAGGAGAAGGAGATTGGTGTAATGTTAGATTATGAAGATTTAAGGGTAACGGATACTTATGATTTTTTGGACGCTATTCCTGCAGGATTCACAAAAACGATTGAGGTATTAACTAACCAAGTCCGTCAGTTTAAAGTTATTTTTAATAGTAAAACAGAAGCATATAAACAAGTAAAAGGACCAATTGGTATTGTAACAATGATGCCTCCAACTTGGGATTGGACATTCTTTTGGAGTTTTATGGCGATGTTTTCTGTATGGTTAGCATTTTTAAACATACTACCGATACCTGCATTAGATGGAGGTCATGTAATGTTCCTATTATACGAAATGATTACAGGGAGACCACCAAGTGAAAAAGTGTTAGAAGTAGGGCAAATAATTGGTTTTGTACTTCTTATGGGATTAATGGCAGTAGTGTTTGGTAATGATATTTGGAATCTTATTAAAGGGTATTTTTAGTCTAGTCTGGATTAAATAATTTCTAAAAAAAAATAATTAGCAGAAAACAATTATTTTGTTTGGGAAAGTTGAAAAAACACTTATATTTGCAGCCGCTTAACGCTTCAAAATTCCTCCTTAGCTCAGTTGGTTAGAGCATCTGACTGTTAATCAGAGGGTCCTAAGTTCGAGCCTTAGAGGAGGAGCATAGCAATAGCAAGCCATTCAAGAAATTGAATGGCTTTTTTTGTTTTATAGAGGTTAAACTTTTTGACTTGATCCCGAATCAAGGGGTCAAGTCAAAAAATTGTGGGACTAAAGAATTAGGGATATGCCTTTTATTGACACCAAAATTCTGTCTTTTTATTCTGAGATAAAAAATATGACTAAAAAAACCCTTCCTTTTGAGAAGGGATTAAAGCCTTTTAAATCTATAATTTCACAGTACTTACCTATAAGCCTATCCAGTCAAACTTAAGAGTTTTGGTTCTTTTAACCTTTTTTTATCATCAAATAGAACGATTACCTTTCTTTTCGATTTTAAATTACAATGAACTCGGTTTATCAAAGCATCATTTGGAATTATTTTTAAGACACCGTTGCGGTTTTCTACGGTAGAATTGTATCCTATAAATTCTCCGGAAGTTCTTTCTGCAACAAATGCATTGGTCAATACGGTTTCCTCCATAAATTTGAACACTTCATGCACATCATTATCTTGGGTGTTAAAAGGTTGCCAATCACTAATCATATCAATATAATTCTCTCCCAGAACAAAACGATTGCCTTTGTATTGCATGGTGTTTAGGTGATAGAGGTGTACACTATCAACTTTTGCCGTAGGATGAGGCTCTTTAGTCATTCGTATCGGTACAAAGGGGTCGGCACAAAACGACCAACGCAATTTCCCCGTTTTATAATCAATAAGCTGCTTTTTTATAAATATCCTTATCTTTTTTAACTTCTTCTCGCAAGCCCAATAAGCCAATTTGTAATGCTGTACAGATGATTATGCCATCTTCAAAGGTCATTTCCCCTTCGGTTTCAAGGTCTCCATCTAGGGACACCAATTGATCGATAGCGCGTTGTGCCGATTTAAAATGAAACTTATATCTTTTTTTCCATTTGCGATTGGTTTTTACAAGCTCTTAAGAGACAAGAGACAAGAGACAAGAGACAAGAGACAAGAGACAAGAGACAAGAGACAAGAGACAGAAAATCTTGATTCTTGCAGCGAAGCGGTCTTGTTTCTACTATCTAGATGGTTCTACCTTAATGACTATAATATAATGAAACTAAAATCCAAAAAGAATCTTTTTCCTAATTAGATACGTTGCCAGAGATTGCTTTTAAATTTTTCCATTGGTTAGTAGAGAATCGGAACATAGAAGTTAGTCCTACAGAGAGCTTAGATGTTGATAAGATTAAGTTAAGATTAACGGATCGAGGGTTTTTCGTTCGAACTTTAATTTGTTCCATTTCTGTTGGGTTTACACTAACAAAACTGGCATAGTTGTAATACCCTAAATATCTGCATAGACACTCTATTAGTTTTGGTTTAAGCTCACTTACATAGTCAGAAGTGTTTTTTTGATAGTTTGTGTAATAATCTCGTAAGGTCCTTTCGTGAATTTGATATTTGTAATCCTCGAATAATAGATCAGAAATATGGGTAGACAAATGTGTTTTTTTGCTAGACCCAATTTCATTTTTGGCTTTTTTAAAAGCATGCAATAAAACTTCTTTAGACATAATACATACCAATTATTAGTTATCCACCGCTGATCAATTTTGGAGGTTTCATGGAATTTTTTTTCTGGAAATTCTTTTCCATGAAACCTCCAAACTCTCTTTCATCTTCTTCTTTCCTTTGCCTTGTGATTGATGGTGTTTTGATATGCAATTAAAACAATGTACAACATTAATCATTGTGGAAATCCACATTGCTGTAGGTAAATAGTTTTTGGGAAGTAACTAAAAACCTACGGTAATTGATTTTCAACTTCCCATAGAACAAGGAGTACTCCTAAAACTCAAGTGGTGTTGTAAAACCAAAAAAATCCGATGAAAAAACTCGGACAGCAACACCTATGTCCAATTTTTAAAATCCAAGATGATGAAAAAGTTAATTTTAGTTATAGTAGTTGTAGTAATAAATTTGTCTTTATTTTCTTGTACTCAAGATAATGTAGCAGACACAGATACTTTGTATGAAACTCAGGCAACTGAGGGGCAATCTGATGAAAAGAAGGAAAATAATGATCCAGATTCTTAATTTATATTTCTAGTTACAATATAATAAGCATAGTTTTTTTACTTTAGGGGGATGAAGCATATTTTTACTTTATCCCTCTTTTTATTGCTATTACTTTTAAAGGGAAATAGCATGTTCCAAAAAGTATCAATTGATACTCTTCAAAAATATTCACAAGATTCTATTCGTTTAGTTACGTTAGATAAAAAAATTAAAAGGATAGCCAGAGCAAAACAGTATGACAGCGCAATTTTTCATACCTATAGAATTCTAAAACTTTCTGAAAGGCTATCCGATAGTACGGCAATAGCAAAATCTCACTATAGACTTGCGTATTATAATCTTCAAATGCATAAATTAAAAGAAGCGTATTTGCATTATAATAATGCGTATAAGTGCTTTGCGCAAATGGGAGATAGTTTGGCGGCGTCAGCAAGACTTTGCTCTATGGCTCGCATACAAAAAAGGTTAGGCGATTTTTCTGGGAGTAGATTAACAGCTCTTGATGCTTTACGTTATGTAGAGAATACATCACATTATGAAGAAATATGTAATGTATACGAAATGATTGCAGTCTCTCATAGCGAACAAAAAAATTACAATGAGGCATTAAAATGGATTAGTCGGGTAAGAGTAATTATAGCTAATTCAATTTTTTCTAAAAAAATTAATGTAAAAGAAATACCCTCTTACAACAATACAGTGGGTCTGATATTAACTAATTTAGGGCGTTATAATGAAAGCATTGCTATTTTTGAAGCATTATTGAAGGATTCTATAGTGTTAAATAATGAAGGAAGCTATGCCATGATTCTATCTAATCTTGGTTTAACTAAGTGGAAGGCGGATCCGGAAAACCAAGAAAGTGAAAAAATGCTGTTAGAAGGTTTGGCAGGAAGACAAAAGGTTAATTCTGTTTCAGGACAAATAGCTGCCAATGTTTTTCTTACCAAATACTATTATAAAAAGAACAAGAAGAAAGCTTTACATTACGCCTTAGATGCCTTGGAGAATTCGGAAAAATTGAAAAATCCTGCGGCTATAATGGAAACTCTAGATTTAATAATTCCATTAAAAAAAGAACTAGGACTTTCCTTAAAGGAGGAAGCGCTATTGTATTCTACATCTAGTAATAGCTTAGATGAAGTAAAGCAAAAGGTTAGAAGAATCTATGCTACCAATAAGTATGATCATGATAAGCTAACCAAAGACAATTTAATTTTAAAGGCAGAAACCGCAAAAGAAGAAGCGCAAAAGACGTTTTACCTTGCGGCGCTTATTATTGCAATATTATGTATTGGCTATGTCGTTTATTATAAAAATCAGCAGAAAAAAAGAGAAAAACTAGAAGAAACTCATAAGGCAGAAATGCGTTTTTCGAGAAAAATACATGACGAGTTGGGGAATGATATTTTCTACTTAATGACGCAAATTCAAAATAAAAACACACCGCTAAAGGATATGGAAGCTGTAAATGTTTTGGAGGGGCTTAATAGTGTTTATAATAAGGCAAGAGATATTTCTAAAGAATATACCAGTATAGATACAGGTAATAAATATGGAACAGAATTAATAGCCTTGTTAAATTCTTATGGTAACGAAAAGATAAAAATAATTACCACCCAGTTAGCGGTTAATTTTTGGGATAAAGTCTCTGGTGAAAATAAAATAAATCTATATCGAATTTTACAAGAGTTACTTACAAACATGACAAAGCATAGTGAAGCAAGTCTTGTAGGGGTTACGTTTAGTAAAGAAAAAAGGAAAATAATTGTTAAATATGTAGATAACGGAATAGGGATAGACCCAAGCACTTTTAATTTTGGGAATGGACTACAGAATGTGGAAAACCGCTTACACAGTATGAATGGAAGCATTAATTTTGAATCAAAACCCAAAAGAGGTTTAACAGTAATGTTAATGTTTACGATTTAAATGTTTATGATATATTCTAAAATATTCGTGGCAGAAGATTTAGATAGCAATAATTTAGGAATGGTTGCTACTTTAAAGAAAATGGGTATTGCTACTATAGAGCAATCTCAATTTTGCGATAATGCGTTGCTAAAAATAAAAAAGGCGGTTATAGACTTTGAACCCTTTGAGGTTTTAATTAGTGATTTGTGTTTTAATGCAACGCATGGGAAAAAAAACATACGTTCAGGACAAGAACTAATCTCAGAGGTTAAAAAAATACAACCAAATATAAAGGTGATTGTTTTTAGTGTAGAGGACAAACAGTCCATAATTGAATCCTTAATGGAAGACCAACAGATAGACGCCTATGTCTGTAAAGGTCTAAATGGTCTAAAAGAGCTTGAAAATGCTATAGAAGCTCTATCTAAGAATAAAAAATATACGTGCCCCGTAGCTACAGCATCGTTACAGCAGAAGAATATATTAGAGTTAGATATTTACGAGCAAAAATTGCTAGAACTATTAGCTCATGGGTATAAGCAAAGTGAGATAAGTGAGTTATTCAAGAAAAAACTAATTACACCCAATAGTGTTCGTTCCATAGAAACCAGTATTAGTAAATTAAAAGATTCCTTTAATGCCAGTACCACACCGCAATTGGTATATATGGCAAGTAGTCTAGGGCTTATTTAAATTTACTCCTTCCAGTGGGTTTATTACCCCGACGCTTATTCGAAAATAAACGGCTTGTTCCTTATTAATGCTTCATTGACTTTATTTACTATCTGTCTGCGGTTTTCCACAAGGGAATCTCTTTTATAGGTTTTATGTTTGGGAAATAGTTCCTCTGTGCGTAGAGGAACTATAAATAAATGCTATGAAACTAATGAAGATGAAGTATAAATTTAATCCATTAAAAGAGGTGAATCTTTTAAAATCGACAGTATCTATTGCTATTGTAAAAGAGTACAAACAAGGAAAAGAACTCCATTATAAGATTGAATATATTCCTATAGAAGAAGCGTTAGAATCCAGAGTTAAAGACCTTATGATTAATAGGATTAACAAAGGGAAAGGTTTTTATAATTATATAACTAAATTTCAAGAGACCGGTCCAGAGATTATAAGAACTATTAATTTTGAAAGAACTAATTTTTTCAGAATATTGGAAGTTTTGTTAGCCTTAGATTCATATGATTCAGAAATGGAAAATGGACTCGGTTTGGTAATGGCGAAATCGTATATTTTGATTTTACGTAATGAAGGGGAAATTGAAGCAGCTGTAGTTAAGGCCATTCCTAAAGGTTTAAGACTTAAAGGTTCAAAAGAAATTGTACCACTCTTATTTAGAGAAATAACGAGTGTATAGGTCTCTGTTTTCAGTGCTTTTTTAAGAATATTAGCCTCCCATATATTAGGTAGAATAAAAAAGCTGCTAACCGATATTCTTGTTAACAGCTTTTCTGAGTAAGGATCTTTATGAAATTTACTTTTTTTGTGAATCTTTGTAAATCATTTCACGATACTTGGTATGTAGTTCTTTTATCAGCTATAGGTGTCAAAATCAGCTGTTTTTTTTTCTTTAAAAGAAATAGCCATTTTAGCAAGTACCAATTGCCCATAGTTCGCCAATACTTGTCTCGTAAGATCCACTAAATCGTATTTAAAGGATTCAGCATTAGTAAATTTTTAACTTTCTGCAACAAAAGCATCCCATGCGGGTAGTAAATCACTTGGGGTCGTAATATAACTTAGACGTTGTCTCGTCCTAAAAAAAGTTTACATACTTAAGCCTTCAGTATTTAGCAAAAGTAAAAAAGCAGGATTTTTTAATTCAAGATATTGGAATTCAAAAATTATATTTGGAGGGAAATGAGGAGAAATCACCTAAGTAAATTACCATTTTACAAGAGCTTTTAAAGCAACTTCCAGAAGCAAGACGTAATATATTTATTTCTTCTGTAGTGCATGGTTTAAGTTATTCTGAGATTGCTGAAACCAATGATATTTCTGTGAATACGGTTAAAACACAAATGAAAAGAGCCTATGCCTTTTTAAGAAGTAAAATGGTAAAGACTACTGTTGGGCTATTATTTTTTGGAATTATTTCGTAAGAAAAGATATTTTAGAGTAGTAATATAGTTACTATCTTTTTAAGGAAAAGTGATTGCTATATATTTTAGAAAACCCCTTGTCGTCTGTATAGTTAATTTTAAACCAATAGTCATCTTCAGGTAGGTTTTTCCCATTGTAAATCCCATCCCATCCGTCTGTATTGTTTTTGTCAAATTGAAATAGTAATTTTCCATAGCGATCATATATCGAAACAATATAATTGTTTAAAGACTCCAAACCTTTTAGACTCCAGCGATCATTGTATGGGTCTCCATTAGGAGTAAAGTATTTAGGAAAATCTACAATAGTAATTTGTCTTTCAATTTCGGTACATTGGAATATATCTCTTATGTAAACTATATGCTCCCCAGCTTTAACATCCGAAAATATTGTTTCATTTTGATAAGTACCATCATCTAGTCTGTACTCATAAGTGGATATACCTTCAACAAGTACTTCTATTTTGTTTTTCTCTATAAATAGTTCAGATATCATGCGAACACTCGCTTTTGTTGGCGGAGATACTCCAGAGATATTTGTAGTGCTAACAAACTCACAACCGTATGTTTTATTCGTAGCTTTTAATGTGAAATCTCCAAGATTTGTTACAGATATGGTTGCTTGTGTTGCTCCAATAATTTCTTGACCAGCAATGGCTTCTTTGCCAGTATACCACTGAAAATTAAAAAGTGTAGTATCCATAGCAATATCTAGTACTAATGGAAATATCGCATTGCCAGTTGCATCTAGGCATAAATTATAATTAGGATCTAAGGAGTTAACAATACCAGGGTTAACAATTTCAAGGTTAAAAGATGCAATCTCGAAGCAAGTCGCATTCACCCACATTCTTGCATATATTTTTTTACTCCCAGAAACATAAGCAGATGTATTTAAAATAGGGTTTTCATTATTTGTAGCATCAATTTCCTTTGTAAAATAGGAAAAGTGATAGGTGTTGGAATCTAATGTTCCCAACATTAATGCCGTATTATCAGTGAAATCAAATACTTCCGAATTATCTCCGTCAATTTCACATTTAAAAATATCCACTGGGAGATTGGTGGTAAATAATGGAGGCTTTACAAACTCAACTTCAACATCATCTTGAAAAACGCATCCTGCTCCCATATCTACTTCAACACCGTAATTTCCAGATATATTTGTAACTAGTATAGGGTTGTTTTCTGCCGTAAGTTCTATACCATCTCTATACCACTTGTAGCCAATTGCGGAAGGGGTAGTGGCCTCCAAAGTAAGATCGGTACAGACTGGGTTATTTGTTGTTATAAGTCGGTCATCGCCCAAATTAACACTAGATTTAAAACTACCAGCTTCTATAAATACTGCGCTATCGAATTCACCATCGCCTGAATCTGCAATAACTAATTTTATATGGTATGTTTTATTTGGAATTACCTCTGCGCTAGCATTAAAAATAGTTGTTTGTCCATTAAAATCAATAGAAGAGTTAACAGGGTTGTAACCATTAAAATATTCGCTATTAACAGCATTACATTTAATTACACTAGTGTTTGTAGGGTCGTAAATATCTGGACGTATAGAGGTTACTTTTATGGGCGTGTTTGTATTTGGAATAATAGCGAGGTTTTTAGAAAGGCCATTTTCATCTGTTAAAATGAATGCAAAAACATCAGAAAAATTACAAGGGTAGTCTAATAGATATTCTTCAGAAGCAAAAATAAAATTAAAACTAACAGAGGAAGCTTTTGGAGTAAAATCAAATTCAATAAAACTTGCATTACTAAGAGAACTCGTATTGGTAATAGTACTTAAATCACTATCTCCTCCCCATATACCAGTACTTAATGCACCATCCGATCTATTTGTATTGTTGGGGCCAGGTGCTTCTATAGCACTTCCTGTAGAGATTATTACTCCTTCTGCAAAAGGAAAATCACTACCATTTTTATTAAAATAGCCAATACCATTTAGTGCAGAATTTGTCGTAGATCCAGTGCCAGAATTCCAATTTGTGGTGTTAGCACATTTACTACCAATCAATATATCTTCTATTAATTGTTGTGTGGTATAAGAACTGTCATCCACAGTAATTTGGGCATTAATGCCAATGCTAAATAATAGTATACAATAAAGTGTATTTCTTTTCAATTTGGTTATCCTTTGATAAATCAGTTGGAAAAGATAAGAATTATCTCAACCTTCTCTATAAATAGTGTTGTTATTTGCTATTAGGATGATTTTAAACGTAATAATTAACCGTTTGGGGTAAAAGACAAGATGATTTATCGCTATTTTTACAAATAGATACAATACTATAACTACTTACAAATTTTAATTATGAAAAAAATATTATCGCTTTTACTTTTTGCAATATTCTGTTTTAATGTTAGTGTTAGTCAATCTATATTTCAGGTAAAAGGATTATGTATTGCTGCACCAGCAGTTGATAGAGTAGATGAATTCACAGAATTTATAAGCGATGAATTAGCACCTGCCGGAATAAACACCTTAATACTCCGTGTAGATTTTAATTATGCGTACGAATCCAGACCAGAATTAAGAGATAAAAACCCTTTGACAAAAGCAGATGTAAAAAAGTTAGTGGCAGTTTGTAAAAAGCATAATATTAATCTTATTCCACAAGTAAATCTTTTAGGACACCAAACTTGGGCAGCTAAAACGAATAAATTACTAGAAGTATATCCAGAGTTTGATGAAACGCCAAGAGTGAAAATGCCAGAGAAATACGAATGGCCTAATGCAGATGGACTGTATTGTAAAAGTTATTGTCCACGCCACCCTGAGGTTCATAAAGTAGTATTTGATTTGGTTGATGAAATCATGGAAGTTTTTGAAGCGACTGATTTTCATGCAGGTATGGATGAGGTGTTTTACATAGCAGATGCAGAATGCCCTAGGTGTAAAGGCGTATCTCCTGCCAAAATATTTGCGGAAGAAGTAAGCAAAATAAGTAGGCATTTAGAAAAGAGCAATGCAAGGTTATGGATTTGGGGAGATCGATTAATCGACGCTTCTAATTCAGGAATAGGTATGTGGGAAGCAAGTATGAATAATACACATACAGCTTTGAACAGTATCCCTAAGTCAGTTGTAATATGCGATTGGCATTATGAAAAGGCGATACCAACGCCAGTCTATTTTGCTATGAATGGTTTTGATGTAATTGCATGTCCATGGAGAAAACCAGATGTAGCAGTAGCACAAGTAGAAATGATGCATAATTTTAAGAAGAATGCAACACCAGAAATGAAAGAGCATTTTCAAGGTGTTATGCATACAGTTTGGTCGCCTGCAGGTCGTTTTTTAGATGCATATAAAAATTACAAAACCTCGGACTATAAAAAAGGGAATCAGGTGGCATGTTTTAAAGCTATGGTAGAGGCAATTGCAGAAATAGAAAAACAACAAGCTAAATAGTATTTATACGAGTAAGAGTTGTTAGTAGAGCCCCGTAGTTCAATGGATAGAATAAGAGTTTCCTAAACTTTAGATGCAAGTTCGATTCTTTCCGGGGCTGCTTGTACGAGTAGCTAAACGCATAGGTTTTTTAACAATTTTATGGAGTTATAATTTGTACATTCGCTTTATGAAAAAAGTATTCTTTATTTGTGCGCTAGTGTTCCTATTTTGTTCCTGTAATGAAGGAAAAAAAGGAAAAGAAATAGTAGAAAAACAGTCTATTGCTTTTGATGTAAAAAAAATACCATCAAAATTGATTGCTGGTGCAGAGGCAGTTGCTGTTTTAAAGGATTGGACAGAGTATAACGCTTTTGTAACTAGTTACGATGCACTATATAAAGTTAAGGATGAAGAAGGATTAAGTTTAGTTATTGAAGACCTTATAGAAAAGCAAAAATTATTGAAAGATTCTGCCTATCCAGAAATGTTTAATGTGCCGCAAATAAAAAGCAGACAGAAAGTTTTTAAAACCTATGTGTTAAAGGTTAAAGGATGTTTGGAATATAAAATAGAGACTATTACAGCTACAATAGAAATGGTAAAGGCTTATAATTCATTAACCAAACAATTTTCGGTAATCTTAAAAAGTAAGGTAGATATAGATCTTTTATTAGAAGAGTAACAATATGTTGTTTTAAAATCAATTTTGAAAATAGAAACCTACATGTTTTCATATTAACTAACAATTATGACTACATCAGAAGTACAAGGAGCAGAGTATAATTCGTATTATAAAAGGTATATTGATCTAGTAGGAGAGAGAAGCCTAAAGGAAGGCTTCGAAATAGGAGAAAATACTACGGTTAATTTTTTTAAAGCAATTCCGGAGGATAAGTTGGAATATAGATATGCGGAAGGAAAATGGAGTATTAAGGAAGTTTTACAGCATATTGTAGATACAGAACGTGTTTTTATGTATCGTTGTTTTCGTATTGCAAGGAGAGACAAAACGGCTTTGGCTGGTTTTGATCAAGATTTATATATAGAGCCATCCAATGCAGACCAAAAATCTTTGGATGCACTTTTAGAAGAATATATAATCACAAGAAAAGCTACAAGTTTATTGGTTACTAGCTTAACGGATGATGATTTACGATTTTTAGGTGTAGCGAGTGATAGTATCATATCCGCCAGAGCTGCTGCTTTTATTATTCAAGGGCATGAAATTTGGCATATGAATATAATCAAAGAACGCTATTTGTAACATTGTTTTATGTTTAAAGAACAACTTCTAAACAGTCATAAAAGAATAGCACCATACATTCATAGAACACCAGTATTATTTTCCCGATTAATTAATGAAATTAGCGGAGCAGATATTGTTTTTAAATGTGAAAATTTTCAGAGAATGGGTGCGTTTAAAATGCGCGGAGCAACCAATGCTATTTTACAGTTAAGTGAAGAACAAAAGAAACATGGCGTAGTTACACATTCTTCAGGAAACTTTGCACAGGCACTTTCTTTGGCGGCTCAGAGTTTAGGCATAAAGGCATTTATTGTAATGCCATCTACGGCACCTCAGGTTAAAAAAGATGCAGTAAAAGGATATGGAGGCGAAATAATAGAATGCGCCCCAACACTGCAAGATAGAAACGCAACAGCCAGACAAATTGAAATAGAAAAAGGAGCTACATTTATTCATCCTTCCAATGCTATGGATGTTATTATTGGCCAAGGAACGGCTTGCATGGAATTATTGGAGGATCATAGCGATTTGGAGTTCATAGTTACCCCAGTAGGAGGAGGAGGCTTAATTGCAGGAACAGCATTAGCTGCATATTATTTTGGAGACAATTGTAAAGTTATAGGAGGAGAGCCTTTTGCGGTAGACGATGCTTATCGTTCTTTACGAAGTGGTATTATAGAATCTAACACTTCTACAGATACGATTGCAGATGGACTTAAAACACAGCTAGGAGATCAAAATTTCCCGATAATCTTAGAACATGTAAATAGAATTATACGTGTAAGTGAAGATGAAATTATTTCCGCAATGCGAATAATTTGGGAGCGGATGAAAATAATTATAGAACCTTCTAGTGCCGTTGCCTTTGCCGCAGTATTAAAGGAAAAAGAGCTTTTCAAAAATAAAAAAACAGGGATAATTATCTCCGGAGGAAATATAGATGTAAATAAGTTGCCTTTTTAATCACAGGATGATAGCCTAATTAGGTTTAATCACCCAATTCGAAACATAATAGAATCCCTATTTACTACCTAGTACCCTTGGATTGAGGCTATTTATTTGAAAATATTTTCCCAGTTTCTAATCCTATTCTTTTACCGTTTTAGCTTCTTTTCTTCTAGCTTCTAATGCTTGTTTGCTTAAGCTAGCCAAGTTAAAATTTGGATCAATTTTTAAGGCTTCATCTATCAGAGTAATAGTTTCGTCAATATTATTTTTATCCGTGTTATAAAGTGCCAATGCTTTTAAATGATAAAATGCTGCTTTTAAAGAAGCTTCGTAAGGCTGCTGTCTTTCATAAAACGCATGTTTCATATCGTCCTTAACAGTACTAATTCCGAATTCAATATTAATAGAAGCACCAGTAACATCTCCGGTCTGAATTTTTAAATCTGCCAACTCATACGCCAAGAAAGCATTAGGAATTCTTTTAAATAGCACTTCAAACTGTTCAATAGATCTTTTTGGTTGTCCAAGCGCTTTTAATGCAACCGCTTTTATTTGAACTGCCAAATCAGAATCGGAATCATTTTTTTCTATTCCAATAGTATTCAAAGCCTGCATATGCTGATTATTGTTAGAATACACATAGGCTAATGTGTCTCTTCTTGCCGTATTTGGCGATATAACATTTAAGTGTGTCAATGCACTAATAATTCCGTTTACATCTCCCTGTGTACGCATTTCTTTGTAAAAGGCTTCGTAGTGTTTTTGTAAATCGGTTTTAGTCTGAGCTGTTCCAACGCAAGTAGCGGTGAATATAAGAGCAAATAATAATCTTTTCATAAGTGTGTGTTTGTAATCCGCCAAATCTATTAAAATATTTTTAGTTTCTTGTTAAAGAAATCTTTAAAGAAAGAAATTAATGCCAATTTAACTTGAATATTGTTAAGGTGTTGCAAAGTTACTTTGAGGTATCTTCTATTTTTTTGTTTGGAATTGTATTGCAAACCAAAGCAAAACAAATACTGCAATAGTCATTAAATACAAATTCCGACAAACATAAATTCTTTCTATTTAGTACAGATGGATGAGGTATATGCAAAATTTTTAAGCCTATCTGTTTGAACGGAAATTATTGTTTTTCCTCCTTCGAGTTCATTTGTAATAAAGGTTGGCGGTTTTAGCTCTCTTTTAATAGCTTCCAATTGGTAGTATTCTTTTTTAGAAGGATGATTTGGGTTAACACCATTAATAATTTCATTCCAAAAGTCATTTTTAACAACGGCTTTTACAAGAGAAATACAATCATTAAGGTGAATTAGATTGACAGGGAAATTTCCATTTGGCAGGTTCACTTTTCCAGAAAGACGGTTAATAGGACGACGATCTTTTCCAATAAGACCTCCAAACCGAATAATGGTTGTTTGCAGAGTTGTGTCCTCAGAAAAAATGTTTTCAGCAATTAATAGCTGTTTGGCGGATTCCGTTTCTGGTCTTGGAATAGTATTTTCTGTTAGACTTCCAGAGGCGTTACCATAAATCGAAATACTACTGATAAAGACTATCTTTTTAATCGAATTGTTTTTTATAGCTACATGCAATAACTGCATTTTTTTTACATAACTGTCTTCTAAGTTTCGATTTAGTTTAGGAGGAATAGCTATAATCAGAACCGTTATAGAATTTAAAAAAGAATCTATATTTCCCTTGATTATATTCTCTTCCAAAGAGATGACAAAAGGAATAATACCAGCATCTTTAAAACAATCTATTTTTTCTTTAGTAGAAGTGCTTCCAAGAATACTATAGTCTTCTTGTAAAAAGGATTTTGCTAACGGAAATCCAAGCCAGCCACACCCAAGTATGCCAATTATTTTACTCAAAGTTTATCGTTTTTGTTAGTAAAATGGCATCGTTTAGTACAAAAGGCATAGGTATATTGTCTTCAGGGCGCTCCGGAATGCTAAATAAGGAATTACCTAGTAAATCATTAGAAGCTTCATAGAGAGTCAGTTCTAGCTTTTCGCCAACGGGGATGGTGAGTTTTAGTTCGGTATAGTCGTTGTTACTTATGTAATGTGTAATTAATTTCCCGCCTTTTCTATTTTCTAGAAAGTAAGCAGATAAAGGGATGTTATTAATTTCGGCACTTTCAATAGCAATATCATTTGTAAATATTTCTAGTCTATTTACATCTCTTTGCGGAGAAATACATATTTCCAAAATTCGTTTGCCATTGATAATAGTGTCTTTAGATTTTTCTATTTCAGGAGCGGGAATTAGCTTTAAAGGCGCTTCCGAAACATAGGCGAACCCAGTACTATATTTACTGCTAAGCGCGGCGCTATTTGGTTCGGGTTTCTGTTTGTTAGTCCCTAAGTATTGGGAAGTCCAATCTGATAACTCGTGCTCATAGGTTGCCCATTGTGCAGTGTTTTTATCAGCATCTAAAATATACAAAAGGCTAGTAGGTTTTGCGTTTTCTTTTGTAAAATCGGAATTAAAATGAGCCGAAATAAGAAATCCGAAGAAGAGGATAAAACATAAAAAAGCAAGTCTGTTTTTCTTCTTATAAAAACTAAAAATGGGTAGTAGTAAGAAAAATGTAAGTGTTGTTAGCGCTGTAGAGGCAACCATCATTTTTAAACCAAGGCCAACAGGAAACATTTTTATAAAAGGAGGGTAAATCCAAAGTGCTGGTAATGCTAAAAAGACTAACAAATATGGGCTAGGTTCTTTTTGGTTTAAGATAACTAAGAAGCACCCTAAAAGAGCGAATAATGGAATGACAAAAAATCCTGCACCTTTTAAATAAAAGGCAACGGCTCCACAAATTAGAATCCAAATAAAAATAGGGGCGACTAATAAATTGGCAGAATTAATTTTTTGGAACTTATGATAACTCCAAAAACAAACTCCAACCGAGAACAGTACAAAAGCGGCAATATATGCATAGCCATTATAGGTGAATCCATGAAGCATGTCTTGGTATTGTGGGTACATCCATTTTAAAACAGACCAGCTATAAAAACCGACTACACCATTAATTAGTAGTGCAATAAAGAGAGGGGCAAACCCTTTTAGAATTTCTTTGCCTTGGAGTGTTCTTTTTCTAAAGCCATAAATTAATAAAACAAGGAATAGTAATCCAGATAGAATAAACATTGGCCAAATCCATTCAAAAGGATAAGATACTAGTTTGAAAAAAGGGACATTAAAATAAATGTAATCGTCTATACTTTTTAAATTGTCTAGACTAATAGAACTAAAATGATACAGTAAAGGCATTAAATAACTTCCTTGATGGGCTAAAGTATTTTTATCCAATCTTTCGTAGGAATCTTGTTCTGTATGGTAATCGTAATGGTCATCTATAAAGGCAAAATTAAATCCGTCAATATCGCCATCTTCTCTAAAAACGGTAAGATCCGTATCATTTGGCAACATTTTATAGATGCTATATACTAAAGAATTGGCAACAGGGTATTCAGGATGTGCAGCGGTAAATTCTTTTATAAGGGTGCCATTTCCTCTATTGGTTTCAATAAGCGTATAACTTGGTCCACCACTACCTCTGGCCTCAAAGTTTAATGTAAGCCCAACATTTTTAGCCCAAGGGTGTTTGTTTACGAACAAATCAGCACCGTTTAAACCAAGTTCTTCGGCATCTGTAAAAAGAATAATAATATCATTTTTGGGGGTTTTGTTTTCGGACAAAAATGCACGAATCCCTTCTAAAATAGTAGCAACACCACTTCCTGCATCACTTGCTCCAAGAGAGGAATGTGGACTACTGTCATAATGCGATAGTAGCAACAAGGCTTTTCCAGAACCAGAACCTTTTATTTTTGCTAAAATATTAGAGACTTTACTAAAGTTTGCCCAATCGCCAGCGGTATACCCATTTTGAAGCGATGTTTCCAATCCCATTTTTTCTAGTTCAGAAACAATATATTCACGAACAACAGCATGCTCACTAAATCCAACACCATGAGGTTGTTTAGAAATTTTTTCTACGTGGTTGAGCGCTCTATCCGTGGAAAAGGACGTTTTAGAAATTTCCAAATCGCTTGTGTAAGAAGGCATTGATGTTTTAAATCCCCAGTAAATAGCAAGGAGAATAAGTAGTAGCGTAGTAATAGATGGAAATTTTCTCATAGTGTAAAGTTCTTCTATAAAAGTATAAAATTCTGAAAGCTTAGCCCTATTTATAGGACAAATTATTAAATAGGGCTGGTTTAGTTGGTGTTAAATGATTAAAAATCACTATATTCAGAATTAACCTAAAATTAATTATATGGGAATTAAGAGTTTTCAAGGAGCGAGAAATACTTCAAAAAATGAGTTTGATGCACCAATTTTGGTCGCAGATTATATGACGAAAAAATTAGTAACTTTTTCGCCAGAGCAATCTATTTTGGAAGTGATGGAGCTTTTTGCAAAAAACCATATTTCCGGTGGCCCTGTGATGGATGATAACGGTTTTTTAGTTGGTATTATTTCCGAAGCAGATTGTATGAAACAGATTTCTGAAAGCCGTTATTTTAATATGCCTATTCTAGATAAAACGGTGAAAAAACACATGACAAAAAATGTAGAAACCATACCACATGACATGAGTATTTTTGATGCAGCGGGTGTGTTTTATAAAAATGGAAGAAGAAGATTACCTGTTATGAAAAATGATATTTTGGTAGGGCAAATTAGCCGTAAAGATATTGTAATAGCAGCATTAAAGTTAAGCGCTCAAAATTATAAATAAGCGTTATTCTCTTTTTACTAGCATATAATAGTCGTTGTCTAAAGGTAAATAACCAAGGTCATAAACAAAATAATAGATAGTGCCTTTTTTGGTAGTGTATAGGCTAGTGAAATAGTCAAAATCAAACCCCTTATCTATCAATTTGTTTTTTGTAGTTTTTGTTTTTCCTTCTGTTAAAGTAAAACTATCTAAAACGCGGTAATTTTTTCTAAGTCGGTTATTAATATTTCTAATTAGGTTTTTACTATCCTTATTTATTTTATTATTGTATGAATTCCGACAATAGTCAGAGCAGAATTTCTTGTCCATTCTGCCAATTATTTTGTCGCCACACTCAGGGCATAATTTTTCCATTACTCCAAAAATATTAATTTACAATACAAGTTAAATGTATGAATAATTATATTGTTTTAGCCTTCTTAAATAAGTTCAATATCATATTTAGACAATAAGCCTATGATACCATCTTTAGAAAATTTAGCTTTTTTAAGTTGATTCTGTTCTGGATCAATGGTATAATTAAAAGCAGAACTAAAGTCTGATTTCACCAAATTAGTCCGTTCAAAAATGGCGTTTTTTAAGTCGCATTCCTCAAAAGAAGCAGCAGTTAGATTAGTTTCGGTAAAATCTACCTGGTGTAGAATACAATTTTTGAAAACCATATTTTTCAATGTAAGTTGGTAGAAAGAACTTAAGTTTAAGCTAGAATCTTCGAAGCTAAACGATAATAAAAACTCATTACAACCTTCAAAACGAACACCTAAAATCTTGCATTTTTTAAAAGAAATTTCTTTAAAAGTGGTATGCATAATAGTTGCGTTGCTGAGGTCGCAATCTATAAACGTACACTCCATAAAACAACAATTAGAAATATCCGCATTTGAAAAAATGCAGTTTTCAAAAATGCAATTTTCGTAATCGCCTTTAGGGAGTTTATTTGTTGTGTAATTCTCTCCTTTAAAGGTTATATCGCAAATAAATGGATTGGGCATTGGTTTTTATTTAGATGTTATGGCTTTTTAGAAAGCTATAAAATTCTCATAAGACCTCTGTAAGGCACTCGTCACAGACAAACGCTAGCGAGTGGCACAGTATTATTGCGCAACAGATTTCAGTTCAGCAATATCACTCTTGTTGAAAAAGCTTTTAATTTTTTTTATGTATCCTGTTTTTACGTTTAATTTTAATTCACTTTTTTTACGTATTTCAATATTATATTTTTCAGATAATTCGTCTAAATATTTATGGTAAGTCCTATTTAAGACGAGTGATTTACTCTTATCTTCATTTGTCATAATTATATCTAAGCGATTTTGATTAAAGTGAAAATTACTTAAATCTATCTCTTGAGTTATATTGGAACGTAAAAAACGTTTTTGAATTAGATAAGTTTTATTCTTGTCCTCTTGTAATCTTACAATTATACCTTTTTTTAGTTTTCCAATCTTAATATTAGTTAGCACCAAAATTGACAAATTCGTTCCGTCCGTTAGTTTTTTCTCCTTACTTCTAAACATGTTTAATATAGGATACACGATTAAATATTTAGTCTTACTAATTAATTTAACGGAACGTTTATAGAAAAACAACGAAATAATAAACATCATTATGGCGATTATTACCGAAGTAATAGGACTAATTATACTGATTAGAATAAAAACAGCAGCAATTACGATTTTAAAAACTTCCAACACAGCATCAATGAATGGGATTGGCGATAAGAATATAAAAATATCAATGAAAAATTTGACTGTCATCACAACAATTAAAAAGTATATTGAGATAGCCAAAATTAGTAATGTTTTAAAACTAATAGATAAAAATCCGGCTTGATAAACAATTTCGTTATGTAACGGTTCATTCGATAGGAATGTTGGGGCTAAAATGACAATAGCATTAACTATAAGGGCAGATTTATTTGAGAGATATGTGTCCACTAAACCAATTGTTGCAGTAGCTTTATTCGTTTTAAAAACGGTTCCAACCAATGCAGTAAAGAAAAATAATAGTCCAAATAATATAAGGACTATCCAACTATTAAAAAATGGATTGGTCGAAACATAATTATTGTGGAATCCTACTTTGGAACAAATTGAAGTTAAAAAAACTGTTAAATATGGATTAATACCCATTGGTGCTAATTGAGCAAATTGCTCAACGAATACAGTATTTTGATTTATTGTTTCTTGTATTTCTAAGTTTTCTGTTTGAGCTTGAAGAAAAAATGGCAACATCATTAATAACAATAATATTTTTTTCATAAGTAGCTTTTATATGCCTAACATGTTTGTGTATGATACGTAGCCTATAAAAATACGATAATTTTCGAATTTTCACAGAGGTGAATTTTTATATTTTGTTTTTAACTTCCCAATACCGCTCGTTTGTAAGAAGTGGCGTTCTCGTTTTATTTCTCTAACATCTCCCTGAATTTTTTTCACCCTTTTAACTGCCAAAAATAATTAAAGTCATTTTTTTTTCACTTTATCCACACCAGTAGAACAACCTAATTTGGTCATGTTTTCCATTTCTTTTTTCTTTACATATTTTTTGTCCTCTTTTGAACTTTCTGTCGATTTCTTCTATTGTTTCCAAACCTATTTCAAATCGTCTTTGGTTTATTTCCTTAAAGAGAGAAGAGTCTTTTGTAGAATGCCATTGATTAAAGAAGTTTACCTTACAATTAGTACTATCTCCATATTTGGCTTGAAAATCAATTATTGATGTATACTGCTTTGGAAAGAGTGTGCCATTTAAGACCTGTTCTAATAATAGATTATTGTATTTACAAGATTTTGGTCTAGAGTAATAATGTATCAGAATAAATAAGGCTCTGTTTTGAGATATACCTCTATTATAAGAATTTTTAACTCCAACCCAATTAGCGCCAATTAATCGTTCTCCAGGATAACCATACTCTCTTATCAATGGAATTAATTTATCTTCAACTATGTAAGATACAATTGAGTCGTATTTTTTCTCATAAAGAGCCTCGTTTTTAGGGTCGGCATGAGATAACGAGTCCATATAGTAAATTTTCCATTTGTTATCTAAATTCGATAGCTTAAGAACAGTATCTATTAGAAATTGGTTAAGCCTGTCTTTGTGTATTATTTTAGTATTTGCATAGGACTCTTTTAGTATCTTCTTTATTTTTTTATCTTTTACAAAGGAGTTCATAATGGAGTCCTTATAAATATCTTCCAGTTCTAGACCTAGAATAAAGCCTTCTTTTGTAAAGAGTTTAAAGCTCTCCATATCTCCAATTCTGGCACTAACTTGGGTTGCAGTATAACAATGAGTAAGAGACATAGGAGAAACAATCCTAAAAGCTTCTTTATACGTTTCAACAGCTTTTGAATAGGATTCCTCAAGAATTTCTAATTCTGCAACCTTAATTTTTTTATAATACTTTATGTATTTATTATTAGAAAGAGATTTATTCTGAGGTGAACTGCTACTACAGCTACTAATTAAAAGAAATAGAATTGAAACGAGAACATAATAATGAATGGATGCTTTCATAGTTGTTTTGATTAAGAAATTATTACTTTCAAGAACACATTATTTAGTCACAGACAAGCATTTAATATTATTAGGTTAAGTCTTTTTTAAATTGGTTTTAAAGGCTAGTTTAATACTATTTCTCCAACATTTTCCCCAAAATTTCTTTCATCATTTTAGCCGCTAAAAAGGCAGTCATTTCTTGGAAATCTTTTGTTGGATTGTACTCTACGATATCTGCACCAACAATTTCCGTATCTATATTTTGAATAATATCTATTACTTGCCGCGATGTTAGTCCGCCAGGTTCATTATGGGAAACACCAGGAGCGTAAGCAGGGTCAAAACCATCCATATCTAAAGAGATATACAAAGGGTTTTTAAATTTAGGAATAGTATCTAAACGTAAATTTTTCATTTGGTGAATTTCCACTTGAAACTTTTCTGCCTGTTCCGCCTGATGTGTATTTAGGGTTCTAATACCAACCTGTACCAAACGTGCAGCAAATCCATTTTCCATAATACGAGCAAAAGGACAGGCATGGGAGTAAGGGTCACCCTCGAAATTGTGGTACAAATCTGCATGAGCATCTATATGAAGAATATCTAAAGTCGGATATACTTCATGAAATGCTTTTATAATAGGAAAGGTAATAGAATGATCCCCGCCAAGGGTTAAAATTCTACTGTCCTCATTTAAATGTTTTCTGGTGATAGTTTCGATATCAAAATACTCCAAAATTTCAAAGTCACCCTTATCTTCAATTAGCGTAGTTTCAATAGACAATCCGTTTTCGGAAAATAGGTTTAAAGAACCACAATTTAATGCTTTCCGAATTAGTGGCGGAGCTAGTTTTGGTCCTTTTATGTAAGAAGATTTCTCATCGAATAGAATACCTTGAATGTTAATTTTTTTCATTACTATTTTATAAAAAACCACCCATGGCTACCAGCTACAGCTCCGGCGGTGGTAATTAAACTTAAAATTAAAAGAACCCAATGCGCTCTATGCATAAAGTTAAAAGTTTTGTCTGGGTTTTTTACGGCGTATTTCTTAAATAGTTTATGTAGCACTAAGGGCTCTAGTATATAAAGGATAAGGGTGAAAAGTATCCAGACTAATGTCATGGCATGCATCCACCAAAAACGATAATCAAAATAGCGATCCCATGCATTAAGAGTGTAAACCATATAGAATCCAGATAAGCCTGTTAACAAGGTTGTTATTTTGGCCTGAAAGGCAAAACGACCTTCAATTTGTTCAAAAGTAGCAATACGTTCTTCCTTGTTTTTCATTTTTTTTACTGCCGGGATTATAACGGTAGTAACCATGGCAACACCTCCAATCCATAAGACAATGGCCAGTATATGTATAACTCTTGCTAAAGTAAAATAATCCATAAGCACTAAATTAAGAAAGTCAAGTTCCCATATAAAAGCAAGTAGGGAAAAAGATAGTAGTTCCAATAAGAGTAAAATAAAGTAATTGTTTCGTTTTTTTAATTGCAGTCAAAAACTGCCTATTTAATGCTTTAAAGAAACAGCGTATAAATACCAAGATGTATGTGGTAACCACTGTTCTAACCAGCGCCAATCATCATCTTTTCCTGTTACAACATATCCTTTTTCAAAATCGATATCGTTGTAATTGTTCAGGCCAGCAGTAATACCATTTACAATACCACCTGGCGCAGCTTTATATTCGTAAGAACCATAGAATAAATATTGTGGGTTATTTCGTCCAGAACCTTCTAGCATAGAAGAGTCGTAAGGGTTTAGCCCTAACACCCAGTTTAGTTGGTTTAGCGCGTATTTTTTTAATTTGTTCGCAAAACGAGTATCGTTTGGAAAGTGCTGCGCAGCTAAACGTGCGGCAGAAGCAAGAGAAGCAATACGTGCATTTTCTCCTTGCCACCATCCATTAGTTTCTGTTTTATGCGGGAAAAAGAAACCGTCTTGTCTTTTGCCTGTAATATCTTGAACATACTGCCGTGCATAGCCAAACGGGTTAGTCACATTATTGGTAATTTCTATTTCGAACTCCATAGATTTCCGAACTATTTGTAACACTTCTTTTTTTGTTTCATTGTCAACAATAGCCGCATAATTAAGTAAGCTTACCACAGGATACCCTGCATCTGCAGCATGAAAAAATGGACGGTCATTATCATCTGCTCTCCAATAGTTTTTGTGTTTTTTAGTAGTGATTAATCTGCTCATTAAGTTTTGTGCCCTTTTGTTAGCAACTTTTTTATAGACCTCTTTGTTGGTCGCTTTATACAGTTCTACGGCAGCCAATAATGCGCAATAATCATCTACGATATTTTCTTTCCCATCTCTGGCAATTTTGGTATTGTTCTTTTCTAAAAACTCAAAAGCATCTTCTGCGGTTCGTAGGTAATGGTTATTGTCATATTCGCCAGAAATCTGTGCCATACTCGCCATTGCTAAGGTTGCAATAACAACACCGCCGCCTTCTCTATAACCAACATTAAATTCGCCTGTTTCTTCGTTAGAAGGGATAATTTCACGATCCTTTGCCAATTTTCCTTCACTCCAACTAGAGACATTTCTGTAGAAAGACCCACCAGGAATTTTAATATTCACAAAATAATCAGCCCCGTAAATAGCTTCATCGATTATTCTTCTTTAAATTGCGTAAAGCCTTTTTCTTGCCGTCTATTTAATTCCTCATAGGTTTTAAACAGGCTCCATCCTACTAAAGCATTTTGTTGTGGATTAAAAAACATAGAATGCGATAAATGGGTAAGAGGTTTGGAGTAATCACCAGTAGCATCTGCCCAACCTCCAGATGCATTTATTCTTTTAATAATTCTCTTATTTTTCTTATCGCCATTAATATATTCTTTAACAGGCATGTCCCTATCTGCTTTGGCAAATAAGCCCACAGGGCGTTGTCCTTTAAAATAATAAACCACATCGGAAATTGTATGTCGTTCTAAAATGTCTTTTTGAATGTGAAAAGGAAAGGATCTATATGTTTTTCCACTAGAAACAGTTTCAATATAATATTTCCCTTCTGTTTTTAAGGAAGAAAAATCTATAGTCCAAAAGTGCCAATTTTTCCATTTGTCTACAGTACCTTCTTTAGTTGTTTTACCCGTAAGAACCTCTTTTTTGGTTTGGTAATCGAGAATTTTAAACTCTTTAAAAGTATCTGCTTCAAAGCCTAAAATAACAGCACGTTTATACCCTATTGAGTCGTACCCTAAATGGTTGGTCAATACTTGTGGCGTAACAGGATCAATAGTTTTGGCATTTAGAGAAACAGTAAAAATTAAAATAAATGCAAGGAGTAGCGTATTTTTTTTCATTGGTAGTAATAAATTTATAACTCTCTAAAAATAAGACATATTTGTGTTAATACCAATAGGCTATTTGCGATAATGAGTATTAAAATTTACTATGATAATTGAAAAATAAATATAAAAAATAATTTTAAGTTGTAACAAATGCTGTTTTTTTTAATCAAAGGAATAAAAACAATAGTATTATGACAATATCAATTAAAACAATCTTTTTACTTATAGTAGCACTAATAGGGATAAATTGTGCTACGGTTAGCAAAGAAACCAGCAAAAATGTAATAAAAAAACCAGCACCAATAACTGTAAAAACTATTGGCCAAGGGAAACCCATTCTCTTCTTGCCAGGTTTTACTGTTTCTGGCTCAATATGGAAAGAAACTGTTGAAAATTTAACTTTAGAAAGAAAATCTTATTTAGTTTCATATGCCGGGTTTAATGGAAACAAGCCTATAGAGATGCCTTGGTATACGAATATTAAAAACTCAATTATAGAATATATAAAGGAGAATAATATGTCTGATATTATCCTTATTGGTCATAGTATGGGTGGAAATTTGGCTGTTGATATTGCGGTTGCACTGCCAAATAAAGTTTCAAAAATTATTATAGTGGAAGCATTGCCATGTATGCGTGAAGTAATGATGCCGAATGTACCAGCAGAAAGTTTATATTATGATAGTCCATACAATAAACAAATGCTTAAAATGGATGCCCAACAATTTAAAAAAATGGCTATTATAATGGCTTCAAATATGACATTTAATACAGCTAAAAAAGATATTTTAACAAATTGGATGTTAGAAGCAGACCGAGAAACTTGGGTTTATGGGTATACAGATTTACTAAAACTAGATTTAAGGAATATTTTAAGCAATGTAGCCTGTGAAACATTAATATTAGGAGCGTCTTTCCCTAATGAGGAAATAGCAAAAGAAAATTATGAAAAACAATATTCAAAATTACCAAACAAAACAATATTGATGGCACCCAAAAGTAAGCACTTTATAATGTTTGATCAACCAGAATGGTTTTACGAAACTGTAAATAATTTTTTAGTCAATGATAAAAAATAAAACCAATCTTTTTGAGACAGTTTATCGCCAACATCATCCAATGGTTTTTCAAATGTGTTTGGGGTTTGTAAAAGGGGATAAAGAGACTGTAAACGATTTATCACAAGAAGTTTTTATTCGTGTATGGAACAATTTGGATAAGTTTAAGGGAGCGTCATCTTACAAAACATGGATTTACAGAATAACGGTAAACACTTGTTTGCAATATGTGAAAAAAGAAAAGAAAGTTTCAATCATAGAACTAGAAAATTTGACATCTACTGTAGAAACGGAAAATGAAATAAATTACAATGCTATGAAACTCTATAAAGCAATTGGGCAATTAAAAAAAATAGATAGATTAATAATAATGATGGTTTTGGAAAACCAAGATTATGATAGTATATCAGAAATTATAGGTATAAAGTCTACAAATGTAAGGGTCAAAATTCATAGAGTAAAAAAACGTCTTGAAGTAATTTTAAAAAACGATAAAAATGAGTAGCAGTTTTAAAGAACTACAAAGTAGTTGGGAAAATAGCAAAACAAATAAGGAGCCTTCAATTGGTAGTTTTGATATTTTATATAAGAGAATAAAGAATAAAGAAAAAGAGAATTATTTTTTCTATTATGGGACAATAATAATCTTGACCTTTACACTTATAGCCATTTCACTTTTCTTTTATTTTGTAGCACCAGTTAAAGAAATTCTTAGCAGAATAGGAGTTGGATTAATGGTTGTTGGTTTGTTGTTTAGAATTTTCATTGAAGTTATAAGCATTTACAAAGCAAAACAAATAAACAGCCTTGATGATACCTTAAAAACGACAGAGAACATTATTAGTTTTCATCTATTTAGGAAAACAATTCACAAGGTTATTGCGCCAATAATTATTGTTTTGTATACGGTAGGATTTTATATGATTACGCCAGAATTTAGCTCACATATAGAATTTTGGAATTTAGTTTTAATAGATGTTTCGTATGTGGTTATTGGAATAATTCTATTTATTGTAATTAGGAAAGGAGTTAGAAAAGAAATGCAGAAACTAACAGAAATTTTGAAATTAAAAAATGAAATCACTGAATAAAAGTAAAATAATCATTTTTAGTTAAAACGGAAATACAAGGCTTTGTTTCTTTTACAAGATAGTATTATTTCAACAGTAAAAAGCCAAAATAGTCGGGTGCATGAAATTGAGGTTTTTGCGCCATGGTGCTACTCCAACAGCCAAAGATAGCATTGTCCGCACTATTTCGCCATTTTTTATCGGTCTGGTCTTTATTAGATATAATACGAAACATATTCAACCTATAGGTAGTTTTAGAAATTGCTTTAGGGTACTGTAGTAAAGAAAGTGGTATACGTAAAGAGCCGCTCCAGCTATGGTTTTCTATATCTTTTTTTACAGAATGTTCTACACCAGAAGTCTTGGTGTCTATGGCTTCACTTTTAAATTTTTCATCTGATTTATAACGGTATGAAATTTTAGATAAGTAAAGTGCATTATTTGGGTTTAGCTGAATTTCTATATATTTTTCTGATGCCAAAGCCCCATTGGTTATAAATATTTCGAAGACCTCCTGATTAAACAGAGCTGTATTGTCTTTTGTATAGTAGTTTTGATTTAACCTTGGGTTGTCTTTACACTCAAATTTTATCACTAAGAAATTAGCATCATATTTAAGTTGAATAATGGTTTCTTCAGAAATTGGTTTGCCTCCAACGGAATGACTAAGATGTACGTTTTTCACCCTAGTAAAGTTTTTTTTATTTATGGTGAGTACAGGAACTTGGATTATGGTATCATTAGTGTACGTGGCTACGCTTTTCATTCTATTTGTTTTATTGGAGGTAACACAAGATGCTATTAAAAGAGAAGAGAGTAGGAATATTGTTTTCATCGATTAATATTGTTTTTATAATTTGAAATTTTCTAGTATTACAGAGCTAATTTCAAAGCTTGCGCCTTGTACAGGTTTATAATTCACGAAATTAAATTTACACAGGTTTGAAATATCTAATGGAGTTCCATCGGGTTTGCCATCCTGTTTAAATTTTGTCCATGATATTTTTATAGTAGTAAATTTATTTGGTGAAGCGGGGATGTTTGTTTGAGGATGCGAACCTCCATGTATACAATCATCACCTTTCGTATTCCCTTGTCGAGCTTGCAACACTATTGGGTGCGATGCGCTATAAGTAATTTGAACAAAGTTAGACGATTTCGATAGTTTCGTTGCTGCGCCGTTATGTGCTCCTGAAAGTGTAGGTGTAATCATAACGTGCAATTCAATTTCTCCAGAAGGAGTATTATTCGCGGTTACTTTAATGCAATTGTTCTTTTTTCGCAAGGCATTAATTGTAGAGGTGTTTTCTACTGTAGGACCATCGATAAACCAATTATTGGACTGCACTAAATCGGTGCCAAGTTTTTCTGGAGAAGATGCACAACTATTAAATAGGTATAGCATTAATATTAGTTTCATCCAAAAGGGTATCATCTCAATTTAGTTTATATTCAAATATAGAGTAAATATGAGAAATTGGTTTTTAGTAGGAGACCAGTTATTATCTTTTTTGTCAAAAGAATTCTTAGCTAATTTTGCAATTGGTATGTTTCATTTCTCTATGAATAGCAACAAGATGAATAAAGATAACTATTGGCACTATAAAGGCTGGGAGTAAAACAAAAGGGAAATAAATTAAGGCTACATTGGGTTGGTCAAAGGCAAATTGCTGAAAGCTAAAAGGGGCAGATAATATTGCGTTTACAATGATATTTAGTAGTAATAGTAGGGATGCAATATTCCAAGCAATTAAAATTTTGCTATTCAATAGGCTCTTATGGTATCCTAAATAGTAAATTATTGGAGCAGTGATACCAGCGAGTATATCAAAGTTACGCCCCGTATAGGTCATTAGTTCAGGAATACTATTGTAAATAAATAATTGGTGAAGAATAATCTCAACAGGAATTCTAATACTGTGTACTAGCGTAAGTTTTTTATAATCAAGTTTACCAATAAAACCTTTTCCTTTTTTAGAAAGAAAGACGTATGCTATTAATATAAAAGGAGGAAGAATAGCTAGGATAAAAAGAGGAGGGGTTTGTGTTGTGTTTAAGTAGAAACCGGAGTATGCTAGTACGGATTGCATTAAAATCCATACTAGAAATAAAACTACTATTTGCGATGTAATTTTAGCTATTTTGGCATAAAAAAAGAGAGTTATTATTGTAACAATACAAAATCCAGAAACGATAAATATTGGTAAATTTAACATGGTTTTCTTTATACATTAAACTGATGCAAATGGTGGTCTAAATGTTTGTAGAACATAGTACTCCATTCTTGTTTTGTTAATTTCCCAAAAGAATGTGATTCTTTATTGTCAAAATGTGACTCTCCAAATTCCTGTGTTTTTTTAAGGTAGTCTACAAGGCGCTTTTTTTCCGCCTCAAAATCTCGCTCGCCGGTAATAATAAATTGTGGCGCTGTTTTACCATTTTTTTTATAAGGTTTGTCTCCAACTACAGTGCTTTTTACAAGCATTTTTATGATAAACTTTAGGAACGCATTTGGTTTTGGGTGCTTATCAGTATAAACCATTTCATAGATAACATTGCAATGTGCCATCATTTGAGAAACATTCATTTTACCCCATAAATTTTGTGTGCTAGGAGTTAGATTGTCAATTCTATTAATGACGTCATTTGTAGTATTTAATTCAAAAATATTGGCATTCATAATTGAGTTTATTTAAGTGAGTGTACTAATAAGATAGTTAACTAGTATAGTTTAATCCGTAAGTAGCAATATAAAATGTATTCCGAACCGAAACTAACTAGAGCAAAAATAGAGAGAAATACAAAAATATTTCTTATCATAGGACAAGAAATAGAAGAATCTATACTTTATCAATTTCTTTTCTAATTCTACTTAAAGAAGTGTCCGTTATCCCTAAGTAAGTTGCAATGTGTTTAAGAGAAGCCTTTTGTATTAGCTCAGGGTTCTCTTTTAAAAGGAGTAAATACCTGTCTTTTGCAGAAGTAGTAATCATGGCAATACTTTTCTTTTTTAAGGAGAAATAGCTTCCTACAAGTCGATCTCTCCCAGCTTCTCTAAAGGATTCAATAGAATGGAAGTGTTTTTGAAAGGTTTCAAAACTAAGCGACCAACAATCACAATCTGTAATTGCCTGAATATTTTCTTGTGCTGGGATTTGCAATAAAAAAGAAGGCCAGTCAATAGCCAATTGATTTTTAGAATAGAAACCTGTGGTGGTATCGTTTCCATTGGGGTCTATAGCAAAAGATCTAAGGAGCCCTTCTTCTATAAGAAAGTAACGTTTTGCCGTTTGTCCTTCTTTTAAAAGAAATTCGTTTTTTCTGAATGTTACTTTTTTAAATTCAAGAAGAATATGATTCAGTTCCTTTTTACTTAGTTTATTGTTAAAAACATTGGATAATAAGGTTTCTAGAGCCATAAGATTTAAAAAGAATTACTTGGAAAAAATTACAGAGGATGATTCTTTACTAACTTTTAACTGGATGGTACGCCCTAAAATTAAAGCTCTATTATCATCTAAATGTCCAGCAGGAAAATTAAACAGAACAGGGAAATTGTATTCTGCAACCGCGTCTAATATAATTTGTTGCACTGTCCGCCCAAAAGGAGTAGTATTTTTTCTAACTTTAATAATATCACCAACGATAATACCATTACAGTTTTCAAAATATCCTGCTCGTTTTAAACTTTGCAACATACGATCAATATGATAAGCATATTCGCCGAGTTCTTCAATAAATAGAATTTTTCCACTAGTGTCTATGCTTGTTTTTGAGCCAAGCATGGTATGTAACAGCGTTAGGTTACCTCCAATAATAGGCCCCGTTGTATTTCCTGTTTTATTGTATTTCGAAGGTGTAATGGAATACTTTAGTTGCTCACCAAAAAGAGCACATCTAAAGGTTTCTATAGCTTTTTTTATTTTTTCTTTGGCACTCCCTAGACTGCTACACATAATAGAATGAATAGACGCTACACCCTGATTATGTATTTGATTATGTAAACCTGTAATGTCTGAATACCCAACTACCCATTTTGGTTTTTTCTTAAATTTGGTATAGTTCAATTTATCTAAAATGCGAACACTACCATAGCCTCCACGAGCACACCAAATAGCTTTTATTTTAGGGTCGTCTAATGCTTTTTGAAAATCGGAAGCACGTTCTGTGTCTGTACCAGCAAAATGGCCGTTTTGTTTATAGAGATTTTTACCAAGAACTACGTGTAATTTCCAGCTTTTGAGTAAAGCAACGGCTTTATTAATTACTTCTTTCCTATTTCTTAAAATTCCAGAAGGAGCAACAATAGCAACAGTATCTCCTGCTTTAAGGTAAGGAGGCTGTATTAGTTCTTTCGCGGCAGAAGAGTTTTGTGCTTGCAGTCCACTAAATAGACTAAAAAATACGATAAAAGTGAAGTAGACTATTTTTTTCCAATGCATAAAGAACCTTTTTTCAAAGGTACATTTTCTTTTTTGTAGAAAAATATTGTCTAGGTAAATTTACTTTATTTCTTCATTAAAATCTAAAGCCAATTGGATCCAATAGTCCAAATCGGTGTCCAAATCATAACCATCGGAGGTAATGAAAATATACCCTTTCATTGGTCTTCCTGTAAAATCCATAGGTAAGCAAACCTTTTTGTCTATTTCTTTTGCATGGGCTTCTATTCCAATTCTACACATAAGTAGGTGGTCGCCGTATTTTTTATTTAGATGTATACCACAACACATTTTGTCATTTACCATAAATACCAAACCTCCCATCATCTTCTTGGTTAAGAAAACTACGTTTTTCTGTTTTAGTAAATTACCAATACGTTCCCCTAAATATGCATCAAAAGCCATGAGTAAATATAACTTTTTTAAAAAAGAAAGACCCACCTTTTAAAAAGGCAGGTCATCTAAATATTTTTTTGAAGTTATTTTTTTGAAGTAATTATAATTACACCATTTTTTCCTTTATCACCATATTTATCTGTTGCGGATTTTCCTTTTAGCACATCCATTTTTTTTATTTTATCTGGGTCAATAGAAATAGATATGACTTCTTTTCCGTCTACAATATATAGCGGTTTTTCTTGGTCAGAGCTATGTATTTCGTTTGTTTTAGCAGGAGTTTTCAATGTAGATTTAGTCCTTATTACTAGTACACCATTTTTACCTTTGTCTCCATATTCATCCGTAGCAGCTTTTCCTTTAAGTACGTTTACATCTTTTATTTGATCTGGATTTACAGAAGTAGATTTAGCTTCTTTCCCATCTATAATGTACAGTGCTTTATCTTTATTTAAATTGAATTTTTCCTTAGGACTAGACTTTAATTTTGAAGTAATTATAACTACACCACCTTTAGCATTTTTGCCGTGTAATTTTACAGCTTCTTTTCCTTTTAAAACATTTATACTTTTAATAGAAGTTGTGCTTACTTTTTCGAGTTCTTTTTTAGTTATTTTTTTTCCATTCAAAATATAAATAGGGTCTTTTTTTCCTTTTATACTAGAAAGCATGCTATTTGCGACAACAGTTTTTTTAATAGAAATGTTCTTGTTAGAAGAGGGAATAGTGTCCGTTACTGTTTCTTTATTATTGGATAAAACAATGGGAGAATTGGGAATGTCAACAGTTGTTTTTTCTATTGAGGAAGTTTCAGGTATTAATACTATTTCCCTATTAAAGCTCATTAGGAATAAAGCAAGAATCGGAACAATGGTTAAATACTTAAGTAAATTTTTGTTTTTAGAAGTCGTTTTGTTAAGCATAAGAATACGTTTTTTTAGTAAAGAGTTATAAAAATTATTAGTTAGTGATTTTTGGAATACAGGAATGGCAATATGCAATAGTAGCTGTTGGTACCTGGTTTTTGTGGATTTGTTTAATGCTGTCGCTTCATCAGCCAAAAATTCAAGATTTTGTTCCACTAATTTTTTATACAACCAAACGAAGGGGTTAAACCATTGTGTTATTATAAACAGTTGTGTAAAAATAATATCTATGGAATGCAATTGTCTGGAATGTACTTTTTCATGAGTTAGAATTAGCAGAAGTTCTTTTTTAGTATAATGTTTTGGATTGAAAACAATGTAATTGAAAAAGGAAAAAGGAGCATCGTTGGTATCAATTTCCATCATTTTATAGCTGCCAATTTGTTTTGCTTTATTCTTTTTTAATAGTAGGAATAAAGAACCAAGATGTATTAAAAAACGAATGAAAAAAAAGGCTACTCCCGTCAGGTATATGTAAAAAATCACATTTAACAAATTGAAAGAAGGAGGCCTTATAGGAATATTCAAAGAATTGTCTGGTAAAATAAAATTCGTTTCTACAGGAATAGTAATATAGGTTTTGAAAATTACAAAAGGTAGTAGTGTAGTAGCTAAAATCCCAATTAAAAGATAAAACCGGTTTAATTTATAAAACGTTTCTTTTTCTAAGAGAAGGTAAAAAAGAACAGTTATAATGGTGATTATACCAGCAGAGCGTAGAAGGTATGAGAATAGAGAATCCATTTACTTTTTATTTTTTTCTATTAAAGAAATAATCTCTTTTAACTCCGAAACGCTTATTTTTTCTTCCTTTGCAAAGAAAGAAACAAGGTTTTTATAAGAGCTGTTAAAATAAGTATCTATAGCGGTATTGAAGAATCGTTTTCTGTATATTTCTTTACTAATAATTGGGAAGTATTGATGCGTTTTTCCAAAGGCTGTATAAGAAACATATTTTTTTTCTTCTAGATTTCTTATAATCGTAGATAGTGTATTGTAGTGGGGTTTGTCCTCCTTAATTTCTACCATAACTTCTTTTACAAAAGCGCTCTCTAGCCTCCATAAAATTTGCATTACTTCTTCTTCTTTATTGGTTAATTTCTTCATAGCGTTCTTATGTGAAAAAAGACTTATTATCTCGCTTCAAACATAAAACTATAAAAATAGTTATGCAACTATTTTTATAGTTTTAACAAAGTATTAGATTTATATAGTGATTATAAGAAAGTTGTAAAACGTTGTTGTGCTTGGGTGAATAAGGTGAAAATGGCTAACCCCACCTTATAAAATAGATTTCCTATTTCAGAAAAGTGAGGTTTGTTTATTTAATTTTTCAATTAAAAAGAAGAAAAACTATAATTGAAATACAATTTTATTCAATATATCCAAATCGGTCAAAAGCGGCTTTCGCCAGAGTTTCCTGTTGTGAAGGATGGGCAATAGAAATTAAAAGCTTGGCACGTTCTTTTAAACTTTTTCCAAAGAGATCTACAACACCATTTTCAGTCACTACATGGTGAACATGAGCACGGGTTGTGGTTACGCCAGCGCCTTCTTTAAGAATAGGCACAATTTTGGTAATACCTTTGTTTGTAATACTAGGCATAGCAAAAATTGCTTTACCTCCTACGGATAGAGAAGCACCTCGAATAAAATCCATTTGACCACCTACCCCAGAATAGTGGTATTTGCCAATAGTGTCTGCGCAAACCTGCCCTGTTAAATCAATCTCAATGGCAGAATTAATTGCCGTTACTTTTGGATTTTGCCTAATCATTGCCGTGTCATTGGTATACGCAGCCTCTTTAAAATGCACGAGCGGATTGTCATCCACAAAGTCATATAACTTTTTAGAACCAACAGCAAAACAGGTGACAATTTTACCCGTTTTAATTTCTTTTTTACTATTGTTAATAACACCACTTTCTACTAAAGGAAGAATACCATCGGAGAACATTTCTGTATGTACACCTAGATTTTTATGGTTGTACAAATTGTCTAAAACAACATTAGGAATACTACCGATACCTAATTGTAAGGTAGCGCCGTCCTCCACCAAATTGGCAACATATTTACCAATTTTAATATCCTTTTCTGTTGGCTCTCCAATAGGAGCTCTAAAAATGGGGTAGTTAATTTCTACAGCCATGGTGATATTACTAACATGGATAATACCATCGCCATGTGTTCTAGGAACTTTTGGGTTTATTTGTGCTATTACCTTTTTTGCTGTTTGGATAGCGGGTAAGGTTATATCTACAGAAGTACCTAAGGAGCAATACCCATGTTTATCTGGTGGTGAAACTTGAATAAAAGCCACATCTAAGGGCAAAATATTTCTTCTAAATAGCCAATGAATTTCACTTAAAAAGATAGGGATATAATCTCCATTATGATTGTTTACCCCATCCCTTACGTTTTTCCCAACAAAGAAGCTACGAAGTTTAAAGGCATTATTATAAGGGTTTTGCATGTATTTAGCTTCCCCTTCGGTATGCATTTGTACAATCTCAACGTTGTTTAGTTCATGATAGCGGTCGCAAAGTGAATTTATAAGAATACTAGGGGTCATTGCAGCGCCTTGAAAAAAGATTCGATCACCAGAATTTACTGCCTGAACCGCCTTAGTAGCACTAACTATTTTAAGATTATATACTGACATATATTATGTTGAATTTATTTTGAATGGCAAAAGTACCATGAGAAACCACCCTAAAACATGATGAAAATCACATTTTAAAGAAAAGTATGGAGAATTTAGAATGGAAAAATTAGGCTACTTCTAAAAGTAAATCATAGCAAGGACATCGTTTACAACGTTTGCTTTCATTCTTTGCATATTTGTTGCAACATTTAGATTTGGTATCTTGAGGAATAAGTTCTTTTAAGGCGGAGAAATCGCCCATTTTTACTGCTTGCGTCAGTGCCTTAGTATGTTTTTTCTTTTTGCTTTTCCCCATAACTAGTGGATAGTTGCGCAAAGATATTTATTTAGATTTATTAAAAATAGGTATTTAACATATAGTATTTAGGAAGGTCAAAGCATTGGCTATATTATGCTTGCGATAATTCCTATTTTCAATGGTGAACCGTTAAATTAAGGTAGGATTTATTGTAGTGTTCCTCCTCCTACAGCACTAGCCACAGTAATTTGCTGTACATCGCGGTCAAAAAGGTATAGTCCACCTTTGTCTTCCCCTATAAGGTTTATTTTATCTAAAATAGTTCGTGCTAAAGCTTCTTCTTCAATTTGTTCTGCCACATACCACTGTAGAAAGTTATGGGTAGCATAATCGCGTTCTTCCAAAGTAACATGCACTAAATCGTTTATCGTTTTAGAAACATACAATTCGTGCTGAAACAATTGCTCAAACATATTTTTAAAGGATCCAAATTCTTTTTCTGGAGCTGCTAATTGTGAAATTTCTGCATGCCCACCACGTTCATTCACAAACTTAACCAGTTTTAACATATGCATACGTTCTTCGTCAGATTGGGCGTACATAAAACCAGCAATACCCTCTAGTCCTTTAACTTCGGACCAAGAAGCCATAGATAAATATATTTGAGAAGATTCAGCTTCTATCTGAATTTGTTTATTTAAGGCAGTTTCTAATTTTTTTGACAGCATAATATTCTTTCTTAGCGGTAGTGTAAAATTACATAATTATGAAGATAACGAAAGAAAACATGCTTTTATTCTAATATTTGGATGTTTCAGAACCTTTTTTATTTAAAAACATAAGACATATTTAAGAATACATTCCTCCCCATTCTTGGTATATTATTCCAATCCGAATAGGTAGAGTAAAAGCGGTTAAAAAGATTTTCAAAGCCTCCTTTAATAAGGATTTTATTTGTATTAATATAAAAAGTATATCCAGCATTACCATTAAAAATAGTATAGCTTTTAGATTGGTCTTCTCCATAGACTGGACTATATTCAGTTTGGTTTCCTTCGCCCTTAATTTTTATGGAGGCATTAAAGCTATTCTTCCGATAACTAACGGTAGAACTAAAAGAAATAGGAGCAATTAATGGTAGGTTATTTCCACTTGTATCTTTGCCATAATTATACCCAACAGCAGCTTTCCAATCTATATTGTTATTAATTTTCATAGAGGTACTTAACGCACTGTTAAACATAACGACATTGTCTAATGCCCCATATACTTTTACTCCAGAAGCACCAATGACCATAGGGCTATAAGCGGGATTAATTTCTCCAATTATATAGTTCGAAATAAAGAAAATTGTATTTGCTAATTTAATGGTAAGAAGGTTTTTTTTATAGGTTGAATTCGCATTAAACTCGAAAGCTTTTTCATTTTTCAAATAGGGATTTCCAATATAATCGAAATTATCAAAATTGTTGTATAAAAAATTTCCATAACCTTCACTTACAGATGGTGCTCTCTCGCCATAGGCAGCAGAAATAGTATAGTCTAATGTTTTTTGCGTTTTACTATACTGTATAGATAAACTAGGTAGAAAGCGTGTTTTTTCTTCTTTTAATTTGGGATAGAAAATTTGCAAACTACCAAGGCCAAATTTATCTGCTATTCTTGCATTTTGAAGACCAATTCTGGTAGTGAATTTTAGTGTTGATTTGTTGGTAAACCTGTATACATCTTCTGCATAGAAACCAGAATAAAGTGTTTGTACATTAGGCCAGGTTAGCATAAACATTAGGTTTTCGCTAGGATCCTTTGGATACATAGTCATTTCTGCAAGTGACCTATTGTAGTAGGTGTTGAGGTTAAACAATAAGGAATGATTTTCAGTATGAATTTTCGTTTTTAGATACCCCCCATAGGTAGTACTCCAACCAGGCATATCCATATGTATCGCAACATTTGGTCTGGTAGTATCATCCATAATATGGGTAACCTTATTTGCGTAAATTTTTGCTTCTATATTTTTAATAGAAGAGGAGAAATCTTTGTGTTCATAACTAACAGAACCAATTACTGCTCTCGCCAAAGAAACATCCATAGGCAATGCGGGATAGCCAATATCTCTTGCTTCATCATAAATTAAAGATGCTACTAGAGCTTTATTTTCGGCAATTTTAATTCCAGATATAACAGAGAAATTATATTTTGTAAACTGTGAAAATTGCACTTCTTTGGAGTTACCATCAAAATAATTTTCAGCATTTCTATAAATAAAATCGGTATTGATAAAAAAGGAAGGGGTACTATAGTTTAGTTCAGTTCCAAGGATTTTAGAGGAGGCGTTGGTTTCAAAACCCGTATCTAATCCCATATTAAATGTTGTTCCTTCTTTCTCAAAATTATTTCGGTCTAGTTTTAAATCAATTCCACCACCAATAGTTTGTCCGTTTTCTGCTCCTTGTTGCCCAGAACTAATATGTGCTTCAGAAAGGTTAGAGGTGTCTACATAGGAGGTAATAGGATCCATTTTATCTGTACAGGCACCAAAAATTTGCATGCCGTCAATAGTAACGCTAATTCGATCAGATGTCATATTGTTCATAGCAGGTTCCCATGCGTAATTTCCACGTTTAATCATGGTTATTTTTGATGATTTTTCTAAAAACTCATCCAAAGTTGCAAGCAGTTTTGTTTCTTTCTGATTGTTTAGTTTTTTAAAGTTTCGCTTTCCTATTATAATAACCTCTTTTAAATAAAAAGGAAGAATAGAATCATTTTCAGTATTCGTTTTTTGTTGCTGTGTCCTTGCAAAAACAGAAAAGAAGAAGATAGTTATAAGTACTAAATTTTTCATAGTAATAAATTTAATGGAGGCCTCTTTTTAAATTACCCATTTGTTCCTGTTTCAAAATAAAACACAAGAACAAATGGGTATGTTTTGATTAAAATTCTAACTCTAAGAATAGACTACTGCTTTCATTTTCTTCGGTAACGGCTTCCCCTTTAATAAGCTCGTTATTGCTATTGTAAATCATTAAATTTAGTTTCCAATAGCCAGTCATTGTTAAGGATAAGTCACCATTGTACATTTTTGTTTTGGAGTCAAATATTAAGTCCGTATTGTTAGGCGAACTATGATTACCCATACTAGGCATACGAGGATCCTGTTTTATTTTGTAATTCTCGACTACAGGAAAGGTCATCATATTTTCCATTTTATGAATACTTAAAACAAACTCATTAGTACCTGCTTTAGGGGCGCTTGGAGTTATTAGTGCTACAATATATTTGGTTTTAGTATTGTCCATAAATACAGTTACATGTTTTTTGTCAGAAGCAGAAACACTTATATTATCTGTAACCGTGTATTCGGTGCCTTCTATAGTATAGTTCAGAGTAAGTTTCCAACCCTCAGAGGCATTTTCTGCCATCTGAAAAATTACAAATCCTTCGTAAAGAGTTTTAGACCCAATTGTTTTAGAAATTTTAGATTTTGGACAAGAGTGCATTTTGTTGGACATGTGCATAACAGGGACCCAAGAAATGGAAGCGTTTTCTATGTATTTTCCTGAGATTTCATCTTTTATTCTTAAAGCAATGGCGTTGTAGCCTTGAATTAGCTTTCCATCTTTTGTAAAAACTTCTATGCTATGCGTATCGTTAATTAGTACTTGAACTTTTGTTAGTTCTGAAGTTTCGTCTAATTGTACACTATCTTTCTCTTTAGAACAAGATATAATGAGGAGTGTAAGAGCTAGGGGTAAAAGGTATTTTAATGTTTTCATAATTCAATATTTATAAGAAACAACAAGTTGTTTTTAGAGTGTTTTTCACCAAGAGACATCTATATTATGCCTCTGGAATTCAATAAATTATTTTTTGTGTATTGATTTTGAATTAGTGTTACGCCAATTCAGGAGGAGGGACTTCTATTTTTTTGTAGAGATTAAGCAGTCTATAAATAGTGGAATCCTTAATTTTTGAAGGAGATTTAAATTGAAGTAGTGCTAAAGAAAATTCATCTATCGGAAGATCAAAGTTTAACAAAGGTCGAAGGTTTTCTTCCGTAGTAGGGTTAGGGATCTCTTTATTGGAAGGCGATTCACTTTTAGCAAGTAATTTAGACAGGTAACATTTACCATCACAACCCATTGGGTTCTCTTTTTGTACGCAAAGTGTTTTACTTATTGCATCTTGATTTGCCATAAAGTAGAGCATGGCAGAAGCCCCATAAATAACATAAGACAATAGTAATATTGCCAGTGCCAAAGAAATGATTTTATGTCCGTATTTAGGCTTCACAACACAAAGGTCTGTTGTTTTATAAGGATATAATATGACTTAAATCATATTTAAAAACGGGCTACAATGCCTATCTGGTTAGGGGAGAAGTTAAGGTTCCAACTTACTGTTTTTGTGTGGTTATTATATTTTTCATTGTATTTGCTATCTAAGTATCTATCTATAGATTCAACCGTTAAAATACTTAAAACAACACCCAAAGCAACATCCGAAAACCAATGTTGATTTTCCCACAATCTAGAAACACCAGGAATTAATCCAACCGTGTATAATCCCGCTTTTACCCAAGGACTCTTAAACTGTTTGGCAATAGCATAGGCATTTGTAAAAGCAAGCATCGTATGCCCAGAAGGGAAGGAATGAAAATTTCGATGGTTATTAAAAGGTTGAAAATGGTTTTTTTGTAGCCCACTTACAGGTCTTGCTCTTCCTGTGGCCGACTTGAATATTTGTTGAAAAAGTCCAGCTGCAGAAGCAGAGGAAACTAATAATACTCCTGTTCTCCGTAGTTTTTCATTTTTGGTAAAGAGTCCTGTAAAATATACAGCACCCGTAATCATATAATTTTTTTGAGGTGAGCCAACCTGCCAACCATAATCTAAGACAGATTTTGGAATGTGCTTTTTTTGGTCCGTAAAAAATTTAGTAGATGCATCATCAATAAGGTATAGCATGCCAGTCCCCGCAGCTATAGAGCCAAAATTAGCCCATTGTTTTCCTTGCCAATGCAAAGGCCTACTATAGGCATATCCAATTCCTTTAAATATATTTCCGGCATCATAGGTAAATAATTGCCAGGTAGTTTTAGGGGCAGTAGGTATAGCTGTTTGTCCAAAACCAAGGCCAGAAAAAAGAAGAAATAAAATAAGTATATTTTTCATTTGTCTTATTTGTGCAATGCTAACTGAATTCGTTTTCGAACGACGTCAACCTGTAAAACCTTAACAATTATTTGTTGTTGAAGGCTTATGTGTTCATTTACATCTTTAACAAAAGTATCGGATAGATTAGAAATATGAATAAGACCACTTTCTTTAATTCCAATATCTACAAAACAGCCAAAATTGGTAATATTGTTTACAATACCAGGAAGTAATTGTCCCTCCCGAATATCGGAAATCGTTTTTATATTTTGATCAAAAGTGAATATTTTTGCTTTCTCCCGAGAATCTACTCCTGGTTTTTCTAGTTCTTTAATAATATCTTGCAATGTAGGTAAGCCAACGGTATTGGTACAGTAAGCGTTGAGGTTTATTTTCTGAAGAATTTCTTTATTACCAATCAGCTCAGCAATAGGAATTTTATAGTCAGCGGTCATTTTTTGCACAATGGTGTAACTTTCTGGATGAACGGCAGAATCATCCAAAGGATTTTTAGCTTGTTTTATTCGTAGAAATCCCGCTCCCTGCTCATAAGCTTTGGCACCCAAGCGCGGTACTTTTTTTATAGCAATTCTATTGGAAAATGGACCATTTTCATTTCTATGGGTAACAATATTTTCGGCAAGTTTAGGACCAATACCAGAAACATAACTCAAAAGAGAAACACTTGCAGTATTAATATTTACACCAATAGTATTTACGCAACTTTCAACAATAGTATCTAAAGAGGACTTTAATTTGTTCTGGTCCACATCGTGTTGGTATTGACCTACGCCAATAGATTTGGCATCAATTTTTACGAGTTCGGCCAAAGGGTCAGCTAATCGCCTTCCAATAGATACAGCACCACGAACGGTTACATCGTAATTAGGAAATTCGTCTCGGGCAATTTTAGAAGCAGAATAAATAGAAGCACCGGCTTCACTCACTACAAATACTTCTATCGGATTTTTAAAGTGAATGCGTTTTATCAGTTGTTCTGTTTCGCGTGAAGCAGTGCCATTTCCAATAGCAATGGCTTCAATTTTATAGGCGTCTGTTAAAGAACTTATCTTTTTTATAGCGCCTATACTATCATTTTGTGGTGCATGTGGGTATACGGTCTCATTATGCTCTAAAGCACCCTGAGCACTTAAACAAACCAGTTTACAACCACTTCTAAAACCAGGGTCAATTGCTAAAATTCGCTTTTCTCCTAAAGGTGCACCAAGTAGCAACTGTTTTAAGTTTTTTGAGAATACTCGAATGGCTTCCTCATCGGCTTTTTCCTTGGCAATTTTTAATAATTCATTGGATAAAGATGGAAATAAAAGTCGCTTATACGCATCCTGAATCGCCAAGCTAATTTGATCTGCACAAGAATTATTACCCGTAATAACAGAATCTTCTATATTAGAAAGTATATAGTCATCATCTGTTTCAATTTTAACGCGAATAAAACCTTCGTTTTCTGCCCGTAGAATTGCCAAAAATCGGTGCGAAGGACATCTTTTTAAAGGCTCTGTCCAATCAAAATAGTCTCTATATTTCTGTGCCTTTTCTTCTCCTTTTTTTGTGCCAATTACTTTGGTTACAATAGCCGCGTTTCTATTTAATTGGGAGCGGACTTGGTTTCTAATAAAAGCACGTTCGTTTATCCATTCGGCAATAATATGTCTCGCTCCTGTTAACGCATCATCTTCATTTTCTACAGTATCCGAAAGGTAGTCCGTAGCAATAAAATCTATCGTATCACTACGCTGACTCATTATGATTTTAGCCAATGGCTCTAAACCATTTTTTATGGCCGTTTCTGCTTTTGTTTTTCGTTTTTTCTTAAACGGAAGGTAAATGTCTTCTAAGGTCGTTAAATCGCTAATGCCATTTATCTTTTGTTCTAATTCTGGAGTTAGAACTTCTTGTTCGGTAAGCGATTTAAGAATGGTGATTTTACGTTTCTGTAAGGCTTCAAATTGTGTTTTAAAAATAACAATAGCGCCAATTTCTACCTCATCTAAGTTACCGGTTTTCTCCTTTCGGTATCTAGAGATAAAAGGAATTGTACAGTCCTCATTTAGTAGTTCAACGGTGTTCCTTATATTCTTTTCAGAAAGTTGCGTATGCTTGGTAATGTATTGTATGAGTTGCATTTGGGGAATGACATTAAAAAGTTAAAAAACAAAACCGATAGTAGTAATAAGGATAGCTTTAAATTCGAACTAATTTATCATTTCTCCATTACCCACACCATCTTCATCAGGGTTTATAAAGACCAATTTTCCTTCTTCATTTTCAGTCATAAGAATCATGCCCTCACTGGCAACACCACGAAGTGTTCTTGGTGCTAAATTTACCAAAACAGTAACCTTTTTACCTAGAATATCTTCAGGTTTAAAGCTTTCTGCAATTCCTGAAACTATGGTTCTTATATCCATTCCAGTATCCACCTTTAAAACCAATAATTTCTTGGCTTTGGGCATTTTAACAGCTTCTACAATGGTTCCTATACGCATGTCTAGTTTTGAAAAATCTTCAAAAGTACTAGTCTCTTTTTGTGAGGCTACTTCTCTATTTAGTATCTCATTTGCTTTTTTAGTAGCTTCCAATTTGTCTAGTTGTTTTTGAATAGTATCATCTTCAATTTTGCTAAATAACAGTTCTGCTTTATTAATTTGATGTCCTGATGGAAGTAGTATTTCTTTCGTCGAAACATCTTCCCAATTATTGGAATTTGTATGAAGCATTGCACTTAATTTTGCAGCGGTAAATGGTAAAAATGGTTCACTCACAACAGCTAATGCAGCAGCTATTTGCAAGGCTACAAATAGAATTGTTTTTACACGTTCTTCATCTTGTTTTATAACCTTCCAAGGTTCTTCATCTGCCAAATATTTATTTCCTAATCGGGCTAAATTCATAACCTCCTGACCTGCTTCACGGAAACGATAACGCTCTATAGAACTCGAAATAATTCCAGGGTATTTCCTAAGTTCTTCTAAGGTGGTTTTATCTATAGCAGAAAAAGCTGCTGGATTAGGAACTACGCCATCGTAATATTTATTAATTAGTACTACCACACGGTTTACAAAGTTCCCAAAAATGGCAACCAATTCATTGTTGTTTCTAGCCTGAAAATCTTTCCAAGTAAAGTCATTATCCTTGCTTTCTGGCGCATTTGCGGTTAAGGTATACCGTAAAACATCTTGCTTGTCTGGAAACTCTTCTAAATATTCATGCAACCAAACAGCCCAGTTTTTTGAAGTTGATAATTTGTTGCCTTCCAGATTCAAAAACTCATTTGCAGGCACATTTTCTGGTAAAATATAATCACCATGTGCTTTAAGCATAGACGGAAAAATGATACAGTGAAAAACAATATTGTCTTTTCCTATAAAGTGTACCATTTTAGTACCCTTATCTTTCCAATAAGGTTCCCAATCTTTACCTTCTCTTTTTGCCCATTCTTTTGTAGAAGAAATGTAACCAATAGGAGCGTCAAACCATACATAAAGAACTTTGCCTTCACCCCCTTCGACAGGAACAGGAATTCCCCAGTCCAAATCGCGAGTTACAGCTCTTGGTCGTAAACCGTCATCTATCCAAGACTTACATTGTCCGTATACATTAGATTTCCAATCTTTTTTATGACCTACTAAAATCCAGTCTTTTAAAAAATCTTCGTAGCGATCCAAAGGTAAAAACCAGTGTTTTGTTTCTTTTAATGTTGGTACTCCTCCAGAAATAGTAGATTTCGGATTTATAAGGTCCGTAGCATTTAAGGTAGAACCACAATTTTCGCATTGGTCCCCGTAAGCCTCTTCATGACTACATTTGGGACAGATTCCTATAACAAACCGATCAGCAAGAAATTGCTGTGCTTCCTCATCGTATAATTGCTCGGTGGTTTCTTCAATAAAGTCTCCTTTTTCGTGTAAATTTTTAAAAAATTCAGAAGCAGTATCGTGGTGTATTTTTGCCGAGGTCCGAGAATAATTATCAAAAGTAATTCCAAAATCTAGGAACGATTGTTTAATAATTCCGTGGTACTTGTCTATAATTTGTTGTGGTGTAACGCCTTCTTTTTTCGCTTTCATAGAAATAGCAACACCATGCTCGTCGCTTCCACATACAAAGGCAACATCATTGCCAGTAAGGCGTAAGTATCTAGAATATATATCAGCAGGCACATAAACTCCAGCCAAATGTCCAATATGAATTGGTCCATTAGTATAAGGAAGTGCTGCTGTAATGGTATAACGTTCGGGTTTTTGCAGATTTTGCGACATCAAAAGAATAATTTGGAAACAAAAATAAGGTTTTTGTTAGGGTAATGTTCAGAATACATAATAAAAATAGGAGCTATATAGAATATGGAAGAATTTTTTTAAGCAAACAAAAAAGACCTTTGAAGGTAAAGATGTCCTATTAAAAAGGAAACCTACCCGCAAAGGTCTTTTTATAAAAACTAGTAGGTTAAGCTACCATTATGGATTTACTCATTTTTTTGTTTTTCACCTGTATTCTATAAATATATTTACCTGAAGAGATATAAGAAGGAAGTTGTTCTCGGATGTTTATTTCCCGAGACCCTTCAAATACAATTTCGTTAAATACGGTGCCTACATTTTGCCCTAAAATATTGAATAACTGAATATCTACATGCCCACTAAATGGCATTTCCAAATAGATATGTGGTGTTTCATCAGTAGGGTAAAAAGGTTTGTGAACAATGGCATCTAATAATTCTGGAGCCACTGGGTCGTTAGGGTCTGGTTGGGTTGGTAGGGTTGGTTCTCCATCACTATAAACAATATCTGGAAAATCTACACCACTACAATTAAACCCTAGATTTACGGGAGCGTAAGGATGGTCTAATAAATGCTCTTCCACTAAAGGAATAGGAATACATAGCCATTCTGCCATTACTGTGGCGTAAAGGTCTCTAAAGTCCATTGTATATTCTAAATTACCTCTTCCGTCTGGGCTGTCTAAGGTTGGGTGTTCCCCAACAAAAGCACTGCCTTTTAATCCAGAACCAAAGAAAAGAGTAGGAGCAGCTTTACCGTGATCTGTACCATTGGATCCGTTTTCATAAATTCGTCTTCCGAATTCGGAAAATGTCATACTAAGAACTTTTTCATCCTGTTGTGTAAAGGCTAAATCTTCGTAGAAATTATCTATAGCAACAGATAAATATGTCATTAAACGTTCATGTGCCAGTGGCTGATTTCCATGGGTATCAAAACCACCCAAAGTAATCATATATACTTTTGTTCCAAGATTACCTTTAATTAAACGAGCTAAAAGAGCCAATTGGCGTGCAAAGTAATTTTTTTGATATTCTACTTGGTTTTGCCCTCTTTCATAGGCTTCATGAATTTTACCAGAATATTCATAGGTAGTATTGGCAACCCCTCTTAAAAATCGTAATTGATCTCCGTACATACAGTTGTCAAAAAGAGCAGGATCCATAGGGTGCTGAACACCTGTTTCTGCAATCTGCTCTAGCTGGTCAATATTGTTTGTTACGAAAGCATAATTGGTTTCATCACCTTCAAAAACCAAACTTCCAAACTGTCCTATTTGTATGGCAGCAGGAGCTTCTGGTGGGTTCATTAAATAATTCGGGTAAATATTTTCCATATGCCTACCCATCCATCCAGTGTTTAAACGTCTTAATCCAGGCGGGTCAATTTCAGTATTTGCAAAAATATCAGAACCTGTAAAATGCGACAAGCTCTGGCCTTCATAACCAACACCATGCACGGCTTTAAATTGTCCATCACCCCACATAGATTCTAAAGAATTCATATAGGAAGGAATACCAAATTCATCGGTAAGTTTTAAAATTTTACTTTCAGGAATATAGATATTAGGTCTTGCATTGGCATAGGTGTCGTATTGTTCTATTGGAACTACAGTACTTAGACCATCATTACCACCAGAAAGCCGAATTAAAACCAGAATATTATCTGTTTCTGCAGCCGCAATTGCGGTTGTTAACGGTGATGGAGCGGAGGCAGTTACATAATTGCTTCCAAGCATCATAGAGCCAGAGCCTGCTATTCCTAAAGCCTGTAAAAAAGAACGTCTGCTCCATTGAACATGTTCTTCATCATGACTTTCTTTTTTCGCTTTATTCGAGGGTGTATGGTGAGTATCGCACATAATAGTAGGTTTTATTTTAGTTGGAATTCTGGTTGTCTGGCAATGTATTGTAGTAATAAGTAAACTTGGTATGCTGCCTGTGGCCATATTGCTAATGTCCAACTTGGGGTGGCGCCATCTTCGTAGTACGTATCTTCCACATCCCCTCTAAAAGCGGTGAATGCAAATCCATATTCCATTTCATTTAGTAATCCTTTAGGTAAAAGAAAATCGATTACAGGTCTGGCGATAACATCAGGATTATTGCTTGTTAAGCCATCATTTCCTGTAAGTGCCAGTGCAAAATCTCTAAATTGCTCGTTATTATTTTGATAGAAATTTTCTAAGATAGATTCAATTGTTAGCCATCTACCTATTATAAAATTTGTGTTTATCCAAGATCTATCTCGTTGCCAACCTGCAACATCAATAGGTTCAAATAATTTCTGAGAAAGCATACCACTATAATTTATAACAGTGCTAATAGTGGTATCGTCGTGAGAAAATCCTGATTCTTTAATTAAGTTGAGGTAAAAATCGAATGGACTTTTTATAATAACCCCAATTGCTTCGTTATCAAAAAAGTGTTGGCTTTTAAAAAGTTGGGATAATACAGGCGCAATTTCAAAGTTATTGGCAACAAAGGTGCTGGCCATGCCTTGAATAATTGCTTGGGCATTTCCAGCTTGATCTTCAGAGTCTGGATGCACAAAGAATTCGTATAATTTTTTGCAAATAAAAGTTGCAATCTCATTTGGTCGTTCTTCAAAAAGGATATCAATTACTTCATCATATCCCCAATTTCCAGTTCTTCCAAATATAGTTTTACTTCCAGCATCGAACTTAGTGGCATCAAAAGTAACTTGCTCACATCCTAATTCACCTCTATTTACATAGCCTGTGAGAGCTCTGGCGGTTTCAATAATATCTTCTTCGGTATAGGAATTTCCCTCCCCTAAAGTAAAAAGTTCGTATAGTTCTCTTGCGTAATTCTCGTTTGGTCTATTGCTATTATTATAAACACCATCTAGATAATAGAGCATGGCACTTGTGAGTCCCATTTCTCGTATAAAAGTTTTAAAATTACCAATAGCATTTCGCTGTAAACAATTGGTGTAGTGGTATAAGAAAGAATTACAACCATAAACATCTTGTTCTGTCACCAAATGATTACTCCAAAAGAAACTTAAACGTTCTCTAAGGTTATTATTCAGTAGGGAGTTGGTGTAACTTATTCCCCAGTCATTTGCTTGTTCTCTAATGAGTGTTCCACGAGCATCTTCATCTGCAGGGTAATTACTTTCGTTCCAATCTGCCCAAATAGGAGCTGCAGTAGGAGCTAAGCTTAAAGCCTGATTAATTAAAGTGTCTACTAATGCATTTGCAGACAAGCCAACGGCAGAGTTTACAGTATCTGTAGAGGCGCTAAATCCAAGCCTTCTGTATAGATGCGCCACTTTTTGGGCATCTAAAGGTGTTGTATACAGCGATAGGGGAGAAGTATTACAATTAATGAAATATTCCATAGTAGTTCGGCATTTTATATAGGTTCTATAGTCTTTGGGGTACTAACAAACGTTTTTTTACTTTAGTATAGTATATGAGCACTTGTTTTTTTATTGTGCTATGCATAAATCTACGGTGTAATTGTATGTCTGGACGATTAAAAGCAAGATTTTTCGACAAAATGCAACATTTAAGCACTATTTTAATAGAAATTATGGGTGAACATAACGAACTTGGAAAAATTGGAGAGCAACTAGCGGTAGATTTTTTGGTGAAAAATGGCTATAAAATTTGTTGTAAAAACTATAGGTATTTAAAGGCTGAGATAGATATTATTGCGCGGAAAGGAGAACTATTGACTATCGTTGAGGTGAAATCAAGAAGTTCAACGTTTTTAATGCCAATAGCAGATGCTGTAACTCCAAAGAAAATAAAATTATTGGTTATGGCTGCAAATGAATACGTTATAAGTAGAGAACTGGATGTGGAGGTACGGTTTGATATTATTACAGTTTTAAAAACTAAGGGAAAATTTGAGTTAGAGCATATAGAGAGTGCCTTTTATCATTTTTAAAATTTTGTTTTATTTGTAACAATTTGTTATATTTGTAATTAAGATTGAATTTATGAAGACGATATCCTCCGTAGTTGAAGACTACATTAAGAAAAAGCCATTTCTACAAAGTGCTTTGGCACAAGGCATTATTAACCTAACTTCTTTATCTAGAATTGTAAAGCCAGAAATTGAAAGTGAGTTAGGAAAGGACATTCGCAACGGTGCAATTGTAATGGCGTTAAAGCGTCTTTCAGATGATTTAGAATTTAGAGCAACGCATAAGATTGTGAAAGTTTTGAAGAACATAGGGGAAATTACAGTTCGTTCTTCCTTAACAGACTATACTTTTTTGGTGTCGGATACAATTTTAGTTCGTCAGGCAAAACTGTTAGAAGAAGTGAATGCAAATTTAGATGTGTTTTATACTTCCTCTCGTGGAGTTAATGAAATTAACATTGTAATAAGTAATAGTTTAGACGGCGCAGTAGAAAAATTATTTGCCTCTGAAAAATGCACGCAAAAAGCATCTAATCTTTCTTCAATAACGGTAAAGCTTCCGGCAGAAAATGTTTCTGTCCCTGGAATTTATTACTTCATTTTCCAAAGATTGGCTTGGGAAGGGATTGTTTTGTACGAGGTGATTTCGACTACAAATGAGTTTACGATTTTGGTAGACGATGCCCAAGTAGACATTGCCTTTAAAACTATTAAAGATTTAAAGTTACTTTAAAAAAGATTATTTTTTGTTAAGAAACGAAACCACTCCTTTGTAATCTTCAGGTTTTGCAACAATCTTCTTGTTCTTGTCCAGGATAAAATAGCTAGGCGTTTGGGTTATAGCATACATGCCAACATATTTGCTATCCCATTTTCCTAGAGCAAGCGCATGTTTAAAATCGGGCAATTTTCCGGACTCTTTTGTCCAGTTAATGGCATTGTCTTCTAGGCCAATTGCAAGTGTTGTTACTTTAGAAATCCCTTTTATTCCTTTTTGCAAACTAGGAAGTTCTTTTAAACAGTGAGGGCAGCCGCTACTCCAAAATACAACAACATAATGGTCAGCGCCTTTTAAATTGCTCAGTTTTTTTTCGTCGGCACCTTTGTTCCATGTAATCTCTGGAGCAATGGCGCCAAAACGTAATTTTTGGTGAATCTCTATAGTCTTTATGATGGTTTCTTTTTTCAATTTTAGAGCCAAATTTTTCAGGTAAGAATCGTAAATATAATCCGCAGCACTGTTGTCTTTAATATTGGTTAGCTGTTGCCATAAGGTGTAAAATATTTGAGTTTTAAAAGCGTCTTTAGTGCCTTTTAATTGCGTTGAAACCTGTTTTAGGCGACCCGATTTCTCTGCTTTAGAAATAGAATTTTGTTCTAAATTAGAAGAAAGCTGCAGGTAGTTGAATATTTTATCTGATAGGAATCGTGAATGTTGTAAGGTGGTATTTGTGAAGTCTAATTTTCTAAAAAAGGCTTCTTTTTTATGCAATAAATAGTCGTTACTAGATTCGTAATTAGCAGGAATATATGGGTTATTGGCTACAATAAACGAATGCGAAAGACAATCTTTAGATTGGAGCTCAAAGGAGGTTTGTATTTTATTTAGTTCTTCTGTTAGAGTTTTAAATTCTTTACGGTCTGTTTTCTTTGCGGAATAGAAATTTAGAATTTTTTGTTCTTGTTTGTTGATTTCACGAAAGTAAGAACTGTATATTTTGTTGTCTTCTGAAGTGATAAATGAAACCCCTTTAGTGGCTTCAAATGAAAATTCTATATTTTCTGTTCCGTTGTAAATAACATCAAAATAAAATTCATCTTGTGGAAGACCATATACAAAGCGGTACGTTCCTTTTGTAGAAGTTTTAGGAAAAGTAATACTAAATTTACCGTTTTTTATAGGAGTGTCTTGCGCGAATGCTAGGGTGTATGGGTCTAGTTTGTAAACTAAAAGCCAAGGGTATTTTTTTGCAGGTGAAAATGTTCCTGAAACCGTATGCTGTGCATTTAAGCTTACCGTAAGAAAAGAAAAGACAATCAGAATATATTTTATCATAACAAAATACTTAATGTATCAGTTTCAAAGATAAGTAAAGATTTTATTTTATGCATGGGGTAAATAATATCAAGATAAGAATCTGAGAATTCCTCATGGAGTAGCTGTATAGTCAGCGTTCTTAAGTTAAGGGTAGAAATGTCAGTCTGAGCGTAGTCGGAAACTTCTCCGATCTTTCTTTATGGTCTTCTATAGCTTTGTAAATATGTCAGGTTGAGCGCAGTCGAAACCCTCGTTAACGAAAACAGGATACAATAAAGTTTGAAACAAGAAAATTTTCAGTAATTTACTTAATACTCAATTACCCTCTATCCAAGATACAAATCCACCAATCCATCGGGAGTAGTAACAAAAATTGTTTTGTTTTTCCGATCTATTTTGGTGACGATATCATCTGTAATAGGAATTAATAACTGTTTACCGTCTTTTTCAGCTTCAAATAAGGCCTGTGTGGTGGTATCGTTTACTTCTTTAATAATTCCGATGTCGCCATGCGTACTATCGTGAAGCGTAAAGCCAATAACTTCGTGGTAGTAAAATTTATCTCCAGAAAGTTTTGGCAAAAATTTTAAAGGAAGGTATAGTAAAGATCCCATAATATTATCGGCATCCGATTCCGAAGTAACTTCTTCAAAGCGAATTCTTAAAAGGGTCGATTTATGCAGGGTACATCTTTCAATAAAAAATGGAATCAGATTGTTTCTGAGAGAAACAAATACTGATTCCATATTATTATATATTTCGGGTTCATCCGTATCTATTTTAACTAGAACTTCACCCTTAAAGCTAAATTTTGAAACGATCTTACCGAGGTAGAAACAGTCTTCCTTTTGCATCGTTTTTATTTTTTTACTCTTTTCCTGAGGTTTCAGCAGCGTTAGCAGCATCTTCAATTGTTTCAGGAGCAGCTTCTTCTGTTGCTTCAGCAGCTACAGTTTCTTCAACTTCTGGAAGTAGTGCAGCAGCAGCTATAGCAGCACGCTTATCACTAACTTCTTTTTCAGCAGTTAAAGCTTTTGCTTTTTCATCTGCTTTAACCTTATCTAATCCTTCTATTTTAGAACCAACAGTTTTTCCTTTTTCTTCAACCCAAGCGTTGAATTTTTCTTCAACTTGCTCTTCCGTTAAAGCTCCTTTTCTAAGTCCACCTAATAAGTGATGCTTTAAAAGAACACCTCTGTAAGATAAAATTTTCTTAGCAGTGTTTGTTGGTTGTGCTCCGTTTTCTAGCCATTTTACAGAACTATCAACATCTAAAGTAATCGTAGCAGGGTTTGTATTAGGATTGTAAGTTCCTAATTTCTCTAAGTATTTACCATCTCTTTTAGCACGTGCATCCGCTGCAACTACCCAATAGAATGGTTTTCCTTTTTTTCCGTGTCTTTGTAATCTAATTTTTACTGGCATATCACATTAATTTGTAGGGTGCCCGACCCTTGGTTATTAATTCTACTTATTTTGCCTTTTCTTTAGGCGGGTGCAAATATAATGTATTTGTGGAAATCTACAACATAATTTGTGCTAATCTGCACTATATTTGTTAGGGGTTAATAACTCCTAACAAAACTATTTCTTCAAAATACGGTATTTGTATATATTTATAAGCTAAATTTTTGCGAATACTATTTTTTTAAAATGTATTGAAAAACAATGTATTAATGAATAGTAAATGGAGATTACCCCAAATTCAATACGAAGATTCCACTAAGTAAAATTAAAAAAGAACACCTACTTTATGTACTTAATATTTGATACAGAAACTACCGGATTACCAAAACGATGGAATGCCCCAATAACCGATACCGACAATTGGCCTAGGTGCATCCAGATAGCGTGGCAATTGCACGATACTATGGGAAGGCTGGTAGAGAGTCAGGATTATTTGGTACAACCAGATGGGTTTAACATACCCTACGATGCAGAAAAAATTCACGGTATTTCTACAGAATTGGCAGCCCAAGATGGTATTCCTTTAGCAGAAGTATTAGAAAAATTTAATATTGCACTTAGTAAGGCAAAGTTTGTTGTAGGTCAGAATGTAGGTTTTGATAACAACATTATGGGAGCAGAATTCCATAGGTTGCAGGTAGAAAATCCGTTGCAAGAACTTCCAGTATTAGATACCTGTACCGAACATACGGCAAAATTATGCCAGATTCCTGGAGGTAGGGGAGGTAAGTTTAAGTTGCCAACACTAACAGAATTACACCAATATTTATTTGGACAACCTTTTGGAGATGCGCATAATGCAACTGCGGATGTGGAGGCAACTACACGTTGTTTCTTAGAATTAATTCGGTTAAAACAATACACTACAGAAAAGTTAGATGTAGATAAAGATTACTTTAGAAACTTCTCAGAGGCGAATCCAAGGCGTATAGCCCTTATTGGTTTAAAGCATATCAACCTAAAAAAAGCATCTAAAAAGATTGCCGATAAATTGTGGGCACAAGATACAGGGCATGTTTCTGAGGCAGAAATTCAGGAAAATGTTAAAACCCTTGCTGCAGCAAATTTTTCTCATTTACACAACCATTCACAATTTTCGGTATTACAATCGACCATAAATATAAAAGCATTAGTAGCATCGGCAGCAAAAAGAGAGCAGAATGCAGTGGCAATAACGGATCACGCTAATATGATGGGTGCGTTTCACTTTGTAAAAGAAGTAAAGGCACATAATAAAAATGTGAAGGAACGAAATTCAGCGGCAGAAGAGGCTGGAGAAACAGCTGCGGAAAAAGAAATAATTCCGATTCTAGGTTGCGAGTTTTTCGTTTGTGAGGACCATACCAATAAAAATGTAAAAGACAATGGGTATCAGATTGTGTTATTGGCTAAAAATAAGGTAGGCTATCATAATTTGGCAAAAATGTCGTCTATCGCCTATACCGATGGATTTTACTATGTACCAAGAATAGATAAGAAAGTAATTCAGGAATACAAAGAAGATATCATAGTATTAACAGGAAACCTCAATGGAGAGGTACCAGGTAAGGTGCTAAATATTGGGGAGAAACAGGCAGAAGAAGCACTGTTGTGGTGGAAAGAAGAATTTGGCGGGGATTTGTATATAGAGCTAATGCGTCATGGGCAGGAAGATGAAGATCGTGTAAATAAAGTACTGATAGATTTTTCTAAAAAGCATGTCGTAAAATTAATAGCAACCAACAACACCTACTACTGCGAGAAAAAAGATGCAGAAGCACACGATATTCTTCTTTGTGTAAAAGAGGGGGAGAAGTTGGCAACACCAATAGGTCGTGGTCGTGGCTATAGGTTTGGAATGCCAAATCAGGAGTACTATTTTAAGACATCGGAAGAGATGAAGGAGCTTTTTAAAGATGAGCCTTCTTCTATTTTGAATATTCAGGAGATAGTAGATAAGATAGAACCATTTGAATTGGCGCGAGACGTACTTTTACCAATATTCGATATTCCAGAGGAGTACAAAGTAAAAGAAGACGAAGAAGATGGCGGCAAGCGTGGGGAAAACTCTTATTTACGGCACATTACTTACGAAGGTGCAAAAGTACGTTATGGAGAGATTACAGAAGAAATTACAGAGCGATTAGATTTTGAATTAAATACCATAAGCAATTCTGGTTATCCGGGATACTTTCTAATTGTAGAAGATTTAATTCGGGAAGCCCGTAATATGGATGTTTCTGTTGGCCCAGGAAGGGGTTCGGCTGCAGGATCTGTGGTAGCGTATTGTTTAACCATAACCAATATAGATCCTTTAAAGTACAATTTACTATTTGAGCGTTTTTTGAATCCAGATAGGGTGTCCATGCCCGATATCGATATCGATTTTGATGATGAAGGTCGTGGTCGAGTAATGGATTATGTGATAGAAAAATATGGTTCTAATCAGGTAGCACAGATTATTACTTACGGAACCATGGCTGCAAAATCTTCTATTCGAGATACGGCAAGGGTGTTAGATTTACCTTTGAATGATTCCGATAGAATAGCCAAGCTAATCCCAACCATGTCTAAATTAAAAAAGATATTTGGGGCAAGCGAAGCCGAATTAAAAAAGAAATTTCGGGCGGAAGAATTAGAGAAAATTAATGAGTTACTTAACATTTCTGAAGGCGATGATTTAGAGGGGCAAACCTTGAATATGGCGCGTATGCTAGAAGGTTCGGTACGAAATACAGGAATACATGCCTGTGGTGTTATAATTACACCAGATGATATTACCAAGTTCGTTCCTGTGGCAACGGCAAAGGATTCCAATTTATACGTTACCCAATTTGATAACTCCGTAGTAGAAAGTGCGGGGCTACTAAAAATGGATTTCCTAGGTCTTAAAACACTCACCTTAATAAAAGATACGGTTAAGATTGTAAAGGCGAAGCATGATATTTTATTGGTGCCAGATGATTTTCCGCTAGATGATGAAAAGACATACGAATTGTTTCAAAAGGGAGAAACGGTTGGTGTTTTTCAGTATGAATCGCCCGGTATGCAAAAGCATTTAAAAAACCTAAAGCCATCTCATTTCGATGATTTAATAGCCATGAATGCCTTGTACAGACCAGGACCAATGGAATACATACCAAGTTTTATTGCACGTAAGCATGGGGATGAGGAAATCACCTATGATTTGGATGCGATGGAAGGGTATCTAAAAGAAACTTACGGCATAACGGTATACCAAGAGCAGGTGATGTTATTGTCGCAAAAACTAGCAGGTTTTACAAAAGGTAAAGCCGATGTTTTGCGTAAGGCAATGGGTAAAAAACTGTTGACTTTACTAGAGCAATTAAAACCAGAGTTTTTAGATGGCGGGGAGAAAAACGGCCATGACCGAAAAATTCTCGAAAAAATATGGAAAGATTGGGAAGCATTCGCATCCTATGCATTTAATAAAAGTCACTCTACCTGTTATGCATATATCGCGTATCAAACCGCATATTTAAAAGCGCATTATCCGGCGGAATATATGGCGGCGGTACTGTCTAATAATATGAACGATATTAAGCAGGTAACCTTTTTTATGGAGGAATGTAAACGTATGGGACTAGAAGTTTTAGGACCAGATGTAAACGAATCCTATTATAAATTTGCCGTGAATGAAGATAATGCGGTACGTTTTGGAATGGGCGCCATTAAAGGCGTAGGAAGAGGTGCGGTAGAAACTATTGTAGAAGGCAGAAAAGAAAATGGCGATTATAAGTCGGTTTTCGATTTGGCAAAACGAATAGATTTAAGAGCAGCAAATAAACGTGCTTTTGAGGGTTTAGCCCTGGCAGGAGGGTTCGATTCTTTTGGCGATGAGGACACGCATAGAGCACAGTATTTTTATAAGGAAGGAGACGGACTCACATTCTTAGAAAAAGTAATGAAATATGGGTCTAAATTTCAGGAAAGTGAAAATTCTGCCCAAGTAAGTTTGTTTGGCGAATCTAGCGATGTGCAAATTCCAGAACCCATAGTGCCACCATGTGAGGAGTGGGGAACTATGGAAAAACTCCGAAAAGAAAGAGAAGTAGTGGGGATTTATATATCCGGACATCCATTAGACGATTTTAAACCAGAGATAAAATCCTTCTGTAATGCCAATGTTTCCTGTTGTGCAGATCTGCCAAGTTTTGTAGGAAGAGAACTTTCATTTGCAGGTGTAGTAACAGATGTGCAACATCGCATATCTAAAAACGGAAAAGGATGGGCATTGTTTACGGTAGAAGATTATACCGACTCTTTTGAATTCCGAATTTTTGGAGAAGAGTATTTAAAGTACCGACATTTTTTAATGATAAGCTCGTTTACCTATTTTAAAATCTATGTAAAAGAGGGTTGGGTAAATAGAGATACAGGCAAAAAAGGAGACCCACGTATGCAGTATAATATGATGATGCAGTTGCAGAATGTAATGGAAACTTTTGCCAAAAAGCTTACTATAAATATTAATGTAGACGATTTAAAAGAAGAAAGTATTTTTCAATTAAAAGATACTTTAGTGTCCTTTCAGGGGAATCATATCTTAAATTTTATGGTGTATGAAATGGAAGAACAGATAAAAGTAAGCCTAACCAGTAGGAAGCAGAAAATAGAAATTACAAGCGAACTTTTGGCAGCTTTAGATGAGGATGAAGTGCATTATAAGTTGAATTGAATTGAATTGAAAGGGAAGAAAGAACAAAGAGAAAAGAGGGAAAAGGGAAGAGTCTTGATTTGTCTTAAGTTAATGGTACGATTCAAATTGTAGGTTCATCTGTCAGTTCGAGTGAATTATTTATAGCATAGCGAAGAATAATTTGTGTCGAGAACCACTCTTAAAAAAAGCAATAATAATGTTTCTCCATCGTCAGTCCGAGATTCTAGTTTTTTCAAAAACGTGAAGTTGAAGTGACGATTTTAGCTAGTTATAGAACCCGTCAATGATAACGCTACGTTTTTGTGTGGTGTATTAAGAACAGAATTATTACACCAATGGAGTTACTACCCATAATATCTGTTTGATGCTTGATTTTTGTCATCCCTTTGAAAAAAGGGATTCATAAACAATTAACAGAGGATTCCTTTCTGCAAAGGAATGACAAATAGATTACGAAATGTCAGTTCGAGTAATTTCCAATTTTTCATTGGAAATTGTATCGAGAACCAATGCACCTACAGCAGTAAATTAAATAAAACTTAGTACAAAGAACCAATATAGTAATAACAACCACAGTAATAAATAGTTTAAAGTTACTACGCTATAAACTTTACCAATAGCACAATAGGTAAAAGGTATAAAACGTTTGTAATGAAATAGGGATATAATTGACTAAATTTGAATAATATTAAAAACAAACGTAATGGCATTAGAAATAACAGATGCTACTTTTGACGAAGTAGTTTTAAAAAGTGATAAACCAGTAGTTGTAGATTTTTGGGCAGCTTGGTGTGGCCCTTGTAGAATGGTAGGTCCAATTATAGATGAGGTAAGTAACGAGTACGAAGGAAAAGCTGTAGTAGGTAAAGTAGATGTAGATGCAAATCAGGAATTTGCAGCAAAATATGGAGTTCGTAACATCCCTACCGTTTTGGTTTTCAAAAACGGAGAAATAATAAGTAGACAAGTAGGAGTATCTCCTAAGAAAGTGTACACAGATGCAATAGATGCATTATTGTAGATAAAGAATTTGTAGAAGTAAAAAAGGCTTGGAATTTTCCAAGCTTTTTTTTTGCACCTTTTTTTTTACCTTTTTTTGTCATTCTGAATCTTTCGTCTTCGCTCAAGACAGGCTAAAGTCGAAGACAATTTAATTCTTAACTTAATGTCATTCTGAGCGCAGTCGAAGACAAAATGAGGAGGTAGCAAAATAGAACAACCCCATTAGCCTATTGTGAGTTTCATTTTGTAAAGGTTCTCGATACAAATTATTCCCCGCTATGCTATAAATAGTTCACTCGAACTGACAGAGGGGTTATAAACAGCTCAATTTTACGTCCCACATTCCCCAACCCACCAAATCTTGTATCTTTACCATACATTGAAATAAAAGAAAATGAATCTTTCCTCAGAACTACATAAAGCATCCCTATTTCAGAATCTGGAATTATTGGCAAAATCTGTGGTAGAAGGATTTATAAGCGGAATTCATAAAAGTCCGTTTCATGGTTTCTCGGCAGAATTTGCAGAACATAAGATTTATAATAAGGGAGAAAGCACCAAGCATATTGATTGGAAACTGTTTGCGAAAACGGACAAACTCTATACAAAAAAGTACGAAGAAGAAACTAATTTGCGTTGCCATATGATTTTAGACAATTCGGCTTCCATGTATTATCCAGAAGTGGGAAATTTGGATATAAACAATCTAAATAAAATTGGTTTTGGGGTATTGGCAATCGCAGCACTTATGAATGTTTTAAAACGACAAAGAGACGCTGTCGGTTTAAGTATTTATTCGGAGGACTATAACTTCTATGTTTCAGAAAAAAGTAGCGAGCGACACCACCAAATGCTTTTAGCAAAGCTAAGTGCTGTTAGTTTAGATGAGAATCCATCAAAGAAGACAGAAACCTATACCTATTTGCATCAGATAGCAGAAAAATTACATAGAAGAAGTTTGGTGTTTTTGTTTACAGATATGTTTCAGACTTCCATTGAGGATGGTAAATTATTCGATGCACTTCGGCATTTAAAACATAATAAACACGAGGTAGTACTTTTTCATATATTGGATAAAGAGAAAGAAAAGCATTTTAATTTTGAGAATACACCAAAGCGATTTATAGACGTAGAGACAGGAAATCATATAGATATCTATGCAGATACGGTTAAGGAAGGCTATGCAGATGCGGTTTCTGCATATTTTGAAGATATAAAACTAAAATGTGCCCAATATAAGATTAGGTATGTAGAAGTAGACATAGCGGCAGATTTTTCAAAAATTCTGAATACTTATATGATTGAACGACAAAAATTTAGATAATTTTAAATATTATTTTGCAAAAATTGTTTGCACAGTTAAATTAGCGATGTATATTTGCAACCGCTAAACGCCACGGTCTGGTAGTTCAGTTGGTTAGAATACCTGCCTGTCACGCAGGGGGTCGCGGGTTCGAGTCCCGTCCAGACCGCTAAAAGTCTTCAACGAAAGTTGGAGACTTTTTTGGTTTATAGGGGTTGGGGTAAGATCAAAAGTTGTGAAAATTACAGGTTTACGTAAAGAAGAACATATCTTTTTTCTTTATTTTTAAGTTTAAATTCAAACCAACCAAATGCTAAAAAAAATAGTTCTCTCAGTTCTACTATTATTTTCTTTTTTTGGGTTCTCCCAGAAAGCAGAAATCCGTTTAATTTCGTGGAACATTCAAGATTTTGGAAAAACCAAAAGTAGTGATGAATTAAATGAAATTGCTGAGATTGTTAAAAAGGCAGATATTTTAGCCATACAAGAAGTGGTGGCTGGGTATGGAGGTGCACAGGCCGTAGCAAAGTTGACCGATATTTTAAACCGAAAAGGGAGTACATGGGACTATGTTATAAGTAACCCAACAAATAGTCCAAAATATGTAACAGAACGTTATGCATTTATTTGGAAAACGAGGCATATAAAAATAAAGAATAGAGGTAGGCTTGTTACTGAATTGGATTCTATGATTGATAGAGAACCTTTTTTGCTAGATTTTTATTTAGGTAAAAAGAAGTTTACGGTACTTAATTTTCATTCAAGACCTTTTAATAAAAATCCAGAAAGGGAAATTATTGCATTGACGAAGTTTGTTGTTAACCCATTGAAAAGCGCTCTAATAATTGCCGGTGATTTTAATGTATATGAGCAGAATAATGTATTTGATGAAATTAGGGCGAACAATTTTGCTACAGCCATTTCAAAACAAAAGACAACTCTAAAAAAAGCTTGTGATAAGAATGTGTACCTAAACCATCCAATTGACAATATTTTTTATTCAACTGAAATCTATAAAATAGAAGGTAAGGTGATAGATTTTGTTAGGTTTTGTGGCAACTTGAAAAAAGCTAGGACGTTATCAGATCATTTGCCAGTTTTTTTAGCTTTTAATTTAGAATAGTTAATTCAGAATTAGTAACCTCTGCTTTGGCACTTGTTTTGAGTGAAATTAGTATTGTTTTTTCGCCTAGAATTTCAATCATTTTTAAAAATTCGTTTGTTGATTTCCGCAACCTCAAAAACTTCGTTTCGGGCAGATATTAACAGTTTTCCATTTTTACCATTTATAATATAGTAGCCAGGTCTGCAATGCTTAAATCGGTAGTTGAGTGCTTTTAGGCCGTTTAGTATTCCTTTTTCTCTAGTGATATCAAACACATAATGTGAACAGCTTTTTTTAAAAAGACACTTATTTCGTTTTTTAGGCGGAATTAAAAGCCAATAGCTTCTGATAAGCCATAGGAGTAGTATTCTCATTGGTCTATTTTGTGAATACAATCATTTGACGCGTTGTAGTATAGCCAGCTCTAGCCCCAAGCCCGAAACAACCATTATCTGGTTGCACAGAGGTACTTACACTTTCAAGCCTTAGGTATTTCCAACCTGCGTTTGCATGATGCTTAACAATCTCTTCTAATTGTTCAGCTACGTGCTTAGAGGTTCCTTTGTTTTGGTCAATTGATGCTACGAAGGGGATTACTTTATATTCCATTTTTAGTTGGTTTTGGTTCTGCGTCAAACCTAAAAACTATAGTTATCAATACCTTACAGATATCTGTAAAGCAAAAGAAGAACGGTTCAAAAACGGTTCTTCTTTTAAGTTTATGGTTTAAATAAAGGCTAATCTTCCCATTTACATAAAGTTTTTTTTAACTTTTTTGCCTTGGTCAAAGTAACCTTTTCGATTTTACTAGAGCAACGAGACAACCCTCTACAAGATTTTGTAAGGTGGTAACGTTTACTTGCTTTTCCTTTGCAGATATAGACTTGGTTTTTGTCTATTGTATCATTGAAAGAGAAGATAAGGAATACAGTAATAAGTAAAATTGCTTTCATGGCTAATGGTTTTTTATTCTATTGGTACTCGTATTTTGGTTTCTATGATATTTCTTCTAATTTTATTTAGGGTTACATATTCAGGCTCTTTTTTCTGCCTATTATATACTACGTTTTCGTATACCTTAACTTTTTTGACAACGAGCACTTTTACATTGACTTCGATACTTTTAAGTAGATTGTCATTTGAAAGACCTATGTAAAAAGTACCTTCCTTAAGACTATCATTTCTACCATATGCAGCTCTTCCTTTTCCCATATCAAATTGTAAAAACGATTGGTTGTTATAAAAATTTTGAACGTTTTGAAAATCTGGAATAAAGTAATATTCAATATCTTCTCCAATCTGAGGTGTAACCAAATTAGATATAGCTCCTAAAGCAATTCCAGCCAATGGGGTTTGGTAGTATAAATTTGCCAAGTTGCCCAATGATTTGGTTGCAGAATGTACATTTTTGCTATATGCCTCTTGAGATTCTTGTCCAACACCAATCCAATAAGACCAGGCTAAAATATTTTCTTCTCTTAGAAAAGTAGAATTTATTATTGGTAATTCCACTTTTAAATAACTTTTACTAATATTTTCATTATAGTAAGAATGTACGGTCTGAGATTTTTCAAATAACATAATCTCTTCTAATTTTTCACTCTTCAATTCTCGTATGGTTTCTTGATAAACGGTAGTTTTATATCCTATTAAGCTATCTATTTGGTAAGGAGTGTAAATAGTATCTTTAACAGTCAGCCATTTCCAATTAGTATTAAAAGAAGTAGTTTCTATGCTTTCAGGAATTCTATCTATGCTGAACTTACAGATTCTATTGGTTATAGAGGAGCTATAGAACCTGAATTTATACATGCCTTTATTTCGAATTTTAATTCTTTTGTTCTCTATTTTTTTAGCTTTAAATTCAAGAAAAATAGAATTATTAGGGAGTTCAATAATTTCTACTTCCTTAATATGTTTACCCCGAACCATGCTAAGATTAAGGATAATCTCATCGCCTTCTGCAAAACTGTAAAACATTTCCTTAGTTTCTTCAAAGGTTAATCTAAGCGTAGCTTCTGTTATAGATATGCGCTCTTGTCCATATGAATTCCAGAATGCCAACAACATTATTGTGAAAAGTAATTTACTCGCTTTCATAATCGTCTACTGTAGCTAACAGTTGTTTTTCAAATTGATAGATGTCATCAATAGATTCAATAGGCATCTTGGTTTCACCACTATCTTTTTCAAATACTCCTAAGTATTTGTTGCTACTATTTAAATGAAGTCGGCAAAGCGGTTTTCTATTGTTGTCATCTAGCAAGATTCCAAAATACGATTGGGTATCTCGGTGGACAATACGGTGGGTGGGAAGCTTCCGCCGTAAGACGGCAACAACGATTCTAAAAGCCTCTAGTTCTTCTTCTGTTGTAATTATCTTACTAACCTCTTCTACGTCTTTAACTTCTTCTTTTTGTTTTTCAGCTTCTTTGTTCAATGCTGCAGTTAAGCGGTCATTTACCTTATCGCTTATGGTTTGGTTAAAGGCCTTGCCTACTAAATCGGTAAATTCCCCCATTACCTTTTCAGTAAGCCGACCTGTATATACTTCGTTTGCAAATAGTTTTACAAAATGATAAGATGGTGATTGTAATTCCTCATTTATCAACTTTTTAAGTTCTTTGGTATATTTTAAGGAACTAGCATTGTCAACTATTTTCTTTATATCGAAATTAGATTTGTGAAACTTGTTGATTTCGTGAAGGGTATTTTCTTTTAATTGCTGAATATTGAATTCTAAAAATGGTTTTTCATCCATTTTATTGGGGGCTTCCAAATCTGTATAAAATCGATATTCAATACCATTAGTAAGTAATGCAAAGCGAGTTTTCGAAGCATGGAAATAACGAAATAATTGCGAATTGTGTGCATTTAGATTTTCACTCCAATTTTTACATTCGATAATAATAATGGGTTGTCCGTTATGAAAAATGGCATAATCTACTTTTTCGCCTTTTTTTAGTCCGATGTCTGCTGTAAATTCAGGGACTACTTCGGTGGGGTCAAAAGTATCATAGCCCAAGGCATTTATAAAAGGTAGCACAAAAGCATGTTTGGTAGATTCCTCAGTATCTATTTTATCTTTTAGTTTTCCTATTTTTTCGGAAAGTGCTTTTAGTTGGTTTTGTAGTTGCATTATTAGTTCCTATTTTAGTTTTTGCCTTTTTTAATAATTCCAAAAACTGGTCAAATTCACTTCTTTTTAACCAGACCATAGATTTTCTGTCGTATTTATCTATTTGTAAGTATGTACTCCAATTATTTTTACTCCAAAAACAACTCGCTTCAAAACCACTTCTGCTTTTAGAGGTTATTTCAGTATAGTTATCGGTAAAAACTTAATTCTTGCACCCATTTTTAGCACAGGTAATTCTTTCGGAGGTGTTTACCCAATGACTTGGGTGTTCTGTTGTGTCAAAACCACATCCCGTAGTTCCTCCTTTTTGTCCTTTATGAACTTCTTCTGTAGGCGTATGTTTAACTGCCATAGTGTTTTTGTTTTAAGGTTAATACTATGCCAAACTTAAGCCCATTAAAAGACAATCCCTTACAGATTTCTGTAAGGGATTAAAATTTGTTTTACTGAATTTGATATGAGAGATGCGGAGGATTAAATTTTCCCCTCCTTTACCAATTTAAATAACAGACTTGTGGTATTCCTTGCTCCATATTCATCATAAAGCCTACTTATCCTTTTATCAATAGTGCTTTCGCTGCTGGGAGTAATATTCTCTTTTTTAAATTTTTTAGAGACTTCATTTTTGGTCAGACCATTTGCGAGTTCCTTTAATATTGCACGATCAAAATCGTCTAGTTCAAAGACATTGTGGGTAACATTTAAATTGATTTGGGGTGAGAAATAGGTTCGGTTGTGATAAACTTCTTGTACGGCATTTAATAATTCGGTTAATCCATAGCGACCTTTGCAAACATAGGCATCTATTTTATATTCTTTGAAAAGGGTGTTGACTTTTACAGGATTGTTTTCCTGTGAATATGCAATTACCTTTAAGTTGGGCTGAAGTTTTCCGGCTTCTTTGATAAGTTCCACTCCCGAAGTAATTCTGCGTTCCGTATGATCTGCTTCAAAATGCAAATCGGTAATCAACAACTCATAGGGCATGTCTTTTTTTAGAGCCACTTTTAGTCGCGTAAAGGCTTTATCGCAATACAATTCTTCTTGAAGCTCTTCGATATGTAATTTTTCTTGAAGGGCTTCAACAATACCGTGATTGGATCCTTGAAAATCTTCGGCAAGCAGTATTTTTTTGAACATAGTGCGGTGTGTATTAATTCGGAATATGGATTTCGGTTCTAAAACCATTTCCTTTTTCTGAATCAAATGTAATTGTTCCATTGATAGCCTGAATACGCTTTTCTGTATTTCGAAGTCCATTTTTTAACCGTAACGCTTTTGGGGAAGCGCCCATACCATCATCTTCATAATTAATTTTCAAATTGTTGTCGCTGTTTTGAAATGTAATGGCGACCGTATTGGCCTTACTGTGCTTGCCCATATTAATCATGAGCTCTTGCAGTACTTTAAAGAGGGTAGTTTTGGTCAATGTGGGTACAACCGACCAATCGAGTTCATTTAAACCAGTAGTGAACAGTTTGGTGTTTGGTAATTTTCGGGAACCAAGCATTCCTAATAGTTCTTCTTTAAAGTTTGGTCCTGTATCTACATCATTTATTTCACGAGAGAAATCTCTACTCTGATTATAGAGGTCTTCTAAGTTGTCTAATATAAGAGATTTATCGGCATCATCTTGGACTAACAACATCGTGTGGTTCAGTTTTCCGCCATGGTCATCATGTAATCTTCTAGACAGTTCGGCCTCGGTTTCATAAATAGCTTCTAGGGTTTCTTTTTTCTTTTCTTCTTTTAAACGTTCGGCACGCTGTCTAAAATAGTAAGTAATAAAACCAAATAACAGCACAAGGAATCCCGTTCCAAAATAGGAAATTACTTTTTGGTTACGCTGTCGTGCAACTTCTAGTTCCTTTTCAGCTTTTTCTTTTTCTAATCGTAAAATTTCTTCCTGTTTTACCTTATCGTCATACTTATACTTTGCGAACTGTGTTTTTACTTTTAATTCTTGCACGTAAAGGCTGTCCTGTAAAAAAACATATCGGTTTCTTATGGTAACATTATTTGGATATGAATTCATCAGATGCTTCAAAACATCTTTTTCCGCCTTGGGTATTTTTAAGGTTTTGGACAAACGAATTACGGAATCAAAATAAGATTTCGCTTTCTCTAGATTGTTTTTGAGGTAGTATTCTCCTAAATGTGTATAACTAGCAATTTGACCTCTTTTGTCATTGTTCTGTTTTCGTAAGAATAACGGTTTTAAAAATGTTTCTACCGTTTCTTTTTTGCCGGATAACCATTGTACGTAAGCCATATTGTCTAGAATTCTGGCATATTCTTTTTTATTAACGATTAACAATGAGTCTATAGCGAGGTTTTCCAATAAAGAAATAGCGTCAAGGTATTGTCCATTGTCAATATAAGTAGCTGCTAAATTGTTCTTATATATAAGGTTGTTTGCTTTTGAATTTGTTGTAGCAATAGCCTTGGAGTAATATATAATTGCACCTTTATAATTCAATAATTTTCTATGGCTTGTTGCCAAGGTATTATAACAAGAAGATATTTGCTCTATATCGGTATTTGAATTTAAATATTGCAAGGATTCTGTTATGGTTTCTTTACTTCCAAAATAATCATTTTGATCTTTTTGTAAGATTCCCATATTTAAAAGGTTTTTCCCAACCCAACTCCAGTTATCAATTTGGTTAAAGTAATTTTTTGAAAGGGTATAATTGTTAAATGCACTATCAGGAATATGAGCAATTTCACCATAATAATATCCCATTAAATAGTATTGTTTGCCTAATATAAAATCATCTTCAAGGTGTAAAGCATTTTTTATAAGTAAATTATTAAAAACCTTAAGGCTGTCATATTTTTTTAAAGAAAGAAGAAGTGAGTTTTTTTGATAAAGAACATGGTTGTAAATAGTATCCTTATTTCTTTTCTTTAAAAAAAGTAAAGATTTATTTACCCCATAGTATCTTTTATCTAAGGAAAGGCTTTTGTTTTTTGAGATATTGTGGTAGAACAAAATACTGTCGTATACTCCATTAGTCTTAGAATTACCATTCTCATTTCCTATTTCACAAGATGTCAATAAACATATTAGAGTCAAAAACGTAAAATTTTTCAAAATCAATACTTTTTTTAAAAGTATGCAAAAAAAAGAGCTACACCTTAAGATATAGCTCAAATTAATTAAAATTATTCTGATTATTTATTTTCCATCTGGTGGAGGTGGTGGCGGAACATTTCCGTCATCTCCTTCTGTGGCTTGCGTCTCATAAAGAGCATCACTTTCAACAACAGAATCTGCTGTACAAGAAAATAAGAACATATTAAAAACTAGTGCCATTACGGCTATCATTATTTTTTTCATAATATTTATTTTAAAATTGGACATACCAATGGCTGTCCGAGTTATTACTCAGTGATTGTTGCGATGATTTATCGCATTAAAAAATGAAGAGACGTCTCTCTAGTTTTGGAAAGTGAAAATCTTATGCGGTAGTGTTTAACTACTTTCCTTTTGGTTGCATACCAACCGCATTATAGATTTCCGTAAGAATGAATTTTCTAGAATTACTATGTTAGCAATGCATAGCCGTAAATCATTCTAGGACAAATTTATAGAGAGGTAAAGCGTATATTTATATTGAATTCCAAAGATTCCAATAGTTCCTTAGAATTCCGTGAGAAAGCCAATAATTCCAACCGAAACATGAAAATAAAGACAAGTGATAGCTATCAAAAGGAAGTTTTAAAAGAGTATAAGAAGGACAAAGGAGGAGAGATGAATACATATCTTGCCCAGCCAACCCCTAAGTTGATTAAAAATGCCTGTAAATGGCTGTTTTACAAAAGAAACTTAAAGCACGATAGTTATATTCTAAACCATTTCTTTCAATTTAAGAATGTAGAAAACGGGTTAAGGGAAATTGAAAATTGCGGTACTGCTAAATTTAAACCGATTGTAAATTTTTTAAAGGGAAAATCACAGAATACAAGTATTGAGAACTTAGAACTCATTAGTTGGTTAATTGATTTCCAGCCAAGACCATTGCAAGAATATTTAAAATTGGGGGATTCCTTTTCTGAAAAAATATTGCCTCAAAATGAAACTGAATATACTCCTGATGGTAATGAAATGATTTCAGGAAAAAAGATTAATAATGATTTAGAGAAGAGAAGAAATAGAAAGCATAAATGGTCCTTAGTAGTTTCAATCTGCATCGTTTTTGTAACCGTTTTAATGGCCGTTCCAGGACTAAAAAATAGAATATTCAATAATCCAATAACTATTGTAGGGAACAATAACTGCATGACATGGGATAAAACTCACTTTAAGAAAGTATCCTGTATAACCACATTTGGCGCCAAAATAGTCCCTTTAGACCAAGTTAGATTAAAAACATTTAAAAAAGTAGAGGTTACTATGGCGACCTTGTTTTTTTCAGAAGAAACAAACAAGCCACTTTTTTGGTATTATAAAACTAAAAAGGGTGAGATAGAATTTTTTACGGCACCAGGACTGCACCCCATTACAGAAAAAACTTTGGATGAGATTACACCATACATTATTCAGAAATATGTGCCATTACATTCTAATAATAGAAATTCATTTGTGAAGTAATGTAAATAGTAGAAAAGCCATGTTAAAATAAGGCTAGGGCAAGCCTAAATTACTTTTGCGGTTTTCCACAATTTAAATGCTATTTTCTATAGTACTTTAACCAAGTGAAACTAGAAATAGTAGAGGAATGGGTTTTGTTGTAAAAGCAAAGACAAGCAGGCGAAGATAAATTAGAGATGAAAACTAGCAACAGAAGATTCGTAAAAGAAAAAGCGACCCGTAAAGGCCGCTTTGAATGTTTTCACAACGGAATAATTTCTAGTATAGGTGTATTTATTGTCAACAGTGTCCTATATTTTTTGTAGAAAACATGCATATTGGAAGTGGAAATTAAACCAGATTACGCTTTTTCGTAATGGTTTTTAGAATTTTAAGCGGTTATTTAAACAATATTAAAAAGATTAAATTTTAATGAGACTCTATTTAGCATTATCCAAAAATAATACAATCATACCTTTTAACTATCAGCATTTATTAACGGGTTGTTTTCATAAATGGTTGGGTAAAAACAACAAACAACATGGAGGCGTAAGCATGTATTCGTTTTCATGGCTAATGAATACTACGACTGATAAAAATGGAATATGGCTACGAGACGATTCTTATATGTTTATAAGTGTTTACGAATCTGTCATGTTAAAAAAAATAATTAGAGGAATTCAAGAAAGCCCTAATTTATTCAATGATGTAATGATTAAAGATATAATGATTAAAGAGACCCCTTCTTTTGCTTCGCAAGAACAATTTGTAGCGGCAAGTCCCATATTCGTAAAACGAAAAGAAAAACACTACACCTACAAAAATAAAGAGGCAAATGATTTAATGACAGAGACATTACAAACTAAATTAAAGAAGGCGGGTTTACATCATGAAAATTGTACAGTTGAGTTTGATTCTTCTTACGCTTTGCCAAAAACAAAGCTCATTAGGTATAATGAAATTAAAAATAGATGTAGTGTATGCCCTGTAATAGTAAAAGGTACACCAGAGCAAGTGGCTTTTGCTTGGGAGGTAGGTATTGGAAGTAGTACAGGAATAGGATTTGGAGCATTAAAATAAGGACTATGGAAAAGAAATTATTTGTTGTTAAATACACAGGGGCTTTTGGTTTTATAAAACCATGGACAGCTGTAAGAGATAGTGAGACTTTTAGTCAGCAATTTTTAACACCTTCTATTGTGGAGGGGATAGAGAAGAAATTGTTTTCAGAGTTGCTGAACACCGAAGGAATACAAAAAATAGTAGCTCATCGACTTTCGTATGCACAAATTACTAATCAACAAGAAGTGATTCAGACAAGAGGGTGGAATTCTAAAAGAAGAGGAAAGGAGTTTGAATTTGACCGTCCGAAAGCTATAATCAACAGAGGTCTCCTCCAGAACCCTATTCTTCACCTTGCTTTTACAGATGAAGTAAATGCACAAAAAGCATTTACACAACATATTTGTTTGTGCAGAAATGAGGACTTAGTCTACCCTACAGATATAATTGAAACAAATTATAAGGCATTTGAAGAAGATGAAGAACAGTTTTTTGGTTATGAATTAGTTTTTGAGGAGAATAAAAAGTCATTTTTAGTAGGGTATCACCGAAGTACAGGGCAACCAATGTATGGTTGGTTAAAAGTAATTGGCAATCCAGTTAAAAGTTTTTAAAGTGGGGAAACTATTTGCAAAATCAGCTCCTGATTGGACACCTTTAAAAGTTCATCTAAAACAAGTAGCAATGGCGTCTGTTGTCTTTGCCAAATATTTGGGTTTAGATGAAAAAATAGCTTATCACGGTGCATTACTTCATGATATTGGTAAGGCACATCCATTTTTTCAAAAAAGACTGAATGGAGCTCGTAGTGCAAAGGTTTTTAGGCATGAAATAACTTCTTTACTATTTCTGTCTGCATTTCCAAAGAACGAATGGAATTCACTTATTGAAATGGTTGTAGGTCATCATAAATCGATTAGAAATGATGTTGGAGAAAAAGGGCTTTTAGATTTAGATGAAGGCTATGATTATGAAGATACACATTTTGGCAAGTGGAACGAATGGAGTTTAGATGCAATAAAGTTGCTTAATGAATTAGGAGTAGAGTGTAAACAAATAACCAAAAGTGATGCCAAAGAAAATTTAGAATATGTATTAGATTTTTGTAGAAAATCTGTTCGGCAAAAAGGGTGTTCAGAATGGAGGGGTTTACTTATGGGTGCTGATCATTTTGCTTCTGCTTTGATTGATAATACTGAAAAGCATTTGAAAGGAACATTTAAAACTCCTGACTTATCTTTTTTTAATCGCCAACACGAGCTATTTCCTTTGTCTTACAAGGAAACAAGTTCGCCAAAATCACATACTATTGTAGTAGCATGTACTGGGGCAGGGAAAACAGATTTTCTTTTTAGAAGATGCAAAAGGCGTGTTTTTTACACACTTCCATTTCAGGCTTCTATTAATGCTATGTTTAAAAGAGTAGCTAAAGATTTAGAGGATAAAAATCCTGATCTTGATATTAGGGTATTGCATTCTACATCTGCAGTTGTGAAACGAAAAAAAGGAAATGAAGAGAGTGTTTTGCAGTCTCTTTTCGGTTCGTCTATAAAAATACTTACGCCACATCAATTGGCATCTATAGCTTTTGGGATGAAAGGTTTTGAATCACTCATATTAGACATTAAAGGCTGTGATGTTATTTTAGATGAGATACATACCTACACAAATGTTTCGCAAGCAATTGTTTTAAAATTAGTAGCTATTCTAAAACAAATGGGTTGTAGGATTCATATTGGAACGGCAACAATGTCAAGCGAATTATATAAAAGAATAATTGAAATTTTGGGTAATGAGGTGTTGGAAGTAAAATTGACACCTGCGGAAATGGAACAGTTCAATAGACATACAGTTCATAAAATTGATTCATTTGAAGATTCTTACTCTATTATAAAAAAATTAGTAGATAAAGATGAAAAGGTGCTGATTGTCTTTAATCGAGTATCTCGTTCACAAGAGGCTTATACAGAGTTGCAAGAACTCTATCCAGATATACCAATTTTATTACTTCATAGTAGGTTTAAAAGAGGAGACCGAAATGATAAAGAAATGTCGTTACTAGGTTTGGATGATGTAGGAAATCCTATAAATGAATTTAATACGTCAAACAAAGCTTGTATTGTGGTTTCCACACAAATAGTGGAAGTAAGTTTAGATATTAGTTTTGATGTAATGATTACTGAAACGGCACCGATTGATTCTCTTGCTCAACGTTTTGGCAGAGTGAATAGAAAGCGAACAAAAGAGACGATTGGTATTACTAAAAAGGTGTATGTAATTGCTCCGCCCAAAGACAAAACCGATGCTTTGCCGTATGATTTAAAAGTTTTAGAACGTTCTTTTGAAATACTAAAAGACAATGAAATATTAGCAGAAAATAAACTTCAAGAAATGATAGATATGGTTTATCCAACAATTGATTTTATGAATATCGAAGAGCATTCTGTTTTTAAATCGGATGGAAGAATTACTATTGAAAAATTGACACATCGAAAATCAATCCTTTTTGATTTGCTCGATATTGATTCTGTGTCTTGTATTTGCGAGAATGAACAGGAAGAATATGAAAACACGGATTATGAAACACGGTTAAAACTAGAAATACCAGTTAGGTATTGGAATGTAAAAGATATGAATCAATCCGAAAAAGGAAACAGACCTTTTATTATTCCCGATTTAGCTTATGATTTAGATTTAGGTCTCGATATTAAAAAAATAAAAGCATCAAACTTTGATTTTAACAACCAACTATTATGATAACAACTGTTGTAGGGAAAACATTACTGGAAGCATACAATGCCAAATACAACAAGAATTTTTCTGCAAAGGAATTTTTTGAAAAGGAGTTTTGGGAAGTATTTTACAATCACTCTAAATATTTGCAAAGCGTTTCGAATTCACCTTTTGTTCAAGGTTTAAGAAAAGGCCAAAGTTTCACAAAAGAAGAAAGGCTGGAGAAATTAGACCGTTTGCACGAAAAAATTGAAACACTTAAGCCAGATGCCAGTTTTGCATTGGGCTTTCCGGCATCTGACAAAAAGGAGTACGCAAGTACATCGGGTTTAGTAAGCGATGTTGAAATTCCAACAAGTAATGAGGATATATATTTATCGTGGATAGGAAGTGGCTTAGGAATAGGAGTAGCAGGTGGTTTTTCTATACTTTTTGATGATCCAATTATCACACTTAATACATTTGAGGGGTGGAAAATTTATCGAAAGTATTTAAATAACAATACACTTGAAAAATTGAGGGGCAATCAAATAAATACATGGAATGGGCAATGGTTGGCCTATTCTATGGGGAGTTATTTTGATAGCGATTTTGATTTTACAAAATTATCTGATGAGGGAATATTCAAAATTGATGATGTCAAAATTGAAATAAACACAGTCAATTGGTCTCAATTATTTTTTAGCCTTTCGTTGCATTTTCCTGAGAGTGAATTAATAGCCTATGTATACGGATTTGGTCAAACAAACAAAACGATTGGTTTTATTCCTTTTAGACTAAAATCAGGAAAACAAATAAAAGATGTTTATCGCCAGCTATTTGGAGGCATCAAAATAGATAAAAGAAAATTTGAAAGCCTATTTGGAATGCATATCAAACGAGCTTGTGAATTAGGGAGTATTGGCATTCAGGCACTCCGACCAGATGGTATAAAAAAGTATATCAATGACACAAAGAACTTATCGTTTAAATCAGAAAAGGACACTTTAAATTATTATTCATTTAAAACTTGGTTAGTAGCTATGTTATCAAAAAACAAGGAAGAAATCACAGAGTATACTCTAGAATTGGCAGAAGTCATTTTGAAGTATAGAAAAGAGGGAAGAAAAAACGACCGTAAAAACCTTATTGAACAGGAGTTGTTTTCCTCTTCTAAAAAAGGATTTATCGAGGTACTTACAAAAATGGTAAAAGATTTAGAAGGAGAAAATCTTAATACTATTAAGAAATTAAAAGATGAGGTTCATCTTATGACAAATGAAGAGTATGGTTATTTCTGTACGCTTTTAAAATTTGATTATGCTTTTGTAGAGAAACAATCTTAACATTTAAAAACAGAATACTATGAATACCATTTACATTAGAACACTAAAAAAAGCAGAACATACTGTTTTTTGTGTCGCAGACGGACAAAAATATTATTATGATGCTCAGTTTAACAAAAGGATACCTTTTTCAAGTGGTCAACAGGTTAAGCGATCTTTAATTGACACTTTGTGTGAATCTATTAATCAAACTCCTTCACCAACAACATTTCTATTTGATGTAATCAAGCAAAAGGAATTAAAGGAAGGCGAAGTTTATGCCACTTGTGACCCCTCTTATGCCGACCAATTATTTGGGGGCTGGATGAAAGCGACGAAAGCAATAAAAGGTGAAAAACAAGAAAGAACACTTAAAAGAAGAAGCCCTTTATCTATTTCTGCAATGAGAGCATTACATCCTTTGCTTGTAGGAATGGATACAGAAAATGCTTCTTTTGATAGAAGTGATAGACCAAACAACAATATAATTGTAAGAGACGTAGATGGGAACGAGTTGAGTGATGAAGATATTTCCGATTTGTTGGATGGTAAAGATCGAAGTTTAAGTAGAAAATGGATTCCAAATAATAGTCGTGCTTCAGGTCTTTTTGTCTTTGACCTAGCAATTGACCTTCGTAGGTTATTTAGTGTTAGCTTAAATTCTTTTGAGCCAGAAATGGCAGATAGTACCATTGAAAAATTAAAAGAAGAAGGTTGGGTAGCATCAGAAAATGTATTTGGCAAATGTTTAGTCGCACCTAAAGAATTGAGAATAGAATGGATTAAAGGTTTGGCAACAGCGATTTTGAATTGGAGAATTACATCAAACCAAGCACGTACATTTAGTTTGATGGACACTTTGGCTGTTTCAATTAGTGATAATGCAAATAGAATAGGAGGCAGTATAAGAGCTAAATTATCTGAAGAAGATTCAAAAAAAGCAGACCCTATTGTTGACGAATCCATTGAAGGAGTTGATACATTTATTACGTTGCAGGCAGGAGGTTATATTCATACTAAGGGAGAGTCCGTTGATGCTCTAGACAATGCCGAACAAAAACTAATAGAGGTGATGATGGCATTCGATTACGAAAATCAAATATAGAGAAGTAGCATAATTAATGCACCTCACCGCCACCCATATCAACTATTATATGATTTGCCACCGTAAACTGTGGTTGTTTACGAACGGTATTCATATGGAGCATACTTCTAGTACAGTTTATGACGGTAAATTGTTGCATGAGAGCAGTTACCCCCAACGGGCAAACAAATACAGCGAAATAGAATTGTCTGTACAATGGAACGGTATTTTACTAAAAGGGCAGGTAGATTTTTACAATGCTAAGGAAAAAGTAATTCATGAAACCAAGCGAGGTAAAACAATGGAGTCAGCACATGAGTGGCAGTTGCGTTTTTACATTTGGTTATTTGCCTTAAATGATATTAAAGGGGTTTTAGGGTATATAGAATACCCCAAATTGCGAAAAACTGCGGAGGTATTTTTAACAAAGCCAGATGTAGAATTTTTAGAAGAAACCGTGCCAAAAGTGCAACAATTGGTACAGCAAGAAAAATGCCCAGCTACAATCAACACAAGAATCTGTAAAAAATGTTCTTACTATGAACTCTGTTATATAGATGAGTTATGAAAAAGTCGTACTATCTATTTAATCCAGGGCGGTTGAGTCGCAAAGACAACACCTTAAAATTCGTACCAGTAGACGAACAAGGTAAAGAAGGTAAGGCTAAATATTTACCTGTAGAGGGTGTGCAAAATTTATTCTGTTTTGGTTCTTTAGATGCCAATAGTGCTTTGTACAATTTTTTAGGAAAGAACCAAATAGGAGTTCATTTTTTTGACTATTACGAGCATTATACAGGCAGTTTTATGCCTAAGGAATATTTATTAAGTGGTAAGGTCATTGTAAATCAAGTTTCACATTATAACGCTCCTAAAAAAAGAATGGTAATTGCACAGGGTTTTATAAATGGAGCTGCATTTAATATGCTTAAAAATTTAAAATACTATTCCAAAAGAGGAAAAAACGTACAGCCTCAAATACTGCGAATAGAACGGTTGGCAGCAGTAATTAAGCAGACCAATGCCATAGACGAACTTATGGGAACAGAAGGGAATATTCGAATGGCATATTATAGTGCATTTGGTGAAATTATTACTGATTTTGAAATGAATAACCGTAGTAAACAACCTCCTAATAATGAGGTGAATGCTATGATCTCATTTGTAAATATGCTTTGCTATACGCTCTGTTTAGATCAAATTTATCATACCCAATTAAATCCTACTATTAGTTTTTTACATGAACCAGGGTTTCGAAGGTATTCTTTGGCATTAGATCTGGCGGAGGTTTTTAAACCATTGTTGGCAGACCGACTTATTTTTTCATTGCTCAATAAAAAAGTGATTCAGAAAAATGATTTTGATCAAAATCTTAATAGTTGTCTCTTAAAAGAGTCTGGCAGGAAAAAAGTACTTCGGGCATGGGATGAAAAAATAAACGAAACTATTAAACACAGAACACTAGATAGAAGTATAAGTTATAAGAATTTAGTAAAGTTAGAATGTTATAAGTTAGTAAAACATCTTATGGGAATGCAAGAATACAAACCTTTTAAAGCATGGTGGTAATATGTATGTAATTTTGATGTACGATATGGATACTAGACGGGTGGGTAAAATGTTGAAACTTTGTAGGTGTTATCTAAATTGGATTCAGAATAGTGTTTTTGAAGGCGCAATTACAGAAGTGAAATTAAAAGAATTTTTAATAGAAGCTAAGCTTATTATGAATGAGGAAACCGATAGTTTGATTATCTTTAAAAGCCGCCAAGAAAGTTGGTTGGAAAAAGAAGTTATTGGTAAAGAAAAAAATAATTTAGACACTATATTATAAGCGTCTATCAAAGAATATAAATTAGAAAGTCAATGTTCTTTGACGTTTTGAATTTGTAATAATCTCAATGTCAATTAGTTATGAAGTCGTCGTAAGTAAGAGGGAATCATAGTATTGGACATAGACGTTTTTTTTGTTCTATTTTCAAGTTTTTATTATTTATATTTAGTTGTAATACAGTTTGTTACGTTTTTCATCGTAACGACTTTTAATCGTCCCGTAGAGGAATTGAAATAAACTTGTTGCGGAGTCAACTCTCCTTTACCGCTATCTTTTAATCGTCCCGTAGAGGAATTGAAATTGGAGTGTTCCAAATCTTTGGATATCTGGGCAACAGCTTTTAATCGTCCCGTAGAGGAATTGAAATGATGTATGTGATAATACTACGGTGAATTTTATATGTTCTTTTAATCGTCCCGTAGAGGAATTGAAATTTGGAGTTAAGCATGATACTGTACGTAAGCATGTTCCTTTTAATCGTCCCGTAGAGGAATTGAAATAACAAACTATATTTTGTTATTAAGCATGGAAAAATACTTTTAATCGTCCCGTAGAGGAATTGAAATATAGTTTATACAGAATAGTATCGCCCGATGTTCCATCTTTTAATCGTCCCGTAGAGGAATTGAAATGGCGCTAATGCCTTAGGATAATAATCGCCATGGCCACTTTTAATCGTCCCGTAGAGGAATTGAAATCTCCTTGCAAGTCTCTTTTATCAAGAGTACGACTAACTTTTAATCGTCCCGTAGAGGAATTGAAATCTATCACAGCCTGTAATGGCGGATAACCTTGTAAAACTTTTAATCGTCCCGTAGAGGAATTGAAATAGAATAGAAGATAAAGAGTGGTTAGATAAATCAGCGCTTTTAATCGTCCCGTAGAGGAATTGAAATCAAAAAAAATGGTGGCTTTGGTTTGGTGCCGAATTTCTTTTAATCGTCCCGTAGAGGAATTGAAATCCCGTTATGCAACAAGGTTATGGTTTAGGCACACCACTTTTAATCGTCCCGTAGAGGAATTGAAATTACAATACTAGGATGAATACTATTTAATAGTAATCCCTTTTAATCGTCCCGTAGAGGAATTGAAATCGCAAGACACCAATTAACAGTAGCAAATGCAACAACCTTTTAATCGTCCCGTAGAGGAATTGAAATATCAAAGAGATTAGAATGTTGTTAAAATCACCAGATCTTTTAATCGTCCCGTAGAGGAATTGAAATACACATTTTAAATACTACGAATGATTTAGGCGTAAACTTTTAATCGTCCCGTAGAGGAATTGAAATAAGATAAGCAAGAAGCGGGTTTTAGTGGCTATGCAGCTTTTAATCGTCCCGTAGAGGAATTGAAATAAAGCTAAAGCGGCTAACAACCACATTCCTGCTGTTTCTTTTAATCGTCCCGTAGAGGAATTGAAATTATTTACGGCTTATGCGTTTAAATATTACAAATCTACTTTTAATCGTCCCGTAGAGGAATTGAAATGATATAGAACGCTTTGGAAAATGGCTACAGAGCGATCTTTTAATCGTCCCGTAGAGGAATTGAAATTCCAATCAGAATTTAATAAAGAAATAGCATTATTTTCTTTTAATCGTCCCGTAGAGGAATTGAAATCTTCTACAAGCGATGACGACAAAGCAACATTAAACGCTTTTAATCGTCCCGTAGAGGAATTGAAATGAATGGAAAACGCATTGGCCACCAGGACCATTAGTCCTTTTAATCGTCCCGTAGAGGAATTGAAATACACATCTTAAATACTACGAATGATTTAGGCGTAACTTTTAATCGTCCCGTAGAGGAATTGAAATTTGGTTATTTTTGATACTTGGTACATTGAACCCCAGCTTTTAATCGTCCCGTAGAGGAATTGAAATAGTATAGAGTATAATAGGATTTAAGAATTAGCGGATCTTTTAATCGTCCCGTAGAGGAATTGAAATTTAGGAGGTGATTCTAAAACACAAGATGGTATTAATCTTTTAATCGTCCCGTAGAGGAATTGAAATTCCATTGCTGTACCAACGCCCATAATAGATTTGTAACTTTTAATCGTCCCGTAGAGGAATTGAAATAACGAAACACTAGGATTAATAGTGTGCATATTGGGACTTTTAATCGTCCCGTAGAGGAATTGAAATAAAAGTCAAACGGGGCGAATATAAAAAACTGTTTTACTTTTAATCGTCCCGTAGAGGAATTGAAATCCAGAAATAAGGTTCGTACTTTCTTTGGTTGCTATCCTTTTAATCGTCCCGTAGAGGAATTGAAATATGGAAAAAAGACACCTCATAAATACCCGAATGATGCTTTTAATCGTCCCGTAGAGGAATTGAAATCTCACTCTGACCATTCCAGAGTCTCCCGTTTCAATACTTTTAATCGTCCCGTAGAGGAATTGAAATATCCTTATACAAATCATCAAAGAATAGAACATCAATCTTTTAATCGTCCCGTAGAGGAATTGAAATAGTAAATTATTTCGCCATTGCACAAGAGAGCTTAAACTTTTAATCGTCCCGTAGAGGAATTGAAATACAAAGTCGACAAAAACGGTAAGCCTATATACCACACTTTTAATCGTCCCGTAGAGGAATTGAAATCAAGAAGCACAATTTATAGAAACAAAGGCTTCGGGCTTTTAATCGTCCCGTAGAGGAATTGAAATTCCTAAAAATAAAGTGTTTTCATATTTAGCAATGTCCTTTTAATCGTCCCGTAGAGGAATTGAAATAATGCAGCTGCAGTAATAACGCAGGGGGAAGTTGATCTTTTAATCGTCCCGTAGAGGAATTGAAATTCGATACCCCGCATCTGTTCCTACAGTGTTATTAATCTTTTAATCGTCCCGTAGAGGAATTGAAATTTAACGCAAGTGATTTATCGAACGTATGAGTTATGCTTTTAATCGTCCCGTAGAGGAATTGAAATGCATCTTACTTATATGCAGCAATTGAAAGAAATTCACTTTTAATCGTCCCGTAGAGGAATTGAAATTGCTTTCCGTTGTTCCTGCCGCCCATCTGTAACCTGCTTTTAATCGTCCCGTAGAGGAATTGAAATCTTGGGAAGGTGAGTTAGATACAGTAGGATCTACTCTTTTAATCGTCCCGTAGAGGAATTGAAATTACAATAATATAATAGTTTCGCATAAGAGACAGGTACTTTTAATCGTCCCGTAGAGGAATTGAAATCCCGTTGTGGTGCGACTTGTTTAAGTGTGCCTCTAACTTTTAATCGTCCCGTAGAGGAATTGAAATTCTTGTATGTTGTCTACTGACAAAGCATCATTTCCTCTTTTAATCGTCCCGTAGAGGAATTGAAATGTATGAAGTACATTAGAGTGCACGAATGCCTTCTGTCTTTTAATCGTCCCGTAGAGGAATTGAAATTATGCTTATGAATCATTTCCATTGCCTTTTCTTTAGCTTTTAATCGTCCCGTAGAGGAATTGAAATAATCTTGCCTACCTAAGGTTATGAGTTGAGATTGAACTTTTAATCGTCCCGTAGAGGAATTGAAATTTGTAATCGTAATACAACAATACTAATAGTAATAATCTTTTAATCGTCCCGTAGAGGAATTGAAATACGAGTAAAGCTGCAATTTCTATAGCAGTCATTTTGCTTTTAATCGTCCCGTAGAGGAATTGAAATAAGTTTTCGTAGAACTCTATTTTTTGAGCATTAGTCCTTTTAATCGTCCCGTAGAGGAATTGAAATACTATTCGATCTGTTTCTTTCGGAACTATCTTGAACTTTTAATCGTCCCGTAGAGGAATTGAAATTGTTGTAAGCGTCTCTATTTATACCCCACTTCACCCCTTTTAATCGTCCCGTAGAGGAATTGAAATTGAAAAAATTAATCTACATAGTTCTTTTTGTTTCAGTCTTTTAATCGTCCCGTAGAGGAATTGAAATAAGAATGGATTTGCTTTCATCGTTAAAATCGAACAACTTTTAATCGTCCCGTAGAGGAATTGAAATGAAGTAAATACCATATCACCGATATTCTTGTAACCTCTTTTAATCGTCCCGTAGAGGAATTGAAATGACGTTACCGTAATTTGGATTGCAACGGCAGACCAGCTTTTAATCGTCCCGTAGAGGAATTGAAATGCAAAACTCATAAGGAAACGGTCGCAAGGAGAAAAACTTTTAATCGTCCCGTAGAGGAATTGAAATAGTGTAATTGATGTTTTCGCAGAAGATTGGATAATCCTTTTAATCGTCCCGTAGAGGAATTGAAATTAAATAATTGATAACTGAATGATTTTTTCATTTGTTCTTTTAATCGTCCCGTAGAGGAATTGAAATCACTAATGGGAATACTAGATGATATTCGTAACGGTGCTTTTAATCGTCCCGTAGAGGAATTGAAATGGAGGACATGTTAAAGGAACAAGTATGAATGGAGATCTTTTAATCGTCCCGTAGAGGAATTGAAATAGCTCATGCGTCTGTATGGTATATCATTCTCAGGGCCTTTTAATCGTCCCGTAGAGGAATTGAAATTGAGATGAGTCTGTACTCGTTGATGACGAGTTCCACTTTTAATCGTCCCGTAGAGGAATTGAAATGACATTGATACTGCTGTACTTCTTAGATCATCGGCAACTTTTAATCGTCCCGTAGAGGAATTGAAATTTCAGAAGTAGATTGTAATGGATTTGGTCTATTTAGCTTTTAATCGTCCCGTAGAGGAATTGAAATGAAGAATTTAGAATAGAGGATGAAGAGCTGTTTGAACTTTTAATCGTCCCGTAGAGGAATTGAAATGTGTCATTAAGTGTTGTTGTCGTGTCATTTATTTAGCTTTTAATCGTCCCGTAGAGGAATTGAAATTCCGTTTAGCATTATTGCACCGCAACATTGACTTGTCTTTTAATCGTCCCGTAGAGGAATTGAAATATGTTCTACTGTCTGCGTCTCTGGCCATACCTCCTTCTTTTAATCGTCCCGTAGAGGAATTGAAATACAACTGAATGATTCCCAATTGATACACCATGTTTAACTTTTAATCGTCCCGTAGAGGAATTGAAATATCGAAACGAGAACCATCAAGAAGTTTGATTTGATCTTTTAATCGTCCCGTAGAGGAATTGAAATGTAATAATAAACTGTTCCCGCATAGAAATTCATTTTCTTTTAATCGTCCCGTAGAGGAATTGAAATAACCCAACGGTGTCTAACAGCTGGTTAATTTCGTCTACTTTTAATCGTCCCGTAGAGGAATTGAAATACAATAGAATGGTTTCCAACCGATGTTCCGTGCTTGCTTTTAATCGTCCCGTAGAGGAATTGAAATATCTAAGGTAATAGTTGCATTCGTTATTTCTTGCGTCTTTTAATCGTCCCGTAGAGGAATTGAAATGCAACATCTTCCGTTAGTCGAGGTTCTTCGCTTAGCTTTTAATCGTCCCGTAGAGGAATTGAAATCTAAATATAATGGGGACTATCTCGACACTAACTATTCTTTTAATCATTCCATAGAGGAATTGAAATCTAATATGACATTTACTGTGAATATTCCTTAAAATTAAAGAAGGGTAAGCAATGTACAAAACAAGTCTTTTGCAATAGTTGTTCTGCTTTTTATTTCTTAAAGGTGACTTGGCACGACTTAACGGCTCTAATTTTATTATCCGGTACGCTGGGTTACCTTTTTAATTACACCTGTTTTTTTGCTACATTTTTTGTAATGTACTAAGAACAATTTAAGAGCCACTTAGGTTACTAACTAGCATATAGGTTTAGTCCTAATTTTGTCATGCCTTTGAAAAAAGGGATCGAAGTAGCCTGAAAATATACTATAAATTAAACGTAGTATCGTTTTTTATTTCGTCTAACACAAACGAACTTTGTACATTTGAAATCTCGTTAATAACAGACAGCTTTTCATTTACAAATAGCTGGTATTCCTTTATAGTATTAATGGCTATTTTTAGTAAAAAATCATAATTTCCGGAAACATGGTAACACCCCATAATTTCGGGTAGCTTTACAATCTCTCTCTTAAAATTGTCTATTAACTCTCTAGAATGTTTAGACAAAGTAATTTGGCAGTAAACAATTATGGACTTATTAACCTTAGCACCATTTAATATTGCAACATAGTTTTTTATATAATTCTGCTGTTCCAATTTTTTTATTCGTTCAAATGTAGGAGATACAGTTAATCCTATTTTATCGGCAATTTCTTTCGTGTTTTGCTTCGCGTTTTTTTGCAAAAGCATTAATATTTTTTTGTCAATGGCATCCATAGCAGAAAATTATTCGGTTTTATAGAATTAAACAATTCATTACAAGATAATATTCTGCAATATACAAATACGCAGGTGTTGTTTGCTTATTTATTGTAAATACTCAGAATGTATAATTGTATATATTAATTTTACAGATATTAAGTTTAGAGTTTCATAGTATGTCAATAAAAAAACAAATTGCACCAGAAGAAAGTCAACGGCTACGTATATTAAAACAAAATATAGAAAAAGCTAGAGATTCATTTTTAGGATATCCGGTATCCAAAGATTTTGATTATTCAGAATTAAATGATTTCTTAAAATACCCAATTAATAATTTGGGAGATCCATTTGAAGATGGCACTTATAAGGTTCAAACCCATGAAATGGAACGTGAGGTTGTTCGCTTTTTCGCAAAATTATTTAGAGCAAAAGCAAGTGATTATTGGGGTTATGTAACAAATGGAGGTTCTGAAAGTAATCTCTATGGCTTGTATTTGGCCAGAGAATTATATCCTAAAGGGATGGTCTATTATTCAGAGTCTACACACTATAGTGTTCGTAAAAACATTCATTTACTTAATATACCTAGTATTGTAATTAGATCTACTGAAAATGGTGAAATAGATTATGAAGATTTTGAAAATACGGTAAAAATGAATCGGCACAAACCTGCAATTGTATTAACCACTTTTGGTACTACAATGAAGGAAGCCAAAGATGATGTGTCAAAAATAAAGTCAATTTTAAAAGACTTAGCCATTCAGGACCATTATATTCATTGCGATGCTGCATTATCTGGCGCATATGGTAATTTTATAGAGCCACGTATTCCTTTCGATTTTAAAGATGGAGCAGATAGTATATCTATTAGTGGGCATAAATTTATAGGTTCGCCAAATCCATCTGGAGTAATAATAACAAAAAAATCTAATCGCGATAGAATTTCAAAAAGCATATCCTATATTGGTTCATTTGATACTACAATAACAGGGTCTAGAAACGGACATAGCCCATTATTTTTATGGTATGCACTAAAACAATTAGGAGTAGACGGCCTTAAAGATCGGTACCAGCATTGCTTAAAAATTGCAAAGTATTGTAAAGAGCGTCTTAATGCTATTGGAATTAATGCATGGAGTAACCCTGGGGCTATAACGGTAGTTTTACCAAAAACAGCAAATGAGATTAAACTAAAATGGCAATTAGCAACCGAAGGAGATACATCTCATATTATCTGTATGCCGAACGTTACAAAAGAACAAATTGATGCGTTTATTAATGATATTTCAAATTCGGAAAGTATAGAGGAAGAAGAAATTGAGTTTGATTCTTTTTAAGGTTTTGAGAAGTTAATTGGAATACCAGATTGGGAGGTATTTAGAATGGTATTGGTCTAATCTTGATTTTGTCATCCCTTTGAAAAAAAGGGGTCCAAGTAGCCTGTTTAATTACTCACCAATGCAACGTTTTAACAATTCAACAAAAAATTTAAGCTATAATCTATCCAATCGATGTTTTTTTAAATAGGCATTAGTTCCCATTTCTTGTGCTTCTTTTTTGAAATTTCCTGGGGTTATTTTGAAATGTTTTTTAAAACATTTTGAAAAGTATTTGGGATCGTTAAATCCGGTCATATAAGAAGCTTCAGAAATATTATACCCATATTTAGAAATTAAAATTGCGGCTTTTTTTAATCTGTGTAAACGTACGAAGTCTACCAGACTATGGCCTGTTAAGGATTGGCATTTTCTATAAAGACTAGAATAGCCCATATTTAAGGATTCCGCTAATTCTTCTATTTTAAAATTAGCGTCTTCTAATCTCGAATTAATATGTAATACCAGATTTTCAAGAAAAATTTCGTCTTGAGACTTTTCTAAGGTTACCTCGGGACGGCTGATGATTTCTTTGCGATATTTTGAAATAATATGCTCTTTGGATAAAATAATATTTTTTATTTTAAGGAGCAGCTCATTTGTATTGAATGGCTTATTTATATATTCTATAGCGCCAGATTCTAATCCCGATATTTTAGAATGGGTAGAATTTTTTGCCGTCATTAAAATAACAGGGATATGTTTGGTTAATTTATCTTTTTGCAGTTTTTTACACATTGCAATACCATCTAGTTTAGGCATCATGATATCGCTTAAAATAAGGTCAGGAAAATTATTCTTTGCGTAGTGGTAGCCTTCTTCTCCGTTATCTGCCATTAAAATATTGTAATGCCGGCATAAAAGATCTTGTAAAAATGTTTGTAAATCGTAATTATCTTCAACAATTAAAATAGTTTTTTTAGAAAGATTTATGGTTTCATTTTCTGTAAGAGATTCTTCCTTTTCTATTGTTCTAGGGAGGACTTCTTCTGGGTCGTTAGATTGGATTCTTTCCGATTCGGCATAAGCATCTTCGGTAATAGGGAGGGTGACAGTGAAAATAGTTCCTTCAAAAGGGGTAGAGTTTACTTTAATAGTTCCTCTATGCAAGTCCGTAATATCTTTAATAAGAGCCAATCCAATACCCGAGCCTATATTTTTTTTACCTTCTTTGGACTGGTAGAATAATTCAAAAATAGTATCTAATTCTTCTTTAGGAATTCCTGGGCCAGAATCTGTAACTGTTAATTTTAGCAGCTTTTTGGAATTGATAGGAGCTACGCTTAATTGAATATTGCCTTCTTTAGGGGTGAATTTAAAAGCATTGGACAGTAGGTTGTATATAACATGTTCTAACTTTTCTTTGTCATACCACGTTTCCGATAAATTTTTAGGGCAGTTTACAACAAAATCTATTTGTTTTTTTCTTGCCAACTCCATAAAAGACAAGGAGATTTCAGCAATATGTTTGCATAAATTATTTTTGGTTACTGTTAGTCTTAGTCTATTGAGTTCCTTATTTCTTATTAAAGTTAGCTCTCTTGCAATTCTCGAAAGGCGTTTTGTATTGTTTAATATAATGTTTAAACGTTGTTTTAATAATAGATTTCCGTTTTGATCCGAACGTTTTAGCATATTCTCGATAGGACCTAGAATTAAAGTTACTGGGGTCTGAATTTCATGAGACATTTTTGCAAAGAAGTGCATCTTTAACTCATTAAGTTCATTCTCTTTTTTATGGTTAATTTTTTCTATTAATAATTTCTTTCGCAATCCATACCAACGTTGTAATCCATAGACCAATAAAGCTAAGCATGCTAGGTATAGTATGTAGGCGGTAGTGGTATTCCATAATGGCTGTGCTATTCTAATGGCAATTTTCTTTGCGGGAATATCCCAAAGACCTTTTTTTGTGCCCGCTTTAACCTCAAAAGTGTAATCTCCCGATGGTATGTTGGTATACGTAGCTATACGCTCCGAATGGTTGGTTATCCAACCTTCGTCGAATCCTTTTAGGCGGTAGGCATAATAATATTTGGGATTCAAAATATTATCGATTGCAGAAAACCTAAAAGAAAAGGAAGACTGGTTGTATTTTAATCGTAACGATGCAACATTAAAAATTCCTGTTTTAATTTGGGTTGGAATTAAAGAGTCTGCAGGTTGGTTTAATATTTCTATGGAGTTAATATGCAGTGTTGCTAAGGACTCTTTTTTAGTTAAATACTTTGGGTTAAAATAGTTTAACCCCATAATACCACCAAAGTAGAGGGTGCCATACCTGTCTTTAAAGGCGCTCCGAGATAAAAACGTGTTATCTTGTAAGCCGTCTGTAGTGTCATAGGTCTTAAGGGTAGAATTTTTAATATCTAAATGGCTAATACCATTAAAAGAACTAATCCATAAATGATTACTATCTTCTTTAATTATAGCGACAAAGGTTTGCCCTTTAATTGCTTTTATATGATCTAAATTGTTGTATGTATTGGTTTTGGTGTTGAATTTTAGCAATTTTCCATAATGATTTATTAACCATAATTCATTTGGTCCCCCAAGAGACATAGATTTTACAGAATGAAATTCGCTTTTATTCTTTTGGTTGTTGTACAAATGGTTGGTAAATGTAGATTTACTTAGATCGTTAGAGTTTTCGTTTAAATTAAATAGACCTCCATTATATTGCCCTAACCATATTACGCCATTCTCATCTTCTAAGATGCTTTCACCAATAGAGCCATTTATACCATTAGAGTTATTATCAAAAGTCGCCAATAGTTTTAAATTTGAAGCGTATACTGCAATACCAACATTAGAACTTATCCAAATGCGCTCTTTAGAGTCGCTGAAAACGGTTCTTACATCTGTGGCTTTCTGCTGTTTTGAATTGTATATTTCTATTTTTTTGAATTTATCTGTCTTTGAATTATAATGCCACAATCCATTTTTATAGGTTCCAAACCAAATATTTGTTTGGTCATCTTCTGTAATAGATTGTACATAAAACCCTTTGTTTAAAAACAGATTATTGAAATACTGAGTTGTAATTGTGCTACCATCCGGATTCTGGATTATTTTTGTTAGTCCAGTACCATCTGTTCCTGCCCATAAAACTCCAGTAGTGCTCTTGTAAACACTTAATATTCTCAAAGGTGTTCCTTTTTTTGATCCAGAGTGGTAACTTATAGTAGTATTGGAGCTTGGTAGTACATTAAGATTTCCATAATTAGTAGATATCCAGAGGTTTTTATGCTTGTCTTCACTAAGGTTTAATATAGTATTGCTACTAAGAGAAAATTCGTTTGTACCATCTTGTCGTGTAAACAATTCAATCTTTCCGTTTAAAGAATTTATTTTATACAAACCACCACCATCTGTTCCTCCCCATATGAACCCGTCGGAATCATGGAAGAGTGTTATAAACATTTCCTTGTTAATGTTATACCTCTTTTTTTTAAAAAAGCTATTTTGTATAAATTGTTTAGAGGCAATATCGTAGATAAAAAGGCCTTGAGTTTCAGTGCCAATCCAAAGCCGGTTGTAGTTATCGGTAGCGAGTACGAGTCCTCCAGGATAGTTGCTAAAGCTACCATTTATTTCAGTGAGCTTAGAAGCTTTTAGAGAGTAGTTAAATAATTTTCCTTCTTTAGTGCTCACATAAAGCTCTTTGGTTTTTCCTATGACGATATCATTAATATTATCTACAGAAGAACCCATATTTGGGATGGTAGTAATACTATCTATTGTAGCATTGTGATACAGGTATACATTTCCGTTTTTGGAAGCCATCCAAAGGCTTTTTTTTTGAGCAACTATAGCAACTATGTTATCATCGGGTTTAAGTAGAGATGTAATATCTTCAAACTGCCCGTTTATGGCATTGTACTTTGTAATTAAACCAAAATAAGATATAATCCATACGTTTTTGTCTGCATCCGTAATAATGTCTTCAATATTATCATTGTACTTAATCTTTGGAAAAATGGTACTCTTTTTAATAAGGGTGTAATAATAGCCATCATAAACCAATATGCCATTACCACAAACCATCCAGATATTCCCTATGGGATCTTGAATGGTATTTGAAACGGTTACAACCCCGTTATCTAATCGTGGAGATAGGTGTCTAAAATTTTTGTTATTCTGCCCCAATAGCGTGTATGAACAGGCTATAAAGATGCATAATAGTGTATACTGTTTAGTAGGAAACATGTCTCGTTGTTTAGTGGTAAAACATCGCTCTTTTAAGGCAAGCAGTTATAAAAGCACAATTAATAGCTTCGATTTATGCCTTAATAGATGTAATGCAAAGATATTAATTAAAATCATTAGTGCTGTTTTAAAGATTTTCGACAGTAGATTTAAAAAGGTGTTAAATTCTTCAAAAAGGGGGAGATTTCATGCAAATTGATTCCTAAAGATTAACAACACTCCTAAATGCCTAAAAAATCATCTTAGTTTAAGAATGCATCCTTCATATTTGAGACCTTAAATTTAACAGTAAAGTAACATTTTATTAAAGCACATATGAATTCAAGACGAAATTTTGTAAAAAAGGCAGCCATTGTTGGTACGGGAATGTCCATACTTCCTAATTTGTCTTTTGGAGCAATAACAAATGCAAACCAACAAAAGCTAAAGCTTGCTTTTATAGGTGTAGGTTTAAGAGGAACAAATCATTTAAATAATGCGCTTCAAAGAAAGGATGTTGAAATTACGGCTATCTGTGATGTAGATCCAGAGCGTATAAAAATAGCACTTGCTAAGATAGATAAAGCAGGGTATAGAAAACCCAAAGTATTTGGGAATTCGGAGTACGATTATAGAAATCTTTTAGAATTAAAAGATATTGATGCAGTAATTATAGCAACCCCATGGTTATGGCATACTAAAATGGCGGTCGACTCAATGAAAGCAGGAAAGTTTACCGGTTTGGAGGTTTCCGCGGCAAATACGATGGAAGAATGTTGGGATCTTGTAAATACACATGAGGCTACAGGTTCCCACTTAATGCTCTTAGAGAATGTGAATTATCGTCGCGATATAATGGCCGTTTTAAACATGGTAAAACAGAATGTTTTTGGCGAGTTGGTCCATTTTAGATGTGGTTACCAACATGATCTTCGTTTTGTAAAATTTAACGACGGAAAAACAGCTTATGGGAAAGGGGTTGAGTTTGGCGAAAAAGGAATTTCTGAATCTAAATGGAGAACACAACATTCACTGTTAAGAAATGCAGATGTATACCCTACACATGGTGTTGGACCAATGGCTGTTATGTGTGATGTAAATAGAGGAAATAGATTTATGTCTTTAACCTCACATGCTACCAAAGGCATAGGATTGCACAATTATATTGTAGACAATGGTGGTAAAGATCATCCCAATGCAAAATTGAAATTTAAACAAGGCGATGTTATAACCAGTACCATAGAAACTGCAAATGGGGAAACTATAATTGTAACGCACGATTGTAATTTACCAAGACCTTACTCATTAGGGTTTAGAGTACAAGGCGCAAACGGTTTATGGGAAGTAGACGGAAACCGCATGTATATAGAAGGAGAATCTAATCCACATCGTTGGGATAGTGATAAGGAGTGGTTAAAAAAGTACGACCATCCTTTATGGCAAAAACATGGTGAAATGGCTACCAACTCTGGACATGGAGGAATGGATTTCTTTGTTATGAATTCCTTTGTAGAATCTGCAAAAGAAAATTTAGCACCACCAATGGATGCATACGATGCCGCCGCCTGGAGTGCTATTACACCACTTTCAGAAACGTCCATTGAAAACAATGGAGAGCCTCAGGATTTTCCAGATTTTACCAGAGGTATGTGGGTAAAACGAAAGCCATATAACTGGATTAAAGACACGTATTAACTCAAGTAACAATTATAAACAACAAACATCAACAAAAAACTATTTTATGAAAAAATTATTAACTTTTTTAATGTTATTATTTTTGATCTGTTTTGTGGGACAAGCACAAAATACGAGCAAGACAATAACAGGAACCGTGTTAGATGATAGCAGTATACCAATTTTTGGTGTAAATATTATCGTAGAGGGAACAGCTATTGGAACGGCCACAGATTTTGATGGTAATTACACCATAAATGTGCCAACCAATGGTACTGCATTAAAGTTTTCATACGTTGGGTATGTTACACAAACAGTAGCTATTAATGGCCGAGGAACAATTAATGTAACCCTGTTAACAGACGCATCTTCATTAGATGAAGTTATTGTGGTTGCTTATGGTACTCAAAAGAAAGAAGCTATTACTTCTTCTGTGGTTAGTATTAAAGCAGAAGAATTAAAAGATGTTACAACACCAGATGTATCTTCTATGTTACAGGGTAAAGCTGCAGGAGTAATGGTTGCAGCATCTAGTGGTGCACCAGGTGCTACCCCTAACATTTTAATTAGAGGTGTTGCTTCTTTAAATGGAAACATTACACCTTTATGGGTGGTTGATGGTGTTATACAGCACGGAGTCCCTATTGTAAACCCTAATGATGTAGCGTCAGTATCTGTACTTAAAGATGCTTCTGCAACATCAATGTACGGTTCTAGAGGTGCAAATGGCGTTATTATTGTAACTACAAAACGAGGTAAAATAGGCAAGTCTGAAATTAACGTGAGCACAAAAGTTGCTATGAATGAGTTTAACTCAGGCGGATTTGAGGTTATGAACTCGCAACAATTGTATGATTACCATACACAATTTGGAAATGCAAATCCATGGTTTACACAAGGTTTATTAGATCGTGATTACGATTGGATTAATGGCGGAACACAAACAGGTATTGTTAAAGATGTAAACGTGTCGTTTACTTCAGGAACTGAAAAGATGAATCTTTTTATGAACACTGGCTATTATAATGAATCCGGAACCTTACGTGGTAATGAATTAGATCGTTATACTTTTCGTATGAATTTGGATTATAACGCATCAAAGCGTTTAAAAATTATGCCAAAAATATCTTATAGTATTGACAGTAGAGATCGAGTTGCTCAAGCACCTTTGTACCAACTTTATTTAAACTTGCCATGGGATAATCCTTTTGACGCAGACGGAAAACCAGTGTATGCACAAGAATCTTCAGACTGGTTAGGAAGAGATCAAAGTAATTATTTTTACGACCAGCAATGGAACTACTCCTCTAGTAATATATTTAATATGAGTTCTAACTTCGATTTGGAGTATAAAATTACACCAAATCTAGTATTTAGCTCTGTTAATAACTTTGCATTGTACCGTTCTAAATCAAAGTCGTATTCAGATCCAAGGTCAAATTCTGGTTTAGCAACGGGTGGAGCTATAAGTGATGACACAGCCAACAGACTTACAAGGCTTACTACACAAATGTTAAAGTACAAAAAATCTTTTGGAGATCATTCGGTAACAGCCTTAGCAGGTTATGAATATAACGATTATGAATATGAAAGTTTTGGTGCAACAGGAACAGGTATTATAGCAGGTGCAGAAATTTTAAATGCCGCTAGTGAAACGGGTGAAATTAACGGATTTAAAAACGATTACGCATTACAATCGTTTTTCTTATCTACAGATTATGCATATAGCAATCGTTATTTTGCAAAAGCTTCTGTTCGTAGAGACGGTGCTTCAAACTTTGGTTTAGACAATCAATATGGTAATTTCTTTGCTTTAGGTGCTGGTTGGAATGTACATAACGAAGACTTTTTTGATAGTAACATATTTAACGAACTTAAGTTACGTGTAAGTTATGGTTCTGTTGGTAACAGACCCTCATCTTTATATCCTTACCAAGCAACTTATAGAGTAAACACACAATATATTGGTATTCCTGGAGCTATTCTTAACCAATATGGAAATCCAGATTTAGGTTGGGAAAAATCTTATGAAACCAATATCGCTTTAGATATGAGACTGTTTAATAGGGTAAGTACAACACTTGAGTATTATAATAAAAATACTTCGGACCTATTGTATTTTGTAAACTTACCAGATATTACTGCATTTAGCGGGTATTGGGAAAATGTTGGAGGACTTAAGAACAGTGGTTTTGAAGCATCGGTATCGGCAGATATTATTCAGAGTGATGACTTTAATTGGAATATTGGTTTTAACATTGGTATTAATAAAAATGAAGTTACAGAATTGTTTGACGAACAGACAGAAATACCACGAGGATCTAAAATATTTAAAGTAGGCGAAGATTCTAACTCTTGGTATACTAGAAAATGGTTAGGAGTAGATGCTGATAATGGAAACCCTTTATGGGAAGTTGTAGATTCTGAGACTGGAGAAATTACGGAGACCAGTAACTGGAACGAAGCAACACTACAAATTGAAGGAACATCATCCCCAGATTTTATCGGTGGTTTTAATTCTAACTGGAGGTATAAAGGTTTTTCATTATCTGCCAATTTCAACTTTTCACAAGGAGGCACTATCTATAATGGCTCTAGAGAGTTATTTGATTCAGACGGATTCTATTCAACATTCAACCAACAAGTTTTGGCAGATGGATGGAGCAGATGGGAAAATCCTGGAGATATTGCAACACATCCTTTAGCTATTGAAGGTGGGAATAACAACTCTAACAAACGATCGTCTCGTTATTTAGAAGATGGTAGTTATTTAAGAATGAGAAACGTAACATTATCTTATAATTTACCTAGTACTGTGCTTAGTAAAATTGGGCTAAGTAATTTAAACATATACGTGTCTGGTGATAACTTATTAACCTTCACTAAATATACAGGAGTAGATCCTGCAGTAGGTGGTCTAGGAGGTAGCGCAAGTTTAAGTTACCCTATTCCTAAGCGTTTTACATTTGGAGTTAACGTATCATTTTAAGAACACTATTTTTTAAAAATATAAATATATACAGATGAAAAAATCAATATTAATAGTACCGGTTATTATGTTTATACTACAGTCTTGTAGTTTAGACAGAAACCCGTATGATCAAATCGCCGTAGATGATCTGTTTTCAGATCCGGGGTCAATAAAAACAGCTACAATAGGGAACTATGCATTGCTAAAAGGAGATATAGGCTTTGATGGATGGGTAGACGATTTACATAGAATGTCTGAGTATCCTGGAGATAACGTAGCTTTAAGTGGAGGAACTTCAGATCATTTGTTTTTCTTTTATAATTATCAGGCAATCACCACAAACTCTAGAGCAGCACGTTTTTGGAGAAACTCCTATAAAATAACGGTAGGAGCTAACTTAATGATAGAGAAAATTGCGGAAGGAGAATCTACCGAATCTGATCAATTGTTAGGAGAGAATTATTATTTAAGGGGATTGGTATATTTTCAAATGGGTAACCTGTTTGGAAAACCATATAACCAAGGAGGTTCTAATTTGTCTATACCGTTAAAGTTAACATCAGATACAGAAGACAGACCAGACAGACACACTGTTGAGGAAGTATACGCTCAGGTTATTAGTGATCTGTTAAAGGCAGAATCATTAATGAATGCGAACAGAGGAGCTTCGTTTGCATCAAAAGAAGCGGCTCAGGCATTGCTATCTAGAGTATATTTATATATGGAAGATAATGCCAAAGCAGAAGAGTTTGCTGATAAGGTAATAAACTCTGGAAACTACAGTTTACTAGCCAACGGTGCATTTAAAGAGATGAACAAACTTACGCCAGATCAAAACTCTGAAGCTATTTTTGCTGTTGCACTAAGTAGTAAATCGGATCTTTTAGGACAATGGGATGATTGGTATACTATTGGATCTTTTTACGCTTCAGTAGAAGGTTCAGGTTGGGGAGAAATGTATGCTTCTAGAACGTATATGGATTTGATTGATAAAAACCCACAAGACGCAAGAAAATCGTTTATTGCTCCACAGTATGAGTTAGATGATGCTGGCGAGAAAACACCTGCTGTATACTGGGTTAATGATGGTTTAAGCTATGAGTTTAAAAATACGGCTGAGAGTGGTGGAGTAACTACCTTTGCAGATGGCGGAACTACATATACTGTAGAGTCAGAAGTGGTTTCTGGACAAACAGTACATTATTTTAATGGTCCTAATGGACGCCAAGATGTTACGAAAGATTATGATCTTAAAAAGCGTAATGGGCATCCAAAATTCTTTATTCTTAAGGCTTCATTACAAGAAGATGATGGGCATATGTGGTCACCAATGGTGTCTCGTTTAGCTGAGATGTATTTAAACAAAGCAGAATCTTTTGCAAAGCGTGGTATGGATCAAGAAGCATTAGATAATATTAATGAACTAAGAGTAAGAGCCGGAATTCCTGCTTATACCTTAGGAGCTGTTCCTGCAGGAAAAACAGTACTAGATATTGTTTTAGAAGAACGCAGATTAGAATTAGCTTACGAAGGTCATAGAAAGTTTGATGTGTACCGTAATGGTAGAACTATGGATAGAAAATATCCTGGAACACACTTAAACGGATCTAATGCACTACAAGAGATACCTTCTACACACCCAAGAATTATAGAATATATCCCTGAACAACAAATTATATTACAACCTACATTAATTCAAAATGATTAAAGATTAGGCCCCGAAAGGGGCTTTTTTTTTCAATTAGAGCCAGTTAACACTAGACGAAAAACTATTTTTAGATGTAGTGTTAACAGGCTTTTTACAAAATACGCAGATCATGCATTTAGTTAGTCTTAAAAATAAAATAGTTTTAGTATTGCTTATACTGATCTGTTCTTGTCAAAATCCAATGGATAAGCTACAGTCAGAAAAACTATTTACAAAGATTCCGACTAGCATTACAGGGGTGACTTTTGAAAATAAAATTTTAGAATCGGAACAGCTACACTATTACAAATATTTATACATATACATAGGAGGTGGTGTGGCTGCTGCCGATTTTAATAATGACGGATTAGAAGATCTTTTCTTTACATCCAATATCTACCACAATAAATTATTCCTGAACAAAGGAAATTTTAAGTTTGAAGATATTACGATACAAGCAGGAATTAAAAAAAGAGCAGGTTTTGATGTTGGAGTTTCTGTTGCCGATGTTAATAACGATGGCTTTTTGGATATTTATATTTGTAGAGCCGGTTGGTATAACGGAGATCAGAAATTGGCAAATATGCTCTATATTAATAATGGAGACCTAACATTTACCGAGCAAGCAGAAGATTATGGATTGGCAGATACGAACAGGTCTATCACATCTACGTTTTTTGATTATGATAAGGATGGTGATTTGGATGTTTATATCGCAAATGCACCTTCAGGGTTTAGTTTGTCTGGCAAATTAATAGACTTAGAAAAAGTACAGCAAAGTAAAGAGACCAATACATTTAGAGGTAGCGATAAATTGTACAATAATGATGGAAACGGTCATTTTACAGACGTATCACTGCAAGCAGGAATCTTACCCGATTTGGGCTTCGGTCTTAATGCACAAGTAGGCGACCTTAATAATGATGGTTGGCAAGATATTTATGTATCTAATGATTTTATAGGTCCCGATTTTGCCTATATAAATAATGGCGATGGAACCTTCTCTGAAGGGAGAAACGATTTATTTAAACACATATCATATTACAGTATGGGGAGTGATATTGCCGATCTGAATAACGATGGTCTTTCAGATTTAATGGTTTTAGATATGAGTCCCGAAGATTATATACGCTCAAAAACAACCATGTCTATGATGTCTATTGATCGTTTTAACGAAATGATAGATAAGGGATACCACCATCAATACATGCATAATACAATGCAAATAAATAATGGGAACGGTACTTTTAGTGAAGTAGCAAATATGTCTGGTATAGCAAAGACAGATTGGAGTTGGTCTGCACTAATTGCAGATTTTGACTTAGATGGCTTAAGCGACATATATGTAACCAATGGTATCTATAGAGATGTTGTAGACCGCGATATGAATGATGAGATAAATGCTTACATCAAAAAAAATAAGCAAAGTTTAAAAGAAAAAGATTTTTACGAGTTTACCCAAAAATTACCACAACAAAAATTAACCAATTACTTATTTAAAAATAATGGAAATCTAGAATTTATAAATGCAACGGCAGATTGGGCAAATGAAACGCCTACCTTTTCAAATGGTGCTGTATATGTAGATTTAGATAACGATGGCGATTTGGATATTGTGACGAACAATTTAGATGAAAATGCCACTATTTTAAGAAATAACGCTAGAGAAAACACTAAAAACAACTTTTTACAACTCACCTTTAATGGGCCAGATGAAAATAGATTTGGTGTTGGTACTACAGTAAAAGTTTACCAAGAAAATGGAGAAGTTTTAACAAGACAACTTGTAAACTCCAGAGGGTATTTATCATCAGTATCTAACAAATTACATTTTGGACTAGGAGAAGCAATACAGCTCCATAAGGTCGAAATTATTTGGACTAACGGAAAAACACAAACGTTTACAAACGTAGAAGCAAACCAACATTTAAAAGTTAATTATTTTGATAGTGTTGACGTTTCAGTAGTAGTTAAACACAACAATAATCCTCAGATTTTTACCGAATCAAAAATTGATATTGCTCATAGTGATCCCGCATATAATGATTTTGACAAGCAGTTACTTTTGCCTCACAAATTATCGCAAACAGGACCAGCAATGGCAGTAACCGATTTAAATAACGATGGATTGGACGATGTTTTTATTGGAGGTGCTCACAATAAATCTGCGCAACTGCTAATAGCATTAAAAGATGGAGGTTTTACACCTATCGTAATTCCAGATTTCATAAAGGATAAAGAATTTGAAGATGTTAGTGCTTGTTTTTTTGATGCAGACAATGACGGCGATCAAGATTTGTATGTAGTAAGTGGAAGTTATGAATTTGATGCAAACTCATCCCTTTTACAAGACAGACTATATGTAAACGATGGAAACAATAATTTTAGGCGTTCCAAAGTAAGATTACCAGTTATTAAAACTGCCGGTGCCGTTGTAAAAGCGTCGGATTATGATCAGGATGGGGATATGGATCTTTTTATTGGAAGTCGTGTAATTCCAGGAAAATACCCTTATGCACCTTCAAGTTACCTACTCATTAATGAAAATGGAAGATTTGTGAACGGGACAGATAAATTTGCGCCAGAGCTAGAACATATAGGGATGGTAACAAGTGCGCAGTGGAGTGATATCGATAATGATAATGATCTTGATCTAATAGTTACCGGGGAATGGATGGGAATAGAAGTTCTTGTAAACAATAATGGAAAGCTGTCGAAAAATGATGCATATCAGAACCTGTCATCCACGAAAGGATGGTGGAACACAGTATTAGTAGAAGATGTTGATGGAGATGGTGATAAAGATATTATAGCTGGAAACTTGGGACTTAACTATAAATTTCATGCTTCAAAGGAAGAACCTTTTCATGTGTATACAAGTGATTTTGATGACAATGGAGTCGAAGATATTATACTTGCAAAATATTATAAATCTAAGCAAGTCCCTGTCAGAGGAAAGTCGTGTACATCGGAGCAAATGCCTTTTCTTAAAGAAAAATTCAAAAAGTTTTCCGATTTCGCAAATTCTGATTTGGAAGATATATTAGGGTCAGCTATTAATTCTTCGTTGCATTATGAAGTTACAGAGTTTAGATCAGGAATCTTTACAAACCAAGGCGATGGTAGTTTTGTTTTTTCTGCGTTCCCCAGGGTCGCACAAATAGCACCTATAAATAGCATAATTTATTATGATTTTAATGCCGATGGCATAAAAGACCTTCTAATGGCAGGCAACAATTACCAGTCCGAGGTAGAAACTACAAGGGCAGATGCAGGTAAGGGATTGTTTTTTGAGGGACTGGAACAAGGAAGGTTTAGCTATAAAGATAATAATGCAACCGGGTTTTATGCCGATAAAGATGTCAGACATATCCTAATGTTAGATAGACAGAAGAATAAAACAGTTATGGTGGCAAATAACAATGATAAGGTGCAATTATTCACAATAAAAAACACGAACACCAATGAATAAAACGATTACTACTAAAGAAATGATAAAAACCGCACTGCTCTTTGTTTTTTCTGTGAGCATATTTGCATGCACACCAGACAAGATTATTCATACACCAGATATAGACTCAGAAGAGGGTGTTCAATTAGACCTTTCCATAATAATCCCACCAGGAGGAAATAGTTGGGTCATAAGTGATGTTGCCGAAAATGAATCTGTAATATCGGATTCGGGTATTCATAATTGGAACAATCTGAATAGTGTTATCCGCACCTATTTTAAAACTACCATTTCGGGGGATTTACATGTTGGTTTAAAGATAAAATCTCCAGATGGAAAATCGACCATTAAAGTAACCGTTGGGGATACCACCAAAGAAGTGAAAATTAACAATACGGATTATAAAGTTGTAGAAATAGGGGTTTTTAAAATTGCTGCCGCTGGATATAATTTTATCGAAATTCAAGGGTTAGAAAAAGAAGGAGCCAATATAGGGGATATTAGTGAAATCTTAGTTGGAGGACCTGCTACATCCGGAAAGGTCTTTTTTGTGAAAGACGATTTCCATTTTGGAAGGCGTGGCCCTTCAGTTCATTTAAGTTATAGCTTGCCAGAAGGTAAAGATATAACATGGTTCTATAACGAGGTAACAGTGCCAGAAGGAGAAGATGTTGTTGGTTCTTATTTTATGGCAAATGGCTTTAATCAGGGGTATTTTGGGATGCAAGTTAATTCCGCCACTGAAAAGCGCATACTTTTTTCAGTTTGGAGCCCGTACGTAACAGATAACCCAGGTGAAATTCCCGAAGATTATAAAATTGAGCTACTTGGTAAAGGAGAAGGCGTAACGAGTAATGCTTTCGGAGGTGAAGGTTCTGGAGGGCAAAGCTACAAAGTGTTCGATTGGCAAGCTGGGAATACCTATAAATTTTTACTAAAAGGGGAGCCTTCCGTAAATAATTCTACAGATTACACGGCATATTTTTATGCGCCAGAAACTAGTGAATGGATTTTAATTGCAAGTTTCAGAAGACCGCATACAACGACGCATTTAAAAGGGTTTTATTCATTTTTGGAGAATTTTAGAACGGATACTGGATTTATTTCGAGAAAAGGGCAATATGCCAACCAATGGGTGAACGACACCCAAGGAAATTGGCATGAACTTACAAATGCTAAATTTACTGCAGATGCAACGGCAAAAAAAGAAGCGAGACTTGATTATGAAGGAGGTTTGGTGAATAATTCGTTCTATATGAGAAATTGCGGATTTTTTAATGAAGGAACACTAATTGGTTCTGAATTTTCCAGAACAGCTAATGGTATAGTACCAAACATAGATTTTTCTAGTTTGCCGGCACCAGTAGTTACTCCAGAAGTAACACTTTTTGATAAAACTGCTTGGGTAATTACAGATTTTAGTACTCAGGAAGATCAAGGGGGCGAAGGAACTACAGGCTTAGCCAGCGATATTCTAGATGAAGATATAAGTACATATTGGCATTCGTGTTGGAATGGGTGTACCGCTTTAGCACCTCACCATATCACAGTAGATATGGGACAATTAAATACTATAAATGGGTTCAGGTTCTCACAAAGACAAAGTTTGTCTAGAGCAGTAGAGAATATTGAAATACAAATAAGTATTGATAATATAAATTGGGAAAGCGTAGGAGATTTTGTTTTGGAAAATGTTGCGAATCCGCAAAATGTTGATTTATCGGAATCCAAAACACTTCGGTATTTTAAGTTCATTGCTAAGTCGTCTCATGATGGATCGGACAATTCCGCCATAGCAGACATAAATGTTTATACGTTTCAATAATACCGATTTCCTTTATTTTAATGATATAGTTAGTTAGTACCATGTTTTCATTACTTTAAGAACAAGCGGAAGAATTATTTTTTTCGCTTGTTTTATGTAATAGGAGAAGCTATCAAACTATACCACCATGCTATTACTTCTCTTACTTATTCATCATAGATTTTTTGCCTTGCAATTGCGCGGCAGCATCTACCGTAAAGGTACCGTTAGTTACAATTTCATCGCCATTTTCTAATCCCGAAGTAACGGCATATTGTCCGTTAGTCAGGTTTCCGAGTGTAATTTCTTGCAATGCGAAAATCGGCTCCTCTTGGTGCACTTTTAAGTATACCAGAGAACGTTCCCCTGTCCATAAGACAGCACTTTCAGGGATGAAAATAGCAGTGTCTAATTTGTTATTAGAACCTGTTAGTTTACCTTCAATAAACATTCCTGGTTTCAAAATCTGATTGGCATTGTTTAATACAGCTCTAACTTCAATAGTTCTGTTTGCGCTGTTTAAAATAGGATTTATAAAGACTATTTTGGCATTAAAAACTTTATTTGGATACGCATTGGTGGTAATGCTAATTTTTTGACCAAGCTTTAAAAGAGAAATCTGATTTTCATAGGCGTCAAAAGATGCCCAAACAGTATTTAAATTGGTGGTGCTAAATAGTATACCGCCATTCATAATATGATCTCCTTGGCTGACTATAATTTCGTTTACAACACCAGAAATAGTTGCGTAGATTGTTATTTTTTTAGAAGGCACACCACTGCGCTCGATTTTGACTAATTCGGAATCGGAAATATTCCAATTCTTAAATTTTTCTTTTACCGCATTGTAGAGATCAGGTTGTGTTTCTTTAGTTTTTGCAGTAATTAATAATTCTTGCTGTGCACTTATTAAATCTGGTGAATAAATGGTAGCAACTGCCTGACCAATACGTACTTTTTCTCCTGGAGTGTTAATAAACAACTGTTCAATACGACCATTAAAATGAGCTGACTGCGCGGCTATCTTATCCTTATTGACTTTAATTTTACCCGAAAGTTTAATACTATTAGTGCTAACCATTTTACTTTTTTCAACAATAGAGATTTGAATATTAGCTAGTGCCATGGCGCTTTCTGTCATTCGAATCTGGTCTTTGGCCAGTCCATCTGCTCCAGAAGTGACAGGAGTTAAATCCATGCCACAAATAGGGCAACTGCCCGGTTCTGATTGCATAATTTGCGGATGCATAGAGCAAGTCCATTTTTCACCTTTTTTTGAGGATTCTTCATGAGAATGTACCGCCGAATCGCTATGGTAACCTCCAATTTGGCTAATAAAAAAGCCAATTAAAGCGCCTCCGATTAATCCAATAATTAGCAGTGTATATTTATTATTTTTCATTTGTAATTCTTTTTGAAGTTGTACTAATTTTTCCAAAGTAATTTACTGCGTTATTCTAGAGTGTTTGGCCATTAATTTACACGAAAAGCAAAGCTTACTTTTACCTTTTCCCATGCCATCGAAATTTCTCCTTCGTTCATTGCCGTTTTAGTTATTTTATACTCTAAATGTTCTATGGTATCTTCTAAAATTATTGGTTGTACAGAAAAACGCATTACATCTTCTTTTTCATCGTAATCATCTTTTCCATGTTGGTCCCAATTTGTGTTTAAAATTAGTGTCCATTCTTCCGTAGAAGGAATTACAAAGAAACCATATTTTCCTGCTTTTAGGAGTTTTCCTTGTATGGTTAAGTCTTTGTTCGTTTCTATCCAAGTAGCTTTATGAGCACCAGCCTGCCATACTTTGTTATTAGGTAGTAAACCACCAAAAATAATTCGTTCTCTTACTCCAGGGGAAGAATAGTCAATATGAATATGAGCATCTCCTACCATTGCCATTGTTTCGGTATGCGGACTTAAGACCTTCTTCTTTTTCTTGGTTTCTTTTGCCGCAGCAGGCATTTCATGTTCCTGTACTGTTTCCGTTTTTTTGCTTTTTTCTTCTTTACATCCTATAAAAAGGACGATAGCAATTAGTAGCATTACTTTTTTCATAATTTTTTGTTTTACTTTCCTGTATTTATTAGTTATACACGTTCTTTATAGTGGTTCTCGGTACAATTCCTAATGAAAAAATTGGTATTACTCGAACTGACATTCTGTATTAATTCATTTCCTTAAAGTTGTTATCGATATAATTTATAACGAAAAATTGGGGGTTATTCATCGTCATTTGCTCCTCTATTCATTTACCTTTTCTCTTCTCACTTTCATTAACCCCCACATTTTTCATTAAATTGTACTATTTTTTAGCCGTAAAGCATTTGCTATAACAGAAACGGAACTAAAACTCATGGCCAATGCTGCAAGCATAGGAGATAACAATATGCCAAAAAACGGGTATAATACTCCCGCAGCAATTGGTACGCCTATAGTATTGTAAACAAGAGCAAAGAAAAGGTTCTGTTTTATGTTTTTCATAACAGCCACACTTAAATTACGTGCTTTTACAATGCCTTGTAAATCTCCTTTTACTAAAGTAATTTCTGCGCTTTCGATGGCCACGTCTGTACCTGTGCCCATAGCAATACCAACATCACTTTTTGCCAAAGCTGGGGCATCATTAATGCCATCGCCTGCCATGGCAACTTTCTTGCCTTCTGCCTGTAAACGTTCTACCTCGTATAGTTTATCCTGTGGCATCATTCCCGCTTTAAAATGCGTTAAATTTAATTCGTCTGCCACAGCTTTTGCCGTGTTTTGGTTATCGCCAGTAAGCATAATTACGGTAATACCATACGCTTGTAATTCTTTAATGGCAATCTTACTACTAGTTTTAATCTTATCGGTAATTACCACATAGCCCATTACTTTTCCATCGATAGCAATATAGGATACTGTTTTTCCAAGTTTTTGCTCGATACGTACCTTTTCTTTTAACGTATTAGAAATACGAGCACTGGTTTCTTCCATCATTTTTACATTACCTAAAGCAACGCTTTTACCATTCACATTCCCAGTAACTCCTTTTCCTGTTATCGAATTAAAATTTGTAGTTTTTAATACTTCTATTTGTTGTTCTCGTCCATATTTTACGGTGGCTTCTGCCAAAGGGTGTTCGCTTAATTTATTTATGGAAATAATATATTGTAAGATGCTTTTTTCGTTATAAGTAGAACTGTCAGACACAATTTTTTCTACAGAGGGCTTCCCTTCGGTAATGGTTCCTGTTTTATCAATGATAAGGGTGTCAATTTTATTCATTTTTTCCAGAGCTTCCGCAGTTTTTATAAGTACACCAGACTGGGCACCTTTACCAACACCAACCATAACAGACATTGGTGTAGCCAAACCTAAAGCACAAGGGCATGCAATAATCAATACAGCAATAGCATTTACAAGTGCATAGACGTAGGATGGTTCTGGCCCAAAAATTGCCCAGACGATGAAGGTTACGATTGCAATAAAAACGACTACAGGAACAAAATAGCCAGAAATTTTATCTGCTAACTTTTGAATTGGAGCCTGACTGCGACTGGCAGCATTTACCATAGCAATAATTTGAGAAAGCAAGGTATCTGCGCCTACTTTTTCTGCCTTCATAACAAACGACTGTTTTCCGTTAATAGTTCCAGAACTTACGTGGTCACCTTCAATTTTATAAACAGGAATAGGTTCTCCTGTAACCATAGACTCGTCTATAGTACTTTCCCCTTCACAGATAGAACCATCTACGGCTATTTTGTCTCCCGGTTTTACGCGTAATAAATCGCCTATAGTAATAGCATCTATAGAAATTGTTTCTTCGGTTCCATTTGTAATTTTAACCGCCTCGTTTGGTGCTAATTTAAGCAGTTCTTTAACGGCACTATTTGTTTTGCTGTGTGCCCTAGCTTCTAATACCTGACCCAATAGTACTAAGGTTAGGATTACTGTTGCGGCTTCGAAATAAATATAAACGGTCCCCGCTTCTGTTTTAAATTGGGAAGGGAAAAAATTGGGAAATAAGAGTCCGAAAACACTAAACAACCACGCTACTCCCGCACCAATACCAATAAGGGTAAACATATTTAAATTCCATGTTATAATAGAGCGGTAGGCACGTTCAAAGAACATCCAGGTAGCGTAAAACACTACTGGAATAGATAGTCCTAACTGTATCCAATTCCAATATTTTAGTTCTAGGATAGCAGGTAACGGATTGCTTGCAAACATTTCCGACATTGCTATTATAAAAATAGGAAGCGTAAAAGCAACGGCAATCCAGAATTTCGTTAATAGTTTTTTGTAATTTTTTTCTTCTGCGGAAATAGCGGCTTTCATTGGGACTAAATCCATTCCGCAAATAGGACAATCGCCCGGCGCATCTGCAATTACGTCTGCATGCATAGGGCAGGTATACTGCGTTGCTGTATTTTGCTGTACTTGTATTTCTGCAACCAAATCCATGCCGCATACAGGGCAGTCTCTAAGGTGGTCATAGGTTTTGTCTCCTTCACAATGCATGGGGCAATAGAAAGCGCCAGTAGCCTTTCCTTGTACTTTTTTTGCCTTTGGATTATGTTCGGTAGTTCCGCAACATCTTTTTTGGTTAGGAAGGGTAATAGTATACCGATCACTATCGTTTTCTAATGCTTTTTGAAATGTTTCCAGAGGAAGGTGTCTGTCCATTTCTATTTCGGCTTCTCCTTTTTCTAAATTTACAGAAACACGTACTACCCCTTCAATAATATTGAGGGTTTTTGCAACATGGTTTTTACAACCACCGCAAGACATTCCGTGTATTTGGTATATATGTTTCATAGTTCTAAATCAATTAAATTAATAATAGATAAAGGTGCTTTTAAGAGGCCATTTTATTGTGCATAATTTTGGTTAGATTGTATCCAATTTTTTTCGTTTTCCTATTTTTTTAAATGTTGTAGGTGTTAGCCCAGTTACTTGTTTAAATTGTCTTGATAAATGTTGCGGACTGCTATAATTAAGCTCGTATGAAATTTCACTTAGACTTAATTCATTATAGGTTAGCAGTTCTTTTACACGCTCTATTTTAAGGTGAATACTATAATTCTCAATGGATTTATTTTCCGCATTGGAGAATAATTTACTCATTTGTGAATATTCCATGCCAATAGAAGAGACTAGAAAATCTGAAAAATTTTGAGCATTTCCTTTTCCATATTGAATGTGTTCTAAAAGTAGCGATTTTATCTGGTTTATAATTTTAGCTTCTCGCTCTTCAATAACTTCAAAACCTTCCTTTTCTAGAACCTGAATCAGTTTTTCTTTCTCTTTGTCAGAAAGAATATGTTGTCTATAAATAGTACCCAAATCAACACGAATAAAATCTATCCCAGCCTTTGTTAGCTCTTGACGAACCACTTTAATACAGCGGTTGCAAACCATGTTTCTTATCGCTATTTTAATACTGTTTGGGTTCATTTTCTATGGTACGAATTGGTGTAAGGGTACTGTTGTATTTCTTGACTGTGTTTACCTCACATTATTTTTTTATGTCAGTTTAACACAGTCAAGACCTACAAGACTTCTACTGTAAAGTTTCTTTTATAGTGCCACATTTCAGCATTTTAGCACCGTAATATGGATTTTTAATTTCTTTACTGTTAGAGAACCAATAACCGCCAGTGTTGTTAAACGCCATTGGACAGAACTGCTTGTATATTTCACCAGAGGCTAAAGCACCACTAAGGATTGTTTGCATTTTTTCGGTAAGGTTAGAAAACAATTTTCTTTGTCCTTCTAAATCGTTTTCTTCGGCAATGGAAGCAGCCAAAACTTTAACTTCCTCATTGCTTTCTCCTAATGCCGTTACTAACATAGCAGCGCCACTTTTTGCTTCGGTAGCATCGCTATTGGTTAATGCCGTTTTAAGATGGATGTAATGTTGAAAAACAGCAGCCGTTTCCGAACTTTTAAAGGTAGCTTTCATTGCCATTTCTTTTTTAGAACTTTCGTCCTTTGCATCATTTTCCTGTTTTGCACCTTCTTTTTTAGCTTCTTTACAAGAGGTAAAACTCATTGCCACAGCTAGTGTACATACGCCGATAATTGTAGTTAACTTTTTCATTTTATGATTTTTTAGTTACTTAAATAATGAATAATTGTTGTTTGTGTGTAATACTCTTTTATTGCTTCAATACTATTAATTTGAAACTTTAATTGTAGTTCTTGAATGTCTAACACCTCTTTAAAATCGATGGTGCCAGTTTCGTAATTTTTGATTAGGATAGCTTCTGCATTTTTAGCTTGACTTAGATTTTTAGTTTGTATTGTAAATCGGACTCGTGCCCCATTTCTAGTGTTTACTGCTAGACTTAGAAAAGTTGCTAGCTTATTTTTTTTATCCGTTTTTAAGCTGTTAATCTCTTGTTGCTTTAGTTTATTTTGCGCTGTTATAGATTTGTGTTTGTTGTTGAAAATTGGAATAGAAAGCGATAGCATTGGCATAATAATATCTTTTCCATTTTCATCAAAACTCATATTTGGTCTTTCTTCAACCGCCACATAGTCAATTCCGAAACCAATAGATGGTCGCGTATTGGTTTTGTTCAGTATTTCAGATTGCATTACAGAGGCATATAGTTTGTCGTATTTTAATAGCTCTGGATGTAATGCCAGTTTTTCATCTGCTAACATATTATCTTCTGTTGGAATTTGAAGTGCTTTAACCGGAGTAACAGAGGTATCTTTATCCCTGTTTAGCAAATTGTTTAAACGATTTTGTTCTCCCAAAAATTGATAGGCAAGTACTTTTTTCTGTTGCTCTAGTTCGTTCTGGCGAATTTGCAATCGCAATACATCTACTGCCGAAGCATTACCAACTTCTACTGCTGTTAGTGCTAGTTGTTCGTAGGTTTTTAGCAATTGGCTATTTCGTTCTAAAACGTTTTGTTTTTCTTTAATAGCATAAAGCAGGTAGTAGGATTGCGAAACAGAAAGTACCAGTTTTCGTTTTACGATAGCAATATTTGAGTATTCTGTATCTGCCATTGCTGCTGCATAATTTTCCCTTGCAGTAATAGTTCCAAACCAAGGGAATATCTGTTTTACAGAAAGGCGTATTTTTTGTGCTCCTGTTCGTGTTTCGGGTTCACTAACAAAATAGCCAGCGCTAATAGAAGTATTTGGTAAGGTATTCGCTTCTTTAATTTTTTCAGTTGCAACGCTGTACCGAAGTTCCATAGCTTGTACTTCTGGGTTATTAGATAAAGCTTGACTAATAAGCGTTTCTAGTTGCTGGGCGCTAAGCGAAGTAAAAGCGAAAAGCAAAAATGCAACGACTAAAAAACTCTTTGCGCGGAATGTGAAATGCGAAAAACGCAAAAGACCAAGTAATAGCCGGTGTTTGTTTAGGTTTAAAAAGGAACTCATTTTTTGTACTTTTTTATTTTTATCTCTTGTCGCCAGCTAAATAAAACAGGGACTACAAATAGTGTAATTAATGCAATGCCCATTCCTCCAAAACTTGGAATAGCCATAGGAATCATTATATCGCTTCCGCGACCTGTTGCGGTTAGTATTGGTAAAAGGGCTAATATTGTTGTCGCCGTTGTCATTAAACACGGTCTAATTCGTTTCTTTCCTGCTTCAATAACAGAGGCTCTAATAGTCTCTTTAGAATTAGGGAGGTTTCTGTCAAAAGTTTGGGTAAGGTAGGTTGCCATTACCACGCCATCATCTGTTGCAATACCAAATAAGGCAATAAAACCAACCCAAACGGCAACACTAAGGTTAATATTATGCATTTGAAAGAGGGTTCGTAAATTCTCACCAAAGAAATTAAAGTTTAAGAACCAACCTTGTCCGTAAAGCCATATCATAATAAATCCGCCAGCAAAAGCCACTGCAATTCCGGAAAACACCATAAGGGAGGTTGCTACAGAACGAAACTGAAAATATAGAATTAGAAAGATGATAAACAGTGCTAAAGGAACAACAATAGCCAATGTTTTTTCTGCACGAATCTGATTTTCATAAGTTCCGGTGAACTTATAATTGATTCCTTTTGGAACAAGTAAAGCACCACTAGCAATTTTTTCTTCAATTAACTTCTGTGCGTTTTCAACAACAGCAACTTCTGCAAATCCGTCTAGCTTGTCAAATAAGACATAACCGACTAAAAAGGTGTCCTCACTTTTAATTACCTGCGGTCCCTGTTCGTAGCGAATAGTAACAAACTCGCTCAAAGGAACAGAATTTCCCTTTTTAACGGGGATATAGATGTTTTTTAAATCGGTTGCATTAGCACGTAATTCCCTAGGGTAACGCACCCGAACGCCATACCGTTCTCTGCCTTCTACGGTTTTCGTAAGCGTCTTGCCGCCAATAGCAATTTCTAAAACTTGTTGTACATCCTCTATAGAAATTCCATAACGAGCAATACGTTCGCGGTCTATATCTATTAATAAATAGGGTTTACCCACAATTCTATCGGCAAATACCGCTTCTTTTTTAACGCCTTCCGCTTCTTTTAAAATAGATTCCAGTGCAATTCCGAAGGCTTCAATCTGTTTTAAACCTTGTCCCTTAACTTTAATACCCATAGGGGCTCTCATGCCTGTTTGTAGCATGATAAGTCTTGTTTGAATAGGCTGTAATTTAGGCGCAGAAGTAACGCCAGAGATTTTGGTTGCGGTAACAATTTCATTCCAAATATCGTCAGGAGAATTTATTTTAGAACGCCAATTTCGGTAGTATTCCCCATCTTCATCGGTTATTAGATTGTTCACAGTAATACCAAATGAGGTAGCGGTATCGCTAGTGCCGGGATTGGCTACAAAACGACCATCTTTTAATGCAAAAAGTCCCTCTTCATTTACTTTAAAACGTTGCCTTTTTCCGTCTTCATTCAACATATATTCTGGTTTGTACAGAATAATATTTTCATACATGGATAGGGGAGCGGGATCTAATGCCGATTCTGTTCTGCCAGCTTTACCAACTACGGTTTTTATTTCTGGAATACTGGCTACGGCCATATCTAATTGTTGCAAAACACGTTTGTTTTCTGTAACTCCGGAATGGGGTAAGGAAGTTGGCATTAGCAAAAAAGAGCCTTCATTAAGAGCCGGCATAAATTCTTTTCCTGTGTTTTTCATAATCAGAAACCCAAAAACCACGAGGATTGTAGGAATAGACAAGAATATAATTTTATGGTCTAATGCCCATGTTAAGATGCGCTCATAGTATTTTTGAAATAAGGTAAACACGCCTAGAAGACTAAAACAAATTAGAGCGACAAAGATGAGGTTCCAAAATATATTTTTATCGAGACCTAATGGTCTCCAGTACTCCGCCAATAAAAATATAATGGCACCAACAGAAATAGCTATATTGATATAGTTAGCCTGTTGTTTGGTGAGTTTGTTTTTTAGTTTGAGTATCCCTGAGATTCCAAAAGCTAGAAGTATTACTCCAAGGAAATTTCCATACATAAGAACAACACATCCAAGGGCAATAAGAATTCCATTTACAATAGCGCTTGTTGTGGTTCTAACGGTTCGTTTTTTAAACAAGAAAGCTGCAAAAGGAGGAATAAGAAATAACGCTACAATAAGCGAGGCTATAAGTGCCATTGTTTTTGTAAATGCGAGCGGGTGAAATAATTTCCCTTCTGCACCAACCATTGTGAATACAGGCACAAAACTAATAATCGTTGTTAAAACAGCAGTTACAATGGCTCCAGATACTTCTGTAGTGGCATTATACACTACCGTATCCATTGGAAGCTTGTTTTTGTTTTCTTCTATATGCCGAATAATGTTCTCGGAGAGGATAACGCCAACATCGACCATAGTTCCAATAGCAATTGCGATACCTGATAAGGCAACAATATTAGCATCTACATTAAAGAGTTTCATGGCAACAAAAACCAACAGTACTGCAACGGGTAACAATCCAGAAATTAAGATAGAAGCTCTTAGATTAAACACCATAATTAGGATGACCAATATGGTAATTAATATTTCTAATTTTAAAGCTTCATTAAGGGTTGTTAATGTTTCTTCAATAAGTTCTGTTCTGTCATAAAACGGAATAATTGTTAATTGTGAAGTGCTACCATCGCTTAGTAGTTTTGATGGGAGTCCGTTACTTATTTCTTTAATTTTCTCTTTAACATTAGTAATTACCTCCATAGGATTGGCTCCATAGCGAGCCACCACCACACCGCCAACAACCTCTGCACCTTCCTTATCTAAAATTCCTCTTCTGGCGGCAGGTCCTAAGGTAACTTTTGCAATGTCTTTAATTCGGATTGCGGTATAATCATTGGCTGTAATTACTGCATTTTTAATATCATCAATAGATTTTATATAGCCCAGTCCTCTAACCAGATATTCTACCTGATTAATTTCTAATGTTTGTGCACCAATATCCCTATTGCTTTGTTTTACTGCTTTAACTACCTGCTGCAATTCAATATTGTATTGCTTTAGTAGTTCTGGGTTTACATCAATTTGATATTCCTGAACATAGCCGCCAATAGATGCAACTTCCGATACGCCACTGGAAGAGGATAATGCGTATTTAACATAATAATCCTGAATGCTTCTAAGTTCGTGTAAATCCCAGCCACCTGTAACATTTCCTTTTTCATCTCGTCCTTCTAGGGTGTACCAAAAAATTTGCCCTAGTCCAGTTGCATCAGGGCCAAGCGATGGGTTTGTGCCATCTGGCAATAGTCCTGTTGGTAGAGAATTTAATTTTTCAAGTATTCTACTACGACTCCAGTAAAATTCAACATCATCTTCAAAAATGATATAAATACTAGAAAACCCAAACATAGAAGAACTACGAACGGTTTTAACACCAGGGATTCCCAATAATGAGGAGGTTAGTGGGTAGGTAATCTGGTCTTCGATATCCTGAGGAGAACGCCCTGCCCATTTGGTAAAAACTATTTGCTGGTTTTCTCCTATATCAGGAATAGCATCTACCGCTACGGGGTCTTTTGGTAGAAGCGGAATATCCCAGTTAAAAGGAGCGTTTATTGTTCCCCAACTTATGAATAGTACTAGTAATAGTACTGCAACCAGTTTATTTTCTATTAGAAATTTGATGCTTTTATGTAGCATTTTTTTAGTGTTGAAATGTTAGTATTAAGATACGAATATACGCGCATACATACCAGTTTAAAACCAAAAGGAATTAAACAACATAAGAACCTTGCATAAAAGAATTTTCATAGCAAAGTACTCCCGAAAGTACGGGACAAAAAAAATATCAAATAATAAAAGTTTCGTCTAGAAGCTGAATGTCTTTGACGCCTGGAGGTGGGATATAATCTTTAAAAAGTATTTCTTCTTTTTCTTTATTTTCGAACAATACCTTGTACGAATAGAAATAGGAAACAATTAGAACTTGTTGCTCAAAGCTGAAATTATCCAAAGAAACTTTTAGGTTTTCTTGTCCGTTAACTACAATTTCTTCATTGCTACAGCAACCATTTTCAGACATAGAAGTGTTTGAAGAAGGTTTCTGTTTCATTCCCATTGCACAGCTATCGGCATTTTTTAAAATAGAAAAATCGACTAAGGTTTTTCCACAGAAATGCATGTCTACGGTAAAAGATACCGTAGAACATAACACAATTAGTGCTAAGGAAAAGGATAGTATTTTATGAAAAAATTGCTTCATAACAAGTACAAAACTACAAAAAAATAGAAGTTATTGTGTTGTTTAACAAAAAATTATACCAGTTTGTCTATCTAATTTTTTTAATATTGAATTAATGCAAACCAAAATATAGCGTAGCTTTTATTCGAAAACTTCCACGACCATTTCTACCTCTACAGCAATATTGCTAGGAAGAGATCCCATGCCTACGGCAGCTCTGGCATGTTTGCCTCGGTCGCCAAAAATCTCTACCATTAAATCGGAATACCCATTAATTACTTTTGGTTGGTCTGTAAAATTGGGTGCAGCATTTACCATTCCCAATACTTTTACCACCCTTTTTACTTTGTTTAGATTGCCTAATTCGTTTTTTAAAACAGCAAGTTGCCGAATTCCTACTAGCCTTGCAGCTTGGTAACCTTCTTCTATTGTTAAATCGATACCTACTTTTCCTTTTATACTTAGACCATCTGCATTGGTAGGTCCTTTTCCTGATAAAAAGATAAGGTTCCCTGTGCGAACGGCATGTACATAGCTTGCTTTTGGAGTAGTGGGAGTTATTAATTGAATGCCTAATTTTTCTACAATAGCTTCGGGGTCATAATCACTTGGGATTACAGATGTTTTAATGGGATTTACGGTAGTTTTATTTTTTTCAGGAGCGGTAATACAGCTAACCGTTGCGATTAGTATGATGGCTAAGAGAACTTTTTTCATGGTTGGTAGATTTTAGTCGGTTTTACACATACTAAAATAGGTTATTTTAGAATATCTAGTAGCGCTAGTTCCAAGAACTTTTCTAAAGCCCCAATTGCGCTCTAAAAAAGAAGAGTAATACAAGAGTTAATATAGAAATGAAGGTGCCAACTTTAATATACCAAAGGGTAAGGGTAGCAATAAGAATTCCCATAATAAATGTTCCTTCTTGGGGAGACCATAGTCCGTAAATCCACAAGAACCATCCCAACCCTAAAATAACAAATAGTGGTCCCAGTTTAAAAATATTGATGTTTAGTTTGTAAAAAATATTGGCCCAAGGCCCTGGTTTAGCAGGACCCATATATTTTCCTTTTCGCATAACATGGATTCCGTCTAGGAGCATAAAAGCACCATTTGCAATCCCTAAGACGCTTAGTATAATTTTTACTAGCATAGTTTACTTAAACAGTTTTTAATTTTTTCGTTGTTTAATTTTAATAATCCCATCTCTGTAGAAACCTAATGCTTCATTTAGGATAGATTCGATTGTTTTTACAGGAATATCTTTCTCCATATGGATACGGAATATTTTCATTCGAGAACGATTCCCTTGTTCTAAAGAAGGGTGGTTTATTCTGTTTCCTTCAACAATTCCGATATAGGGTTGTTTTGTTTTTTTATCCGTCCATAAGTAACAAAACATTTTACCTTTATAGCTGAAAAACGGCATACCATATTTTAGGGTGTTGGAAATAGAGGTATCAAGAGAAAGAATTAAATCTCTTAATGCCAAGAATGTACCCTTTAATGGTTCTTCTCTCTTTTCATAAAACTGATTAATGGGGCTGAGCATTATTTTTCAGGTTGTTTGTTTTGAGTTAAGCTTAATTGCTTGCTCCACATAATAGTCAATTGCCTTTGTATTTAATTCGGTCAAGGGTAAAATACGCATTGCTTTTCCTTTACCAATGAGCAATCCCAATTTATCTTCCATTTTTGCGCCTTTAAGAAAACCAAAGTCAATCCCATAAGTCATGGTTCGCATATGGCAAATACCTCCTTTTTCATTAGAATAGGTGGTTATTCTTTCTTTTTTGGTTTCTGTAATTCGATCAAAAGATAATAGGTGTGTTCTTGCTTCTATAAAAAGCGTTTTGTAAGGCGACTTCAAGTCTTTTTCAAATTGCATATTATAGCGTTGTTGCAATAAAAATTTCAACCTCGGCATTCGTTGGGTCTTGTGCCTTTTCTCCGTAAACCTCAAAATCTGCAGTAAAGGCTCTTGGTAAATTCATTTCCCAAATTTTTTGCCATTGCTGGTATACGTGCCCCTTGGTTACATCTCCTTTAGAAATAAATTTAGTATAATTCCCCCCTTCAAATGTTTTTGCAATCATTTCTTCTGGTATAATGTCTGTGTTTTTAACCTTGCAACCAAGTAATGTGGTGTAGGGTTTTGTATGGTCGCCCTCATAATCTAGGTATACAGCATAAATAGTATGGTCTATTTTATTGGAGATTTCATCTACGAGACCTTCGGACATAAATTTGTTCCAGAGTGCTCCAATATCGGTTGCTGCCTGGCCATTTTCATTTGTGGTTCTTATGGAAATTCCAACGATACTAAATGGAGAAATAGTGGTGTTTTTCATGTTTTTTTGTTTGAGTGGCAAAAATAAGACGGAGTCGTGACAATGTATGTCAGGGGTATATTTTGTAAACTGATTTTTTTAAATAGATCTTTTAGCAAAAAGGAAGACAACACCAGTTATTATAATAGGAATGCTTAATATTTGTCCCATATTTAGCGCTAAAGAATCTTCGAACCCCATTTGATTTTCTTTAAAAAATTCAATGATAAACCTAGCGGAGAATAAAAGAATGAATAGAATACCATTTTTTCTATCGTAGTTCTTTCGATTGTAAATAAACATAAGAACACCGAAAATAAGCAAATAAGAGACAGCCTCATAGATTTGTGTAGGGTGTCTTGGGATTAAATCATTTCGTTCGAAAACAACACCCCAATTTCCGTTGGTTGGTTTGCCATATATTTCTGAATTCATAAGGTTTCCAATTCGTATAAAAGCAGCAGTTACAGTGGATCCAATAGCAACCCTGTCCAAAAGCCATAAAATCTGTATTTTGTTTTTCTTGGCGTATATGGCAATAGCGATAAAAACACCAAGAACCGCACCATGACTAGCGAGACCACGGAAACCATAAAATTTATAGGAGGCGCCTACTTTTTTAATAGGAAGTAAAACTTCTGTAATATTTTCGAAATAGTAGGCAGGTTCATAAAAAAAACAATGCCCAAGTCTTGCTCCCAAGAACGTTCCTAGGATGATGTAGAGAGTCAAGGTTTCTAACTCTTCCAGAGGTGTCTTTTCGTTTATATAAATTCGTTTTACAATATAGTAGCCAAGAGCAAGTGCTAATACCCAACAAAGACCATAGTATCTTATAGAGAAAGAATTTGTTATCCAAAAAATTGTAGGGTCTACATTCCAGTATATTATTCCATCTTCCATAATGCTATTTCTTTCTTGTTTAGATTGTATGAGGGAGAATAAATAAGTGTTATGCTTTTATATTGGAACAATATACCGAATATTTTTTTAGTTGGACCGACATTTACGCGCTTAACTAAGTGACATTGAATGTTCCCTATAAATAATTGAAGGAATTTTGTAGTAATGTCATCCTAGTGTTCTATGGTTATGCTTTTACATTTTTGGTTATACTGAACTTATAAATACAGGTAGACGTATAGATCTCTTCTGGTTTTAGAAAGGTTGAAGGGAATTGCAGTTGGTTTGGGCTATCTGGATAGTGCTGCGTTTCTAAGCAAAATGCAGTTCTATATTCGTAAGGTAAATTTTCTTTTCCTATATCTTTTCCGCTTAAGAAATTACCACTATACAATTGCATTCCAGGTTCATCCGTTATAACTTCCATAACTCTTCCAGATTTTGGTGCTACAATTTTAGCAGCAGTTTTTAATCCAGTACCATCTAAAACGAAATTATGGTCATACCCAAAACCAAATTTTAGCTGGTCATTTTTAGTATTAATCCTTAATCCGATTGCAGTGGGACTTGTAAAATCTAAGGCAGTTCCTTTTACCGAAGCAATTTCTCCAGTAGGTAGTAGTCCGTCAACAATAGGGGTATATCTGGAGGCGTTAATTTGTAATATATGGTCGGTAATGGCACTTTTACCAGCTCCATGTAAATTAAAAAAAGAATGGTGTGTTAAATTAACTGGAGTAGTATGGTCTGTGGTTGCGGTATAGATAATTTTTAGTGCATTGTTACTTGTAAGGGAATAGGTAACTTTTACCGTTAGATTTCCTGGGAATCCCTCCTCCATGTCTTTGGAAAGATAAGAGAGTTCTAATTGACTATCGGAAACTTTAGTAGCATCCCAAACTACATTGTTAAATCCAATATTCCCACCATGTAAATGATTGGCACCATTATTTATAGCTAAGTCGTAGGTTGTATTGTTAAGTTTGAATTTTCCGTTTGCAATTCTATTGCCAAATCGACCAATTAAAGCACCAAAATATTGTTCGTTAGATTTTAAATAACCATCAATATGATCGTATCCTAATACGATATCATCATAATTTCCATTTTGGTCTGCCACCCATAGACTAACTACTCTACCGCCATAGTTGGTAATCTGGCATGTTGTTCCTTGTTTGTTTTTTAAAGTATATAGATTGACTTGTTTGTTGTGAATTAATTTCTTGAAATTCTCAGGGTTAATTAGTTGAATTTGTGAGGTTTCTTTTGTGTAAGAAATCATAATGAAAAATGGTGGTAAAATTAAAAAAAACACTTCTTAAATGGTTGAAAATGCTTTTTCTTAATAATGCGATTTTACCGTAGAAGTTTTTAACTATATTTTTTCGAAAATACACAATTATTTGTTTTTCAGCAAGAAGAAGTTTTGGTGTGGATTCTTGTGAAACATACTTTGAAACTCAACGCCAGTACTACGCAATTGTAAAAATAGGACATTCCTGTTTCTTTTAAAAAGAAAAATTATAACAAAAAATCTAATATTAAATAGATTTGACGGCTTGGAGTAGTAAAATATATAACTATACGCCCTTAATTACACAAAATAGTTATGTTTATACAGAAATAGTGGTAACTAAGGTGCTTCTTATGTCATTCGGCAATTAAGATGTTTGTTTAAATTCTTCTTTAATAATTGCTTCCATATAACTAACCTTATCCAATGCTTTTTTTGTGAAATTGAACAGGCTAAGACATCTGTCGAGGTTTTGATTTTCGTAAGATATACGGTAGTATACGTTGTTGTTTAAGTAGTCGGTTAAAGCTCTTAAGCCATGAATAAAAGGCATGAATGCAGCTCCAAGAGGGAGCGATTTTAACTCTTCGTTGGTTAAAAATGAAGTATTCGTTTTTAATCCAGCAATAAAGGCTTCAAACAGAGTTTCATCAAAAGTGATTTTGGTATGGTTTTGTTCATCTTCTTCGGCCGTGTTTACAATGGTTCTAACAGCATCGCCAAAATCGTTGTAAAAATATCCTTTCATTATGGTGTCTAAATCAATTAGACAAAGTGCCTTATTGGTTTCTTTAGAAAAAAGGATATTGTTAAGTTTTGGGTCATTATGACAAATACGAAGTGGTAATTCTGCTTGGGTTAATTCTTGCAATCTAACCAATGTTTCCTTGGCAAATACAATAGCATTCTTGGCAGTTTCCATTTTTTTTGAAGCCGCTTGGTTCATTGCTGATTTAAACTGGTCTTCTCGTAAGTTTAAATCATGAAACTGTGGAATAGTATCTACAAAATTATCTATGGGAGCCTTTTGTAAAAGTTGGTGAAATTTTCCTAGTATACGACCAGCCTCTGCGGCAATTTTAGAATCTGTGGAGGTGTTGTATGCGGTACTTTGGTCTATATAAGACATAAGTCGCCAATACTGCTCGTTATTGTGAGTGCAATAGATGTTTCCGTCCTCTGTTTTGGCTAAAGCGATAAAACTATAATCAGAATCCTTAAGATAGCTTAGGGCATTTCCAATATTATTCATTAGTCCGTCTACATCTTTAAAAACAAGATGGTTAATCCGTTGTAAAATGAAAACAGGAGCTTCGTTATTTAAAACCAAAAAGGTATCGTTAATAAAACCTTGGTTAATAGGTTGGAAACTGTATGTTTTCTTTTCAATAGAAAAGTGTTCCAGAATAGTATTTAGAGTATTGTTGTCCACTAAAACGGTATTAATTATTCCAATCAAGGAGTTGTTTTTCTGAGCTTTGCTCCGAATATAAACGGTTTGTTCTAAACTAAAGCTTCTAGTTTACTTTTGACTATTCCAAAGAGGCGATTTGTATTCTTTTTTAGCAGTCATTTTTTCTAAAAAAGAAACGGCAATTTCTTTGTCGCTAGCGTATGTTACTCCAAACCAATCACTATTAGAAGGAATAACATCTACAGTAGCTTTTCCTTTGCTTAATGCTTCTTGAATTACAAAAGGCAAATAAATTTCACTACTTTTAATATTCTCTTCCTTGGTAAGAAATGTTTTAAAATAGGTTTCTATTTCTTGAAATAAAGTAGGAGGGCAAATCCAAAAGTTCATACTAGCAAGTTCTTCTCCCGTAAATTTTTCTCCAGAATCTAAGTCAGAAATAACAGTGTTTTTTTCTTCTATCTGTATACGTTCTATAATGGAAGTTAATTTTCCATTCTCTGTTTTACATACGCCTCTGGAAACCGAACCATGGATAGATAAGGTGTCTTTTAAGGTGTAAGCTACAAGACCATAATTGTTGTTTTGCGTTGCTTTACTCATAAAAGAAGCCGCATTTGTATACGCATTCTTTCCATAATAATCATCGGCATTTATAACAACAAAAGGAGCGTCAATATAATTTCTAGCAGACCAAACTGCATGTGCTGTTCCCCATGGTTTTATACGCTCCCCAGAAAAACTAGAACCTTCAGGAAGGTCGTTTAATTCCTGAGCTACTACATCTAGTTTAACAGATTCAGGTAAACGTTTGATTAAGTACTCTTTAATGAAATTAATATTGTCTTTTTGAGTGACAATAACAATATGGTTAAAACCATTTTCCAATGCGTCAGAAATACTAAACTCCATTAAAAATTCTTGGTTAGGGCCTAATTCATCGTATTGTTTTAGCTTCCCGTATCTGCTACCTCTACCAGCAGCCATTAAAAGTAATATCATGTCATCACTAATTTAAGCTCGCAAAAATAAGCTTTAATTGGAATTAAAACAGTTTATAATCAACAGATAACTCAAAAATTAGCTCTAGCAACGAATTATTTAATATGAGCAAGAAAAAGTTACTAGTTTAAGTTCTATGATTTTTGTTAAATCATGCGAAATTGGATTAAAAATAGGTAGGGTTTGTTTTGTTATTTAAGTAGTATTGTGTATTGAAAATCAGTATTTCATGATCTGTTCTGGTTTTTTTCATAAAGTTTAATTAGTCAGATAATTAATCAGTAGATTGCAGAAAGTATTATAATCAAATCAAACGATAGGGATGAGTTCTAGACGAAATTTCATAAAGAAAACGACAGTGGTAGGCGCAGGAATAGCAATGATGCCTTCTTTGAGCTTTGGCACAACGCGGTCAAAAAATAACAAACTAAATGTAGGTTTAATAGGTGTAGGTTTACGTGGAACAAACCACTTAAATAACCTGTTAAATCGTTCCGATATAAATATCGTTGCGGTTAGTGATATTGATCCAAAGAGAATAGCAATAGCAAAAGAACGCATAGCAAAAAAGGGAGGAAAAGCACCGAAGATTTTTTCTAATGGAGATTATGATTATCGTAATTTACTGGAGTTAGAAGAGGTAGATGCGGTTATTATTTCTACCCCATGGCTATGGCATACACGTATGGCTGTAGATAGTATGAAAGCAGGGAAGTTTACAGGTGTAGAAGTTTCGGCGGCAAATACGATGGAAGAATGTTGGGATTTGGTAAATACGCATGAAGAAACAGGAGCCCATTTAATGATAATGGAGAATGTAAACTACCGTAGAGATGTTATGGCCGTATTGAATATGGTACGCGAGAATGTCTTTGGAGAATTAGTTCATTTCCGTTGTGGTTACCAGCACGATTTACGTCATGTGAAATTTAATGATGGTAAACAACCGTACGGCGGTGGCGTAGAATTTGGAGAAAAGGCTATATCTGAAGCAAGTTGGAGAACAGCACATTCTGTAAAAAGAAATGCAGATGTATATCCTACACATGGCGTAGGACCAATTGCAGCAATGATAGACGTAAATAGAGGAAATAGATTTACATCACTAACATCGCACGCAAGTAAGGGTATAGGTTTACATAATTATATCGTACAAAAAGGAGGAAAAGACCATCCAAATGCAAAAGTGAAATTTAAGCAAGGCGATGTTATTACTACAACAATAGAAACAGCAATGGGAGAGACAATAATTGTAACTCACGATTGTAATTTACCAAGACCTTATTCTTTAGGATTTAGAGTACAAGGTGCAAACGGACTTTGGGAAGTAGATGGTAACAGAATGTATATAGAAGGAAAATCGGAGCCACATAAATGGGATGTTGCAGATGAGTGGTTAAAGAAGTATGATCACCCACTGTGGAAGAAACATGGAGAATATGCTGCAGGTTCTGGTCATGGAGGAATGGATTTCTTTGTAATGAATGCTTTTGTTGAAAGTGCGAAGGAAAAAGTAGCACCACCATTAGATGCTTATGATGCGGCTGCTTGGAGTGCTATTACACCATTATCGGAAGTTTCTATTGATAATAATGGAGAGCCACAAGATTTTCCTGACTTTACAAGAGGAATGTGGGTAAAACGACAACCATATAATTGGATAAAAGATACTTATTAAAGTAAAGAAAGCCTCGTTTTTAATGAGGCTTTTGTTTTTTGTAACAGGCTGTTAATCTAATTGTTGTAGAAAAACCTGACAATTATCATATTTTTTACATGCTGCAATAAATATATTTGATGTAGTAATAAAAAAGTATGTGCAATTTAGTTAGAAAATATAATATTCCAGGGCCTCGGTATACGAGTTACCCAACAGTTCCTTATTGGGAGGTAGATAAGTTTACTAGTAAAAGCTGGGAAAGTACCATGCAGAAAAGTTTTGATGAAAGTAATAAGACAGAGGGAATAAGTCTTTACATTCATTTACCTTTTTGTGAGAGTCTGTGTACTTTTTGTGGTTGTCATAAACGAATTACTACACGTCATGAAGTCGAATCACCCTATATTACTGCTGTATTAAAAGAATGGAAATTATATTGCAATTTATTTTCTTCCAGACCAATTATTAAGGAGCTTCACTTGGGAGGAGGAACACCAACATTTTTTTCTCCAGAAAATTTAACTACGCTAATAGAGGGAATATTTACTACTGCAGATAGAGCAGAACAACACGAATTTAGTTTTGAAGGGCATCCAAACAATACTACCAGAGAGCATTTACAAGCCTTATACAATGTAGGTTTCCGAAGAGTAAGTTATGGCGTTCAGGATTATAATAAATCGGTTCAAATTGCGATACACAGAATACAGCCATTTGAGAATGTAAAAAGAGTTACAGAAATAGCCAGAGAAATTGGATATACTTCTGTTGGGCATGATATCATTTATGGATTACCATTTCAGACTATGGAATGTGTGAAAGAAACCATTTTAAAGACAAAAGAATTAATGCCAGATCGTTTGGCGTTTTATAGTTATGCACATGTGCCATGGATAAAAGGTAATGGACAAAGAGGATTTAAGGATTCCGATTTACCTTCCGCAAACCAGAAACGAACCCAGTATGAAAATGGGAAAGTACTACTAGAGCAAGTGGGGTATAAAGAAATAGGAATGGATCATTTCGCTATAGAAACAGATAGTCTCTATAAATCTATGAAATCTGGTGGATTACATCGTAATTTTATGGGGTATACGGCATCTAAAACACAGCTAATGGTTGGTTTAGGGACCTCTAGTATAAGTGATAGTTGGTATAGTTTTGCTCAAAATGAAAAGAATTTAAGGAAGTACTATGAGCTTTTGGAACAAGATATAATCCCTGTGTATAGAGGACATATTTTAAGTAAGGAAGATGAAATAATTCGGAAGCATATTCTAAATTTAATGTGTAGGTTCGAAACATCTTGGATGAAGCAAGAACAGTTTTTCCCTGAGCTACTAAGTACCTTGTCTAAATTGGAGGAAATGGAATTAGATGGACTAGTAACCGTTTCTTCTACTGAGGTTAAAGTTTTGGAAAAAGGCCAACCTTTCATCAGAAACATCTGTATGGCTTTTGATGTGTTATTGCATAGAAAAGCACCCGAAACAAGGTTGTTTTCTATGACAATTTAATAGAAAAGAAATAAATTTGAGCCCTGTAAAATTAGAATACATCATTTATATAACCATTCGTTTTTTATTTTTGTAATAAACTAGCGTATAGTAATTGGTGTATTTTTTCAATACAATACAGCTAAAAAGAAACGAATTTAATCGCGCCTAATGACGTTTAATAGAAATAGGGGATTTTTATTGTGTTAAGAAGCAATAATTTAGGACTTTTTTAAGTTATATGTGATACGAAATTATTTAGAATATACAGTATTATAAAAATTAAGAAAGAGATGAAAAAAATAATAGTCCCAGTAGATTTTTCAGAGCATTCGGAATTCGCACTAAAAGTAGCGGCATCGTTGGCAAAAAAACACGGTTCTGAGATTTTTGCTCTTCATATGTTAGAATTATCAGATGCCATAATATCTTCTACAGAAGGAATACACCAACAACAAGCTGTGTTTTTCCTGAAACTGGCAGAGAAAAGGTTTACGGAGTTTTTAGATAAACCATACCTTAAAGATATAAAGGTAACACCAATAGTAAAACATTTTAAAGTGTTTAGTGAGGTTAATGAGGTAGCAAAAAAGCATAAAGCGAATTTAGTTGTTATTGGTTCTCATGGTACAGATGGTCTACATGAGATTTTTGTTGGTTCTAATGCCGAAAAGGTAGTTAGGCATTCAGATATCCCAGTTTTGGTGATAAAAAGCGAAATAGAGGATTTTAAAATAGAACATTTTGTCTTTGCCTGTGATTTTAAGGAGGAGAACATTTCAGCTTTCAAGAAAGCGATGGATTTCGCTAAGAAATTATCAGCAGAATTACACTTGGTATATATAAATACACCAGGAGATGCTTTTATAAGTACTCGCGATATCTACAAAAGAATTTCTACGTTTCTATTGAAATCAGGAGAAGGAAAACAAGTAGAGATATATAATGATTACAGTATAGAAAAAGGTATTTTAAATTATAGCGAAAAGATTAATGCAGACATTATTGCAATACCAACACATGGGCATCGTGGTTTATTACATTTCTTTCATGGAAGCATAGGAGAGGACATTGCGAATCATTCAAAATTACCTGTGGTTACTTTTAAGATTTAAGAGTATAATTTAAGCGTTGTAGCTCAAAGTTATTATAAAGAAAAAGGAAAAATAGATATCTATTCTTCCTTTTTTTATGTTTAAATCTATAAAAAAGACATTTTTATCCTAAATATGATTTTTGTCATATTATAACACTTCTAATGCACTTAATTTTGTGTTATAAAACAAGTAAAGATGAAAGCACTAGTAAAGATTGGAACACTGTTTCTGGCTATTTTGGTTCTTAGCTGTGGTGGTAAAGCAGAGAAAAAAGAAGGATTCTCTATGAAAACAAAGAAAACAAAAACAACTGCTGCGGTACCAACTAAAAAAGCAAGTTCTACGATTGCGCCTTCCAAACGAATCGATTTAGAAAACAAAGGAGTTGGGCCAATTAAATCCTTAGAATTACCAGCAGAAATTAACCAAGAAATTGCAGCAAAAGGCGCAGACATTTTTAAAAAAATGTGTACTGCTTGTCATAGAGCAACTAAAAAATTTATTGGACCACCACCGTCAGGAATATTAAAAAGAAGATCACCAGAATGGGTAATGAATATGATTTTGAATCCAGATGAAATGGTAAAAAAAGACCAGTTGGCGAAAGATTTATTAATGGAATTTAATGGGTCACCAATGGCAAATCAAAGTTTGAGCGAAGAGGAGGCAAGAGCCGTTTTAGAGTATTTCAGAACCCTATAATATAGTTAATCATGAAAACAAAAACACCATTATTATTTTATGCAATATTGATTTTATCCTTCGTAGGCTGTAAAAACGGGAATCAAGAAAAAGCAAGCTCCAATGTAGTGCAAGAGGTTAAAGATACTAAGGGCAAAGGGCAGGCATTTATAAAGGATGATGAGGCAACACCAAATGTGTTAAATATTGCCATAGGCTCTAAAGACCACACTACTTTGGTTGCAGCAGTACAGGCAGCAGGCCTAGAGAATTCTTTGGTGAATGCTGGACCATTAATGGTTTTTGCACCAACTAATGCTGCTTTTGATGCCTTGCCAGAAGGTACTGTAGAAAGTTTATTGAAGCCAGAGAATAAGGCCAAGCTTGCTTTTATTTTAAAGCATCATGTTACTCCAGGAAACTATTCTAAGGACTTTTTACGGAAGTTTAAAAAATTAGGACAGGCAAGCAATGAAAGTGTTACAGTAGAAGTAAAAGGGAATGATGTTTATGTTGGAGGAGCAAAGATTATAGCAAGTATTAAGGCCGGTAATGGTATCGTGCATGTTGTAGACAAAGTAATATTACCAACCAATTAAATATAATAGAATCATGATGAAAATAACAAAATTGTTTTTCGCAGTAGCGGCTACTGCATTACTTGTTACAGGTTGTAGCAATATAAACTCGAAAACTGCAAACAGTGGTGCATTAAGTTCCTCAGCAGCAGAAAAAGTATACGTAGCTCCAGGAGAGCACGATGAATTTTATGCCTTTTTATCAGGAGGTTTCAGTGGGCAATTAGCGGTGTATGGTCTTCCATCAGGAAGGTTGTTTAAGGTAATTCCAGTTTTTTCTCAGGATGCAGAAAAAGCATACGGTTATAATGAGGAGACCAAACCAATGTTAAATACATCTCACGGATTTATTCCATGGGATGATTCTCATCATCCAGATATTTCTCAAACAAATGGGGAATTAGATGGCCGTTGGATATTTATTAATGGCAATAATACACCGCGTATTGCTAAAATTGATTTAACCACATTTGAAACTACAGAGATAATAGAGATTCCTAATAGTGCAGGAAATCATAGTTCTTCTTTTGTTACAGAAAACACGGAGTATGTAGTTGCAGGAACACGTTTTTCTGTGCCAGTACCACAGAGAGATATGTCTATAAAAGACTATAAAGGAAACTTTAAAGGAGCCCTTTCTTTTATTAGTGTAGACCCAGAAGATGGCGAAATGAATATTAAATTTCAAATATTAATGCCAGGGTTTAACTACGATTTATCACATCCTGGGCGAGGAAAATCTCATGGATGGTTTTTCTTTACTACCTATAATACGGAAGAAGCAAATACTTTATTAGAAGTAAATGCTTCTCAGAATGATAAAGATTTTATAGCCGCAATTAACTGGAAAAAAGTAGAAGAATATGTAAATAATGGAGGAGGAACAATGATGCCTACTAATTATGCACATAATATATATGATGAATCTACACATTCTGCAACTTCTACCATGAAGAAAGAAGTGTTAGTGGTTAATCCATCTGAGGTTCCAGGGGCAATATTCTTATTGCCAACACCTAAATCTCCTCATGGAGTAGATGTTGATCCTTCTGGAGAATACATTATCGGTAATGGTAAATTATCCTCCAATCTAACGGTACATTCATTTACCAATATGATCGCAGCAATTGAAGGAAAGAAATTTGATGGTGATGCCTATGGTATTCCTATTCTTAAGTTCGATGATATTCTTGCAGGAGTTGTGGAGCAACCAGGATTAGGGCCTTTACATACCGAATTTGATGACAAAGGAAATGCATATACAACCTTCTTTATTTCTTCAGAAGTAGTAAAATGGAAATTGGGAACTTGGGAAATTATCGACAGAAAACCAACGTATTATTCTGTAGGTCATATTATGATTCCAGGAGGAAACTCTAGAAAATCTTTTGGTAAATATGCGTTAGCATTGAATAAAATAACAAAAGACAGATACCTGCCAACTGGACCAGAGGTAACACAATCTGCTCAATTGTATGATATTACAGGAGAGAAGATGGAGCTGTTATTAGATTTTCCAACCATTGGAGAGCCGCATTACGCAGCAGGTATTCCAGCAGATTTAATAAAGAAGAACTCTAAGAAATTATACAAGCTAGAAGAAAACAAGCATCCACATGCTGCGTTCTCAGATGCAGATACTAGAGTAGTAAGAAAAGGAAAAGAGGTTCATATTTATATGACGATGATACGCAGTCACTTTTCGCCAGATAATATAGAGGGAGTTAAGGTAGGAGATAAGGTGTATTTCCATGTAACAAACTTAGAACAAGATTATGATGTACCTCATGGAATAAGTATAATTGGAGCAAATACATCGGAATTATTAATTATGCCAGGACAGACAGAAACATTTGTATGGCATCCTAAACAAGTAGGAGTATGGCCATTTTACTGTACAGATTTCTGTTCCGCATTGCACCAAGAAATGCAAGGGTATGTAAGAGTTTCTCCAGCGTCGTCAAGCATTGAGTTGTCTTGGGGTCTTGGGGAAGATTGATTGTTGGTTAATTTTAGTGGTTCAGCATAGTGATTGTGCTGATGTTTCTTAAAACGGGAGGAAAAAGCCTCCTCCCGTTTTATCATTTTTAGAGGACAAAACATTGTGAAAGATAAAAGTGTTATTACATGAAGTCTTTACAATGGTTACAAAAAAGAAATTTAATTACGATTACTATTTATTGAGTCAGGTAGCTCTTCAGCAATCAAGAAAATAGTAAAACAACTTTTTACAGCATATAAATAATTAAAATATAGGCATATGAAAAAATCACAAATAGTAATGATACTAGGTGCGTTATTGCCATTGGCATTATTTGTTTTTCCGCTATGGAATATAACTTTAGAAGCCCCGCAATACCCTACACCCCTAGGCATGGATATTTACATAGATAGATTTGCAGATATGAACGAGTTTGATATTAAAAACATAAACTTAATGAACCATTATGTTGGTATGCAGTATATACCAGATTCCATACCAGAGTTTAAGATTTTTCCGTTGGTAGTTGGTGGTATGGGAGTAGTAGGGCTATTAATTGGTTTTTTAGGGAGGTATAAATGGTATCTAGTTTGGTTTGTTCTAATGAGCATATTAGGCATAGCAGGAATGTACGATTTCTATTTATGGGAGTATGATTATGGACATAATTTGGATCCAAAAGCAATTATGAAATTTACAAATCCTGATGGATCTACAATGGGTTTTCAGCCACCATTATTTGGAACAAAAGATATTTTAAATTTTAGAGCACATTCCTACCCAAGATTAGGAGCGCTCTTTCTTGCAATAGGTATGAGTCTAACTTTTATTTCTTATTTCATTGGGAAAAAAGAAAAGAGAATTATAAATAGGAAATAATGAGACACCAACAACTAATTATCCTATTAATGGTAGTTTTATTAAGCTCGTGTAGTATTGCTCCAGAGGCAATTGTATATGGGTCAGACGGATGTCATTTTTGTAAAATGACCATTGTAGATAAGATTCATGGGGCAGAAATTGTTACAGATAAAGGCAAGGTTTACAAATTTGATGCAATTGAATGCATGGTAAATTTTGACAAAGAGATAGATGCAGGAGAGAAAGCCATGTATTTGGTGAATCATTATGAAAGCCCAGAAGAATTAATAAATGCACAGGAGGCAATATTTTTAATTTCGAAACGAATACCTAGCCCTATGGGTGCATTTTTAACAGCTTTTAAAAAGGAAGAATCCGCTATGGAAATTATAGACGAAAACGAAGGAAAGCTGTATGTCTGGGAAGTATTGGTAAAACATTTAAACGAATAAATGGGCAGGCTAAAATACATACTATTTTTGTTTTTTCTATTCTTAGGAATTGGGGTTTATGCTATACAGGTTACTGTTTGTAAGACCTGTACTGTAACAACCATAAAGGAAGGAATTGCTTTGGCAAAAGAGTACGATACTGTTTTAGTGCAGAAAGGAACATACAAAGAATACAACCTTATTATAGATAAACCACTGACTCTTATAGGAAAAGATTATCCAGTTATAGACGGGGAAAAGAGAGGGGAAATAATAACCATTGTTTCTGATGATGTTACCCTAGATGGTTTTTTTATTATAAATGTAGGAACAAGTTATACAACAGATTACGCAGCGGTTAGAGTACGGAAGAAAAAGAATTTTGTGATACAGAATTTGGTCTTAGAGAAGCTTTTTTTTGGGATATATTTAGAAAAAGCAAGAGACGGAAAAGTGTTTCATAATAAGATTATAGGAGCGGCAAAGGAAGAATATAATTCGGGAAATGGAATCCAGCTTTGGTATTGTAAGAATATAGAGATTGAACATAATTTTGTGGAAAAAGTACGGGACGGAATTTATCTAGAATTTTCAGATTATTGTACCATAAAGAATAATGTAAGTGCTAATAATCTTCGGTATGGATTACATTTTATGTTCTCAAATAATGATGACTATATAGATAATGTTTTTGAAAATAATGGCGCTGGGGTAGCGGTTATGTTTTCAAAAAATATAAAAATGCACAATAATGTTTTTAAAGAAAATTGGGGAGCGGCATCTTACGGATTGTTGTTAAAAGAAATTAATGATGCAGAAATAATTGGAAATAGGTTCGAAGAAAATACTACCGGAATTAATATAGAGGGATCCAACCGAATAACATACAGTAATAATGATTTTATAAATAACGGATGGGCTATAAAAGTGCGAGGAGCCTGTTATGAAAATAAATTTACAAAGAATAATTTTCTATATAATTCTTTTGATCTTTCTTATAATAGTAGGTTAAACGACAATGAATTTAATGCTAATTATTGGAGCAGCTATACAGGATACGATTTGGATAAAGATGGCGTTGGAGATGTGCCATATCGCCCTGTAAAGTTGTTTTCTTATATCGTAAACAGAACTCCAGAAACTATTATTTTACTGCGTAGTTTGTTTATAGACATCATAGATTTTTCAGAGAAAGTGTCCCCTGTTTTTACACCAAGTAATCTTTTAGATGACACCCCATTAATGAAGAGAATAAAATGATAGAGATAAAAAACATACACAAACGGTTTGGGAAAAATCAGGTGCTTAGTGGAATTGATTTAAGTATTTCTGACGGAGGTATATTTGTAGTACTAGGCCCTAATGGATCGGGGAAAACCACTTTAATTAAGTGCATTTTAGGAATGGTACTTCCTAACAAAGGAGAAATAGTAGTGAAAGATATTTCTGTTAAGAACAATTGGGCCTATCGCCAGCATATAGATTATTTGCCGCAAATAGCCAATTTTCCCAGTAACCTTTCCGTAAAGGAGCTCATTAAAATGATTAAAGATTTACGGGGAAAGCCAGGAGATGATACTGGGTTAATAGAACGTTTTCAACTCGCCCCTTTTTTAGACAAAAAGCTTGGTAATTTATCTGGAGGAACAAAGCAAAAAGTCAACTTGCTACTAACATTTATGTTTAATAGCCCCCTTATAATTTTAGATGAGCCTACATCAGGTTTAGATCCCATTGCACTTTTACGGTTAAAAGAGCTTATAAAAGAAGAAAAAGCAAAGGGAAAGACGATTGTAATTACATCGCACATTTTGAGTTTTGTAGAAGAAGTGGCAGATGAAATTGTTTTCCTTTTAGATGGTAAGGTCTATTTTAAAGGAAGTATAGAAGCATTAAAAGAGAAGACAAAGCAAGACGATTTTGAGCATGCAATTGCAACCATTTTAATTCATAGTTATGTTTAAAATATTAAAATATAGTTTTTACGATCTTATGCGTAGCCGTTGGAGCTATGTGTATTTTTTGTTTTATCTCTTACTAGGTGTAGTATTGTTGTTTTTAAATAACGACCTCTCTAAAGCGGTAATAACCTTAATGAATGTAATCATTATTATAGTACCATTAATAGGAACTATTTTCGGAGTTATGTATTATTACAATTCTAAGGAGTTTACAGAGTTATTGTTAGCACAGCCAATTAAACGTTCTTCTATTTTTATTGGACAGTATTTAGGCGTAGCACTTTCCCTTTCTATGAGTCTTATATTGGGTTTAGGATTACCATTTGTATTTTATGGATTGTTTGAGTCCAATGCTATTTGGGATTTTTCCTTACTTCTGGTAACAGGGGCGTTTTTAACACTCATTTTTACGGCATTGGCATTTAATATTGCATTGTATAATGAGAATAAAATAAAAGGTTTTGGGTATGCTATTTTGGTCTGGTTATTTTTAGCTGTGGTCTATGACGGACTTTTTCTAATGTTCTTAATGTATTTTGAATCCTACCCTTTGGATAAATTTTCCTTAGTAGCGACTATGTTTAATCCAATAGATTTGTCTCGTATATTAATTTTATTAAAGTTGGATATTTCTGCATTATTAGGCTATACAGGGGCGGTATTTCAAAAGTTTTTCGGTACTAATTTAGGCGTGTTATTATCTATAACAGCACTGTCTGTTTGGGTCTTTATCCCCACATTTAACATTTATAGAAAATCTAAAAAGAAAGATTTTTAGGTTTTTACTACAGTCTGGCCTACATTTTTAAAACAAGGGTTTTTGGTATATTTACAGTACTGCTTTCAACCAAATGAAATTGTAGTAATATATTGAGAATAACAATCTCGTATATATTTATTAAATTATGCAGTACTTAAATTAAGGTTAATGCAGACATTATTGTGATACAAACGCATAAACATCGTGGTTTGTTACATTTCTTTAATGGAAGTATCGGAGAAGACATAGCGAACCATTCAAAATTACCTGTAGTTACCTTTAAAATTTAAGAAACTTAATTTTGATCATATTACAACACTACTTATCTACGGACTATTTCAATTTTATTTAAAGTAATTGTTTATTCCTTGTATTAGATGTGAATAAATAAGCTTCGGTAGCGCTTTAATAAAATCTAAACCAGCATCCCAGCCCGCTCTTTTAAACACACGATAATCAGCTTTTAAGTTTGGTATAGGAAGCATAGTCCATTTTTGTTTAATTACTTTTTCTGATTTAGTATACGAATTAATTGCTTTTTCAAGCTGTTTAGAGTTGTTCCAGTCATTTTTGTAGCAAATCTCTCCCGCTTCATTAATTAGAAATACCATATTTGGTAAAGCCCCAAGTAATTGGTGTAAATCACCATTTAGGTTATCTACTACAACGAACCTATTTTGTATCTTTTCCTCAGTTAGCAATCTTTCTGCTAATAGACATTTTTGACTTATGGAATCATGGGGTTTAATTAATTTTCCTGGATGTACTTCTCTTACATACAATATTAAAAATGTGAAGTCTTCCTGTTTTTTAGCAAGGGCATTCATTCTTTTATTTTGATGCGCAAACATGCCACATGTAATACTTCCTGTTTCAAGTATTATTGGAGTACTCACAAGGCTTAAAAATGATTTTTTATTTCCCTCTAAATCATAAACGTCTAAATCGGGAATTTTTTGGCCAATTTTAAGCCCCGATGAATGGATTATAGTATACTCCGAATTCTTAAAAACTTTATAATTGTATTTCATGATTTTTATTAATCTATAAATTCATTTATTTTAATGCCCTTTTTACCAAAGAGCCTTTTTAAGGCAACTACATGAGAATATCCGGAAAGAGGAACACCTAATAAAGGAATAATTATTAGAGGTAATTTCATTATTCCCGACATTCCCTGACTTCCTAATAATGTTAAGGTAATACCTGTACCAACTGCCAGAAGAAAATCTGCCAAGCCAATAATATTAAAAATAAGATGGTTGCGTTTTGTACTCCCGAAAATAAAAATACCCAAGCCTAAAAATCCAGCAATTATGTCTCCAATTCCTGCATTTCGAACAAAAGTTTCTGGTAGTACTTCTGTTGATGCTAAAAATGCCCAGCCAGCAAATATTCGCCAAGAATGAAGCAAAGCAATAGTCCTAAGTGGAATCGTATCTGAAAATTTCCGGAATGATTTTGCCGCCCAATAAGTAGTTATAATTAATATCATTATTGTAACTACTGTAAAGCCAAATAGTAATGGGTGGTAATTTAAAAAGATTTCGTTATAACCAAGATAAAATACGAATAGTCCCCATAGGATTATTATTAGGCTAAAATAAGATTCTGTTTTGTTGAATGATTTCATGAATTCTGATTGATTTATTATTTATTTAATACGCTTATCAATGGTTGTATATACAACCATTGAATTATTTTTTTTAAGGAGTTAATTTACTTGTAACTAAGTCTAACGCCATTATTCCATCCTCTCCAAGACTGGAGTTTATCTCTGTCATAAATTTTCCCCAACCAACAAGAGCTTTTTTCAATAGTATTTGTCCTTTACTTGTAAGACTCAAATTCATATCCTTACCTTTTTTTATTATACCATCATTAAGCAATCTGCGGATGTTTCTATTTATGGTTGATTTTTCCAAAACAAGAATTTCCGCTATTCCTTTTTGATTGATACTCTTTGCTTTACTCAAAACAAAAATCACACTTAGTTGACTATCTGTTACATTAAATTTAGACAAGTGTTTTCTATAAACATTAGCTACCATCCGATTGCATTTCATAATTTTACCTGAGATACATGTTAGGGGATCAAATGAGTCTATGTTTTTTTGTTTCATAATACAAAGGTAATTAATCAAGTTGTATATGCAACTATTTATTGCCTTGAGACTAGAATTTATTTTGTAGCTTTGGTTAACGTATATTAAATTATGCAGTACTTAAATTAAGGAGAAATGAAGATTTTTCTACTTGGAGCAACTGGGAGAACAGGAAAACTAGTTTTACAATTAGCCATAAAAAAAGGGTATAAAGTAAATTGTTTAGTTCGAAATCCTGAGAAAATAGAAATCCAAAATAACATAAGTATTTTCAAGGGAAGTCCAAGCTGTGTAGATGACTTGAGAAAAGCGATGGAAGGGTGTAATTGTATAATAAGTGTCCTGAACATATCTCGAAATTCGGACTTTCCATGGTCGAAAATAAGAACACCTAAATATTTTCTTTCAGACGTAATGTCTAAAACTCTTGCTATTGCAACTGATAAAAATGTTCAAAGAATAATAATTTGTTCAGCTTGGGGAGTATCGGAAACAAAACATGAAATTCCAAAATGGTTTAAATGGTTAATAGAAAACAGCAATATAGCTATAGCATATGAAGATCATGAACGTCAAGAAAAGTTGCTACAACAAGCGACCCTTAATTGGACAATTGTACGACTGGCTGGATTGACCAATTCAAATAAAAAACAAACTGTAAGAGAAAGTTTTAATAATAATCCAAGACCAAAACTTACTATTAGTCGACTCGCACTAGCTAAATATATGATTGAAACTATTGAAAAGGAAAATAGTATTGGTAAGAAAGTTGTTGTATCCAAGGAGTAAACAAAGTCTAAACCATATTAAAATATAGTTGCGTCAAAACGTTTTATATAAAAAATGGAATGTTTGGATTCAGGCATAAAAATCAAAACAAATGAACCAGAATTTAACGGAATATATAAGGAGGTATATTAGTATTTCAGAAGATGAAGTTGCGTTGTTTCAGTCTTATTTAATGCCAAAAACGTTAAAGAAAAGAGAGTTTTTGCTCAAAGAAGGTAAAATTTGTAAATCAAGATACTATATAACTAAAGGTTGCATCCGTTTGTATTATATTGATACAAAAGGAAACGAACAAATTATACATTTCGGAATCGATAATTGGTGGATTACAGATTATGAAAGTCTAGTCAATGAAACCGCATCAGAAGTATATATACAAGCAATTGAAAAGACAGAATTACTGGAATTGCCGGAAAAATCCTTTGATGAATTATGCCATAAGCTACCACAAATAGAGCGGTTGTTTCGCAAAATAATGGAAAAAACGTACATTGCTATTCAGAAGAGGGTTGGCTATTTATACAGTCTAACAGGAGAAGAACTATTTAATACATTTATTTCTGCAAATCCTGAATTTGCACAAAGAGTTCCCCAGTATATGATAGCATCTTATTTAGGAATGTCACCCGAATTCGTAAGTAAAATAAAAGCCAAGAAAAAATAATTTTATTTCTTAATCTTGATTAAGATTTTTCTTTTCACACTTCCATATTTTTGCATTAAACAAAGTTTAAAATGAAAAGAATACTTTTAGTATGTATGGTTGGTCTTGCTAGTGCAAGCTGCTCCGAGCAAAGAAAAAACACTGTAGAAAACACGAAAAACACGGCAATAGCAATACAAGAACAGGCTATGGGAAAAACAATAGATAAGAGTTTGACAACGATAGGGATATTAATATTTGAAGGGGTCATAATTAATGAAGTCGTTGCACCGTTGGATGTTTTTTCTAATTCAAATGTAGAAGGAAAATCTTTTTTTAATGTGGTAATGATTGCAAAAGAAAACAAGACCTATATAAGTGCGCATGGATTAAAAATACAACCGGACTTTATAATTGATGACATTCCTGACCTGAAAGTTTTAGTAGTGCCAAGTTCTTATAATCCGTCTGATCAAACCTCAGATAAAAGATTAGTTGCGTTTGTAAAAGAGCAAAATAAAACGACAAAATATATTGCCAGTCATTGTGCGGGAGCTTTTTTAATTGGAGAAACAGGAATAGCAGACAATAAAGAAATAGTAACCTATGTAACTGGTGGAAAAATTTTACAAACGGATTATCCTAATTTAAAGGTTGCCGACGACAGTAAAATAGCAGTAGTTCAGGATGGGAAATTCATTTCTTCAAATGGTAGTTTGGTGAGTTATATTGCTTCATTTGATTTATTAGAAAAACTTACAAGCAAAGAACATAGGAAATTTGTTGAGACGTCCATCCTTTTTGATAGATTAAAGGAATAATAAAAGAAGTGGTTGTTTTTCAAAGAATTTTAAATTTCAAGCCCTAAAGAAGGGAATTTAATGGCAATCAATTTCACTGGAGACAACTTCTGTAACGGCAGCAGGAGATAGGTAAGGAATTCCTAAGCCAAGACCTCTAATAATAAATAAAACACCAATAAGCATTACAAAAACGGGAATTAGACGCTGTATTTTTTGTCGTGCGCTACCTTTAAGAAGGCTGGTAAAATAAATGGCAGTTGTCATTAAGGGAATAGTACCAATTCCAAATAGAAGCATGTATAAGGAACCTAAAAGTGGATTACCCATAGCAATAGCACCAAAAAGTGCCATATAAACTAATCCACAGGGTAAAAAACCATTTAAGAAACCGATGGTTATAAAAGTGTCTGCTGTCTTCTTTTGCAGTTCTTTTCCTAAAGCACTTTTAATTTTTGAAATGAGTTTATAAATTGGTCTTGAAAAATTATATTTATTAAAAGTGTGGTGTGGAATAAGAACAACAACAATCATAAGCACACCTATGAAAATAGACAGTTTTTGTTGCATTCCGAAAACGACTAAACCTTTCCCTAAAAAGCCAAAGACCAACCCCAGGGAGCCGTAGGCCAATAGTCGACCAAAATGATAAATGAAAATCTGACTGAATTTCTTATAGTTATTGGAGTGGTCTACAGGCAGCATAAAGGCAATAGGGCCGCACATGCCAACGCAATGCAAACTTCCCATAAGACCTAATATAAGTGCCGATACTAACATAATAGTAAGCTATAAAGTGATAAATTAAAACTAAAAATTATACGGTTGAATGGCTAGTTTTAACAAACAATTATTTTTTGATGATGATTGTATTGACTAAGGGCTTCGACTGCGCTCAGCCTGACATGCCTTTTTAATCAATAATCAACTAGCAACAATCAATACGTAATACTTTTTTTACGCATATATAGTTTGCTGTTGTTTTTGTATTTCCAAGAGATTTTAATGTCCCAGCGACCATCCACTAAGCGTTTGTCAGGTACGAGCAAATGTTCTTTGGATAGACTAATGGGTAAGTCGAAATCCAAGTGCTTATTAGATGGTCTATACAGGGACACTGTACCTGTAATATCTCCAAGTCCCGAATCTTCGGGCATGTTTGGGAAATGTATTAAAAGTCCTTTAGGGGTTTGTTTAATTGTTACAGAGATTCCTAATTCGCGAGCGTTAACTTCTGCATCAATCTCTTGTTGGTAGCCAAGCTCTGCTTTGTAATATTCTTCTACTACTAAATCATGATTCGCCTGATTGTCTGTACTCATTACAACAACAAAGTATAGAATAAAAGCCATGAATGAAATCATTACTAGTACGATACTTGTTCCCCAATTTATTTTCATGTTCCTTTATTTTAGTTATTCGTAGGAGTTTATTTTTTCTCTACTCTCATTTATAACTCCTAGGAGCTAAAAATCGAACCGTTAAGGTTTCAATTTGTTTGTCAACACTATATATTCCAATTTTAATTTTGTCTTTATCTCCGTTTAAGGCAGAATTGTTTATTTCTATGAATAAAGTTCCTTCTGCTAATTCTTGCGCTTTCACTTCAAAATTTCGGTGTGTAACCAATTCAATTTTCCCTTTGTGCGATAGTAGTTTGAAACTAACATCAGCGATGTCTTCTGTTGTTTTATTCACCAATTTATAGGTATAGACATTGCTGATAATATTTCCTTCTTTCCTTTGGTATAGTTGCCCTGGTAAACGTAGAACGCTAGTTTCAATATCGTTACGTAAGAACATTAGTCCAACCAAAATTCCGGTTAGAATGAATAAAACAGCAGAATACCCTTTTAGTCTAGGGGTAAATGTAAATTTTGCTTTTCGTTCTATATTGTCTTCACTTGTAAAACGAATTAGCCCTTTTGGAAGGTTTACTTTTTCCATTATGGTGTCACATTCGTCAATACAGGCGGTACAATTAACACATTCTAGTTGTGTTCCATTTCGAATATCGATACCAGTAGGGCATACATTGACACATTGAAAACAATCTATGCAATCACCATGGCCAAGTTCGTTTCTGTCTTCATTCTTGCGAAACTTTTTTCTGCCATTTTCATCTTCACCACGTTTATGGTCATAGGCAACAATAATAGATTTGTTATCTAGTAAAACACCTTGAAGTCTACCATAAGGGCAAGCAATAATGCAAACTTGTTCTCGGAACCATGCAAAAACAAAATAGAAAACACCTGTGAAAATCAATAAGGAAATAAGCGTGTTTATATTGTCTATAGGGTTATCAATTATATGTTCTATTAGTTTATCACCACTAATAAAATAGGCGAGAAAAATATTTGCAATTAGGAAAGAAATGATGAAAAAAACACTCCATTTTAAAACCCGTTTTTTTATTTTATCTTTTGTCCAAGGTTGTTTGTCTAATCGTATTTGTGCACCCCTGTCCCCGTCTATCCAATATTCAATTCTACGGAAAACCATTTCTAGGAATATGGTTTGTGGGCAAATCCACCCACAAAAAACACGACCAAAGGCAACTGTAAATAGTGCAATAAAAATAACGCCAGCAATCATGGCTACCACCATAAGGTGAAAATCTTGCGGCCAAAAAGGGACACTACAAATATTAAAACGTCTATCAAAAATATTGAACAGTAAAAATTGATTCCCGTTTATTTTAACGAAAGGAGCTAAGGCAAGAAATGAAAGCAAGAAGTAACTAACCCATTTGCGATATTCGTATAGTTTACCGCTTGGTTTTTTAGGGTATACCCAAGCACGCTTCCCATCTTCGGTGATGGTGCCTATGGTATCTCTAAAATTATTCTCCATTGCCATTTACTTCCTCTGAATTAAGATATACTACCCTCTCCCTATAGTTAATGGAGAAAAGGGTAGTGTTTGTACTGTTTTACTTGCTCTCTTCTTCCTCTTCCCAAAGGTCTCCCTCGGCAGCTTTAGGTGTTGCAGGAGTTGTTCCTTGTAAGGTTAAAATATAACTAGATACTTGTGCCATTTCTAAAGGTTTCAGAATCTGTTTCCAGGAAACCATTCCTTTACCATCTCTACCGCCTTCGGAAACTGTTTTGTATAAACTCTTGATATCCCCACCTAGAATCCAGTATTTATCCGTTAGGTTAGGACCAATGCTACCCCCACCATCTTGAAGGTGGCATACTGCACAGGTTGTTTCGAAAATAGTTTTTCCAGCTTTTATATCTGCTTCTTCTGTTAACAATTCTACGGTATTATAATCGATTAAATTTTTGGCTGTTTTTTTATATTCTTCTAAATCTATTTTAGCCTGAACTAATTGATTTTCATATTCCATTATTTGGTTGTCGCCATTGAAAACATGGAAACGAGCCATATAAACTACGGCAAAAATTATAGTAGCATAGAACATATATACCCACCATGGCGGAAGTTCATTATCTAACTCTTTTATACCATCGTAATCATGGTCTAAAATAATTTCGTGTTCTTCCTCAATTGGCTTATTTCCTGTCATTTTTCCAAACAGATTTTTAGCCCATGTCCATTCACGTTTTTTAGTTTTCACTTCTAAATAACGTTCTTTAGCCTCTTCCGATAATGTTTGAAACATTATGTTTTCTATGGATTTAAGGATTAGTTCTATTGCTATTAAAATCATTAATACCAATAACAAAAAGAACTGGGTAATAGGGTAGGCTAAAAATGCAGGTTTACCGCCTGAGTCTATAAAAAACTCCATCAATCCGAAGATAGTAAAGAATACTACGGGGATGCGAATCCACCAAGGGGTCATATTTTTCATAGCGTTTGTTCTTTAGTTTGGTTATTGTCTTCAAAAGGCAATTCACTAACCTCTTTTATATACTCTTTTTTTGCGGTTATTACCCACCAGAAAAGTGCAACAAAAAACACAAAAAAGATGAGTAATGATACCATGGGATAGGTGGCTATACCATCTATACTTTCCATATGACCTTTTATAAATTTGAACATAGCTATAGTATTTATTCTTTTACTTTAATATCTGTACCAAGACGTTGGAGGTATGCAATAAGCGCTACAATTTCTCTGTTACGCATTTCTATGAAAGCTTCTCCGTTTTCTTTTGCATACTTTTTATCATCGTCATACCCTTTTGCAAAGTCTGGGTCGGAATACAGGTTTTGTTCTATTTTTATAGCCTGTTCGTCCATGTGTTGCATTGCGTTTGCAACCTCTTCTTCTGTATATGGGACACCTAAAGTTACCATGACTTCCATTTTTGCTTGCGTATCACTACGGTCCAACTCGTCTCTAACAATCCATTGGTAAGCAGGCATAATAGAACCAGATGAGGTACTTTGTGGGTCGTACATATGGTTTAAATGCCAACTGTCGGAATATTTGCCTCCAATTCTATGTAAATCAGGCCCTGTACGTTTACTTCCCCAAAGGAATGGATGGTCATATACAAATTCACCTGCTTTAGAATACTCTCCGTAACGTTCCACTTCACTTCTAAATGGTCTTACCATTTGCGAGTGACACCCAACACAACCTTCTCTGATGTATAAATCTCTACCTTCTAATTCTAATGGCGTATATGGTTTTACACTGGTAATTGTTGGAATATTCGATTTCACTAAAATGGTTGGTACAATCTGAATAATACCTCCAATTAGGATAACAATAGTTGCAAGAATTGTTAATTGTACAGGTTTACGTTCTAGCCAAACATGGAATGTTTCTCCAGATGTTCTTCTTTTAGAAACTTTGATTAGGGCAGGTGCTTCTGCTAATTCATCTTCAACGTCAACACCATTTCTGATGGTCATAATAACATTGTAAACCAGTACCAGCATACCAATGATAAATAAACTTCCACCAACAGCTCTCCAACCGTACATCATCATAATCTGATTAACAGTTTCTAAGAAGTTTCCATATGCTAAAGTACCGTCTGGGTTAAACTCTTTCCACATTAGTGCTTGTGTAAATCCTGCAACATACATTGGAAGCGCATAGAGGATAATACCTAAGGTTCCAATCCAGAAATGGAAATTCGCCAATTTTAAAGAATACAATTTTGTTTTAAATAGTTTTGGAATCATCCAGTAAATCATACCAAAGGTTAGGAATCCGTTCCAAGCTAAGGCACCTACGTGAACATGAGCAATAATCCAATCACTAAAGTGCGCAATTGCATTTACGTTTTTTAAGGATAATAATGGTCCTTCGAAGGTTGCCATACCATAGCCAGTAATAGCAACTACCATGAATTTAAGGGTAGGGTCAACACGAACTTTATCCCATGCACCACGAAGAGTAAGGAGTCCGTTAATCATACCACCCCAAGAAGGGGCAAGGAGCATTATGGAAAAAGCAACGCCTAAGTTTTGCGCCCATTCTGGTAGCGATGTATATAGCAAGTGGTGTGGTCCTGCCCAAATGTATAGGAAAATTAAGGACCAGAAGTGTACAATAGACAGTCTATAGGAGTACACAGGCCTGTTTGCCGCTTTGGGAACAAAATAATACATTAACCCTAAGAACGGTGTTGTTAAAAAGAACGCTACGGCATTATGACCGTACCACCATTGTACTAGTGCATCTTGTACTCCTGCGTATACAGAATAACTTTTAAGAGCACCAACAGGGAGAGCTAAACTATTAAAAATATGCAATACCGCAACAGTAACAAAAGTTGCTAAATAAAACCAAATAGCCACATACATATGGCGTTGTCTTCTTTTGAGAATGGTACCGATTAAATTCCAACCAAAGGCGACCCATACCAATGTTATAGCAATATCTATTGGCCATTCTAACTCTGCATATTCTTTAGATGAAGTATACCCTAATGGTAGTGTAATAACAGCAGCAACAATAATGGCTTGCCATCCCCAAAAGTTGAAGTTACTTAGCCAATCACTAAACATTCTAGCTTTCAGTAATCGCTGTGTGGAGTAATAAATTCCGGCATAAATGGCATTACCTACAAAAGCAAAGATTACAGCATTAGTATGCAAAGGTCTTAAACGACCAAAACTAAGCCAAGGAATTCCATCTGTTAAGTTTGGAAATAGGAACATAAGAGCAAGGAGCAAACCTACTACCATCCCAATAACTCCCCAAAACATGGTGGCATAGAGGAACCTTTTTACGACTTTATTATCGTAATAAAACTGTTGTACTTCCATAATTTATAATTTTTGACTTTTATTTAGTTGGATTGTTTTTTTAGTGCTGTTACTTGTTTTGGGAGCTTTTTCGACCAATTCATCATCGAAAAGCATGCGAACAGAAGGCGTATAAGAATCATCATACTGTCCGTTTTTAACGGAAAAAATAAATGCTACAAAAAAGACAATAGCAACAACTATGCTGATTGCTAATAACAAATACATGACACTCATACCTATTCTATTTCTTTACAAAATTAAGTCGACCATTATCTGAAAAAGATGATATTTATCAGGTTTTACGACAAAGAGGTCTTTTTTCAGGCGTTACGCCTTATTTAGTTTTATTATAAATAATATTCTTTCCAATTAAGTTGGTGCTTACGGTTGTAAATAGTACTATGCTAATAGAACTCAAAGGCATTAATATGGCTGCGATAACAGGTTGTAATTGCCCTGTTACGGCAAAGTAGAGTCCAACAACATTGTACATTAATGATAAGCCAAAGCTCAATTTTATAATCTTCATTGCTTTCTTTGAAGCGTGTATATAGTGGTGTAATTGGTTAAAGTTGGTAGCGTCTAAAATACCATCACAGGCAGGTGAAAAAACGGTTACATTTTCCGAAATAGCAATACCAACATCACTTTGTGCTAGGGCTCCTGCATCATTTAGACCATCACCAACCATTAGTACTGTTTTGTCTTGTTTTTGTAGTGCCTCTATAAACGTTAATTTGTCTTCTGGTTTTTGGTTGAAATACAAACTGGTTTTTTTTGGCAACAATGCTTTCAATCTTATTTTTTCACCAGAATTGTCTCCAGATAAGATGGCAACATCCATTGTCTTGGATAAAGATTTGAATACAATTGGAACTCCCTTTCTGTATTCATTTTGAAAGATAAAACAACCTTTATATTCATCGTTACTGCTTATATGAACAGTAGTGTTTTCCGAGTTATGCGCGGCAGAGTTTCCAACATAGGTGGCAGAACCAATTTTCATTGTATTCCTTTCTTTAGTGCCTTGTATTCCTTTGCCTAAATATTCTTCGTATTCGTCTAGAGTAACAATATCATGTTCCGTCAGTAAATCGTACAAAGTTCTACTCAGTGGGTGGTTAGAGGAACGTAAGGTGTTTTTTAGTAGAGATTCTTCGGCATGGCTAAGTTGCATTCCTTCATAACTTACATCACTGTTTTTTGTAATAGTAATAGTTCCAGTCTTATCAAATATAGCCGTGTCTATTTGGGCTAATTGCTCAATAACAATGGTGTCTTTAAGGTAAAATTTAGCGCGACCAAAAATTCGAAGCATATTGCCTAAAGTAAATGGGGATGCTAAGGCAATAGCACAGGGGCAAGCAATAATTAGAACAGCGGTAAATACATTTAGCACTTTTCCGGGTTCTATAAAAAACCAAAATATGGCTGCTATAAAAGCAATGCTCAGGATAGAAATAGTAAATCGTTTTCCTATACTGTCTGTTATTGTTTGGAAAGAGCTGGCCTTATTTTTATTAAAAACGGCATTACTCCATAACTGGGTGAGATAACTCTGTGAAACCGATTTTAGGGCTTCCATTTCAATAGCGCTGGAAAGTTGTTTGCCTCCTGCAAATATTTTGTCGCCAGACTCCTTTCGTACAGGTTCGGATTCACCAGTTACAAAGCTATAATCAATACGTGCATTTCCAAGAATTAGAATACCATCAACAGGAATTAATTCTTCGTTTCTAATAAGAAGTCGGTCTCCCTTTTTTATGGTGTAAACTTGCGCACTTTCTTCTTTTCTATCTTTTGTGATTCGTGTTACAGCAATTGGAAAATATGATTTGTAATCGCGCTCAAAAGAAAGAAAGGAATAGGTTTTTTGTTGAAAAAATTTTCCTAGTAAAAGGAAAAATACTAGTCCGGTTAGACTATCAAAAAAGCCAGAACCCCAATCGAAGATAATTTCAAAAGAACTTCGAAGAAATAGCACTAAAATTCCTAGAGCAATAGGCACATCTATAGTTAAGATGTTTGCACGTAGTCCCTTATATGCCGTTATAAAATAACCACTACTAGCGTAGAAAACTACGGGAAGAGAAAAGGCAAACATGATCCATCTAAATACCGTTTTGTATTGGTCTAGCCAAAATTCAGTAGTTTCAAAATATTCTGGAAAGGAAAGAAACATAACATTGCCAAAGGCAAAGCCAGAAACGCCGAGTTTGTAGATTAAACTACGATCTATATGTTTTTTATTTTTACCGTAATCATCTAAAGAAATGTAGGGTTCATATCCAATTTTAACAAGTAAATTTACTAGTTGTTTTAGAGATATATCTTGATTTCTATAGGTAATACGAACTGTTTTCTTTGGAAAGTCAACTTGAGAAGTAACCACAAAATTAGTAAGCTTGTTTAAATTCTCTAAAATCCAAATGCAAGAACTACAATGAATATGAGGAATGTATAGGTTTACAATTTGAAGCTTACCATCATTAAACTCCACCAGTTTCTCTACGATAGTTTCTGTTTCTAGAAAATCGTATTTCCCGTCTACAATCTTAGGTGTAGCCCCAGCCGATGCTTCTAAGTCATAATAGAAAGAAAGATTATTGCTAGAAAAAATATCGTAAACAGTTTTACAACCATTGCAGCAAAAATCTTTTTCATCAAATAGAATTGGCGCAGAACCACAATCGTCACCACAATGATAACATTTGCTTGTGTTCATTTTTCATTTACTCTTTATACCTAAATGCAAAGGTATTCATGGCTTTCGCTTTAAAATATGACATATGTCAGGTTTTGTAAGAATTTTAGGCACTATCTTTGTAGTAGTAAGAATTGGTTTCTATATGCAACATGTTCTATAATAGATGCTTAATGCAAAGTGTACTGAGTTGTTAGGATGAGGTTCTGTGTAATTTTATCAATAAATTCAATCAAGTAGAGTGAAAAAAAGTATTTTAGTTGGGTATTTTGCTTATTAATTGAGTAAGTTTATAGTATAAAAAGAAAGGTATGGGGCGGTGTGAAAGTTGCATTATTAGACAGTTTAATTCTTTGCGAGCAATGAGCAAGGAGGAGTTAAAAAAGGTGTCGGATACCAAAATCACCAAGTTTATAAAAAAAGGAGAAGCTATCTTTGAAGAAGGAGAAAAGCTTAATGGTGTTTATTGTGTTCGAAGTGGTATCTCTAAATTATCTAAACTAAGTGCAAACGGAAAGGATCAAATAGTAAAACTAGCTACCCAAGGAGAAGTTTTAGGGCAGCGTTCTGTAATAGCTACAGAAACAGCAAATTTAAGTGCTGTTGCAGTTAGCGATATGGAAGTTTGTTTTATTCCTAAAGAACAAATATTAAATACACTACAGAAGAATCCTAATTTTGCAGTTGAAGTTCTTCGTCATATGGCGCATGACTTAAAAGAGGCAGATGATGTAATTGTAAATATGTCTCAGAAAACGGTAAAACAACGTATTGCAGAAGCTTTTATATATTTAAAAAACAATTTTGGCGAAGATGCGGAAGGTTTTTTAAATTTAACCTTACCAAGAGAAGATATTGCAAATGTTGTTGGTACAGCTACGGAATCTGCAATCCGAATTATCTCTGAATTTAAGAAAAAAAATCTACTAAAGACTTCAGGGAAAAGAATAGGAATAGCCAATGAAAAAGGACTTCAGGATTTGGCGGAAGGATTAAAATAAGCTACTAAATATTGAATCATCTCATTTTGATGGAAATAAAATAATCAGGTATTTGTCTGTATAGAAGTAATTTGTATTTTAGACATAACCCTTACTTATTTTATTAATTTTTAAAACCTAAAGCGCGAACCTGATAAATGTCATAGTTTCCGCTATCTCCTTCTTCTAATTTTACCATGCTCATATAAAATTATGAAATGAAGAAGATTTTATTACCAACTGACTTTTCGGATAATTCATGGAATGCTGCGACCTATGCTATGGAGTTGTTTAAAGGGGAAGAATGTATTTTCTATTTGTTAAATACATATACCCCTGCCATTTCTCATAGTAGGTTTATGGCTGTAAATGCAAATGAAGGGGAAATAGAAAATGGAATTCGAAACAGCTCAGAAAAAGGCTTGCAGCAAGTGTTAGATAGAATAAAGAATAAATACAATAATCCGAAGCATCATTTTGAAACCATATCTTCCTTTAGTTTATTGGTAGATGAAATTAAAGAGGTTGTTGAAAATGAAGGTATCGATTTGTTGGTGACAGGAACCAAAGGAGCTTCTGGCTTAGAAGAGGTATTTATGGGCAGTAATACGGTTCGCATAATAAAATCTATTAAAAACTGTCCTGTTTTAGCAATACCAAAGAGTTTTGGGTTTATAAAGCCAACGGAGATTGCCTTTGCAACCGATTTTAATCGATTTTTCACTCCGTCTGAGTTACAGCCAGTTATAGATTTAGCAAATTCCTTTGGAGCAACTATAAGGATTGTTCATGTACAATACAAAATAAAAGCACTTACAGAAATTCAGCAGTTTAATTTAACCATGCTACGCAAATATTTAAGAGATGTGGCCCATTATGTGCATACCGTGTCCGAGCTGAATTCTATTTCTAAAACCTTAGAAGTCTTCACCGAAGAATTAGATATACATTTATTGGCTATGTTAAATTACCAGCACAGCTATATGGAGAAAATGGTTCGTGAGCCAGTAATTAAACGTGTGGCTTTTCATACACAAGTTCCTTTATTAGTTATTCCAGAATTAGGAATGGGTATTTCTTTAAAAGGGAGAAAGAAGGAAAAAGAGAAGGTGACAAATTAGCGTTTTATCTTGTAGTTTTACTGGGGTATTAGTTGTTTAAATCTTGCATCCAAAATTTATCTTTTTCAGGAATGTTTTTCTGTCTTCCCATTTCTAATGGATTAAAAGACATTTTCGCGAAAATATACCAAGCTGTAGAAGAAATAGCTGGAGTTGTAGGTGCATGATCCCAGAGCAACGAAGTGCCAAAACCAGTGCCAAGGTTTGTAGCATAAGGTATTCCTTTAGAATTTTCATGAAGTGTACTTTTTATAAGTGTCTTTTCTATCTCCTTTAAAATAACCTCTTTTTGAACAACATTTTTAGCCATTGCGTATGCAACAGCCATTTGTCCATTACCTTCTAACCAAACAACATCTTTGTCCTCATCAAAACAATAACCAGTAACTGGTTTTCCAGTTAATGTAGCTGTTTGCGTATTCAGATATTTATTGGCTTGTTCTAAGCTGTATTCTGGGTAATCTTCAAAAACACCATATCCTAAAGGATGCAAGTCCATTGCAAAATAATATGCAGGATTTTCTGGCCATGCCACTAAAAGTTTTTCGTTAGTACTCCATCGGTTTTCTTTTAAATAGCGTATTATATTTTTGTGAAAATCGTCGTAGCCCTTTACAGCATTAAAAGCAGTTATTATTCCTTCTGTAACTTTATGAATACGTTCTCCGTTTTCTTTGTAACCGCCCCAGATACCACCATCCGTATCTTGTAAGGAACGCAGCCATTTTTCTAGTTCGGTTGTAAGAGATTGGTATTTTTGGTTTTCTAGAGCATCGTGATAATGATTTAAGGCGATAAGTAGCCATGCATTGTCACCCATCCAAGTCCGACTACCGTTTTCTCCTTTTTTATTTCGAAATTGATAGAACCCTCCAGTATTATTTAGTAATTCGGTGTGAATGTTAGCATTAAAATAATCAAAAATCTTTTCTGCTTTTTTGTATTCTTCTTGTTGAATAAAAACTAAAGCGGTTAATGCATTATCATAAAGAGAAACAAAATTGGTGTTTTCTGCACTTTCCAACAGACCATTGGCAAGTTGCATGTTCTGAAGCCAATTTAATGTTTCTTGGTAATCTAAAATTTCTTCGGTAATAGGATTGTTATTCGTGGCTATGATAAAAATATTTGTATCCGTTTTTGTGACTTCTATTTCAGCGGTATTAAAAATATAGTTTTCCTTTTTCGGTTTTATATTTATTTTCCCAACTAAATTAGAGATACTCCATTGCCCGTTAAAATCACTTGTAGTGTATTTATTTTTGCCATAGAATAATTGTACTCCATCTATTGGGTTTCCAATAGAATCTATTATATGCCCAGCTATAGAATAAGTAACTGTTACAGGTTCTTCAACTCCGCTTACGGAACAAGAAGTAATGTAAAAGCATAAAAGCAGATATACAAACGTTTTAAGTTTCATCTTTAGCATTTCTATGTTTATTTGGCGGCATAGGTATGCGAAAGTAGTAAAGAGAAGTAAAGAATACTTTATTTTACGACCATCTGTGTTTTAGTTCGTTAAGTGTACATCTTGTATCTTTTAATCTATTTTTTTAGAAGTTTATCTAGGCGTTAATTTGGTTTTCTCCACTTGCTTTGTAAAAGCATAGATTGTAGTTATTTGGAAGCACTAAATAAATGAAAATACCATCTGTATTTCGTATTTTTACACTAGTATTTACACCTAAATTTTATTGTATGAATCTTCCCAAAACAGCACAAAAAAGAATTGTTATTATTGGAGGTGGATTTGCAGGAATCTCCCTTGCTAAAAAATTGAAGAATCTAGATATTCAATTGGTTTTAATAGACAAACATAATTACCATACATTTCAGCCATTATTGTACCAGGTATCTACTAGTGGCTTGGAACCAGATTCTATTGCTTACCCAATTCGTAAAGTTTTAAAAAATTTAAAGAACTTCCATTTTAGACTAGCGAATGTGGAACGAATAAATCCAGAAGAACAAGAAATATTTACGGACATAGGTAATTTAACCTATGATTATTTGGTGGTAGCAACAGGAACAAAAACCAATTTTTTCGGAAACAAAAATATTCAAGAAAATGCGATGCCAATGAAGAATATTCCACAAGCATTGAACATACGAAGTTTAATGCTTCAAAATTTCGAAAAAGCTGACGATTCTAGGGATAAAGAGGAACGTAGGTCTTTATTAAATTTTTGTATTGTTGGAGCAGGACCTACTGGGGTAGAACTAGCTGGAGCCTTGGCAGAATTAAAAAAGAATGTATTTCCTAAAGATTACCAACATTTGGACATTTCTGAGATGGAAATTCATTTGTTTGAAGGGGCAAATCGGGTATTACCCCCAATGAGTAGTAATGCATCTGAGAAGGCCACGGAGTTTTTAAAAGAATTGGGTGTTAAAATCCATTTGAATACAATTGCAAAGGATTATGACGGAGAAGTGATGACACTAGGTAATGGGGAACAATTAAAGACCAAGAATTTTATTTGGACAGCTGGAGTAACAGGAGCTTCCATTTCAGGCTTTAAGGAAGGTACATTAGTAGAGAATTTAAATAGATTTAAAGTCAATTCCTTTAACCAAGTAGAAGGGTATGCCTCCATTTTTGCAATTGGAGATATTGCTTATATGGAGACAGATAGTTTTCCAAAGGGGCATCCACAGGTAGCGCAACCTGCAATTCAGCAAGGAGAACATTTGGCAAAAAATTTAGTTCGCATGGTACAAGGCAACCAAATGGAATCTTTTGTATATTTTGATAAAGGAACTATGGCTACCATTGGAAGAAATAAGGCGGTAGTAGATTTAAACAAATTTAAATTTAGTGGTTTTTTGGCGTGGTTCGTTTGGATGTTTGTCCACCTTATGGCTTTAGTAGGTTTCCGAAATAGAGTTATTGTATTTTTTAACTGGGCATACAATTATATCAATTTTGATAAAGCAGCAAGGTTAATTGTGCGTGCCTACAAGAAATAGAAAGGGGAAGATTTAATCTTTTAAATAGACATTAGATTGGAAAAGCTTTTTTATATTTGCAGTGTTGTGTTGTGTCTCAATTTATTTTGAGACCTCAGGTTGTGAATGCTGAACCATCCTAGTTTTTTAGGACAGTATCAACCAATGAAAGGCTTTCCAATCATGGAAGGCTTTTTTTCTTTATAATTGTATTAACTACCTGTTCTTAAGTTTGGTAATAGTTTTTGAAAACTGTTCACGGATGTCATTTTGCTTAGAGTGCACACTATTGGAAACTATCATTTTTCCATGAGAAATAGTTCCAGATTGCATACTAGAGTCTGAGGCATAAACAATAGTCGAGCTAAGGTTTTCTAAGGAAGATGAAGCTATTAAAGGAGCGGAGTCATCTAAAATACATGCATTCAAAGGAGTACCAATAGCAAAGAAATCGGAATTGAAATTGTTCATTGCTTTCCTTCCTGTTAATGTTGCCATTTCTATTGCATAGCTACCACTATCTCCTTGTTGTGAAGAATTAAATGTATTTCTTTTGTGGGTAATTAAACGTTGTCCATAATCTAATATTCGCAATTCTTCTAAAGGATTTATACCAATATGACTATCTGTGCCAATACTCCATTTTCCGCCAGCTTCCTGATAGCGATTTAAAGGGAACAAGCCATCACCCAAATTACCTTCTGTACTAGGGCAAAGCACAACATTAGCATTGCTTTTTGCGATTCCAATAGTTTCTTCATTCGTTAAATGTGTTGCATGTACTAAGTGAAACCTATTGGAGAGATCAACATTGTCTAACAACCATTCTACAGGTCTTTTTCCAAGATATGCTACCGAATCTTTAATTTCATTTAATTGTTCCGAAACATGAATATGAAAAGGAATATTTTGTGGTCCATACCTTGCTATTTCGGCAATGTCATTAGGTTCAACACCGCGCATGGAATGAATTCCAACACCAATATTGGCATGTTCATAATCTTTACAAGATTCATTACTAGCTTCTAAAAGCTTTAAATAAGCATCTATAGTGGGAGATATAAATCTTTTTTGTCTATCGTTTGGTCCTTTACCAAAACCACCTTTTTGATAGAAAATTGGCACTAGAGTAATTCCTATTCCAACAGTTTTTGCTGCCGAAATTAAACGACTGCCCATTTCTGCTAGATTATTATATTGTTTTCCATTTTTATCATGGTGTACATAATGAAACTCAGCTACGTTGGTATAACCATGGCGAGCCATTTCAGAATAGAGCATTGTTGCAATTGCTTCCATTTGATCAGGATTCATACTTAAAGCTAATTGGTACATGGCTTCTCGCCATCCCCAAAAATCATCGGAAAGACCATTACCCACATGTTTTTCTGCCAAACCAGCCATAGCATATTGAAAGGCGTGAGAATGTGCATTCTGAAAGCCAGGAATAGCATAGCCAGAAATACTTTCTTTAACTATTTTTTCAGGGTCAAAAGAGAAAATATCGTGAATAATTCCTTGTGCATCTACACTAATCCCTGTATTTTTTAGCCAAGATGTATTTTGTAAAATCCCTTTAAAATAATATTTTTTCATACTATATTTTTATTCCCTAGTGCGTTTAATTCCCCGATGCTACCATCGAATTATTAGGCATTAATAGCTGCAATCAAATTTTGCATAGTCTTTTGAAGCACAGTTATTACTTTATCCGCTCTTTCTTTATTGTACGTGATTTCATTGTCATCCATATACAAGATTTTGTTCATTTCTAATTGTAAGGCATGAACATTGTTTTCTGGATTTCCAAAATACCTAGTTATATGGCCCCCTTTAAATGGCGTATTATGATTAACATCAAATTCACCAGATTGTAAGCCGTTTAATGCCGCTTTGATTAAAGTTGCATCAGCCGTTTGTTCGTCATTATTCCCTAGAATCATATCGGGAAAAGGATCTGCCTGAATGGTACTTACTTTATGTCGAATAGAATGCGCATCCCAAAGTAAGACTTTTCCAAATTGCTTTTTCCGCGCCTCTAATAAGGCTTCAATTTGTTTGTAATATGGCCAGTAATAGGTTTTTAATCTTCTTAATTTTTCGTCTGCATTGGGCTCTAGTTTTTCCGATTTATAGATTTTATTTCCATAAAAATCTGTGATGGGCGTGTTCGATGTTATTAGTCTACCATCGGTATAAAGAGGGGCGCTTTCTGCGTTTCTGTTGAGGTCAATTACCCATCTGCTTAAGTTTGCTTTTAGTATGGTAATACCCATTTCTGACGCAAATTTATATAGCCAATGCACATACCAATCTGTATCATCCAAATGCTGACGCATTCTTTTCTTATAATTATTTTTTATTTCCACAGGAAATTTAGTGCCAGAATGCGGCACACTTATAATTATAGGAACTGCTGGTACTGTTGGTTTTATTATTTTAAATAGATCCATATAGTAAAATAGCTATGATTCAATTGTATTTGTAATTTCTGTGACAATCAGGGTGCTTTTTGTAATGCCATCAATTTTTAATATAGCAACAGTTGGCTTTTCTATAATAAGCATTGCACCTTGTTCCACTGTCTTTTTTATGGAATTTATTGTAATGCTAACACTTCCGCAATAGTTATAAAAGCATAAGAAATTTAGATTAGCATCAAATTTATATTCCAATGATTTCTCTTCTTCAATCTGCAGAGCTGTTAATTCCCCTGAAGTATTGTCAGAGGTCATTAGGTTAAAATCGGTACAACTTCCAATACAAGAGGTAGTCCACCCACCATCAAAAGTGTCCACTTCAAAACTTTTTAGAGGTGTCTCTTTTTCGTTATTATGGGTTAAGACAATTTCACCCTCCAAAACCATTAGTTTTCTCGAAATACCTTTTAAGGGTGTGAAAATCGATTCCTTAGAAAGTACTTGTGCCATACTCAATCTAAAATCGAAATTGAGTTTTTTATATTCTGAATTGTTAGGAGAAATATAGAATTCGGTGGTTGTACCACCAGTCCAATTGGTTGTTGTAAATTGATTAGATAATAAGACTTTGATTTCCATAGTTTGGACTATTAAAACAAGTTTTCTAGTAAGGTGTCTTCTACCATATTTGGTAAGGTCACTTTAAGTTCAGGAGTACGTTCCATTTCTCTTTTTATAGCAAATACAGCTTCTTTGTTTCTAGCCCAACTTCTTCTAGATATTCCATTATTCACATCGTAAAACAACATGTTTTTTAGTTTTCTAGAAGCATCTTCAGAACCGTCTAAGACCATTCCGAAACCACCGTTGGTAACTTCTCCCCAGCCAACACCACCACCGTTGTGTATAGATACCCAAGTGGCGCCTCTAAAACTATCACCAATTACATTGTGTATGGCCATGTCTGCAGTGAATTTACTTCCATCGTAGATATTACTCGTTTCTCTATAAGGAGAGTCAGTACCACTTACATCATGATGGTCTCTTCCTAAGACAATAGGGTGTGCAATATCCCCTGACTTTACAGCTTGGTTAAAGGCTTCTGCTATTTTAGCACGTCCTTCTGCATCGGCATATAAAATTCTAGCCTGTGAACCAACGACTAATTTATTCTGTTCTGCTTCTTCTATCCAACGGATATTATCATTCATCTGTTGTTGAATTTCTTCGGGTGCTGTAGTGCTAATTTCACGCATTACCTTAAGAGCAATCTGATCTGTTTTTTGTAAATCTTCAGGCTTTCCAGAAGTACATACCCAGCGAAAAGGACCAAAACCGTAATCAAAACACATTGGACCTAAAATATCTTGTACGTAAGAAGGGTATTTAAAATCTATTTTATTCTCTGCCATAACATCGGCACCAGCACGGGAAGCTTCTAGTAAAAAAGCATTTCCATAGTCGAAAAAATAGGTTCCTTTTTCGGTATGCTTATTTATCGCATTGGCATGTTTACGCAGACTTTCATTAACTTTTTCTTTGAATAGGATAGGGTTTTCGGCCATCATTTCATTCGATTCTTCAAAAGATAATCCAACAGGGTAGTAACCACCAGCCCATGGATTGTGTAACGATGTTTGGTCCGAACCTAAATGAATAAAAATATTCTCTTCATATAAGCGTTCCCAAACGGCAACAATATTACCAATATATGCAATAGAAACAACCTCCTTATTTCTTTGTGCTTCTTTGATTCTGGTAACTAAATCATCTAGATTATCTACCAGTACATCTACCCATCCTTGTTTGTGTCTTTTGGTTGCCGCAACAGGGTTTACTTCGGCACAAATAGTAATACAACCGGCAATATTTCCTGCTTTTGGTTGCGCACCACTCATACCACCCAATCCAGAGGTTAAAAATATTTTACCAGCAATACTTTCTCCTTGTTTAAGTTTTTTACGAAACCCGTTCATAACGGTGATTGTAGTTCCATGAACAATTCCTTGTGGGCCAATATACATATAGGATCCGGCAGTCATTTGTCCATACTGAGTAACACCCAGGGCATTGTATTTCTCCCAGTCGTCTGGTTTGGAATAATTTGGAATCATCATTCCATTTGTAACTACCAGTCTTGGCGCTTCTTTTGTAGAAGGAAATAATCCCATAGGATGACCAGAATAGATATGTAATGTCTGCTCATTGGTCATATTAGCAAGGTATTTCATGGTAAGCAGGTATTGTGCCCAGTTCTGAAATACGGCTCCGTTACCACCATAGGTAATAAGTTCTTCTGGATGTTGTGCAACAGCAGGATCCAAATTATTTTGTATCATGAGCATAATACTAGCAGCCTGTGCTGTATTTGCAGGATACTCAGAAATAGGTCTTGCATAAACCGTATAATCGGGTCTAAACCGATGCATATAAATTCGTCCAAGTTCTTTTAATTCTTTGGCAAATTCTTTAGCTAGTTCTGCATGCCATTCTTTAGGGAAATAGCGTAGCGCATTACGAATTGCCAATTTTTTTTCTTCCAGAGAAAGGATTTCTTTTCTTCTGGGAGCTTTATTGGTATTTTTAGGATACTCTTTTTTTATAGGTAATTCTTTGGGAATACCTTGACGTATTTGTGCTTTAAAATCTAATGGACTCATTGCTTTGTCTTTTTAGTTTTTTATTTTTGGCTTGTATTGTGTTTGTTAAAAACCTCAGTTCCTTTTTTCCAAACAATACATGGTTTAAAGTTTCCTTGGTTGTACAGTATTTCGTTGTAATTGTTGGTGTGAAAAATGCAGAAGTCGGCTAAGAAGCCTTTCTCTAGTCTACCTCTACTGGTTAGTTTTAGAGTAGCGGCAGCACGAAAAGTAATTCCCGCCAGAACTTCTGCGTTAGTTAACTTTTCAAAGGTTCCTAAAATAGAAGCTTGGGTGAGTAAGTTGCCCATAGGAGCAGAACCAGGGTTATGGTCACTGGCAATAGCTAAAGCGCCACCAGCATCTAATAATTTTCTTGCAGGAGTATAAGCACATCCGAGTCCGATGGAAGCACCAGGAAGAGCAGTAGCAATAACATCACTATTTGCAAGTAAATTAATTTCTTTATCGGTACTCGCTTCTAGGTGGTCTGCACTTACCGCATTAAATTTTACGGCAACGGCACTACCACTGGTAGAAAATTGATCGGCATGTACGGTGATATCGAACCCCATTTCAACAGCTTTTTCAAAATAGGGAGCAATAACTTCTGCGGAGAAAGCACTTTCTTCAATAAAAGCATCTATGCGGTTAGTTAATTTTTCTTCCTTTAGTATTGGAAAAAGAGTAGTGCTTATTTCGGAAAGGTATTCTTCTGCTGTACCATTATAATCTTTGGGTAGCATATGTGCAGCTAAACAAGTAGAAATTAAATCGGGACTTAATACCGTATTCGCCTTTTTAATAGCACGAAGCATTTTTAATTCTTCCGAAATAGAAAGACCATAACCACTTTTTACTTCAATAGTGGTAATTCCGTTTTTTAAATGTCTGTTGGCTCTTTTTACAATGCCTTTAATGAGTTTTTCTTCGCTAGATTTTCTTGTTTGGGTTACAGTATCCCATATTCCACCACCAGATTTTGCAATTTCTAAATAGGTTTTTCCTGCATTTCGCATAGCATAGTCATTAGCTCTTGAACCGCCAAAACAGATGTGGGTATGACTATCTATAAAACCAGGAAGACAAACATGATCACCTTTTAAGGTGGTAATTTCTATGTTGATATTTTTTGATTCAAAGAGGAGGTCTTCAAATTTCCCAATAGTATGAATGCGGTCTTCTTCAATTAGAATCCCAGCGTCTTCAATAATCTGAATAGATTCATCTGCGATAGCGCCTTTAAGACTTAGTCCAGACATGGTAATTACTTGTTTAAAAGGCCCTATTAGTTTATAATTACTCATTTTTTGATGTTGTAATAGATTTGTATTCTAATCGCAGGGCAATTACCCTTGGATCTAACTTAATTTCTGCTATGCAATTTAATCTTCCAGTTTTTTGGAGTAAAACGGTTTAGGTTTTAACTCTTGCTAGTATTAATAAACTTCAAATTCATCAGAAAATCTGGTATCTAAAGATAGTTTTTCTTCAGCAATCAAACTAGCAACAACCTTAAGAATGGTTTTGTTTTTAATCAGTTTGATTCCTTCTTCAATATCTTCCGAAAAAACGCGATCAGTTTCAGCAAAAGAAACTACTTTTCTAACTTCTTTATGTAATTCACCCAAAACCATACTCGATTTAAGAGGTTTTCTAAACTCCATTGCTTGGGCAGCGGTTAACAATTCTATCGCCAATATTTTTTCGACATTTTCTGTAACACGAAGTGCTTTTCTACCACCAATAGACCCCATACTTACATGGTCTTCTTGTCCCAAAGAAGTAGGAATACTATCTGCGCTAGAAGGAAAACACAATCCTTTATTTTCACTAGCTAGTGCGGCAGTGGTGTATTGTAAAATCATATAACCAGAATTAATTCCCGTATCTGCCATTAACAATTTAGGAACGCCTTCACTATTTCCTTCCAAAGAAAGGTAAATTCTACGGTCCGAAATGTTTCCAATTTCTGAAGCAGCCAAACAAGCATAATCCAAAGCCATTGCCAAGGGTTGTCCGTGGAAACTACCACCACTAATGGTTAATTCTTCGCTAATTATAATAGGGTTATCGGTAACGGAATTTAGTTCCACTTCTAATAACTCTTTCAAATGCAACCAAGCATTTCTAGAAGAACCATGTACTTGTGGCATACAACGTAAGGAGTATGGATCCTGAACACGGTCGCAATTAGCATGGTCGTCCATAACTTCGGAACCTTCTAACAATTTTTTAATTCTTTCCGCCACATGAATATTCCCTTTATAAGGTCTTAGGTTGTGCAATTCTGGTAAAAATGGTTTGGCAGAACCTTGTAAGCCCTCTAACATCATGGCGCCAATAATATCTGCATGAGCCAAACAGCTGTGTAATTTTTCAACAACCTTTACGGCATGGGCAGCTATAAACTGTGTACCATTAATAAGAGCCAATCCTTCTTTTGGTCCTAATTGCAATGGTTTTAGTCCCTTTATTTTTAGCAATTCAGACGTTTCTAAAATTTCATTTTTATATTGAATTTTGCCTAAACCAATAAGCGGTAAGAATAAATGAGATAAAGGAGCTAAATCTCCCGATGCACCGACAGAGCCTTGAGAAGGAACTATAGGGATTGCATCATTTTCGATATGCCATAAAATACGATCCAAGGTGATTTCTGAAATTCCAGAATATCCTTTGGATAGTGATTGCATTTTTAAAATTAGCATCAATTTTGCAATCTCCGTAGCAATTGGGTCGCCAACACCTACACTATGACTTTTTAAAAGGTTTTCTTGAAGTTTACCGGTGTCAGATTTAGAAATTCGTGTAGTACACAAAGGACCAAAACCAGTATTAATACCATATACAACATTTCCTTTGTCTACAATATTTTCCACAATTGTTCTACTTGCAATAATCTTTTCTCTAGAGGCAGTAGAAATTGTGCAAGCTCTTTTGCCTTGTGCAATTTCAAGAGCAATACTAGAAGTAAGGTAATCTTCTCCGAAGGAAAATGTATTAGATATAGGTGTCATGGTCTATTTTTTTGATTATGTAAAAATATTCATTAAGTTTGATAATAGCCAATACCAAATACTTCAACAATTAATACCTATGAGTTATCAACTTGAGTTGCGACACTTCAAATACTTCTTGGCGGTGGCAGATGAATTACATTATAGAAAGGCTGCTGAGCGACTAGGTATTTCACAGCCAGGATTAAGTCGGCAAATAAAGCAGATGGAAGAAATTTTAGATACGCAGCTTTTTATTCGCAGTAAAAAGAAAGTATCTCTTACGTTGGCAGGGGAATACCTACAAGGAGAAGTAGCGTTTATTTTAAATCATTTATCGGTTACTAAAAAGCAATTAAAGTTAATTGATACGGGCAATTTTGGAGAGGTTAGAATTGGGTTTTTAGGTTCGGCAATGCAAAATGTTATTCCGGATTTATTATTGCGAATGAAGGCTAATTTCCCCAAGATAAAAACAAGCTTAGAAGAATTGTCGAATAATTTACAAATTGATGCGATACTAAAAGATACCTTAGACATTGGTTTTGTTCGCTTGGCTAGGGTGCCTCATGGGATACAGTCGAAAACTGTTTTTGAAGACACGTTTTCTTTGGTATTACCAGAGCGTTTTCCTCTTTTAACAAGAGATTTTAAAGGCATGGAACAAATGGCTAATGAAGATTTTATTTTATTCTCAAAAGAATACAGTCCACATTATTTTGACACTGTAATGAGTATTTGTGAGGATGCTGGGTTTACACCTAAGGTCTCGCATAAATCGGTTCATGCACAGACTGTTTTTAAGTTAGTAGAGAACAACTTAGGTATTGCAATAGTACCAACATCATTACAACACGGGTTTCATATGAAAATAAAATTTATGGAACTTCAGAATATTCCACAACGTGCTATGCTTTCTGTTATATGGAAGGAAGACAATAGGAATCCCGCTTTAAAGCATTGTATTGATTTGTTATTGAATCCCTAGTTTGCTGGTATCTTCTACAAAAGAGTAACTTCGCTTTTAAAATTTTACACAATGATTTTTGATATAATAAAGAGCAGGCGTTCTGTTTTTCCTGCACAATACAATGAAGAGCCAATAGCGAAAGGGGCAATAGAGAACGTATTAGAGGCTGCTAATTGGGCACCAAGTCATAAGAAAACAGAGCCTTGGCGTTTTAAGGTGTTACAAGGAGAGCAAAAGGAGAAATTAGGAATTTTTCTAGAAAAAAAATATAGAGAAGCTACCGAAAAACCAAAAGAGTTTACTTGTAAAAAATTACAAGAGAATCCAAAAAAAGCGGGGGCAATTATTGCAATTTGTATGCAAAGAGATCCAATGGAGAGTATTCCAGAATGGGAGGAAATTGCGGCAACAGCAATGGCAGTACAGAATATGTGGCTTTGTTGTACAGAAATGGGAATAGGAGCCTATTGGAGTTCTCCAGGGTTAATTAAGTTTATGGATGCATTTTTCGATTTTAACGGAGGAGAAAAGTGTTTGGGTTTTTTCTATATGGGGAATTATGATATAGAAATTCCTGAAGTTCCCAGAGCTTCGATAGCAGATAAAGTTGTTTGGATGTAATGTGATTCAAACGTATAATTTGCATCCTATTATAATAGATCTATTGCCTGATGCAAGTTATATCTCGTTTCAGTATTATATAAAGGGATTAATTAAAAAAAGGAAATAAAGCAGTTTTATATTCCCAAGCTTTAGAAATGAATATTCCAAAATAAACAATAGTTACTACAAACTTTAGAAATGTACCTGTTAGAAAACCGATTAAAGAACCAAAAGCAGCTTTTATAGCTGTTTTTTTATCGGCTTTGTTCAGAAGTTCCCCAACAAGAGCACCAACAAAAGGCCAGATAATTATTCCGAAAATTCCGAGAATAGGAAAGAAGATAGCGACAAGTAATCCAATAGTAGTTCCCAACATTCCGGCTTTACTACCTCCAAATTTCTTGGTCCCAATGGCAGGTATTATGTAATCTAGCGCCCAAACTAGAATGGCAATGGTCAAAGTAATGCCCAAAAGAGTCCAATCTTTAGGTATTGCATCTGTTAAATGAAGCAAAAGAAGACCTACCCAGCTAATTGGTGGCCCAGGTAATATTGGCAAAAAACTTCCTAAAATGCCTAAGAGCATTAAAAAAAATCCTATAACTAGTAATGTAATATCCATTTTTTAAGATTTACTATTAGACGAAGATACTACGAAATTGTTACAGATGTAGGAGCAAATGGATACTGCAAACAAATTTTTAAACTAAAATATTAGTTTAAACTAATATTTTAGTTACATTAGTAGTATGAAATAAACGAATAGCAGAAAAAGAATCTTCTGTCTAGCAAAAAAATAAGGGAAAATATGCAAATGAAACAACTCACAAAAGCAGAAGAAGAAGTAATGCAAATTTTATGGCAATTAGAGAAATGTAATGTAGCAGCCATCATTAAGGAGTTGCCAGAGCCAAAACCAGCTTATAATACTGTTTCTACTATTGTTCGAATTCTGGAGAGCAAAGGATTTGTACACCACGAGCAAGTTGGAAAAGGGTATTTATATTTTCCCTTAATGCAGAAAGCAGATTACAGTAACCAATCTATAAATAAATTAGTTGAAGGGTATTTTCAAGGTTCTTTTAAAAGTATGGTTTCTTTCTTTATGAAGAAGAACGATATGAGCCTGTCGGAATTAGAGTCCATTTTAAATGAAATTAAAAAGGAGAAAGAATGATTCAATATATTTTAGAATGCTTAGCCTTCCAACTATTGTTTTTGGTTGCTTATGACCTTTTTTTAAAGGGGGAAACCTTTTTTCAATGGAACCGATTGTATTTAATAGGAACGCATTTGTTATCCCTAATAATTCCGTGGGTAAAAATTGAAGCGTTAAAAACAACACTACCAAAAGAGTATATAGCTTATCCTGAATATTTATGGGGAATGAATTCTTTAGAAACCGTTGTTGTAGCCTCTGAGAGATCTAATTTCGATATAAATTGGGGAGCATTGGTTTTATTTGGAGGTATGGCTATCGCAGCTGTATTATTTGCTTTAAAGTTACTTCAAATTCAGAAGTTAAAGAAAAGTGGCGAAGTACGTTATTTTTCGAATTTTACAAGAGTTATTGTCAAACAAAGCAATCTAGCATTCTCTTTCTTTAAAACCATTTTCTTGGGAGATGAAGTGGTGAAGAAAGAACATGAAAGTATTATAAAACACGAGTTGGTGCATATAGAGCAAAAGCACTCTTGGGATTTGTTGTTTTTCGAGTTTTTACGAATCATTTTTTGGTTTAACCCATTGGTATATGTGTATCAAAAAAGAACATCAGAATTACATGAATTTATTGCGGATGCTACGGTAGCAAAAACACACAAAAAAGAACAATACCAGATGTTGTTGTCGCAAGTGTTTCAAACAGAAGAAATATCATTTGTCAATCATTTTTTCAAATCATCATTAATCAAAAAGCGAATCGTTATGTTACAAAAAACAAAGTCTAAAAAAGTTTGGCAGCTTAAATATTTACTTTTAGTACCAATCGTAATTGGGATGTTAGTTTATACCTCTAGTGAAGCGAAGGAGCAAGGTAATATTCAAAGTATAGCATATTCTGCGGAGGATGCTTTGTTAGCAGCTAAAATAAGAGAAGACATTAGTAATGTTAGTAAAAGCACGTCTGAAGAAGTAGTTTTAGATGAATATGTTTTTTTGAAAAATATATCTATCGAAGATGTCTTATCAAAAGAAGAGTTTTTTGCTCAGAAAATTGTTTTTAATAATTTATTAAGGAAAGTTGTTTTTTCAGATAAAGAAGAGGGGTCGTCTATAAAAAGAAAATTATTAGATCCTACAACAGTAGCGTATAATAGATATTTAAAAAGGCGAAAAGCATTTCAATTGTTGGATAATAATTTGAAAATTTCCATTTCTGAGGCACAATTAGAGATAGAAATTATCCATGAAAAAAGGAATTATCCTAGCGACTACTATATTTATAAGGTAAATGACATTAAAGATTTTACAGGAGCTGAATTACGCTCATTAAATAATAAAATAAATGAAGTTTTTGAGCAAAAAAGTAAGTATACCAATATTATACTAACGGACGATACTTATGTTTATCATGTGTACAAAAAAGCATTACAAAAAATAGAGGTAGCCTCCACTAAAAAAATAAATACAGAGTCAAGTATCCCTTTTTCAGTAGTAGATCAAGTGCCTATTTTCCCGGGATGTAATGATGCAGAAGACTTAAAGTCATGTTTTAATAAAGAAATGCAAAAACACATAAGAAAGCATTTCCGCTACCCAGAAGAAGCACAGAAAAAAGGGATTCAAGGTCGTGTAAATGTTATGCTTACCATAGACAAGAAAGGAGAATTGGCAAATTTAAGATTACGTGGACCAGACAAGTTATTAGAGGATGAAGCTAGTCGTATTTTGCACAGACTACCAAAAATGAAGTCTGGAAAGCACAATGGAAAAAAAGTAAATGTAGCCTATTCTATTCCAATAACATTTAAATTGGATACTAAAGAAGCCACTCCTTCAAATGAGGTAGTAATAACGGCATTGGCGCCAGATGCTTATGAAGAAGAAAGTATCGATGTCCCCTTTAGCATTATAGAAAAAGTGCCTGTATTTCCCGGTTGTGAAAACGCAGAAGATAAACGAGGATGTTTTAATACTGCAATTCAAAAACACATAAGAAAGCACTTTCGATATCCAGAAGAAGCGCAAAAAACAGGGATTCAAGGGCGTGTAAATATAATGTTCACCATAGATATAGATGGGAGTATCGTTAATATAAGAAAACGAGGGCCATCTAAAGCGTTAGAAAAAGAAGCAGAGCGGATAATTATGCGTTTACCTAAGATGAAAGCAGGAGAGAACAGAGGAAAAGCAGTACGAGTACCTTTTTCTATCCCCATTACTTTTAAATTACAAGGAAAAAGTACAGAAGCAAGGTATATTCAATTGATTAAGGAACGAGAGAGTTTACTATTAAATTCTAATAAGGAGAATCCTATAATTCGAAGTTTAGATAGACAAATTAAATCTTTAAGAGATAACATTGCAAGCGAATATGGAACATTAATACCTTTTAATTTTGTAGATAATGCCCCTATATACCCAGGATGTGAAAATGCAGAAGATAAAAAAGAGTGCTTTAAAGGAGCAATTAATAAGTTGGTGCGAAAGAATTTTTATTATCCAAAAGTAGCGCAAGAAAAGGGAATTCAAGGAAGAGTAAATACGATGTTTATAATAGAAAAAGACGGTAGTATTAGCAACCTTAGTTTTAGAGGGCCAGATGCATCTTTAGAAAAGGTAGCCATGGACATTATGTCTAAATTGCCAAAAATGAAACCGGGAGAACATAATGGAAAAAAAGTACGTGTTCCTTTTTCAATGCCTATAACCTTTAAGTTGCAATAATAGATGTCAGATTCATGAATGGAATAAAAGCAAAAACCATTTTTTCTATAGTTTTAGCAAGTGTTTGTTTTAAGGCCGAGGCACAGTCTTCGGCTTTAAAAATTGCAGATAGTTTGTATGCTTCTGGAAATTATAGTAACGCGATTAATCAATATGCGAAAGTAGGAACACCAAGAGCATCACAGCAAATAGCAAAAGCGTATAATGTAATTGGGAATTTCGAAAAAGCTATTTTGCAGTACGAAAGTGTTGTAGCAAAAGATTCGAGTTTAATCTTAGCGAAATTCGAACTTGGAAAATTATATGTAAAGATTAAAGACAATAAAAAAGCTACTTCTGTTTTTCAAAAACTAGTCTTTAATCAGCCAAATAATCCAGAGTTTTATTATTATTTAGGAAGGTCGAGTACGGATTTAGAAGAGCGACTAAAAGCGTACAAGAAAGCTGTAAAAATAGACAGTACACATTTACGAAGTATTTTTAAATTAGGAAAATACTATGTAGTAAAACGAGAGAAGGATTCCGTTCTCAAATACGTAAACAAAGGATTGTCTTTTTATAGTAGTGATGTGAGTCTTATTAATTTGAAGGCTTTAGCCTATTTTAATAATGCTAATTACGAAGAAGCCGCTATTTTATTTGAAAGACTGTTAGAACTAAAAGAATATAAGGAGCATGTGTATGAAAAGTTAGGGCATTCTTACCTTAAGGAATTAGAGATCTATAAGGCGAAAAAGGCATATTTAAGCACCTTAGAGATTAATGATGAGAATGAAAGAATTTTAAATGGTTTGGGCGATTTGTATTTAAAAGAAAAACAACTAGATAGTTCTGAATACTACTTTAAGGAGTCCATTAAAGTACAACACATAGTATTAGATAAAGAGTATATGTCTTTGGCTAGAATAGCAAGAATAAGAAACGATATTCCAAAGGCAATTTTTTATTATAAACTAGCTTTTAAAGAAGATACTTCCAATTTTAGATCCTACTATCAGATATGCGTTTTGTATGACCAGTACTCTAAAGATTCTAAGGGAAAATTGCGTTACTATGAAAGGTTTATTGAAAAATTTGGGACTAAAAAAGGGTATTTTTCTCTCTTAGTAAAGAAAAGAATAGCAGAGTTAAAAGAAGAGGGGCATGTTTCTAAGAAGTAGCAATAAATTTTATTTTTTTGCTTTAAAGAAGAAAATATACATTTAGGGTAACTCCTAAGAAGTAGGATAGTTATCCAAAAACAAGAGGAGTGTTTTGTTAAATCAGATACTTTTAAAAGGGCTAAAAACAGATTAGTTCTTTTTTTGTTTTGAAGGTCATTTTTTTTTATAAATTTGCTTAGGTTGTATTCAGTTTTGGGTACGATTAATTTATAATAAAAACCAACTATGACCGATTTAGATATTGCAAAGCAAATTGAATTAAAGCATATTTCTACCATTGCCAATAAACTTGGTTTAAAGGAAGATGATATTGAAATGTTTGGTAAGCATAAAGCGAAAATTCCGCTTTCCAATTTAAATTTAGATAAGGTAAAAGACAGTAATCTTATTTTAGTTACTGCTATTTCTCCAACTCCAGCAGGAGAAGGTAAAACAACCATGTCAATTGGATTGTCCGAAGGGTTAAATCAGTTAGGAAAACAAACAACCGTAGTATTAAGAGAACCGTCTTTAGGACCAGTTTTTGGAATAAAAGGTGGAGCAACAGGAGGAGGTTACTCACAAGTGCTTCCAATGGAAGATATTAATTTACATTTTACAGGCGATTTTAGTGCCATTGAAAAAGCACATAATTTACTCTCAGCAATAATAGATAATAATATTCATAGTAAAACCAACTCTTTAGGAATTGATGCCAGAACGGTTACTTGGAAACGTGTTATGGATATGAATGACCGATCCTTGAGAAATATAGTAATAGGTTTAGGAGGAGCAACATCAGGAGTACCAAGAGAAACGGGTTTCGATATTACTGCGGCATCAGAAATAATGGCTATTTTATGTCTTTGCGACGATTTAGAAAATCTAATAGAAAGAATAGGGAAAATATTCATTGGTTACACATTTACTAAGGAGCCAGTATTTGTAAAAGATTTAAAGGTAGAAGGGGCAATGGCAGCTTTATTAAAAGATGCTGTGAAACCCAATTTGGTACAGACAATAGAGGGGAATCCTGCAATTATTCACGGAGGACCATTTGCAAATATAGCACAAGGAACAAATTCTGTTATCGCTACTAGAATGGGGATGAGTATGTCAGATTATACCGTAACAGAAGCAGGTTTTGGAGCAGACTTGGGAGCTGAGAAATTCTTAGATATAAAATGTCAGAGTGCAGGTTTATCGCCAAAAGCCGTAGTGATAACAACTACAATAAGAGCACTTAAGTACCATGGAGGTGTAGATTTAAAATCGCTCACAGAACCAAATGTAGAAGCATTAACAAAAGGATTGCCTAATTTAAAAAAGCACTTAGAAAATGTACAGCAATTTGGGATAACTCCAGTAATTTCGATCAATAGATTTTTAACGGATAGTGATGCGGAAATAGCTGTTATTAGAAAGTTTGCTAACGAAAATAATATTCGAGTAGCCTTGGCAGAAGTATGGGCAAAAGGAGGAAAAGGAGCTTTGGAATTAGCACAACATGTTATTGATATTGTAGAAGAAGGTTCTTCTAATTTTAAACCACTTTACGACTGGAATTCTCCTGTGATAGAAAAGATAGAAATAATTGCTAAAAAGATTTACGGAGCAGATAGAGTACAGTATTCAGGAAAAGCAAAAAGAAACTTGCGAACAATTGCCAATTTAGGTTTGGAGAATTTACCAATATGTGTTGCTAAAACGCAAAAATCATTGTCGGACAATCCTAAATTATTGGGAAGACCAACAGGATTTAATATCACCATTAGAGAGATAGAAATTGCAGCAGGAGCTGGGTTTTTAGTTCCAATTACTGGGGATATGATGCGTATGCCAGGGTTACCTGCGCATCCAGCATCTGAAAGTATTAGTATAGATAACGACGGCGTTATTTCAGGTTTGTTTTAAAAAGACTAAATATAAATTAGAAGCCCCACCCTAAAGTGGGGCTTTTTTTGTGCTTATTGAGGTAGAAATTATGTAAATTATACTGGTCTATTTCAGTAAGTTATGCCATTTTAGATGTGTTTTTTAAGGCAAAAGGTATATTGTTTAGACCTAAATATTAGGTATGGCAACGCGAAATTACGAAGGAAAAAAAATAAAGGATGCTTTAGTAGAAAACACGGTGGATGCACTTACTGTAGAAGAAGCATTACAAGTAAATGTCAATACAAAGCCATTTACGGTAACCATGCGCACTCCAGGAAAAGATGCCAGTTTGGTTAGGGGACTCTTGCATTCCGAAGCAATAATTAACGACACCAATTTTAATCCGCAGCTTGTTTTAAAAGAAGAAAATGAGAAGGGAATAGTTACCGTTGTAAATGTAACCATACCAAAAAGTAAGTTGGGAGATGGGTATTCTAATAGCCGAAATCTATTGTCGGTTTCTTCCTGTGGAATTTGTGGTAAAACGGAACTTTCTGATTTAGCATTTATGGGGCAGATACTAGATGATAAGGAAAAACTGGACATTAGTTTACTACACCAACTATTTGATAAAATGGAAATGTTTCAGCACGATTTTTTAGAGTCGGGAGGAACCCATGCTGCGGCTGCATTTACAATTGAAGGTGATCTCCTAGCTGCAATGGAAGATATAGGCAGGCACAATGCAGTAGATAAAGTTATAGGGAAGTTGCTAGTATCAGGAACGTTTAAAGAGGCTGCAATTATGACCGTAAGCGGTCGTATTTCCTACGAAATAATAATTAAATGCTTTAAAGCTAGAATTCCATTTTTAGCGGCAGTATCGGCACCTTCATCTTTGGCTGTGGATTATGCTAAGGAATTGGGAATAACCTTATTTGCGTTTTGCCGTGATAAAAGGGCTACCTGCTACGCAAATCCGTTTAGAATAAAATCAAACCAATCGAATATTAAAGCAAGTTAAAATTATGTCAGATAATTTAAGTGAGTTACTTGGTCGTAAAGGAGTAGAGGAAAGTCTTTTTGATAAATTAGGACAATTGGCGAAGCTAGAAGGTACGCCAACAGAGGAAGCTATACAGGAAATGGCAAGTACGTTCTTAATAGGAAAAGCAAATGCCTTTGGCACAACTAGTTTTTATGATTTTTTAAAACCAGAAAACAAAGGAAAGAAAGTCTATGTGTGTAACGGAACAGCTTGCGTTTGTGCAGGAACCCAAAAGAATGTTATTCGCACCTTAAAAAATCATTTTGATAGTAAAGAGATTGGCCATATGACCTGTTTGGGAAGATGCCATGAAAATAGTGCTTTTCATTACAATGGTAAAAATTATTCTGGAAGTGCCTTACGAAAACTAGAAAATATAATTGATACAGAGAATGATTTAAATAAAGATTTTTATAATGTTAAGGCTTTGGATAAGGCGATATTAACAGAAGAGTTCACTTCAATTTCAGAATATTACCAACCTTTTTTAGAGGTGCTAAAACAAGATTCGCTAGCCGTTTTAGAAGAAATAAAAACTTCAAACATTCGTGGACGTGGCGGTGCAGGTTTTCCAATGGGGCTAAAATTAGAATTTTGTAGGAATGTAAAAAATGACACTAAATTTATAATATGTAATGCAGATGAAGGGGATCCAGGAGCTTATTCAGACAGGTATTTATTAGAGCAACGCCCACATTCTGTATTGTTTGGAATGTTAATTTCTGGGTATGTAACCCATGCAAGTTATGGAATAGTATATATAAGAGCAGAATATCCGGAGTCTGTAAAAGTTATTCAAAAAGCAATAGACGATTTGTTAGCCGTAGGTTTAATAGGGGAGAATATAAAAGGCAGTGGTTTCAATTTTAAATTTAAAATTATTCAGGCACAAGGGTCTTATATCTGTGGGGAAGAAACGGCATTAATAAATTCTATAGAAGGACAACGACCAGAGGTGCGTATCCGACCACCTTTTCCAGCGCAAAAAGGACTTTTTAATAAACCAACTACCGTAAATAATGTAGAAACTTTAGCAGCACTTCATTTTATTATTAAAAATGGAGGAGCAGCATGGAAAAGTATGGGGACAGAACGCTCTTCCGGAACCAAATTAGTTTGTTTGGATAGTTATTTTAACAAGCCAGGAATGTATGAAGTAGAAATGGGAACACCACTTTCTACAGTAATAAATGAATTAGGAGGAGGATTTGCATCTTCTGTAAAAGCAGTGCAAATAGGAGGACCATTAGGAGGTTTAGTTCCGGTGGAAAAAATAGAGGCTTTGGCAATTGATTTTGAATCCTTCTCAAAGGAAGGTTTTTTACTTGGTCATGCATCTATTGTATGTGTTCCTAGCGATTTTCCTATTATGAAATTCATTGAGCATTTGTTCGATTTTGCTTCTTATGAAAGCTGTGGAAAATGTTTTCCATGTAGACTAGGCACCAAAAGAGGGCATGAATTGTCTAGTAAGGCATTAAATTCTGATTATAAAATTGACAGAAAGTTATTTACGGATTTACTAACGACACTAGAACAAGGTTCTTTGTGCGCCCATGGAGGTGGAATACCGTTACCAGTGCGTAATGCAATGCAATATTTTGAGAGTGAATTAAAACAATACTTCAACTAAACAAATAGGCAAATGAAAACGGCATATATAGACAACCAAGAATTTGAGATAGTTGAAGGAGAATCAATCTTAGCATTTATAAAGAGGTATAAAGAGAAAAATCTAGTGCCAACATTGTGCGATGCACCAAATTTAGAAGCCTTTGGCGCATGTAGAGTATGTAGTGTGGAAGTCGCTTTAGAAGAAAATGGCACAGTAAAAACAATGGCGTCTTGCCATACACCCGTTGCTGCCAACCAATACATATATACCAGTACAGAGTCTGTAAAAGCATTGCGAAAAAACATTATTGAATTGGTGCTTACAGACCACCCTTTGGACTGTTTAACCTGTGAAGTAAATGGGAATTGCGAATTACAAACAGTAGCAGCACAAGTCGGAATACGGGAAGTTCGTTATCCAGAAGGAGATACACATTTGTATAAAATGAAAGATTTGAGTCACCCCTATATGACATCAGATTTATCCAAATGTATTAACTGTTACCGTTGCGTTCGTGCCTGCGATGAAGTACAAGGAGAATTTGTGCTTAGCATGTCAGGCAGAGGTTTCGATACAACAATTATAAAAGGATTTGACCAATCTTTTATGGATTCGGATTGTGTTAGTTGTGGTGCTTGTTCTCAGGCATGTCCTACGTCAGCAATTTCAGATATATTTCAATCCAAAGCAATAGAAGCAACAGAAAGTACAAGAACAATTTGCACCTATTGTGGTGTGGGTTGTAATTTAGAAGTGGCAACTAGTAATGGTGAAATTTTGAGTATTACAGCGCCATATGATGCCGAAGTAAACCAGGGACATACTTGTTTAAAAGGACGGTATGCTTTTAAGTTTTACAACCATCCAGACCGATTAGATTCTCCAATGATTAAAAGAAATGGCGAGTTCGAAAAAGTATCTTGGGATGAGGTGTACGAGTATATAACCTCAAAATTAACATCCTATAAAGAAGAATTTGGACCAGATTCCATGGCAGGTATTTCTTCTTCAAGATGTACTAATGAGGAGAATTATTTAATGCAAAAATTTTTTAGAACGGTATTAAGCACCAATAATATAGACGGGTGTGCGCGTGTCTGTCATTCGCCAACTGCATTGGGTATGCAACGAACTTTTGGCACAGGAGCAGCCACAAATTCTATAGACGATTTAAAAGACACGAATTGCATTATGGTGATTGGAGCAAATCCAACATCAGGACATCCCGTAACGGGAGCAAAATTGAAACAGTTTGCCATGAAATCGGATAATGTTTCTATTGTAATAGACCCTAGACGAACAGAATTGGCGAAATATGCCACACATCACCTGGCACTACGACCAGGAACGAATGTCGCTGTTTTAAATATGATGATGTATTATATTATAACAGAAGGATTAGCAGATACGGAATTTATAGCAAGCAGAACAGAAGGTTTTGAAACCTATAAAGCAGAATTGTTAGCTATTGATTTAACACAAATAGAAGAGGTTTCAGGTTTAGATAGAGAACAGGTAAAAGCGGCAGCAATAGCCTATGCAACAGCAGCCAATGCAATGTCTTTTCATGGTTTAGGAGTAACAGAGCATTCTTTAGGAACGTTTACGGTTATGCAGATTGCTGATTTGGCATTGTTAACGGGGAATATAGGAAGAAGAGGCGTTGGCGTAAATCCGTTACGGGGACAAAATAATGTACAAGGTTCTGCAGATATGGGTGTGCAACCGCACCAAGGAGCAGGATATTTAGATATTACGAAAGAAGAAGTAAACAAAACGTATACGGAGTTTTATGGGGTAGAAGTGCCGCGTGAAATAGGCTACAAAATCCCGGAAATGTTTGATGCAGCTTTAGAAGGAAAACTAAAATCGATTTGGATAATAGGAGAAGATGTGGTGCAAACCGATCCAAATACGAAAAAAGTAATAAAAGCATTAGAGGCAACAGAATTAGTAATTGTGCAAGAGCTGTTTATGACGGAAACTGCCAAGTATGCAGATGTTATTCTTCCCGGAGCATCTTTTTTAGAAAAGAGTGGAACATTTACAAATGGAGAGCGTAGGGTGCAAGCAGTCCGCCAAGTTGTAAATCCAATACATGGTTGTAAGCCCGATGGACAAATTATTGTGGAAATTATGAATAAAATGGGGTATCCACAACCAGACTACACGCCAGATGGAATGTTAGAAGAAATTTCACAAATAGTACCATTTTTTGCAGGGATTACGTGGGATAGACTTGGGAAAAATGGACTACAATGGCCAGTTGCCAAAGACGGTACAGACACACAGATTTTACATAAGGAAGAATTTAAAAGAGGCAAAGGATATTTTGAATTTAACCCTTGGCGAGAGACAGAAGAACTGGTTTCACATGCATTAGAATACCCTTATATTTTAACAACCAATAGAGAATTAGAGCATTATAATTGTGGGGCTATGACACGTAGAACTGCAAATGAAGAATTATTAAAGGATGATTATTTAATGATAAATCCAGAAGATGCACAAGACCACTTTATAAAAGAAGACGATTATCTGTGTTTAGAATCGCCTAGAGGAAAAGTAGATGTAAGAGCACGTATTACAGATGAGGTAAATCCAGGAGTGTTAAGTACAACTTTTCATTTTCCAGAAATTATGATAAACAATATTACAGGAGACGTACATGATTCTGAGGCGATGTGCCCTGAATATAAGGTGGTGGCTGTTCGAATTAGAAAATCTAAGGGAAAGTTTAAAGAGAAAAAGAATCTATCCGTAACCACGGGCTAAGTTTTCGGGGAAATGCATAAAAAATCGTACTTTTCCGCAAACTTTACAGTGTACATGCAGAAGTTATGGATTTTAGGTGTTTTATGTTTATTTACCTCATGTAATTGGTTTACATCTAGAGAGGAGAAAACATTGGAACTTGTAAATCAGGAGATGCAGACTATAGATTGGAATGAAATAGATCAGTATCCATTATTTGCTAATTGCGATGAATTGGTATCCAAGAAATTCCAGCGAGAGTGTTTTGAAAAAACCTTATTAAAGCATTTTTCGGATTTAATTAATGAGTTTGAATTTGAATTAGATAGTGCTATAAGTGATACTATAAATGTAGATTTTTTAATAGATAAAGAAGGAGGAATTTCGGTTTTAGATATTGAAAAAAACGTGAAAATTGAAGCGCAAATTCCGGAATTTAACGGAATTATTATTCAAGGATTAAAAGGTCTTCCTGTTATTGCACCAGCATTAAAAAGAGGTATTCCTGTAGCAACAAAATTTAGGTTTCCTATTGTATTAAGTACAAAGTAAATTGATTAAGTATAACATTAGTAATAGATATTTTTGGCAAACGAGAGAATTATATTGGGAATAGATCCAGGAACTACCATTATGGGGTTTGGTTTAATTAAGGTGGTGAATAAGAAGATGGAATTTCTTCAAATGAACGAGCTACTTCTAAATAAGTATAAAGACCCATATACCAAGTTAAAACTGATTTTTGAGCGAACCATTGAGTTGATAGATACGTATCATCCTGATGAAATTGCGATAGAAGCTCCTTTTTTTGGAAAGAATGTGCAGTCTATGTTAAAACTAGGTCGGGCACAAGGAGTAGCCATGGCGGCTGGTTTATCACGAGAAGTACCAATTACAGAATACCTGCCTAAGAAAATAAAAATGGCAATAACAGGGAATGGTAATGCAAGCAAGGAGCAAGTAGCGAAAATGTTACAAAGTACTCTAGGACTAAAAACTTTACCAAAAAACTTGGATAGTACAGACGGGTTGGCAGCAGCCGTTTGTCATTTTTATAATTCGGGAAGAGTTACCATAGGAAAAAGCTATTCAGGATGGGATTCTTTTGTAAAGCAAAATGAAAAACGAATTAGTAAAACTTGAAAAGAAGTAGTCCTACAAGGCAGTTGCATTTTTTATTCTATGCACCGTATTTATTTAGTTGTATCTATTAAAAATTAGTAATGTCTGGTATTTATATTCATATTCCTTTTTGTAAGCAAGCTTGTCATTATTGCGATTTTCATTTCTCTACAACTACGGGAAAGAAACAAGAGATGGTTTTGGCTATTCAAAAAGAATTAGAATTGCGAAAAGACGAGTTTCTAGAAGAGAAAGTAAAGACTATTTATTTTGGAGGAGGAACACCTTCTTTGTTAGAAACAGAGGAAATTACAGCAATCCTGAATACGGTTTGTCAACATTATAATGTGGTAGACAAACCTGAAATTACTTTAGAAGCAAATCCAGATGATTTGTCTGATGAGAAATTAAAAGCACTATCAGAAACACCTATAAATAGATTAAGTATAGGAATTCAATCTTTTCTTGAAGAAGATTTAAAGTTGATGAATAGAGCACATTCTGAAGAAGAAGCGGTAACGTCCATAACAAAGGCAACCCAACTTTTTGATAATATTTCTATCGATTTAATTTATGGAATGCCTAATATGGATGAAGAAAGATGGCGCCAAAACATTAAAAAAGCTTTGTCCTTTAAGGTTGCACATATTTCTAGTTACGCACTTACCGTGGAACCAAAAACTGCCTTAGCAAGTTTTGTAAAGAAAGGCACTGTGAGCATACCTAGTGATGCTGTATCTAAAGCACATTATTATATTTTATTAGAAGAGATGGAAAAGGCGGGTTATGTTTGTTATGAGTTTTCAAATTTTGGATTGCCAGGGTATTTTTCAGAAAACAACACGGCATATTGGTTGGGGAAAAAGTACTTAGGGATAGGGCCGTCGGCACATTCGTATGATGGAAGGAGAAGGGGGTGGAATATTAATTCTAACCCAAAATACATAAAAGCAATTTTTAATGGAGAATTGCCTATGGAGGTAGAAATACTTTCTAAAGCAGACCAATACAACGAGTATATAATGACTGGTCTACGAACAATATGGGGCGTTTCCTTAACAAAGATTAGATTGGAATATGGGGAAAAGTACTATGCTTATTTGCTAGAACAAGGAAAAAAACATTTGCAAGATAAATTTCTTAAAATAGAAGATACTACCTTAGTAGTAACAAAAAAAGGTAAGTTTTTAAGTGACGGAATAGCGAGCGATTTGTTTCTAGTTTAAGAAAACATGTGACCCTCATTTTAGTAGAAGTAAAACCCTCTGGTGGGAATAAAAAATAAAAATGCAAGCAACAATAAAACATAATTCTATAAATTACAAGATAGATTTGGGGCAACCTTTAGATATTTCTATCCCTATTAAGGGAGATGCTACAGATGTAAACGCATGGTATTTATCTAGTCCAACAATAGAGCCACATAAGGAAAAAGGTTTTGTAGGAAAGGTGACAGAAGGGGCGTCTACCAATTTTAACGATATTTATTTTAACCCTCATGCACATGGCACACATACAGAATGTGTTGGGCATATTACCAAAGAATTCTATTCTGTAAATAAGAGTTTGAATACCTTTTTTTTTAAAGCCGAAGTAATTACAATTGCACCAGAAAAAGAAAACAATGACTTTGTAATTTCTAGAAAGCAGTTGCAATATGCTTTAGGGAATAAAAAGAGAGAAGCCGTAATTATTCGGACAATACCTAATTTAAAGGATAAGTTATCCAAACAGTATTCTAATACGAATCCGACTTATATGCAGAAAGAAGCAGCGGAATTTTTGGTGCAGAAAGGGGTGAAGCATTTGTTAATAGACTTGCCTTCTGTAGATAAGGAAAAGGATGGAGGTGCACTTTTAGCGCATAATGCTTTTTGGAATACACAAGGGGTTGTTAGGCATGATGCTACAATAACAGAGTTCATTTTTGTAAATAATACTATTACAGATGGAACTTATTTTCTAAATTTACAAGTAGCTCCATTTGAGAATGATGCGAGTCCGAGTAGACCAGTGCTATATAAAATTGAAGTGTAGGAAATCACCAAGTTAAATGAGAAATAGATTTTCAGTTTAAAATCTTGATTACATAGTTATGCTAGAACCAAAGTCAGTAATAAGAGTAGAAGAGATACTAATGTTAGCATTGGGAATATATTTGTTTAGCTTGCTTCAATACGAATGGTGGTGGTTTTTAGTGTTAATTTTAGCACCAGACATTGGAATGTTGGGGTATTTACTTGGTAATAAAATAGGAGCGATATGCTATAATTTGTTTCCTCATAAAGGAGTAGCACTGTCTGTTTATTTTGCAGGTATTTACTTGTCGCTACCTTTGGTTGAATTAGCCGGAGTTATTTTATTTTCACATGCCAGTTTTGACCGAATATTTGGGTTTGGATTAAAATATGACAAAGGATTTAAGTTTACGCATTTAGGAGAAATCTAAATTTTTATGAACGATATTATAATTGCTTTTTTAGGACTTGTATTGGGAGCAATATTCATGTATTGGTTGTTTTCTTTTTTTAAGAAAAAACAAAGTAAGGAGCAAACTAATCAGCAATCTATAATTCTACTAGAAAAGATTAAGAGTGTCTGTAAACTAATCTCTGTAGAAGGTGAGTTTGCAGAGATTTATGCTTATGAAAACACTAAGCAACATTTTATGAATTTGGTTACTAGTAAGAAAAAGGCTTTGATAATCATAAATGCTAAAGTGCATGTAGGTTTCGATTTAAAGAAAGTAAAGATGCATGCGGACACCGAAAATAAAAAGATAATATTAACGCATTTTCCACAGCCCGAAGTAATATCTGTAGAACCAGAATTACAGTATTATGATATAAAAAATAGCCTTTTAAACTCGTTCTCTTCAGAGGATTTAACATCTCTAAACAAAGAAGCAAAACAACATATAAAGGAGAAAATTCCAGAAAGTGGCTTAATAGACACGGCACGAAAAGAGGCATTAGATGCAGTATTGTTAATAGAGAATATTGTGAGTATGATTGGCTGGAAATTAGATTATTCAGCTATAGAAATTGGTAGCGTTAAACTTATTTCAGAAGAGGAAGAGTAATTTTACATTTCAAGGTAATCTTATTACAGAAAATAATAAAATGAATATAGAAGAGTTCAGAAGTTATTGTATTGCAAAAAAAGGAGTAACAGAAGAATTCCCATTTGATGCACATACATTAGTTTTTAAGGTTATGGGGAAGATGTATGCACTTGCTCCTTTAGAAAGGCAACCTACTCAGGTAAATTTAAAATGCGAGCCAGAAAGAGCAATCGAGCTACGCGAAACCTATGATGGCATTATTATCCCTGGCTATCATATGAGTAAAAAACACTGGAATACTATTTTTCTGGAGGACAATGTATCCCCTACATTAATAAAAGAGCTTATAGATCATTCTTATGATTTGGTTGTTTCAGGTTTAACTAAAAAGCTAAAGCAAGAATTGACTGCTTTGTAGGTGGTTTGGGTATATTTGTAACTTCAATCAAATCCTAATACCTATTATCACCCAGAATGGAAAGTCTATATACTTTTTACAAAGAACAAATTACAATTCATAAGGAGAAAGAAACTAAATTAAAGAAGCAGTTATTAGTTTCTAGTATGTTACGTTTGGTAGTTTTTTTTAGTACGGGTTTTGGAATTTATGTCGTATTTGGAAATACTAAGTTAGTTTTAGCAATTGTTTTGGTGAGTATTATTATTTTCCTTTTTCTAGTATCTAGACATACAGATTTACAGTATAAGCGAGATAAAGTGCGAGCAATTATAAAAGGAAACCAAGTAGAGGTTTCTGTGCTAAATAGGGATTTTCATAATTTACCAAATGGGCAAGAGTTTGCAAATCCTATGCATTACTATAGTCAAGATATAGATTTGTTCGGAAAAGGATCTTTTTATCAATATAGCAATAGAACAGCGCTTGAACAAGGGAGTGAAACTTTGGCTTCTATATTTACAGCAAACACCATTACAGGAATAGCAGAGAAACAAGAGGCCGTTAAAGAATTGGCAAAAATGCCAGAATGGCGTCAAGAGTTTTCTGCAGTGGCAACATTGGTTAAAACAGATATGTCATCAGAAAAGATAACCAAATGGTTGCAAGAGTATACACCATTTGTCCCAAAAATAATGAAGCAACTTCCAGTAGTTTTTTCAGTGGTTTCGGCACTTTTATTAGGGGCATACTTTTTGGGTTTTGGATCAGGAATATTGGTGGCAGTTTGGTTTTTTATTGGTATGGGAGTTACTGGGGGCTATGTAAAGAAAATAAACAAATTGTCTTATAGCACGAGTAAAGTACAAAGTGTATTTCATCAATACCAAAAATTATTAACCATAATTGAGGACACAAATTTTAAGGCAGATTTATTGGTAGCCAAAAAAGAACTTATTACAGATAAGGATAAAAAAGCATCTGCCGTTTTAAAGAGATTTGCACGAATATTAAGTGCTTTGGACCAGCGAAATAATATGATTATAGGCATTTTTGCCAATGGTTTTTTACTGTGGGATTTAAAACAAAGCTATAAAATAGAGCATTGGATTCAAGAACACGGACTAGCAGTAGAAGGTTGGTTTTCTACCATAGCTTTTTATGATGCGTATAATAGTTTAGGAAATTTTGCATTTAACCACCCTTCTTATACCTATCCTGTATTATCTAAAGACGATATTGTATTAAAAGCTACAAATGCATCACACCCACTACTAGATCCAAAAAAAGGAGTTACCAATGATATTACAATCAATAAGGAACAATTTTTTATTGTGACAGGAGCTAATATGGCAGGAAAGAGTACTTTTTTAAGAACCATTTCTTTACAAATTGTAATGGCAAATATGGGGTTACCCGTTTGCGGAACAGAAGTTATTTATAATCCAATTAAGTTAATAACCAGTATGCGAACGGTAGATTCGCTTTCAGATGATGAGTCCTATTTCTTTTCAGAGTTAAAACGATTAAAATTTATTGTAGATCAAATACAATTGGATAATTATTTTATAGTCTTAGACGAAATTTTAAAAGGCACTAATAGCACAGACAAGGCCATTGGCTCTAAAAAGTTTGTGGAGAAGTTGGTAGCTTCAAAATCGACAGGAATTATTGCTACGCATGATTTAAGCCTCTGTGAAGCAGCTGAGGTTATTACACAAATCCAGAACCATTACTTTGATGCGGAGATTATAGATGACGAGCTATACTTTGATTATAAATTTAAAAAAGGTGTTTGTAAAAACATGAATGCTTCCTTTTTATTAAAGAAAATGAAAATAGTGGATTAAATTCATTTTATCCTATTTAGTACAAATTCTGTCACCGTTTATTTTGGCTTATCTACGCCATTTTTCCATTCGTCTACACTTAATTGGTTTTCAACTAAGCGGGAGGAGTTAAAACAATCTTTTACTAGACCTTTGTTTTTGTAAAATAAATGTTATGAAAATATTATTTATAGAAGATGATACAATAGAAACTATGAAATTACATAGAACGGTATCTAAGTTGGAGATTAAACATGAGATAACAGGTGTTACAAATGGAGAAGAAGCATTAGATTTTTTAAAATCTGACGAAAGTTTGCCAGATATTATACTATTAGATCTAAATATGCCTCGAATAAGTGGGATAGAATTTTTAGAAATAATTAAGCAAGACCCTACACTTCAGTATATTCCTATAATTATTTTGACAACTTCTGAAAACAGGATCGATTTGTTAAAATGTTACTCAAAAGGAATTGCGGGATATCTCATAAAGCCATTAAACCTTGAGGATTACAAAGAGAAATTAAAAAGACTTTTTCAGTATTGGGAAATTAATGAGCTGGTACAAGCCTGACAAAATATCGTGTTTCACAACATTAACTTTCAATTAACATACTATTTTTCCTACATTGATAAATTATGTAAGAATTGATTAAAATAGTTTTATGGTTTGTTTTGATGTAGGATTGGTATTATAGTAAAAAAACCAGTTAGCATTTAAGCATAGCACTTTACTAAACCTAAATAGTAGATATGAAGTTAGTACAGGCAAAAAAAGAGAAAGGTAGTAATTGGGTTTTTTTGGATACTAAAGAAACATTAATAGCACCTTTAGTTCTGGTTTTTGGAAATAGGTATATGCTTGAAGATTCGGGCATTTACAAAGAAATACGTACAATGTTTCCAGGTGGTAATATTGTCTTTGGTTCTACATCTGGTGAAATATTGGCAAATAATGTAATAGAGAATAGTATTACTATTACAGCAATCGAGTTTAGCAAGAGTCACTACAAAGTTTGTTCTCAAAACATTTCGAACTACAACAATAATATAGAAGAATTGGGCGAAGCTATCACCAATAAATTACTAGGAAAAGATTTAAAACACATATTTATTATGTCCGAAGGAAGTACTATAAACGGAAGTACTTTAATAAAAGGCTTAGAGCATAATATACCTGTAGGTGTTAGTATTACAGGTGGACTAAGTGGAGATGATGCAAGATTTGAAAGGACATTGGTAAGCTACAATACCAATCCGAAAGAGGGAGAAGTAGTTGCCATTGGATTTTATGGGGCTTCATTAGAAATTACGTATGCCAATTTTGGAGGGTGGACTGGCTTTGGTCCAGAACGCATCATTACAAAATCTACAGGTAATATACTTTATGAATTAGACAATAAACCAGCATTGGATTTATATAAAACATATCTAGGAGACAAAGCAGATGAATTACCCCATGCAGCATTATTTTACCCGTTAAAATTGACATTAAAAGGCACAAATGAAAGTCTTGTAAGAACTATTTTAAACGTTAATGATAAAGAAAATACCATGACATTGGCAGGTGATGTTCCGGAAGGAGCCTTAGTGCAGCTAATGATGTCCACAGTAGATGATATTGCAGAAGGAGCCTCTATAGCGGCTTCTTATGCCATGAGAGGAAGGAAAAAAGAACCAGAGCTTAGTATATTGATAAGTTGTATTGGGCGAAAATTAGTGATGGACCAACGGGTAGAAGAAGAGGTAGAAGAGGTTATAGAAATCATAGGTGAGAAAACTAAGGTAACTGGGTTTTATTCTTATGGAGAAATGTCCCCATTTGCAGGAGAGGATAATTGTGTATTGCAAAACCAAACAATGACATTAACACTTATTAGCGAATAATGCATTCACTTTTAGCAAGACAGATACGTAAATATTTACCAACAAATTTGGCATCCAAAAAAGACATCCAATCTTTTTTGGATGCCATTAATAGCTCCTATAAAAACACGGATGATAAATTGGATATGATCCAACGTTCTACGGTTTATAGTTCTATGGAATTGTCTGCGTCAAACGAAGGTTTGCGTCAGGAGATAGAAAATCAAAAGAAAATTTTGATGAAAATAAGTAAGGCAGTTGCATTAATAGACCACAATGCCAATACAAATTCTGTGGTGTATGATGAAGATTTGGATTCTTTAAATTTAGCAAGCTATATAGAGGAACAAACCAATAGGTTATTGGAGTTAACATCTGAAAAAAACACACTTAATAAAGACCTCGAAAGGCAAAATGAATCTTTAAGTAACTATGCACATATAGTTTCGCATGATTTAAAGTCTCCTATCCAGAATATACACACTTTAATGAGCTGGTTAGAAGAGCAAGAACAAGATAATTTTTCGGAGACTAGCAGACAAAATTGCTCCTTAATATTTAAGAATTTGACCAAAATGGATAATTTAATAGATGGGATTTTAAGGCATTCCTCCTTAGGTCTTCAAGAGGAAGAGAAAGTAAATATATCTATAGAAGAATTGATAGAGGAAATAAAAGGATTACTTGTAATTCCAAAGAATATTAATATTTTTTACGATAAGAAATTACCAATATTGTATGCAGAGAAGTACAAGTTACATAAGCTCTTTAAGAATTTAATTACGAACGCAATTTTTGCTATTGGAGAAGATAAGAAGGGAGAGATTAAGATAAATGTACGTGAAGGGAAAATGTTTTGGAAATTTAGTGTGAAGGATAATGGAAAAGGAATTCCGGAGCAATACCACAAAACTATTTTTGATATGTTCAGGAAGCTAGAAAATAATGCAAACTCTATAGGAGTTGGATTGGCACTAGTAAAAAAAATTGTAGAGATGTACCAAGGAAAAATTTGGGTAGAGTCTGAAGAAAAAAAAGGGTCAACTTTCTTTTTTACACTTAAAAAAAATGGATTATGAGGGAACAACCAAATCTAAATTATATTAAAGAGCTATCTGGAGGAGACAAGGCTTTTGAAGAAAAATTCATGTCCATTGTTAAAACGGAATTTCCTATAGAAAAAGAAGAATACTTAAGTTATTTGGAAAAAAAAGATTACAAGACAACTTCAGAAATTGTTCATAAAATGAAACACAAATTTAGTATTCTAGGAATGCAACAAGGGTATAAACTAGCTGTAGAATATGAAGAAAACTTAAAAAAAGATAGTGTTACGTTACAAGATAATTTTTTAATTGTATTGCAAACTATAGAGAGATATATAAAAACTTTTTAACCTATGAAATGTATCATTATTGACGATGAAGCAGCGGCAAGAGCAATAGTGGTACAACTATGTTCTAGGATACCTTATTTGGAGATTGTAGAAGAGTTTTCTAATGCAATGGATGGAATTAAATTTTTGAACAAGCAGACTGTAGATGTAATTTTTCTAGACATACACATGCCAGGGTTTAGTGGGTTCGATTTTGTACAAACCTTAAAAAAGCCGCCTAAAATTGTTTTAATAACTTCGGATACTAAATTTGCTATTGATGCTTATGAATATCTGAGTATTGTGGATTACTTGGTGAAGCCAATAACAGAAGATCGATTTAGAAAATCTATTGAGAAAGTAAAAGATTCTTTGCAGAAACAAGCAACGGTAGAAAAAGAAGTGCAAACGGACGAAACTCAAGAGGAACTCTATATTAACATAGACAGAAGATTAATTAAACTAAGGCTAAACGAAATTCTTTTGATAAAAGCGGAAGGAGATTATATAGAAGTTAAGTTAGCAGACAAGGTTTACCGAGTACATAATACACTAAAGAAAATAAAAGAAAAACTACCAGAGAATATATTTTTGCAAATTCATCGTTCGTATATTATAAATTTCACAAAAATAATTGATATTGAGGATAATAGTGTGCTAATAGAGAAAAATGTGATTCCTATAAGTAGGTCTAATAGACCAGAACTAATGAGAAGGTTAAATTTATTGTAAAAATATTTTCACGAAAGACTCTTCATTTTTCGGAGCTATTTTTTCAACAGAATAGAATCATACAACCTACCTGAAGCCCGAATTTTTTTTTATGTTATAAGTAGCTTTTTGTCGGCAAATAATTTCCTTTTAAATTTTTAGATTCAAGCAAATTAATTGGCGCAATAGTCCAATTATAGGAGAGAATTAAACCTGCCCTGTTCATATTCCTTTTTTGTTCATTTTGGTTTTGTTGGTGTGGTAAAGTACTCTCTTTTTCTTAATATAATATTTGTTGCTTCTTTCAAGAGCAGAAAATAGAAATATTTGGCAAGAGTCTCGTCGTTAGCAATGTGTAAAACGTGTATTTCATCGAAAAAAACAACTGTTCATCTAGGTTTTTAGGTGTAAACATTCAATTTATAAGAATAAACCTACAATAAAACAAAGAATAAACGTTATTGTTATATAGTATTATTAATATAATTATTTGTAATCTAAAAACAATGTTTCATGTCCAGTTTCATAGAACATTATAACCTACTTAAAAAAGTGTATTCATGGCAATAGAAGTTAAGGAAAAAGACGGTATGTTAGAGATAGTTGGTCATTTATCTTTTCAAAATATTTCTCTTATAAAAGGCCATCTAGATAGCCTATTTATGGTTCAAAAAAAACTAATGGTAAGTTTAGAAAATGTAAGCAGCATAGACCCAAGTGCAGCTCGTTTTTTAGAACGATTTTATAAGGAGGCAGCTAGTAAAAATAAAGTGTTATTGTTATTCGGTTTACAAAATCTAAAAATTTGTGAAACAATGCGGAACACTGGAACTCATTATATTCTTAATTCCGATAGAGTATAGTTTTTTACATACATATTATTAATGCATAAGAACAAATAGGCCGCTTTTGTGGTAGCCTAAGTTGAAAGATTTATATAACCCTCAAATTTCACCAAATGATAAAAATATTAGTAATAGATGATAAAAAATCCTTAAGCGCTTTAATAGCCCAATTTTTAGGTAAAACGTATGATGTTACAACAAGAGAGAATGGTCTTACCGCTTTAAAGTGGTTACAAGAATCTAATATGCCAGATTTAATTATTACAGATTTAGAAATGCCAGAGATGGGTGGATTAGAGTTTATACGTAAAACGAAAGATAGTGGATTTTTTTCGGACATACCTATAATGGTTTTAAGTTGTAGAGATAGTAGCGCAGACCGTATAGAATGTTTAAAAGAAGGAGCAGAAGATTTTATGGTAAAGCCTTTTAATCCAGAAGAATTAGAGATAAGGATAGAGAATATACTTAAAAAAACAACTAGTAAAATATAGTAATATGGTTCAAGTAGCAGAACATAGACTTAATATTCTCTACATAGGGAGAGATGCTAGTGTAACGAGTAGTTTATCTGGTGTCGATAAAAAAGTGTTAAGTCATAATTCTTTAAACACATTTGAAGCTTCTAAATGGTTAGAAAACAACAAAGATGTTGATGCCATATTATGTGAAGGAGATTTGCCAGGACAAAGTGGTTTGTCCTTTTATGCATACTTCATAAACACCTATGACAAAGCTAAAAAAATACCGTTTATTTTATTAGATACAAAGAAAAATATAGACGAAATTCAGGAAGCAATTGAAATGGGTGTAGATGATTTTTACATTAAGCCTGTTTCTTTAGATAGGATAGTAGATAGGATTTATTTTTTAAGAGAGTTAAAAATAAATTTAAGTAAGCAGAATATTTCCCATCCCAGAATAGATACAGAACCTTATCAAATTGGTGTTAGAAAACGTTTATTTGATATTATAATCGCAAGTGTAGCCTTAGTATGCGCTTCTCCTTTTTTAATTCTCTTTATACTAGCTATTCGTTTAGAGTCTAAAGGGAAAGTCTATTATATTTCTAAAAGAGTAGGTACTGGCTATAGAATATTTAACTTTTTAAAGCTCCGTTCCATGTATCCTGATGCAGACCAGCGTATGAAAGAATTTCAACACTTAAATCAGTATACAAAAGAATTGGAAAAAGTAGAAGAAGAGTTGGAAACGGGTAAGGTTGTAGTTAAAGCATCTAATAATGTAGTAACTCTTTTTGGTGATGAAGAACAGGTTAGTGAGGCAACATTTAACAAGTCTAAAAAGAAAGATGCGGAAAGTGCATTTGTAAAATTTGAGAATGACCCAAGAATAACTAGAGTAGGTAAAATCATCAGAAAATTAAGTATAGATGAGTTACCACAACTAATAAACGTATTAAAAGGGGACATGTCTATTGTTGGTAATAGACCATTACCATTGTATGAAGCAGAATTACTAACAACCGATGATTGGACTAATAGATTTAATGGACCCGCAGGTATTACGGGATTATGGCAAGTGGAAGCTAGAGGGCGAACTTCAAAAATGTCGCCACAAGAGCGCAAAGAACTAGATAACAAATATGTAGAAATATCTAATGGCAAACATGCTTTCTGGAAAGATATGTGGATTATTATTAGAACCTTCAAAGCGGTTTTTCAAAAAGAGAATGTATAACATGCGTTCACTTTTTATTTCATCCATAGTATTCTTTTTAAGCAGTGCTCTTTATGCGCAAGGATTTGGAGAATTTATAACAACAAGCTTAAAAGAAAAGGATATTACTAAGATTTTACCGTCTGTAGATAGTCTAATTAAGATGGCTGTAGATAATTCTTACCAACTAAAATTTTATGAGGCAGATGTTGCATTCAGACAAAGCAAAACAAGCATTGAGAAAAAAAGTTGGTTAAAATATTTAACTGTAGGCGGCGATGTGGGTTATGGGGTTTATGACAATCTAAGTAACCAACAACTAAGTGGAGACCCGACGAGTCAGACGCTGTTTTCCAGTGTGCAAAATAGGTATACCATTGGGATAGGTCTAAAAATACCTTTTTCGGCTATTGCAAATAGGAATTTAAATATAAAAGCAGCAAAAGCGGAAGTGCAAAAATCTGAGGCACTTAAAGGGCTTGCAATTTCGGACCTTAAAAAAATGGTTTATAAGCAGTATAGCGAATTAGTGAAAGCATATAAGTTAATGATAATTAATAGTACTTCTGTAGAGGCCTATAAAATACAATCCTTACGAGCAGAAAAAGATTTTAAAAGCGGAGTAATTACTGTTGCTGATTATGTTAGGTTACAGAATATGTTGTCGTCGGAAATTAGACAATTAGAAACACAGAAATCAACATTGTTCCTTGCTTTTATGACCCTAGAAAATACGATAGGGCAGAAATTGAAGATGTGAAAATAATATAGGGGCATGAAATTTAATTTATTATTCTTTGTAAGGTTATTGCTTAGGCATGTTGGACTGTTAATTGCAGCGCCAGTTATTCTTGCGGTACTCGTAATGTATCTTACGCAGAATGAGGCAAAAGTGTATAATTCAAAGGCAAGAATTTATACAGGAATTGCATCTGGTTCTTCTATAGAACTAGCAAATACAAAGGTAGATTTTAGAGCCACCAATACGGCTTATGATAATTTAATTAATATCATTAAATCTAGAACAACATTAGAAGATGTTTCACTTCGGTTGTTTACGCAGCACATGCTGTTGGATAGCGCAAACCAGAAGTTTATTTCTACAAGAAAATTTAAAGAGCTTCAGGAATTAGTGCCAGAAGACGTTAGAAAACTAGTTGTAAAAAACAATTTTGAAAAAACGCTTCACAATTTTATAACATACAAAGAGGCAAATCACTTCAATTTTATTTACGAGTTAGTCAGCTTAAAAAATGCTGACTATGGTATTTCTCAAATTCAGGGTAAAATTAAAGTTCGTCGTATTTTAAGCAGTGATTTTGTCGATATACAGTACGAGTCGGAAGATGCAGCCATATGTCAAAACACCTTGTATATTTTAACAGAAGTTTTTGTAAGATTAAATGCGCATATAAAGGTAAATCAGTCTGATGCAATTGTTGGTTATTTTGATGTGCAATTAAAAGCTTCAGCAGATCAATTAAAAAAAGCGGAGGATAATTTATTGGCATTTAATAAAGAAAATCAGATTATTAATTATTACGAGCAAACGAAACATATAGCTTCCCAAAAAGAGCACTTTGAGGTAGAATTCCAAAATGTTCATATGAATTTTTATGCTTCCAAGGCAGTTCTGGAAGATTTAGAAAAACGTTTAGGATCCCATGAGAAGAAAAAAATAGCTTCAGAAAAAGTTATGGATATTAGAAACAAGATGTCCAAACTTAATTTTGAAATTTCACTACGAACTTTAGGAATTGAAAGTGATTCAACTCAGAAAGTAAAAAATGAGAAAGAGGTTACTAAAATGCTTAAAGAGGCCGATGCTTTAAAGAAGAATTTAACAAAAGAGATTGATACTATTTTTTATGTAGACCATGAAACAAGCGGTTTGGCATCCTCTAAGATTTTAGAGGAATGGTTGGTAAATACAATTACATACGAAAGAACAAAGGCACAAGTTGAGGTAATGAATATTACAAGGTTAGAGTTTGAAGAACTTTACCGTGTATTTGCTCCTCTTGGAGCAACAATGAAACGATTAGAGCGAAAAATTGATGTTGCAGAACGGGAGTACTTAGGTCTATTGAATAACTTGGGATTGGCAAAACTCCGCCAACAAAATGTAGAATTAACTTCTATTCTTAAATTGGTAGAACCTCCTTTTTACCCGATAAGCCCAAAACCAAGTAAACGAAAAATATTGATTGTAGTAGCAGGATTAATGGGCCTTATAATAGTAACATTTACACTGTTAATATTAGAATTTTTAGATGGTAATTTAAATACAGCAGTAAGGGCAGAAGACAAAATTGAATTGGAAGTTACTTCTATATTCCCAGCAATAAATTATAAGAATAAAAAGATTGATTTTGAATACCTTCAAAACAAGGCGGTAAACGCTATTTCAAGAATTATTATTCTAAATCAATTTAAAAAAGACAAGTCAAAAAGACCATTGGTGAATATGTTATTCTCTACGCAGGAAGGAGAAGGGAAAACATTTATTTGCCAGCATTTAATTTCCAAATTATGTGAGCTAAGTTATAAAACCTTACATATTACTTACGATTTACAAAGATTAGATATTACTAGTGAAAACTATAAGAGATTAGCATATCCTATCAGTGATCAATTGTATAAAATTAGTGCTATAGAAGAATTTGATATAGAGAATGAGGTAACAGATTTTAAACTATTTGACTTTGTTATAATAGAGATTCCTGCAATTATTAGAAATCCGTTCCCAGTAAATTTAGCTTCTATGATGGACCAAATATTTATGGTGACAAGGGCAAATAGAGCTTGGGGTGAATCTGACAAAAATGCTCTGAGTTTGTTTGAAAACTCTATAACAGGTCCAAAACCAACCATCATTTTAAATGGCGTAAAAGTGTTGGAAATGGAAACCGTAATTGGAGATATTCCAAAGAAGAGATCGTGGTTTAGAAAATTTGTGAAACGTATTGTTCAGTTTAGATTTTTCACTAAAAATAAAGTAGTATAATGCTAAACAAGATATTTAAAATATTTCAGGAGAAAAATATATCCTCATTACTAACGAATGTATCGGTGGCTTTTATAGGCTTGCTAAGTTTCATAATGCTAACACGGCAATTAAGTCAAGAATTATTTGGAGAATGGGTGCTGTATGTCACCTTAGCAACATTTGTTGATTTACTTCGATTTGGATTAACAAGAACATCTGTAGTACGGCTTTTAGCTGGTGCAGAAAAAGGAGATTATAAAAAACTGTTAGGCTCTAGTTTTAAAATTAACCTTTACCTATTAATAGCCATAGCAATTGTATGTTGGGGTCTGTATGGTATTGTATATTTTAGTGCGATTGATATTAATAATGGGTATGCTTTATTTCTAGTTTGGTACCCAATACTTGCCTTGGTAAATGCTAGTTGGAATAATGCATGTGCTTTGTTCCAAGCAGAGCAGAATTTTTCTAGAATGATGTATGTTAGACTTTCTAATATAGGATTGTTTCTTCTATTTTTATTGGTAAATAAATTCTTCTTGCACTTAGGAATTTTAGAGATTTTACTTGTGCATTTGGGAGTTAATTTGGTTTCGTCCATATGGTGTATTTCTAAAAAATGGGATGGTTTATGGTATGTAAAATATGCAGAAAAGGGTATCGAAAAGGAGCTGATTAATTTTGGAAAATATTCCATGGGTACCTTAATAGGATCTAGTTTATTAAAAAGTGCAGATACTTTTATCATAGGGTTAAGTCCAGTTCTTGGTTCGGCGGGAATTGCGATGTATGCAATACCATTAAAATTAACCGATTTGTTGGGGATTCCGTTACGTAGTTTTACGATGACCGCTTACCCCAAAATGGCCAAAAAGAGTATAGATGGAGATATTTCTGGAGCACGAAAAACATTTTATGCATATTCAGGAGCCATCACTTTTATGTTTATTCCAGTAGCAATAGTAAGTTTTATTCTTGCGGAGGATTTGGTCTTAATCTTAGGCGGAGAAGCATATAAAGAATCTTTACCACAGTTAACTTTAATATTTAGAATTTTTACTTTTTACACTTTACTCTTACCTATAGATAGATTTACAGGTGTTTTACTAGACAGTATAAACCGACCAAAGAAGAACCTGAATAAAGTTATTGTAATGACGGTAGCTAATATAATAATCGATTTAGTTGGAGTTTTTGTTTTTGAATCACTTATAGTAGTAGCTATTGGAACAGTTTTCTTTACGCTTATAGGTATTGGTTTAGGTTTCTATTATTTGAAAAAAGAGATTCAAGTACAACCAAAATATATTCTTTCCGAAAGTGTGTTATTTTTTAAAACATTCCATAAACAACTTAAAATATGAACGTATTTTATAAGACATATGGAACAGATTGGTTGCACAGACCATTACCGATAGTTTTATTATTATCTGTTGTTGTTGCTTGTGGGCATCTTACCGCAACAAAAGGTTTGGTAGCTGGTATGGCCATAATTATTTTACCTATTGCCATGGTTTATATGGGTATGTTGTTTATAAAACCGAAAATTGGCTTGGTAACAATTTTTGTTTTAAACTTTACGATTCTTGGGTTGGGAAGGTATATTCCCATGACTTGGGGATTATTAATAGATGGGTTACTTTTTATGATGTATCTGGCTTGTTTTTTTAAGGCATTTCGTATAAAAATCCCATGGAATAATGCGAATTCTCATTTAACGATATTAGCAACAGTGTGGTTTGGATATGCCCTGTTTCAGATGGTAAATCCTGAGGCTGTAAGTTTCGAAGCGTGGTTTTACGCCATGAGAGGAATAGCCTTGTATATGTGGTTAATAATTCCATTGCTTTTTATCCTATTTAATTCTCCAAAAGATCTAAAGGTATTTTTAATACTCTGGGGTATATTATCTCTTCTTGGAACAATGAAGGGTTTGCAGCAACTATTTTTAGGAGTAGATCCATTTGAACAAAAATGGTTAGACAACGGTGGTTCCCTAACACATATTCTATTTGGTAAATTAAGAATTTTCTCTTTCTATTCCGATGCAGGACAATTTGGTGCTTCTCAAGGTCATGCCGGAGTTGTTTTTGGGGTATTGGCGTTATACACAAAAAGCCTAAGATTCAGAATATTTTGTATTACAGTTGCAGTTTTTGGATTATACGGTATGTTAATTTCTGGTACTCGAGGAGCTATTGCAGTGCCAGCTGCAGGCGGAGTTATGTTTTTAATTTTAAGAAAAAATATTCCAATATTAATATTGGGAGCTGTTATGGGGCTTAGTGTATTTGTGTTTTTTAAATATACTACGATAGCAAATAATAATGCAGAAATAAGACGAATGCGAACAGCCTTTGATCCAAATGACGCTTCATTGCAAGTTCGGTTAGCAAATCAGAAAAAGCTGAGTATATATTTGGCATCCCGTCCTTTTGGTGGCGGAATAGGATCTACAGGTAACTGGGGGCAACGATTTTCTCCACATACATTTTTAGCAAATACAGCTACAGACAGTTGGTTTGTTGCTATTTGGGCAGACATGGGAGTTATTGGTTTGTTACTTCATTTATTTATTTTGTTTTTTTCTTTACTTACAGGAGTATATAACGTAATGTTTAAAATTAGAGACGATTGGTTGAAGGGGCAAATAGCGGCAATTACCTGTGGAATGTTCGGAATAATGGGTGCTTCATATGGCAATGGTGTTTTTGGACAATTTCCTACCTGTATATTAATGTACACAGGAATGGCTTTTATGTTTATGGCACCGAAAATAGACAATATGATAAGGGAAAAGAAAGAAAAAGAGCAAATGGCTTTAGAAAATAATTTAAAAATAATTTAAAAATGAAAACCTCAAACCCTTTAGTATCTATAATTACGATTAATTATAACGAATCAGATGTAACCTTAGATATGTTGCAATCCTTAAGGAATAGTAATTACCCAGAATTAGAAATAATTGTAGTGGATAATGCATCTCCCAATGATAATCCAGATCTAATAAAAGAAAAATATCCAGAGATTATCCTTATTAAAAGTGAAGAAAATCTTGGTTTTGCTGGAGGAAATAATTTAGGTGTAAAAGCCGCGAAAGGAGAATATTTATTTTTTATAAACAACGACACAATAGTACCAGATAATTGTATTGGTCCTTTGGTAGAAACTTTACAGGAAGATACAACTATTGGAATGGTAAGTCCAAAGATTAAATTTCATTGGAATCCAAGTTTAATACAATATGCGGGGTATACACCAATGAGTCAATGGACGATTAGAAATAATTGTATTGGATACCATCAAAAAGATGAAGGAGATTATGATATTTCTGGCCCAACAGAATCAATTCACGGAGCGGCAATGATGGTGCCAAGGCGAATTCTGGATGAGGTTGGACTTATGACAGAAATTTATTTTTTATACTACGAAGAACACGATTGGGCGGAAATGATTAAACGAGCAGGTTATAAAACCTACTATCAGCCTAAATCCTATATTTTGCATAAAGAATCTGTCTCTACAGGTAAGTTTAGCCCGTTAAAAACATACTACATCGCAAGAAATAGAATAGTTTTTGCTAGAAGAAATTTTAAGACTGTAAATCTAATAATTAGCCTTTTGTTTCAATGTTTTATTTCCATACCGAAAAACACATTGACCTATTTATTTAAAAGACAGTTTGACCATTTAAAGGCATTTTGGAACGCTATTTATTGGAATATGACCCATAAAGTGGATGTTTAACAAAATATCTCTAAGCCCCTATAATAATGAAAATACACAAAAACCTAATTTGGATAATTTTAACCATTCTAATAGTAAATAGTTGTGCTAAGAATCAGTTAGATGAACCAATTGAGAAAGAGCAAAAGAAAGAAGAAGTTGTCGTAGACCAAGGCCCTTTGTCTGGATTGACCGTTCCGGTGAATTTTAGTTATGCAACTTCAAAAGAAATCAATATTAATTTGAAAGTTCCTAGTTTTATAAAAGGAGCAGCCTTTAGTTTGTACACCATTCAACAAGATAGGGATAGTCTTAAAATCGCTACGGCCTCTTTTGATGGTAACGGCGAGTTTAAAAGTAATTTTATAGTGCCAGTAGGTGTAGATAGTATTATGGTGCTGTCCAATTATCTGGGGCTTATAAATAAGGTTATGGTAGGATTGGATTATGGAAATGCTACCTTCGATTATTCTCCTCTTTACAATAGGGGAGAAGTCACTAAGTCAAAAAAAACATCATCTGATGCAAAAATTTTTAGTTCTGGCACGAAAAAAACAACATACACCTATCTGGACGGATTTAATAGTTTGGGAGTTCCTGATAATTTATTGTTTCCAGATGTAATTCAACAAAACTTATTAGATGATATCAATGCATCTTTACCAGAATACAGTAGGCTTCCAAACACTCATCCTGAATATTTAGCTGGTGTCGAAACCAATATAGTTTTGGTAAAAGAAGCCGATGTGTGGGTAACATTTGTCGCGGAAGGAGCAGGTTGGCGAAATACCTTGGGCTATTACACGTATCCAATAGGGGAAGTACCAACATCGACCTCAGAAATAACAGCGCATACGATCATATTCCCAAACACTTCTATGTCTGGTTCAGGAGGGGGGGTGATACCTGGAGACCGTGTTCATTTAGGGCGTTTTCCTGCAAACACGGTAGTATCTTGGTTCTTGGTAGCCAATGGATGGACAGGTAATGGTGTTGGAGATGGAAATGGAATACACTATTCACAACCAGGGTTGAATAAAGAAACAGATCCAAATTTAAAGACCCATACGGTTTTGTTACATGATGCAGCAAGAAATTTAAACATTCTTGCCTTTGAGGATATTCCGAGAGATTGGTCTGGATGTGATGAAGATTTTAACGATGCGGTTTTTTATGCACAAGTCAACCCTGTAAGTGCTATACAAACAACAAGTGTGGCAAAAATAGATACCTCCAACGATTCTGATGGAGATGGTATTAATGACGAATTGGACAATTTTCCATTCGACCCCAATATTGCCTTTAATAACTTTTATCCTTCGGTATATTCTAATGGAACCTTAGCTTACGAAGATTTATGGCCATCAAAAGGGGATTACGATTTTAACGATTTAGTGGTCGATTATCAATTTAACCTATTGGCGAATTCAGCAAATAAAATCACTAGAATCGAAGTCGATTTTGAAATAAAAAACATAGGCGGAGCCTTCCATAATGGATTCGCAATCGTATTGCCAATAGCACCGTCCAATATTGAAAGTGTTGAGAATCAATTGTTAAATGCAGGCTATTTAACTATCGCAGCTAACGGTACTGAAACAGGAATGGCGGCAGAGGAATCAGTCATATTTATTGTAGGTGATGCTTATGAGCAAGAGGGAAATACTATTGCAATTACAATTAATTTAAATACTCCTATCGAAAAAAGTGAATTAGGAAGCGTACCCTTTAATCCATTTCTAGTGGTTAATGGTGACAGGGCAAAGGAAGTGCATTTACCAGATTTTGAACCTACGAGTAAAGCTTTGTATTTGGGGGAAAAGGACGATTTTAGTAGTGTTCAGGACGAACGTTACTATAAAACGGAAAAGAATTTACCATGGGCCTTGAATATTTATAGCAATTTTATACCATCACCAGAACGAATCCCAATTACTATAACTTACCCCAGGTTTGTTCCTTGGGCAAACTCAGGAGGTGCTACAGCACAAAACTGGTATATTGAATAAGATAATAAAAAAACTTCCGAAGCTTCGGAAGTTTTTTTTTGACTGGACACAAATGACACGATTTCATTTTAAGTTTGAATTCTTCACCGCTGCCATTAAGTGTCTTATTTTTTGAAAAACAGGGACAAAATATACTTAAAAACCTACAAACAACTAAAAGAGGTGTTTTCACAACATAAATTAATTCTCATTTAATTGTAGGATTATATTTACAATTCAATTAATATAAATTAGATATTATGAAAATTACAGTAATAGGAACCGGTTATGTAGGCTTGGTTACCGGAACATGTTTCGCAGAAATGGGTATCGATGTTACTTGCGTTGATATCGATAAAAAGAAAATCGAAATGTTATTGGCGGGGCATGTACCAATTTATGAACCAGGACTAGATACACTATTGGCCAGGAACATAGAAAAAGGTAGAATTATTTTTACCACAAGTCTGGCTAAGGGTATTAAAGACAGTGATGCTGTTTTTATTGCTGTAGGTACTCCACCTGATGAAGATGGAAGTGCGGATTTAAAATATGTTTTAGGTGTTGCCAGTGAAATAGGACAACATATGGAAGATTACAAAGTAGTGATTACTAAAAGTACGGTGCCGGTTGGAACTTCTTTTAAGGTTAAAGCTGCTGTCGCAAAAGAATTAAAGAAAAGAGGGGTCGACATACCTTTTGATGTTGCATCAAACCCAGAATTTTTAAAAGAAGGAAGTGCTGTTGATGATTTTTTAAAGCCAGACCGTATTGTGGTAGGTATAGAAAATGATCGTGCGGAAAAAACAATGAAACGTTTGTATAAACCATTTTTAATGAATGGTCATCCTCTGTTATTTATGGATATTTTCTCTTCCGAGATGACAAAATATGCAGCAAATTCAATGTTAGCGACTAAGATTAGTTTTATGAATGACATAGCAAACCTTTGTGAATTGGTTGGTGCTAATATCGATTTAGTACGTAAGGGTATCGGTTCCGATGTACGTATTGGAAACAAATTTATTTATCCTGGAACTGGTTATGGAGGGAGTTGTTTTCCAAAAGACGTTCAAGCCCTGATACGAACTGCGGATGAGCATGGGCATTCATTAGATGTATTGAAGGCGGTTGAAAATGTAAATTATAGACAGAAATCAAAGCTTGTAGAAAAAATAAAGGCGCATTATGGTGAAAATCTAAAAGGAAAACAATTTGGACTATGGGGACTGGCATTTAAGCCAAAAACCGATGATATGAGAGAAGCTCCTTCATTAGTAATTATTGAGCAGTTACGTGCTTTAGGAGCAGAGATCAGAGTTTATGATCCTGTAGCTATGGAAGAGGCCAAACGTATTTTAGGTGATTCGGTAACATATGCGAAGGATGAATATGATGCTTTGATAGAAGTAGATGCATTGATCGTTGTAACGGAATGGGCAGAATTCAGAATGCCAAACTTTAGGATTCTAGATAAAATAATGAATGAAAAAGTACTTTTTGATGGGAGAAACATTTATGACCCTGAGGAAATGGAAGATTTAGGGTATACCTATTATAGCATAGGACGGGAAACTGTAAATGCACCAAAACAGAAAAAATCAATTGCATAAAAATAGCGGTATATGAAACGTATATTAGTAACCGGAGGAGCTGGTTTTGTAGGGGCGCATTTATGCGAACGATTGTTAAACGAAGGAAACGAGGTAATTTGTCTTGATAATTATTTTACAGGAAGAAAAAGTAAGATTGTTCACTTATTGGACAACCCATATTTCGAACTTGTTCGCCATGACGTTACCATTCCCTATTTTGTTGAAGTGGATGAGATTTATAATCTTGCCTGTCCTGCTTCACCGGTACATTATCAACATAATCCGATAAAAACAATTAAGACTTCTGTAATGGGAGCGATAAATATGTTGGGCCTATCCAAACGTATTGGAGCTAAAATATTACAAGCTTCAACAAGTGAGGTTTATGGTGATCCAGAATTGCATCCACAGCCAGAGCATTATTGGGGACATGTAAACCCTATAGGGGTTCGTTCTTGTTATGATGAAGGGAAACGATGTGCAGAATCTCTATTTATTAATTATCATGAATCCAATAATGTTCGCGTGAAAATCATTAGAATTTTCAATACGTACGGACCTAAAATGGAACCAGACGATGGACGTGTTGTTTCTAATTTTATTATTCAAGCATTAAAAGGACAGGATATCACGATTTTCGGAGATGGATCCCAGACCAGAAGTTTTCAATTTGTAAGTGATTTGGTAGATGGAATGATAAAAATGATGGCTACTGGCGATGATTTTATTGGGCCTGTGAATATTGGTAATCCTGTGGAGTTTACCATGTTGGAGTTGGCTAGGAATATTATAGAGATTACAGGAAGCAATTCTAAGATTATTTATATGCCTTTGCCTTCCGATGACCCAACAAGAAGACAACCTGATATTAGTTTGGCATTGGCAAAATTAGAAGGCTGGTCACCTAGTGTAGATTTAAAAGTCGGTTTAACAGAAACCATTGCGTATTTCGATCAGCTTTTAAAAGACGAGGCTATTGTGAATTTAATGGAAGCATAACTTTTCAAGTAACCTTTGGTTAATTATAATTTTTGAAAATATGATTGTAAAATTTATCATTAACAGCATGGAACTAGTGTTACTAATTTACTTTGGAGTAGCAGTTCTTTATATTTTTATTTTTTCAATAGCAGGGATTTTTAGTCACACACCTGACCAGAAAAGAGAAGATAAAAAGCGGAAATTCGCTGTGTTAATTCCAGGTTATAAAGAAGATGTTGTAATACTAGAAGTAGCTAAAAAAGCATTAGAACAAACCTATTCTAAAGACTTGTTTGAAGTTGTAGTAATTGCAGATTCTTTTAAAAGAGAAACCCTTAAGGAGCTTGGGAAGTTACCAATTATTTTAGTGAAGGTTTCTTTTGAAAAAAGCACAAAGTCTAAGGCTTTAAATAAAGCAATGTTACGAATGGGTGATAATTATGATGTAGCATTAATTTTAGATGCGGACAATCATATGGAAGCAGATTTTATAGAAAAAATAAATAACGCCTTTAATAATGGCTATACGGTAGTTCAAGGGCATAGGATAGCAAAAAACACCAATACTTCATTTGCTATTTTAGATGCTATTAGTGAAGAAGTTAATAATCATATTTTCAGAAAAGGGCATAGAGTATTAGGGCTTTCCTCTGCTTTAATTGGTTCAGGAATGGCATTTGATTATCGTTTTTTTAAAGAAACGATGGTAAATGTTAATGCCGTTGGAGGATTTGATAAAGAGTTAGAACTTAAACTGTTAAAAAATAATGTTAAAATAGAATACCTCCATAATGCTTTGGTTTTAGATGAGAAAGTACAAAAGGCAGCTGTATTTGCAAACCAAAGAAAGCGATGGTTGTCTGCACAGTTCATTTATTTTAGGCGTTACTTTTTGGATGGAGTAAAAGAATTAGTTACAAAAGGAAATATAGATTTTTTTGATAAGGTATACCAAATGATATCGCCTCCAAGAATATTACTAATAGGGATAGTTTTTATAATAACGATGCTATATTTTTTAAGTTTCATGTTTTTTAACGACACTCAATTACTCTTAGTTTCCCCAATAGTCTGGTATGTAATGTTGTTTTTAGTTTTCTTGGCATTCCTATTTGCAATTCCTAAAAAGTTTTACAACAAAGCTACAGTTAAAGCAGTTTTTAGCCTGCCAAAAGCATTTGCACTGATGTTTCTTTCATTGTTCAAATTAAAGGGAGCAAACAAAAAATTTATACACACACAACACGGTACCATTAATGGTCAATAATTAGAAACTACACAATGAAGATTGGAATAGAAGGACAACGTTTATTTAGAAAAAGGAAGCATGGAATGGATATGGTTGCTTTAGAATTAATAAAGAATCTTCAGAAAATAGACACAAAAAATGAGTACGTAATATTTGTAAAGCCAGATGAAGACAGCAGTTGCATACCAAAGGCAAAAAACTTCAAAATTGTAGAAATAGATTCCAATTTTGGTTATCCAGGTTGGGAACAAATTGAATTGTCTAAAGCTGCAGAGCTAGAGAAATGTGATATACTTCACTGTACAAGCAATACAGGACCTATTTTTTCAAAAACCCCGTTAATTACAACATTACACGATATTATTTATTTAGAAAGCATAAGTATTTTAAAGAGAGAAGGTACGTGGTATCAAAAAATAGGAAATATGTATAGAAGGTGGATTGTACCATCTGTTATTAGAAAAAGTAAACGTGTAATTACGGTATCCAATTTTGAAAAAGAACGAATAAAAAAGCATTTTGGATTTAATGATAATAAGTTAGTTGCTATACATAATGGTGTTAGTGAACATTTTAAAAAAGTTACGAATACAGAACATTTAAAAGCGATAAAAGAGCAGTATAATTTACCAGATAAGTTTTTGTTTTTCCTTGGAAATACGGATCCAAAAAAGAATACACGAAGGGTTTTGCAAGCTTTTCATGAGTTCAATTTAGTACAGAAAGGAAAGTATAAATTAGTTATGCTAGATTACAAAGAGAGCGAACTAAAAAAGCTGTTGCACTATATTGGAAATCCAGACTTAATAGATTTAATCCATTTAGTTGGTTATGTGAAGAATACAGATTTGCCTGCAATTATAAACCAATGCACTGTTTTTCTTTACCCTTCTTTAAGAGAGAGTTTTGGTATTCCCATATTGGAGGCTATGGCCTGTGGTGTACCTGTTATAACATCTAACACCTCTTCAATGCCAGAAATTGCGGGTAATAAAGCAGCAATGATAATAGATCCATATAAGCCAAATGAAATATCGGCGGCATTGCAAAGAGTTGTTCAAGACAAAGTATTATCAGAATTATTAGCCACTCAAGGGATATCTAGAGCAAAGAAATTTTCTTGGAAGACAATGGCAGAAAATGTACTGAAACTGTATGAAGAGGTATATGTAGAATTAGAAAAATAATAATATGATTAAAGGACAAGACATTATTGTAATAGGAATCCAAGCATGGGATATTAAAATTGGAAGTAATTGCAAGAACATTGCGTTAGAGTTTGCTAAACATAATAGGGTCTTGTATGTAAATCCACCTTTAGATCGAATTTCTAGTTACCGAGAAAAAAACACAGAAAAAATAAAGAAGCGAATAGCAATTAAGAAAGGTGAAGCAAAAGATTTAGTAGTTCTACAAGAAAATATGTGGAATTTATATCCAAAATCTACAATAGAATCTATCAATTTTATTAGCATTCCATTTCTTTTTGATTTTTTCAATAAAATAAATTCCAAAAAATTTTGCAGCAATATAAAAACAGCTATTGAAAGGCTAGATTTTAAGGATTATATTGTTTTTAACGATAGTTCTATGTTTTTAGGGCAATATATAAAGCAGTTTTTAAAGCCGCAATTTTATATGTATTATATGCGCGATTTTTTAACGAAGAACCCCTATTGGAAAAAGAATGGTATTCGTCTAGAGCCAATACTTATAAAGAATGCAGATTGTGTTGTGAATAATTCGGTATTGTATACCGAATATGGAAAGCAATTTACGGAGCATTCTTATATGGTTGGTCAAGGATGTGATACCACGTTATTTAACGATAGAGAAAGAAAAATTGAAGTTCCTAAAGACCTTCAAAATATTCCAGGGCCAATTATTGGGTATGTGGGATTTTTATCAAGCAGAAGATTAAGTATAGACATTTTAGTATATATAGCTAAGCGAAAATCTAATTGGAGCATTGTATTAGTAGGCCCGGAAGATGACGTATTTATGGAGTCAGAATTACATAAGATTACCAATGTATATTTTTTAGGAAGCAAAGAGTCACAACAGCTCCCAAATTATATAAAAGGGTTTGATATAGCTATAAATCCACAATTAATAAATGATGCTACCATAGGTAATTACCCAAGGAAAATTGATGAGTACTTAGCTATGGGGAAACCAACTGTAGCATCAAGCACTAGAGCAATGGAATATTTTGAAGCATATACGTATTTAGGAAAAACTCCGGAAGAATATGTAAAACTAATAGAGACGGCATTAGAAGAAAATTCAGAGAAATTAGAAGAAGCTCGTAGAGGGTTTGGACTCTCTCATAGTTGGGAGAATAATGTAAGTGAAATCTACAAATATATTAATTCTATAGTCGAAGAAAGAGAATTAAAGAAAGAAGAAACATGTCTGTAGTTAGTAAAATAAAGTCTAATCCGAAGTTAAAGAAATTTGTTCTTTGGCTAATTGCACCTAAAAGAAATCCACGTCCTAGATTATGGGTTAGGTGGTTTTTAAACCCAGTGAAACATAAAAGAGGAAAAGGAGCAACGGTTAGAAGAAATAGTAGAGTAGATGTTTTTCCCTGGAACCGTTTTGATATAGGTTCTTTAACAACCATTGAATCTTATTGTACTGTGAACAATGGTTCTGGAGATGTTATTTTAGGAGATAAGGTAAGAGTAGGAATAGGTAGCGTAATAATTGGTCCCGTTACAATGGGAAATGGCTCTGGATTAGGACAAAATGTATTTGTTTCAGGTTTCAATCATGGGTTTTTGGATGGTACTAAAAATTCGAGTCAGCAACCTTTATCTATTAAGCAAACTATTATTGAAGAAGATGCGCATATTGGGGCTAATTCAGTTGTGTTAGCAGGCGTAACTATTGGGAAAAGATGCCAAATAGGAGCCGGAAGTGTTGTTACAAAAGATATCCCTCCTTTTTCGGTGGCAGTAGGCAACCCTGCAAGAGTTATTAAAAGATATAATGAGAATACTAACCAATGGGAAAAGATTAATAGTTAATTAAAACAGAACAATTATGGCGACTTTAGGACTGCTTTTTTGGATATTTTTAGGGATTATATTTTACTCATATGTAGGCTATGGCATATTACTATATGTTATTATTAAAGTCAGACGGTTTTTAGGGCTAGGAAAGCCTTTTACTGGAAATGAATCGTATGAACCAGAAGTAACCTTGTTTGTAAGTGCGTTTAATGAAAAGGATTATTTAAAAGAAAAAATTAACAATTCTAAAAATCTTAACTACCCACGGGAAAAAGTAAAACACGTTTGGGTAACCGATGGATCTGACGATGGAACACCAGAAGCCTTGCGAAAAATAGGAGGAGTCGAAGTACACCACAAACCAGAGAGAGCAGGTAAAATTGCGGCAATGAATAGAGGAATGAAAATGGTAAAATCTCCAATAGTTATTTTTTCGGATGCAAATACCAATTTAGGAAAAGAATCGATTTTAGAAATCGTTAAACTTTTTAAAAATCCAAAAGTGGGTTGTGTTTCTGGGGAGAAAAGGATTTATTCAAAAGATGCCGATTCTGCTTCAGGAGCCGGAGAAGGAATGTACTGGAAATACGAATCTACCTTAAAAAAATGGGATGCAGAATTGTACTCGGTTGTGGGCGCAGCAGGAGAGTTGTTTGCTATAAGAACAGAGTTGTGGCAAGAAGTTGAAAAGGATACTATACTAGACGATTTTATGATTTCCCTGCGGGTTGCAATGTCTGGTTATACAATTCAATATAATCCCGATGCATATGCAATAGAAACAGCTTCGGCTAATGTTAAAGAGGAATTAAAACGAAAAATTCGTATTTCTGCTGGCGGAATTCAATCTGTTGTTAGACTACGGAGTTTATTAAATATCTTTAAATACGGAACATTGTCTTTTCAATACATATCCCATAGAGTTTTAAGGTGGACGTTAACGCCGATTTTACTATTGTTAATTATTCCAATGAATTTAAAATTGGCTTTAGATGTTGGTTTATTCAGCATGCAATTGTACAGTATTGTTTTTTGGAGTCAAATATTGTTTTATGCAGCCTCATTACTTGGTTGGTTTTTAGAGAACAGACAGATAAGACTAAAGGTTTTATTTATTCCATATTATTTTTTTATAATGAACCTTTCCGTTTATTTAGGCTTTTTTAGATACCTGGTAGGAAACCAATCTGTTAACTGGGAAAGAGCGCAAAGAGCAGTAAATAAAGAAGCAATAGTTTAGTTTTTTTGAGCCGCTGGTAGATGAAAAGAAAAGGTACTTCCTTTTCCTAGTTCACTTTTTACAGTTAATTCACTATTATTTTTTTCAATAAAATCTATACAAAGGGCTAGGCCTAACCCTGTACCAGCTTCATTTTCGGTTCCTTCTTTGGAAAAATGTTCTTTTGGATTTAGAATTTTTTTTAAGTCGGCATCATTTATTCCTCTTCCGCTATCTTTAATGCTAATCTTCCATTTTGAAGAAAAGGGTTCTGTGCTAATCTGAATAGATCCATTTTTTGGTGTAAACTTTATAGCGTTGGATAAAAGATTACGCAGAACAGTTTTAGTCATGTTCATGTCTGCGTAGACTAGTGCATTTTCTGGAATAGCTGTACTAATTGTTATGTTTTTTGTCTGTGCAGCCATTTGCTGCAAACGTATATTTTGCCCAACTAACTGATTAATATCCAATTCTTCCTTAATAATACTTAGAACCCCACTTTCAGATTTTGCCCAACTAAGTAAGTTGTCTAAAAGGTTAAAAGCTTCATCTGTCGTCGCATTTAAATTATGCACGGTATTATCTATAAAATCATCATCTCTATGATTAATAATACCTCTAAGAATAAAATCTAATTGAAGTTTAATAGCGCTTAACGGAGATCTTAAATCATGCCCAATTATAGAGAACATTCGGTTTTTTAATAAATTGTCATTTTTTAAGTCGCGAGCAAGTTTTTCCACTTTGTTTTTGGCTTCAATCAAAGCTATATGTGTCTTAATCCTTGCTAAAAGTTCATGCTCATTAAATGGTTTGGTAACATAATCTACCCCCCCAACGTCAAACCCTTTTATTTTATTTTCAATTTTATCCATTCCAGTAATGAATATTATAGGAATATGTTTTAGTTTTTGTTGTTTTTTGATGGAGATGCATAAATCATATCCATTAATATGAGGCATCATAACATCGAGCAGAATTAAATCGGGGATATGGTTTAGAAGAAAAGCAACGGCTTCTTGACTTTTTTGAATACCTATATAATTAAAATTAGTTTTCTCAATTATAAACCGAAGCAATTCAATATTCATTTGCTCATCATCGATCGCAGCAATTAAAGGTTTCGTTTTTGAGTTTTCGCTCATATATACTAGATTATTTTTTGTAGGATGTAATAGGAGGGTTATTCAGATTCTATACGCGGTAAAAGTATGAAATAATTATTTAATTCATTAATAATGTAGCTATTTACTAGTTTGTTTTATATGAATTAGTAGCGTTACACAACGTAAAAAATGTATTTCGCAACATAATATAACCCTTCTTTAAAAGTAGGATTATATTTACATACAGTAATTTTAAAATTAAATTCTAATTTATGAATCATATACTAATCACGGGAGGAGCTGGTTTTATTGGCGCCAATTTTATTCCTTATTTTTTGGAAACAAATCCAGAAGTGCATATTGTAAATATTGATGCAATTACCTATGCAGGAGACATTTCAAATTTAAAAGAGATAGAGGATCATGAACGGTATACTTTTGTAAAAGGAAACATTTGTGATAGAGACCTTATTGAAACTATTTTTAAGGATTATGATATAAAAGGAGTAATACATTTTGCGGCAGAATCGCATGTTGATAATTCTATATCTAATCCAGATGCATTTATGCAAACCAATATTTTTGGTACATTTAATTTAATAGATGTGGCTAAAAACCAATGGATGTCGATATCTCCAGGCCTTTATAAGGAAGATTATAAAGACTGTCGTTTTCATCATGTTTCTACAGATGAGGTCTATGGGTCCTTAGGAAAAGAAGGTTTGTTTAAGGAGACAACACCATATGCTCCTAATAGTCCATATAGTGCCTCTAAGGCATCCTCAGACTTTATAGTGAGGAGTTACCATCATACTTTCGGAATGAATGTAGTAACGACCAATTGTTCCAATAATTATGGGCCAAAACAACACGATGAAAAATTAATACCTACCATAATAAGAAAGGCATTAGCTTTAGAAGCGATTCCGATTTACGGAAACGGATTAAATATTAGAGATTGGTTATATGTTTTGGACCATTGCAAAGGAATAGCGATGGCATATGAAAACGGAACTTCCGGAGAAACCTATAATATTGGCGGTAGAAACGAGCGCAATAATTTGCAAATAGTAAAGAGAATTTGCGGAATTCTAGACAGTAAGTTATCTAGAAAAGATGGTGAAAAATATGAAGAGCTTATAACCTATGTACAAGACCGAGCTGGTCACGATTTTAGGTATGCTATAGATGCTTCAAAGATAGAAAAAGAACTAGGTTGGAAGGCAGATGAGAATTTCGACAGTGGTATAGAAAAAACAATTGATTGGTATTTGGAAAAATACGTTGCAAACGCGAACAAATCTATTTTGGCATAAGCTTGGTCGATTTTATAAATCGTCAAAAATTACACGCAGTTATTGATTAACAATAAAGAATAAACAAATGAAAGGAATTATTTTAGCAGGAGGTTCAGGAACAAGGCTTCACCCACTTACACTAGCTGTAAGTAAGCAGTTAATGCCTATTTATGATAAACCAATGATTTATTATCCAGTTTCTACATTGATAGAATCTGGAATTAGAGAAATCCTTATTATATCTACTCCCAATGATTTACCTTTATTTGAAAAATTGCTAGGTAATGGCAAAAAATATGGTTGTAGATTTGAATATGCAATACAAGAAGAGCCTAATGGTTTGGCAGAAGCTTTTATAATTGGAGCTGAATTTATTGGAAAAGATAAAGTAGCACTAATATTAGGAGATAATATATTTTATGGAACAGGATTACAGGATTTGTTACGAAAAAATAATAATCCGGATGGCGGAATTATTTATGCATATCACGTAAACGATCCAGAACGCTATGGGGTAGTAGATTTTGATGAAAATGGGAATGTTAAATCAATAGAAGAGAAACCCAAAAAGCCAAAATCTAGTTATGCAGTTCCGGGTATCTATTTTTATGACAATGATGTAATAGAAATAGCAAAAGATATTAAGCCAAGTCCAAGAGGTGAATTAGAGATTACAGATATAAATAAAGAATATTTAAGGAGAGGGAAGCTTAAAGTGAGTATCTTAGATAGAGGAACAGCTTGGTTAGATACGGGCACATTTAAGTCGCTAATGCAAGCTTCTCAATTTGTACAAGTTATAGAAGAGCGCCAAGGATTAAAGGTAGGAGCCATAGAATCCTCAGCATATAAAATGGGCTATATAACAAAAGCTCAGTTTAAAAAAATAACAATTCCACTTATAAAAAGTGGGTATAGTATTAATTTATTGGAAGCAATATAAGTACGAATGAAAATAGAAAAAACAAATATAGAAGGTTGCTTAATAATACAAGCAACGGTTTTTAAAGACGAAAGAGGTTACTTTTTTGAGAGCTTTAATCAGCAACGATTTATAGAGGTATTGGGATTAGATATTAATTTTGTCCAAGACAATCAATCTTTTTCTACAAAGGGTGTATTGCGAGGATTGCATTACCAGGAAGGAGAGCATGCTCAGGCTAAATTAGTGCGAGTATTGGGAGGAGAAGTATTAGATGTTGCGGTAGATTTAAGAAAAGAATCTTCTACTTATGGCAATGTTGTTTCTACTTTATTGTCTAGTGAAAATCACAAGCAAATGTTTGTTCCAAGAGGATGTGCACATGGTTTTGTAACTTTAAGTGATACAGCAAGCTTCTTTTATAAGTGCGATAATTATTATAACCAGGCTTCTGAAGCGGGAATTATGTATAACGATCCAGCATTTAATATAGACTGGAAGTTCCCTGAGGAAGCATTAATAGTATCGGATAAGGACAAAATTTTACCAAACTTTAAAGAAATGGTTTCATTATAGTACAAGCGCAAATAGTATGTTAAAAGTTTTAGTAACAGGAGCCAATGGGCAATTAGGGAAGAGTATAAGAGCGATAGCTAAAAGCGCAAGTTCGCCTATACATTTTATATATAAATCTTCTACAGAGCTAAACATTATAAATGCAAATAAGCTTTTAGATGATTTTAAAAGCGAACAGTATTCATACTGTATTAACTGTGCAGGATATACTAATGTAGATAAGGCAGAAGAATATGCATTAGATGCAATTAGTGTTAATGCAACGGGAGTTAGGAATTTGGCTCTGGCATGTAAATCTATCAATGCTATTTTAATTCAAATTTCTACTGATTTTGTTTTTGATGGGAGAAAAAGTAGTCCGTATACAGAAGAAGATGAGGCAAAATCTATAGGTTCTTATAGCGAATCTAAATTGCGAGGAGAGAAAGAAGTGATGGATGCTATGGAAGAATATTTTATTATTCGTACTTCTTGGTTATATTCTGAATACGGTAATAATTTTATGAAATCGATGTTGAAATATGGCCAAGAAAGAGATTCACTTTCTGTTGTTTTTGATCAGGTAGGAACACCAACATATGCTAAAGATTTGGCATTGGCTATTTTGAAAATAATAGAAACGGCGAACAATAGTTTTGGTATTTACCATTACAGTAATGAAGGTGTGGCAAGTTGGTACGATTTTGCAAGGGCAATATTTGATATAAGAAACATGAATGTGGAACTCCATGCTATTAGGTCATCGGAGTACCCAACGCCTGCAAAAAGACCAAGTTATAGTGTATTAGATAAGACAAAAATAAAGAAGACTTTACAGATGGAAATTCCATATTGGCGAGATAGTTTAGCAGAAGCTCTACCGAGTTTTGCAAAGCTAGAAAAGTCCAAACAGATGGTGGAATAGAAATCACTTTCTCAAAAAAATAAAACAAATTTAATAGTGTCTTTTTCCCTCTTATTTGGGATTGTAGATGTTCCTCAATGTGGATAAAAATCAGAAAAAATGAAAGTATTAGTAACAGGTGGTTTGGGTTTTATTGGATCTCATACCGTAGTAGAATTACAAAATGAAGGTTTCGAAGTGGTTATTATTGATAATCTATGTAATTCTTCAGAAGAAGTTATAAACGGAATTGTAAATATTACAGGAAAAAGACCCGAATTTGAAAAACTAGACCTGCGAGAAAAAGGGAAGGTGCAAGAGTTTTTTACACGGCATTCCAATATAAAAGGAGTTATACATTTTGCGGCTTTTAAAGCTGTAGGAGAAAGTGTAGCAAATCCGTTAGCCTATTATGAAAACAATATAAATACACTAGTCTATATTTTACAAGAATTGTGTTTAAAGAAAGAAGCTAATTTTATTTTTAGTTCGTCTTGCACGGTTTATGGGCAAGCGGATGAAATGCCAATTACAGAGAATGCACCGGTAAAAGAGGCAGAATCTCCATACGGAAACACAAAACAAATAGGAGAAGAAATAATACAAGATACTTGCAAGGTTAATACAGGTTTAAACGCAATCGCATTGCGGTATTTTAATCCGATGGGAGCACATCCAACAACAGAAATAGGAGAGTTGCCAATTGGAGTACCGCAAAATCTAGTGCCTTTTATAACGCAGACGGGAGTGGGACTCCGAGATTCATTATCTGTTTTTGGCGAGGATTATCCAACGCCAGATGGGACTTGTATACGCGATTATATTCATGTGGTAGACTTGGCAAAGGCACATGTAATTGCCTTAAAACGATTGTTAGATAAGAAACATACTGCTAATTATGAAGTTTACAATTTAGGAACAGGAACAGGAAGTTCTGTTTTAGAAGTGATACATAGTTTTGAAAAAGTATCTCAAACCAAGTTAAGTTATAAGGTTGTAGATAGAAGAGCAGGTGATGTTATTACAGCTTATGCAGATACAACCAAAGCAAATAATGTATTGGGATGGCAGGCAGCATCGACCTTAGATGATGCTATGAAATCTGCTTGGGATTGGGAGCAAAAAATAAGATGTTCCGAAAAAGTTAGTTAACAAAAGTAACACCCCGAGATTCTTTCTCGGGGTTCTATAAATTATTTATTACAGAAGTAATAGATCCAAATATGAAGGTTTCTACAATCCTTTTATTTGTATATTATGAAACGTATCCGCCTGTAATTTTAGTAATTCTTCGGCCTTTTTCTTTTTGTAATTATAGATTTCTTCCTCCTCTTTAATTTCACTATAAATTTTATCGTTTAGAGCTTTGTCCGTAGCAACTACTTGTTCTCGTTGTTCTACTTTTTGAATAACCCAACTTTTAATAGCACTTTCTTCGTCTTCCAATTTATAATCGTATTCACTTCTAGAAGCTAATAACTTGGCGATAATTGGTGCAGTTTCAATGATGAGAAATAAAAGAAAGATAAAAAAGGAAGGTAACCAGGGCAGTTTCCCTAAAGCTTCAATACGCGCCATTAATCCATCAAAACCATCAATAACAGGTTGTGAATTGGCAACTTGATTTTTATAAGAAACATCTAAATTTGCTATTTTAGTTTCTAAAACTGTAATCTTTTCTGCGTTAGCTTGTTTTAGTTGTTGTAGCTCTGTAAAGACAGCATCATGTTTTTCTCGTTTTTCGGCATATACAGGTCCTTTGCCCAATAGTTTAGTGCCTTTTCTACCTTCCGCCTCAGCAATATAGGTGTCGTATAAAGCATTAGTTTCAGTTTCCTTAATGGTGATTTCATTTTTTAAGGCGGTAATATCCTTATTTAAATTGGCAATGTTTGGATTGTATTGCAATGCAATTTGTTCTTTATTGGCTAGAGTAAGTTCATTCTTTTGTTCTAGTAATACCTGATTTATTTCTTTTTCAAATATTTTCATTTCCAAAGGTTTGGAAATAACAATTGCAATAATAACAGCTAAGATAATTCTTGGAGCGGCTTGTATAAGTTCACTTTTAAAACTATTTCGTTTTTTTATAGTAGAAACAATAAAACGATCTAGATTAAAGATTAGTAAGCCCCAAACAAGGCCAAAAAAGATAGAAGTATAAATGTTGTCGAAAACTGTAAAAAGAGCATAACTACAGGCAATAAAAGCCATAATAGCAGTAAAGAATACGGTAGCACCTATGCCAGCATATTTGTTCTGCTCTCCTTTAGAGCAAGTTTTCAAAATAGTAGTGTCTGCCCCTGAACAGAGGATAAAAAAGCGTTGAATCATGATTGTGTTCTATTTTTGATTGATGATGAACTATACAGAGAATTATGTTCTGTACAGAACATTAGAACGCAATCAGTGACAATTTGTTACAAAAAAGCCTCAAAAAATGAGGCTTTTGGTTAAAATTTATGATTTTAGGTGGTTTATTTCCCTTTTACCCCGACCAAATAGGCATGACCAGTAATGGTAACAACAGGGGGATTCATGGTAGATTTAACATCTAGTCTTCTATTCCTTCTTAAAAGTTTCAATGCCCCTTTAAACGTAATTTTCTTTGAATTATGCAAGAAAGTAGCGTTATACCTATTCATTACTTTAAGATGATCAAATACAGTATCGGCAGTCGGGTTTGGCAACTTTGTTTTTGTATTGGAACCAGGTTTACTGCTAGAAATGAATACCTTATGTTTTCCGTTATCGTTGTTGGATTTTATAGAGAGGTTGCTATCTTTTTTAAGAAGTTTTATTGCTTTATCGGAACTAACCTTTTTTCCGTTGTAGTAAAATGTGGCCCCTTTTTTTGCCATTTTAATAAGGTGGTCCATTGGGTTCATTGGTGGCGGTGGAGGTAACTGGTCTTCTTCAAGGATTTCAATAATTTCAAGTACTTCCCCGTTTTCAGTTTTAATGGTATGTACCGTTCCAGAATTCCCATTTTTATAATCAGCAATGACTTTATTGTATCTCATTTTTTCCTCAACGGTCGCGTTTGCAGGGATTGGTGGAGGTGGAGGCAAATTTTTCACTCTTTTTACTACTCTAGATGCTATAACCGGAGGTGGTGGAGGTAACCTATCTTCTTCCGGTATTTCAATAATTTCCAGAAGTTCCCCATCTTCAGTTTTAATAGTGTGAACAAGCCCAGAATTTTTCTTTTTATAATTAGCGATGACTTTATTGTATTTCATTTTTTCCTCAGCGGTCGCGTTTGCGGGAATTGGAGGTGGCGGAGGTAAATGGGAATGTTTAACAACTTTTGGCGAATCAGGAGCGGAAACAGGTGTTGGTGGAGGAGGGAAGTGGGGAAATGGTGCTGCATTCTTCCTTTGCTTAACAGTCATTAGACTATAAATATATTTTAATCGATTCACTTCACTGAATTTTATATGCCTATCGTTTTTTGGTTGTGCATTGTATTTTTTGGCCAATACATTGTATTCCGAAATCATTTTTTTTGTAGCCTCTTCTTGAGAGATAGCATTAGCATTTGACTTATATAAAATAGTTGCTTCAGGCACAGCAATACTGCGCTTAATACTATATTCTTTAATCTCTTTTTTCGTTAGCTTATTGTATTGTAAATCTAATTTCGATTTTAAAATACGTAGTTCCGAATTGTCTTTAGTGCTACTGCGAGTAAATACATTATAAACGTTATTATACTCCTTTAGTAGTTGATTGTACCGATTAACATTCGCTTTTAGATGGCTGTCTGTAAACCCTTTTTTCGTGTATAAATGGTTTTGGTATTCTTGAGGGAATTTTTCACTACGAGCGTTTTTATAGACAAAACTATTTGAATAATATAGAATATCTAAAGCGTTGTATTTGTTTAATTCCTGATTTGGCACATGCTTACCGTCTATCCAAATTGCAAACTTTTTAGCATTTTTCCAATTGTTAAATTCTGTTAGTGTTGGTGTTTTCTTTTTTGTTTTAGATAAGTTAAATGCAAGAGGTCTAATTACTGTTTTATGATTAATCACTATAGCTTGCTGTGCAGTCGTCATTAAGTTATAAATTGCTACGATACGGCTATATTCGGGCATATTAATTATTTTTTTCTTAGCCTCTTGGTAGTTTTTAATATAACTACGGTATTCCATCATCATTTCTTTTGTAGCTCCTTCATTGTTTGTTTTCTCAATTTTTGCTTGAGAAATATTTTGGGCGTAGACATACGGTTTTTCTTCAATTTCTTTAGAACTGAAACTGTAAATTAAAAGGCCTAGTAGCGGTAAAAGAAGAAAACTCCTTTGCCAAAATTTTCTTTTTGTTGTTTTTGTTTTCATAACTGTAAATCGTTTTTTGATTGATGAATAATTTATGGCATTTGCCAATTCTGGGTATTTCGCATTCGATGAAAATGCAAGTAATATTTGTTGGTAATTAGAAGAGGTAGTGCCTCTTTTTATAACCGCTTGATCTGCTAAAAACTCATGGTTTAATTTAATAGCATGTTTTAGAACATAAATTAATGGGTTAAACCAGAATATTATTTGTAGAAACTCTATAAATAAGATATCTAAACTGTGTTTTTGTTTGGCATGTGTTTCTTCATGAAGCAACACTTCTGGTGGAATTTCTCCAGATTCAAATTTTCTTTTATTTAGGAATATAAATTGAAAAAAAGTGTGTGGTGTAACCGAATCTTGTAGCAATACATTGATAATATGGTTCGCTTTAAATTTAGGGTTTCGTCTAACCTTAGTAACTATTTTATATAAGTTAACGCTGAATTTTAAGCTGAATACAAGCACTCCCAAACCGTAAATGCACCATAATACCAAAGGCAAGTAATTCGTTGGTATAGGTTCTGAAACGGTGTCTGATTCTAATGAAAATACAGAAGGAAAGTCGAGCTCGCTTACAGGAGCTACCTCTATATAGGTTGTAAATGTTATAAACGGAATTGCAATGGCAATACCAAGAGAAGCTAAAAGGTAAAATCTTTTAAAAACGTGTAGGTCTTCTTTCTCTAAGCAAAGTTTGTAAAAACAAAGAAAGGAAGCCAGACAAGCACTAGATTTAAGTAGAAGCTCTATCATAATTATTTTTTTTGTATTTCACTATCTATGATAGCCTTTAGCTCTTCCAATTCTTCTTTGGTTAAATTGGCTTCTTTTGTGAAAAAGGATGCAAATTGAGAGGCGCTATCGTTAAAAAAGTTTTTTATAAGTCCGTTTACATGTTTAGAAAAATAATCCTTCTTTTTTACAAGCGGGAAGTACTCCCTAGATTTACCATACAATTTATACGAAATAAAGCCCTTGTCGTTCATGCGCTTTAATAATGTGGCAATTGTGGTAGTTGCTGGTTTGGGTTCTGTATAACTATCTAAAAGATCTTTCATAAAGGCTTTTTCTAGTTTCCACAGGTGATTCATTAAATCTTCTTCGGTTTTTGATAGCTGCATTCTCTACAAGATTAGAATTGACTCTACAAACATAGAGCAAATATTTTAATTCTACAAATGTAGAGTGAATTTTTTGGAGAGAAATTATAGAGCTTGGCACAAGATTGGTTAGTTTTGTTAATAAAAACAAGAGAAATGTTCAAGATGAATAAACGTATGAATCAAAAGTTAGGATATATCTATTCCTCTTTAATGGCAGTTTATTTTTTAGTATCTGGTCTTTCGGTATTACTAGATGTTCCTGGAAAACTAGAGCGTATAGATTTACGAGCTATTAATTCTGATGGTGAAATTGCCTTTATCTTAATATATACAGGTTTAATGGTTGGCATTGGTGTCGCATGTTTAACAATGCAACTAATTAGTAAATCTTGGTTTTATTCGGCATTATTGGCAACAATAATTATAGGTTCATTTATTGTGTTTCGTATTGTGGGGAGTATAATGGTAGGATCCTTAAGTACAACTCAGGCTAGTTTTTTGGCATTTGAAGTGGTAGAGGTTGCTGTGGGAATTTTATTGTTGCGAAAAGGGAAGATTAAAATAGGTATTTCGTAATCTATTTGTCATTCCTGTGAAGACAGGAATCCACTTATACTAGTTTCTGGGTCTCTTTTTTAAAGGGATGACAAAAAACAAAGAATCAAACTGATATTACGGTTAGTAGTTCTATTTGCGTAATAGTTCTGTTCTTAATAGACCACATAAAAACGTAGCATTATATATACCGGAAAATTTAATTTTTAATATCCATAACAGGAAATAAACTCCCTGTCATATTAAAAGTTGAATAATGAGGTGCGTTAAGGATTGCAGCGGCATCCTTTTTGTTTTAAAAAGATATAGCGGAAAGCCTGCCCAAAGGGAACGCCGAAAAAACCTTATTTTAAAAAAACCACTTTGTAGTTAGTCTAGTGAAAATTCTTTTGGTGGTTCTGTATGTTTTAGATGTTTTACAAAGTAATCCCATCTTTTGCGAGTCATATAATTAGTCATGTCTCCATAGCCATGTCTTTTGTTTGGAAACAGGATGAAATCGAAATCTTTATTAGCCTTTATAAGTGCTTCTACAACCAACATAGTATTAGATGGAGGTACATTATTATCCATAGAACCATGCGTTATGAGTAGTTTTCCTTTTAGATTTTGCGCAAATAATTGATTCGCTTGACTATCATAATTTGTAGATGCTACTTGCTGTCCTTCTAAGGTTTTATTAATAAGTAGCCCTTGCCATTTTTCGCCCCAATCTGCTTCGTAATTTCTATTGTCATGGTTTCCTGCACCTGAAACTGCCACATCATAAAAATCTGGATAGGAAAAAACGGCTCTTGTAGAAGCGAATCCGCCTCCTGAATGTCCCCAAATTCCAACTCTAGTGGTATCTAAGCCTTTGTGTTTTTCTGCTAACTGCTTTATGGTAGTAATATTATCTGGTAAACCATTGTCGCCCATATTGCCATAATAGAAATCGTGGAAAGATTTAGACCTACCAGGGGTTCCCATTGCATTTACGGCAACAACAGCAAAACCAAGTTCTGCTATGGCTTGGTGATCTCTTGTGGTTACTGCAAAGCCAAAATTTCGAATACTGCCAGACTGAGGGCCTGGATAGAGGTAGTTAATAATAGGGTATGATTTATTCTCGTCATAATGACTAGGAAGGTAGAGCAAACCGTATAAAGGGGTTTTTTTATCACGAGCTTTTACGTTAAACTCTATTGGTTCTTGCCATCCAATTGTTTTTAATTCGGAGATATCAGCGGTCTCTAGATCCATTATTTTTTCTCCTTTAGTATTCCTAAGAACGGAAACAGGAGGGTTTGTGGTAGTAGAATAAGTGTCAATAATATAGTCCCAAGAAGAATTTATTTTAAAACTATGATGTCCTTTTTCAGGAGTTAGATTGACAAGGTTTTTTCCGTCGAAGTCAATTTTATATAAATAGGTATGGTAAAGGTTTCCTTCTTCTTTTCCTTTGGCGGTAAAAAACAGTTCTCTTTTGGTTTCATCTATATGTAACAATTGTTGAACGGCCCAATTGCCTTTTGTAATCTTATGTTTTAGTTGTTTTGTTTCTAAATCGTATAAATAAAGGTGCCCCCAATTGTCTCTTTCAGAAAACCATATAATTTCGCTGCTGCTATATAAAACATGCCAATTTCTTTTGTTTGCACCAGATTCAAAATAAGTTTCTACTTCTTCTTTATAGATAGACGTTACCTTTCCTGTTTGCGTATTAGCCATTTGTAAATGGGCGATTTTATGGTCGCGAGAAGAGGAAACAAAAGCAATTTCAGAACCATCTTTTTTCCACTCCACATCTAAAAATTCACCACCTCTACCAGCAATATGATCTGTGGTAGTAGACCTTTGAAAATCTGGATTCATTTGTAAACGCACAACTTTTGGTTTAGCGTTTAAATGAATAACAATACGCTCAATCCTAAAAATTATACTGTCTCCAGGCAATGGATGCTTCCATGCTTCTAACTTAGGATGCCCTACGTTAGTAGAGGTTAGGTACATTTCTCCAACGCCTCTGGCATCTTGTTGAAAGGTGGCTATTTTATCCGAATTTGGAGACCATTTTAAAACCGGCCCATTATTTTTTACCCAACCTGCATTATTGGTAGCGTAACCATAATCTTGTTTTCCGTCAAAAGTAAGTTGTGTTCTTTTGTTGGATTTTACATTTCTAATCCAGAGGTTGTGTTTGCTAATATATGCTGCAATTTTTCCGTTAGGAGAAATATATTCATTTGGGATAACTGTAGGTTTAGAAATCTCTTCAATACTATAATCCTTTAAATTACATTGGTAGTCTTGTTTCCCAATTGAAAAAGAGATTGTGTTCGTAGTAGGAATAGAAAAACTATTAAAAGGCAAATTGCTTGCATCTATTTCTGTAGCCGTAATTTTAGACAAGGCACTGGCTAATTTATCGGGATTAAAAGCAGTTGTCCTCTTTTTAGTTTCTGGATTCAGGAGTATGAACTCCGTCCCATTTTTGTTCTTTTTTTGATAGGTAAAAAGGCCATTTTCTTGCCATTTTCCATTGTCTATAGTATTGTACAAATACCGATTTAAATTGGAAGCCAAATGTTTAGTGGCATTGGTATAATCTTCAGCGGTGACAATTTCTTGTTTTTCGGGATGGTTACAATTTAATAAAAACAGGGTGGTAATTGCAACAAAAAATAGACTTTTAACTTTCATATAGAAGGTGTTTTATTCCCGTTAGCGGGTTTAATACTCCGTCGCTAACGTCGAAATATAAATGGTTTGTTCCTTAATTAATACCTCTGGGCTTGGCCCCGAGCTTGTTTACTTATGTAATTCTGTAAAGTATTTATAAAAGTAAGGAATAGTTTCAATTCCTTTTAGGTAATTCCAAATACCAAAATGTTCGTTAGGAGAATGAATGGCATCACTATCTAAGCCAAATCCCATTAAGATTGTTTTACTTTTTAGTTCTTTTTCAAATAAGGAAACAATAGGAATACTACCACCACTACGTTGCGGTATTGGCGTTTTTCCAAAAGTAGTTTCATAGGCTTTACTAGCGGCTTTATAACCAAGCGTATCCATTGGGGTAACATATCCTTGTCCGCCATGATGAGGTGTTACTTTTACGGTCACCGCATCTGGAGCAATACTTTCAAAATGAGCTTTAAATAAATCGGTGATTTTGTTCCAATCTTGATTTGGCACCAAACGCATAGAAATTTTAGCACTTGCCTTACTCGCGATAACGGTTTTAGCGCCTTCCCCAGTATAACCTCCCCAAACACCATTCACATCTAATGTAGGTCTAATAGAATTACGTTCGTTAGTGGTGTATCCTTTTTCGCCATAAACGGCTTTTATATCTAAGGCCTTTTTGTAGTTTTCTAGTGTAAAAGGAGCTTTTGCCATTTCGATTCTTTCTTCTTTAGAAAGCTCTTCCACAGCATCGTAAAACCCAGGAATGGTAATATGGTTATTTTCATCATGTAAAGAAGCAATCATTTTGGTTAGAATATTTATTGGGTTTGCCACAGCACCACCATACAATCCAGAATGTAAATCTCTATTAGGCCCAGTAACTTCGACTTCCACATAACTTAACCCTCTTAAACCAGTAGTTATAGAAGGGGTGTCGTTAGCAATCATACCAGTATCTGAAATTAGTATAATATCATTGGCTAATTTCTCCTTGCTATTGGCAATAAATAAAGCTAGGTTTTCGCTACCAATTTCTTCTTCCCCTTCGATCATAAATTTCACATTACAGGGTAATTGGTTGGTTTTCACCATAAATTCTAATGCCTTTACATGCATATACATCTGCCCTTTATCGTCACATGCACCACGAGCGAAAATGGCACCTTCAGGATGAATCTCTGTTTTTTTAATACTAGGTTCAAAAGGAGGAGAATCCCAAAGTTCTATTGGGTCAGCAGGTTGTACATCGTAATGTCCGTAAACAAGTATGGTAGGTAATGAAATGTCAATTAGTTTTTCTCCATATACAATAGGGAATCCTTTTGTTTTGCAAATTTCTACCGTATCGCAACCAGCATTTAATAGGGAGTCTTTAACGGCAGTTGCAGCATTTAGAACATCTTGTCTGTAAGCAGGATCTGCACTAACGGATGGAATTTTCAGTAATTCTGTAAGCTCACTAATAAAACGATTTTTGTGCGTTTTTATATAGTCAGATATGTTTTGCATAGGGAATATTTTAAGGTGGAACCCGAATTATGTACTAGAAAATCTAGAACATATCAAAGCTACTGTAAAATATATCATTTCACTATTTTTTTAAGTTTAACCGCAATAGGATACTATTTAAACTTTAAAAAGATCTATTTCAGTTTAGTTTTTGGCTTCCTTACAATTCTTTTAATAGTGTAATTTGGATCTTTATTTACAAGAAATAACTTTTTAAATTAGTAGTATGTATAAACTAAAATTTGTTTTATATTTGCAACCCGATAATAAATCGGTCAAGCAGGCGTGGTGGAATTGGTAGACACGCTAGACTTAGGATCTAGTGCCGCAAGGTGTGAGAGTTCGAGTCTCTCCGCCTGTACAGAATGCAAAACCTCTATATTTTATAGGGGTTTTGTCGTTTTAAACTGTTTTTTGTTGAGGAGGAATTTACCGTTAATATGGTAACCGAGTATGTAAATCATACCATTAGTATTGTGAAAACAAAATGTAGTAATTTGTATTAAGCAGTTTTAACATTTAATTGATAGCGAGAACTTTTAAGCGTTCCTGTTTTAATCAATATTTGTTCATCGGTTAAGTCTTTTGAATCTCTGGTAGCGGTAGAGGCAGAAGTTTTGGCTGTTTTCGTATATTTTTCGGCACTCACCACCTACAAACCCTGTATGCCCTGCTTCAAAAAGACGAAGGACTACCTTATTCTGACGCTTATTTAATTGGCTAGAGAAACGGTCAAAAAACTTCGTTTTTTCTACAATAAAATCAATGCCTTTAAAGTATCTTGTTGTGTTTCTAAAATGGTATTGCCAAAATAGATAAGCCAATTTGTAATTTCAAGCGTTTTATTATTCGTTTCTAAGGAGTTGTAATTTGCTTTTGTAAAAGAGCTATATATGGTGATATTATCTTTATGTATTGTAATTCTAGTATTAAGGACTGGATAGATTTTAGAATAAATTCAAATTTAGAGTTTAATATTGCTTTTAATTATAAAGAACTACCTAAACAAATTGAAGAGTTTACTCTTGCAGATTTAGAATAAAATTTTGTAAAAATTTACCGCGAACCCAAATTGATTTTTAAACAATAACTATTGAGAGCAATTAATTTAATAAGAAAATATAGATGTTACCATTGACCATTCTATCGACTTTAACAGGGTATTATATATTTTTCTACTGAAAGCTGTAGCGTTTGTATATAATTTTACGTACTGGGAAAAATAGCTGTTTTAAAAGTATGGAATACCGTGTGTTCTATTTGATTCGGAAAATCATTGGACCTAGATAGTTTGTGTACATAAATACCAACTGGATTTGAAGAAATACTCTGAAAATGAGGAGAGGAAAATAATTGCTGGCTGCGTAATAGAATCGGAAAAACACCAAGAACTTCTGTACAAGTGGTACTACGGGTATGTAATGACCGTTAGTCTATCGTATTGTACAAGTCGTGATATAGCCCAAGAAATCACGCATGACTCTTTCATGAAGATTTTTAGCTCCCTTGTTAGGTTTGATGAAAAACAATCGCTTAAGTGTTGGATCAGAAAAATTACCGTGAATACGGCCATTGATTATTATAGAAGGAATAAAAAACATTTGTATCATTTGGATGTCTCAGAATACTCTTCGGACATTCCGTCGAGCACTATAATAGACCAACTCTCAATAAATGATATCTATAAAATTATTGAAGAGTTACCAGAAATGTTGAAAATTGTTTTTAACCTATATGAAATTGAAGGATATAGCCATAAAGAGATAGTTAGACTTGTTGGTATTAAGGAAAGCTCGTCTAGAACGTATCTTATGCGGGCGAAAATGAAGCTTAGAGGATTGGTAAAAAAACATTTTAATTGAAAGGAATGAAAAGTCAATTTGATAAAAACTTAGCCAAGAAAATAAAAAAAGAGCTATTAAATCATACAGAACAGTATGAAGAAGGTGCATGGGAATATTTTTTGTCCAAGAAAAAGAAGAAAAAGAGAAAGGTTTTCTATTGGTGCTTGACAGGGGTTGCATCATCCGTTGTTTTAATAATAAACTTTAGTCTCTTTTTCCTTAAGGAGGATATATCAATTCCAATAAAAAATAATGAACGGATACTGGACAAGGTAATACCTTCTTCAAAGACACCGTCATTGGAAAACATTTTGAAAGATATCCAAAAGGTTCAAGAAACAGAGCAAATCAAAAAAAATCCTGTAGCAATAACCAATAATCCCATTGAGAATAAAGAAAGTTCAAAAAATAACATAACATTAGACGCTTTACCATATGACTCCATATCCAAAACAAAATTAGCGAACATTGTCCCCAAAGAAAATCAAGTGCTAGATTCGGCTATTGTCTTTCATAATAAGAAAAACCAATCATTGGTGGTAACAGATTCGATTTCTGAAGATAAATTGGACTTGTTGGCCATCGCGAACGAACTTGAAGAAAACGATGATGATGAATCCGAATTAAAAGAGAAACAAAGTTCGAAATTTCAGATTGGCTTGTCAGTTTCACCCAGTTTCGGAACTGACAAATCAAACTCCCGGTCTATGGCATCATCAAATATAGGAGCAGGTGTATCAATGGACATACCCATTAACTCTTCCAATTTTTCTATTAATACTGGTGTTATTTTTAATATTCTAAATACCTCAAATAACAATTTACGGGTATTCGCAGAAGGTGAGTTGGAAAACGAAACGACTGATTTCGAAACAAATCAATTAAACATTGACATTCCATTGAATGTCGTTTATACAATTTCCAATAATAAGAAAAACTTATTTGTGATGGCAGGAATTTCTTCTTATGTCACTCTTAGTGAAAACCAAGAAATAGAAACCACAACTACCCATGAAATTGAAGTTATTCGAGAAATAGGAGGTGTTATTGAAGTGACTACTGTTACGGAATCGGTGGTCTCTAAGGAATCATTTAAAGAGAAAACGGGAAAGTTCATTCCATTGGGAGCAATCAATATATCCTTTGGGTATAGGGCAAAATTAACTAATCGTTTAAAATATGAAATACAGCCTTTCTATAAATATCCTTTAAAATCTTTGACTACCAATGATTTTAAGGTTCCAACAGCAGGAATAGTTTTGAAGCTCATTTTCTCAGAATAAACTATGCAATTACAGAATTTGAAATATTTTAATAAAAGTTGTAGCGTTTGGAATTGAATGTACGTATAGGGAGAAACAAAATTTTTAAATTATGAAAAAGCACAGATTAAAATTAACCTTTGCGGTTATGTTGGTTCTAGTCAGCGTATCATTTTTTACATTAACTAGTTGTGACAATGACTCTTCAGATAACGATTCGGATTTAAAGGGAGCCAATTATAAGTTCTCTACAGGAGACTTCACTTTTTACGCCAATAAAGAAAAATATATCGATCTTGAAGTGTTAAGGGGAGATAAAACTCTCTGCCAAATTGAAATAGAAGTTGTAAAGGTAAAAAGGGAAGGTAATATTTTAACGATAGATATTACCAAACCAAAAAATTGTGATGTATTATTTGAAGTTGTATGGGATGGTGCTATTATGGAGTCTTTCCCTATGCAATGTCACCTTTATATTCATCCAACTTCCAACAATTGTACCGATCAAGATCAAGATGAAAAAGAAATAAAAGTATTGACTCTTGATTTAGAAAAAATCCTTAAAGACCTAGATGTGTCCTATATAGAAGACACCAACTTTACGATTAAAGAATCATGCAGGTTGGTTGATATTGTATGTACAGAAAATTGTAATATTACGATTACCAATTAAAAAATAAAATAGCCGATGATTTAGATCCAACCCCGAAATTAATATAACATTAAAAATCCTTTTATGCCTACTGGAATAAAAGGATTTTTAAATATAATACCACTTGAAATTATGTTATTGATGTGAAAATTGTATCGAAGTTTCTTTTTAACAGTTCAGTTAGTCATAGGTCAACATTTAGACATAAAAAAACCGAGGTGTGAACCTCGGTTTTTAAATAAGATGGTCGTTTTTCAATCCGTTGTAAGCTTATAATCGACATAGACAAAATATTCATATAAGAGGTTATTCAGATTGATATCCCATATTTGGAATCGAATTTGATCCACATTTCCTGGGTTATTTAGTGTTAAGAACCCAGTATTCTATGATTAAAACAAGTAAAATCTGATTTGTTTTTAAGCTGCAAATTTAAAAGTATCCACATATGGAGTTTGCCTTTTTACCACAGCAAAAATTCTGGCAATTAGTTTGTTTCTAATTATGTTATTGTGCTCATTTTGTTTTTGCCCTGACTAACTCTTTTTAGGTAATATCGTTTCATTTCTGGGTTATGCTGAATAGCCGAAATAGCGCACATATTTAGTATAGATTTTAATTTCTTATTTTCCAAATGGGATACTTTGGTCTTGCCCTTTATACTTGTGCCAGATTGATAAGGAAAAGGTGCAATACCACAATAAGAAGCAAATTTACGCCAGTTTGCAAACCTATTATAGGTGTCTGTATATGCAATAATTATAACCGCTGTTTGCAAACCAATACCCTTAATACTGGTAATAAGGTCAGAGGTGTTTTTTAAGCTGGTATTCTGGTCTATTATGCCCTGCATTTTTACATTTATTTTATCAATTTGACGTGTAAGGTTCAGAATCATTCTCTTTTGAACCTCAAAATGAATTTTAAACTCTTTAGCACTATAAATAGCTTTTTGTTCCTTTAACAATTGCTATAATTGCTCCTTTTTTACCTCTAGCCTCTTTATTTGTTAGTGTGGTATATAGTTCTCCGTTGGAGAGAGAAGTTTCATCTAAACTCAGATATTTCCCTAGTTTTTTACCGTAAAGTAGCCAATCTTCAGCATGCTCTTTTTGAGGTCAACTACTAAAATCACTCAAATGATTCTTATAAAGATATTGTAGTTTTTTACCATTTGTATGGTAGTAGCCCCAAATTTACTAGCACTAACAGCATTAGTATCTAATGATACCTTTTGAAAAAGACGCGAATTCAGAAGTGATTCGTGTTCCATTAGCTACTAAAGACCAATCTCTTTTAATGATTAACCCATTGTTTATCAAAGTCCATCTTCTTCGTTTTATATGTAGTAATACTGGTTTACCACGAAGCGGAAAATCTTCAATTGTTATTTCTGGGATGAATCCTTTTGATTTTGCTCTTTCTGATATATGTTCCTCTGGAAGGATGTTTTGCTCTTTTAGGTAGAAATGTACTTTCTCATTTTCTATTTTATCAGAAACAATATCAAAGTAATCTAATAGTCCTTTTGGCAGTAAATATTTTAGCTAAGCTTATGTCCAAGTTTTGAAGTCTTTAATTTAGTTCAAAGTTATAATTTTTAAACTTTGTCCCAAGTTTTATGCTTGACCCATTTTATTTTTGATTTCTTTCCGAAAATACCATCCACAAAAACCTTTTTAAAAAGTTTTAAAAATTAGTTGTGAGTATTAAAAAAGGTTCTATATTTGCACCCGCTAAGCGATATAAGCGATAGGGTAATTGTTTAAATTACTTTTAAAATATAAAGAAAAAGA
>JAZGEQ010000057.1:0-2209 GCA_036478775.1 Cellulophaga sp.
TGTCATGGCTTCTAAGAGAAAAAAAACCGTGTGCGAAGCGAGCAATTCTGAAAAGCCCAGTGCGGTAATTCCGCACGCTGGGATTTGTGAGGGGGCAGTTGGGCAACTGGCTGTCCTACCTTGATTATGCCACCTGCGAGGGAATGTAGCGAAAAAAACTATTGCTGCAAGAGCTCTAATGGAAAATGAGGTGCGTAGAGTCAAAAGGTTGTGTGAACAATAGAATAACACCATTTTTCATGGCGTATTATGTATGTAATTGAACGCAAAAGCTTTGCGCATATGTATGGTATGGAGCATAATTATCGCAAATATTTGTATGCAGAACTTTTTTCCTTAAGAGTTGCACACCAAAGCTTTTAAAGGGAATCTCCAACTAGCAGATTCAGTTTTGTTTACAGCCCTTTACATTAAAGAAGGAGAAAGCCAGTGTGTAACAAACAACAAGAAAAAACACCAATCCGAAACATTGAAATAGCACATATAATAGAAATAGTTGCACTCCTAGTCGTAATATATCAGTTTTGGGAAAGCAACAACATGATGCGAGTGCAAACAAGAGCAGCAATCTCAGATAATTTATTAACTGTCTCAATGGGATTTTCGGATAAAGATATGTCTGAAGCCTTTTCAAAACCTATACATGAACTATCATCCACCCAATGTAATCAACTGTATGGTTTTTCAAGAGGAATGTTTCGAACATGGGAAAATGAATATTATCAGTATAAAGAAGGATTTTTCGATGATGAAGAATATGAAGGAACCCTCAAAAGTTGGGAGCAACTTTTACATTGGGATAAGTTCAGGTTATTCTGGAATAACCAGAAAAATGCATATGCTAAAAATTTTCACGACGAGATGGAAATAATGATAAAGAAAATAGAAGAGAAGTCATCAATTAAAAAACTAGATAACATTAAGCTTCCATCAAAAAATAATGAAATTTCTTTATGCCATCCATCACCTGATAAATAAAATATATTATGCTTCTTCAAAACATGTTTAATTTATTAAAATAGGAGGGCCTAATGAGTATTAACTCCGATACCCTAAATATTATCAATACTATATTAATTAATTCTCCTTTTGGAAAGAGTCTAGGTTTTGAGCTTGTATGTGTGGATCCGGACATAATTGAGCTAAAACTTCCTTTCAAAAGGGAGAATGTTGCCATGAATAATACAATTCATGGTGGTGCTATTGCCTCACTTATTGACGTTGCTGGTGCTATTTGTGCTTCCTCAGCAGTTGAACCCGAAAATTTACAAGGAGGCGGAACTAGTAGCCTATCAGTGAATTATCTAAAACCAGCTGACAGTATTGACCTCATCGCTTATGCTAAAGTAGTATTAAGGAAGCCAAGTCATGTCGTTTCTGAAGTCTTAGTCAATGACCCTGAAAATAATCTTATCGCCATAGCATTAGTAACTACACATTTGTCTAGTAAACCTGATGACGCTCTTAAAGTCCCTTAAGATTCAAGCTTAATCCTGAGGGTGTTCTACGCTATGGTAATTCTAACTGTGCCGGGTATAGTTGTATTTAAAAATAAAAACACTTGGAATATAAAACATATAACAAAAAAATCCAGCTGACCGTTGGCAGCGCAGTTCGTTTTCAAAGGTCATTTTTATATCAGGGTTCAATGCTTTATCAGAGTTTATCGAACATCTGCCAACGTCAGCTGATTTTGGCGTTATGTTTAAAGAAAATCCATTTAAAGAAAATCCTGTTTACTAAAAATGCTACATCAGCTATAGTTCGTACATATGTACAGCAGGAGTAAATATGTACCTTACTATAGATACATCGGCTTTAATTGCAGTTATTGGAAATGAAGTGTCGAAAGATAGAATAATAGAAATTACTGAAAACTATTCACTATATGCACCTGTATCAGTTCACTGGGAAATTGGAAATGCTTTTTCAGCTATGTTTAAGAGACAAAAAATAGATATAGAAGTAACAAAAGGTGCATTAAAAGCTTATCAAGAAATTCCTGTGAAGTTTATTGATGTTCCGTTAGAGCAAGCGTTGGAATTATCTTATAGCCAAAAAATATATGCTTACGATGCTTATCTTATTCAATGTGCTCAGCAGACAAGTACTTCACTATTAACCCTAGATAAAGGGCTAAAAACTGTAGCAAAAAATATTGGAATTCAAGTTTTAGAGGTTTGAACAATGAAAGAATATAGCTTTACAG
>JAZGEQ010000058.1:0-16414 GCA_036478775.1 Cellulophaga sp.
CTTATTCTACCTAACCCTCAAAGTATAGACTACGCTCTGACTAACTTTTTAGACTTTTTATTATTATATTGCTTCACTTATGATAACTACAACCTAACAATGCATAAGCTTCATAGAGCGCAGCAAACGGTTCTCATGTGTATGCTGCGCATCCACGAACCTTATACTTTGGGGGTTAGCATACATATGAGAAACGCAATTTTGATAATATTATTTACTTCATTTTTCACCCAATCTTATTCACAAGATTTTGGAGAAATAAAGCTTGACTCAAAACTTCAAGTTAAATACTCTGACACTATTCAGAACATTGGAGAAAGAATAACTGGAAAGTGGAAATATCTTGGAAAAAGAACAAACGGAATTTTGACAGATACTATCGGAATTAGCTTTAGGAATGACAAAAAAACTGTGATTACTGTTGAAAACGGAATCATAATTGAATCTGAAGGAAATAAAAGAAAAAAAGCTGATTACTTTTATGAAATCACATATAATTTTAAAAACGGAACAGGATTTTATTCTCGTGAAGAAAAATATATTAATGAAGATATTACTTCAATTACATCTTGTCAACCAATCCCTGAATTAGTTTATTATAAAGAAAAATTCGGAATTGTTTTCATTGGAATGGCAGGACAAAGTTTTAGTGAAATAAATGAATTGACATCTGAAAAACTTGTACTTGAAAACGGAAAAGAATATTTGAAAATAGAATAAAATACGTATGCTAACACCGTATATAAAAAATTGCTGGTGTTAGGCTTAAACAAAGGTCGTTGCAATTTCATTACGTCTGATTTTCCTTCGGAAAATCCTCGCACACAAAACCGCAACTTTCCATACACAAACCGTTGTGCTTCATTAAAATCAAACGATAAATGAAAATAGAAAAAGTAAAAAGTTACAATCAAAAAATTCTAGCAATTTTAGGAACACTTGCTATTATTTTAGTTATCGTTTCAATTTTAGGAATAGGTGGAATAGCAATTTCTGAACTCTTACGATTTAACAATGATGACGATATAGAAACTGGAATTCTTTCAGATGAGAAAATTGAGGAATTACAAAAAGAGAATAAAAGAGAACAAGTGATTTCATATGAAAACCCAAAACTGATTGACACTTTAAATTCAGTATATATTATTCCTGTTTCTCATAAAAACTTAAATGAAGCGGAAAATATTAATGGTCTTTTAAGTATTAGAAAAGGAAGTTATGAATCCGAAGATAGTAGATATTCAAGACGATTCTATGGTTCTTATAACAATTTGATTATCTACAATCAAAAGAATGAAATCATAAAAAAACTATTTGACAAAAGGGTTAACTTTAATGACATAAAAGTGGAATATTTTAACGACAATATTCTTTTACTATTTAAAGTTGCGGAAAAAGATACTTATAAAGATGGAGTAATAAATTTAACTGATTTTAAATCACTTTATATTTATTCATTAACCGAAAAGAAACTAATGAAAATTGAGAATAATGAAATGGATATTGTTTCTTATAAATTCTTAAATGAAAGTAAAGACTTGATTATAAGTTTCGGAATTGACAAAAATAAAGACGGAAAATATGAGGATTTAAATGAGCCAGCTATCATTAAAAAATATAATTATAAAACAGAAAAACTAACTGACATTATTGGAAAAAAGACAAACTCTGAACTTCAAAAAATGTTAGAAGGAACTGAAAAATAACGAAAGCACAACACCGTATATAATTTATTGCTAGTTCTAGCCTACTTACGAAAACCCTCGCGGATTTTCTATTGGGTTTTTATTTTCTAAATTAGTTACTTAAACACGCCACTATTCTTATACAAGACCGTTAGCACACATACCAAATGAACATGCTGAATTTAAAACAATAGAAAATGAAAATATTTAAAATTGCACTTTTTGCTATTTATTCTTTAAATGCTTTTGCTATAAATGCTCAGGTCATTAATGTCAAAATAATCCCAGAACCATTACAATTACAAGTAATGAATGGAAAATTCACCTTAAATCAAGAGCATTCCATTTTTTTGAGTAATAATTTTATTGCCGCAGAGCCAGAAGTGGAATTATTACAGCAATTATTAATAAAAAAAGCCAATATTGAAATCCCAACTATTAATGGAGAATCAAATAAAAGTATAGGAATTCATATTTTTCGTGACTCTAAAATTAAAAGTAAAGAAGGATATATACTTAACATAGATGCTAAAGGGATTCGTTTGAGTGCTGCCCACAGAATAGGTTTGTTTTATGGTATGCAAACTCTTGTTCAGATTTTTCCTGTATCTATCGAGAACAAACCCTCTGGAGAATTACCTTTTTTATCAATTACAGATAGCCCAAGATTTGAATACAGGGCATTGATGTTAGATCCAGCTCGACATTTTTTATCCATAAATGGGATTAAAGAATACATAGATACTATGGCAGCCTATAAGTTTAATTATTTACACCTTCACCTTACCGATGATCATGGTTGGAGAGTAGAAATTAAGAAATATCCATTGTTGACTGAAATTGGATCTAAGAGAAAAGAAACCAATGGTAATGGCATACCCCATTCGGGCTTTTATACACAAAAGGAATTGAAAGAGCTGGTATCATACGCCAAGACTAAACATGTAGAAATTATACCAGAAATAGATATGCCTGGTCATGGAATGTCTATTCTTGCTGCATATCCTAATTTAGCATGTTTTCCTAGAAAATTTGAATTAAGTACTGTACCAGGAGTGTCAGAAGAGCTTTTATGTGCAGGAAAAGAAGAAGTGTATAAATTTTATGAAGATGTTATATCTGAAGTAGCAGCAATTTTTCCTAACTCCCAAATGCATATAGGAGGAGATGAAGCACCTTTAGTACAATGGAAAAAATGTCCACATTGTCAAAATTCTATCCAAGAGTTAGATTTAGATAACGAAGAAGAATTAATGGCTCATTTTTTCAATCGTATAAACCAAATACTGATTAAGCATAATAAAAAGCCTTTGCTATGGTATGAAAGTGATGTTGAAAGTTACCCTAAGAACAGTACTGTGATACTATGGCGTAACGAAGAACCAGATATTAAAATACGTGAAATTCAATCCAGAGGTTTGAAGATGATTAATTCTTATGGGAGAAATGCTTATTTTGATTATCCTCAATGGGAAGGTGATGTACCAAATTCAAATTGGATGCCTGTACTATCGTTGGAAAAAACATATGAATTTGATCCCGTGAGAGGAATTTCAGAAAAAGAAAGTAAATTTATCGTAGGTGTAGAGGGATGTGTATGGGGTGAGTATGTGCCAAATATTGATCGTGCCTTTTATATGACATATCCGAGAGCTTTAGCACTTGCTGAAGCGGGATGGTCAACAAAAGAAAATCGTTCATGGAAGAATTTTAAAGAGAAATTAGACAAACATTTTATTCGGTTTATTAATGAAGGGGTTCACTTTAGGCCTCCATTTGAATTATCAAAAAAATAAATGGAGAAGCATTAAAAAGAACGTGTGCTAACAATGGCTATAATTAATACGGGTTTTGATTCTTAACCCAAAGCTTAGAGCTTATAACGAAGTCTGCCAAATCTTTTTGATTTGGCTTTATAAATGAAAAAGATAAAACAAAATAAAAAGTTTTGACTAATTGCTTAATCGAAAGTTCACTACTTTTAATTCCCGTACTAACCATAGCCGAGACCTTATGTGCAAGCTGAAAATCGTGCTTAAATCCAACATTTGAACTAATTTTGAAATTTTAGCATTTAAAATGTCCAAAAATGGAAGTGCGAAATGTCTTTAGAGTGAACTAAAACTTTTAAAAATGAAAAAATACTTATTATTACTTCACGAAGACATTGAGCAAATGCAAAAACTTTCCCCAAAAGAAATGGAGAAATTAGGAAAATCCCATATGGCTTGGGCTGAAAAATTGGGAGAATCGGGACATCTGATTTCTGGCGAGGGACTTGAAGAAAATAGCATTCAGATTTTTGGAAAGGACAGTATAGTAAAAGACGGAACTTTCTTGGAATCCAAAGAAATGATTGGTGGCTATTATTTACTACAAGCCAAAGACTTAAAAACCGCTATAGAATTAGCAAAAGGTTGTCCTTGTCATTTATGGGGCGGAACTACCGAAATTAGACCGATTATGGAATATGAAGAATAAAACTTCTTCGGTTGTCGAGTCGAGTTACAGGACTTTTTACGGTAAATTATTTTCAGCTCTTTTCAGCCAATTCGGTGCAAATTATGTAAGCCAAATTGAAGATGCAATTCAAAATTCGTTTTACAAATCCTTAAAAAGCTGGAAACCAAATCAAGTACCGAACAACAAAGAAAACTGGCTTTTTATTGTCGCACGAAACGATGTTTTAAACCAAATAAGACAAGGAAGTAGATTACATTCCGAAACTCATTTTAAAACAAACGAAGAAACTGAAAACGCAAACGAGGATTTAAGACTGAAAACTATTTTGTATTTATCAAAAGCAAAAAACGTTTCTTCCAAAGTAAAAGTGATTTTTATTCTAAAAAACATCTTTGGTCTGCACATTAAGGAAATAAGCGCATGTACTTTATTGTCTCAAGATGCAATTTATAAAAGCATAAACAGAGCAAAAAAAGATTTTCAACAAGCTACAAAAGACGCTGATTTCGATTTGACTTTTCAGCAAGTAACGGAAAATGAAATTGTAATTATAGAAGAAATTCTATATGCAGTTTTCAATATTGGCTTTGATTCTTTCAGCGAAAAGAACAAGTCAATTATGAATGAAGATTTGTGTTTAGAGGCATTAGCTCTTGCAAAAATATTATCGGATAAATTCGAGCAAATAACAACCAAAAATCTTCTCGCTTTGTTTTGTTTTCATTTGGCAAGAATTCCAGCAAAAATAAAGGACAACAAAATAATTTCTTTCTTTGAACAGGACAAAACAAATTGGAACAATGATTTTATAAAATTAGGATTCCATTATTTAGAAAAACCTGAAAAGCTGAATAAATATTATGTCGAAGCTCTGATTGCAAGTAAGCATATGACAGACATAAAGAACGATATTGAACATTGGAACGAAATAATTAAACTTTATCAATTATTACTTTCAATTTCAAATTCGCCAATAACCAAATTAAACTTATGCTATTGTTTGAGCAAAGCACAAAGAATTGAGGAAGCAAAAAAATTATTAGAGATTGTCGAAAACGAATTGCCTAATGAACACATCTATCTTTCATTGGTAAAAGCCAATATTTTCGAAAACAAGAAAAATTTGGAATCAGAAAAAATCATAGAAAAAGTTTTAAAAAACATTAACCAAAAAATCAGACGAGAATACATATTGGAAAATATGTCAACAGACTTCTGAACAAAACATCTAAAATTATGCGAACATTATTTATAATCTTACTATTATCATTTACAACATCTTGTACAGAAAAAAACAACTATTCCGAGCAAGCGGAAAAAAACAGCGAAATAGTCAAAGAATATTTTGAACATTTTAATAATCACGATTGGCAAAAAATGGCAGAAATGTACGTTGAAACAGCGGAGTTTAAAGACCCATCACTTGGTTCTGGAATTGTTAAGATGACAAGAGTAGAAATAGTTGCAAAGTATTCGGAACTGAATGGAATATTTAGCGACATACACGATAAAGTAATTCAAACTTATCCATCTGGCGAAAAAAATATAATCGTGGAATTCGTATCAAGCGGAACTGCACCTGACAACTCTAAATTTGAATTACCAATTTGTGTAATTTTCACAATAGAAAATGGAAAAATAACAAAGGACTTTTCGTATTTCGACAACTTTGAGGAATAAAAGCCTGCACATAACACCGTATAAAATTAATTGCTAGTTCTAGCCTACTTACGAAAGTCCTCGCGGACTTTCTATCTGTGATTTATTTGCTAACTTTAGTACTTAAAACACATAACTAATCTTATACAACAACGCTACCATTCATTATGACCCGTCCTGAATAAAGGCTTTAAGAATATTAAAGCAATCTAGTTTTAAAAATCACTTCAATACATATTCCAAATATTCAATAACTTTAGTATTTATAATTAACTTTTTTGAGACATTTTCAAGAAAGTTGAGTTATTATATAAATTAACACATTGAAAACCAATTTTTGGAGCATCCGGAATTAATAAAAGCATGCAAGAGAAATAATTTAAAGGCACAAATGCAAGTCTATCTGCTGTACAAGGATATGCTTTATAATGTGAGCTTTAGAATTGTTAAAAATAAACATGATGCACAAGATACTGTGCATGATGCTTTTATTAAAGCGTTTCAAAATATTTCCAAGTTAGAAAATGACCTATACCTAGGTCCATGGTTAAAACGAATTGTAATTAATTGTTCTTTGGATTTCTTGAAGAAGAAAAAGAAATTAGATTGGTTGCAAGAATCGGTTGAACTTCAAAAGGATGAAGAAGAAACTGAAATTTTTGAAGATCTTTCTTTAAAAGTTGAAGAAGTAAAAAAAGCAATTAATAAGTTAAAGAATAAATACCGAATTATTATTGTATTGTATTTAATTGAAGACTATTCACATAAAGAAATAGCCCAACAATTAGGTTTGAATGAAAGTACAGTACGAAATCAATATATAAGAGGGAAGCGTCTTTTAAAACAGCAATTGCAAAACAATTTAGCATTATGATTTTAGAGAAATTTATAAAGGAGCATAAAAAAGTATTTAATAATCAGAAAATGCCAGCCAATGCTAGTTTAGATTTTGAAACGAGATTGAAGAATGAGTTACATAATTCAAATCGCTTTAAAAGGTTTAAAAAAACGATTAGACACATTTCTATTGCGGCTAGCTTTATGTTATTAGTGACTCTTGGGTATTTATATAATGAGAATAGACAAGAGCAACTAGAGATTATAGATAATTTAGTTTTTGCTTTAGGTGAAAATCAAACAAATAGTACTCGTCTAGAAGCTATTTATGAGGTAGAAGATCTCTATCAAAATAAAAAAGAAGATGAAAAAATATTAAACGCTTATTTTAAAATCTTAAAAAATAAGTCTGATAGTCACTCTAAAATAGCAGTGATAGATGCTCTTTTAAAGTTTCCAGATAATCAATTTGTTAGAAGCAACCTTATTGATGCTTTAGGAAATGAAAAAGAACCTTTAGTGCAGCTTAAACTTATAAAGTCTGTTGCTATTTTAAGAGAGCAACGAGCTAAAGGACCTTTACAGCAGATTATTGAAAATAAAGAATCTCTACCTATCATAAAAGGGAATGCATCGGCTTTATTAGCAATGTTAAATAATTAAAAAATGAACAAAAATGAAAAAAATAACAACAATAATAACAGTCCTTTTAATCGTTGGAAATAGTTATTCTCAAGACAACGAAAAACATATTAAGTTTAATAAAGGAACACTAAAAATATGTTCTATCTCTAATTTTCAAATTAGGGGCTATGATGGAGATGAAGTAATAATTAAGAGTCTTAATAATGGAACACGTTTTAGATATCATCATTTTAGTCAAAAAAACGAAAATATGGTAGAAAAATCACAATCATCACCGTACAGACGCATTACTAGTGTAGACAAAAAGAATGAACTAAAGAAAGGGTTAAAACCATTAGGAAATAAAACTACCAACTCAACAGCTAGTTTATATATAATAGAAAATCCTGGAGAATTAATAATTAGAGATAATAATATTGGAGGAATAATCAATTTATCCCATAATAAAAATAAGTATGAATTATTAATACCTAATTCAATTAAATTATTGTGGAATACAGAAAATTGTACTAAGACAAATTTAAATACCTCTTTCATGGCTATTAATTCTAGACCTTGGGAATTATCTAATTTTAAAGGAGAAGTTGAAATCTCTGCATCTTATGGCTCTATATACTTAGTAGATGTTAGTGGGCCAGTAATAGCGAATACTTTAGGAGGAAATATAAAAGTTGTTTTTGATAATATAACTCCCAATAATTTATATTCATTGATTAGTAATGACGGTTACATCGATGTGACATTACCTCAAAATGCAAATATAAAGGTGGATGCTATTGGAGATGATATTCTAAGCGATATTGATTTTCAAGTCTTAAATGAAACAATAATTAATGGAACAAAAGAAATGGAGCTTCAATTAAATTCTGGTAAAACAAAAATGAAATTAGATTCCCGCTCAGGTACTGTTTATCTTAGAAAAAAGAAATAATATTCATGAAAAAACAGTATTGATAAAGTCTATTTAACAAAATAGACCATAAAAATTAACAAAATCTAAACCATGAAAAAACTAATCTACATATCAGCTCTATTATTGATCGTTGGGTGTCAAAAAAAAACTGACATAGAAATCTTAACTGATATATCCAATAAATTACAGCAACTTGAAAAAATACAATATAATTTCTATTTTGATAAAAAAGATCATCAATCTCCAAGTGCTAGTTACTCTTATTCTGGCACTCTAGCTATTGACTATACAAAAGAAAATGCATTAGGGGCAAATGTTTATTCAAAACGAGTTAAAAAAGGAAAAAAAGTATTTGAGAGACTAGTTATAGGCGATACTTTAATCAAAATAAAAGATGAGACCAAAACTATTGTAAAATCACCTAATTCTGAGACACTAATACTCAATGGTAATGTAGATTTATATTTTAATGTGTTCGATATTAGAAGAAGTTTACCACTTGTGATACAAGATTCTACAATGACATCACTTAAAATTACAGATACGATACTTTCTGAAACTCCAGCATTATCTGTAAAGTTTAAGATTAAAAAGCACATAATGGGAGGCGAACTATACGATACTAAAGGACCTGATAACACATACCAACTTGTCGTACGAAAAAAAGACTACGTTCCCCTTATATGGAAACTGAACAATGATGATATGAACATGACATTCTCATCTACTAATATTCAAATGAATATTGATAATTCATTATGGAATTATAATCCACAGAAAGAATACACGATTATCTCTGGGAAAGAATACCGATTGCGAGGAAAAAAAGATTTAAATAAACAGTTGGGCAAAGGTTTTCCCGATTGGCAATTATCTAGTATTAGAGGTAAAAAACTCTCAAATAAAAGTTTTGAAAATAAGTTAACATTATACGAGTTCTTTTTTGTTGGATGTATTGGTTCTATCAACGCCAAGCCCTTTATTGAAGAATTGCATAAGAAATATAGGAAAAAGCTGAACATTGTTAGTATTGAAATTCAAAATCACTCACAGAAAGAGGTATTGTCTTTTGTTAAAAAACACAATTTAAAGGAACCAGCGGTGTTTAATGGAAAAAAATTGGCGAGTCAATTAGGCGTACTTGGATGCCCAACTTTTATCTTGGTAGATAAATTAGGCAAAATTATTTTTGTATCCTTTGGAGATAAGGCTGGCTTAAAAAACTTGATAGAAAAAGAATTATAATGTATATCTTAAAAAAAAACGAAATGGCAACAACGTATAAAATTAATTGCTAGTGCAGGCATCCTTATGAAAATCCTCGCGGATTTTCTATTCGGTTTGTATTTGCTAAATTACGTGCTTAAACCACGCAACTAATCATAATGATAAAGAACGAATTAACATTTAAGTTTCTTTATATTTTTGCTTTTGTAATAATACTTTTTTGTTCTTGCAAAAAGCGCCTTTACAATTCAATTTATAATCACGACAATTTGGATAGAACATATGTTCTTTATAAACCCGTCAACTTACCTGAAAATGCACCTTTGGTTTTCGTTCTTCACAGTTATGGGCGTTATGCAAAAGATCACATGCAAAGTTTACAACTTGATAGCATCGCTGAGATTAATAAATTTATGGTTTGCTATCCACAAGGAACTTTAGATGTTAATACAGGAGAACCATATTGGACTGGTGGGTTAGCTTCTACTGAGATTGATGATGTAGGGTACATAACAGGTCTTGCAAAGTATTTGCAAAACAAATATAACCTTGATTCTAACAGAACTTTTGTTTGCGGCATTTCCAATGGTGGTTTTATGAGTTATACTTTGGCTTGTGAGTCTCCAGATGTATTTAAAGCAATTGCCTCTGTTACAGGTACTATGACCGGTCATCTTTGGGATAACAGAAATTCAACGTCTCGCCCCATACCAGTTCTTCAAATATCTGGAATGTCTGATAAAATTGTTCCTATAGACGGAAGTATGTCAACGGAATATGGTTGGGGTGGAGCACCGCAGATGGATATCATAATGAATTATTGGGCGAAATTTAATGAATGTAGCCAAGTAGATACTCTATCAATTTCATCCAAAATACATGCTTTTCATTACAAAAAAGGGTTAAACGATAACGAAGTATGGTATTACAAATTAGAAGGCTTTGGTCATGACTTACCTACTTTAGATAATTCGGGATTAAACTCAAATGAGTTGATATGGAAATTTTTCAATAAATTTTAACCGGTGCATAACAACGTGTATAATTGCTTGGTTATCGCCTACTTGGAAATTCCTTCGGAATTTCCTCTGGTTCGTTTTCTTTTACTAATTTAGACCTAGTCAACGCAACTAACCATACACGAACACGGTAAGAAAGCACATGAACAAATCAGAACGCATACTTTTCTTGATCAAGTTTGGAAAAAAGAAATATCTTGAACGGTTACGTGATAAAGGTGAGTTATTTTTTAATTCTCCAGAAAAATTCAATAAAATAAAAAAGTCCAATAATGAACAAGGTGATGAAAACGAAGGTGCTATATGGATTGAAAACTTAAAAGATGTTAAATTAACTCTTAACCATCAAGAATTTGGTGAAATTAAATTTAAAAGCCTTCCAAATAAATTTGTAAAATTGACACAGTTTAACCATAATTATTTAACATGTAGTTTTTATACAGTTACGGATAAAGATTTTGGCCAATCAAATCTTTTCGAAGTCGATGAAAAAATGGCGGAGTTCGGTGACCATGCACTAATAATCACTAATCCAACTGAATTAATTGATAGTGTATTTGAATATGCAAATAGAGAAAAAATTTATTTAACAGCTAAGAAAGTAGACTATGAAGACTTATCTCTCAAGGGGAGAATCGAAACAAACCCTTTTATCAAGAAAGAAGAACATAGCTATCAAAGAGAATACAGAATGGTACTAAATAATTCTGTGGAATCGTCGAAAATTCTATTGTCTAGCAGTCTTGGAACAGATGGGGTTATTGTACCTACTATAAAGAACGAAAAACTGAAATTCAAAATAAATTAATGCCAGCTCACAACACCGTGTATAATTAATTGCTACGGAATTCCTTAATCGGAATTCACACGAATTAATTATCTTTCCGCAACGGCGGAAAGTGAATCGCATTTTTAACCGCAAAAAATCATACACAAACACGTTGGCAACAATTTCACAGAATAAACCAAATTATAATCAATATGGATATTCCTTCATTAATAGTAGGTGCGATTTTAGGTGTAATTGCACCTGAACTCTATAAAACAATTAAAAAATTCTTTTCTAACCGAAGAAGGTACAGAAAGGCCGTAAAAAACCTTGATCATATTGGTTACACTCCAGAATCAGGATTTAGACACTTCGACCATGCGATACCAAAATATGAAAAGCACAATTTAAAAACTGAATTGTCAGATGATTTGTTAATCATACCAGTACCTGAAAAATACAAATCTTTCTTTGAAGAAAACGACTTTGTAATTAGGAAAAAAAATGTGTCTACATGGAGCAACCGACTGAATAAAACTTTTAAGCATCTAAATGTAAATAACTATCAATCATTATTAACAGAATGTGCTGAGGAGGTTGCCAAAAAGATAAAGCTAGATATTGAAAGCGGTTTGCAAAGATTTAATGGAGAAATGTTAGGGGTAAAGAAAATACAGCTTCAACGAATTGGAGAAGATGAAAATTCTGCTCTAAAACTCTTGTTTTATAAGTCTGATTTTTTTACATATCGAGTATTTGCAAAAGCCTATGAGAAACTAAAAAATAACTTCATCATAGATGAAAAAGATGGGGTTCCAGATTTGAATAATTATTACACTCCTTTTTTAAGTTCTTTTGGCATTGCTAATTTTCTGATTGTTGATGATGGTGAAGAAGATAGAATTCTCTTTGGGTATAGAAGCAATAACGTCGAAGTAGATAAGAATAAAATTCATTTTAGTATGAATGAAGCATTTAGTTTAAAAGATATGGACAATAGAGAAAAACATAATAAATTATCCTTACATAAATGCTTGGAAAGAGGTTTAACAGAAGAACTAGGGATTTCAGCAGATATTCAGGAAACAAATTTAAAAGACTCAGGATTCATGAGCCTAGCAATGGATTTAAATAGATTTGAAATTGGGTTGTCATCATATTCAAGATTAAGCCTTGACGAAAATTACACTTTAAATGACTTGAAAAGGGGATATCAATCTGCACAAGATGGGGTATTGGAAACTCAGAAAATAAATCTTGTTAGAATTTCGGAATTGGAAAGCTTTCTTCGAAAAAATAAATCAGAAATGAGTGTATCGGCTAGGAACGTTATTAATACATTCCTTGCAAGATACAAGAATGGTTACTTATAAATTATAAACTGTTGACAACACGGTGTATAAAACATAGCTAATGAGTACTAGAAAGAAAGGTTTTAAGAAAGTAAAAACGGAAAAATATAATACAGAATTTCTGAAATTACGCCTGACTTTTTAGCTTGTTTTCGGAATCGAAATCTGAATTGGACACCTAATTTAGCAAGCTACGGAATTGAAAAAATTTACGGAATATAACGCTGATTGAATTCACTCGAAATTTAAAAAAAGAAAATAAATGGCAAAAGAATTCGCCAATCTTAGGTATGTGTAAAGAGGGTTAGCTAATTATAACTGTCTTCTTGCTCTTTTGTTTCTACTACTTCGGAAATTCCTACCACTTTTGGTATAGTAAGCTACAAAAGCCCAAAGGACACAGATAGCAATAATTAAAATAATGAACTGATAAAAATCATCTGGTAAATTCATATTTAAATATACGAAAAATTCTCAACTTATTATTAGTGAAAAACACTATTGCCTAAATCGTATAAAAAAACGCGGACTTCCACTCTAGCGGAATTGAAAAACTATATGGAGTAATGAGCAGACCAAACTCTCTCGAAATCTGAAAAAAATTACGGTTAATTTTAAGTTGAGCGAAAAAACAACGAAATGGCAACACCATGTATAATTAATTACCTGGTTATAGCCTGCTTACGAAAATCCTAGCGGATTTTCTATTCGGTTTTTATTTGCTAAATTAGGTGCTTAAACACGTTGCCAACAATTTAAACTTATGAAAAAGAAAATTATTCAACTTAATCTTTCTAATTGGACTAGTGTTTGCAGGATGTTCAAATGATACTGATAATAATACTGATGCAACAGCTCCAAAAGTTTTTATTCAAAGTCCTATTTTACTATTGAATTACTCAACTGCTATTGGAAATAGCAATATTCCTTACAGAGTAACATTTAAGGCTCAAGGAGCGGATGAAACAAAAATATCAACTTTGAAATTAATTGTAACTAATAGTGAAGGAAATATAGTTCTGGAAAAAATAAGCGTTAATAATTCAGATTCTAAATCCATACTCGACATTTATGTGCAATATGAAACCACAAACGTAGGAACTTACAGTGCTCAATTCATCGCAACCGACACAAGTGGAAATATATCATCAAAATCGGTAGATTTCACGTATGAGGACTAGTTTAAAAAACAAGAAAAACTGTAGGCAACACCGTATATAAAAAATTACTATTTTTAGCTTAACCAATGTTAGTTGCTTTGTTTGCTAGCTTCTGATTTTCCTTCGGAAAACCCTCGCACACAAACACGCAACTTTCCATATACATAACCGTTAGCTATAATTTAAAGAAACCTTGTAACAATTAATTTTTTCGTTTGTCTTTAGATTGAACGAAAAACCAATAAATGAAAAAAAGATCAATAATTTTAATAACAATAAGCCTATTCCTTTCGTGTACAGCACAGAAAGAAAAAACCTTTAGAATCGGACAAAAATCGGTAACGTTTGTAGATGAATCGAGAAATCGACCATTACTGACCGAAATATGGTATCCGACTTTGGATACTTCGACCGAAAAAGAACCGAAAGAAAACCAAAAGGAACTTTTCAAAACCATCCAAACGATTCCGAACGCATCTATTCCGAATGAAAAATTTCCCTTATTATTAATCTCGCACGGAACTGGAGGCAACAGATTTTCGTTGACTTGGTTTATAGAAAGAATGGTAAAAGAGGGTTTCATAGTTGTTTCGCTCGACCACTACGGAAATTCCACTTTCAACAAAATTCCAAGGGAATTCGTGAAATGGTGGGAAAGAGCGATTGACGTTCAATTTGTTCTTACACAAGTTTTAAATGAAAACGAAATTGGAACTAAAATAGATACATCAAGAATTGGCGGAGTTGGTTTTTCTTTGGGAGGTTATACGAATATTGCATTAGCAGGTGGCTATGTGGACAGAACAATAAGGGAAAATGAAAATACGGAGGACAGAGAAATGCCTGCCGAATTTCCTAAAACGGACGAGATTATAGATTTTGAAAATGACAGCCTTATTGTTTCATCATACAAAAAGTACAAAAGCCTCGTAAAAGACGACAGAATAAAGGCATTTTTCGTAATGGCACCAGCAATCGGATTTGGATTCCATTCCAAGGAGCAGACGGACAAAATTACAGCACCAATTTTTATTATAGCGGGAAAAGGAGATTTAGTAGCACCTGTTAAAAACAATGCTGAAAAATACCATAGTTTAATCAAAACCAGCAAAATCTATCTTTTTGACAAGAATGTTGAACATTACGTGTTTTTAAACGAATCAACAGATTTTGGAAAAGAAATTGCACCTGAAATAACCATTGACAATCCGACCGTGGACAGAAAGAAAATACACCAAAAAACATTGGAATTGGCATTGGGTTTTTTTTAAGAATACGCTGTAAAAACTATAGCTAGCACCGTATAAAATTAATTACTAGTGCAAGCCTACTTACGAAAATCCTCGTGGATTTTCTATTCGGTTTGTATTTGCTAAATTAGTTGCTGAAACAACGCAACTAATCTTATACAAAACTGTTACCTGCAAGCAAAACAAACTATGTTCAAAGATTCAACAACACTGAAAAACCGACATCTGAAGTTCATAAAAACTGTATCCGAAATGGAAATAGTTTACGGTTTGAAAAGCAAAAATGGATTTGCCACTTCTAGTTCAACACAATTTGAGGACAATGATGGAAATCCAATTGGAATGATATGCTTTTGGGCAGAAAAGGTAAGAGCTAAATCTTGTGCTAAAGACGGATGGAAAAAATATAAAGTGACTGAAATTTTACTTTCTGAATTTATGGAGAACTGGTGTATTGGAATGGCAAATGACGGACTATTAATCGGAACGCAGTTTGACCAAAACTTGTTTGGATTTGAAACAGAACCATTGGAATTAATCATAGACTTGGCAACTGAATTAAAATCACTCGGAAAGGATTTGAATTTCAGAAAGTATAATGGAATTTCGGACTTGGAAAAACAAGTCAAAAAGCTAACTGAATGAAAAAAGTGGAACAAAAAATAAAAACACCTTTTAATGAAAAATTCTGTACTAAATTAAAATCCAGAATTTGTCACGAATTGGAAAAATCGACTGACCCAGAATTAAAAGGATTTTGGTGTGACGGAATTTCGTGGCTTCCGACTGAAAATCAGTTGACTAAAAAACACGTGAATGACAAGCGGAAGATAGAAACTAAAGCGTGGGTTGGAAAAACTGGACAAACGGAATTTAAAACAATAATTAATTTCGGAAAAAAAGCATTGAGTAAATATGCCAAAAAAATGGATTTAACGGAGTGCATTCCTAATTTGGAATCTCAAGCTGAATGGATTGAAATTGATATTAAGAATAAAACAATAAAAATAGAACTGAATTAAGAGCCAGCAGGTAACAACGTGTATAATTCATTGCTAGTACTTGACTACTTACGAAAATCCTCACGGATTTTCTATTCGGTTTGTATTTGCTAAATTAGTTGCTTAAACAACGCAACTAATCTTATACAAAACCGTTAGCACCAATCAATTCAAAATCAAATAAAAATGAAAATGAAAGTTACAGTCGAAAAAAATGAAAAGGTTGCCAATATGATATTTGCATCCATTTATCCTCTTTACCTGAATAGACTGGAGAAAAATGGAAGAACAAAAGAAGAACTCAATCAAGTAATTAAATGGTTCACTGGTTTTGATCAAGATGCTTTACAAGCACTTATTGATGAAAAAGCAACCTTTAGAACATTTTTTCAAAAAGCTAAAATAAATCCAAACGCACACTTGATTAAAGGAGT
>JAZGEQ010000059.1:0-74114 GCA_036478775.1 Cellulophaga sp.
AATGTATTGGTGTCGAGCAACCTAAGTTGGGCGACAGTAGCCACAGCAACTGGATATAAAATTACAATTGGAACAAGCTCAGGAGCTACAGATGTTGTAAATAATGTAGATTTAGGAAATGTATTGATTTATAACCCAGCAACAGATTTATCATCTAACACTATATATTATGTAACTGTTACAGCATATAACGGTGCTGGCGATGCTGTTACTTGTACAGAAACAAGCTTTACTACAGAAACGGTTGTGGTAATACCAAGCTGTGCAATATTAAGCAGCCCGGCAAACGGAGCTACAAATGTATCGGTATCAAGTAATTTAAGTTGGGCGACAGTAGCAACAGCAACTGGATATAGAATTACAATCGGCACAAGTTCAGGAGCTACAGATATTGAAAACAACACTGATTTAGGGAATGTATTGACTTATAATCTAGCAGTAGATTTTTCATCAAACACAGTATATTATGTAACTGTTATAGCTTATAATAGTGCCGGCGATGCAGTTAGCTGTACCGAGATTAGCTTTACTACAGAAACAGTTGTGGTAATCCCAGCCTGTGCAGTATTAAATAGCCCATCAACCGGAGCTACAAATGTATCGGTATCGAGTAACCTAAGTTGGGATGCAGTAGCTACAGCAACTGGTTACAAAATTACAATCGGAACAAGTTCAGGAGCTACAGATATTGAAAATGACACTGATTTAGGGAATACATTGACTTATAATCCAGCAACAGACTTCTTATCTAACACTACATATTATGTAACAATTACAACATATAACAGTGCAGGCAATTCAGTTCTGTGTACAGAAACTAGTTTTACTACTGAAACAGTTGTGGTAATTCCAACCTGTGCAATATTAAACAGCCCATCAAACGGAGCTACAAATGTATCGGTATCTAGTAATCTAAGTTGGGATGCAGTAGCTACGGCAACTGGTTATAAAATTAGCATCGGAACAAGTTCAGGCGGAACAGATATTGAAAATAACACCGAATTAGGGAATGTACTGACTTATAATCCAGTAGTAGATTTTTCATCGAACACCACATATTATGTAACAATTACGGCTCATAATGGAGCAGGCGATGTCGTAAGTTGTGCCGAAACTAGCTTTACTACAGAAACAGTTGTGGTAATCCCAATCTGTGCAGTATTAAATACCCCATCAAACGGAGCTACAAACGTATCGGAATCTAGTAATCTAAGTTGGGATGCAGTAGCTACGGCAACTGGTTATAAAATTAGCATCGGAACAAGTTCAGGAGCTACAGATATTGCAAATAACACAGATTTAGGGAATGTATTGATTTATAATCCAGTAACAGACTTCTTATCTAACACTACATATTACGTAACTGTTATAGCCTATAATAGTGCTGGTGATGCAGTTACTTGTACAGAGACCAATTTTACTACGGAAATAGTAGTAGTTGCTCCAATATGTGTGGAGTTAAATAGTCCATCAAACGGAGCAACCAATATAGGGGTAACAAGTAATTTGGATTGGTTAGCTGTAGCTACTGCCACAGGGTATAAAATTAGTATTGGCACGAGTTCGGGAGCAATGGATGTTGTAAATAATGAAGACTTAGGAAATGTGTTGGAGTATGTTCCAGCATCAGATTTATTATTTGATACCGAGTATTATGTAACAATAGTTGCTTATAATGACGCTGGTAACGCCACAGGCTGTGATGAATTTAGTTTTACAACTGAAGAAGAGGATTTACCTAAAAATAAAATCAAACAAGGTTTCTCACCAAATGGTGATGGTATTAATGATTTTTGGGAGATTAAAAGTATAGAGCTACATCCCGATAATGTGGTAACTATTTATAACCGCTGGGGAGATATAGTTTATCAGATTAATGGCTATGACAATTTTTCTAGAGTATTTAGAGGTGATGCCAATAGGAAATTAAAAATGGGAGCAGGAGTTTTGCCTTCAGGGACGTATTTCTTTTCTATACAAATTAATGGAGCACATAACTTTAATAAGTTAAAAGGATTTTTGATTTTAAAACGATAATGACTATGCTAACGATACCCAAATTTAAATTTATACTAATTGGACTGTTTTGTTGTTTCTTTCAGATGACGATAGCGCAACAAACACCAGTTTTTTCAGAATACAATTACAATCCCTTTATTATTAATTCTGCTTATGCAGGTTTTGAAAAAGAGGCTGAATTAACATTTAGTAATTCTGGTTTTTCAAATCAATTTGAAGGAGCCCCAAGGAACATAGCTTTTAGCTTTAATACACCTTTAAATAAAGGTAAAATGGGGCTAGGAGCAGGAGTTTTTCAGAATAAAATAGGAGTTACTTCTACAACAACAGCTTTTGCAGCCTATTCCTATAAACTCTTTTTTGACCACAAAAATGGTAGACCGCATTGGCAACATTACTACCCTACCGTTCTTTCTTTTGGAATAACAGCAGGCGCACAACTATATCGTGATAATTTGTTGGAATTAGGAATAACAGATGACCCAAATTTTCAAGAAAATATAAATGCAACTATACCAAGTATAGGTATTGGTTTTATGTTTAATTATAACGATTTATTTGTTGGTGCATCTTCTCCAAATGTGTTGGGAACTAAATTAGCATCTGTAGATAATTTAGAATTGTCAAATCCTTTTTATGCTTATATAGGCTATCGTTTCTTTACAGATTTGTTTAGAAAAACAATGATAAAGCCTAGTTTTTTACTAAAAAGTGAAGCCGGTGCACCATTACAAGCAGATATTAATATGGCAGTAAACTTTAATAATAGAATAGAAATAGGTGGCGGATATAGAAGTAACGGTTCTTTAAATTTATTAGTAGGACTGTATGCAATTAAAAATTTCAGATTTATTTATAATTACAATATGGCATCAGGAAATGCACCAATTGCTAAAACACATGGCTTTGTGTTGAGTTATAGATTTGGTGAAGGGTATTATAAATAAACTAGGCATGTGTTTCTTCTTAATCATGATGTCTGTGTTTTTAAAGTTAATTTATTGAAAATACTGACATTAATTAAACTGATTTTCTAATTTTTAAAAAAAGAATATTGTTTATGTCGCGTGTAAGAATGGGATTGTAAAATTAACGTTTAAGTAGTCGGATTCTTTTTCGGGTACAGCATTATTTAGAGTGAATACAAATAGTTATATTTACACTCGAAAACTAAATTAATTAAAAATGAAAAAAATAGTTATTATAGTCGTTTTAGCTTTATTTGCTTCTTGTAAGAATGATAAAAAGAAAGCCGTAAAAGAAGAAGTAAAACAGGAGGTAACGGTTTATACACATCGTCATTATGAATCTGATCAAACATTGTTTAAGCAATTTGAAACAGAAACTGGCATTACCGTTAATGTTGTTAATGCTAAGGCAGATGAATTAATTCAAAAAATGACAATGGAGGGAAAACAATCTCCTGCAGATGTTTTAATAACTGTTGACGCAGGTCGTTTGGTTAGAGCAAAAGATAAAGGTTTGTTACAGCCAATTGTTTCAGAGATATTAAATTCTACGATTCCTGCACATTTAAGAGATGAAGATAACACTTGGTTTGGACTTACCAAAAGGGCTCGTGTTATTGTATATGCAAAAGATAAAGTAAAGGCTGAGGATTTATCTACTTATGCCGATTTAACTTCTGCAAAATGGAATAAGAAAGTATTAATTAGATCTTCAGGTAATATATACAACCAATCTCTTTTAGCTGCTATGATTGCTAATGAAGGAGATGACGTTGCAAAAGAGTGGGCAACAGGAATGGTTAAGAATTTTGCCAGAGGCCCAAAAGGAAACGATAGAGATCAGGTAAAAGCAATTTTGGCTGGAGAAGGAGATGTTGCTGTTGTAAACACGTATTACATTGGAAAACTATTAAACTCTAAAGATGTGGAAGAAGTAATGGCAGGAGAGAGTGTTCGTATCTTTTTCCCAAACCAAGAGAAGAAGGGAACGCATATAAATGTAAGTGGTGCTGGTGTTGCTAAATATGCCCCTAATAAAGAAAATGCAATTAAGTTTATTGAGTTTTTAATTAGTAAAGAAGCGCAAGAAGTATTTGCTAATTCTAATTATGAGTATCCGGTAAATAGTGAGGTTGCTGTTTCTGAATTATTGCAATCTTGGGGAACTTTTAAAGAAGATAACTTATCTTTATCCAAGTTAGGTGAAAATAATAAAAAGGCGGTAATCACTTTTGATGAGGCTGGATGGAAGTAGAACGATAAGCTTTGAATGATATTTATTCAATAAAAAATAACGCAAAAAGAATAGTACGCGATAGTAACAAATGGTCAATGTATACATTGACCATTGTTTTGTTTATAGCCCTTCCTATTCTTACAATTGTTGTTAAATTATTCGATGGTCCTGGTGAAATGTGGGATCATGTAGTAACCTATTTAATGGCAACTTATGTTACGAATTCTCTATTCTTAATTGTAGGCTGTACTTTCTTAACATTTGTACTTGGTGTTTTTAGTTCGTGGTTTGTTACCCGTTTTCATTTCCCGTTTAGAAAAATATTAGAGTGGTTGTTAATTCTGCCATTGGCTATTCCTTCCTATATAACAGCATATGCATATGCAGGAATTTTTGATCATTCCGGAAGTTTACAAATATTGTTTAAAACAATTCATATTCAATTTCCTAGAATAGATGTAATGAATCCCGTTGGCTTAATTGTAGTTCTTAGCTTGTCCTTATTCCCATATGTATATGTTAGCGCTAGAGCTGTTTTTTTACATCAATCTAGAACTTTAATGGAAACTTCTGTATTATTAGGAGCTTCAGAGAGTAGAACTTTCTTCCGAGTTGTTTTGCCCTTAGCAAGGCCTGCTATTGTTGGAGGCCTAGTTCTTGTTTTAATGGAAGTACTTAACGATTATGGTGCCGCTAAATATTACGGTGTAAGTACATTTACTACAGGAATCTTTAGATCTTGGTTTGCTTTAGAGGAACCAGAAACTGCCATTTTTTTATCGGCAATATTGGTGACTCTTATTTTTGGGTTAATAGCAATCGAAAAATGGCAACGAAGAAAGATTGGATATGTAGATGGAGTAAAGTCTAGCAAAACGATAACGAGAATAACCCTCAAAGGATTTAATAAGTATTTGGTTTGTTGTTTGGTAAGTATTCCTGCTTTCTTTGGGTTTGTTTTACCTGTAATGCAATTAATCTATTGGGCATTTTTAACTTTTAATTCGGTTTTTAATACGGAGTTCTTTGGTATTGCTTTTCAAAGTTTAGGCATTGCTTTAGTAACCGCTTTGTTGACAACCACTACTGCTTTCTTTTTTATCTATTTCGTAAAATGGAATAAGTTGCGGTCGGTTCGTTTTATATCTAAAATTACCACAATTGGGTATGCTATTCCTGGGGCGGTAATAGCAATAGGGATAATGATTCCAACCTTAGCATTGGATAAGTATTTGATAGTGTTTTTTAAATCGAATTTTGATATATCCATAAGCTTATTAATAAATGGAACTATTGTAGCGTTAGTCTATGCTTATATTGTTCGGTTTTTAGCTGTGGCTTACAATCCAATTGAAGCGAGTAGTTTAAAGATAGGTAACCACCTCTCTGAATCGTCAAAATTGTTGGGGATAACTGCTTTTAAAACACTATTAAAAATTGAATTACCATTATTGAAAACAGGTTTTCTAAGTGCCTTCATTTTGGTTTTTGTAGATGTTATGAAAGAGCTACCTCTAACGTTAATTTTAAAACCTTATAAAGTACAGACATTAGCGGTAAAGGCTTATGAATATGCAAGTGACGAACTAATTGCAGAATCGGCTTTACCTTCCCTGTTTATTATATTTGCAGGCGTATTTTTTGTATTAATTTTAAATAGAATTATTAGAAAATAGATGGATATATTAACCTTGAATAATGTTACAAAGTCTTTTGATAATGGAAAAAACTTTGCACTTAAAGAGATTTCTTTTTCTCTTGAAGAAGGAAAAATATGTGCAATAGTAGGGGAGAGTGGTAGTGGTAAAACAACATTATTACGATTAATTTCTGGCTTAGAAACACTAGATTATGGTAGCATTGCTATTAAAGACACTGTTGTATCTAGTACTTCTGTTATGAGAACTTCTTTGGATCGTAATGTGGGGATGGTTTTTCAAGATTATGCTTTATTTCCTCACTTGACTGTGAGTCAGAACATAGGATATGGTATAAAGAAGGAAGTAGAGGATAAAGTAAAAGAAATGTTACAATTAGTTGATTTGGTAGGTTATGAAAATCGATATCCTAGTCAATTGAGCGGAGGAGAGCAACAACGTATTGCCCTTGCCAGAACCCTTGCTGCAAGTCCTAAGTTGTTATTATTAGACGAACCTTTTAGTAGTCTGGACGCTAGTTTAAGGTCTCAATTACGAAGTGAGGTGCATGCTATTGTGAAAAAAGCGGGAATTACAGCAATTTTTATTACACATGATACTATAGATGCGATTGCTATTGCAGATGAGGTTATTATTTTGAAAGAAGGAAGACTGCTTCAAAAAGGAACTATTGAAGAGTTAAATTCAAATCCTACAGATAGTTATGTCACATCTGTTTTTTCTGAGTTAAAAATATCGGCTAGTACAATATTAAAGGCTCTAAGGTAGTTTAACTATAGAAAATAGTGTAAAGTTTAATTATTTTGCCCCTAAATTATTTTAGTATGAAAAAGTTACTCGTTTTTATTTTATGTGTTGTTTGTAGTTTTTATGGATATTCACAAACAGAAGATGAAGCTTATAATAGAGTTATAGATAGTATTGAAAAATCCCTGAATTATGAATATGGGATTATAGATTTACAAGGGGGTATTGCCACATTAACAGTTCCTGATGGCTATAAATTTTTAGGAGCAGAACAGAGTAAATATGTCCTTAGCGATTTATGGGGAAATCCTCCTAGTGATGTGTTAGGCTTATTATTTCCTAAAGATATTTCTCCATTAGGAGACGGTTTTTCATATGCAGTAGAGGTTACTTATTCTGAAGAAGGCTATGTAGAAGATGAAGATGCAGAGGATATTGATTATGAGGAGTTATTAGAAACAATGCAAAAGGATGCAACGGAAGCAAATCCTGAAAGAATAAAACAAGGGTATGAAGCAATTACATTGGTAGGCTGGGCATCAGCTCCTTTTTATGATAAAACTAATAAAAAATTACACTGGGCTAAAGAGCTGAAGTTTGGTGATATGAAAGTAAATACTTTAAATTATAATATAAGAATATTAGGAAGAAAGGGGTATATGAATATGAATGCTATTGGAGATATTGATGTGCTTCCTACATTTAAAAAAGATATTGATGTAATTCTATCTAGTGTGGAATTCAATGACGGAAACAGGTATGCCGATTTTGACGCTGATTTTGATGATGTTGCTGCCTATGGAATTGGTGGACTTGTAGCTGGTAAAATATTAGCTAAAGTCGGATTTTTTGCGGTTCTTCTTAAGTTTTGGAAGATTATTGCTGTAGCAGTTGTGGGTGGTTTTAGTGTTTTTAGAAAAAAGTTTTTTGGTGGTTCTACTAAAGAAGAGAAACCAATGTTAAAAGAGAATAATGACGATACACCTATTGTTTAAATTTAAGAAATATATAATTCATAGAGTAATAACTATTTTGAGTTAAAAGAAGTATAATGAAAAAAGGATTGGGCTGGTTATTTTACTGAAAACTCTGATACTATTGAAATAGGTTTTCCGTTTTTTAAAAACCCCTCTACTTTTATTTCATATGTACCTTTGTTGTCCGATGTAAAAAAACTAATCTCTTTAATTTTTTCTATTGCTTTTATACTTGGATTCCAATATAACTGCTTTCTATAATCGGGAATTCTTGCGTTTAGGTTTTCTTCATCATAGGTGGTTTTATGATACTCTTTTAAATCTTCAGGTTTAAATAGTTTGGCTTTATTAATTATAAAACTAGGTAGTTTTTTGAAATAATCACCCTTATAAGATTCAAATACAATAACACCATTGTAAACTCCGGTTCCAATATAATATTTATCCCTTATTATTTTAATTGTATTAATATTATTGGCATTATAATTTATGATAATATTAGGGTCTTGAATTATTAATCCATCAAAGATTAGTAAAGGAGGGTATGTGGTATTGAAAGTTAAATTTTCATCTAGGATTACAAAAACGCTATTCCCTTTCTTATCTTTTGAGATTCTTGCTTCGTAAATAATTTCTACAAAAGTTTCTTCCATACTAGAAAATCTATTGAAATCAGCAAGTGTAAATACATTGTCATATTGCTCATGAAAAGGAAAGTTTGAAATTTGCGTTATTATTGAATCAGTCTTTAAAAATTGATACGCATTCTCAATCTGATTGTATATACTTCGTTCTAGAACTTTTTCTTTATCGCTTTCATAGACATGGAACTCTCTAAATTTAAGAGCTTTTAAATCGATTGGTATAGTATTGTTTTCTTTAAAAGTGTAATTATGTTTTTTGTTTTCAATAACCTCCATATAAATGAAGTCATTATCGTACCTATTGCCAATATTAAATTTAAAATCGCCATTCTTATCCGTGCTAATAATTTTAATAACACCATTTTTCCCAGGTATTGAAAGTGCAATTTGTTTTTCTGAAACATTACTATCCCTAGACTCAAGAGTTCCTGAAAATATTTCGCCTCTTAATTCAGGTAAATAAATATCCTGATTTGTTTTAATTGTTTTTGTCGAATTAGTATTAAGGAATTTATCTGTGAAATTTTGACTAGTAATTCCAGGGAAGATATTAAAAGCTGTTTTTTTTCGTATTGAAATTGAAAATTCACCTTCAAATCTACTAGTGTTTACTAGAGAAAATGAAACTTTTTTTCGTTGTCCAAAACTAGATTCCGAAAGATTAATTTTCATATCTCTAAATGTTGCGACAGTACTTACTTTTGGTTTTGAAACTGTAATAGAATCTTTTGCTTTTAGGAATTTACGTTGTTTTAATTGGTATGGGTTTAGGACGCTTAAATCACCTTGAAAAAACTTATTCTCAACATTGTTTTGCATCCAATGAGTGTATCCAATTAGTTTGTAATTGTCTGAAGGAATATTTCCTGAAATTAAAAAATCACCAGAACCTTGACCGTTTTCCAATTTAATTTTTTGTTTAAAAACTTTGTTGCCTTTTTCTCCAATAAGCTCGATGTATGCAATTTTACTAAGATTAGAAAGCTGTTTAGATTCATTGTCCAGGCAGTAAAGTTTATAAAACAACCGTTCCCCAGAAAATAATAGAGTAGAATTGTAATGAATAAATATGCTTTCTTTAGAAATATTTATGGATGTATTTGGGGTAGGTATTTCCTGCCACTGTCCTTTAATGCTTACGGACATTAATATCAAAATAGTAATACTTATAATTATTTTTTTCATTACTTTAAAATTATTGATAAATTATTCTATCCAAAAATCAGGAACTTTTAAAACCCCTTCAGAGGTGCATTCAGCACATTTTTTTGGAACAATACGATAAGGACCTACAAATTCACCAGGATTACTACTTTCGCTTTCATAAAAATATCCGTTGGCTAATGCGTCGCGTAGAGGGCAAGCTTCACCTAGGGTAGCTAGTGGAGGTGCAAGTTGACCACAATCATATATTGGTCGATTCTCATTAGGAAATAATTCATCAAAATTAAAATAAATACGTTTGGAAACTTCTGAAGATACTTCGAAAAAGCCAATAACTAACTCATTAGAATCATCTACAGAAAACATATTGCCTTGAACAAATCCTGATTGTAATTGGGAAAATATATTACTTTGTGACGATATTTTTTTTAATAGTTCATAATAGGTATATGCATCTCTCGAAATAACATGTTGTTTTACTAGTATGCTATACCGGTGTGCTATTATTGTGTTTGTGATAGGAATAAACCGAACAACGAAGTCTTTAACATAATCTTCTGTTAATTCTATAGTATTTGTTTGAATAATATTAAATGAAGAATTGGTATTATAACAAACACGAAGAATTGGATCAGTAGCAGGTTTAGGCACTAGCTTTACAGCACAGTGAGAAGTGTAGTCGTTTACTAGTTTGTAATTACGCCAAAAAGGAACAATAATTTTATAAGTTTCGTCATATTCGTATCTATAAAATTTTGAGGAGTTAGTTGGATTCTTACTATCTACTAATATGGCAGCTCCTCTAGTATTGGAATTATTTAACCAATTACTAGTAGTTAGGTTGATAGGATTACTTTTGATATTGAGTTTTTCGAGTTTTGACGAATATTTTTTACCGTTTTTTAAGGTGATTTTTAATGTGTAGCTCGTTCCTAATTTTGCAGAAAATAAAACTTTAGAAATATATTCTCCTGGAGTCTGTTCTTCAAAATAAAATTGATTTTGAGAATCATCAATTATTAGAATTTGTGCTCCTGATTCTGGATTAGCGGATGTTTTAGTAAGAGGACTAGAATGGCTAATAGAAACTTTTTGCTTTTTTAAAACATCAGTTAAAGAAGCATTGATAATAATCATTTTTTTAAAATTTTCTGAATTGTATTCATAAGGCTCGACACATCCAGAAATAATTAATAAAAAGAGAAAGAATAAGCTATATATGGTTTTAAATAATCGCATAATTTTGTAATTTAAAACTTTATGTTATAAGTTATAGTAGGAATAGGAATAGAGAATATTGAACTTTGTTTTGCTTTTAATTTTCCACCTTCTGTCACAAAAAAAACGGAGAATGGATTGTTTCTTCCTAAGACATTATAAATAGAAATGTTCCAAAAACTATGACCAATCTTTTTTACTCTATGATTTCCTTCTATATTAAAACTAAGATCTAATCTAAAGTAATCTGGAATTCTAAATTCATTACGATTACTATATGCAACTAATTCTAATCCATTTTGGATATATCTTCCAATGGGGTAGGTAACAGGTCTACCAGTTTGGTAAGCAAAATTCATCGAAGCGCTAAAGCGTTTTGTAAATTTATAGTTTGAAACTAAACTAAAATCATGTGGTTTGTCAAAATTTGAGTTAAAGTATTTTCCATTATTTACAACTTCTTCTGGAAATTCACTATCTAGCTTTATCAATGATCTAGAATAGGTATACCCTACCCAACCGTTAAGTCTTCCTTCTTTTTTCTTAATTAAAAATTCTATCCCATAAGCTTTTCCTTCGCCTTGTAAAACTTCGGTTTCAATAACCTCATTTAAGAGTAATTGAGCTCCAATTTTATAGTCTAAAATATTTTCTGTTTTCTTATAATAGGCTTCTAAACTTACTTCGTATAAATTTTCATTAAAATTATTAAACACGCCAAAAGAAAATTGTTTCGATTTTTGAGGTTTAATATTTAAATCTGAAAGCTTCCAAGTGTCAATAGGTGAAGCTGTAGTGTTATTTGATAGGGTGTGTATAAATTGATACATGTTATTATAACTTGCCTTTATTGAAGTATTTGGTAAAACGAAATACCTAGCGGATAATCTGTACTCTGGGCCTCCATAACTTTCAACAACCTTATTTTTATCAAAAGATAAAGTCTCCTTTATGGTTTTGGTAGTTTTTGGTAAATTATCGAGATAGATATTCTGATTTATTGCACCAAGAAAGGAATAATGAGCATATCTAATTCCTAGATTAAAACTTAGTTTTTCATTTAGGTTATACTTGCCTGATAGGTAAAGGCCACTTTCTATAGCTCGTTCTTTAGGAATCCTTAATGCTGATACTATTGATTCATCTCCTTTAGGTATTTTGTTTCCAGGACTTATATTGTATAACTTACTGGATAAACCATAATTAAAGCTCAGCTCTTTATTATGAAAATATTTCATATTTATTTTCAATTCTGTTTCCTCTAATTTATGCCCTAAATCAAAATCATTTATGGTTTTGCCATCATAATTAATATTAAAAGAATAAGCGCTATTGGCAATCCGTACACTACCAGAATTTTTCTTATTAAAGGAATGATTCCATTTTAAAGATAACAATCTGTTTTTGTATGAATATAGAGAATCGGAGGTTATGCTAAAATTATCATAGCTGTAATATCCTGTAACTTTTAAAGTGTTTTTTTTATTTACTTTATGTTCGTACTTTGCTATAACGTCATAAAAAGAAGCTCTGCTTTTGCTTAATTCTTTGTGGTCAAGGGACCTTAAAATCCAGTTGGAGTATGCTCCACGTCCACCTATTATTAATGTAGATTTTTCTTTTATTACAGGGGTTTCTATAGAGAATGTACTTGTAATAGGTCCTATGGCAACCTCTCCTGTAAGTTTTTTAACAGAACTCGTTTTTGTTTTAATATCAAAGACAGAAGATAGTCTGCCTCCAAATTCGGAAGGAATATGCCCCTTGTAAATATTCACTTCTCCAATTACAAAAGGGTTCAAGGCAGAGAATAATCCGAAAAAATGAGTAGGATTATATATCGTAGCTTCATCTAATAGTATTAAATTTTGATCTATTTTTCCTCCTCTGACATTGTAACCTGTAGAACCTTCACCAGCAGTAGATATACCAGGTAATGTAAGTGCTACCTTTAAAATATCTCGTTCTCCAAGAACCAATGGAATATTTTTAATACTTTTTACATCAATTACAGTTAATCCTGTAATAATTTCTTTTACATTTTTGTTAACTTCACCTTCGAGAATAACCTCGTCCAATTGCTGAATTTCTTCAATAAGTTCAAAGTTTGCTTCTCCATCATTATAAATGATAATTCGTGTAGTAATACTTTCATACCCTAGGTAACGTAATTGAATAATATTTTCACCAGATGGTAGTGTAATATAAAATAATCCATCTTTATTAGATGTTGTACCTGTTGATAATCCATCAACTGTAATAGATACTTCATTGAGTGGTTTATTCGTTTTTAAGTCTTTTACAAATCCAATTAATTCAAACTTTTCTTTATCGGAATCTTTTCGGGCCTTACCTATACGTGTGGTTTGTATGGCGGTTTGATAAGATTGTTGGGAACTGAAATATACGGGGAATTTACTTTTCTTTTTTTCCTCAATTAAAGCAGCGGCAATTGAGTCTTTATTTACTAATTCGAATGCACCATCAGGTAAAAAGTCATAAACAACACTATTTCGTGTTAGAATAACATTATTATCTTTTGTTATATGAAAATTGATATTAGTATCCTCTAGAAGTTTGCTAATAATGGTTCTTAATAGACTATTATTAAAATTACCAGATATTTTTTCTTTATTAATCCAATCTTCATAGTAATAGAATTTTACTGCTGTCATTTGTTCAAGACGCACAAATATTTCAGAGATGGTTTCATTGGAATAAGAAATAGTTACTTTTTCTTTAGCCACTTGTGATTTTACTAATGTAGTAGAAAAAATGACAAAGAACAATAGGAGATACTTTTTCATTTTTTCGATAATAAATTTTGAATTTCTGCAAAAACTAATTGTATTTCATTTTTTCTCCATGCACTCCTTAAGCTTTTATTGGCTTTTAGATTGTTTTTTAACTCAGGGAATAAATTGTACACATCTTTTTTATGATTTATAAAACTGTTTTCACCTTTATATTTTAGAATAAATTGATTTTTAATTTTCGTGAATTTATGGTAACTAGCAGCAGTATATTGATTAATTGTTTTTAATTTTTTATGCTGTCTGTATAGACTAAAGTACTTGTTGTCTATCATTAATTCCGCAAAACCTTCTCTTCCTTTTTTATTTATACGAGGAATTTTTACAAATGTGGTTCCATTTATATAAAATCTAGAAACTTTTGAACTAATAAGCTGAATTATGCCTCCCTTTTTTTTACCTGCAACTTTGGCTATTAAGAAATCATTAAAAATATCATATTTTAAATACACATTATAATAGTTCTGATTTATGTAAGTTACATTTCCTAGAACAAAATCATTTATATTATAAAACTTATGATGTTTAGGTAATGATCTGTATTTTTCTACCACCTCTGTCCCATTGATTAAATCAGTATTTGATATTCCAATTTCTGAATCAAACCAATTTAAGAATGATTTTTCTTTATTGTTTTGTTGTCCATGAGCAAACTCAATAAAAAAGACACACAGTAGCAAAAGTGCTAGGTAGATTTTTTTCATTTTTAGTTAGGTTGGTGTATAAACTAGTATAACATTTTTATGTATGTTATTCAAATATAGGTAATTAATTGATTATATTTTTTTCGTGCTAAAATAGTTTATTATCTATATACAAGTTAATAATATGGCTGTTGTAGTTATAGTTTAATAACAGTTTGTTCTTTTTTGAGTTAATATTTAAATCATTATTTTGCATAATATAATATTCAAAATAAGAAAGCCCTAGACTTTATAGGAATAGGGCTTAATGTTGTTAAAGTTAAACTTTTATTAGTTTAACCTAATGTTTTCTACGTTTAGATCTATACTGTCTAATTAATTGGCGATGAAATCCTTTTTCAGCTTGTAATAAAATGATAGTCTTTTTAGCAGAAATCACCTTGCTTATCTTCGCTATAAAAACTCTTTCTATTTTGTATTTCTCTTCTTTTAAAGAAAGTTGTTGTTTTAAAACAGATTTCGCTTCTTTTTCGGATAAGATTTCTGGTGCTTTCATTTTATCATGTAGAAGACTTCTTTCTTTCTGTCTTAGTACCGATAAATCTTTTTCATAGGTGTTATAAATTGGCCAAAATGCTTCTGCCTCTTTACTTGATAAATCTACCTTTTCCGTAATATATGCTACTTTTAAGGCCTTTATTTTATCCTGATCCATTCTTCTTCGTTGTCCGTAGAATAGGGTTGAGGTTAACAATAGCACTAGTAAAATTATTGTTTTTCTTTGGGTGTTTTTAGTGTTATTCATCATCGTACTCCAAATTTAAGTCTTCCATATCCTCTACGTTAGCGTCTAGATATTGAATTATGTTTTCTTCGTTTAATTCAGCGGTTATAATATCATTTATTTCTAAATCATCCATAGGAAATAGTTCTGCTATTTCATAAGAATCAAGGGTAATGTCTGTAGTTTCAAAATAGGCATCTATATCTGTATAGGCAATACTTTCAAAAGTGATATTTTCTTTAGTTGTAATTTGTAATCCTATTAAAACCAGTACTACTGCAGCAACAGATGCTGCCAGATAATAATATTTTTTATAGGAGTGAAGCGAAACAATTTTAGTTTCTTTTTTGATTATTTTTTTGTGTAGCTCCTTGTTTAGGTTATCAAAATAATTATCAGGAATATTAAATCCACTTTTAGGTGGAAAAGATTCTTCCGCAGTAATCTTGGTTTCAAGATTGCTAGAAAACTCCTCAAAGTACCCTTCTGGTGTTTTAAAACTGTTCTGTTTATTTATTTTTTTCATAATTGTAACTTACCTGTCTTTTAAATAAGCTTCTATTTTCTTTACTGCTATATGATAAGACGCTTTTAAAGCCCCTACAGATGTGTCTAGTATTTCTGAAATTTCTAAATATTTCATTTCCTGAAAATACTTCATATTAAATACCAAACGTTGTTTTTCTGGAAGAGTTGCTATTGCTTTTTGTAATTTTAATTGAATTTCATCTCCTTCAAAATAAACATCTGCCTGTAAATTTGCTATTAATTGGTCTTGTAATTCTCCATCATTAACGCCTAATTTTCTGGACTTCGATTTTAAAAAAGAGAGCGATTCATTAGTCGCTATCCTATACATCCAGGAATACAGTTTGCTATCCCCTTTAAAGCCATTGATATTTTTATAGACCTTTAGGAACGTATTCTGTAGCACGTCATCTGTATCATCATGATTTAAAACAATTCTACGAATATGCCAATACAAACGTTCTTTGTAAGTATTTACTAATACTTCAAACGCCCTTTCTTGGCTCTCGTTTTGTTTTAATTGATGTACTAAAAGTTTTTCTTCAACCAAGGCGTTTTTGTTTACTATGATTAAGACTGTACTTTTTATAAAAGGTTTAATTCCTCATTGAGGGTTTAATCCTGAAGCTAGTTTCAAAATTAAAAATACTTTTTAAAAAATACTTCATGCTCTTGGAGCTGAGTGTTACTTTTAGATAACTTTAAACATCAAAAGATTGCATGTCTACTAATTTTTTGTAAACACCATTTAGTGTTAGCAACTCGCTATGCGAACCTTGTTCTGCTATTTTTCCTTTTTGCATTACAACAATTGTCTGTGCGTTTTGTATGGTAGACAATCGGTGAGCAATTACAATAGAAGTTCTGTTCTTCATCATGTTTTCTAATGCAATTTGTACCAAACGTTCGCTTTCTGTATCTAAGGCAGAAGTAGCTTCGTCTAAAATCATTATAGGTGGATTTTTTAGAACCGCTCTAGCAATAGACATACGCTGTTTTTGTCCTCCCGATAGTTTGTTTCCAGAATCCCCAATATTAGTATGAATTCCTTGAGGAAGTTCTTTTACAAACTCCCATGCGTTTGCTATTTTTAAAGATTGAATTACTTCTTCCTCCGTAGCATCTTCCTTGCCAAGGAGAATGTTATTTTTTATGGTGTCATTAAATAGGATGGAATCTTGTGTAACTAAGCCCATAAGATTTCTAAGAGAGTGTTTTGTAATGTCTCTAATGTCTTCTCCGTCTATTTTTATAGTTCCCTTGTTAACGTCATAAAAACGCGTGACTAAATTAGCAATGGTAGATTTTCCACTTCCTGATTGTCCAACAAGAGCTACTGTTTCTCCTTTTTTAACAGTGATAGAGAAATCTTTTAAAACATAATCTTCTTCATATTTAAAAGAAATGTTTTCTATGGTTATAGCATCTGTAAATTCTGTTTTGCTTTTGGCGTTACTTTTATCTTTTAGTGGCGATGTTGTATTCAGAATTTCTAGGACTCGTTCTGCCGCTGCATTTCCTTTTTTAACACTATAACTTGCTTTGCTTATCGCTTTTGCTGGAGTTAAAATATTATAGGCTAGTCCAATATATACTAAGAAAATACTGGCTTCTAATGTTTTTTCTACTAGTACCATTTGTCCGCCATACCATAATAATACCGCAATCACTGTTATGCCTAAAAATTCACTGGTGGGTGAAGCTAAATTTTGTCGGTTTAATAGCGTATTTGAAAATTTAAAAAAGCGATTGGTGGAGTTTGAAAATGTTTTATAAAATCGAGACTCTGCATTAAAGGCTTTTATAACTCTTAGTCCGCCTAAGGTTTCTTCTATTATAGATAGAAAATTCCCTTGCTCTTCTTGTACTTTGTCCGATTGTTTTTTTAAAGATTTTCCAATTAATGAAATCAAGAATCCTGAAATTGGAATAAAAATAAAAACAAATAGAGTAAGTTCTGGACTAATAGTAAACATGGCAATAATAGTGAAGAGAATCATAAGCGGTTCTCTTACTATTAATTCTAAAACGGATAAAAAAGAATGCTGAATTTCCAATACATCTGTGGAAATACGCGCCATAACATCTCCTTTCCTTTTTTCAGAATAGTAGGAGAGAGGTAAGTCCGTTATTTTTGTATATAGCTCATTGCGTATGTCTTTAAGTGCACCATTACGTAAAAAAGTAATGAAATACATGGCTAAATAACTGAATATATTTTTAAGTAAAAATGTGCCTATAATAAGCGCAACCATAAATATTAACACATCATCAGAACCCTCTTTTGCTTTCTGAGTCACAAAAAAGTTTAGGTAATTAACAACGTAATCTTTTGTTCCAGAAAATCCTTCCCAAATAGGTTCAATTTCTATTCGTTTGTCATCTTTTCCAAAGAGTACTTCCAGCATTGGAAATATGGAAATCATAGACAAAGTTCCAAACAGGGCATAAAATATGTTGGCAATAATATTTAGAATTGCATACCGACGATACGGTTTTGCAAAGCGAAGAATTTGTTTGAAATACTCCATTAATTTAATTTGAGTTCTTTTAGAATTCTATCCACCTTAGCATCTAATTGACTGTCTATCGTTTTATAATCACTAGCTTTTTCTAATACAGTATTGATGCTAAAATAAAATTTAATTTTAGGTTCTGTACCGCTTGGGCGTGCTGCCATTCTTGTGCCATCTTCCGCTATATAAATTAAAACATTAGATTTAGGAATTGTAATTGTTTTTTCTTCTCCTGTAATTCTATTTTTAGCTATAGAAATGTTGTAATTTTCTATCCATTCTATTTTAGAACCGTCAATTGCATCTATTGGGTTTTCGCTAAAATCTACCATCATTTTTTTTATTTCATCGGCACCACTTATCCCTTTTTTTGTTAAAGAGATTAGTTTTTCCTTATAAAATCCATAGGAAACATAAGCGTCGATTAAATCTTTGTAAAAAGAGCTTCCATTTGCCTTTGCGCTAGCTCCAATCTCACATGCTAATAGGGTAGCGGTTACAGCATCTTTATCTCTTACAAAGTCTCCTACCATAAAACCGAAACTTTCTTCGCCACCGCCAACAAAATCTTGTTGTGGCGCATCATTAATGGCTTTTGCAATCCATTTAAAGCCAGTTAGTGTTATTTTGTATTCTACACCATAAGCATCTGCTAACGCCTGCATCATTGGTGTAGAAACTATGGTTGAAGCGATAAATTCATTTCCTTTAAAACCTTTTTCTTTACGTTGGTCCAGTAAGTACTTTGTCATTAATACCATGGTTTGGTTACCATTAAGTAATGCAATTTTGCCCTCTAAATTACGAACTGCTATTCCTAAACGGTCACTATCTGGATCTGTTCCAATAACAATATCGGCTCCAATTTCTTCTGCTTTTTTTATGGCTATTTCTAAAGCTTCGGGTTCTTCTGGGTTGGGCGATTTAACTGTAGGGAAATCTCCATTAGGTTCTGCCTGCTCTTCAATTATAGTAACATTGTTATATCCTGCACGTTTTAATACTTCAGGAATAGCAGTGATAGAGGTACCGTGTAGCGATGTAAATACAATTTTAAAATTGTCTTTTTCCGCAGCATTAAAGTTTCCGTTTTTTACAGAAGCGCTTATAAATGTTTCGTCTGCTTCCTTGTCTATAAGTTCGATTAAATTTTCATTTGCTTCAAACTTAATATCTTCAAAAGCGAGTTTATTTATATTGGCTATTATAGCATTGTCTTGTGGTGGAACTATTTGTCCGCCATCTGTCCAATATACTTTGTAACCATTATATTCTGGTGGATTGTGCGATGCTGTTAAAACAATACCAGCATGGCATTTTAGATCTCTAACGGCAAAAGAAAGCGCCGGAGTTGTTCTTAGTTCAGAAAATAAAAATACTTTTATACCATTGGCAGAAAAGACATTGGCAACTACTTTTGCTAAAGTATCGCTATTATGTCTGCAATCATAAGCTATTACGACTTTCAATTCTTCCTTCGGGTAGGTGTCTTTTAAATAATTACTTAGACCTTGGGTATTTTTCCCTAATGTATATTTGTTAATTCTATTGGTTCCGGCTCCCATAATTCCGCGCATTCCACCAGTTCCAAATTCAAGATTTTTGTAGAATCTATCTTTTAATCCTTCTGGATCCTTCTGAATTAGATTTTCAATTTCTTTTTTTGTTTCCTCGTCAAAAAAATCTGTCAACCAGCTTTTTGCTATTTTAAGAATGTCGTTCATATTTTGTAAATACTACTTTGTGTTATTGTTTATTTTTTCTGAGATTTTATATCTCGTATCGTCTTTTTTGGTGCGTACCATAATTTCTCCTAGAAAGCCTGCTAAAAACAATTGGGAGCCAATTATCATAGTAGCTAACGCAATGTAAAAATGTGGTTTTTCTGTTATTAACCTGCCGTAAGGGTTTATAAATAATTTGTCTATACCTAGGTATAAAGCCAGGCTAAGCCCAATGCCAAACATAATAACGCCAAGTGCGCCAAAAAGGTGCATAGGACGCTTACCAAATTTTGAAACAAACCAAATGGTAATTAAATCAAGAAACCCGTTTGTAAATCTTTCCATTCCAAATTTTGTGCTTCCGTATTTTCTAGCTTGGTGTTTTACAACCTTTTCGCCAATTTTTGAATATCCAGCACTTTTTGCTAAAACAGGGATATATCGGTGCATTTCTCCAGACACTTCAATGTTTTTTACAACCTCTTTCTTGAAAGCTTTTAAGCCACAATTAAAGTCATGTAATTTTACTCCAGAAGTTTTTTGTGCAGCCCAGTTAAATAATTTGGACGGAATATTTTTGGTGATAATAGAGTCGTACCTTTTTTTCTTCCACCCAGAAATAAGATCAAAATTATCTTTTATTATTAGATTATAGAGTTCTGGAATTTCTTCTGGATTATCTTGTAAATCGGCATCCATGGTAATGATAACATCACCTTCACATGCTTTAAATCCGGCATGTAATGCTTGCGATTTTCCAAAATTGGTAAGAAATCGAATTCCTTTTATATTGGGATTCTCTTTGCTTAGTTGTGAAATTACATTCCATGAATTATCGGTGCTACCGTCATCAATGAAAATAATTTCATATAAAAAATGATTGGATTGCATCACCGATACAATCCAATCATGAAGTTCTTTGAGCGATTCGTCTTCGTTTAATAAAGGAATTACTATGGATAGATTCATTTGGTCTTCTGAAATTCTATTTCAAAAGTACAAATTATACTAGTGATTTTGTTAAAATCATTCCTTGAATACGAATAAAAACTATTCTGGTTTTACATTTTTCATAATTAAACCTGCAATTAAACTAACAACTAATCCTATTAGTACATTAATAATTAGGATAACAGGATAGGAAACCCAAGCAAACTTTTTTTGCATTTCTACCATCTCATTTAACTGATCTGTAGTCAGTCTAGGATCAGCAGCTGCCATTTTTTGTTTTCCAATTTCTAGCAAATTATTCATGTATTCAGGTTCTAATACCTCGCTAAGAAGAAAGAAATAGGCTAATCCTAAAAGAGCTGAAATTAGTCCAATACCTGCGCCAATTTTTAATGCTTCTGATAATGTTAAAAAACCATTGTTGTTTTTCTTAAACTGAATTAAAGCTATTACTATAACTGCAATAGCCATAACATATGGTATGGTCTTAATGATAACACTGTCGTCATAAAGTAAGTCTGCGCCAAATAGCATTAGGGAGAACGTAATACTTATAAGCGCTAACATAACTCCATAATTTAATGCAAACTTTCCTGTTGTTGGTTGTTTTTCTTTCATAATTTTGTATCTTTTGATGGTTTTATAAGTTAGTGGTTTTTTTAATGAAAATGTTACAATAAGATGGCACTATTTTTTTATTTTCCTTTTTTGCTAATTATAATTGGAGTTTTCGGAAAAAAACGTAAATTTGCACTTCTAAAAATTGAGTAGAATAAAGTTTAATACAATGAGAAAAGGTATACACCCAGAGAATTATAGATTAGTAGCTTTTAAAGATATGTCTAACGAAGATGTGTTTATAACAAAATCTACTGCAAATACTAAAGAGTCATTAGAAGTTGATGGAGTTGAATATCCTTTAGTTAAATTGGAGATATCTAGAACTTCGCATCCTTTTTATACTGGTAAATCTAAATTAGTAGATACTGCTGGTCGTATTGATAGGTTTAAGAACAAGTACAAGAAATTTGCAAAATAATAATTTCTTTATTATAGAGTTATTAAGTCACGCTATTGCGTGACTTTTTTTGTTGTATAAATATTACAGAATGAATTACATACTTTTTGACGGTACAGTTAGAGATGCGTTATTGCCATTTACGTATACAAGACCAGTTGCAGATATAAGAATTGGGATTATGACCATTCGTGAGAAATGGGAAAAATACCTATCTACCACTACAACGACTATAACCGAAGAGTATTTATCTGAAAAATATCCGATGGTAGAAATGCCAAAGAATGTTTTAATTAATGCTTCGTTTTTACCAAATAAAGAGTTGGTAGACTTGGTTAAAAACCTAAAAGAAAATGAGGCTATCTTTCAAGGAGAAGATGCTATTGCCTTTTTTACAAAAGAAACTCAGGAAGAGGTAGATTTAGAAAAATATAAGATTATTGAGTTTAAAGAAGCTGTTCTTAGAGTAGAGAATACATGGGATATTTTTTCCAAAAATGGAGAAGCGCTTCAGGCGGATTATGATGTGATTACTGAGGGAAGAAAAAGTCAGTCTATCTCAAAAACAAATAATGTAATTCATCCGGAAAATATATTCTTAGAAGAAGGTGCTAAGGTTGAGTACAGTACCTTAAATGCTACAAATGGCCCTATTTATATTGGTAAAAATGCCGAAATATGGGAAGGTAGTCTTATTCGTGGCGCTTTGGCTTTATGTGAAAAGGCTGTAGTGAAAATGGGAGCAAAAATATACGGACCTACAACTATTGGGCCTTATGCTAAAGTTTGTGGAGAAATAAACAATTCGGTTATTTTTGGATATTCGAGCAAAGGACATGAAGGGTATTTAGGGAATTCAGTATTGGGAGAATGGTGTAATATTGGAGCAGATTCTAATACCTCTAACTTAAAAAACAACTACGCCAAAGTACGTTTATGGAACTATGAGACCGAAACGTTTGATCATACAGGACTTCAGTTTTGTGGATTAATGATGGGAGATCACAGTAAAACCGCTATTAACACTATGTTTAATACAGGTACTGTTATTGGTGTTAATGCGAATATTTATGTTCCAGGATTTCCAAGAAATTTTATTCCTAGTTTTAGTTGGGGAGGCGCCTCAGGGTTTACGACTTACCTTCCTAAGAAAGCTTTTGAAGCGGCAAAAGTGATGATGGCTCGTCGTGGCGTAGAATTTGATCAGAAAGAAGCAGATATACTAAATCATGTTTTTGAGATTACAAAAAAATGGCGAAATTATTAAAGTATTAGTTCTTTGGATGTGCTATGAGCTTTAAAACTTCCTCGTTTTTTATTTTATATTTGTACACTTAATTTAGGACGCTGAGATTCGTTGCACATGGAAAGAAAAAAAGTAGCATTTTATACTTTAGGTTGTAAGCTCAATTTTTCTGAAACTTCTACGATTGCTAGAGATTTGAAGGATGAGGGTTTTGATAGAGTCGATTTTTCAGAGCATGCAGATATGTATGTAATAAATACCTGTTCGGTAACGGAAAATGCAGATAAGCGATTTAAGACTGTAGTTAAGCAAGCGCAAAAGGGTAATCCTAATGCATTTGTAGCTGCAATAGGTTGTTATGCACAATTAAAGCCTGAAGAGCTAGCAAATGTTCATGGTGTTGATCTTGTTTTAGGAGCTACAGAAAAATTTAATATAGCCAGTTACGTAGAGGATCTTACAAAAAATGATTTCGGAGAAATTCATTCTTGTGAAATTGAAGATGCAGATTTTTATATTGGGAGTTATGCTATTGGCGATAGAACTCGTGCTTTTTTAAAAGTACAAGATGGTTGCGATTATAAATGTACTTATTGTACAATTCCGCTTGCAAGAGGTATTTCTAGAAGTGATACGCTAGAGAATGTACTTAAAAATGCCGCTGAGATTTCTGCTCAAGATATTAAGGAAATTGTTTTAACAGGTGTGAATATTGGGGATTATGGAAAGGGTGAGTTTGGCAACAAAAAGCACCAACATACGTTTCTAGACTTGGTAAAAGCTTTAGATTTAGTTCAAGGAATACATAGACTTCGTATTTCTTCTATAGAGCCTAATCTTCTTAAAAATGAAACTATAGATTTTGTAGCGCAAAGCAATTCTTTTGTGCCTCATTTTCATATTCCATTGCAGAGTGGGAGCGATGCTATTCTTAAATTAATGAAGAGGCGTTATTTAACAAATTTATATAGGGAGAGAATAACTAAGATTAAAGAAGTAATGCCCCATGCATGTATTGGTGTGGATGTTATTGTTGGATTTCCTGGAGAAACAGAGGATCATTTTATAACAACCTATAATTTTTTAACTGAATTAGATATTTCTTATTTGCATGTGTTTACTTATTCTGAGCGAGATGATACAAAGGCTGCTGTTATGGAAGATGTGGTGCCCAAAAACATTAGAAGCAAGCGTAGTAAAATGATGAGAGGTTTGTCTGTTAAAAAAAGAAGGGCCTTTTATGAAAGTCAGTTAGGAACAGAAAGAACCGTTCTTTTTGAAGGAGAAAATAAGGAAGGTTATATACACGGATTTACAGAAAACTATGTTAAAGTGAAATACCCATGGAATCCAGAATTGGTAAATACATTACATAAAATTGAATTGCATACTATTGATACGGATGGTTTGGTACGATTTAATTTTGTAGAAAGTAAAATAGAGGTATAAAAAAACCTCTCGAGAAGAGAGGTTTTTTATTTTTAGATTCGAATTCCAACAGGAAGCATTTCTTTGTACTGCCTATTTTTTCGTAAAAACCCTGCAATTTGTGGACTTGTAGGTACAACTCTAAGTTTTTGCTCCTGAATATGATTTAAAACAGCTTTAATGAAATCTTCTTTAAAGTTGTCGTCCGTAATTTCTTCTGGAATAACTAATTTTGTTAAAAATACCTTACGTTCTTGAGAAGAGTACTCAATCTTCGCTAACTGTCCTTCAACTCTAGCTTCAAACTGACGTAAGAAACTATTGTCCTTTATTGTTACTTCATTCATATAGTTGGTTTTTTTAAATTCGTAAAAAAAGACTACAATGTTCTCAAATATTGTAATCTTTGCACTAAATGTTTGATAAAAGTTATTATAAAGTGGGGCTTATTTGGTAATAAGCCTACAAAAGTAGGTGAAAAATTGCTAAATTCCTAATTTTTTATAGAGTCTGTAAATTATGACATACAATAAAGTCCCCGTATATTTTATGCCAGGAATGGCTGCTAATCCATCAATATTCAGTAAGATTGAGTTACCAGAAGAGCAATTCGACGTACATTTTTTAGAATGGTTTGTTCCAGAGAAAGGAATGACTATTCAGGAATATGCCTTAAAAATGTGTGCGAATATAAAGCAGGAGAATCCAGTTTTGATTGGAGTATCTTTTGGTGGATTCTTAGTTCAGGAAATGGCGAAACATATCGAAACTAAAAAAGTGATAATAATATCTAGTGTTAAAACAAAAGAGGAATTGCCCAAAAGAATGATTTTTGCAAAATATACTAAAGTGCATAAATTATTACCTACGGGCTTGGTAAATAATGTAGAATTAATTGCTAAATATGCCTTTGGAGAGACAGTAACGAAACGATTAGAGTTGTATGAACAGTACCTGTCTATTAGGGACAAAAACTATATAGACTGGGCTATAGATCAGATTGTTGGTTGGGAACAAACAGAGGTACTTGATGGGGTAATACATATTCATGGTGAAAAAGATGCTGTTTTTCCAATAGCATACATTAAAGATTGTATTCCTGTTAAAAACGGAACACATACTATGGTAATCCATCGAAGTAAATGGTTTAATGAACGTTTACCCGCAATTATTTTAGAATAAAGTAGTTCTATTTCATATATTTATTGCCTAAATAAAATTTACTGCTATGAAGTTTTTAAAAAATGTATTAATGTTACTTGGTGTTGTTTTTGTTATAGGTACATTGGTTTTTGCTGTACAGGATACGACAAAGACAGTTGAAAAAGAAACGAAAGAAGTATTAGAAAGCAGTTCTGATTACAGAGTCTCTTCCATAGCTATTCCAGAGGATTTAAATTTTGCAGGAGAATTAGTTCCAATAACAGATCCAGAAGTTTTGGAACGTATAGACAGGGAGTTTTTGGTAAATACGTATTGGCAGTCAAATGCTTTGTTGTTAATGAAGCGAGCAAATAAGTATTTTCCTATTATAGAACCTATTTTGGCGAAGAATGGAATTCCGGATGATTTTAAATATCTAGCGGTAGCAGAAAGCGGATTGCAAAATGTGGTTTCACCAGCTGGCGCGACCGGTTTTTGGCAGATAATGAAAGCTACAGGTAGAGAATATGGTTTAGAGGTAAACTCTAATGTAGATGAACGATACCATATAGAGAAGGCAACGGAGGTAGCTTGTAAATATTTGAAGAAGTCTAAAGAGAAATTTGGAAATTGGACCTTGGCAGCGGCAGCGTATAATGCAGGACCTTATGGCGTAAAGAAATATATGAAAGCGCAAAAAGTAGAAAGTTATTATGATTTGTTGTTAGGACAGGAAACAGGTAGGTATGTGTTTAGAATTCTTGCAATTAAAGAGATCCTTTCTAGTCCAGAAAAGTATGGTTTTGAAATACATAAAAAAGATTTGTATTCTGCAGCCCCTACTTTTAATATAGAGCTGGATAAGCCAGTGGCTAATTTTGCTGATTTCGCTAAGCTTTATGAAATTAATTATAAAATATTAAAAAGACATAATCCTTGGTTAAGAGAGGCGCATTTAAATAATAATTCTAGAAAGAAATACACTATTGAAATACCAAACAAAGGATATTACAACGTAGGAAGTTAGATTAATACGATAGTGTAATGTAAATTTTGTTTAAAAAGAATACAAGAAAAATGTCCCGTAAAGAGTTACTTTTACAGGACATTTTTTTATCTGAGTAATTAATAATTTTATTTATAAAATTATATTTTCTTCATTTGTTGCTTCATCATTTTAATCTGATCCGCCAACATATTTTGTTTGTCTAGCTTTTTAGCTTCTTGCAATAGCGTAGTTGCTTCTCTTTTACGTCTCTTTTGCATTGCAATACCAGCAAGGCTTAGTTTTGCCATTGCCAAATCATAGTCCATTGTAAGGCCTAATTTAAGTGCTTTTTTAAAGTATTTCTCCGCTTGGGTAAGATTGGTCTGTGAAAAAATTATTCCATGCAGATAATTGTAGTACCCTTGTTGTTTTACAGTTAAGGCACCTTCTGGATTTTTAATTTTTTCTAGCCATTTTTTTGTTCCAGGCATATTTTGCTTTCGCATTTGTAAAAATGCAAGTAAAATTATTTCATTTCTGAAATAAAGAAATACAAAAACTAAAGATATAAGGATTAGAAAAATACCATTTCCAATGTTTCCTTCTGTAAATTGGTATACTGCATAGGCAATAATTGATGCGGCTATTACTAGTTTAATATTTTTGTTGAACATATTTATTCTTTAATTAATTCGTAGGTGATTGTTGATGAAATTGTTGTTGGTATTTCTATATTTCCCATTTGTACGGAAGTAGAAAACCCTTCCGAGAAGCCTTCTACTTTCATTTTTAGTATAAAACCAGAAGCAATATCTGTTGTGATAGATGTTTCTTGGGTTCCACTAAGTTTCATTGTCGTTGCAGGGTCTACTACATTCATGATTACTGTAGCTTTTCCACTAATAGTTGCATTTGTTTCTGTTAGCTTGTCTAATGTCCAACTATTCTTAGTAGTTAATTTTCCTTGGTATTCGTTTTCCCAAGTTTCTCCGACAGAGACTTTCTCTTCTGTGTAAATATGGGTTAATTGTTTGTAGCTGTTTGATAAAGCTTCAGAGCCAAACTCTTTTTCTAAAGATTTTCGCATCATGTTTAAAGAAAATTTATCTTCTAGGCCAGAAGCAAATGTCATTTTATTAACCAAGCTATCACCTCCTGTAGCTTCCAAAATATTTCCTGTTTTTGAAAGGATAATTTCTACTGGAGTATTTAATATAGCATTGAAAATTTTAGATTGCATATCACCTTCAATAACCTCTTTTGCTTTAACACTCATTAATACACCTTGTATGCTAGAAGAAATATCTAAGTTTAAATCTTTAAAACTAAGGGCAATTTTGTAATTATCATTTATCTCTTCTATAACTTTAAATTCAAGAACTCCGCTAATATTATTTGTGATTATATGAGAAGCACTATCTATTTGTTGTGTTATAATTTGTTGCGCTGTTTGTTTTATGGTAAAAACTTTCCCTTTATTAAGATTGTATTGTAATTTAGACTGTCCTAGAGTAACAATACTAGTTAAAGAAAAATATAAAAAGAGGACGATATGTTTCATGCAAAAAAGGGATTCTTAATAACTAATCGCAAAAGTAATAAAAACAATTGTAAATATTTTTTTAATTAGGTTTGTGAAAGCAAAAACTCTTTGTATATTTGCGCCCAGTTTTGCAGCAGCTATTTTTTGCAAAACTTTCATAAAGATAATACCTATTTAAAATATTCTAGGATGAGCAAAAGAACATACCAACCATCAAAAAGAAAAAGAAAGAACAAGCATGGCTTTAGAGAGCGAATGGCTTCTGCTAATGGTAGAAAAGTTCTTGCTCGTAGAAGAGCTAAAGGAAGAAGAAAGTTATCTGTATCTTCTGAGCTAAGACATAAAAGATAATGATTGATTGATTTTCAAAATATTAAGGTGTTACTTTTTTTAAAGTAGCACCTTTTTTTTACCATATAATATCGTTTAAACACCAGTAGAATGCCAAAAAGAAAAGATTTAAAATCAGTTTTAATTATAGGTTCAGGGCCTATCGTTATAGGACAAGCTTGTGAATTTGATTATTCAGGGTCACAATCCTTACGTTCTATACATGAAGATGGAATAGAAACTGTTTTAATTAATAGTAATCCTGCTACTATTATGACAGATCCATCTATGGCGGACCATGTGTATTTAAAACCATTGACGACAAAGTCTATTATTGAGATATTGAAAAAACATCCAAGTATAGACGCTGTTCTTCCAACAATGGGGGGGCAAACGGCTTTGAATCTTTGTATTGAAGCTGATGAAAAAGAAATTTGGAAAGATTTTGGTGTTGAAATTATAGGTGTAGACATAGATGCTATTAATGTTACGGAAGATAGAGAGAAATTTCGTGAATTAATGCTGAAAATAGGTATTGGTATGGCGCCACAAGCTACTGCTACCTCATTTTTAAAAGGTAAAGAAATTGCACAAGAATTTGGATTTCCATTAGTAATACGTGCTTCTTACACTTTGGGTGGTGCTGGTGCAGCTATTGTTTATAATCCAGAAGATTATGATGAGTTATTAAGTCGTGGTTTGGAGATTTCTCCTATTCATGAGGTAATGATAGATAAAGCCTTAATTGGTTGGAAAGAATACGAATTAGAATTACTTCGAGATAAAAATGATAATGTTGTTATCATTTGTGCTATTGAAAATATGGATCCGATGGGAATTCATACTGGAGATTCTATTACCGTTGCTCCTGCAATGACATTGTCGGATACCACTTATCAGCGAATGCGTGATATGGCAATCCATATGATGCGTAGTATTGGGGATTTTGCAGGTGGTTGTAATGTGCAATTTGCCGTTAGTCCAGATGAAAAAGAAGATATTATTGCCATTGAAATTAACCCAAGGGTTTCCAGATCTTCTGCATTAGCATCTAAAGCAACAGGCTACCCTATTGCAAAAATAGCAACAAAACTTGCTATTGGTTATAATTTGGATGAGTTAGATAACCAGATTACAAAATCTACTTCGGCATTATTTGAGCCAACATTGGATTATGTAATTGTAAAAATACCAAGATGGAATTTTGATAAATTTGAAGGTTCGGACAGAACTTTAGGATTGCAAATGAAATCTGTTGGTGAAGTTATGGGTATTGGTCGTTCTTTTCAAGAGGCTTTGCATAAAGCAACACAGTCTTTAGAGATTAAGAGAAACGGACTTGGTGCAGATGGAAAAGGGTATAAAAACTACGATCAAATAATAGATAAACTTACGCATGCAAGTTGGGATCGTGTATTTGTTATTTATGATGCAATACAACTTGGTATTCCACTGAGTAGAATTCATGAAATTACAAAAATAGACATGTGGTTCTTAAAGCAATATGAAGAGTTAGTTGCTTTGGAGTATGAAATTTCTACTTATACCGTTGCTACGCTTTCTAAGGATTTAATGTTAGAAGCAAAACAAAAGGGTTTTGCAGACAGACAGATAGCGCATATGCTAAAATGTTACGAAAGTGAAGTGCATAGTAAACGTACAGATATGAATATTAATAGAGTTTTTAAATTGGTGGACACTTGTGCGGCTGAATTTAAAGCAATGACTCCTTATTATTATTCTACTTTCGAAGCTGAGATTGAAACAGCAGACGGTAAGCGCTATGTTGCCAACGATAGTATCGTTACAGATAAAAAGAAGATTGTAGTATTGGGTTCTGGTCCAAACCGTATTGGTCAGGGAATAGAGTTCGATTATTGTTGTGTACACGGCGTTTTAGCTGCGGCAGAATGTGGCTACGAAACAATAATGATAAACTGTAATCCAGAAACGGTTTCTACAGATTTCGATACTGCCGATAAATTGTATTTCGAACCTGTTTTTTGGGAGCATATTTATGATATTATTAGGCATGAAAATCCAGTAGGGGTTATAGTTCAGCTTGGTGGCCAGACTGCTTTGAAATTAGCAGAGAAACTAGAGAAGTATGGAATTAAAATTATAGGTACTAATTTTGCTTCCTTAGATTTAGCGGAAGATAGAGGGAGTTTTTCTCAACTATTAAAAGAAAACAATATTCCTTTTCCAGAATTTGGTGTTGCAGAAACAGCAGATGAAGCCTTAAAACTTTCAGAGACACTAAACTTTCCTTTATTAATAAGACCTTCTTATGTATTAGGAGGGCAAGGAATGAAAATTGTTATTAATAAGGAAGAGTTAGAAGCACACGTTGTTGATTTGCTTAGAGGAATGCCAGGAAATAAATTGTTGTTAGATAATTATTTAGATGGCGCAATAGAAGCAGAGGCAGATGCTATTTGTGATGGCGAAGATGTGTATATTATTGGAATTATGGAGCATATTGAGCCTTGTGGTGTACATTCAGGCGATTCTAATGCAACATTGCCTCCTTTTAATTTAGGAGAGTTTGTAATGCAGCAAATTAAGGACCATACAAGAAAAATTGCTTTGGCACTTAATACCGTTGGATTAATAAACATACAATTCGCAATAAAGAACGATATAGTTTATATAATAGAAGCAAACCCAAGAGCGTCTAGAACAGTTCCTTTTATTTCTAAGGCCTATAAGGAACCTTATGTTAATTACGCAACAAAGGTGATGTTAGGAGAAAAAAAGGTAAAAGATTTTAATTTTAACCCACAGTTAGAGGGTTATGCTATTAAGCAGCCTGTTTTTTCTTTTGATAAATTCCCTAACGTAAATAAGAATTTAGGCCCTGAAATGAAAAGTACAGGAGAAAGTATCTTATTTATAGATAGTTTAAAAGACGATGAGTTTTATAATTTATACTCTAGACGTAAAATGTATTTGAGTAAATAGATTTTTATTTCTTTGAAAGAGGGATTTATGGAATAGAAAAACCTTCAAGTTTAAAGCTTGAAGGTTTTTTGTATTGTGTTATGTCCGTAATCGATAAGTTGTAGTAATTTTAATTAATTATTTTCTATGAAACGTCTCGGCTCGTAAGTAGGGCAGGAGATAAGCACTTTTCTCTAAGTTTATGCACTTAGCCAAAACTTTTTGTTTGTTTTTATCTTTTTTGTTTTAAAAGCCAAATTAAAAGTTTGGTGGAACTTTGTAAATAAGTACAGAACTTTGGGTTTAGCACTTAATAGCTATGTTTTACATACATCTTTGTTAGCTATCGTATTTTCCATTTAATATTTTCGTCATCATTGCAAATTTCAGATTCGATTAGTTGCGTTTCAATGTATTCATTTTCACTTTTCCTTACCATTTTTCGTCTGATTGCATTATGAAACTTTAATTTACGATCAACAGTTTTGTTTTTTAAAGCGAAGTTTAAACCTACTTCTGGGTAAAGTGTACTTGGATATAATATTCCATCAACTTGTTTTATTGAATCAAAAATATAATTGGTAAACGCAGTGGTGATTTTGTAATAATTAGGATTGTTAACTGCTTTTCGAGAAAACTCTAATGAAAGAAAATAAAACAATTCTCGAATTATTAAAGAATTTTCATCCGCTTGGTTTTTTATTAAATCCTCGAAATCTTTACTTAGCTTGTCTATCTCTTTATTTAGTCCCCTAATTTTTTCATTTGTAAGCACATTAACAACTAATATATCTTCTGTTGCAATCCATATTCCAGTTGTTACTTCTTCATATTTTTTATCATCATTGTTTCTTGTAATTGTGCTTGTCTCAACATAAGAAGTCCATTCATGATTTGAACAGTAAAAAACTGATTGCCCAGTTTCATTAGCTCTTCCGAAATTTTTAATATTTTCTATGTCCGAGCGATAAGAAACTTGGTTAACCTTTTCATAATATTCATTTTCCGTTTCGTGTATTCTACATCTGGCAAATTTTGAACCTTTTTTATATATTTCAAAGGGTATAGCAAATTCAATTCTATTTAATAAATTTTTGATATAAATATAACTCTCGATTGAAGTTTCATCTTTGGCTTTATTTAATAATTCTAGTAAGTAACTTAACTCATTCTTGTCGAATTTTTTTTCCATTAAAATAAGTTGTTTTTAGAGTTTGAGTTGATATCATAGCTAACTTACTATTTGTGAGTAACTAAGATAATTAAAATCATCCCTTTTTTAGCACCAATTGAACATTTTCCCCATCTAAATTTTTTATATGTTTTTCTAGTTTGAATTTTGATTCTTCAAAACGCGTATTTCTAGAAAAGGCTTGTTCTTTTCTTTGCATACTTCTGGCAAATCTCCTAACACCCTGTTTGTTTTTTATTATTAAACCAGGTACTTCTGTGCTTTTTCCTTTACTATCTTTTGCAACCATAGTAAAATATGAAGAATTACAGTGTTTTGTTTTACCTGAAGTAATATTTTCCGACACTACGCGAACACCCACAACCATAGAGGTTCTTCCTGTATAATTAATAGATGCTTTTAGAGTGACTAGTTCTCCTACCTCAATTGGGTTTAGGAAATCTACCTTATTAACCGAAGCGGTAACGCAATAGCATTGTGAATGTTTAGAAGCGCAAGCAAAGGCAATTTGATCCATTAAATTAAGAATATGACCTCCATGAATTTTTCCACTAAAGTTAGAATGGGAGGGAAGCATTAATTCTGTAATAGAGAGTTGGGATTCTTTTGGTGTTTTAAATTTTATCATAGGTATTAATTTCTAAAATGTGGCGATTGTTCTTTCTCAACTTTAGTTACAAAATATTTGGTGTCACCCAGCCAAAAGAAAGTTGCAAAACGCTCTACATAAGTAACTTTCACATAGTTTCCTTGGTACTTTTTTAATTTATCTATTACAACAACATCTTTATCTAATACAGAAAAAGCAAATATTTGCGCACCAGAAATACCTTGACTTATTTCTCCTTCCCATGTTTTTATGCCAATACCCTTGTGGCTTACTTTAATAAGTTCTCCAGAGCGTACGCCTTCGCTATAAGGAACAAAATAGATAAAAGCATAAATAGCAGCAAATACAGCTACAATTATAAGTAATGTTAGTAATAAGGCTTTTTTCATTTTTTTAATACTATTTTTTAAAATTTTTGACATTGAACTCTTCTGCATTTGACTTCTGTTTTTAACTACTCCTCATTTTCTTCTGCTCGTTTTAGGATAGATTCCGGAATAGATTTTTTCGCTTTGGCTCCCATCTTTTTTAATTTCTCAATAGAGGTAATTATGTTTCCACGCCCTTCTACAAGTTTATTCATAGCACCTTTGTACTCTGTTTTTGCCTCGTCCATTTTTTTACCCACCTTGGTTAAATCGGTTACGAAGCCTTCAAATTTATCGTATAAAGCTCCTGCTTGTCTGGCAATTTCAATGGCATTACGTTGTTGCTTTTCATTATTCCACATAGAATCTATAGTGCGTAATGTGGCGAGTAGGGTAGCCGGTGTTACGATAATAATATTTTGTTCAAATGCTTTGTTATACAGTGTGTTATCGTTGTTTATTGCGATCGCAAATGCAGGTTCTATTGGCACAAATAATAGCACGAAATCTGGACTTTCCATTTCATACAAATCCTCATATTTCTTCGCAGATAAATCATTTACATGTCTTTTGAGGGAGTTAATATGATCTTTTAAATGTTTCTCTTTAAATTCATCTTCGGCATTTACATAACGCTCGTAATCTGTTAGAGAAACCTTAGAATCTACTATCATTTTTTTACCGTCGGGAAGATGTATCACAACATCGGGTAAAACTCTACTGCCATCGTCACGAGTAAAACTATGCTGTACCGAGTATTCTCTGTCTTTTTCTAAACCTGATTTTTCTAAAACTCTTTCTAGGACTAATTCGCCCCAGTTTCCTTGCATTTTACTATCTCCTTTTAATGCTTTTGTTAGATTTTCTGCTTCTTGTGTAATTTTTAGGTTTTGAGACTGAAGGTTAACTAGTTGTTCTTTTAAGGCAGAGTGCATGCCCACACTTTCTTTCTGACTGTCTTCTACTTTTTTCTCAAATAGTTGAATTTTCTCCTGTAATGGCGTTAGTATGTTTTTTATATTTTCTCTGTTTTGCTCCGTGAATTTGCTGCTATTTTTTTCCAGAATTTTATTGGCTAAATTTTCAAATTCTTTGGTGAATTTTTCTTGTAGTTTTTCTACATCTTCTTTTTGCTCTTTATTCTTTAGTTGTAGGTTTTCTAGATTTGCTTCGTTTCTGGTAATCTGATTGCTTAGAAGCTCTTTTTCGGTACGCAAGATGCTTTTTTCTTCTATTGCATCAGAAAGCTTTTGTTCTAGGGAGATTGTATTATTTTTTAATTGGAGCTCTCGTTCTTCTAGCGCACTTTGATTAGATTTAGTTTTTAAGTTTTGAATATAGGTGCCTAAAAAATAGCCTATTGCTGAGCAAAATAGGCCAATACCGCTATAAATAAGAAGTTCGTTCATGGAAAGTGTATAATTGGAAGTAAAGATAATTGATTGCGTTTACAACTGAAATAGTATTATTGAGTATTGTTTGCTAGATGTGAAGTTGATAAGTTTAGGAGACAGGAGACAGGAGACAGGAGACAGGAGACAGGAGACAGGAGACAGGAGACAGGAGACAGGAGACAGGAGACAGGAGACAGGAGACAGGAGACAGGAGACAGGAGACAAGAAAATAGGAATTATTTGATTTTGAATGAAGCGGAGCTAGCATCAAAAGTAATAGTGTCCTTTGGAAATAGTTTTTCAAAGCATTTGGATGTAATTAGCTCCTCTGGTGTTCCGAAACTAAACTGATTTTTACCCAATACTAGCATTTTATCACAAATTTGAATGGCAACTTCAATTTCATGGGTTGTAAACAATACTGTTTTCTTTGTTTTATTGGCAATGTTCTTTAAAAGCTTTAGAATAACTGCTTTGTGATACATATCTAAATGAGATGTAGGTTCGTCTAGTAATATAACGGCAGTATCTTGTGCTAAAGCACGTGCAATCATTACTTTTTGTAATTGTCCGTCACTTAATTCATAGCATTTCTTATGTTGTAAAGTTTCTAACTGTACCATTGCTATAGCCTCAGCTATTTTATTCTTGTCCGTTGTTGTTAAAGTGCCAATCCAGTTTGTATATGGTTGTCTAGCTAATGCAATTAATTCTAAAACAGTAAGATTTTTAGAAGCAACAGTTTCTGTAAGAACCACGCTTATTTGTGAGGCTAATGCTAAAGAGGTGTAGTTCTCTATTTCTTTTTCATTTAGGAGAATTTCTCCTTGTAATTTGGGTTGTACGTAAGCTAATGTTCTTAATAGGGTAGATTTACCAATGCCATTTATACCAACAATAGAAGTGATTTCTCCTTTTTTTAGAGAGAAATCAATTTTATCTGCAATTAGAATTTCTTTCTTCTTGGTTTTGTAACCTATAGAAAGTTCTGTTGCTTTAAGGGTGGTATGTTCGTGTTTCTTTTCGATTGTTATTTGTTTAAATGTCTTAGAACTTAAAAAATCATTTTTCGTTTTCGTACTAATAACCATATAACCACTGGTGCTCCTAGAATAGATGTTATTGCATTAATTGGAATTACATGTGCATTTCCGGGTATTTGTGCAATTGTATCGCATAGTAAAATTATAATGGCGCCATAAATTAAAACAGCGGGAACCAATATTTTATGATTTGTTGTATCAAATATTTGGCGCGTTAAATGCGGAACCGCCAAGCCTATGAATACGATAGGGCCAGCGAAAGCCGTAATTCCTCCAGCTAGCAAACCTGTTGCGATTATGATAATGAATCGATTTTTTCTAATATTTACACCAAGACTCCTAGCATAATTCTCTCCTAATAATAGCGCATTTAAAGATTTCATACATAGAATGCTTAGTGTGATTCCGATAAGGATAATACCAAATAAAAGAGAAAGTTGTGACCACGAAAGATTGCCGATACTACCAAATGTCCAATAGGTGTATTGCTGTAATTTTTCGGCATCAGAGAAATAGGAAAGTACGCTTACAATTGCGGCAGTGATGCTTCCAAACATAAGCCCTATAATTAGTAATGTCATGGTGTCTTTAACTTTAGATGCAACACTTACTACGGAAAGCAGCACTAAAAAACTTCCGATACTAGAAGCTAAAATTAGAGCAATATCACCTATATAATTAAAGCCGAAAATCCCTGCAAAAAGCGAAGATCCCATAATTAGTATTGCTGCTCCTAAACTTGCACCCGAACTAATTCCTAAAACAAAAGGGCCTGCCAATGGGTTTCTAAAAAGAGTTTGCATTAATAAACCGCTAAGCGATAGTCCGCTACCAACTAATATAGCTGTGAAGGCCTTTGGAATTCTATAATTCCATATAATATAATCCCAGGATTCTTTTTGAACGGTTCTGCCAAAAATGGAATTAAAGGTTTCTTCTAAAGGAATGCTCACAGATCCCAAGCTAATATTTATGCCAAAACATACTACTAGCAGTAGTAATAGAAGTAAGAAGGGAGTTCTATATGTTTTGGAGTTGGGCACTTAATGTAATGGTTTAATGAAAAATGGTTTGTAATTTGGCAATAATTCTGGGTGAAAAATATGAATTAAATCTTTTAATACAACATCTGGTCTACTTGGTGCAAGCTCAAAATAGAGTAAGCCGCCTGTTTCTCCTCTGGTGTTGGCATGTGAATAGATTTTCTTATTTTTAAAAGCACTAAATTCTTTATAATGTCTATTGGTTTCTAGCATTTCTTCATAAGAGCCATGTAGAGAAGGGGATAGCCAAAATTCTGCGCTTTGCCCTCTGTCAAAAACACTTTCAAAACTTAAGGGAATACTTCCTGTTTCTTCGGTGTGCTTCCAAAGATAATTGGTATGGGCATCTCTTAGAAATTGTGCCAACCAGCTATTTCCGCCAGCAACGTACCAAATGTCTTTGAATAGTCCTCCTGTCATAACCGTTGGTTCTCTTTTTGCTTTATGTGCTAATAGTTTTGCCTTGTTATAAGAGGTTTTCGTTGCATTAAACAAACTATCTGCTTTTTTATCGAGTTGAAAAAATGCACCAAAAAACTTTATCCATTCTGCTTTTCCGAGCGGTGTTTCTTCTGTCCAATCGCCATTATAAACTACAGGGATATTTGACATGCTTATAGTTTCATAAGCTTTATTCTGATTGTTAAGACCAAAACCTATAATTACATTTGGGTTTAATTCTATCACCATTTCTGTATTAATGGTTTCATTACTTCCTAGTTCTTTTACGAGACCTGAATCAATTCTTTTCCGTGTTTTTTTTGAGGAAATAAAATTAGTGTTAGGGAAACCAACTAATTTATTTTCTACACTCAATAATTCTAAAGCGGGAATATGGGTTGTAGATGTTACCACAATTCGTTCCACAGGAATGGTGATAATTGCATCAAAAGCATCCTTGTCTAGCGTTATTGTGCTTAATTTTTCTTTCGGAATTAATGCATAAGTATATACGGTTTTCGAATTTAACCAAGGGGATAGTAACTTTAGAATAGTGATATCACCAGATTTTTCTATTTGAAAACCTTTTGCATGGGTAACAGATTTTTGGCTTTGGGGTACTTTAGAAGACGTGTCTTCCTTTTTTTGTCTACAACTAAAAAATAAAACTAGGTAGCATAGAAAAAATGCCTTTGTAATTTTCATAAATGTTCATCTAATTTTTCGCAAGGTAAGGAATGTCTTATTTTTTTTGAACTATAAAAATAAATTTTGATGAAAAGTGAGGTTTTGAGAAGCGATTCTAATCGTAATTTTGCTTAAAGTTCTTGCTATTGCGTTGCTTTTCGTGCCTAGATTTATTTGTTCCTTATTTAAACGAAATAAAAAAAAGTAGGAATGCAATAATTATTGAAGTAGCTTTGACCCGAATTGTGGTTTTCATTACATTTAGTAGTGAGATTAAAAGGGAATCTAGTGTAAATCTGGAACTGTTCCCGCAACTGTAAGCTGAGCCAAGAATACGCAGAGATACTATTGTGTATTGTAGGTGGCTACCATTTCTTCATTATACCACTGTTTTGATAAAACAAAATGGGAAGGTGAATGGTAGTACGCAAGTCAGGAGACCTGCCAAATTCAAAATTAAGATTTGTAAACTTTCGGGTAAAAAGTTTTATTTGATATGAGGCACAGTAAAAATATTTTGTTCGTATTGCTGGTTATCTATGCTGTTCAATTAAGAGCACAGAAGGATAGTGCCATTGTTTTAGATGAAGTTATTTTGAGTGATGCAAAATTGCTACACTTTTCTAACGGAAAAAGAATTACAGTTCTTAGTGATTCAATTTTACAGCGAAATAACGCATCCTTAACAGACCTTCTTAAGTATAATTCTACAATCTATTTTAAAGAATACGGGTATGGTATGACGTCTACTGTCTCTTTTAGGGGGACAAACTCGTCTCAAACCGCAGTAATATGGAATGGGATTAATGTAAATTCTCAATTAACTGGGCAAACGGATTTTAATACTATAATGCCTCAGAATTTTGGATCTGTTGTAGTTAGAAGTGGTGGAGGTGGTGTTCAATATGGTAGCGGTGCTGTTGGCGGAACTATTCATTTAAAAGATAAATTCTCCTTTCAAAATCATTTTAATACAAATGTTGGTCTTTCTTATGGTAGCTATAATACCAAACGTTATAATTACAACGCTTCTAAAGGTTCTAAAAATACGTATGCTAGTATAGGTGCAGATTATATAGTTTCGGATAATGATTACAAATATTTAGGAACAGATAGAAAAAATGAAAACGGCAATTTTGAGAATATTAGTATAAGAGCGAATGGGGGTTATCTGCTAAATAAATTCAACCTAATAAAGTTTTACCATACGACTTTTGTCGGAGACCGAAATTTTTCAGGAACACTAACAGCGCCATCAGATGATACTTATAAAGTGCTAAACTCACGTAATTTAGTAGAATGGAGCAATTTTAATACCCATAGGATTACTAGGTTAAAATTCGCCTATTTATTTGAGAAATATAACTATTTTCCAAATAAAAACAGATCAGAATTTAGTTTTGGAAATACTAAAAACTTTATTATAAACTACGATTATAAATATAGTTTTGATGCAATTACTTTAAATGGGATACTAGAGTTTAATACGGTAAAAGCGGAAGGCGAATCCATTCAAGAAGCGAAGAGAGATCAGTTTTCTGGAACATTATTGTTTCTTCATACGCTAAACAATGGATTTAGTTATGGTGTAAATCTTAGGAAAGAAATTGTAAGTGATTATAAAAGTCCGTTTCTTATTTCTGTGGATGGGAAGTATAAAATATCTTCGGACTACACCATTAATTTAAACGTTTCTAAAAACTATAGAATTCCAACTTTTAATGATTTGTACTGGATAGGAGCTGGGGCAAGAGGAAATAAAGATGTACTTCCTGAATCTTCTTGGCAGGCAGAAATAGGGCAAACCTTAGAAAGCAAAAAGTTTACTTTAGGCACTACGGTTTATTATATAATATCGAACGATTTAATATCATGGAGACCAGATGACAAAGGAATTTGGAGAGCCATTAATATAAAAGATGTTACGAATTATGGATTGGAAGCCACATTTGAATTCACCCATAATTGGAGTAATAGCAGTCTAAAATGGAACAACCAATACGCTTTTGTTAGGTCTGTGGATAACGAGACTAAGAAACAACTTATATATGTGCCAAAACATAACGTCACTTCTGGAATAGGGTACCAGTATAAAAAGTGGGAAGTATATAAACAGTTACTCTTTACAAGTTCTATATACACTACTACAGATAATAGCGAAAAACTTTCTGGTTATGTTGTCGCTAATTTAGGAGTAAATCGTTCTTTTAATTTAAAGAATGCAATTAACTGTGTCGCAAGTATCCAAATAAATAATTTGTTCAATAAAAATTACCAAAACGTGGCGTATAGACCTATGCCTAATAGAAACTTTACATTGAAATTAATATTTAAACTTTAAAACTAGTACTAAAATGAAAATTAAACAAGCACTTTTGTCTGCCTTTGCTTTTGTAATATTATTTACATCTTGTAATAATGATGATAGTCCAAAATTACCATTAGGGGATTATGAAAATGGTATTTTGGTTTCTAATGAGGGACCTTTTGGAAATGGTACAGGAACTATTTCTTTTATTTCAAAGGATTCATCTGTTGTGCATAATACTATTTATAAACTGGAGAATGCTGAGGACTTAGGAAATATTGTGCAATCTATCGGATTTGATGAAAGTAGAGCATATATCGTAGCTAACAATTCACAAAAAATAAGTATTGTTAATCGTTACACATTTAAAAAATTAGGTGCAGTTACAGAAGGGTTGGCTAATCCAAGGTATTTTGTAGTAGCTAATGGAAAAGGTTATGTAACCAATTGGGGAGATACTGCGGATAGTACAGATGATTATGTAGCTATTATCAATTTAGAAACATACCAATTAGACGGAAAAATATCGGTAGTTTTAGGCCCAGAAAGAATAGTTGTAAAAGGTAATAAAGTGTATGTAGCACATAAAGGTGCATATGGACAAAACAATGTTATTTCTGTTATTAATACGGATACAGATACTGTAGAGAAGACTATTACTGTAGGTGATGTTCCTAATTCTATGTTGTTTGATGCTTCTGGTAGTCTTTGGGTACTTGCTGGTGGAAAGCCAAGTTATACTAAGGATGAAACAAAAGGTGTACTTACTAAAATTAATACAAGTTCAAATACGGTAGATGCTACTTTTGAATTTGCTACTACAGAACACCCAAAACATTTAAGTTTAGGGAATAATGAATTGTATTATGCTTTAGGGAGTGGAGTTTATAAAATGGCATTGAGTGGAGATGCATTACCTACGACTGCTCATTTAAGTGATGTTTCTTTTTATACAATGACAGTTTCTGAAGGTAAATTATATGGTACCGATGCTAAGGATTATGCTAGTAAGGGAGATTTAAATATATATGATTTAACCACAAAGAAAAAAACAAAAACTCTTTCTGTAGGGATTATTCCAGGCGGAATTTATTTTAACTAATACTAGCCATGTTAAAAGTTTGCTCTTTTTTACCAGCCGTTACCCAAATGATGTACGATATGGGATTAGAACATCATTTGTATGGTGTTACTTTTGAATGCCCAGAAAAGGCTCTTAAGGAAAAGCACCCTGTTGTTCGTTGTATTCTGGAAGGGAAAGAATATAGTAGTCTAGAGATTGATAAAATATTTTCTGAAAGTAAAAATTCTGATAAAAAGTTATACTATGTAGATGAAGAACTTTTAGAATTAATTGCACCAGATATTATTTTTACTCAAGATGTTTGTGATGTTTGCCAAATTGATACAGAGACAACGGAAAAAGCTGTAGCTCATTTAGAGAAACAGCCTTTGCTTATAGCAATTACCCCAGGGTCTTTGGAAGATGTCTTTGGTACGGCGATTACTATTGCAAAGGCCTTAGGTCAGGAAGAGTTGGCGTATGAATATTTGGAAAAACTTCACAAAAGAATTGACACAGTAGTAGATACTTTACGAGAGAAAAAGGTGCTTACGAAACGGGTATCTCTTATAGAATGGGTAGATCCAATTTATAATTGTGGACATTGGATTCCGCACCAAATTGGTTATGCTGGTGGTGTGGATATGCTTTCAAACCCTTCCGGAGATAGTATTGTTACTTCTTGGGAGAAAATTGTGAGGTATAACCCTGAAGTGTTAGTAATTGCTCCTTGTGGGTTCTCAAAGAGTCGAACTCTGGAGGAAATACATTTACTTACGAGTAATGAAGGATGGAATACGCTTAAGGCAGTAAATAATAATGCTGTTTTTATTGCTGATTTTGATTTGTTTACACAATCTTCTGCAAGTACATTGGTAAGTGGAATTGAACTTCTTGCGGGACTTTTTCATCCAAAAGATATAAAAGTTCCCAAAAAATTACATCCAAAGTATGTAAAGGTTGAATTATAATAGAGCGTAACCAATAACTATAAAAGGCTAGAAGAAATTAATCTTCTAGCCTTTTTAATTTTATATAAGGTTAAAATGCTATTTTAAGCTAATATTTAGCGGCTTATCTAAGTACATATTGTCTTTGGTAGCTGTAAACATTTTAGAATTTGTAAATGATTTGGCAGGCATTTTTACTGTGAAATCTGTTTTAGAAGAAGAAGCTGTTATTAAATCAATAGCTTTTTTTAATAGTGGCTCGGTTGGATCTCCTAGCACTCCTAAATTCTCTAAATCTTCTTCTAATTCAATATCAGGAACTAAACCATCCGTATAATCAGAAAAACCAGCAGAGTTTTCATTTCTACCAACTAGTGGTTGAATACCCCACTTATTAGTAGGACTAATTTGACTTTCCTTGCTAGCATTGTAAATGTAGTTGTTACTAGGGATATCCACTAAAGTTATAGAAAACTCGTTTTTACCTCTTGTTTTTTCTCCTATATGAACAATATCAATATAAGGAGCTAGTCCGTTCATTACAAGTTCACTAGCAGAAGCACTACTATTAGTTGCTAATACATAAACTTTACTAAGGTTTAGTGTGTTTATAGCTGTTCCATCTCCAGTTGTGGCAGCAAAATAATCTTCTAAATGCTCTTTTGGTAATTCTGCCTGTATTTTTGCATTCCAACGTTGGCGAATATATAAATCGTTAGTTTTAGTGCCATAAATCATACTGGCAAGTAAGCGAGAGGTGTTTACGGATCCACCTGGATTATAGCGCATATCTAATACCAGTTCTGTAACACCATCGGATTTTAATTGTCCAAAAGCATTATTTAATTCTTCATCAAAATTACGGGTAAAAGAATTGTACATTATGTACCCGATTTTTATCCCGTTTTTTTCAATAGTTTTAGTTATGAAAACAGGATTTTCCACTAAACTTTCTTGTTTAGTTAAAGATACTTCAGTGCTATTATCAGTAACAGTACCATTAGTTATGGTAGCCATATTAAGAATATATGTGTCAGAATCGCCAAAGAGAAGGTCTCTGTAATTATTTATATTTAAAGTTTGTCCATTAACACCAGTAAAAATATCACCTCTATTAATGTCTTTGCCAGCAGCATCTGAACCTGCTACAATATAGCGTACATAACCAAAAATGTCATCGCTATCTGCAAAACGAATTAAACCAAAATCTAGTCCATTACTTTTAGAAATACCAGCGAAAGATTGTACTAATACTTTATAGTCTTCATTTAAAAAACTAAAACGGTCATCCGTAAATAACAAAACATCATTATAAAATTTTTCTGGATTTGTATGTTTTGCTAAAAAGGTAGTGTACTCCTTAGTGTCTGAAAATCGATTATCTGCTAAGTCAGGAACATCGGCTTGCCAGAAATACCACTGATTTAATGCTTTCCACATAAAATCCTGTACTTCAACTTTGGCGTCTGGCTCTGGCTTAATTCCGCCACCATCATCATCATTCTTTTTACAACTAGAAACGATTAACCCAAATCCTAGGAATAGCATTACAAGTTTTCTCATAGTATTTATATTTATTATTTAATGGTAATTGAATCAATTATCGTTCCAAATAAACATATTTGTAGTAGACAGTATCTTTACCTTTAGTTAATGAATGGTCTAAAGTAGGTACATCTGAAAGAAAATAAAAATATTTGTAACAAAATTCGATATACTTCGTCTTCCTTATATAACCACCTAATATGGTTTTAAACAACAACTAGATTAACCAATGAAACAATCAGAATTTTTAAATGTAGTAATGCCATTTAAGGATAAGTTGTATAGACTCGCTAAAAGGCTACTTGTGTCTAGAGAAGAAGCAGAAGATGCTACGCAAGAAATCTTATTGAAATTGTGGTCTAAAAATGGAGTTATGGAAAGTTATAATAATGTAGAAGCTTTCGCTATGACCATGACTAAGAATTTTTGTTTGGACAGATTAAAATCTAAACAAGCAGGTAATTTAAAATTGGTACATAGTAACTATACAGATGACAATGCTTCACTGCAAAGTGATGTAGAAAATAAGGATAGTGTGAATTGGGTACAAAAAATCATGGAAGATTTACCCGAACAACAGAAGTTAGTATTGCAATTACGAGATGTAGAGCAGTACAACTTTGATGAAATTGGAGAATTGCTAGAAATGAAACCCACTGCGGTTAGAGTAGCATTGTCCAGAGCAAGAAAAACAGTTAGAGATGAATTAGTACAAAAGCATAGTTATGGAATTGGATAAAATTCAAAATTTATTAGAAAAGTATTTTGACGCTACCGCAACGGTAGGGGAAGAAGAAACATTAAAAAATTATTTCTCACAAGATAATGTGGCGCCACATTTAGAGCAATATACACCAATGTTTCAGTATTTTTCAAAAGCCAAAGAAGAGCGGTATACCAAGCAGGTCCCATTAAAACCTAGAAAAAACTTGTACAAATGGGCTTCTATTGCAGCGGTAGCAGTATTATTATTTGGTATGTATTTTGGTAAAAGTTACCAAGAACAAAAAGAGGCAGAATATGCCTACGCACAAACAAAAAAGGCATTAAATCTTTTAGCGGCGAATTTTAATCGCGGAACAGAAAAAGTGGCTTATTTAAGTGAATTCGAAAAAACAAAACAAAAAATTTACAATCATAAATAAAAATTAAAATCATGAAAAATAATATTATAATACTACTTGTTGCAATGTTGCCCCTAGCAGGTTTTTCTCAATCTTTGTTCGATAAATTTGAAGATTTAGACGAGGTAACCGCAGTTGTTGTAAATAAAAGTATGTTTAACTTACTTAGTAAAATTGATGTAGAGATAGATGACCCAGATGCTAAAGATTTTATTAGTATAGCAAAGACTATTAAAAGTTTAAAATTATTCACTACAGAGGATAAAGCAATAAGTGCTAAAATGAAAGCTTCTGTAACACAGTATTTAAACTCAGCTTCTTTAGAAGAGTTAATGCGTGTTAAAGATAAAAGTGTAAATATTAAATTTTATATTAAGCAAGGAAAAGATGAGGATCATGTAAGCGAACTGCTAATGTTTATGACAGGGATAAAAAATATAGAAGCTAATGGTAGAAAATTTGAAACTGTTTTACTATCCCTTACAGGAGATATAGATTTAAACAAAATCAATTCTCTTACCAAGAAGATGAATCTTCCTAAGGAATTAAACAAAGCAAAGAAAAATAAGTAACTAAAATAAAGTCAATGGTGTTTTAATAAACGCCATTGACCTTTAGTAGAAATCAAAAACGAACAAGAGTATGCTTAAAACAGTTTCTTAAACAGCCTATTAGTCGCTAAAAAATTGTTTTAAGCATTAATAAATTTCATCAATCAAAAACGAAAATCAAAATCAAAAACACACACACACATGAAAACAAGTATAAAAAATATAACTTTTGTAGTAGTGGCCATCTTAAGTTTAGCAGCTTGTTCATCTACACAAAGTCTTCAGGAGTATTATGTTGACAATTCTGAAAATTCTAATTTTCTTCAGATAGATGTTCCTGCTAGTTTGCTAAATTTGGAAAGTGTAGATTTAACAGATAAGCAGCGAGAAGCTATAAATTCTGTAAAAAAATTAAATATTTTAGCATTTAAAAAGACAAAATCTAATGTGGTTGAATTTGTCGCAGAAACAGCGAAAGTAAAAGCTATTTTAAAGGATAAGAAGTATGTGCAACTAATGAAAATAAAATCGTCTTATGGCAAGGGAGTGGTTAAATATCTTGGCGATGAAGATGCTATAGATGAAGTAATTATTTTCGGTGCTAAGGATGATCAAGGTTTTGCATTGATTCGAATTTTAGGAAAAGATATGAATCCAGCGAATTTAATAGAGCTTGTTAAAGCTATTGAGAAATCGGATTATAAAGGAGAGGGGCTAGGTGGCCTTGAAAAGTTTTTAGGAAAATAATAATAATTTTAAAAGTAACTTAAAAACTCTGTTTTGGTGTTATACCGAAACAGAGTTTTTTTATACCTCATATTCTATACCTATATTCGTGCAACATTAATTATAAAAAAATATATTATGGAAAAAGCAGAAGAATGGTTGAATTATGGAATCGACTTAGCAAAGGAGTTGGGACCTAGAATACTTACAGCCTTACTTATTTATATTGTGGGTTCATGGGTAATTAGTAAGATTAGAAGCGTAGCTAAAAAAGCAATGTCTAAAAGCAATTACGATGAGTCTTTGCAAAAGTTTCTTTTGAATTTAATTTCCTGGTCACTTAAAATATTTTTAATAGTATTAGTTATTTCGAGATTAGGTGTAGATGTAACAACATTTGCAGCAGTACTGGCTGCAGCTGGTTTGGCTATTGGTTTGGCACTGCAAGGATCTCTTTCTAATTTCGCAGGAGGAGTGCTAATTATGATTTTTAAACCCTATAAAATAGGCGATTTAATTGAGGCACAAGGAACAATAGGAGTAGTAAAAGAGATTGAAATTTTTACGACTAAGCTTACAACTCCAGATAATAAATTAGCAATTATTCCTAATGGAGCAATGGCAAATGGTAATATTATAAATTTTACTGCGGAAGGTAAAATGAGAGTTGATCTTACAATCGGTGTTGGTTATGATGAGGATATTAAAAAGTCTAAAGAGGTCTTGTTAGAGGTGTTGATTTCTAATAAAAAAGTACTTCAAAGTCCGGAACCTTCTGTAAATGTTTCAGAGTTGGCAGATAGTTCTGTAAATTTTGCTGTACGTCCTTATTGTAAACCCGAGGATTATTGGGATGTGTATTTTGAAACTTTAGAAAACTGTAAGCTTGCTCTAGATAAAGCAGGAATAGAAATTCCTTACCCACATGCAGTGGAAATTAGGAAGAATGCATAAGAATAGAAAGAAATATAAAACGGGTGACTATACTTAAATAGTCACCCGTTTTTACTTTTTAAAAATAGGTAAAATTTAAATGCCTGTATAATTACTTGGAGTAATTGCTTTTAACTCACTTTTAATAGTGTCAGAAACTTCTAAGGTATCTATAAAGTTAGCCATAGAATCCTGTGTTATTTTCTCATTCGTTCTGGTGAGTCCTTTTAGTGCTTCATACGGATTTGGATAGCCCTCTCTTCTCAATATAGTTTGAATTGCTTCAGCAACAACCGCCCAATTATTTTCTAAATCTTGCGCAAATTTTTCCTTATTTAGTAATAATTTACTCAAGCCTTTTAAGGTAGATTGAAAAGCGATTAGCGTATGCCCAAAAGGAACGCCTGCATTTCTTAAAACAGTACTATCTGTTAAATCTCGTTGTAGTCTAGAAATTGGAAGCTTTGCAGATAAATGCTCAAAAATAGCATTTGCTATTCCTAAGTTTCCTTCTGAATTTTCAAAATCTATTGGGTTTACTTTATGTGGCATAGCAGAAGAACCAACTTCGCCTTCTTTTATTTTTTGCTTAAAATAATCCATAGAAACATAGGTCCAGAAATCTCTGTCTAAATCTATGATTATGGTATTTATTCTTTTTAAAGTATCAAAAAGAGCTGCCATATGATCGTAATGCTCTATTTGTGTAGTAGGGAAAGAGTGATGTAATCCTAATTTGTCATGTACAAAATTCTTTCCAAAATTTCTCCAATCAATAGACGGGTACGCTACCTTGTGCGCATTAAAATTTCCTGTTGCTCCGCCAAATTTAGCCGCACTAGGAATATCATTTAGTAAATTGAATTGCTCTTTTAAACGTGTTACAAAAACATCTATTTCTTTTCCTAATCGTGTGGGAGAAGCTGGTTGTCCGTGTGTTCTTGCTAACATAGGAATTGCTTCCCATTCTTTTGTTAACTCCTCTAATTTTGAAACTATTTCTAAGTATTGAGGAACATAAGCCTCATTCATAGCATCCTTAATAGATAAAGGAATTGCAGTGTTGTTAATGTCTTGAGATGTAAGTCCAAAATGAATAAATTCTTTAAAAGAAGCTAATCCGAGTTTGTCGAATTCTTCCTTTATAAAATATTCTACCGCTTTTACATCGTGGTTGGTTATTTTTTCAATATCCTTTATTGCTTGCGCATTTTCAGTTGTAAAATTGCTATAGATTTTTCTTAAGTCATTAAATTTTGAAATATCAAAACTCTGGAGTTGCGGTAGTGGAATTTCACACAAAGCAATAAAATATTCAATTTCTACTTTTACACGATATTTTATTAGTGCTTCTTCTGAAAAAAACGGCGCTAAATTAGCTACCTTATTCCTGTAACGACCATCGATTGGAGATATGGCGTTTAATTGGTTTAATGACATTTGTATGTTGTTTTTGGAAAGATGCAAATATACGTATAATGAGGGTTAAATACAGTAAATGCATTCCTATTTTGGATTCCTGAAGTCAAGCAAATTATAACAATTTATAGATGAGTACACATTTGTTATTTTAGTTTAGCTAAAATTAATCTAGCTCTTGCTTTATATGCGGCACTTCCCGTAGTATAATTTTGTTCCAATACCATTTTAAGCTCTGGATGTATCCAATTGTATTTCCTGCCTAAAAACAAAAGGCAGGTCATGGAGTAGGCTTGCGCTGCTACTTTATGGTTGCCAATTAACCAATCAAAACATGCTGCTGCTATACGTTCCAAATGTTCCTCTTTTAATTGTTTTTGCGTTTCGTTTTCTATTCTAGAGAAATAAGAGAGAATAAGGTATTCGCATATTTTTGCCATTGGTCTTACCGCAGAATCTAAGACGACTTTATTTATGTTAGTTGTAAAGTTATCTAAGTGCGGAAAAATATAAGAAAGTTTTTTTTTTGCTGTAAATTCCATCACCCAACATGCTCTAAAAGAAATAGGATCTTTCACTGCAAATGCTATATCTAGCAAAGGACCAATTAGTTTAGGATTTTCTAGAATAACTTGTGCCATTTCTTGTCGCTTCTCTCTGGAATGGTTTACGTAATTTAAGGATTCGTATAATTCTTGTTTCGTCACAAAAGGTGTAATTTTAGAATTGAAAAATAAGCAAAATGAGGATTGTAAAAAAACTAGGAAGATCTTTTTTAATTGGTTTTATTGTGATACAGTTTTTTGGACCAAGTAAAAATGAAGATGAAGGGGAGCATATGATAGTTTTTTTTGAAGAAACAAATCCGCCACCAGGGGTTAAATTACTTCTTAAAAATTCTTGTTTTGATTGCCATAGTAATAACACTGTTTATCCTTGGTATGGACAAATTTCTCCTTTTTCTAATTGGATGGCGGACCATATTAGAGAAGGGAAGGAAGAGGTTAATTTTTCGGAATGGGGAAACTATTCCGTAAAAAAGAAGGACCACAAATTAGAAGAAATTATTGAAGTCTTAGAAAATGAAGTAATGCCGCTAAAGGAATATACTTGGACACATTTTGATGCTAGGTTAACCGAAAATCAAAAAGAACAAATTATTCAGTGGGCTAAGAGAACTAGAGCACTTTATCAATTAAATCTGCGACCAGAGTAGGAACGCCAATTGTTGCTGCTTTAGTAATTACTATTAAATTGATAGAATCATTTGGGTCTATAACAGGTTTTGGGTCTATAAAGTAGATAGCAGTCTTTTCGGTTACATAATGCATTAAACTAGCAGCAGGATACACTTGCATAGAAGTACCTATGATAATTAGTATTTCTGCTTCTTGTGTTATTTTGATAGCTTTTTCTAAAAGAGGAACTTCTTCGCCAAACCAAACAATATGAGGACGTAGTTGGTGTCCATCTTGGCATAAGTCCCCCAAGGATAAATCGTTCTTCCAGTTTAATACGGTGCGCTCATTTTTTGTACTTCGAGTTTTAAGCAACTCACCATGAATATGTACTACAGCGGAACTACCAGCTCTTTCGTGTAAATCGTCTACATTCTGAGTTATAATAGTAACATTATAGTATTTTTCTAACAAAACCAAGGCATCATGTGCTTTGTTTGGACTAACTTCTAATAGTTGTTTTCTTCTTTGGTTGTAAAAATTGAGCACTAGAGTTGGGTTATTAGCGAATCCTTCAGGTGATGCCACTTCCATGACATTATGACCTTCCCATAAACCATTAGCATCACGAAAGGTTTTGATTCCGCTTTCTGCGCTAATTCCGGCACCTGTTAAAACAACTATTTTTTTCTTCATATTATATTCTTACGTCTAAAAATAGTCTTTTCATTTTTAGTATATTCGACTTATGATAGACCATAAACTGTTAACGTATTTAGAAGATTTTATTAGTCCAGAAAGAAAAGCACGATTTATAAAGGTTTTAGAAGAACGTACCAAGTTTGTAACGGTAGCTGTTGAAGATGTTTACCAATCGCATAATGCTAGTGCTGTAATTAGAAGTTGCGAAGTTTTTGGTGTGCAGGAAGCGCATTTAATAGAAAGCAGATTCGGGAAAAGACTAGATAAGAATATTGCAATGGGAGCAGAGCAGTGGGTAGATGTACATAGGTATAGTAGTACTAAAGACTGTATTGCTACACTCCGAAAAAATGGTTACAAAATTATTGCAACTACACCACATAATGATTCTTGCTATTTGGAGGATTTTAAGTTGGAGGACAAAACGGCTTTATTTTTTGGTACGGAGAGACATGGGTTAAGTGTGGAAGTTATGCAAGAAGCAGATGGGTTTGTAAAGATTCCTATGGTTGGATTTACGGAGAGTCTAAATATTTCGGTTTCTGCTGCAATTGTTCTTCATTCTTTAACTGTGAAATTGAAAAATAAAGACTTTTCTTGGGAATTGTCAGCGGAAGAAAAAGAAGAGAAACAATTAGATTGGACTAAAAAATCTATTAGAAGTATTGACGATGTCCTAGGGCGCTATTACGGTACTAAGTAAAATATATTGTATATTTAATCGCAGAGCGATAGTCCAATTTGGATTTTACTTTCCAATGTTTTAGTCGAATTAAAAAAATCATCTTATGTATATTTTTCTTTATGTTTTAGCCGGAATAGTTCTTCTTGTTGTGTTGTTAGGAATAATTGCACCAACAAAGTACCATGTTTTTAGAGAGATAATTATAAATAAACCAAAAGCAGAAGTTTTTGAACATATAAAATATCTAAAGAAATTGGATGTATGGTCGCCTTGGCGAAAGAAGGATTTGAATATGAAGAAGGTGTACAAAGGCACAGATGGTGAAGTGGGAGCAATTACTTCTTGGGTAGGGAATAAAGAAGTGGGTGAAGGAGAACAAGAAATAACCAAAATTATTGAAGGAGAAAGGGTAGAGGGAGAACTTCGGTTTTTTAAACCTTTTAAAGCGACTTCAGATTGTTATTTTCAAGTGGATGAAATTTCAGCAACCGAAACAAAAGTTACTTGGGGTTTTAGTGGTAAAAACAAATTTCCTATTAGTATTATGATGCTTTTTATGAATATGGATAAATCTGTAGGGAAAGACTTTGAAGAAGGCTTAGAGCGTTTAAAAGGAATTTTGGAAGGCTGAATAAAACTATAAAGATTTTATCGCTTTCTGTTTAAAACCTTAAATTCTTCGTAACAACCGCTTATGGCATCTAATATCTGCAAGTCATTGGCTGTTTTGATAAATGATTTGGAATAGTTGCAATTGGATAAAATATCATCTATATCCGCTTTCTCTAGTTGAAGTAACTCGGTTAGTGTAACTCGGTCAAATTTTGATGCTAATAAATCTTGGATATTATCATCTTTTTTCATCTTTCTGAGTTTTTTCATTTGGTTGGCTTTTTTGCCGAACAAATTACGGAGTAAATCAGCCGGATTCAATATTGCTCCTAAAACTTTGGTTACCGCACTAGGGTTTCTTTTTCCTGCTTCGTATCCTGCTTGTAAACCAGAAATGCTGTATTGGTATGCGTCATTTATAGGGAGGTTTTTTACATCAATCTCTAAGAATCCTGTAAGTTGATATGGTCTAACAATTACTTCTTCTAAGGCATAGGCAAGCTCTGTTAATGCAATTTTTGTTCCTTGAAATTTGAACATATCATTAGTGACTCTTACTTTCTGGGCCTTGTATCCTAAGAAAGTAAAATAAAGTGTATCGTTGACTGCTGCGGTAATAGAAAATTCTCCCTCTTTATTTGTAATTGTTCCAACCACTTTATTTAGGTTTAAAACATGTACACTTTCCATGGTTACATTAGTTTGTGCATTTATTACAACGGCCTTTATTTGTCCGTTTTGTGTATTGTTTTCTTGTGAAAATCCAAAGAAAGTGATAAAAGCAAAGCCTAACAGTATAATTTTATGCATAGAATAAATATCAATTTTAAAAATACTAAACTAAATAAAAAAACACGCTATTGCGTGTTTTTTTAATATAGAATTAACTTAATACTGTTAATTGTTTATGCTGACTAGTAAAATCCGCTTCTCTTTTTGCTGTCTCCACCAGAATTACTTCTTCTTCGGCTACTAGAGTCACTTCTTCCTGAATCACTTCTTCCAGAGTCGCTTCTACGAGAATCACTTCTTCTTCCCGAATCACTTCCTCCAGAATCACTTCTTCTTCCGCCTCCTCCATAAGAGGAACTTCCTTTATTGTCTCTGCTATCTCTTCTTCCACGACTTCCTCCGCGATCTCTATCTCTTCCGCCTCGGTCTCTTCTTCCACGACTGCCGCCGCCGCCGCCGCCTCCAGGATTGTTAGAGATTTCTACATTTACAAATCTTCCGTCTACTTTGAATTCAGTAAAAGTTTGTAATATTTTTTCTGTAATACTAGCATCGGTATTAAAGAAAGCAAAACTCTCTTTTACATCTACTTTAAAAACATCATCTCGTTCTAAATCAACGGTGTCTTTTAAGAAGTCTTTTAAAGACATCCAATCATAGCCGTCTCTTTCTCCTACGTTAATAAAGTAACGTACAGAACCATCCTTAGGGATTTCTGCATCTCTACCTCTACGTTCTCCTCGTTCGCCACGTTCTCCGCCAGCGTTAGAAGTGTTTAGATCTTGTTTTTTTGTATAGTAATCGTGGAAACGACTAAACTCAACAGAAATTATTTTTTTAATTAGTTCCTCTCTGTCTATACCTTGTAAAACATCTGTAATCGCAGGTAAATATCCTTCAACTTCTGGATTAATTTCTGTATTCTTTATTTTGCTTGCTAGGTGGTATAACTGAATCTCGCAAATTTCCATTCCTGTAGGAATCTTTTTAGTAAGAAATTTAACTTTCATCTTATTCTCTATTGCTTTTATTTTACGCATTTCACTACGTGTAACAATAACCATAGAAATACCAGATTTACCAGCTCTACCAGTTCTACCACTACGGTGAGTGTAGGTTTCTATTTCGTCTGGTAATTGGTAATTTATTACATGTGTTATATCTGTAACGTCTATACCACGTGCAGCTACATCGGTTGCAACTAACATTTGTATTTGTTTCTTACGGAAAGAACTCATTACCAAATCTCTTTGGTTTTGACTTAAATCTCCGTGTAATGCTCCTGCGCTGTATCCGTCTTCTATTAATTTTTCAGCAACTTTTTGTGTATCACGTTTTGTTCTACAGAAAATTACAGAAAAGATATCTGGATTGGTATCTGCTAACCTTTTTAATGCAGGGTAGCGGTCTCTACCACTTACAACATAATATTCATGCTGTACTGTAGATGCACCTGAATTTTTTGCTCCAACAGTAATTTCTGTAGGACTATGCATAAACTTTTTAGCAATAGCCGATACTTCTCTTGGCATAGTTGCAGAAAACAACCATGTAGATTTATCTTCTGGTGTGTTAGATAAAATGTCTTTTATGTCTTCATAGAAGCCCATGTTTAACATTTCATCTGCCTCATCTAATACACAATAGTCAATTTTAGATATGTCTACCATTCTACGGCCAATCATATCTTTCATTCTTCCTGGAGTGGCAACAACTATTTGTGCTCCTCTTTGTATTTGTCTTGCTTGGTCAGAAATACTAGCACCACCATAGATAGCTACTACATTAACTCCTTTTTCGTATTTTGAATAGAGTTGTAGTTCTTTAGTTATCTGAATACATAATTCTCTTGTTGGTGATAGAATTAATCCTTGTGTAGTTCTACTGCTACTATCAATTTTCTGAATTAATGGGAAACCAAAAGCAGCTGTCTTTCCTGTACCCGTTTGGGCTAAGGCAACTAAATCGATGTCATCTTCTAATAAAAGGGGAATTGCTTTTTCTTGTACTTCTGATGGGGTTTCATATCCCATATCAGCAATAGCATCTAGCAAGGATTTGTCTAACCCAAGCTCTTCAAACTTTGTCATAATCTGTTATTTTATTCGCAAATATGTATGTTACATAGAGCGATTATTTTATAACCTAATTAGACTCAGCGTAACACATGCTATACTAGCGGCGTTAATTTAAGCGGCAAAGGTACTACTTATTTATTTAATTATGAATTACACCTTGAAAATTGTCTAAGGGGCTAATATATAGCCATATATAGAAACTAGAGTTCCTATGAGTCCTAAAAGTGTCATTAGTATTATAAAAGTTCTTTGTAGCTTGTAGTAACTTTGAATAATAATAGACACTACTCCTAGTATGATGCTTATCTGGAAAAAGAGCATTGCTAAATCAAACTTTTTGGTAGCAATAGTGTATTCGTCTGTGATTACCCACCATTCTTTTACGCCAATAATGGCACCCATTTTCCCGTCTAAATCTTGTGCCCAATATTCTCTTGGAACGTTTGCAGAACCAACGAGTATTTCTGTTTTTTCTGCTTCGTATTTTAAAATAAGCTTTTTTGTGTTCTTAATTTTTGTTCTTAAACTAGGAAGTAAATTGTTTTCAGTTTTGTTAGTGAGAATTAAGGTTTCTAAATAATGAAGTTCGCTTTCTTTTAAATTTTGTTTTATACTTTTAGATTGATACCAGTTAGAATAGCTGCCTAGCTTGTTATGTGCTATCATCATTTCTTCCTCCAGGTTATTGTTAGTCATTTCAGAAATGGCCATGAATGCGGAGAAGAGAACAATTAATGCACCTCCAATTCCTTGTGCTCGGATAGAGGCTACAGTTACTAATATGGTTGTTTCTGTTTCTTTAATTTCTAACATTATTTTATCTTCATTAAGTATGCTACTAGCTGTTTTATTGCTTTGCCGCGATGGCTTATTTCATTTTTTATTGCTATAGGTAGTTGAGCAAAGGTTTTTGTATGCCCTGTGGGTTTAAAAATTGGATCGTACCCAAAGCCTTTATCACCTTGTTTTTCCGTGGTTATAACTCCTTCTGCTATTCCTCTAAATATTTTTTGTCCGTCTAAATTTAATGTAATAACGGTTTCAAAATGAGCAGCTCTATTGCTATTATTTTTTAATTCGGATAGTAATTTAGACATATTATCTTCTGCATTCTTTTGATTACCTGCGTAGCGAGCTGAATATACTCCTGGGTTACCATGAACCGCATCTACTAACAGACCTGTGTCATCCGCAAAACAATTGTAGCCGTAATTTTCGGTAATGTAATTTGCTTTAATAATAGCGTTTCCTTCTAGTGTTTCTGCAGTTTCTGGAATTTCATCTGTGCAATTAATATCATTTAGAGATAGCAATTGAATATAGCTAGGAAGTAATAATCGCACCTCTTCTAACTTATTTTGGTTATGTGTAGCAAAAACAAGTTTCATAGAGTAGTATTTAAAATAAGTCTAGTTAATTGACTTAATAGCTAATAAAGTGGAGCAAAAATAGTAATTTTATTTTCGCTAGTGTGTTTTTGTAGTATGAAGCTTGTTTTAGGAATATAAAGGATTATTATATGAAGTTAAAAGTACCGCCTGTGTTGATTCTAGTATGTTTTGGATTGTTAATGTATGGACTTTCAGTAATTCTAGGAGTAGGTGATTTTGATTTTTTTGGTCGAAATTATATAGTTAAATTTTTCCTGATAGCTTGTTTATGTATTATGTCCTTGTCTATATTTCAATTTTATAGAGCGAAAACTACGGTAGATCCTATTGCGCCTTCCAAAGTGAGTTCTTTGGTAGTTAAAGGTATGTATAGGTATACCAGAAACCCTATGTATTTGGGGATGCTATTTCTATTAATAGCTTTGGGATTGTATCTGCATAATGCCTTTAATGTATTGTTAGTAGCTGGTTTTGTTAAGTATATGAATGCATTTCAAATTATTCCAGAAGAAGATGCTTTGTTGAAAAAGTTTGGTTCGGATTATAGGAAATACTGTAGTTCTGTTCGTCGTTGGTTTTAATTGGTGTGTGATAATCCAATTGGATTTAATGCTTAAAGACTTACGTCTAAAGACAAAGAGATTCTTATTTAATACCTAGTGCGCTTGGGGAAATATTGTTTAGTCTTAGAATACAGGGTTTCCGTTGAAAATGTCATTCTTGTGAAAACAGGGAGTATGTGATTATAAGCATATAAGCTTATAATTATATATATTAGTTATTTTGCTTATAATTTAGTATATTAGCGTTTTAGCTTATAAATCATGGTAGCAATTATAACAGGAGATATTATTAATTCGGATTCTTATATGGAGTCGGAATGGATAGGTGTTTTAAAACAATACTTGTCTAAGTTGGGAGATTCTCCCGTTGTTTGGGATATTTATCGAGGAGATGAGTTTCAAGTAAAGGTCTCTGTAGAAAAGGCGTTGCATGTGGTAATAGGGATTAAATCTTGCGTAAAAAGTATAAAAGGATTAGATGTTAGGATGGGGATTGGTATTGGAGAGGAATCCTATACAGGTTCTAGTGTAAGTCAATCTAACGGAACTGCATACCAACGTTCTGGTCGTGTTTTTGAAAGTCTTAAACAAAAGAAATTGAATTTAGCTATTGCTACAGATGACACGAATTATGACGATACTATAAATTTAATACTAAAACTCACTTTGGATTTTATGAATGATTGGTCTGTAGTTTCTGCTGAGATTGTTTCCTTAGCATTAGAAAATTCAGAAGCGTCACAACAAGAAATTGCACAAGAATTGAATATAAAACAATCTGCAGTTAGCCAAAGGCAAAAGCGAGCACGATTAGATTTGCTTTTTGAGTTGTTAGAGTATTACAAACGTACATTACCAAATTAATTTTCTCATATGATTTTATTTACAAAGTTGTTTTTGGCACATCTTATAGGAGATTTTATGTTGCAACCTAACCGTTGGGTTATACATAAAGAGGCTAATAAAATAAGGTCGAAGTTTCTGTATTTACATGTATTGCTTCATTTTGTAATTACAATGCTACTACTATGGGATCTGTCTTATTGGAAATTAGCAGGGGTAATTGCAATTACCCATTATGCGATTGATTTAGGAAAATTGTATACCAATTCTTTTTTTAAGAATAAATTTATCCCCTTTTTTATAGACCAAGTATTGCATTTAGTGGTACTGTATGTAGTTGCTTATTTTACGAATTTAGTTGAACATACGTTAAACTTATTACAACAAATCGATTGGAATTTGGTTACGGCAATTGTTTTTGTAAGTTTTCCTACTGCTATTATAATGGGAAGAATGTTAGAAGGAATGTCAGATAAAATTGTATTGGATCATAAATCGCTCCCCAACGCAGGAAAGTATATTGGTATTATAGAACGACTATTTGTTTTAACTTTTATTATTCTGGACCATTGGGAGGCTATAGGATTGTTGATTGCTGCAAAATCTGTTTTTAGATTTAATGACTTAAAAGAAAGTAATAGTAGAAAATTAACCGAGTATATTTTAATAGGAACGCTTTTGAGTTTTGGAATTGCAATTTTAACTGGTATCATCTATAAAAGCTTATAGGTCCTAAAAAGTAAAAAAAATTAAAATTTCATAATGCGATATTTCTAATTTAAAGCTAACAAAAAAGTCGATTTGACAACTATCCTGTTATTAATCGTTGTGCATAATAATTTTTACACTAAATAACTTAGCACACCAGATATAATTTTTACATTTGAATATAAATTTCATCTATAGAGGTATGATTCAAGTGGAGAGAAAGTATGTATTTGATTTTGATAGTACATTAACAAGGGTAGAAGCATTAGATGTTTTAGCAGAAATTACACTGCAAGGAAATCCTGAAAAAGATGCTATAATTAAAGAAATTCAGGAAATTACAAACCTTGGAATAGATGGTGATATTTCGTTTACAGAATCCTTAGAGAGAAGAATAAAATTATTAAAAGCACATAAAGATAATTTAGAGCCTTTGGTGGCAGAATTACGTCAGAAAATATCTAAATCCATTGCCTCTAATAAAGAGTTTTTTAGAGATTTTTCCAATGATATTTATGTTATTTCTTGCGGATTTAAAGAATTTATAGACCCTATAGTTGCGGAATACAATATACCATCTGATCGGGTATATGCCAATACGTTTACCTTTGATAGTGAAGGAAATATTAATGGGTTTGATGAAGAAAATGTACTTGCTTCGCATAATGGAAAAATACAATGTCTTAAGGATCTTAACCTAGAAGGTGAAGTACAGGTAATTGGAGATGGGTATAGTGATTATGTAATGAGAGAAGCGGGAATTGCAGATAAGTTTTTCGCATATACCGAAAATGTACAAAGAGATAAGGCTACAGATAACGCGGATTTTATTACTCCTAATTTAGATGAATTTTTATATGTAAATAAATTACCTAGGAATATATCGTATCCAAAAAATAGAATAAAGATTTTATTGCTAGAGAATGTGCATCCAGATGCTTTTAAAAACCTTTCTGAGGAAGGTTTTTCTGTAGAGCTAATAAAGCACAGTCTACCAGAGGAAGAACTTATAGAGAAAATAAAAGGGGTGCATGTTTTAGGAATTCGTTCTAAAACACAAGTGACTCAAAAAGTTTTAGATGCTGCAAATAAATTAATGGTAGTTGGTGCTTTTTGTATAGGAACGACACAAATAAATTTAGAAGCATGTAAGAGGAATGGCGTAGTGGTATTTAACGCACCATATAGTAATACTCGTTCTGTAGTAGAATTGGCGATTGGTGAAATTATAATGCTAATGCGTAGCGTTTTTCCAAGAAGTACGGAGATTCATAAAGGACAGTGGAATAAAACCGCAGCAAATTCTAGAGAAGTAAGAGGGAAGAACCTAGGAATTATTGGGTATGGAAATATTGGTAAGCAACTTTCTGTTTTAGCTGAAGCTTTGGGAATGCGTGTTTATTACTATGATGTGTCAGATAAATTAGCTTTAGGTAATGCTATAAAATGCAATACGCTGGAAGATTTATTAACTATTTCAGATGTGGTTACTTTACATATAGACGACAATAAGGCGAATAAGAATTTTATTGGAGAGAAGGAAATTAATAGGATGAAGCACGGAGCTATTTTTATAAACCTTTCTCGTGGTTTTGTAGTAGATATTAAAGCGTTGTCCGTAGCCTTAAAAAGCGGTAAAATTGGTGGAGCTGCTGTAGATGTATACCCAGAAGAGCCTAGAAGTAACGGAAATTTTGTAACAGAGTTACAGGGATTATCTAATGTAATATTAACACCTCATGTTGGTGGAAGTACAGAGGAAGCACAGCGAAATATAGCTGATTTTGTTCCTAACAAAATAATGGATTATGTAAATAGTGGTAATACGGTAGATGCCGTTAATTTTCCAAATATTAGGTTGCCTAAGCAGACCAATGCACATCGGTTTTTGCATATTCATAAGAATGTTCCTGGTGTAATGGCAAAAATTAATAAGGTTTTGGCGAAATATGAAATGAATATCACAGGACAGTATCTTTCTACAGATAATGAAGTTGGTTACGTAATTAGTGATTTGGATAAAGAGTATAATAAAGACGTAGTTAAGGCTCTTAGAAATGTGGAAAACACTATTAAATTCAGAGTTCTATATTAGTCGAAATAGCTAAGCAGAAATATTTTTTTTAGTTAAGTCGTTTTGAAGTAGGAAAGTATCTGGATTACCGTAATCTCAATACTAATTACTGATGATGGTAAGGTTCATTTTTTAAAATAGTGAACCCTCGGTAAATTTGCTCTACAACAAATAACCGTATCATTTGGTGTGAAAAAGTCATTTTAGAAAAACTAATTTTACCCTGTGCTTTTTGATAAACAGCGGGACTGAACCCATAAGGACCTCCAATAGTAAAAACTAAGTTCTTAATCCCAGAATTCATTTTTTTCTGAAGAAAAGTAGAGAATTCAACTGAAGAATAGTGTTTTCCGTTTTCGTCTAAAACAATTAAAATATCTGTTGGAGTCAACTTCTTAAGAATTGCCTCTCCTTCTTTTTCTTTTTGTTGTGCTTGGGAAAGGTTTTTTACATTTTTTAGGTCAGGAATAATTTCTAACTTAAATTTAATATAGTGTTTTAGTCGGTTTTCATAGGCTTCAATCAATTGTTGTAATTGTTTGTTGTCCGTTTTTCCAATACTGAGCAAGGTAATTGTCATATCCCAAAGTTACATCATACATATGTATTTCTTAGAAAATAGATTTTATAATTGGAGTTTGTTTTTAACCTGTGTTAGATTAATAATATTTGATATTTATCTAGCGTAAAAGATAAATTATAATTAATTTAAGGTATTGAAATTCAATTTATTAATCTAACGTTACAGAATTTTTTGTTTACTTGATGAATTTTGCAAGGAATAGTTGCTGAAAATTCCTTATTGGTAATAAAGTAAGCTTATGGTATTTCTAAATCTGCACACTTTATGATAGGAATTATATTTTAAAATTAGCTTAACAAAGTTTGTTTTTTAACTCAGGTATTTGTTATGGGTTGTTTTAGAATAACGAGTACCCGAATATTATTGATAATGTTTTATAATCTGAACCCCAGAGTGAATGAGCCATTAAAATTTTTCTACTCGTTTGGTATCTTATTTCCAAGCTATATCTATCATTCTGTTTGTAACCAATTCCTATCGCGAAATTTTTTCGTGTTGCAATTTCTAGCGCACTAAAATTAGTGCCATCATCTCTAGTAATTTCAAATGATGAATTTGAACTAAAATCAAAGATAAATGAAGCATTTAAAAATACTTTTGAATTCTTACTAAGAAAGAAATAATGTCTTAAACTTAAAGGGACTTCAATAGAACTGTAATCGACCTTAGCTATTAACTTCCCTCCAAATATATTACTTACATTATTTATTTTTTTGGATTTAAAACTTTGATAAGTTGGCTCAATTATAATTGCCCATTTGTTTTTATTAAAAGGCAAAATAAACTCAGCTTCTAATCCAAACCCAAATCCTGTTTTATTCCCGAAATCAAAATTTCTAAGATTAGAAAAAGAGTTTTGCATTGTTAATGAAGAATTATTTATACGAGGCCTAATTGTTAAATTAAAGAACTCTCCTTTTTGTTTTTCTTCATAATTTATATATTCTTGATTATTACATTTATTATATTCTACAAATAATCGTATTAAATCATTTTTTTTATACTCTATACTTTTAAATTTACTTATTTTGAAATTTGAACATTTCAAATCACTCCATAACTGTTGTCTAAATCTATTGTTTTCGCCAATATTATTCGTGTACTGTTGCTTCAATCTACTGTCTTTACCAGCATAATACATAATGATATTATATTTTTTGAAGATTAATTGCTCAATAATAGAGTTCTCTATATTGTAAAAATATCTTACTAAGTTGCCTTCAACGTATTCATATAAATTAGAATTACCTTCAACTAATACTTTTAAAAAAAGTTCTTCTTCTTTAAATATCGGTTTTTTGCCATTGCTTAAATAATTGATATTTTCTCTAGACCTGTCTATGTTTACAATACTTCTGATGTATTTTGAAATATTATCAACACCAAATTCTTTGACTGATTTTATAACCGCCTTTTTTGGTTCACTGTTTTCGGATAGTTTATATTTAAATTCAGTTGGATTATTATTCCAATCAATATTCTTGATTAGACAATTAATTTTTTGATTAGTATTAGTAATATAATACCCTTTTTCATAAGAAATTTGTGAAAAGCAATTAAGGCTGAAAATTATAGTCAAAAGAAATAAAAGTTGTTTTTTCATTAGTATTTTTTGTCTAATTAAGTTCAAATAACCGTAACGATTGCTATAGGTTTTTTTCAGGCGACTAAGATAGTAAAAGAACGAGAATTTTCGAAAATGAATCTCCTAGTAATTTTTGTGGACGGTATCCAATTAATCACATTGGTTAGAAGCGATATGAAGAATTCATTAATAACTATAAGCGATAAAATTCTACTCAGAAAACGCTCCGTAATAGAGGCCTATAAGTGATGAGCTTAAAAAATATCTGTCAAATTGAGTATTTTAGACACCGAAGCTTGGGTAATTTTCTAGTAATTAGTATCACAGACCTTATTGCGTATAGTTTTTTGCCTAAGAAACCAAATATCAAAAATCAAACGGTGAAAACAAATCAACTTGTTATGTTTTAATTGAACTTAGGTTTTTAGTATTTTAGCAAAGAAGAACAATATCAATTTATATAAATGATTTCAGAAGCTCAATTTCAGAACGAATTAGATCTTATTATTAAAAATGCCATACGCGAGGATGTAGGTGATGGTGACCATAGTTCACTTGCTTGTATTCCAGAAAGTGCTACAGGAAAAGCAAAGCTTTTGGTGAAAGACGAAGGTATTATTGCCGGAATTGAATTTGCTAAAATGGTTTTCTCTTTTGTAGATTCTAATCTAAAGGTAGAAACCTTAATTAGAGATGGCGAATTTGTAAAGTATGGAGATATTGCTTTTTATGTTGTAGGTAGTTCTCAGAGCATTTTAAAAGCAGAGCGTTTGGTGTTGAATGCTATGCAGAGAATGAGTGCTATTGCTACAAAAACCAATTTTTTTGTAAAATTGTTAGAAGGAACAGAAACGAAAATTTTAGATACACGCAAAACAACACCAGGTTTACGCGCAGCGGAGAAATGGGCTGTAAAAATTGGAGGAGGACATAATCATCGTTTTGCTTTGTATGATATGATTATGCTTAAAGATAATCATATCGATTTTGCGGGAGGTATTGGTTTGGCAATAGAAAAGACAAAACAGTATCTTAAAAAAACAGATAGAGACCTTAAAATAATTGTAGAAGCCAGAGATATAGAAGAAGTGCAAAAAATACTTGCTGCTGGGGGTGTTTATAGAATTTTATTAGATAATTTTAATTATGCCAACACTCGTAAAGCGGTAGCTATTATAGGCGATAAATGTTTAACAGAATCTTCTGGTGGTATTAATGAAAAGACAATTAGAGAGTATGCAGAATGTGGTGTAAACTATATTTCTTCAGGAGCTCTTACACATTCTGTATATAATATGGATTTAAGTTTAAAAGCGGTTTAAAATGTCGGCAGAGATAGAAGAAAAATTAGATAAAATTCCAATACTCAATTGGGTAGTGCAATTTTTGAAAAAAATTAAACTTTCTGCTTTTGAAGGCTTGTCGTTTTACGATTTAATAGAAATGTACATTACAGGAATAGTTAGAGGAGCATTGTCTTCTAGAGCTAGTGCTATTGCTTTTAGTTTGTTTATGGCATTGTTTCCACTTCTTATCTTTTTAGTTACACTTTTACCGTTTGTTATTCCTTATGTTAGTGCCGATTTTGATAGTGATTTTATAATTTTTTTAGAATACTTTTTGCCTACAGCAACAAGTGATTATTTTAATGATATTTACCAACAGATAAAAGACCAGGATAAAGGAGGTGGACTATTATCGTCTACTTTTTTAATTTCAATTTTTCTAGTAGCAAACGGTGTAAACGCTATTTTCGCAGGATTCGAAAATTCCTATCATGTAAGCTTAACTCGTAACTTTTTAAGACAGTATGCCTATGCCTTAATGGTTGGACTTATTTTGTCGGTTTTACTCATTTTAGGTGCTGCCGCATTTGTATATTTTCAAGTGTATATATTAGAAGCCGTTAGTAGTTATGCTGGTACAATTGAAGGGACTAATGTAGATGATGTGGATCTTTTAGGGGTGCAAATAGCTAAAGTGTTGTTTTTTATGATGCTTTCTTATCTAACTACTGCAACCTTGTATTATTTTGGGACTAGAGAGGGGAAAAAAACCCGATTTTTCTCGGCAGGTGCACTTATGACAACGCTTTTATTTATTCTAACATCTTATTTGTTTGGGGTGTATGTAGAGAAATTTGCACGCTATAATGAATTGTATGGAGCTCTTGGAGGATTGTTAATATTAATGGTATATATTTGGTTGAATTGTAATATATTACTCCTTGGGTTTGAATTGAATGCAACATTGAATTCATTACGGAAAAATGTAAAAATAAAGAATGATAAAAAATAGATTACTCGTATTTTGTACAATACTACTGTGTACGCAATTTTCATTTGCCCAAAGTGTATTTGGAAAATGGAAAACAATAGACGATAGAAATGGTGTAGAAAAGGCAGTAATCAATGTTTATGAAGAGAACGGATTAATGTATGGTGAAGTTGTTGCTATTCTCGAAAAAGGAAAGGAAGATGCGCTCTGTGCAAAATGTGATGGTGAAAGAAAGGATAAACCCGTATTGGGAATGCAAATTATAGACGGATTGGAGAAAAACGAAGATGGAGAATACAAAGGGAAAACACTTTTTGACCCTGAGCAGGCTATGACTTTTCGCTGTAAAATATGGTTGAACCCAGAAAACCCTAACGAATTAAAAGTACGTGGATATCTAGCTTTTATCTATAGAACACAAACTTGGATACGAGTGAAAGGATAGTAGAAGTGGAGTTATGCAGCACTTTATAAATGTAATATTACCCATCCCTTTAGAAAAGCTTTTTACCTATAGTATTTCTGAAGCCGAAGCAGAATTTTTGAAACCAGGAATGCGTGTCGCTGTTCCTTTTGGGAAAACAAAAATTTATACTGCCTTGGTGAGCGATATTCATACCGAAGCACCTACAGTTTATGAGGCAAAAGAAATTCATCAGATTTTAGATGAATACCCTGTTGTAAACCTATTGCAATTAAAACTTTGGTCATGGATTGCCAAGTATTATATGTGCTCTGTTGGAGAGGTGTTTAGAAGCGCCGTGCCTAGTGCATTTTTACTTGAGAGTGAAACGCTCATTTTAAAGAATGAAAAAGCAGAAATTAAGGAAGACGAACTAGAGGACGATGAGTTTTTAGTGTATGAGGCTTTATTGCATCAGCCTATTTTGAAAGTCCATGAAATAAGTTCTATAATTGATAGGAAAAATATTTTACCTCTTTTAAACAGACTAATAAGTAAAGATGTTATTCATCTTAAAGAAGAGATTTACGAACAATACAAGCCAAAAATGGTGCGTTTTGTTCGGATGGGAAAAGAATACCAGTCAGAAGAGAATTTAGAAAAACTCCTTACAGATTTATCCAGAGCTCCAAAACAAAGTCAGGTAGTTCTTGCACTTTTTCAGTTACAAGCAACGTCAAAGAAACCTATAAAAGTTACCGATTTAGAAATGAATAGTGGAGGCTCCAAAGCTATTATAAAAGCACTCGTAGATAAAGGTGTTTTGGAGGCGTATTTTGTGCAAACCGATCGGGTTATGTACGATGGAGAAAAGAAAAATGCGGAACTAAAATCGCTCAACGAACACCAGCAAATTGCTTTAGACGAAATTAAGTTAGGGTTTCAAAAAGAGATTCCTGTGCTATTGCATGGGGTAACTTCTTCTGGTAAGACTGAAGTGTATGTAAAATTAATTGAGGAGTGTATAAATAACGGTAAACAGGCCTTGTATTTACTGCCAGAAATTGCCTTAACTACCCAGTTAATATCTAGATTGCAGAATTATTTTGGAGAAAAAGTAGCTGTATACCATTCTAAATACAATGTGCAGGAGCGGGTAGAAGTTTGGAATAATGTATTGGAAAAAAAGTCTAAAGCGCAAATTGTAATTGGTGCACGTTCTTCTTTGTTTTTGCCTTTTTCCAATCTCGGAATTGTAATTGTAGATGAAGAGCATGAAGCTTCTTTTAAACAGTTTGATCCTGCACCAAGATACCACGCCAGAGATGCAGCAATTGTTTTGTCTAAATTGCATAAGAGTCCCATTTTATTAGGTTCTGCGACACCTAGTTTAGAGACATTTAATAATGTTAAGAAGGGGAAATATGCCTACGCGAGTATTAGAAAAAGGTATGGTAATGTATTAATGCCAGAAATGGAATTAGTAGATATTAAAGAGCAATCGCGAAAGAAAAGAATGAAAGGACATTTTTCAGAGCGTTTATTGCAAGAAATTACGGAAGCCTTAGATTTAAATGAACAGATTATTCTATTTCAAAATAGAAGAGGATACGCGCCTATTTTAGAATGTACAACCTGTGGACATTCTCCACAATGTCCAAATTGTGATGTTAGTTTAACCTATCATAAGTTCAGGAAGCAGTTACGATGCCACTATTGTAGCTATCATATGGCATTACAGAAAGGATGTTTGGCATGTGGAAGTGCAACCTTAGATACCAAAGGTTTTGGAACAGAGCAAATAGAGCAGGAGCTAATTACTTTATTTCCAGAAGCCAAAATAGGAAGAATGGATTTGGATACCACACGTGGTAAGTATGCTTATGAAAAAATAATTACAGCTTTTGAGCAGCAGGAGATGGATATTCTTGTTGGGACTCAAATGTTAACCAAAGGGCTAGATTTTAGAAATGTAAGTCTTGTTGGGATTATGAATGCGGATAGTTTGTTGAATTTTCCTGATTTTAGAGCACATGAAAGAACATTTCAATTGCTTACGCAAGTAGCGGGTAGGGCAGGTAGAACCAAAAAAAGAGGGAAGGTGCTAATACAGACATTTAATCCATACCATCAAATTTTAAAACAAGTAGCTACTAGTGATTTTCCAACCATGTTTAAAGAGCAATTAGAGGAACGAAGGCAATTTAAATACCCGCCATTTAATAAAATAATTAAATTCACCTTTAAGCATAAGGACTATAATAAATTAAACGAAGCTGCTTTGTGGTTTTCTAAATCACTCAAAAATACGTTTGGAGAGAATGTTTTGGGACCAGAATACCCTCCTGTTGCACGGATAAGAAATCAATATTTAAAAAACATAATTTTAAAAATACCAGAAAAACAATCCCTTCTAAAAACAAAAAATTGCATTAAAAAAACCGAAAAGTCTTTTAATGCAATTCCCTATTTTAAAGGAGTACGTATTATATATAATGTAGACTAATATATTTTTATACGTTACTTAGCGCTTCTGCTAACTCCGTTTTCTTATTTCTACTTAATGGAATTTGTCTACCACTAACTTCAACATTTTTGCTGTTAAATTTTTCTACCTTTTCTAAGTTCACTATATATGATTTGTGAATTCTTAGGAATTTATCTTCTGGTAGTTGCTTTTCAAAAGACTTCATCGTAGATAAAATTACAATATTAGCCTCGTCTGTAACTAATTTAATATAGTCACCAAGTGCTTCTATCCATTTAATATCGTTAAGAATGACTTTTCTCTTCTTAAGATTACTTTTCACGAAAATATGTTCTTCATCTTCAATTACTCTATTCTCCTGCTCATACTTGGCAAGAGCTCTTTTTACAGAAGCTTCAAAACGCGTAAGAGTAATAGGTTTGTGAAGATAATCCGTTACATCATATTCAAAAGCTCTTAATGCATAATCTGGTTTACCAGTGATTAAAATGACTTGAGGACTGTTTTCTAAAGATTCTAAAAGATCGAAACCACTAATGATAGGCATCTCAACATCGAGAAAAATTAAATCAATTTCGTGATTTTTAATTCCGTTTTTTGCTTCAATAGCATTGCTATATTCAGCAACTAGAGCTAGGTTAGGGTGATTGTTGACTAATTTAGCAACGGCCATACGTTGCATAGATGAATCGTCTACAATAATACTTCTTAATTTCATAGGGTCGATTTGTGGGGTTAAATCATCGGCAAAATACTAAAAAAACAAGGTCAACTGCAACAAAAGATGTGAACATGGTTCAATCCGATGTGAAATTGGTATAAGATGTTGTGTAGTTAGCAATAAGCACGATAAGGGTTTTTAGGTTAAGTTTCTGTTGTTAATAAATTTGTTTAGCTATAACGAAGTTTTTTTCATTTTCTTGTAAATAGCATTAAATATTCTTACTTTTGCGAACTTAAAATTTATAAATATGAATCATTACGAAACTGTTTTCATTTTAAATCCCGTTCTATCTGATACGCAGATAGAGGAGACAGTTAAGAAGTTTGAAGACATCTTAATTGGAAAAGGAGCTAAAATGGTATCCAAAGAAAATTGGGGGCTAAAAAAATTAGCCTACGCTATTCAGCACAAAAAAAGTGGCTTTTATCATTTGTTTGAATTTGCTGTAGAAGGTGAAGCTATAGACGGTTATGAGCTAGAGTTTAGAAGAGACGAACGTATTATGCGTTTTTTAACTGTGAAATTAGACAAACATGCTGTTTCATGGGCAGAGAGAAGAAGAACTAAATTAAAAGCTAAAGCATAAGATATGTCATCTATAGAACAACAAGCAAAAGGAAAAAAGGATGGTGAGATTAGGTATCTTACTCCTTTAAATATTGAAACCAATAAGCAAAAGAAGTATTGTCGTTTCAAGAAGTCTGGAATTATGTATGTGGATTATAAAGATCCAGATTTCTTAATGAAATTAGTAAATGAACAAGGGAAATTACTTCCTAGGAGACTTACTGGTACTTCATTGAAATTTCAAAGAAAAGTAGCAGTGGCAGTTAAAAGAGCTCGCCATATTGCTTTAATGCCATATGTTGGTGATTTATTAAAATAAAAAAAGCTTAGATTATGGAAGTTATATTAAGGAAAGACGTACAGGACTTAGGCTTTAAAGACGATTTAGTAAAAGTAAAAAATGGTTACGGTAGAAATTACCTTATCCCTAATGGATTAGCTAAATTGGCAACGACTTCTGCAAAGAAGATGTTAGCAGAAGATTTAAGACAAAAGGCACATAAAGAAGAAAAAATCGTTAAAGAGGCTAATGCGCAAGCAGATGCACTTAAACAATTAGAAATTAAAATTTCTGCTAAAACAGGAGCTGGTGACAAATTATTTGGATCAGTTACTACTATAGATTTGGCAGAAGCTTTAAAGAAAGCAGGACAAGAGGTAGAAAGAAAGTTTATCACTATCCAAGGTGGTTCTATTAAAAGAACTGGTGCTTACAATGCAAAGATTAGATTACATAGAGCGGTTATAGTAGATTTCTCTTTTGATGTAGTTGGAGCTAAGAAATAATTTTAATATTCAAAGAGAATTCTCTTAGGCGTTAATTTTATATTTCTCCTTGAAGAAGGTAGAAGTGTAAAATGAGAAAAAAAATTATATTTTAATAAAGAAAGACCGTGCAATTGTACGGTCTTTTTTATTTTTGTGCTATGAAATATACAAGACTTAGTAAAGAGCAGTTAGAAGAATTACAGCAGGAATTTATTAATTTTTTGGCTACACAATCTATCACGGGTGAAGAATGGAAAAAATTAAAAAAAGAGAAGCCTGAGGTAGCGGAAGATGAGATTGATATTTTTAGCGATTTAGTATGGGAAGGTCTATTGACTAAAGTAGAATTTGTAGAGAATATTTCTGCGCAACAGATGCATTTGTTTTGTTTAACTGAGAAAGAAATGAAATTAATTTCTGTAAAAGTGATGAATCCAGAAATAGATTTAAAAACGACAGAGGGTTTTTCCTGGTTTAAAAGGAATTACCAATCCGATTTTGTAGAGTATTTAACTGCTTCGAAAGCGTATACTGAAGATAAAAATTTAGATAAATTTAATCTAATAAAACAAGGAGCTATAATTACTAAAGGCGAATTGTATAAATGGTTTGATGCTATTATTGGAAAATAGCGACTTTTCAGTTTTATAAAATATACAATCGCCTATATTTGTGGTAGTGTAAAAAGTAACTAATTATTAAAGAGGGCTTGACTTTTGTCTTAAATAGGAGAGTCTTGTTTCTTTTAGACGTATAAATAAAAAATGGCACAGAAACCATCAATTCCAAAAGGAACAAGAGATTTTTCTCCTGCGGAAATAGCAAAACGAAATTATATTTTCGATTGTATTAAAAAGAATTTTCAGACTTTCGGATTTCAACCTATAGAAACACCTTCCTTTGAGAACTCAGAAACCCTTATGGGGAAGTATGGAGAAGAGGGAGATCGATTAATTTTCAAAATATTAAATTCTGGAGATTATTTAAGTAAGGTTAACGACGATTTCTACAAAGAAAAAAGATCCATAGCTTTAACAACGAAGATTTCTGAAAAAGCATTGCGTTATGATTTAACCGTACCCTTTGCGCGTTATGTGGTAATGCATCAAAATGAAATTGATTTTCCTTTTAAAAGATATCAGATCCAGCCTGTTTGGCGTGCAGATCGACCTCAAAAAGGACGATTTAGAGAGTTTTTTCAATGTGATGCAGATGTAGTTGGTGTAAAGTCTTTATTGCAAGAAGTAGAATTTGTACAGTTATACGATGCCGTTTTTACAGATTTAAAACTAGAAGGTGTCACAGTTAAACTGAACAATAGAAAAATTCTTGCTGGTGTTGCAGAAGTTATTGGTGCTAGTGATAAGCTAATAGATTTTACAGTAGCCTTAGATAAGTTAGATAAAATTGGAGAAGAGGGTGTGAAAAAAGAAATGCTTGGAAAAGGGATTTCTGAAGTGGCTATTGCAAAAGCAGCGCCATTATTTACACTTACAGGGGCAAATAAGTCGCAATTAGAAAGTTTAAGGGAGTTGCTAAAAGATTCTGAAGAAGGTTCTAAAGGGGTAGAAGAGTTGTCTTTTATTATTTCGACCATAGAAGAATTAAGTTTGCAAACAGTTCGTCTGGCTATAGATGTTACTTTGGCGCGAGGATTAAATTATTATACCGGTGCAATTTATGAGGTTTCCCCTCCTGAGAAGGTAAAAATGGGATCTATAGGTGGTGGTGGCCGCTATGATGATCTTACCAGTATTTTTGGATTAAAAGATGTTAGTGGTGTTGGAATTTCTTTTGGTTTAGATCGAATTTATCTGGTGTTAGAAGAATTGAATCTTTTTCCTGAGGAAGTGTCTAAATCGTTAGAAGTGCTCTTTGTGAATTTTGGAGAGAAAGAGGCGCTGGCTTCTTTGAAATTAATAAGTCAACTTAGGAGATCTGGTGTAAAGGCCGATTTGTATCCTTTAGATGCGAAAATGCAAAAGCAGATGAAGTATGCTAACAAAAGAAATGTTCCCTATGTGGTTTTAATTGGAGAGCAGGAATTGGTAGAAAATACTTTTGTTGTAAAGAATATGAGTGAAGGAAATCAGAAAACCTATGGAATTAATGATTTGAATCAATTTATTCAGGATTTGTAATCTTCCTTTGATTAAAAATATTTCCTTGAAGCTTCTGTTTGAATTGTCATTCCTGTGAAAATGGGAATCTGAATAATCTAATTTCGGTCTCTTTCAGATTTGTTTTTATATGATATTGCTCCAAAAGGAAAAAAAAGCATAATACGTTAGGTTGAAGATGTATCTAACAAAAAGAGGGGAAGCTAAAAACTTTCCCTCTTTTATGTAAAAGATGTTCCATCTGGAAACATGTATAATTCTCGACAATACTATTGCAAGGAATAAATGATACTATTCTTCAAAGTAGCTAAATGTTTCTCCGTCTTTAATCGTAAGAAGCGTTTCATAAATCATGCGAATTACATTTTCTACGTCATCTCTATGAACCATTTCTACAGTGGTGTGCATATAGCGTAAAGGAAGGGAGATTAATGCAGAAGCAACTCCACCGTTGCTATATGCAAAAGCGTCTGTATCTGTTCCTGTCATTCTAGAGGAAGCCATACGTTGGAATGGAATCTTTTTCGTTTCAGCAGTTTCAATAATTCGTTCTCTTAGTTTATTTTGAACAGCAGGAGCATAAGTAATAACTGGTCCTTTTCCCATTTCTGTAAGACCCTGTGTCTTTTGTTCGATCATAGGGGTGGTGGTATCGTGACAAACATCGGTAACAATAGCTACGTTTGGTTTTATTGTTTGCGAAATCATTTCAGCGCCACGAAGACCAATTTCTTCTTGTACTGAATTGGTAATGTACAATCCAAAAGGAAGTTTAATTTTATTCTCATGTAAAAGACGAGCAACTTCGGCTATCATAAAACCACCAGCTCTATTGTCGATGGCTCTACAGACAAATTTATCTCCGTTTAAAACTTGAAAAGTGTCGGGGTAGGTAATAACACAACCAACATGTACACCCATTTTTTCAACTTCTTTCTTGTCTTTTGCGCCAATATCAATAAATATATTATCTAATTTGGGAGCTTCTTCCTTTGCTTTATTTCTGGTATGAATTGCTGGCCATCCAAAAACGCCCTTTACAATTCCTTTTTTAGTATGAATGTTTACCCATTTAGAAGGAGCAATTTGGTGATCACTGCCTCCGTTTCGTATTACATATATAAGACCATTGTCTGAAATGTAATTTACATACCATGAAATTTCATCCGAATGTCCTTCTATTACAACCTTATATTTTTCTTCCGGATTTATAACGCCAACAGCAGTACCATAGGTATCTGTTATAAATGTGTCCACATATGGCTTTAGGTAATCCATCCATATTTTCTGACCTTCCCACTCGTATCCGGTAGGAGCTGCATTATTTAAATATTTTTCTAGAAAATCAAGAGATTTCTTAGTGATAATCTTTTTAGAGCTCATGTACGTATGTTTTATTTACAAACTTAAGAATATTCACTTTTATTTAATAATAAGATTAGATGTTTATCGTTAATTTTGGCAAGGCATTTGTTTATTTTGATAGGATGAAAAAAGAATTTTTATTTTTTGTGATAGGATTTATTTCTTTTTGTGCTTTTGCGCAAGAGAAAAGAGTTAATGATTCTATTGTAGAAAAGTATATTCGTATTTCTGGTGATTCCATTTTGCAAAGTACCATACCATTAAATGAGGTGTTCATATTTAGTAGGCTCAAGTTTACGTCACATAAAGAAAAATTACGGTACTATATATTAAGGAGGAAAACAATTAAGGTGTACCCGTATGCAAAAATGGCTGCGGAAAGATTAGTTGGACTTAATGATACTTTGAAGTTGATAAAATCGAAAAGAAAAAGAAAGCGCTATACAAAGAAAGTACAGAAGTATATAGAAGGTGAGTTTTCAGAAGAGCTTAAGAAGCTGACACGCACAGAAGGGCAAATACTGGTGAAGCTTATTTATAGGCAAACAGGAAAGACTGCTTTTGATTTGGTAAAGGAGTTGCGAAGTGGTTGGCGCGCCTTTTGGTATAGTGCCACGGCGAAGATGTTTAGTATAAGTTTAAAAGAAGAATACCATCCAGAAAGTCTACATGAAGATTATCTTATAGAGGATGTTTTGCAAAGAGCCTTTGCGAATAATAGGCTAGAGCAGCAGAAATCCGTTCTAAATTATGATTTTTCTTCCCTATCTAATAAATGGAAGGTTTTAGAAGAGCAAAAAGAATAGTTGCATAGATGGTATAAAAGACTTATATTTATTACCCTTATTTTTGAGGACTATTTTTATTTTTAAAATTATTTTAGGGCTATATTTTTAGTTATTAGCGCTTTAATAAAAACCTTTTTAAAAAGTTTTAAAAATTAGTTGTGAGTATTAAAAAAGGTTCTATATTTGCACCCGCTAAGCGATATAAGCGATAGGGTAATTGTTTAAATTACTTTTAAAATATAAAGAAAAAGA
>JAZGEQ010000060.1:0-94724 GCA_036478775.1 Cellulophaga sp.
AAGGATATATCATTAATGAAAAACGAACACCTATAATTGGTAAGGTAGATGCTATTCGTGTTTTATCTAACGGCAAATTAGAAGGTGGTGCAGACAAACGTGGAGATGATACTGCTGTTGGGTTTTAGTATAATTGCAAAACAAAATTGTCTTGTACAATTAACTATAAACAAATACAACAGTATCTAATTCCACAGTTATAAACCAATACTTACTACATTCTCCTAGTAAAGCTAGCTTCGCTATTAAAGTACAGTCTACTTTACATTTTTGCTTTCTGAAAAAATTTCTTTGATTCTGCTGTTTTAATATCCAGAACTATAATTAATGGTATATTACTATCATTTTTTTTACTAGGCATAACATAATACTGGTTTTTCTGTACCTCTTTCACCTCTATTTCCTTATTGGGTGTACTTAAGAAATATGCTCTTTTTAAAATACTGCCTTTGTTTAAGTTTACCCTGTATTTATTATTAAAAGGAGTATTAAAAACAATCATATGTGTTTTTCCCGTTTCTTTGTTCTTGGTATAAAATCCCCAATCTTGTTTTTTAAGTTCTGCATAGCCATTAGAATAAATGGCTTCCCCGTTAATTTTCATCCAATCTCCTATTTCCTCCATAATAGCGATTTCTTCTTTACGAAATGTACCATCTGATTTTGGGCCAAAATTCAATAAAAAATTTCCGTTTTGGGAAGTAGCATGTACCAACATCTGAATTAACTCATAGGAAGATTTTAAATGACCAATAGACCAATCTTTATGGTATCCCCATTGGTTTTCTGGTATAGTCATGCAACTTTCCCAATCATTCTTAGTAACCGAAACATCCGTAGGGTCTGGTAAACGTCTTTCATAACCCGATTCATAATCTCCCATCAATACTCCATTAGAATCAAAATGTCGACTTCCATATTCATCTGCCCGCATTCTACTATTTACAATAAGTCCTGGACTTATTTTCTTTAATCGCTTTTCCAATTCATAAGAAAATTTTCCATTATCTTTCCATGATTTATCCCATGTACCATCAAACCAAAATCCTTTTACGGAAGGATACTTGGTCAAAAGCTCTACTAATTGGTTTTCTGTAAATGTCTTAAATCTTTCAAAAGCTTCTTTATCCTCTGCTGTTTTTATTTCATATCTCCAATCTGGATGTTTCCAATCCAAAACAGAATAATATAGATATACATCTATTCCTTTTTTATTATACGCATTAATAAATTCACCAATCAAATCTCCTTTATAAGGTGTAGCTTCAATATCAAAATCGGTATACTTACTTGTCCATAGACAAAACCCATCATGATGTTTAGTAGTAATAGTGGCGTAACGAACTCCCATCCTTTTTGCCATTTTTGCCCATTCTGTAGGATTATACTTTGTAGGATTAAAATCATTTTTTAATTCTTCCCATTCAGACGAGGATATTTTTGCCCATTTCGGTAACCATTCTGCTGCCCCTTTATACGACTTCCCTTTCCAAAAACCTCCTGGAACAGAATAAAGCCCCCAATGTATAAATTGTCCAAATCTATTGGAGCGCCATTTTTGCATGGCAGTATCCTGACGTGGTAATGGGGTTAATTGTCCAAATTCTACTTCTTTTATTTCTGTGGTTTGCGCTATAGTCACACCAATTGTCATGCTAAACAACACAAAACATAACATCCTTTTTTTTACCTTTATCTTTCTTTTATTAAAACTCATAGTGTCATTTTTTTTATAATATTAAATTTTATCTTTAGACTATATAATTGTAGTCTAAAAACTAGCCGAATTTATTGTTTATCCGATCAGTTTCCAACCACCCCCTACTACTTTTTTCTACTTCTACATTTACTTCATAAAGGTATATTTTATGTCCCTTTAAATCTAACACAATATGTATACATGGTTTCCCGGTTCTTACCTCCATTTATTAGCATATTACATTATTATTTTAAATGAAGTGGAGGTAACCATATCCACCTTTTATTAGGCTATCAACAATAATTATTTTTTTTATACTTTCCGAATTTAAGGATACCTATAAATTCTAACCCATTTTAGATGCATCTATTTAGCTCTATTTCCTCAAAATAATAAGATAGAATAGTAAAGACTAGCAATCATTATTCACATTACAACAGGCAATGGAAATTCCTTTTTACTTGTCTACACGTATTCTCCTATAAATTCATATTTAGGTTTTAGTCCTCAAAATCGTAACTTTGCGGTTTTTCCATTTTCATATGATTAAATACGAGGAGAGCATTCAGATTAAAGGAGCACGAGTTCACAACCTAAAAAATATAGATGTTACTATTCCCAGAGAAAAACTGGTGGTAATTACTGGTCTATCTGGTAGTGGAAAGTCCTCTCTTGCTTTTGATACTATTTATGCGGAAGGACAACGACGGTATATAGAAACCTTCTCTGCTTATGCACGACAATTTTTAGGTGGACTAGAACGCCCTGATGTCGATAAGATAGATGGTCTCTCCCCTGTTATTGCTATTGAACAAAAAACAACTTCTAAATCGCCTCGTTCTACCGTTGGTACTATTACAGAAGTATATGATTTTCTTCGTTTATTATTCGCTAGAGCTGGAGATGCTTATAGCTATAATACAGGCGAAAAAATGGTGAGTTATAGCGATACGCAAATACGTCTGCTTATTAAAGAAGCATACCTAAACAAAAAGATAAATATCCTTGCTCCGATTGTAAAATCTAGAAAAGGACATTATAGAGAGCTATTTGAACAAATAGGAAAAAAAGGGTTTGTAAAAGTAAGGGTCGATGGCGAAATAAAGGATATTGTAAAAGGACTAAAAGTTGACCGTTACAAAACCCATGATATTGAAATTGTTATAGACCGATTAAAAGTAAATGATAGTGACGATATGGACAAACGCCTATCCGAAACTATTAATACAGCAATGTACAGCGGTGACAATGTGCTAATGGTTTTGGAGGAAGGGCAGACAGAACCACGGTATTTCAGCCGCGATTTAATGTGTCCAACCACAGGAATCTCTTACCCAAATCCTGAGCCTAATACCTTCTCTTTTAACTCTCCAAAAGGAATGTGTAAAAGCTGTAATGGTTTAGGCCATGTACATGAAGTAAATGAAAATAAAATTTTCCCTGATAAAAAAATATCTATAAAAAATGGTGGAATTGCACCACTAGGAGCATATAAAAACTCCTGGGCTTTTAAGCAGATTGAAACTATTGCCGAACGCTACAATTTTGAATTAACAAATGCCATTAAGGATATTCCCGAAGAGGCTATTGCCATAATTTTAAATGGTGGGGAAGAAAGTTTTCAAGTAGATTCCAAAACATTAGGTGTCAAAAAAAGCTATAAGATTGATTACGAAGGAATTTCTAATTTTATAAAAAATCAGTTCGAAGAAGCGGGTTCTACTTCTATAAAAAGATGGGCTAAAGAATATATGGATCAAGTCACTTGTTCTAGCTGTGGCGGTTCTCGACTAATTAAAGCTTCCTTAAATTTTAAGATTGATGGGAAGAACATTTCGGAACTCTCACAATTAGATATTGTTCAATTGTCTCAGTTCTTCAAAGAATTGGAAAATAAGATTGAGGGAAATCAGAAAAAAATTGCTTCTGAAATCATTAAGGAAATACTATCTAGGCTTCAATTTTTATTAGATGTTGGCTTGGATTATTTATCGCTAAGTAGAAGCTCTAAATCCCTTTCTGGTGGCGAAGCACAACGTATTAGATTGGCTACACAAATTGGATCCCAGCTGGTTGGCGTACTTTATATATTGGACGAACCAAGTATTGGCTTACACCAAAGAGATAATGAACGCTTAATAAAATCGTTGCAAGCCCTTAGAGATATTGGAAATTCTGTTATTGTTGTAGAGCATGACAAGGATATGATAGAGCAAGCCGATCATGTTATAGATATTGGTCCAAAGGCAGGTAAACATGGTGGTGAGATTATTTCAGAAGGAAAACCTAGCGATTTAAAAAACTGGAATACCTTAACGGCGGATTATATTTCTGGTAAAAAAAGCATTCCTGTTCCAAAGAAAAGAAGAAAAGGAAATGGAAAAAGCATTGTTCTATCTGGTTGTACAGGAAATAATTTAAAAAATGTAACCATAGAATTTCCGCTAGGAAAAATGATTGGAGTTACTGGTGTCTCTGGCAGTGGTAAGTCCACCTTAATTAACGAAACCCTCTACCCTATTCTAAATGCTTATTATTTTAATGGTGTTAAAATTCCAATGCCTTATAAAAAAATCAAAGGATTAGAACATATAGACAAGGTTATTGATATAAACCAATCCCCTATTGGAAGAACACCCAGATCTAATCCCGCAACTTACACAGGCGTTTTTAGTGAGATTCGCTCTCTATTTACAAAAACACCAGAAGCGGCAATTCGTGGTTATAAACCAGGACGGTTTAGTTTCAATGTTGTTGGTGGAAGATGCGAAACATGTATGGGAGGTGGACTTCGAGTTATAGAAATGAACTTCCTACCAGATGTTTATGTAGAATGTGAAACCTGTAATGGGAAACGCTTTAATAGAGAAACTTTAGAAATTAGATACAAAGGAAAATCTATATCAGACTGTTTAGAAATGACCATTAACGAATCTGTGACCTTTTTCGAAAAAATCCCGAAAATTCATAGAAAGTTAAAAACAATTCAAGATGTAGGATTGGGGTACATCTCTTTAGGACAGCAATCTACAACACTTTCTGGCGGAGAAGCACAACGAATTAAATTAGCTACAGAGCTTTCAAAGCGAGATACTGGCAATACTTTTTATATCTTGGACGAACCAACTACTGGACTTCACTTTGAAGATATTAGAGTACTAATGGATGTATTAAACAGTTTGGTCGATAAAGGAAATACGGTATTGGTTATTGAACACAATATGGATGTTATTAAATTAGCCGATTATATTATCGATATTGGTTATGAAGGAGGTCGTGGTGGCGGACTTGTAGTTGCCAAGGGTACACCAGAAGTTGTTGCTAAAGATAAAAAGAGTTATACCGCTAAATTCCTAAGAAAAGAATTAGGTTTGTAAGCTTTACTTTTTAAAATCCTCTATTTATTAAAATAGAAGTAACGATTTACAAAAAGTATAAAAAAATAAAAAAATGAGAAAAGAAAAAAATATAAAAGGCTGGAACGAAATAAAAACAAATGACTCTTGGGCGTTATTTAAAATTATGGGGGAGTTTGTTCATGGTTTTGAAAAAATGAGTGCCATAGGCCCTTGTGTTTCTATTTTTGGTTCTGCAAGAACTAAAGAAGACAATAAATATTACCAGCTTGCCGTAAATATTGCCGCAGCAATTGCCGAAGCAGGTTACGGGGTTATAACAGGTGGTGGTCCTGGAATAATGGAAGCAGGAAACAAAGGAGCAAATTTAGCGGGAGGAACATCGGTTGGATTGAATATCGAACTTCCTTTTGAACAACATGACAATCCATATATTGATAATGACAAGAGTATCGATTTTGATTACTTCTTTGTTAGGAAGGTAATGTTTGTAAAATACTCACAAGGGTTTGTTGTTATGCCTGGTGGATTTGGAACTTTAGATGAATTGTTTGAAGCAATTACCTTAATTCAGACAAAAAAAATAGGAAGATTTCCCATCATTCTAGTAGGTTCTAGCTATTGGGTTGGACTAATGGATTGGATTAAAAGTACAATGCTAGAGCACGGTACAATAAGCGCTACCGACTTAGATTTAATTAAAATTGTAGATACCGAACAAGAAGTTGTAGATATTATTGATTCTTTCTACAAAGGACGTATGCTAAGCCCTAATTTCTAATCCTAAAATGTTTTTGAAAAGAATTGCCTATTTAAAAATAGTTATTTGCGCTATTGTGTTTTTGTGTGGCTTTGGTACATCCAATGCGCAGCATACAAATACGGTAACCGCTACTCTAGATACGGAAACAAAAGAGATTCGCATTCAGCAAGAATTTGTGTATATAAACAATTCTAAAGAAACCTTAACATATCTCTATTTTAACGATTGGGCAAACGCATATTCTAATAAAAAAACACCTTTAGCCAGAAAGTTTGAGGAAGAGTTTAAAAAAAATATTCATTTAGCAAAAGACCATGAGAGAGGGCATACTAATCTTATTAATGTTGTAGATGCTAATTTTGAGGAAATAAAATGGAAAAGAACACCTGAAAGTGATCTAATTAAATTCAATTTAAATACACCACTGATTCCGAGTGATTCTATTAAAATGGTGTTTACCTACGTTGTTAAACTACCTTCAAATAAATTTACCACATTTGGCTATAGTAATAACAAAAAGAACAATTACTACTTAAAAGACTGGTATTTAACTCCGGCTGTATATAATGGAGAATGGCAATTATACTCCAACAAAGACTTAGATGACCTTTATACAGAAATTACAAATACTACTATTAATTTCACACTTCCAAATAGTTTGTTTGTAGAAACAAATAGCACAAAAGAAGCTACAACTAAGTTAGCAAAAAACGAGCTTCAGACAATAACAATAAAAGGAACAAAAGCTAAAAGTACCGAGCTAATAATTACATCAGAAAAAAGATTCACCAAACATATAACCCCTTTTATAACACTGAATACAGATTTAACTTCCTCTAAGTATGAAGAAGCTCTTCAAACTGTTTCAATACTAAAAATAACAGAGTTTATAGAGCAACATCTTGGTAAATTTCCACATAAAGAATTACTAGTTAGTAAAATTGATTACAACAAAAGTCCATTATATGGTATAAATCAATTGCCCTCTTTTATTAGACCTTATGAGGAACGATTTCAGTTTGAATTAAAATTTTTAAAAACAGCTTTAAATAATTACCTGAAGGAAACGCTGTATCTAAACCCTAGAAAAGAAAAATGGGTAATAGACGCCCTTGTAAATTATTTAATGATTGTTTATGTGGAAGACAATTATCCTAACCAGAAACTTCTAGGGAAACTATCTGGGATTTTCGGATTTAGAAATTACAAACTGGCTAAAATGGATTTTAACGACCAATATGCACTGCTCTCCATGCTAATGGCTCGTAAAAATCTAGATCAATCCTTATCTACTCCCAATGATTCTCTTTTAAAATTTAACCAGAAAATATCGAGCCGTTATAAGGCAGGTTTAGGCTTAGCCTATCTTGCCAGTTATATTGGTGAAGAATCTGTAAAGGAAAGCATCAAAACTTTTTATGCTAAAGAAAAACTAAAAGAAATAACCGCCTCCAATTTTAGAGGTATTTTGGAACAGTCCACCGAAAAAAACATTAACTGGTTCTTTGATGAATACGTCTCTACCAGTAAAAGAATAGATTTCAAAATAAAAAAGGCAGAAAGAGAAGGGGATTCTATCAGAATAACACTAAAAAATAAGTCAGGCACAAATGTACCCATATCACTTTTTGGTTTAAAGAATGATTCTATCGTATCTAATTACTGGTTTTCTAATATTACAAAGGAAAGAACAGTTACCATACCAAAAAATGGGGAAGACAGGTTGGTCCTTAATTATGATCATAAAATTCCAGAATTTAACCAGCGTGATAATTGGAAATCACTTGGTGGATTTTTCTCTAGAAACAAAAAATTAAAATTTCAATTTTTCAAAGACGTAGAAGATCCCAATTACACACAAGTACTTTTCGCTCCTATTTTAACCTTTAATGCTTACGATGGATTTTCCCCTGGCATTAGACTTACCAACAAAACATTCTTAAGAAAACGTTTTATTTACAACTGGTCTCCTTCGTACTCTTTCAAGGAGAATACTCTAGTAGGTTATGGAAAATTTACCTATACAAAAGACCATAACAAAGGTGGCTTATACGTTTCAAACTATTCGTTGCGTGCATCTACTTTTCATTTTCAAACCAATTCTAGGTACACTAAAATAACACCTTCCGTTAGTTTTGGGTGGCGACCAAAAAATAACCTTATTTCTAATAAAAGAAAATTCTTATCCTTAAGATATGTCAATGTATTACGACAATTTAATGAGAACTTAGGAGGGTTAAAAGAAACCAGTGATCCAGATTACAGCGTTCTAAACGCAAGATTTGTAAGTGTAAACAATGGTATTATTAATCATTTCTCTTGGTATGTAGATGCCCAACATTCTAGCGATTTCACCAAACTGGCAGTAACTTTAGAATACAGAAAACTCTTTGAAAGTAACAGGCAATTTAATGTTCGCTTCTTTGCTGGAAAATTTCTTCGAAATAAAATCACAAATTCAGACTTTTTCAGTTTTGCTTTAGACAGACCAACAGATTACCTTTTTGACTATAATTTTCTAGGGCGATCCGAAGGGTCTGGTTTGTATAGTCAACAAATTATTATTGCAGAAGGTGGGTTTAAATCCAAACTACCAAATGCCTTCGCCAATGACTGGATGGCGACAGTAAACACTAGCTTAAACATCTGGCGCTGGGTAGAATTCTATAGTGATTTTGGGTTTATTAAAAGTAGGAGACAAAGACAACAATTAGTATACGATTCTGGAATACGATTAAACCTCGTTACTGATTATTTTGAACTTTATTTCCCTTTATATTCTAATAATGGATGGGAAGTATCACAACCAAATTACGAAGAAAAAATACGTTTTGTTGTAACCTTAAGTCCTAAGACACTTTTAGGCTTATTCAAAAGAAAATGGTTTTAAATCATTGCTATATTCTTAATTTATTTATCATATTTTTAACTATTTAATATTTAGATAGCCATATTAAGGCTTTAATTTGATGAATTTTCAACAAATTAAGCTTTCTGTTGATTGCAAAAACCATTCTTTTTTGCTATTTTTGTGAGAATCAATTCTTTCTCATCAATGAAAATTATGCCCCAGACTAACACTGATATTTCTTTTGACGACTTTAAAGATCAAATCCTTAAAGATTATGAAATTGCAGTAATTAGCCGTGAGTGTAGCCTTTTAGGAAGAAGAGAAGTCTTAACAGGAAAAGCTAAATTCGGAATATTTGGGGATGGTAAAGAATTACCACAATTAGCCATGGCAAGATCTTTTGAGAATGGTGATTTTAGAAGTGGCTATTATCGGGATCAAACCTTTATGCTTGCACTAGACCTCATGAGCCCTAAAAGCTTCTTTCACGGTCTTTATGCTACTACAGACATACAACATGAACCCATGTCTGCAGGAAGACAAATGGGAGGTCATTTTGGAACGCACAGTTTAAATGAAGATGGGACATGGAAAGACCTTACCCAGCAAAAAAATAGTAGTGCGGATATTTCTCCTACAGCCGGACAAATGCCTAGATTATTAGGTCTTGCTCAAGCCTCTAAAATTTACCGCAACGTAAAAGGAATAGATGCAGCAAAATTTTCTAATTCAGGAAATGAAGTTGCATGGGGAACCATTGGTAATGCTAGTACAAGTGAAGGTCTTTTTTTTGAGACAATAAATGCCGCTGGTGTACTGCAAGTACCAATGATTATTAGCGTATGGGATGATGCATATGGAATTTCTGTACCTGCCAAACTGCACACTACAAAAGAAAATATTTCCGAAATCTTAAAAGGGTTTGAAAGAGATGAAGAGAATTCAGGTTATGAAATAATAAAAGTTAATGGCTGGGATTATACAGCATTAATGCACGCTTATGAAAATGCATCTGATATCGCAAGAGAAGAGCATGTTCCTGTTATAATACACGTAAAAGAGCTTACGCAACCACAAGGACATTCAACCTCTGGCTCTCATGAAAGGTATAAAAGTACCGATCGTTTAGAATGGGAAAAAGAAAACGATTGCAACAAGCGATTTCGGGAATGGATAATTTCTAACAATATAGCAACAGAAGAACATCTTAAAACATTAGAAAAGTCTATAAAGCGAGATGTAAGAAATGCAAAAAAAGAAGCTTGGTCGGAGTTCTTAGCACCACATATTCAAGCTAAAAAGGTAGTGGTTAAATTATTAGATAAAGTAGCCAGCACCAGTCCGAACAAAGCCTTTATTTCAAAAATAAAAAACAACCTAATAGCAATAGAAGAGCCATCTAAAAAAGATTTGGCTTCTAAATCTAGAAAAGCACTACGGTATTTATTAGGTGAAAATAATGCTAATAAAAAAGCATTAGTAAACTGGATAGACAACTTTTTAAAAGACAGTCAATTTAAATTCAGTTCACATTTACATAGTGAGTTAAATAATAATGCTATTTCTATACCAGAAGTCAAACCTACCTATGATGCTACACCAGAAGAAGTAGATGGTCGAATCATTATTAGAGATAATTTTGACAAACTATTTAATAACTATCCTGAGGCTTTAATCTTTGGAGAAGACAGTGGCGCTATTGGCGATGTTAATCAGGGGCTAGAAGGATTACAGAAAAAATATGGTGAGTTCAGAATAGCCGATACAGGCATACGTGAAGCTACAATTATTGGTCAAGGTATTGGCATGGCAATGAGAGGACTTAGACCAATTGCAGAAATACAATATTTAGATTATTTGCTTTATGGTCTTCAAATTTTAAGCGACGATTTAGCAACACTTTTATACAGAACAGTCGGAAAGCAAAAAGCGCCGTTAATTGTTAGAACAAGAGGACATAGACTAGAAGGCATCTGGCATTCTGGATCACAAATGGGGGGTATTATAAACCTATTAAGAGGAATGTACATTCTTGTTCCTAGAAACATGACAAAAGCCGCTGGGTTCTATAATACACTAATGAAAAGCGATGAACCAGCATTAGTGATAGAAAGCCTTAACGGATACCGTCTTAAAGAACCTAAACCTAACAATTTAGGCGAGTTATGTACTCCCATAGGAGTTGTTGAAACCATAAAAGAAGGGTCAGACATTACCGTAGTATCTTACGGTTCTACCATCAGAATTGTGATGGATGTTGCAGGTGAGCTAAAAGAAGTTGGTATTAATATAGAAGTAATTGATGCACAAAGTCTAATGCCTTTTGACATCAACCATGATGTATTGGAAAGCGTTAAAAAAACGAACCGATTATTAGTTGTTGATGAAGATGTTCCTGGCGCTTGTTCTTCCTATTTAATTCAAGAAATAGTAGAAAAACAAGGTGCTTATTTACATTTAGACAGTAGTCCCCAAACCCTTACAGCAAAAGCGCACAGACCAGCTTATGCCACTGATGGGGATTATTTTTCTAAACCAAATGCAGAAGATATATTTGAAAAAATATACGATATTATGCATGAAAGCAATCCAGAAGACTATCCTTCAATGCAATAGTAATCCGGCGATTTTCACCATTAATAACGGGAATTCTATTTTCTAAGGTTGAAATTTGTGCCTAGTTCGCAAATCAGAAGCACATCAAACCCCTATTAATTAACATATTGACCTAAAAACAGTTGATTTTTATTTTTTTTGAAATTTTAGCAAAAAAAATGAATACTTTTATAGGGCTAAAATATCAGACCAAATGAATGTTTCCCTTAAAAATAATATTGGACTAGCTTTATTAAGAGTTGTTCCTTCTATAATGATGCTTACCCACGGAATACCTAAGTTTAAAAACATGTTAAATGGAGATTTTGAGTTTTCAGATCCAATTGGTATCGGCCAGTCTCCTTCTCTTTTTTTAACCGTAATTGGTGAAGTAATTTGTCCAATACTACTAATTATAGGGTTTAAGACAAGATGGGTAGCTCTTCCTCCAGCTATAACTATGCTAGTCGCGGCCTTAGTTGTTCTTGGTGCTGATCCTTTTAATGTTAAAGAAAAAGCTTTATTATATGCTGTGTTTTTTATCGCTATAATGATATTAGGCCCTGGCAAGTTCAGTATTGATAAAAAGTAAGCCAGACTACATAACCTTTACAAGTAGTTCTTTTAATAAATCTGCATGAGACAAGTTCGCTGCCCCTACTCCTTTCCCTTTAAGGTCTAACTCTCTTAAATTGGAAATGATTTTGCTAACTTTTCGCATTGGGTAATTTTTTGCGGCCACAGTAAACTCACTAACAAAGTACGGATTTACACCAAGAGCACTAGCCACAGCCCTAGACGAATGATCTTTCAGTCCATGGTATTTTAGTAATTGTGTAAAAAAAGAATTTAACAAGGTTATTGTTACAACAAATGGATTGTCCTTTGGGTTTTGAGCAAAATAGTTAACTATACGCGTTGCCTTTACTATATTTTTCTCCCCTATGGCTTTTTTAAGCTCAAAATTATTATAGTCCTTGCTTATACCAATATTCTCTTCCACGGCTTCTGCCGTTATTTCCTTCTCCTTAGAAACTAACAATTGTAATTTTTCTAACTCGTTATTAATCTTACTCAAATCGGTTCCTAAGAATTCCACCAATAACATTGTAGCTTTCGGCGTAATACTATAGCCTTTTCCTTTTAAAACTTTTCTAATCCATTCTGCAACCTGATTCTCATAAAGCTTTTTACTTTCTAGTAAAACACCCCTTTTTTGAACCGCTTTATACAACTTCTTACGTTTATCTAACTTGCTATACTTATAGCAAATTACTAATACCGTAGACATTTGAGGTTGCTCAACATAAGCTGTCAAATTCTCTATGGTGCGCGATAATTGCTGTGCCTCTTTCACAATAATAACTTGCCGCTCAGACATCATTGGGTAACGCTTAGCATTACTAACAATATCCTCAATAGACACTTCTTTACCATAAAGTACCATTTGATTAAAACCACGTTCTTCTTCCGTTAATATGTTTTTCTCAATAAAACTCGCAATTCGGTCAATATAATACGGTTCATCTCCCATTAAAAAATAAATAGGTTTAATATTCCCGTTTTTGATGTCCGTAACTATTTGTTTTACCTCATTCATACTTAAAAAAAAATGCTCAAATTTGCTTTATGCAAAAATTGAATTTCCCTGCTTATGACTTTCGCTTCAAAAATAGCGAAAATAAAGTCTATATATTTGATGTAATTCGTAAAAAATTCATGATTCTTCAACCAGAAGAATGGGTACGGCAACATGTTCTTCAAAATCTCATCTTGGACAAAAAATATCCAATAAGCCTTATTAATGTCGAAAAACAATTAAAAATAAATAAGCTTACAAAAAGATATGATATAGTTGTCTTTAATCCAGATGCATCCATTAATATATTGGTGGAATGTAAATCTCCCAAAATTAAAATTACACAAGCAGTTTTTGACCAAATAGCACGGTATAATATGCAACTAAAAGCGGAATATTTAATGGTTACCAATGGACTTGAACACTTTTTTTGCAAAATGGATTTTATAAAAGAAAAATACAGCTTCTTAAAACAAATACCAGATTACCCAAACAAAACTTAATTAGCACCATTTAAATATATCTCCATATAGAATTCTCTACAATTGAAAATAATTTGAAAATATTTCTTTACTTTGCTCTCTTCTAATTATCAGAAAGGCAGTTGCATTATAATTTAATATAAAATATTGGTGTCGAAATAAATTCGGCTTTACATAAATGTCAGAAAAAATAGCAGTAGTTATACTTAACTGGAACGGAAAATATCTTTTAAAAGAATACCTTCCATCTATATTAAAATTCTCTCCAAATGCAAGTATTTATATCGCTGACAATGCATCTACAGATGATTCTGTAGCTTTTATAAAAAAGGAGTTCCCTACTATCAAGATTATTGAAAACGCGGAAAATGGCGGCTATGCAAAAGGCTACAATGATGCTTTAAGGCATGTAGACGCTACTATTTATTGCCTCTTAAATTCTGATGTGGAAGTAACAGAAAATTGGTTAGAACCTATCTCAAAAGCTTTTAATGACCTGCCAGATGTGGCTATAATGCAGCCGAAAATTTTAAATCTAAAAGACAAAGAATATTTCGAATATGCTGGTGCAGCAGGAGGTTTTATTGATCAATTAGGATATCCTTTTTGTAGAGGGCGAATATTTCAGTCTTTAGAAAAAGATAACGGGCAATACAATGATACCAAAGAAATATTTTGGGCTACTGGCGCCTGTATGTTTATAAAAAGTAGTGTTTTTAAATCTCTTGGTGGTTTTGATGAAGATTATTTTGCCCATCAAGAAGAAGTCGATTTATGCTGGAGAGCAAAAAACCACGGTTATAAAGCCTATTATATTGGAACATCAGAAGTATACCATCTTGGCGGCTCTACTTTAAGCAATATGAATCCGAAAAAAACATTTTTAAACTTTAGAAATTCTTTATTCTCTATAACGAAGAACCTTCCCATAAAAAAAGCTTTTGTAATAATTTTCATTCGTCTTTTGTTAGATGCTATAGCTGGAATTCGTTTTATATTTCAATTAAAGTTTAGTCACTGTTTTGCCATTGTTAAAGCACATTTTAGTTTCTATAAGAACTTTAGAAAAATGTATCTTAAAAGAGAAAAAGTAAATTTCATAACAAAATACTACACTACAAAATCCATTGTATGGTCTCATTTCGTATATCATATTAAGAAATATAACATTTTAATAAAAGATTAACGGGCTATTGCGGAGCAAGCAAAGCATTTTTTAGTTAATTTTGATATTTCCGTAACAAATCAATTAATAGGAACTTAATTATGAAGAAAATTATTCTTGGCTGCCTAGGGATAACATTTTTGTTATCATCTTGTGTATCGCAAAAAAAGTATGCCGATTTAGAGGCTAAAAACAAAGAAACTCAAGATTTATTAAACTCTGCTACTGTAAAGCTTAATGGCTGTTTAGAAGAAAAGGCTTCTGCCACTTCTAGATTAAATTCACTAGAGGATCAAATAACTTTCCTTAAAGCAAACAATCAGGTTTTAATTGACAATATGGGCAATTTAACTGAGTTGAGCTCTAAAGGTGCAGATAACTTAGAAAAATCATTAGAAAGCTTACAAGAAAAGGATTTAACTATCCGTAAATTAAATGATGCAATTACAAGAAGAGATTCTGTTAATCTATCTCTTGTGCAAAGTTTAAAAGGTGTTCTTGGAAACTTGGATGATGAAGACATTGAAATCAGTGTAGAAAAGGGAGTTGTTTTCGTTTCTATCTCAGATAAATTATTATTCAATAAAGGTAGTTATAAGTTAAGTTCTAAAGCTAAAGAAGTACTTGGGAAAGTTGCTAAGGTTGTAAACAACAAGCCTGATTTTGAATTCATGGTAGAAGGACATACAGATGACCTTTCTTACAGAAAAGGAGTATTACTAGACAATTGGGATTTAAGTGTTAAACGTGCTACAGCTGTTGTTCGTGTATTACAAAACGATTACGGTGTAGATCCAAAGAGAATGACTGCTGCAGGTAGAGCGCATTATGTTCCTCTTTCTTCTACAGAAAAAGCCAGAAACAGAAGAACTCGTATTGTAGTTCTTCCAAAAATTGATCAATTCTACAGTATGATAGAAGAAGGAATGAAAGATCCTGCTATTAACAAATAGTATTTCTACTTTCAAAATATAAAAAAGCCGCAATTTTAGAATTGCGGCTTTTTTATATTTTAGCTGTTTTCTATCGTAGTATATAAGTTTAAAGAATATCTAAACTTCCTTTACCTTCTCTAATTATTTCTGGTTCTCCTTGTGATAAATCAATTATAGTAGAACCTACATTACCACCATAACCACCATCAATAACAATATCTACAAGCTTCTCCCATTTTTCAAAGATTAACTCTGGATCCGTTGTATACTCTAACAACGCATCTTCATCATGGATAGATGTCGATACAATTGGATTCCCTAATTCTTCTACCAAAGCCTTAGCAATTGCATTGTCTGGCACTCGAATACCTACTGTTTTTTTCTTCTTAAAATCTTTTGGTAAATTACTATTCCCAGGCAAAATGAATGTATATGGTCCCGGAAGAGCTCTTTTCAATAATTTAAATGTAGCAGTATCTATCTGTCTTACATAATCAGATATATTACTTAAACCCGAACAGATAAAAGACCAATTGGCCTTAGCAAGCTTAACTCCTTTTATACGAGCAATTTTTTCTAACGCTTTTGCATTGGTAATATCACAGCCCAAACCATATACTGTATCCGTAGGATAAATAACCAATCCGCCTTTTCGCAAGATAGCTACCACCCTCTTTATTTCATCTGGATTAGGGTTCTCCTCATATATTTTAACAAACTCTGCCATAAGATAATTACTTAACAAGTGTATTTCAATTTATATCTACGAAACAACTTCTAGCTTCGCAAAACGAAGCAACAACTTTTTAATAGTACTAACAAATTGTATTTCGGCTTTCTTATCATGCCCAATCCCTTCAATTCTTAATACTTTTCCTCTACCAAATCTGGTATGGTTTACAATTGATCCTGCTACTAAATCAGAATCCAATGTATTTGTATTGCCAATAGGTTCCGCCAACTCAGGTTTCAACTTCCTAAGTTTTCGTAATTGATTTTCATTTGGTTTAATTGCTGGGGGTGGTGTTCCTCCTACAGGTTTTATTTGCCGTAGTGTACTTTTATCTACCTCTCCAAAAATATTCGTATCTAGCAAAGATTTATAGCGATAAGTATTAACTGGCGTAAGATATTCAAGGTATTTTTCATCTATCTCCTCTATAAAACGACTTGGCTCTGCATCAATTAATTTCCCCCATCTATACCTGCTTTGCGTATAAGTTATATACGCTTGTTTTTCTGCACGTGTAACCGCCACATAAAACAATCTTCGCTCTTCTTCTAAATCACTTCTGGTATTCATACTCATTGCCGAAGGGAACAAATCTTCCTCCATACCAACAATATAAACATAAGGAAACTCCAATCCTTTAGCCATATGAATGGTCATTAGCGCCACCCGATCATCATCTCCTGTATCGTTATCTAAATCCGTTGCTAAAGCAACATCCTCTAAAAATTCAGAAATATTTCCTGTCGCATCCGCAATTTCCAATTGTCCTTCAACAAAATCTTTAATTCCATTGAGCAACTCCTCAATATTCTCCATTTTGGCAATTCCCTCAGGAGTACCATCCTTTTTAAACTCAAGTAAAAGCCCTGTTTTTTTTGCAACATGCTCCGATAAAGAAAAAGCATCAGCAGTCTGATTAACAATTTGAAAACTCTTAATCATTGTTACAAAATCTGTCAATTTTCGTTTTGTCCCAGCGTTAATCTTCAAGTTGATTTTATCCAGATTTTGCATCACTTCAAAAATGGAGCGTCCATAGTGGTTTGCAGCTACGCTTAACTTTTCCATGGTACTTTGCCCTATTCCTCTTGCAGGAAAATTAATTATTCGCTTTAACGCTTCTTCATCTTTTGGATTAATCACCAAACGCAAATAAGAAAGTACATCTTTTATCTCTTTCCTTTGATAGAAAGAAAGTCCACCATATATCCTATACGGAATATCCCTCTTACGCAATCCATCTTCTATAGCTCTAGATTGTGAATTGGTACGGTATAAAACAGCAAATTTACCATTAGATAATTGCTCCTGCATTTTGTGTTCAAAAATAGACCCTGCAACAAACCTACCTTCTTCAGCATCTGTGACACTCCTATGAATTTTCAACATAGCACCATCATCATTATCTGTCCAAACTATCTTTTCTAATTGGTTTTTATTATTCGAAATAATAGAGTTTGCAGCATTTACAATATTTCTGGTAGAGCGATAATTCTGCTCCAATCTATACATAACAACATTGTCATAATCTTTCTGGAAATTAAGAATATTGCTAATATTTGCTCCTCGGAAAGAATAAATACTTTGTGCATCATCCCCTACAACACATATATTTTGAAATTTATCTGACAATGCTTTTATAATAAGGTACTGCGAATGGTTTGTATCTTGGTACTCATCAACCAAAATATACTTAAACCTATTCTGATATTTTGCCAAAACTTCTGGAAATCGATTCAATAATTCATTGGTTCGCAACAACAAATCATCAAAGTCCATTGCTCCAGCTTTAAAACAGCGGTCCACATAATTTTGATAGATTTCCCCCATTCGAGGTCGTTTAGACATAGCATCTGCCTCTACCAAATCCGAATTATTAAAATATGCTTTAACTGTTATTAAATTGTTTTTATAAGACGATATTCTGTTTTGCACTTGTTTGTACTTATAGATATCCTTGTCTAACGCCATTTCTTTTATAATGGAAGAAATTAAACGTTGAGAATCCTGCGTATCGTAAATAGTGAAATTACTTGGGTACCCTAATTTATCACCATCAAAACGTAGTAATTTGGCAAAAACGGAATGAAAAGTTCCCATCATTAGGTTTTTAGACTCAGAACCACCAACAATATCTGCAATACGCTTCTTCATTTCACGCGCTGCTTTATTGGTAAATGTTAAGGCCAAAATATTAAAGGCATCTACACCCTGATTCATTAAATAAGCTATACGGTAAGTAAGTACTCGCGTTTTACCAGAACCTGCTCCTGCAATAACAATTAATGGCCCGTCTTTGTGTAAAACAGGAGCCTTTTGCGCTTCATTTAGTTGCTTTATATACTGATCCAAAAGTTGTAGATTTTAATAGTATTAGTAAACAACCTCGGGGCAAGCCCAGAGGCATTAATAAGGATTAAACCATTTATATTCGACGTAAGCGTCGTGGTATTAAACCCACTGGTGGGAATAAATTTGAATTCTCCTTAAAACTCATTTGTTCTTAAAAACAAAGATAATAAATGTAGCCCTAGAGAAACCCCTACGAAGGACTCTCCTTTAATTAATTATGAACAATGAATCTAATTTCTCTATAATTTGAATATATTTAATGTCTAACTTAAACTCATGAAGAACTTACAATACACATTATTGTTTTCTATCCTTCTTTCTGTCGGATTTATTGGAAACGCTCAAAACAAAGAAATTGAACCAATTATTAAAGATTTTGGTCCTGTTTTTGAGATTAAAGAGATGGACTTCCAAGTAGACACCACACTAGAATACAAGGCGGTTTTCGACATAATGAATAGTCCCGATGAAAATGACAAAAGAAATACATGGATAGAAACCGCAGCTCGATTTCTAAATATGCATGTAAAGAATGGGGTTCCTGCAAAACAAGTAAAAGCTGTTTTAGTAGTACATAATAAGGCCTCAAAAGATTTAATAATTAACGAGGCCTATCAAAAGAGGTATGGAACAGACAATCCGAATGAAAAAATGATAAAAGCGTTATTAGCTGCCGATGTGCAAATAATTTTTTGTGGACAATCGTCTATGGCTAGAGGTTTTCCTAAATCAGAACTTATTCCAGGTGTACAACTTGGCTTGTCTGCAATGACAGCATTAATTCACTTTCAAAATAAAGATTACCAACTAATAAAATTCTAATTATACACTTATGAAAAAAGTTTTATTTTACGGGCTGCTTCTTGCTGGAGTTTCAGCTTTTTCACAAAAACATGGCTTAGACAAGCAATACAAGGCTATAGAAAATCAAGTAATTGAATGGCGTAGAGATTTTCACCAAAACCCCGAACTCTCTAATCGAGAATTTAAAACAGCAGAAAAAATAGCCAAACATTTAAAATCCCTTGGAATAGAAGTACAAACAGGTGTTGCTAAAACTGGTGTTGTTGGAATTTTAAAAGGAAAAAAATCAGGAAAAGTTATTGCCTTACGAGCAGATATAGATGCGCTACCAGTAATAGAACGAAATGATTTGCCTTATAAATCTACAGTTACTTCTGAATTTGGCGGTCAAAAAGTTGGTGTTATGCACGCCTGTGGGCACGATACACATACGGCAATACTAATGGGTGTTGCTCAAATATTGTCAAAAAACAAAGACAAAATTAAAGGAACGGTTAAATTTATTTTTCAACCTGCGGAAGAAGGTGCCCCTGCTGGTGAAGAAGGAGGTGCTTTATTAATGGTAAAAGAAGGTGTTTTAGAAAACCCTAAAGTAGATGCTATTTTTGGCTTGCATATTAATTCTGCTACACCAGTTGGAACAATTCGATACAAATCTGGAGGAACTATGGCAGCTGCTCAGCGTTTCGTAATTAAAGTAAAAGGAAAACAAAGCCATGGATCACAACCTTGGTCTGGCGTTGATCCTATTCTTATTAGCGCAAAAATAATTGATGGTTTGCAGACTATTATTAGTCGAGAAACAGAACTAACTAATGAAGCTGCCGTTATTACTATTGGACAAATTAATAGCGGAGTTCGGTTTAATATTATCCCTGAAAGTGCTGAAATGATTGGTACTATTAGAACCTTGGATTACAATATGCAAGAGAAACTAAATCAGAGAATGAAAGAGATGGTTCCTGCAATTGCAAAAGCTTATGGCGGTGAGGCAACTCTTGTTATAGAAAACAGTACAGCAATAACCTATAACGACCCAGGTTTAGTACTACAAATGATTCCAACAATGCAGCGTGTTGCAGGAAAAGCAAATGTAAAAACACAAAAGGCAATAACAGGAGCTGAAGATTTCTCTTATTTTCAAGAAAAAGTTCCAGGTTTTTATTTCTTCTTAGGAGGAATGACTCCAGGAAACAAAGAAGCATTCCCACACCATACACCAGACTTCATAATTGATGATAGTGGTTTACTTCTTGGCGTAAAAACTTTAACAGAAATGAGTTTAGATTATTTAAATAAGTAATATTGAAATATCTTTGACTGTCAAATCTAAATACTATCATTAGGATTTGACAGTTTTCATATAAGAACTCGTTTAAACGAGTTCGATAACAAGCAGCTATTAAACCCAATTTTTATGGATTTTATTTTTGGTATTCTTGCTAGCACTCCATGGTGGGTTTGGCTTTTGATTGTTCTTTTGATTATAGCAATAAGAGATATTTTCTTTCAAAAATCACACACCATAAGTCATAACTTCCCAATAGTAGGGCATTTACGTTATTGGCTCGAGAGTATAGGACCAGAAATGCGGCAATACTTTGTTGCAAATAATAGAGAAGAATTACCTTTTAATCGTATTGAAAGAGGATGGATTTACGCTTCTGCGAAAAAAGAAAATAACTACGAAGGGTTTGGTACTGATAGAGATATTTATGCACACCAACATATTTTTGTAAAGAACCAAATGATGGCATATAAGGTAAACAAGCCACACCCAAACATAAATGACAAAACATTTATACCCTGTGCCAAAATAATGGGTAGTTATAACAAAAGAAGCAAACCATTTAGACCCGCTTCTATTATAAATGTATCTGCCATGAGTTTTGGTTCTCTTTCTGCCAGAGCTGTAGAATCTATGAACGTAGGAGTACTAAAAGCAGGAGCTTACCACAATACTGGAGAAGGCGGACTCTCCCCTTATCATAAACAAGGTGGTGATGTTATTTTTCATTTTGGAACTGGCTATTTTGGCGTTCGAAACAAAGAAGGCGGATTTTCCATGGAAAAATTAAAAATACTAGTAGATGAAAATCCATGTATAAAAGCTATCGAAATAAAATTATCTCAAGGTGCAAAACCAGGTAAAGGAGGTGTATTACCAGGTGCAAAAATAACCCCACAAATAGCAAAAATTAGAGGGGTAGAGATTGGTAAAGACGTGCTTTCTCCTGCAACACATTCCGCCTTTACCAATGTTACAGAATTAATGCAATTTATTGAGGAGATTGCAAACAACACAGGACTCCCCGTAGGTATTAAAGGTGCTATTGGAAAATTAGAGCAATGGGAAGAATTAGCAGAAATCATGACGAAAACAGGAAAAGGTCCTGATTTTATTACTGTAGATGGTGGCGAAGGAGGAACAGGAGCAGCTCCGCCAAGTTTTGCAGACCACGTTTCATTACCATGGGTTTACGGTTTTGCTGGGCTTTATACGGTATTCCAAAAAAGAAACCTTACCGATAGAATTGTTTTTATTGGAAGTGGAAAATTAGGATTTCCGGCAAAGGCAGCAATGGCATTTGCTATGGGTGTAGATTGTATTAATGTAGCTAGAGAAGCCATGATGAGTATTGGATGTATTCAAGCGCAAGTTTGTCATACCAACAACTGTCCATCTGGAATTGCAACACAAAGTCCTTGGCTTCAAAAAGGAATTAATGTATCTATCAAATCAGATAGACTAGCGCAATATTTTAAAACTTTCAGAAAAGAATTACTAGAGATTACACATGCGGCTGGTTACGAACACCCATGTTTATTTACTATGAAAGACATACAGGTTAATTTGGATGACGATGAACTAAATCGCGATTTAAGATCTACCTATCGCTATGAAAAAACAGAAATAGCATATAACAATATGAAAGAATTATATGATTGTCCCTATTTAGGAGGAACAGATTATATAAAGAAAACCAAGTTAAAACAAGAAGTAACAGCTTAATTAATACTGGAGACTAACAACCTAAAATTATAGCCATTCTAAAATATACAGCTACAATACTATTTTCTAAAAATGGTCGTTTTAAATCAATAACCAAACTCTGATAGATATCAGAAAAAATTACATACCATGAATGGAGAAGAAGTTTTTAAATTATTTGCATACTTATTACCCGCAGTTGTTACAGGAGCAGTAGCCTTTTATTTTTTCAGACTACATACAAATAATGAAGAAGGTAGAAGACGTTATTTATTACAAAAAGATACACAATCTAACACCCTTCCTATTCGTCTACAAGCTTACGAACGTTTAGCTTTATTCTTAGAAAGAATTTCTATTCCTAATTTGGTTGTTAGGGTAGCTCCAAAATCTACGGACAAAGGAGATTATGAAAACTTGTTAATTAAAAGTATAGAAAACGAATTTGAACATAATCTTTCGCAACAAATATATATGACAGATGAATGCTGGAGTATTATTAAAGCTGCCAAAAATGCTACCATACAAACCATTAGAAAAGCTAGCATTAGCGAATCTGACACATCTCACAAACTGAGAGAAGACATCCTTAATGCAACTATGGATAAGCAATCGCCTTCTGCTACTGCCCTATCTTTTGTTAAAAAAGAGATTGGATATTTATGGTAAATACCCCTTTTCAGCAGCTTTCATAAATTTAGCTTCTGCATATTGAAATCCTTGCAACCACCATTCTGCCATTAATTTTTTATCAAATACTAAAGAGTTTTCAGTCAGTTTGGTTGGTGTATAGTATAGGTTTAATTTTACGCCATTATGTTTTGCCGATAAGATTCCTTCAGAAACATCATGATACTCAATTTGATCTAGTACAAATCCATAAATACTTAACATTAAAGAAAAAGGATTTTTCCCTAAAACTTTGTTATGCTCCATCTTTTCCGATTCCAAAATAACGACATCTACTTCTTTCGCACCTCTTTGTATTGCCTCTCTAATTGGAGCAACACACCCTAATCCTCCATCGCCATATTCATAACCGTTTTTTGTCACTAAAGACATAAATGGAATATAATTACAGGAAATCCATATCCAATCGCAAAATTCTTCATACGAAAACTCTCGAATCGATTTATACTCTACCCTATTCTTAGACAAATTACAAACGGTAACCACAACATCTTTTTGAGTTTCTTTTACATCGTTGTAATCATTTAAGGTAAAGTTCTTTTTTATAGTTCTTCTTAAAGCTTTACTTTCCCCGAATGTTCTTTTCCTTTTTATAAATTGAAGAAAAGTAGTTACGAAATTTATAGAAACATACTCTCTATCTCCCTTTTTTCTAACCACAAAAGGGTTTAAACTAAAAATAGCACGTTGGTTTATATTGGTATAAATATCGTACAATCTCCCTAAATTATTTAATGCTAAATGAGGAATTAGTAAGCTTCCTGTAGAAGTTCCTACTAAAATGTCATATTCTCTTTTTTCAACTTCCATTAGGTATTGCGCTACCCCTCCTGCAAAAGCTCCTTTACTGCCTCCACCACTAATGACCAATGCTCTCATTACTATGTATTCTGGTTGGTTTTATTTTAGTCAAATTGCATCGCTCCTTCGTATTCCTCCTCATTTTGCAGTCTTCAAAAATAAGTCATTTTTAAGTTAATTTACTGATTTTAAGACAAAAACATCGTATTCTACTCAAACTCAACTATAAAACAAGCTAATTCAATTAAAATCTAAAGAAGAAATTAAGTTCGTTGTGGTTATATTTGTCATGCCTATTTTGACTCTATGAATACCAATTTTCTGCAAACTCCAATAGTCTACCTAAAAGGCGTTGGTCCTAATAGGGCAAATACGCTTAAAAAAGAGTTAGGTATTCATACTTTTCAAGATTTAATCAATTTATTTCCTAACAGATATATAGATAAAACACAGTACTATAAAATAAACCAACTCCAACGTAATAGTTCAGACGTACAACTTATTGGAAAAATAATTCATCTAAAAACGGTTGCTCAAAAAAGAGGAAATAGGTTGACAGCCACTTTTATTGACGAAACAGGAAAAATTGAATTGGTTTGGTTTCGAGGACAAAAATGGATCAAAGAAAATATAAAGTTAAACGTACCCTATGTCATCTTTGGTAAAACAAATTGGTACAACGGAACGTTTTCCATGCCACATCCTGAAATGGAATTGCAAGCCGATCATGAAAAAGGGTTAAAAGCTGTTATGCAACCTGTATACCAGTCTACGGAAAAGCTAACAAATAGTGGTATTACTAATAGAGTGGTGAACAAGTTAATGCAACAGCTATTCTTAGAAACAAAAGGGAAATTCTCCGAAACACTATCCACTCACCTGTTGTCAGAGTTAAATTTAATATCAAAAAGTGCCGCTCTTTTTAATATTCATTTTCCTAAAAGTCAAGAATTATTAACAAAAGCACAATCCCGCTTAAAGTTTGAAGAGCTCTTTTACATTCAATTACAACTAATACTAAAAAATTTACAGCGAAAGCAAAAAATTAAGGGCTTCCCTTTTAACAAAGTAGGTACTCTTTTTAATACATTTTACACTACCAAACTTCCTTTTGAACTTACAAATGCCCAAAAACGCGTACTAAAAGAAATTAGGTCCGATTTAGGGAGCAATGCCCAAATGAATAGATTACTACAAGGCGATGTTGGGTCTGGCAAAACAATTGTTGCCGTAATGGCTATGTTACTTGCGGTTGATAATGATTTTCAAGCATGTTTAATGGCGCCGACCGAAATTCTTGCCAAACAGCATTATGTAGGAATAAGTGCATTATTAGAAAGCTTAGGAATTACGGTCTCTCTGCTTACTGGTTCTAAAAAGAAATCGGAACGAAAAATAATCCATGAACAATTAGAAAGCGGAGAACTAAATATTTTAATTGGCACGCATGCACTTTTAGAAGATAAAGTACAGTATAAAAACCTTGGCTTAGCCATAATAGATGAACAGCATAGATTTGGAGTTGCACAAAGATCCAAATTATGGCATAAAAACACCTTTCCGCCGCACATTCTGGTAATGACCGCCACACCAATTCCAAGAACCCTTGCAATGAGTGTTTATGGGGATTTAGACATATCTGTTATAGATGAATTACCTCCTGGCAGAAAAGCTATAAAAACGGTACATCGATACGATTCTAACCGTTTAAAAGTGTTTCATTTTATTCGAAATGAAATAAAAAAAGGAAGACAGATTTACGTCGTTTATCCATTAATACAAGAATCTGAAACTTTAGATTATAAAGATTTAATGGATGGTTATGAAAGTATAGCAAGAGAATTCCCTTTGCCCGATTATCAGATTTCTATAGTCCATGGAAAAATGAAAGCTGATGAGAAAGATTACGAAATGCAACGTTTTATAAAAGGGGAAACTCAGATTATGGTTGCCACAACTGTTATAGAGGTTGGTGTTAATATTCCCAATGCATCCGTAATGATTATCGAAAGTTCAGAACGTTTTGGATTGTCGCAACTGCATCAGTTACGTGGCCGTGTTGGTCGTGGCGCAGATCAAAGTTATTGTATTCTATTAACCAGCTACAAACTTTCTGCCGATGCTAAAACAAGGCTAGCAACTATGGTTAAAACAAATGACGGATTCGAAATTGCCGAAGTAGACTTAAAACTTAGAGGGCCTGGAGATATCACCGGCACGCAACAAAGCGGCGTTTTAGATCTTAAAATCGCTGATATTATCAGGGATAGTGACATTTTAAAATCAGCTCGATTTCATGTTCACGCACTTTTAAAAGAGGATCCTCAATTACTAAAAGAGCAAAATCAAATTATCAAATTATTTTATGCACAATTGGTAAAGCATAAAAATATATGGAATTACATAAGCTAAAATAAAACACCTTCAAACCAAAGCAATACCACCACATTTTATACCAAATACGTATTCAACCTATGCGTTGAGCATCGTAATTTTAAACAATGAAAAACGTAAAAACTACATATAATTTTTAAATTTGCAAGGCACTGAAGCTTTGTAGATAGTCCGCACAATAAAACAGGTCTATTTACTTAGTAAAAACAAAAGGTACTTACCTTAAAAATAGAGCATACAATTATAACCCACTATTGGGGTATTATATTTAAACAGAATGAAAAAAACATTATTTGACAAAGTATGGGATTCCCATGTAGTTCATAGAGTTAAAGAAGGACCAGATGTAGTTTTTATAGACCGTCATTTAGTACATGAGGTAACAAGTCCCGTTGCTTTTATTGGGTTAAAAAACAGAGGGATTAAGGTACTATACCCAGAGCGTACTTTTGCAACAGCAGATCACAACACGCCAACCATTAACCAGCATTTACCAGTCGCAGATCCTTTATCTGCAAACCAATTAAATGCATTGGAAACAAATGCTAATGAATACGGAATTTCACATTGGGGATTAGGCCATGAGAAAAACGGAATTGTACATGTTGTTGGTCCTGAATACGGTATTACACAACCAGGTGCTACAATTGTTTGTGGCGATTCGCATACATCTACACATGGTGCATTTGGCGCTATTGCTTTTGGTATTGGTACTTCTGAGGTAGAAATGGTATTGTCTACCCAGTGTATTATGCAGACCAAAGCAAAAAAAATGCGTATTAATGTAAATGGAAAACTAAGCAAAGGTGTTACACCTAAGGATGTTGCCCTTTATATTATTTCTCAATTAACAACCTCTGGTGCTACGGGATATTTTGTAGAATATTCTGGCGATGTTTTTAGAGACATGAGCATGGAAGGTAGAATGACTGTTTGTAATTTAAGTATTGAAATGGGTGCCCGTGGTGGCATGATTGCACCAGATGAAAAAACATTCGACTATATTAAAGGAAGAGAATTTACACCAAAAGGAGATGCTTGGGACAAGGTAATGACTTTCTGGAAAACTTTAAAAACAGATGAAGGTGCTGTTTTTGATAAGGAGCTTACTTTTAACGGTAGCACAATAGAACCAATGATTACCTACGGTACAAATCCAGGAATGGGTATCGGAATTTGTAGTGATATTCCAAATGCAGATGCAATTGATGGCGGTGCGGCAACCTACAAAAAATCATTGCAGTATATGGATTACAATGAAGGAGATTCTATGTTAGGAAAAAAAATCGACTTTGTATTCCTTGGTAGTTGCACAAATGGTAGAATAGAAGATTTTAGGGCTTTTGCAGAAATTATAAAAGGCAGAAAAAAAGCAGACCATGTAACCGCTTGGTTAGTTCCTGGATCACATAAAGTAGAAGATGCAATTAAGGATGAAGGTATTTTAGATATTCTTCATGAAGCAGGCTTTGAGCTGAGAGAACCAGGTTGTTCGGCATGTTTAGCAATGAACGATGATAAAGTTCCTACTGGCAAATATGCGGTTAGTACTTCTAACAGAAACTTTGAAGGAAGACAAGGCCCTGGCTCTAGAACATTACTAGCTAGTCCACTTGTAGCAGCCGCCGCAGCAGTGACTGGAGTAGTTACCGACCCTAGAGAATTACTATAACAAGCAATAAGAAAACAAAATGGCATACGATAAATTCAATATATTAAAAAGCAGCGCAGTTCCATTACCTATAGAAAATATAGATACGGATCAAATAATTCCTGCACGATTTTTAAAAGCAACAGAACGTAAAGGGTTTGGAGATAACTTGTTTCGGGATTGGAGGTATACTACTGATGGCAGACCAAAAGAAGATTTTGCTCTAAATAATCCAAAATTTAGTGGTAAAATATTAGTTGGGGGTAAAAATTTTGGATCAGGTTCTTCTAGAGAACACGCAGCATGGGCTGTATACGATTACGGATTTAGATGTGTAGTATCTAGTTTCTTTGCAGACATTTTTAGAAACAACTGTTTAAATGTTGGTGTACTTCCTGTCCAGATATCTGCTGATTTTGCAGATACTATTTTTAAAGCGATTGATACGGATGCTACTACCGAATTAGAAATTGATTTATCCAAGCAGACTATTACTATTGTTTTTACGGGAGAACAAGAAAGTTTCGACATCAATAACTATAAGAAAAATAATATGCTTAATGGCTTTGATGATATTGACTATCTCCTAAACATAAAAGAAGATATTAAAGAATTTGCACAAAATACACCACTATAAATCCATTAAAACCTTAGAGCATTTATTAAAATGAAAATAAGAAGAATTGAAATAATGGATACCACGCTCCGTGATGGAGAACAAACCTCTGGGGTTTCCTTTTCAGTTTCGGAAAAATTAACATTGGCGAAACTATTATTAGAAGAGCTTAATGTAGATCGAATTGAAGTTGCTTCTGCCAGAGTCTCAGAAGGAGAACTACAGGCGGTACAACAAATTACAGAGTGGGCAAAATCGAATAATTACATTGATAAAGTAGAAGTTCTAACCTTTGTAGATAAAGGTATTTCTATTAAATGGATGGAAAATGCAGGAGCCAAAGTTCAAAACTTGCTAACCAAAGGCTCTTTAAACCATCTTACCCACCAGTTAAAAAAAACTCCCGAAGTTCATTTTAAAGAAATAGCACAAACTATTTCATTAGCTGCGGAAAAAGGCATTGCTACTAATGTTTATTTAGAAGATTGGAGCAATGGCATGCGTAATTCACAAGACTATGTTTTTCAATATTTAGATTTTATAAAAGAACAACCCGTAAAACGTATTTTATTACCAGATACTTTAGGAGTTCTAACACATACCGAAACTTTTGATTTCATTTCTCAAATTGTAACCAAGTATCCCAATTTACATTTCGATTTCCATGGCCATAATGATTACGATTTAAGTGTCGCCAATGTAATGGAAGCCATAAAAGCAGGCTGTCATGGTTTACATTTAACGGTTAACGGAATGGGAGAAAGAGCAGGAAATGCTCCCATGGCAAGTGTAGTAGCTGTAATTAACGACTTTTTACCAAATGTAAAAACTAGTATTAGTGAATCTTCTTTATATAAGGTTAGCAAATTAGTCTCCGCTTTTACAGGAATTGCTATCCCTGCTAATAAACCAATTGTAGGTGACAATGTTTTCACCCAAACAGCAGGAATACATGCAGACGGTGATAGTAAAAAGAACCTCTACTTTAATGATTTACTTCCAGAAAGGTTTGGAAGAAAAAGAAAATATGCTCTTGGAAAAACATCTGGGAAAGCAAATATCCTTAAAAATCTTCAAGAATTAGGATTAACTCTAAATGACGAAGATTTAATAAAAGTCACCAAACGTATCATTGCATTAGGAGACAAAAAAGAGAGAGTAACGCAAGATGATTTACCGTACATAATATCCGATGTTCTGGATAGCGGTGCATATGAAGCAACCGTTACCATAAAATCTTATGTATTAACCCATGCCAAAGGATTAATGCCTTCAACAACAGTATCTGTAGAGATTGATGGAGAATTGTTTGAAGAAAATGCACCAGGAGACGGACAATATGACGCTTTTATGAATGCGCTTAAAAAAGTGTACAAATCAAAAAATAAAAAGCTCCCTCAATTAATAGATTATGCCGTAAGAATACCTCCAGGAAGTAGTTCGGATGCCTTATGCGAAACTGTTATCACTTGGAAAAACGGAGAAAAAGACTTTACCACAAGAGGTTTAGACTCAGACCAGACCGTTTCGGCTATTAAAGCCACAGAAAAAATGTTGAATATTATATAAAAGGCCAAGTGCCAATAAGACTAATCTATGAAATTAAATATCGCACTCCTTGCTGGAGATGGAATTGGACCGGAAGTTATTGATCAGGCTGTAAAAGTTTGTGACGCTATTGCAGTAAAATACAACCACGAAATTAATTGGACACCTGCACTAACTGGTGCCGCTGCTATTGATGCCGTAGGAGAACCTTATCCAGATGAAACGCATGAAATATGTCTTGCTGCGGATGCTGTTCTTTTTGGAGCCATTGGTCATCCAAAATACGACAATGACCCTTCGGCAAAAGTACGTCCAGAGCAAGGACTTCTAAGAATGCGTAAAAAGCTAGGGCTTTTTGCCAATGTTAGACCTACATTTACTTTTCCTTCACTAATAGACAAATCTCCATTAAAAAGAGAACGAATAGAGGGAACAGATTTAGTTTTCTTAAGAGAACTTACTGGAGGTATTTATTTTGGAGAAAGAGGTAGAAAAGATGATGGTAATACTGCTTTTGACACCTGTACTTATACAAGAGAAGAAATAAAACGCTTGGCTATAAAAGGTTTTGAAATGGCCATGAACCGTTCTAAAAAGTTATGTTGTGTAGATAAAGCCAATGTCTTGGAGACTTCAAGACTATGGAGAGAAACAGTACAAGCAATGGAAAAAGACTATCCAGAAGTAAAAGTATCTTACGAATTTGTAGATGCTGTTGCAATGCGTTTGGTACAATGGCCAAATTCTTACGATGTATTAATTACAGAAAATCTTTTTGGAGATATTCTAACAGATGAAGCTTCTGTTATTTCTGGATCTATGGGGTTAATGCCTTCCGCTTCTGTAGGAACGGAAAATTACCTATTTGAACCTATTCACGGTTCTTACCCACAAGCAGCAGGAAAAGATATTGCCAACCCGTTGGCTACAGTACTTTCTGCGGCTATGATGTTTGAAGATGCTTTTAATCTTAAAGAAGAAGCAAAAACCATTAGAGCTGTAGTAAACCAATCTTTGTCTGAAGGAATTGTTACAGAAGATTTAGCTGAAGGTGGGAAAACTTACAAAACAAGTGAGGTTGGAGATTGGCTAAAAGAAAACATATAATCGCTGTTTTACAATTCGAAATAAACAAACATAATACACTGACCAGTAATTAATTAAATTAGTTACTGGTCATTTTATTTAATACAACCTCTTTATAAAAATAGACAATAACTGTTGTAATTTATCTATTATTCTTACTATGGGAAATTACACAAATCTAGCAATTACTAGTGTTTAGGTAATATTAAAACTGAAATTCCTCTTTAATAACTACTTGTTTTTTTTTACGGTATTTTAAAAAACACCTTAAAAATAGCAGACTATATATACGATAGCCAATATATAAACGTTAAATTCAAACATAAAGTAATATTTTTCTTACTTAACATAAAGAATTTAGCATGGAAATTTACCAAAAAAAGATAGTTGAATTAAATGATATTCACCAATTAGATATTCCTTTCACCCCAGAAGTTTTCTTTCTCTTCGTTTCTCCAACATTTAAAGATACGGAGGCATTTATAGAACAATTAAATAAGCTATATAAGGATACAAAATTTATAGGATGTTCCACTGCAGGTGAAATACTTGGAAATGAGGTATTGGATTCAACCATTGCTTTAACAGCAGTAAAATTTGCCAAAACAAAAATTAAAGTTGTCGATGTTGATCTTGTCGCCTATAATTTAGACAGTTTTAAGGCAGGAGAAGAAATTAGCACAAAATTAAAAGAAAAAGATTTGCGTCATATTTTTGTCCTTAGTGATGGTCTTATTGTTAATGGTGCTGAATTGGTTAAAGGTCTACATTCTAACATAGAAAAATCTGTTAGTATTACTGGAGGATTAGCTGGCGATGGTTCTAATTTTGAAAACACTTTTGTTATTAGCAATAATAAAATTCAATCCAAAAAAATTGTAGCACTTGGTCTTTATGGTGCCGATTTAAAAATTGGATTTGGATCAAAAGGAGGTTGGGACAGTATTGGAATAGAGAGATTGGTTACCAAATCTGAAAACAATGTACTCTACGAATTAGATGGGCAACCTGCATTAGACTTATACAAAACTTATTTAGGAAATAAAGCCAAAGACTTACCTGGATCTGGTCTCTTATTCCCTTTAAGTATGAGGGATGAAGATAATAAAATACCAGTGGTACGAACCATATTGGCTATAGATGAAAAGGATAAAAGTTTGACTTTTGCGGGTAATATTCCACAAGGGTCTTATGTTCGATTAATGAAAGCAAATATTGATCGTATTATTAATGGAGCAGAACAGTCCGCCATAATCAGTAAGAACAATACAGAAGACCAACATCAATTGGCATTTTTGATTAGCTGTGTTGGTAGGCGACTTGTAATGAAACAATTGGTAGAAGAAGAAGTTGAGGCTGTCAATGAAGTTTTTGGAAGTGAAATTTACACTACCGGATTTTATTCTTACGGAGAAATAGCTCCTTTTGACAAATTCTCACCTTGCGCATTGCATAACCAAACAATGACCATAACAACATTTTCTGAATGAGTATAAAATTGCACAGATTATTAAAAAGACAATTAAAAAAGGGGGGTGTTGACGAACAAACACAACTCCTTATTGCTCCGTTATTAGACCAAGTAAACGAGGCATATATGTCTTTTGACAGTGATTTGTACCATATTGAAACTGTTTTAGAAAAAAGCTCTCAAGAACTCTATCATGCTAATATACAATTGCAATCCAATGTAGAGACAATATCCAGTCAGTTAACAAAAATCGCAGGGAACATTCGAGAGGTTATTTTTGAAATGGACCTAAATGGAAACTGGTCCTATTTAAATCCAGCATGGGAAACACTTACAGGACTTAATGTACAGGAAAATATAGGGAAACCGTATTATATCTTTATGAAGGATGAAAAAGGAAAACCGTTACAAAACCTAATTGATTTAGACAATCCTAATGCAAACACATTTAGCAAAAGCATAAAATGTCTTACCACAGTTGGCGAAAAAAAATGGTTAGATTTTTCTATAAAGGTTATTAAAACTGATAAAGGAATTGCGGAGGGGTATATTGGTACCATAGTAGATATTACAAATCTAAAAAAGACTGAACTAGCACTTATTAAAGCAAAAATAAAAGAAACTAAAGCTAATAAGGCAAAAGATGAATTCCTTTCTACTATGTCGCACGAAATAAGAACGCCTCTGAATGCCGTAATTGGAATTAGCCACCTCTTACTTTTAGAAAACCCTAAAATAGAACAACTAGAAAACTTAAATGCCCTTAAGTATTCCTCTGAGCACTTATTAGATTTAGTTAACGATATCCTTGATTTTAATAAAATAGCATCCGGATTATTAGAACTAGAAAAAACAGATTTTAGTTTAGAACATATCCTTAACGGATTGCATAGTATTTTTCATCATAAGGCCAAGGAGAAAAACATAATGTTTATCATTAAAAAAGATACTTCTTTGCCACAAATGCTAATTGGAGATAGTACAAGAGTTTCTCAAATTCTCACCAATTTAATTAGCAATGCTATTAAATTTACAGAAGAAGGAAAAGTTATTTTAGATATTGAAGTTGCCGAGGAAACAAAGGATTCCTACCAATTAGATTTTATGATAAAAGATACTGGTATTGGAATTCCTGAAGATAAAAAAGATAAAGTATTTCAATCTTTTGCTCAAGCGAATTCTGACACTACAAGGAAATATGGTGGTTCTGGATTAGGACTAGCCATTTGCACAAGATTGTTAGAGATTATGGGAAGTACACTTAATTTGGAAAGTGTTGAAGATAAAGGTTCCGAATTTTGCTTCTCCCTAAACTTCAAAAAAAGTGAGATAACTAATTTCCATGAAAGCACTTATAAAATCGATGGAAAATTAGACGATTTAAAAGGAGTGAAAATTCTTGTTGCAGAAGACAACAAGTTAAACATCATGGTCATTGAAAAATTTCTTACTCAATGGAAAGCAGACTATGACATTGCCGAAAATGGCCTAATTGCTTTGGACAAAGCTATTTCCAATGACTATGATATGATATTAATGGATCTACAAATGCCTGTCATGAATGGATTCGATGCCGCAAAAGCAATTAGAAAATCTAACAACCCATTAAACAAAATAATACCTATTTATGCTCTATCTGCTTCAACGGGAGTAAATATAAAATCCAAAATAAAAGATTTTGGCATGAATGGACTCATATGTAAACCATTCAACCCAACGGAATTGTATAGAACAATAACAAAGATTCTCCGAAAAGAATTTGTGGCTTAATTACAATATATAATCCGTACTTATAAAATTAGATAATTTCATTTCTAATAGTTTTTCCAAAATCTCATTATTCAGTGCATTGTCTTTTGATGCCACAAAAGTTCTGATAGAAAAAGAACGTAAAGCATCGTGAACGCTTAAAGTTGCCTGCGCAGAATCTTTCCTTCCTGTAAACGGATACACATCTGGTCCTCTCTGGCACGAACTGTTCAAATTCACTCTACATACCAAATTCACAAGAGTATCAATTAATGGTGCTAATGTATACACATCTTTACCAAATAAGCTTACTTGCTGTCCATAATTAGATTCCGAAATATCATCTAACGGCTCTTCTATATCTTTAAAAGAAACAACAGGAATTACTGGTCCAAATTGTTCTTCTTGGTACACTCGCATATCTTTAGATACAGGATAAAGTATCGCTGGCCAAATAAAATTATCGAATTTATTACCACCTTTTTTATTTATAATTTTCGCCCCCTTTTCTACTGCATCATCAATTAATTCTTTAATATATGTCGGTTTCCCAGGCTCTGGCAATGGCGTTAATTGTACACCATCCTCCCAAGGATTACCAAATTTTAAAACGTCTACTCTTGCCGCAAACTTTTTATTAAACTCATCTACAATCTCTTCATGCACATAAAGCACTTTTAAGGCAGTACAACGCTGTCCATTAAAAGATAAAGTTCCAGAAATACATTCATCTATGGTTAAATCCATATCCGCATCTGGTAAAACTATTGCTGGGTTCTTGGCCTCTAATCCTAATACTAATCGTAATCTATTGCTTTTTGGATGCTGATCTTGTAAGGCATTTGCAGAAGTACTGTTGCCTATTAATGCCAAAACATCTACTTTACCTGTACTCATAATTGGACTGGCTACAACTCTACCTCTACCAAAAATAATATTCACCACCCCATTTGGAAAACTAGATTTAAATGCCTCTAAAAGTGGTGTTATTAGTAAAACGCCATGCTTTGCAGGCTTAAAGATTACAGTATTCCCCATAATAATTGCAGGAATAAGTAGTGCAAATGTTTCGTTTAAAGGATAATTATAGGGTCCTAAACACAAAACGACACCTAAAGGACCTCTTTTAATATGCGCATATACTCCTGAGTTTTTTTGAAATTTTGCAGCATTTCTATCCAACTGTTTATAATCTTCAATGGTATCGTAGATATATTCAATGGTACGATCAAACTCCTTTTCTGAATCTGGCAATGATTTTCCTATCTCCCACATTAATAATTTCACAACCTCTTCTCTTTTGCCTTCCATCTTTTTCACAAAGACTTCCATGCAATCGATTCTATCTTTTACGCGCATAGTGGGCCATGCTCCTTGCCCTTTGTTATATGCTTTTAGAGCTGAATCTAAAACCTCAATAGCTTCCTTCTCTGTCATATCCGGAATACTTCCTAACAAAGTTGGTTTGTAAGCTTCCGTTGACGAAATACTAGAATAAACTTCTGTAGTTTTTCCTTTCCATTCTTTCAAAATACCATCTGCCAAATAGTGCTTTTGTTCTATCGTTTCTGTAATTTGATATTCTTCCTTAATAAACAATTTTCCATTTTCCATAGTAAACTAATTTTGATATTTCCGAGGCTTCGAAAGAATTATTATACAGCCAAAATAGTAGATATCTATAGTGATAATCATCCGACTATTCTACTAAACACACAGACTCTACATATCGAAGGTAGGGAAAACAACTTACAAAATCATGCCTTTACTTCGGTTAAAAGAAAGTGTACGCAACGAAAACGATTGAATTTTATATATTAAAAAAAATGTCTTCTAAATGCGAATTAATTAGAAGTATTTACCTTAATTAAAATCAAATTTTACATAAAAAAACTGCTACCATTTAGAAATAGTAGCAGTTTTAATTTAGTCAGTTTCTTCTATTTTGACAAATCGAAAAAAACAAAATTTTATCTCCAAATAAAGTTTAAACCAATTCTATATTAAATACTGAAACAAATCTGGCTTATCGTTTAAATAATCTCCAAAGAAATTATTATCTTTCATACGTTTAATTAGCGGTTCTAAATCTTCAGCTTGTTTTAGCTCAATCCCAACTATGGCAGGAGCATTTTCCTTACTCGATTTCTTAGAATATTCAAAATGAGTAATATCATCTGTAGGCCCCAATATTTCCGCAACAAACTGCTTTAAAGCACCAGGACGCTGTGGAAAGCGAATAATAAAATAATGCTTTAATTGTTGGTATAAAAGGGCGCGTTCTTTAATCTCTGCAGTTCTGGTAATATCATTATTACTACCACTAACAATACAAACAACATTTTTACCTTTAATTTCTTCTTTATAAAAATCCAATGCCGTAATTGTTAATGCTCCTGCTGGTTCAACAACAATAGCATCTCTATTGTATAAATCTAAAATTGTCTGGCATACTTTTCCTTCCGGAATTGGTACCATATCATGAAGGTATTCACTACAAATCGCATAGGTATAATCCCCAACACGCTGTACTGCTGCGCCATCAATAAATTTATCTATCCGTTCTAGTTTTGTATTCTCTTTATTAGCAATGGAAACAGTCATAGAAGGTGCTCCTTCAGGTTCTACACCAATAATTTTAGTATTAGGAGATAGTGCTTTAAAGACACCAATAAGTCCAGATGCCAATCCACCACCACCAATGGCAACAAAAACATAATCGATTGGCCTGTTAGACTGTTCTAATATTTCTAAACCTACAGTTCCTTGTCCTTCAATAATTTTTGGATCGTCAAATGGATGGACAAAGGTTTTTCCATGTTCTTCACAAAACTCCAAAGCCAGTTTCGAAGCGTCATCAAAAGTATCTCCTACCAGAACAACCTTTACCCATTCTCCTCCAAACATTTCTGTTTGTTCTATCTTTTGTTTTGGTGTAACAGAAGGCATATAAATTGTTCCTTCTATTTTTAGATGATTACAAGCAAAAGCTACTCCCTGCGCATGGTTTCCAGCACTTGCACAAACCACTCCTTTAGCCACTTCTTCTTTAGACAAAGAGCTTATTTTATTAAATGCCCCTCTAATTTTATAGGACCTTACTCTATGTAAATCTTCTCGTTTAAGTAAAATAGTAGCATCATAAACTTTAGAATAGCGAATACTTTGCATTAAGGGAGTTACATCTGCAACCTGTTTAATGGTAACAGCCGCCTTCTTTATAGCCTCTAATTCTGGAAAATATATGGTTCTTGTATTTTGCATTTATTTTTTTAATTCCCACTAGTGGATTTAATATCCCAACGCTTGTGTCAATATCTATTCTAAATTTTACCTTGTACTTAAATAAAGGTAATTGACACGCAAGGAAAATTGATTTTTAACATCCTTTTTCTACCCGTAAATCTTATTAAAAAAAGTATTTACATCTTTCTGATTTTCGGGAAAATTAAAAACCTCAACAATCTTATTATTTTCAATCTTCCATAATAAACAAGACATACTATTCAGGTTTTCTTCTCCTTCCATAGTACTCCAATTTCTATGACAATCTATCACATAACCATCATTCACCCCCATTACAATCGAAGATGCTTTAAAAGCAGCTTTATGCAATGATTTAAAAAAGTCCATTACCTCTCCTATTCCTTTTTTTGTACCGCTTAATGGGTGTTCTCCTGGAATATGCCATTTAATATCTTCCACCAATACTTTTTTAATCGCGGCAAGGTCATCGTTTCCATAAGCGGTAAAAAACTCCTGTATCAATGTTAAATTTGGATGCGTTTGCTCCATAAAATTAAATTTTTGTTTAGAAATAATTTGAGTAAATGCATTAGAAGAAGATAATCCGACTGCTATTGCTCCTGAAGAAATTAACGTCTTTTGTACAAAATCTCATCTTTTCATTATATGGATTATTCTCTATTTAAAGGAATGAGCTTTAACTACTAAAACTACAACAGCGCATATTCTATTAAAAAAACCTGTCCAATTATAAAAACCAGACAGATTTCTAATTTATTTAAAGACTATACAATTGGCTTCATAGCCGTCATAGAATCTCTAAGTCTTGTTCCTACAATTTCTACTGGGTGTTCTCTTAATGCTTTGTTTACTTCAATAAGTTTTACATTATCAGCATCATTTCCTTCTCCATATTTCGTCCCAATTACATCAGTTTTAATCGTTTTCATAAAATCTGCTAACAGAGGTTTACAAGCATGATCAAATAAATAACAACCGTATTCTGCAGTATCTGAAATTACTCTGTTCATTTCAAATAATTTCTTTCTAGCAATTGTATTTGCTATTAAAGGAGTTTCATGAAGTGACTCATAATAAGCAGACTCAGCAATGATTCCAGAATCTGTCATAGATTCAAAAGCCAATTCAACTCCAGCCCTCACCATAGCAATCATTAATACACCGTGGTCGTAATATTCTTGTTCCGATATTTCTACATCAGCTGCTGCAGTTTTCTCAAAACTAGTTTCTCCTGTTTCTGCACGCCATTGTAATAAATTCTTATCATCATTGGCCCAATCTTCCATCATTGTTTTAGAAAAATGACCTTCCATAATATCGTCCATATGCTTATGGAATAATGGACGCATAATTTCTTTTAATTCTTCGGAAAGATCAAAAGCTTTTATTTTTGCTGGATTTGATAAACGATCCATCATATTGGTAATACCACCATATTTTAACCCTTCTGTGATAGTTTCCCATCCGTACTGAATTAATTTTGAAGCATAACCTGCATCTATGCCTTCTGTAACCATTTTATCAAAACAAAGAATAGATCCTGTTTGTAATAAGCCACATAAAATGGTTTGTTCTCCCATTAAATCGGATTTAACTTCTGCTACAAAAGAAGATTCCAAAACACCCGCTTTATGTCCACCTGTAGCAGCTGCATAAGCTTTAGCCTGCGCATACCCTTTTCCTTCTGGGTCATTATTTGGATGAACAGCCAGTAGTGTTGGCACTCCAAAACCTCTTTTGTACTCTTCTCTAACCTCAGAACCTGGACACTTTGGTGCTACCATAATTACGGTAATGTCTTCGCGAATTTGCATTCCTTCTTCCACAATATTAAATCCGTGTGAATACGATAAGGTTGCTCCTTTTTTCATTAATGGCATAATAGCAGTTACTACGGCTGTATGCTGCTTATCTGGAGTAAGATTAATTACCAAATCCGCTGTTGGAATTAACTCTTCATAAGTTCCTACTTTAAACGAATTTTCTGTAGCATTTTTATACGATTGGCGTTGCTCTTTAATTGCAGCTTCTCTTAATGCGTAAGAGATATCCAAACCAGAATCTCGCATATTTAAACCTTGATTAAGGCCTTGCGCACCACAACCAACTATTACAATCTTTTTCCCTTTTAAAGCAGATACTCCATCCGAAAACTCAGAGGCTTCCATAAACCTACATTTCCCAAGTTGGGTTAACTTATCTCTAAGGGATAGTGTATTAAAATAATTCGCCATTTTATATATTACTTTTTATATTAATTAAATTCATTTATTAGTGTACTTATATCCATTCTTTCTTTAGAAACAGAAATTCTTCCGGAACGAACAAATTGCATAATTCCGTAAGGTTTTAACCAATCGTAAAGTTGTTCTATTTCATTACGTCTTCCTGTTTTTGCGATTACAAAAAAATCTCTAGAAACCGTAACTATAGACGCACTGCTTTCTTTAATGATATTTTGTATTTGACGCTCATCGAATAGTAAATCTGACTTAATTTTAAACAAGGCAGATTCCTGATAAATTGTTTCTTCATCTGTATGATAAAAAGCCTTTATAACCTCTATCTGTTTTTCTATCTGATCGACAATTTTTCGTGCTTTCTCTTCTAAAGTATATACTACAATAGTAAATTTTGAAACATCATTAATTTCTGACTTTGAAACATTTAAGCTTTCGATATTAATGTGACGCTTTAAAAATATTCCTGATATTCTATTCAGTAATCCCAAATTATTTTCTGAATATACTGATATGGTAAACCATTTTTTCTCCATTTTCTTTTATGCTACTACTTTATAAAAAGTGGTTACTACTTATTTTAATCTCATGTCTGAAACTGAAGCTCCAGTTGGTATCATAGGAAAGACATTATCTTCCTTTTCTACACAAACCTCTAAGAAATAGGCATCTTTAGAAGCCATCATTTCTTCTACAGCCTCTATTAAATCTTCTCTTTCTTTAACTCTTCTAGATTTTATATCATAACCCTCTGCTATTTTCACAAAATCAGGATTACTCATAACCGTAGAAGCATATCGTTTTTCAAAAAAGAGTTCTTGCCACTGGCGAACCATTCCTAAATGATCATTGTTTAAGACAACAATTTTCACAGGAGTTTTATTTTGAAAAATAGTTCCTAATTCCTGAATCGTCATTTGGTAACCACCATCGCCGATAATAGCAACAACCTCGCGATCCATTGCGCCCATTTTTGCTCCAATTGCAGCAGGTAAAGCAAAGCCCATAGTACCTAACCCTCCAGAGGTTACATTACTCATAGTCTTGCTAAATTTAGCATATCTACTTGCAATCATCTGGTGTTGTCCTACATCTGTAACTATAATAGCTTCATGGTTAGAAAAGGCATTAATTTGTTTAATTACCTCTCCCATGGTTAATTTTTCCTTCGTAGGATTTATATCTCCGTCTATTACAGCATCATATTCTTGCTTGTATTTTTTCTTAAATTCATTATGCCATTCAGGGTGGCTATTTTTTTCTACCAATGGTATTAATAATTCTAAAGTCTCTTTAGAATTTCCTAAAACACCAACAGCTACTTTTACATTTTTATTAATTTCTGCAGGATCAATATCAAAATGAATCACTTTTGCTTGTTTCGCATATTTGCTTAAATCCCCTGTAACACGATCATCAAAACGCATTCCGATTGCTATTAACAAATCGCATTCATTAGTTAATAAATTAGGTGCATAATTTCCATGCATGCCAACCATACCAACATACAAAGGATGTTCTGTATTTAATGCTGACAAACCTAATAAGGTACTGGAAGCAGGAATACCTGCCTTTTCTATAAGCGCTTGTAATTGCTTCTCTGCTTTTCCTATAATAACTCCTTGACCAAATACAATCATTGGCTTTTTCGCTGTATTAATCAACTTTGCCGCTGCCTCTATCTCCGTATTATTTGGTTTAGGAACTGGATTATAACTACGGACTTTTGTACATTTTTCATAAGAAAAATCTAATTCACCAAACTGTGCATCTTTAGTAATATCTATTAATATTGGTCCAGGACGACCAGATTTAGCAATATAAAATGCTTTTGCCATAATAGAAGGAATCTCGGAAGCTTTCGTAATCTGATAATTCCATTTGGTAACAGGAGTTGAAATTCCAACAATATCTGTTTCTTGAAATGCATCTGAACCTAATAAATGGCTTGCTACTTGCCCTGTGATACAAACCATAGGAGTTGAATCTATCTGTGCATCTGCTATTCCTGTAATTAAATTTGTTGCACCAGGACCAGATGTAGCCATAGCAACACCAACTTTTCCTGTTACTCTTGCATACCCTTGTGCTGCGTGTGTAGCACCTTGCTCATGGCGGGTAAGAATATGCGTTAATTTATCTTGAAATTTATATAACTCATCATAAATAGGCATAATAGCACCTCCAGGATAACCGTAAAGTAAATCTACGCCTTCTGCCAATAAACAATGAATAATAGCCTCAGCTCCACTTATTCTTATAGTGGTCTGCTTTGTTGTCTTGGTTTTTTGTTCCCTTAATGTTTCCATAATCTTCCTCTATTCTATTCTTAATATTCACTGCGTTAACAGAAAATAAATCTCCTTTTTTAAAATTCATCTGTAACACAACCTTGCGAGGCAGATGATACAATTTTCGCGTATTTATACAAGCTTCCTTTTCTAACTTTAAGCGCTGGTGCAATCCACTTTGCTCTTCTTTCTACAATCTCCTCTTCTGATATTTCTACAGAAATACTATTCTTTTCTGCATCGATATTAATGACGTCTCCATCCTTAAGGAGTCCTATTAATCCGCCATCCTGTGCTTCAGGAGCTACATGTCCTACCACAAAACCATGGGTTCCTCCAGAAAAACGACCATCTGTAATTAATGCCACATTTTTTCCCAATCCTACGCCCATAATAGCAGCAGTTGGTTTTAACATTTCTGGCATACCAGGTCCTCCTTTTGGCCCTTCATATCTAATTACAACAACATCTCCTTTTTTAACCAAACCAGCTCTAATACCGTCATTTGCTAAGAATTCTCCATCAAACACTTTTGCTGGTCCTTTAAAGCTTAATCCTTCTTTACCAGTTATTTTTGCTACAGATCCTTCTTCAGCAAGGTTTCCATATAAAATACGAATATGTCCAGTTTCTTTAATTGGACTATTCAATGGTTTAATTACATCCTGACCTTGCGATAAACTAGGTACGTCTGCCAGATTCTCTGCAATTGTCTTCCCTGTAACGGTTAAACAATCGCCATGCAACATTCCATTTTCCAACATAAATTTCATTACAGCAGGAGTTCCTCCTACCCTATGTACATCTTCCATTAAGTACTTTCCACTTGGCTTTAAATCTGCCAAAAACGGTGTACTATCACTTATTCTTTGGAAATCATCTAAAGTAAAATCTATCTCTGCCGCTTTAGCTATAGCCAAGAAATGCAAAACTGCATTTGTAGACCCTCCTAATACAATAACCAAACGAATAGCATTTTCTAAAGATTTTTTACTTATTATATCGCTAGGTTTTATATCCTTTTCTAGTAAATTTCTTAATGCTTTTCCCGAAGAAATACAATCTTGTTTTTTCTCTTCTCCTATTGCCGGATTAGAAGAGTTATATGGCAATGCCATTCCTAAGGCTTCAATTGCAGAAGCCATAGTATTAGCTGTATACATTCCGCCACAAGCACCCGCACCTGGACATGCATTCTGAATTACTTTTTTATACTCTTCTTCATCAATAGTTCCTGCAACTTTCTCTCCCCAAGCTTCAAAAGCAGAAACAACATCTAACTTTTTCTCTCTTAAACAACCAGAAGCAATAGTACCACCATAAACCAAAACAGATGGTCTATCTAAACGAATCATTGCCATTAATGCACCTGGCATATTTTTATCACATCCTACAACAGTTAACAAACCATCATAATTCATTGCTTGTACCACAGTTTCCATAGAATCTGCGATAATATCTCTGGACGGTAAGGAATAGCGCATGCCAAAAGTTCCCATAGAAATTCCGTCACTAACACCAATAGTATTAAAAATTAAACCAATTAAATCTCCCTCTTTCGTGCCTTCTTTAACGTATTCGGCTAAATCATTCAAGTGCATATTACAAGGGTTCCCTTCGTAACCCGTACTACCGATTCCGATTAACGGTTTTTTCATATCCTCTTCAGTAAGACCAATTGCATGTAACATGGCTTGTGCTGCCGGTTGCGTTGGATCTTGTGTAACGTTTTTACTGTATTTATTCAGTTCCATTAAATTATTTCTTACTATTCTTAATTTCTATTGCATTTATCCTAAACATCAAATATAATTCTTTCATAAATCCTATATTTTTAACATTGTTCATTGGTATAAATTCAATTTTCTTAATATCCATTTAATTAATTGGTAATCAATATATTAAATAAATATTTTTATCATATTCAATATTTTTATTGATTCAAAAAAAATTACTTTTCAGTACTATTTTAAGCCCCTTTTTTCACTTTAAACCAATTCTGCTAACTTCAATAATTAAAAAAGCCTGTGTCTAAATTAATTTGACACAGGCTTCTTTAAATGCAATTCAAGTCCGTATCAGTCCTCGTGAGGAATAATAATGACTAAACTGATTATATTGTTTGTTGTTTTCATTGGCACAATACTACTCAAAATAACACAACTGCACAAGATTTTACTATTTATTTTTTTTGAAAAATGAACTGACTAAACAATTAAATAAATATTTGTTTTCTTACATTTATGACAAATCAATTATATTTCTATGAAAAGATATATCCTCCTTGTGTATTGTTTGGTACTTATAATTCCTATAAGTTATGCTCAAAATATAAAGCCTCTAGATTTATCAAACGATTGGATTTCAAAAATCGAAGCAATAGCCCCCTCTAAACCAAGAATAGCTGTTACACAAAAGAAGAAAATTCTGCTTTTTTCTCTTCATACTGGTTACAAACATTGGGTAATTCCACATACAGAAAAAGTACTTGAAATTATAGCTAAGAAATCTGATGCTTTTTCGATTACAGTATCCTACGATATAAATGATTTTTCAAAAAAAAGCCTAAAACAATTTGATGCAATTATTTTAAATAATACCTGCTCTATTGGTACTACTAGAAATTTGTTTTGGGAAGCAATTAAAGAAGACCCTTCTCTTAGTGGCATAGAAAAATTAAAAAAGGCTTCTAAACTAGAAAGTAACCTATACAAATTTGTAAAAAAAGGAAAGGGACTTATGGTCTTACATGGTGCTATTACTATGCAGAATAAATCTACAACCTATGGTGAAATGGTTGGAGGTACTTTTGACTACCATCCTAAACAACAAAACATACATATTAAATTAGTAGACCCTAAACACCCACTAGTACAAGCTTTTGATGCAAACGGTTTTGAACATATAGACGAGCCTTATTTCTTTTCTAATGCCTATTTTGATTATAACTTTAGACCCTTGCTCTATATGGAAGCAAATACTCTTGAAGGGCTAAAAGAAGAGGTTACCGATTCTATTAAATATGTTTCCTGGATAAAGAAATATGGTAAAGGAAGGGTGTTTTATTCCTCGCCATCTCACAATGCTCAAAGTTTTGAAAACCCACAATTATTACAATTTTTTTTAGATGGAATACAGTATATCGTTGGCGATTTAGAATGCGATGATTCTCCTATAGGTAAGTAGGTTAGGGTTTCTATTGTTGATATACCTTTTCGTTTTATAATGCGCGTAATCTAATGGCTTTGATTTTACTCAACAGATTCAATAACCATTTTTGAGTTTTCTTTTTAAATATAAATAATGTTCATGCAATCAACTTCAGTTCTATTCAAGATGAAAAGAATACTCGTAATAGCATTCTTTTTTGCTTTTTCAACTACTATATATTCCCAAAAAGATAAAACTATAATTAAAGGGTGGGCTTCTTATTCGCAATCAATAAACGTTTCTAAAAAAGAAAACTTAGAATTTAGAGTTTCAGCATACCTAAGGAAAGGAAAATCTAAAAGCAGAGGAAAATCTGCCATATGGGTAAGGGTTGACAAAAAAGATAATACCCCAGGTTTTTTTCAAAATGATGCCTACAATGAAAATATAATTGTCACCGAAAAATGGCAAAAATTTGAAATTAACGGTACAATAGATTTAGGCGCTGAAGATTTATATTTTGGTGCTTTCTGTGATGATAATGGTGATTTTTATTTTGACAATTTCAAAATTGAAATCAAATCCAAAAAGGGAAAATGGAATACTATTGAAATTGCAAATTTTGATTTCGAAAAAAAATATTTGAACGACTCATGGAATGAAGGAATCCATAAAGCTCAAATTCACAAGACCAAAAACTTTACTATAGAGTACTCCAAGCACAATCCACATAGTGGAGAACATTCATTATTTATTCAAGGGAAAAACATCCTAGGAAATAATGAAAATGGGAAGTTTGTAACGGTTAATAAAGTAAAACTTTACTATGAAATATATGGACAAGGAGAACCTTTATTAATGCTCCATGGAAACGGACAGTCAATAAGTGCTTTTATGAACCAAGTTGATGAGTTTTCAAAATATTACAAAGTAATTCTTGTAGATTGTAGAGGAAGAGGAAACTCTACTTTCGACTACAAAACGGAGTTAACATATACTTTAGAAGCAAATGATATAAAATTATTTTTAGATAAAATTAATATTAGTAAAACACATGTCTTAGGTTGGAGCGATGGAGGAATAATAGGGTTGATAATGGCCATTAATTATCCTGATAAAATAGACAAACTAATAGCCATTGGAGCAAATATTAATCCTGATGGACTTAAAGATTTAAAGGGTATGTTTAACACTATATCTGATTTAGAAAAAAACAATATTAAAGACGAGAATAATCTGTTTATTTCACTATATAAACTCATGGCTTATTATCCAAAATTAAAATATAGCGATTTAAATACAATAGAATCTAGCACATTAATTATGGCAGGTGATCAGGATGTAATAAAAAACATTCACACCATTAAAATGTATGAAGCTATAAAAAATTCTCAATTAGCCATATTACCAAATGAAACCCACTTTTTTCCAGAACAAAATCCAAAACTTTTTAACGAGATTGTTTTGAAATTTTTAAAATAAAATCAACTGTTGGTAATAGACATCGTCAATGGTTATTAGTTCAATCGCTATAAGTTCGGAGTGTTCTTTCAAATTTCAACCTAATACATTTGAGATCAGAAATACAAGAAATGAACCTTAGACCAGAAGTTAGAAATACTACCAATTTCAAAGGAGATTATTGAAGAAATACATGAAAAATATCTATCTATTATTTTCTTCCAACTTCCTATAAAAATTACTATGAAACAATTAGAGAATCCTACATCATTAATGTCATTTTAGATAGAGTAGTACATATCATACCAGATAGAACTCAAAGAAAATAATCCTAGAAAAAAAATTGTACTTTAGTCATAGCTTACTATTTTTAAGACTAATTCCCAAGGTGTCAATATCTAAATATGAAGTACCGTAATTGCTCATTACTTTTTTTCTTTTTTTTACACTTAATTTTTCTTTGTGCACAAGAAGAAAAAACAGTTCCTTTTTCTTCTAACAGTGAAATTGGGTTGCCATATATACAGAATTATTCCACAGATGATTACGCTGCTAATACTCAAAATTTCAGTGTTATTCAAAGTGAAAAAGGTTTTATATATGTTGGTAATGCGGACGGTGTTTTAGAATATGACGGTGTTAATTGGAGACTCATTGAGTTACCAAACCAAGGACCTGTCTATTCATTAGTCGTATATAAGGAAAATAAAATTTTTGTTGGGGGCTTTAATGAATTAGGTTATTTAGAAGCGGATACTTTGGGCAACCTACACTTTATTTCCTTAAAAAAGCACCTTTCAAAAATTAATGAAGAGTTTCAAATGGTATATAGTATTAGCATTTTAAATACGAATATCTACTTTCATTCCAAGGAAAAAATATTTGTATGGAATGGAACTAATTTTGAAATCATAAAAACAAATAATCCAGGAATAAATTTTATAAAAAATATAGATAATAAAATTTATAGTGTAAGTGATAATACTATAATTGAAACACTAGTTGGCTCCCATTTTAAGAAGATTGTTAATACCGCCAGTATAGGTATTAAAAACATATCTGGTCTTTTACCCTATAATGGCAACCAATTATTGATACTTAGTGCGTTTAAAGGCTTATTTATATATAGAAATGAAAATCTTATTCCCTTTAGCCCTGAATCAACCAAATACCTAAGTAAGAACTATGGGCAGAGTATAATAGAATTAAGTAACGGATGGTATGCCATTGGTACAAAAAGAGGCGGTCTAGTAGTATTGGAAGCTAATGGAAGTATTGTAAAAATAATAGACCAATTTGATGGACTTATAGACAACACAATTATAGATATGTTCGAGGACTATCAAAATGGATTATGGCTGGCAACCTATGATGGAGTTTCAAGGGTAGAGCTACTTTCTCCTTATTCTATTTTTGATGAAAGACATGGTGTAGATGGCTATGTAAATCGAATATATAAACATCAAGGTAAATTATATATTGCTAACTACAAGGGTGTTTTAACTCTTGAGACTACAAATAACATTAAAAAAACCAACTCCTATAAATTAATCAATGAGTATACTTTTAATGAAAAAAGCACATCCCAAGCTTTTTATTTTATGGCATTAAGTGATAGCTTATTTTCTGCTTCACGTGCTGGTACACATATTATTGTAAACCATAAAATTGTGCAAGAATTTAATTATACCAGCTCTGCTCTATTTAGGTCGTCTCATATTCCTAACCGTATTTTTATTGGTCTTAATGACGGTTTAGCTTCCTTAAAGTATGAGAATGGAAATTGGATAGATGATGGCAGAATAAAAGGAATTAAAGATGACATAAGGGAAATTGTAGAAGATGCCAACGGAAACCTGTGGTTAGAATCGCAAACAGATGGTGTTTGGAAAGTCAGTTTTAATAAAAAAGATATACAAAATCCAACAGTAAAACATTTTAAAGCAAACAGAGACTTGCCAAATGGTTGGCTATTCTTAAAATCTATTAGAGGAGAAGTACTGTTTAATATTGATAATCGTGTCTATAAATATAAGGAAACATTAGACAGTATTATTGAGAACCCATCTTTTGGAAAGTTATTTAATTTATCGGGGAAAATAGCTGTAAAAAAAGAGCTCAATAATGGTACTATTTGGATGGCTGCTAAGCTAAATAAAGAAGATAAAGGCAATTCTAAAATTAGGGTTATTAAGCAAGTAGACGATACGTATATAGTTGAAAAGATAGATAATGAACGTATTTCACAAGATGTAGGTGTAGCCCTTTTTTCTGAAGAAAATGGTATTGTTTGGTATGGCGGTAGTGGTGGTATTATTCGCCATGATCTTACTATTGAAGGCAATAGCCAAAAAGATTTTAACACACATATTAGAAAAGTTACTTATCAAAATGATTCTTTGTTATTTGGAGGGGTAAAATCGAATCATGAAAATAAACCAATCTCCTATAAAGAAAATGCTTTTCGATTTGAGTATGCGGCTACCAGTTTTGATGACGAATCACAAAATCAATTTCAAGTCTATTTAGAAGGTTTTGATGAAGATTGGTCTTCATGGACCTCAGAAACCCAAAAAGACTACACCAACATACCTGAAGGGGATTATAACTTTAAAGTACGTTCGCGAAACGTTTTTAACCATTTAGGGAAAGAAGATAGTTATTTCTTTACCATTGTACCACCTTGGTATAGAACCTGGTGGATGTATCTTATATATGGTTTATTAGCTATAGCATCCTTCATGGGTATATCACAGTATCGATCTAAAGAATTGTTGCGTAAAAATGAAGGTCTTGAAAATGTTGTAAGAGAACGTACTACTGAGATTCAACAAAAAAATGAATTATTGAATCAACAAACAGAAAAACTGGTACAGCTCAATGATGCACGAACACAATTGTATGCCAATATTACACATGAGTTTAGAACACCTTTAACGGTTATACTTGGCATGACAGAGACCTTAAAAGCAGATGCCGAGAGTAAGAAATTGAATAATGTGGAAAAATCTCTTGAAATGATCAAACGCAATGGAAAAAAACTATTGCAACTGGTCAATGAAATGCTGGATCTTGCGAAATTAGAAAGCGGTACAATGGAACTACATTTGGTACAAACTAATATTGTACCCTTTGTAAAGTACTTGAGTGAAAGTTTTCATTCTTTGGCAGAAACAAAAAAGATAAACCTTACGGTGTATTCGGAAATAGAAGACCTTGAAATGGATTTTGATACCAACAAGATGTCATCCATTATTTCCAATTTACTTTCCAATGCTATAAAATTCACTCCAGAACATGGTAAAATAGTAGTTCATCTCAATCAAACTAGTAAGAATGACATGGAATACTTTATTATTAAAATTAAAGATAATGGAATTGGAATAGCTGAAGAAGAGAAAGATAATCTCTTTAATCGGTTTTATCAAGTAGATAATTCGTCTACAAGACAAGGAGATGGAACAGGTATTGGACTTTCTTTGGTCAAAGAATTTACAGAACTAATGAACGGAACTATAACTGTAAAAAGTAGCAATAGTAAAGGCAGCACGTTTACAGTACAATTACCGGTGACTCATACTGCTGTTAAAACAACGGGAGCAAAAATAACAGGAGAAGCTTCTGTTGTTGTTTCTAATACTGAAAATAATACAACACTACCTCATTTGGGTGATAATCCAGAACTCCCTTTGGTTCTTATTATAGAGGACAATGAAGATGTAGCTTATTATTTAAGAACATGCCTAAAGGGAAAATACCAAACCATACATGCCGTAAATGGAATTATTGGAATAGAAATGGCATTGAAAAACATTCCTGATATTATTATAAGTGACGTTATGATGCCTGGTAAAGATGGGTTTGAAGTTTGCGCTATACTAAAGTCAAATGAGCTTACTGATCATATTCCTATTATCCTATTAACAGCTAAAACTACCATCAAAGATCGATTAACCGGACTATCTCATGGTGCCGATGCCTATTTAGCAAAACCTTTTGTAAAGGCCGAATTGTTTACGAGGTTAGATCAATTGGTCTCTTTACGAAAAAAATTATTGAATAAATTTCAAAACAATGGCTTTGATCTATTGCTTAAAAAACGTGATGTTACTCCCGAAACAAAATTTTTGCATAAAGCAATACAACTTATTCATGAAGATATCTCTGACTCTGATTTTGGAACCGTACAATTAGCTTTTAAACTCCACCTAAGTGAATCACAAGTATATCGTAAACTAAAAGCAATTACGGATAAATCTACTGCAGTATTCATTCGCTCCATTCGTTTGCAAAGAGGAAAAGAGCTCCTGCAAACTACAGATAAAACTGTTTCAGAAATTGCTTATGAGGTTGGCTTTAATGACCCATCTTGGTTCAGTAAGGCGTTTAAAGAAGAATTCGGGTTTGCTCCTAGCGAAGCATAAAATGCATCGTTTGTAACACTTCAAAATTGTAACTCTGTACATTAACAGGAGTATTTCATACCAATATTCATTTACTACCAATTTAACTTTCTAATGACGCATTAAATAGTTTCTTTTTCTCAATTTATTTGTTAAAATAGTTTACCAGAACTAAGGCTATGCTAAACTATTTTGCCTTAATCTTGAAAAAAATAATTCAATTTAATTATGCGACATCAAAAAATTAAATTGGTATAAGTTCAGAAACAAAAAATCCCATTTGTGCTAAAATAGGGCATTTCAGCCTTGCAAGGTGTAATTATTTTATTATCAATAGTTTACATCTATTTCACAATGAAATATGCAAGAATAGTTCATGATTTTTATCGCAATGCTTTAATATTCCATGCTTATGAAAGAATAATCCATATCATTTTTTAACAGTAAGAATACCATTGTAGCATAATTAATTTAAAACAAAAATTATGAAAACAATAATGAAATTTTTAAGGTATGGACTATTGATTTTTGCCGTTGTATTTGCTTCCTGCTCCAAAGATGGGTCAGATGGTGCCATAGGTCTTCAGGGGGAGCAGGGAATTACTGGGCAGAATGGCTCTGATGGAACAGACGGTACTGATGGCACCAATGGTAATGATGGTGCCAATGGCAATGCAAATGTTGAAACTACAATATTTATAAACCCTACTTGGTCATCTTCTGGTTTAATGACTTTAAACTCATCCAATATTACCCAAGATGCATTTGATTATTATTTAATACTGGGATATTTAAAAGAAGGGAATGTTTGGTATTCAGCAAATGGAAATCAAGCGACTGGTGGATATTATAAAGGATATTATGATGTGGGCAGGTATTTTATTAGAGCCTATGATTTTAACGATGTTATAGATCAAACTCGTCCAACTATAGGACAAGCTAAGATTGTTGTTATTAAATCTAGTAATGTTATACTTACTACTGGAAATGGGAAAAGTACGTCTACAAAATCGAATTTCAGAAAAAACACCCTTACAAATTTATCCAATGCTGGTGTTGATATCAACGATTATTATGCCGTATGTAAGTATTTCAATATTAACGTGGAATAAATTTTCATATTGTTTAGTGAAAATGATACCTCAGGAGGTTATCCTGAGGTATCAATATAACTCTTATTTTTTAAAAATAGAACCTCCTACTGCCTACAACAAGCTGGAAAATAGTTTAAATAAACAACCTCGGGGCAAACCCAGAGGCATTAATTAAGGAACAAACCATGTCTATTTCCACGCAAGCGTTGGGGTAGCAAACCCACTAGTAGGAATAAAAAATTTCGAATATGAAAAATGCTAAATTAAAATCGTTCCTAGGTATTATAACCTTAATAGTACTACTAGCTTCCTGCTCCAAAGAGGATAGCCCAGAAAAGAAAGTTGTTTTAAGTAGTGAAAAACAACTTACAAACTTTACATTCTCTGCGACAGATAATGCTACGTTTTCTCAAGATGTAACTACAACCATAAATGAAGGTACAAAATTGATTACCGCTACCCTACCTAGTGATACCGATGTAACTGCGCTAAGCCCTACCCTTGCAGTATCTACTAAGGCAAGTGTAAGTCCAACAGGAGTGCAAGATTTTACAAACCCTATTACCTACACGGTAACCGCAGAAGATGGTACAAAAGCTACGTATACAGCAACCTTTGTAAGTAACAGTAGTGCCAAACAAATTACAAGTTTTGTATTCTTAGCGGCAGATAACGAGACGTTTAATAGTACTACATCATTAAATATAAATGAAGCTACAAAAGAGATTAGCAAAGAACTAAAAGGGTTTCCTGATTTAACCGAATTAAGCCCTACTCTAGTAGTTTCAGACAAGGCAAGTGTAAGCCCAACGGGCACGCAAGACTTCACCAATCCTGTTGCATACACGATAACGGCAGAAGATGGTAGCGAAACCATTTATACCGTAACCGTCACAAAAAACCTAACCCAAAAAGAAATACTACAAACCATTGTAGATGCCAACCCAAATAATACATTAGGTTGGGATTTGGTCAATACGGCAGATTTAGATTTGGGAACCTTGGATGGAGTTACCACAAATAGTGAAGGGAATATTATTGAATTGAATTTAGAATCTGTCAATTTAGTAAAAATACCAACAGAAATAAAAAGCTTACAAGTGTTAACCGCTTTGAGATTGATTGGTAACAATATTGATGAAATACCTAAAGAAATAGGAAACCTTGCTAATTTAATTACACTAAGCTTAGAGAACAATAACTTAACCACACTACCACCAGAAATTGGTAATCTAAATAACTTAATTTTTTTGGACATAAACACTAACAAACTGATTTCCATGCCTATAGAATTGACAAACCTTATTGCATTAGAAGATTTATATTTATCTCATAATCAACTAAAAACTTTACCCAATGAAATAGGAAACCTAGTTAATTTATTAGATTTACAACTAGGCGACAATCAATTACAAAGTATCCCTGTAGAAGTAGGAAACCTAAAAAAATTATTCCGCATTATTCTAAGAAATAATCAGCTAGGTGCACTACCTGCAGAACTTGGTTTTCTGAATAAACTGACTTCTTTAATTATTACTGGCAATAGTTTTAGTTCTATTCCGAGAGCCGTATGTAACCTTTCAGAATTTAACAATTTAAATCTTCAAAAAGATGTGACTGTTTCTTGTGAGACCACCTCTCCAAAAGATGCCCTTATTGGTATTTATAGCGCCAACCCCAACAACACCTTAGACTGGAGCATGGGTAATTTCTCAGGAGTAACATTTGGTGGCCAACAAAGCATTACCGAAATCGACCTTAGAGATAAAGGCATAGAGCGCATAGAGCAGAGCGTGGCAACTTTTGAATTTTTAGAACTGTTAGACGTTAGAGATAATCCTTTAGCATCCATTCATAATGATGTGTGCACCTTAACCTTTACCACAGATTTAACGATACTCGTAGATACAGGTGAAGGCTGTAATTAATTTTCCTAAACCCTAATAAAATTCCATATAATATGAAAAATCCTATAAAAATAGTGTTCCCAGATATAATAGCTTTTATATTATTAATTGCATCATGCTCTAAAGATGATGGACCAGAACAAAAATCAGAACCAGAAGTTGTTTTAAGTAGTGACAAAGAGATTACAAGTTTTGTATTTCTTTTGACTACCAATTCCATAGATACTTATATTGTGGGTGCTAGATAAATAAGCCAAAACCATAACGGTTACCATACCCTCTTTGACCAATATTTCTGGTCTTTGCCCCGGATACTCATATCTACCTATGCAAGTATAAACCTTAGTTCAACTCAAGGTTTCGCCAACGTCATTGTATTCATAGTAACGCAGAAGATGGTAGTGAGATTAGCTATGCCGTAACTGTAGCCAAATTGTTAAGACAAAAAGAAATACTTCAAACTATTTTAGATGCTAACCCTAATCATTTTTCAGATTGGGATTTGCCAAATACAGAAGACCTTGGAACCCTAAGTGGTATTACAAAAGATGTAGAAGGGAATAATATTCTTGAGTTGGATTTAGAGTTTAAAGGCATTGCTAATATTCCCTCCGAGATTGGCGATCTTACCAGTTTAACTCATCTAGGTTTAGGAGTCAACAACATCACCTCTATTCCCATTGAAATTGGTAACCTTATTGATTTAATTGAATTAGATTTAATACATAATAAATTAACTTCTCTCTTCTTTTAGCCTATTTATAATAAGGAGTATATATCAAAATTCTAACAAGTTTAAATTATAGTTAGTGCTGAGTGAAAACACTTTAATTTTCGGATTTAGAACGGATTTTAAAAAACAAAATAAATTCTGAAACAACACCTTTCCCAACACTAACTATATTTATGATAGTAAACCGTTTTACTATTTTTTATAAGAAATATAATTTTCCCATTCTGTAGGTGTATAAATATCTTTCATGGCTAGTTCTAATAGTTCTTTAAAAATACTTTCTCCATTATCACTATTGGTCATAATCATAATTCCTTTTTTTACTTTTGGAAAAAGAATGGAATAATGCTGAAATCCATTGCCGTGTCCTTCTTTAAATACACCTTTTCCGTATGGTGTTTCTAAAATCCCCCAACCTAAACCATAACTAAGTTTAATAGAGTCATATAAAGTTGAATCTTTAAGGGCTAATGGCCCAAATTGTTTTATGGAACGAATTCTAATTTGAGGTCTAAAAATTTCATTCCATGATTTCTTTGAAATGATTTTATGCTGCATTACAGCTTCTAAAAATTTTGTATAATCTTCTGATGTAGTTTCTAAAGTACTACCGCCTCTTGGTTCATTATCAATATCTTTTACATATTTTCTACCTAATATATTGTGTCCGTATGCAAAGTTCTTTTCGAATTTAGAGAGCCATTGGTAACTTGTTCGATGCATTTTTAATGGTTTAAAAATTATTTCTTGTGCTAGTTCTTCCAGATTCTTGCCTAGTATTTTTTCAAAAATTACTTGTAAATAAATAAACCCTTCCCCTGAATAGCTATACCTACTTCCTGGTTTGCGATTTACACGTAATTGGTAATCAGATTCAAACCATCTAGAATTTGCAAATCCAGTAGTGTGATTCAAACACATACGAGCCGTTATTTTAGAATATAAACTGTCTTTTTTTAAAGCAGAAAAATCATCATGCCATTTTGTTTCGGGCTTGTAATCGTATATTTTTTTGGGTAAATAAGACTGCAAAGGAGTATCCAAATCTATAACACCATTTTCCACTAATTTCATAACTAATACACCAAAAACAGCTTTACTAAAAGATGCGCCGTATATATTAGTTGAATCGTTTAACTCTAACTTTTCTTCATAATCTTTATATCCGAAACTTTTTTTGTAAGTAACTTTATTTTCATTGAAAACAGTGATTGCAATACCATGTACATCTGCTTTTTTTATTAATCTGTCAATTTTTACAGTTAAAGAATCTTTATTTATTTCTGTTCCATCTAAACGAACAATATGCTGATTTTTTTCACCAACACAACTTGTAAAACAGATAGACCCTACCAATAAAAATACCAATACTTTTATAGATTGACTTCTTTTTTTACTTTTTAAAAACGGAATAGATAAAGGATAATAGCATTTTTGTGAGTTCATTGATTTTACGATATTAAAAACCATAACAGCTACACTAAACGGAATTACAGATATGAAAAATAAGAATCCCCATTTTTCAATTGTTAGAAGACCTATAAATGAAAATAGGTATAGGATACTCATCGTTATTTGAAAATTAATAATCTTTACACCATGCTTGTCATAAATTTTATTGTCCTCTCTTTTATGAACCCAAAGAAACAACGGAAAAAGTATATTTGCCAATGGGATTATAAATCCTAAAAAAGGAGTGCTGTGCATTAAGATTAGCCATTTTTTTAGAATAATTTCTTCTTTGGGATTTTCTAACTGCAACAAATCATCAACTTCAATATTCAATGCAGTAGCTAGCAGTTTTACCGTTTGAAGATGCGGATTTACATCCCCTTTCTCAATACGCTGTATTGTACGTATTGTGACTTGTGTTTTTTCTGATAATTCTTCTTGCGTATACCCCTTCAGCTTTCTTTGATACACTAAACTTTTTGCAATTGATTGTGTTTCCATAATTTACATTTTGTTGACTGCAAATATATTGGCAGAACGGTGTACTTTATAACGACATATACATGTCATGTATATGTCATTTGCTGATTTTAATGGGTTTTTAGACCATTATACATAACAAATTTGGATTTTGACACAATTGCTTGTTGCAATTTACTATTAATATACCAATAACTCTTTTGCAGTAAACTCCAACCCTTCTTTGGGTTTAAGCTCTCTTAATTCCTTTATTCTAGATGCTCTTATATGTTTTGGTTTAGGGTCAAATGCATTAGACACATAAGATATAATATCCGAAATATCTTTATCAGACAAGGTTTCATTGCTAAGTAAACCAGGCATAGCAAGGTTCATTTCATAGGCTTTACCATTAACTACAATTGGGCCTTTTACACCATGTAATATAATAAGTGCCAACCTTTCTACCGACTCTGTAATAAATTCCGATTTCTGTAAAGGTGGCGCCAAACCATATATTCCTTCTCCGCCCAAACCATGACAAGCGGCACAGATATTCCGGAACAATTTTGCTCCTACAGTTCTTGTATCTTCTGTAAGTCCAGTTCTTGTATAAATAGAGTTTTTCCTATCCAACACTTTGTTTTCTATTGTTTTAATTAAAAGTGTATCCAGATTGTTAGCTACCCTATTTGGTATTTCTTTTAACTCTAATAATACCTCTTCTGTAATATTGTTGCTTCCACTTACTATTGCTTCCTGGTAAATACCTTTATCCTCATACCTATTTGCTAACACAAATAATGCTGGTAAAAAATGCTCTTTGGATAGAACTGTCCATACCCCAATAGAAGTACTTAAATACAAATCTATAGTCGCATCTTTTCGTTCCAATAAATCGTCAAAAGTCTTTTTAATAGGAGCAATATTTTCACTAGTTACAAAATCTTCTAATAATACAATTGCATGTACCACTACCTTAGAATTATCGCTTTGTGCTACTTCATTTAGAACAGAAAAAGATAATGCTTCCAAACCTTTTAAGGCATATAAAGCATGTATTTTAGCCAAAGGATTAGTATTCTTTTCTACAACTAGGTTTTTTAATTCAGGAATAACTCCTTTCTTCTTTTTATAAATTATATAGTGTTGTGCATAGTCTCTAATCCATCCATTTTTATGAAATAATAGATTTACCAATTCACTTGTAGATAAAGCATCAAAATCTGGAAGCACACTTGGAAGGATACCTTCTTTTTCAATCTTTAAGATTCTACCTTTATTTACAATAGTATCTAGCTGTTTTTCTACTATTTTCTTTTTTAAATAAGGGCTTAAATACGCATGGTGACCAAGAATTCCCCTATGCATATCTACAACATAGAGACTCCCTTCTGGTCCGTTGGATAAGTTTACAGGTCGGAAACCTTCATCTGTAGAAGCTAAAAACTCCTTTTCTTGCCATGCCTGCTCTGCCGTAATATTGTCGGTGTTAAAAGAAAGTATATTACGTTTAATAAGATTTCCTTCGGGAATGCAAACAAAAACATTTTCAGAATACCCTTCCGGAAATGCGCCACCACGATATACCAATGGTGCACATGCCGCAGTAACATTTATTAAAACACTGTCTTTATTTAAGGTTGTATTATCATAACCCCTATTTACAGAAGCCACATGCAATGGGTATACCCGTTGGTCTTTTGTTAAAAGCTGATTTACTCCTTTTCTTGGCTGTAAATAAGCATTACGAACCAATCTGTTTGGTAAAATATAATCGCCCAGTAACTGTCTTGAATTATCATTATAATACAAACGTCCAAAATTATCATGTGCTATTCCCCACTGTCCTCTGTACGTTGTAGGTTCTTTTAGCCACTTTCCATTTTTACGTTGGTATCTAAAATGAGATTTTGCATTATAAATCCAATTATCAATATTTAATGTCAATCCGTTTGGCTGATGCTCTGGATTTCCTTCTAAGGCATATATTGAATCTACCAACACTCTATTCACAGGCTTGTCATCTTCAATTTCTATAAAATATAAGTTTGGCGGTTCTGCGTATAAAACGCCACCATACACCATTGCTATAGCTCTAGGCAAAACAAGGCTATCTAAAAATATTTTAGCATGGTCCATAACACCATCCTTATCTAAGTCTTCTAGAATCTTAATAGTTCCAGTAGGATTGTCCTCCCCTGTACCATCTATATTACTCATAAAGCCAGGCATTTCTACTACCCAAATTCTTCCTTTCGCATCAAAATCTAATGCTATTGGCGCTTTTAGTAAAGGTTCTGCAGCTATTACTTTTAATTTGAATCCTTTCTCTAGTTTATAGTCGTCCAATGAAACGATTGTTTCTTCATAAGTAGGTTTGCATGCCCCTAGTAATACGCATAAAAGAAAATAAAATCCTGTTCTCATTATTTACTTGTCTTAACTTTCATTCACTAAAAATTCTAAGGTTGCAATAATAACAAAAATTAAGAAATACCATTACATTTATTCTCTTTTAAAAAATCATATAGCAACTTTTTTTATTTTAAGAATGTGTGACATTATTAAAAACCTCCTATTTGTTATAAACCGCTATTGTTATTTCATTTTCCTTTCGAAAAATTATAAATAATTCGGCACTACATAATGAAAAATTACTCTGAAAGTAAACCAACAGCTAGTAATAAAAATTAAATTCTACTATGAATATTGTGAAAAATGATTAATTTAATAACTTCTCTTTTTAAAATTTTATTAGAAATGTCATTCCTATATGAATACGCTTATTATGATTAAAGAACACCTACAAAAACAACATAATTTTTTTCTAACACAAGAAACCAAGAACATTGCTTTTAGAAAAAAAACATTGCGTTTATTGGAAAAGGAAATAACCGTTCGAGAGGATGCTATTTGCGATGCTATTTATGCAGATTTCAAAAAGCCAAAATTTGAAACACTCTCCACAGAAACACAGTTTGTTTTGGCGGACATTCGCTTAACTCTAAAAAAATTAAATTCTTGGGCAAAACCGAAAAGAATCGCTTCTTCACTACTAAATTTCCCATCTTCAGATTGGATATATAAAGAACCTTATGGAACTGTTTTAATTATTGCCCCTTGGAACTATCCATTTCAACTGGCAATCTTACCTTTAGTTGCTGCTATTGCCGCAGGAAATACAGTTGTTTTAAAACCATCTGAGGTTACTCCCAATACTTCTAAAATTATCTTGGAAATTATTACCACTGTTTTTTCTCCCGAACATGTTTTAACTATTGAAGGGGGAATTGCTGTTTCTCAAGAGCTTTTAGAGCAAAAATGGGATTACATTTTTTATACAGGAAGTAGTCGTGTTGGTAAAATTGTATACCAAAGTGCAGCAAAACACCTTACTCCGGTAACCTTGGAACTGGGTGGGAAAAATCCTTGTATTGTAGATGATACAGCTTCCTTAGCGGTAGCTGCCAAACGTATTGTTTGGGGAAAATTTATAAATGCAGGACAAACATGTATAGCTCCCGACTATATATTGGTGCATAAAAAAAATAAAATCGCTTTAATAAAAGCTTTACAAAATAGCATCACTTCCTATTATACCGATGCCGTAGAATCTTCACCCGATTTTGCAAGAACAGTAAGTAAAGGTCATTATACCAATCTTAAAGAAATGCTTTTAAATGAGGATGTTATTTTTGGCGGAAATACAAATGATACAGACAACTACCTTTCTCCTACTTTGGTTAGTGAACCAAAACTGGATAGTAAATTAATGGAAGGCGAGATATTTGGCCCTATTCTTCCAATCATTTCTTATGAGACTGAAAAAGATATCGACCGTCATATCATGAATTATGGAAAACCTTTGGCTACCTACATCTTTTCAACTAATAAAACTTTTCAGAACTACGTATTAAGTAAATATAGTTTCGGTGGCGGTGCCATTAATGATACCGTTATACAGTTTACTAACAAACGTCTTCCATTTGGTGGCGTAGGACAAAGTGGTATAGGAGCCTATCATGGAAAATCTTCTTTTGACATTTTTTCGCACCAAAAATCTATTGTAAAAAGAGGGAATTGGTTAGATATTCCTTTACGTTATCCTCCTTATAATCTTCCATTAAAATATATAAAACAATTAAAAAGATTTTTGTAAGAGAAGGGAAATAAGGACAATTCCTTTTTCAAAGCATGATATGTTGTAAATTTAGAGTAAAAACAATTGAGACAATAAGGCATACTATTAATTCAAGTCTAACACCTTATTACCATAACATATAGCATATTAAAAATGGAAAAAACAGTTACCGAGGCCATTGTATATAGACGTTCAGTCCGTCTCTTTAAGGATACTGAAGAACTAGATGATGCAAAAGTAAAGCAATGCATAGAAAATGCAGTTCTAGCCCCTACAAGTAGTAATCTTCAACTTTGGGAGTTCTATCATATTACCGACAAAGCAATCTTAAAAAAAATGACAAAAGCATGTTTGGACCAAAATGCTGCTAAAACAGCGAAACATCTTGTAGTATTCGTGAGCCGTAAAGACTTATGGCGAAAAAGGGCAAAGGCCAATATCATTTTTTTAAAAGAAAGTTTTGGAGAAAAACCCAAAGCTGAATATTCTAGTCGTGAAAAATTTGCTTTGAATTACTACAAAAACCTTATTCCAGCTATTTATATGGATTTCTTAGGCGTTTTAGGCTGGCTAAAGTATCTAATTTTTAATACCATTGGTATATTTAAACCAATGTACAGACAGGTTCGTAATTCGGACATGCGCATTATAGCACATAAAAGTGCAGGTTTGGCCGCTCAAAATTTTATGATAAGTATGGCTGCTATCGGTTATGACACCTGTCCTATGGAAGGAAGCGATACCGTTATGGTAAAACGAATTCTTAATTTACCATTAGGTGCAGAAATAAATATGATAGTTGCTTGTGGAGTACGAGATGACCAAGGTGTATATGGCCCTCGTTTTAGGGTTCCTTTTGAAGAAGTATACCGGAAAGTTTAGCTAAATACTTCTTTAATCGTTGGCGTGTTTAATTGGTTAACAGCTCTTCGTTTTATCGTAACAACTTAGTAGTATTGTTTTTCAATTTTACTCGTTACATCAAATTATTTTTTACAGAACGTTCAAAGGGATTTCTAGTAAAATTGTATTGAAACGCAACTTGTACTATCTTTTATAATATTATGCCAAATGAATTTTAAAATGATTGATACTAATTTAACTTTTATACCTACTCTTGTTCGATCAATCGGAAAGAAATCTTATCCCTAAATTTCTTCTGCGCTAGAATGGAAACCGATTTTTCGGACAACTGTAAAACTCGTGGATATCCTCCTGTGGTTTGTCCATTTCTCATTAAAATAATTAACTTTCCTGAAGGTGTTAATTGTACTGTACCTGGAAGTGTAGCAGATGTTAGCATCGAAATAGAATGCCCTTCTATGGTATCTTGAATCTGATATGCCATCCGATTGTTTTCTTTGGCAATTGCGAAGTTTTCAAAAAAGAGTAATTCTAAATGTTTGTCTGTTAATATACTATATTCAGGCCCTTTAAAAACCTCCAAAACCTTATCTTCTAAGTACGATGCCACTTTTATTCCTTGTATTTTAGGTTGAAAAGAAACAGAAACCTTATAGGAAACTATATCATTCTTCCTTAAAGCCATACTCGGCGTTAATGGTTTATAAAAGGATTTACTTCCTAGTATTTCTGGGGATTGAAAGCCTCCTTTTACAGCTAAATAGGAACGAAATCCTTTTTCTAATTTTTGATACGATACTACATCCCCCTTTTTAACTTTATACACCTTATAATCTTGGAAAATTTCATCATTCAGCATTTTTGGCATCTCTGCTCCTCCAGTAGAAATATAAGTATCTTCCTGAAACTCTAAAGTGGGTCCTGTCATTGTTATTTCTAGTACTGCCGCTTCTTTTTTATTCTCTAAAAGTTTATTTAGTATCGCAACAGTATGCTTATCCATAGCGCCAGATACGGGCACTCCCTTATTTCTATATCCAAACCTACCAAGGTCTTGCACTGTTGTAAAAAAACCAGCTTTCAGAATTTTAAGCATCTATCTTCCCTTTTTCTAATTTAAAAACACCTACCTCCGTTTCTATCTTTAATAAATCATATTTAGCTTTAGAAATGGCATAAAACTGAATCTTATCTCCAACACTAAGAAAACATGGCGTGTCTTTTTGTGCATCGAAAAGAGGTACTGGACAATTCCCAATAATATTCCATCCTCCAGGAGATTCCTGCGGGTAAATACCTGTTTGTTTTCCAGCCAAACCTACCGCTCCTTTTTCGACCTTTAATCTTGGTTCCTGTCTTCTCCTAGTTTCTAGTGTACTCGGCAAACCGCCTAAATATGTAAATCCTGGTAAAAATCCTATTCCGTATACGGTATATATACTCTTTGTATGTAAAGTGATTAAATCTGAAACGCTTAATTCCAGTTGGTTTGAAACTTCTTCTAAATCAATTCCAAAGGAACTATCGTAACAAACTGGAAGTCGCCAAAAAGACCTTTGCACCTCTCCTTCAATCGTTTTATTAGCATACCAATCTATAAGTTGTTTCTTTAAACTTTTAAACACTACCGCTCCCTTTCTATGAACTAGGGTAAGCGAATTGTATGCTAAAACATGTTCCCAATTTTCCTTTTTTAGGTAGTTTTCTTCTAAAAATTGATTAAAAATCAATATATCTTTCAAAATATCTTCGGAAACTTTATTTGGCCATTCTATTAAAACAGCATATTCTCCAAAGGCTTTTATGGTAATGGAATAGGTGCTCACTTTTTTATATAAATCTGATGTTGGGCTAATGTAATAGAAAGGTACGTTAATATTTGCAAAGCAGCGGGTGTATCTCCATGAATACAATAGGTATCTGCAAGAATCTTAACTAGCCCTTCTGAAGTTGTTACTTTAAGGTCTTTCACCATACGGACTAGATGTGCCAATACTTCCTCTGGAACTTCTAATAGTGCATTTGATTTTTTCCTTGAAACCAAGCTTAAGTCTAAATTGTAGTTACGATCAGCAAAGGCTTCTAACAAAACCGTAAATCCATTTTTCTTAGCTAAAGTTTCGATTACAGAACCGTACGGCACATATAAAAAAGAGGTGTTCTTATACTTTTGAATGGCATTTAAAAAAATCCTGGCTAAATTTTCATCTTTAGCTATATCATTATATAATGCGCCATGGGCTTTTATATGGTGCAGGGCTATTCTTTCTTTTTCTAAAATTGTTTGTAATGCACCGACCTGCTCTTTAATACTCTGCTGCAATGCCGAGTATTCAATTTTTATGCTAAGTCTTCCAAAATTGGCACTATCTGGATAGGAAGGGTGCGCTCCTACTTTCACACCATGCTGCATAGCCAATTGCACTACGTTACGCATACTATTTAAATTACCTGCATGTCCGCCACAAGCAATATTACAAGAAGAAATTAATGGTAATAACTCTGCTTCATTACCTATACCCTCCCCTACATCGCAATTAATATCAATCTCTCTTTTCATCGTTCCTGCTTATTCCTAAAACTTCCAGTGGCTCAATAATATTAGTAAATTTACAGCAAACCAAAAACTGCTAAAATTCCTTTTCCTCCTAAAATAATAGACAATGCAATAATAACGAATGCAATTGCATTTTGCCATTTTGTATTAATATAAGCACCCATTACAGAAGATTTGTTTACTACCCAAACTAAAAATACAGCGATAAGAGGTAATAATATTCCGTTTGCAATTTGAGCAAATTTTATAACTTCAATCGGCTTAATTCCAAAAGACATAAAAAACACGCCTAAAGCAAGAATAACACCCCAAACTAATCTAAATTTAATGTCTTTTAATCCCACTTTCCATCCAAAACAGCTATTAGCAACATATGCTGCGGCTAATGGTGCTGTAATTGCAGATGTAATTCCCGCCGCCAACAATCCAATTCCGATAAAATATTTTGCGGCATTTCCAAATAGAGGTTCTAAGCCTAGAGCTAAATCCATCACCCCTGTAATTTCCACATTTGGAATACTTGTCGCTACTACCATTATAGCCATGGAAACAACACCTCCCAAAATTATAGATATAAATGTGTCCCTTTTTGCGGCACCAAGGTCTTCTTTATTTTTCCATTTCTCACTAACTAAAGAAACGTGTAAGAATAAATTATATGGTACTACTGTGGTTCCAACTAATGCAATTACAGTTAACAAACCTCCTTCAGGAATAGTTGGCGTAAATGTGCCTTTTAGCATTCCTAATATATCTGGTTTTGTAATAATCGCTGTCACTAAAAAAGACAAACTCATAATAATAACCAAAGTAACCAATGTCTTTTCCAACATTTTATAATTCCCCAAATACAATAGTATAAAAGCAGCAGCACCTATTCCTAAAGGATAAAACTCTATGTACTTATTTCCAAATATGGCCTCTAATCCTAAAGTGGCTCCACCAATATTTCCTGCCTCATAAGATGCATTACCAATAACAATAGCACCTAGAATAATGCCTACGACTGTATTCCGAATCCATTTTGTTTTCAGTTCTTCCTTTATAACATCTGCCAAACCTTTTTGCGTAATTATCCCCAAACGGGCAGACATTTCTTGTAATACTACTGTGGCTATAATTGACAATAACATTGCCCAAAGTAAAGCATATCCAAATTGCACTCCTGCCAATGTACAAGCCGTAATCGTTCCTGGACCAATAAACGCCGCTGCCACCAATACACCTGGTCCTATTTTTTTAAACATCTTTTTTTATTTTTCTCCAACATATCTCCGTAAATATATATGGTATTTATACAAAATCCTAGAAAACAATCTCTTGCAATTGCATTATTAAAGATGTAGTTCATCTAAAAAAATGCAGTTCGTCTAAAAGTTTGAACCAATTAACGATTAGATATAATAATCCCAAAAATATATGGTTATAACTATCCCAAACTAATAAACCTACATAAATGAAGTGCTTGGAATGCAGGAAAGAACTTAGCTATATTGACCACAAAAATTCTATGGATGTCCTTGGAGTTGAATTGTGCGCGCAACATAAAGTTCGAATGAATAAGATAATAGAAAATAATGGTACGTCAAAAGAGGCTATACAATTGTATTATGGTCTAAGAGAAGCTGGCCTTAATCCCATGTTAGAATGGTGGGATGGTAAAAAGTCTGTTGATATTGCCATTTCTAGAGTAAAGTTGAATATAGAAATTGACACTGAATATCACATGATATCTCATGATCAGGCTATAAATGATTTAGAAGAGACTATGCACTCTTTTAAAAATGGATTTACCACTATACGAATACCTCATGTGCTTGTAAAGCATTATTTAGAAGAAACAGTAAATAATATTTCAGGTATCATAAAGGGATTAAAAGAAAATGTTAAAGTAATATAATCTGTTTTTTCAATTTCAAAAAACAGATGGTACCATCAATCAAACGTAGAATTGACATGAGGTCAGAACAATTTGAATGCTTTATAAATTTCATAGACATGAAAGATAAAACTGCAACAGATAACAAAGTATTGACATTACCTATCCGTATTTTTTTGGTTGTATTCCTTTTGGGGATATTGGCTAAAATTGCACAATTCCCGTTTGCTTCACAAACCTTGTTTATAGCTTTTATGGCTATTGGTGTTTTGTATAGTATACGGTTTTTGAAAAAATCAGAAAAGAAATTCTTAGATTATGTAAAGGTGGTTCTAGTAACATTTTGGGCAACCAACGGACTTCTAGAAATACTTCATTTTGCCTATTCTATATATTTTCAAACAATATCTATCGTAAGCTTTGTTATATGGATTGTAATGGAGGGTGCTACTTACTTTCTAAACGAAAAAAACGAAGAGAAGAAAAATAAGATTGCCACTATTTTATGGAATTGCACCATGATATTTGGAATCGTAGCAATTATTTTTGGAGCAATGCTTAAACTCTTACAATGGGAATTTGCAATGCCTCTATTAATCCTAGGCTGTATAGCAAATATTGCCTATATCCTAAAAGATGTTTTGGTGAAAAATATAAATAGTGAACCAAATTCTGAAAATACAACTAGTAATTAATTTGACTCTTGTCTCTAGATTTCATAATACAAAAGCGCCCTAACAAACTAATGTTAGGGCGCTTTTTATATTTATAACAGTTTTACTTGTTCTTTTTCTGAGCTTCTGCTTGCTCCATCATTTCACGCATTTTACGCTGAAACTTATTTTCTTTTTTAGGCTTCTTTTTGTTCTCTTCTATTTGTGCATGAATTTTATTCTCATCTAGAATAAAGTTCTTAATAGCTAACATAATCAGAATTGTAATTAAGTTAGAAACAAAATAATACAAACTCAATCCACTTGAATACGTATTAAAGAATACTAGCATCATCAAAGGAGACAAATACATAATAAACTTCATATTCGGCATTCCAGGTTGCTGTTGCATATTCTGCCCTGTAGTCATCATCATATAAAAGAATATTGCTATAGATGCCAATATTGGAAACAAACTTACATGATCTCCATACATCGGAATTGAAAATGGCAATTGAAAGATAGCATCATAGGATGATAAATCTTCGGCCCATAAAAACGATTTCTGACGCAATGCAAAAGACGTTGGAAAAAACATAAACAAGGCATATAGAATTGGCATTTGCAACAGAGCGGGTACACAACCACTCATGGCACTGACTCCCGCCTTTCGATTGAGTTTCATAGTCTCTTGCTGTCTTTTCATTGCATTATCCTTATACTTCTCATTAATAACAGCAATCTCTGGTTTAAGAACTTTCATCTTAGCCTGAGATAAATACGATTTATAAGTAACAGGAGAAATAAGTAATTTAACCAAAATAGTCATTACTATAATTGCAAGTCCATGTGGTAAATACGAGCTAATAAAAGAGAATAACGGTGTAAAGAAATACTGATTTATCCAACCAAAAATACCCCAACCGAAAGGAATAGATTTAACAATACCTAAATCTTCATAGGTATCTAAAACCTCAGCATCTGTTGGCCCGTAGTACCAGTTCATAGTATACGAAAGCTCCCCTCCTGTATACTCTAAAGCTGCAATAGTTTTATATTTTTTTGTGAACTCTATTGCTTTACTTTCTTCTTCAACAAGGTTTTTAGAATCTAAGGCTACTGTTTTAAAATGTGTATCTGTTGCCAATATAGAACTGAAAAAATGTTGTCTATAGGATAGCCATTTTACATCTTCCTCTGCCTCTTCATCATCATCACCGCTTTCAGATAGTTTACTAATTTTTCCATCATCGTGGTTATAGGTTAATCGCGTATATCTATTCTCATAACGAACACCTTTTTCATAACGAAATGCCTTTAGTTCCCATTCCAAATCAATTGGCTTGCTAGTATTAAAAACATCGTTTAACCCTTGTGAACGAACTGTGAAATCTATAAGATAATCCTTCGGTTCCATTTCATAACGAAATTCCAAAAACCTATCGGGAGCAACTTTAGCTTTCATAGAAAGCACTTGGTTGTCGCCACTTTTAGTTAAAGAAGGTTCAAAAAATAGATCTTTGGTTTGCAATACTCTATTGTCTGCAGTAGAAAAGTTAAGTCCAAAAGAAGCATTACCGTCCTTAATTAAGTAAATCGGAAGCGAATCATTTCCTTTGAAATTTTTCATTCTCGCTTCAACAATCTGTCCTCCTTTATTACTTATTTTTAAATAAACCAATTCATTTTCTAGAACAGTAGTATCTTCTGAAGGAGCTGTAAATCCAAAAGCACCAATAGTACTTTTATAATTTGCAATGGCAGTAGAATCCTGAAGGTTTAAAACAGGGGCTTTAGTAACTTCCTTGCTCTTTACTTCTTGCTCCTTTGCCTTACTTTCCACTAATTCTTGTTCTGCTTTTTTAGCTTCAATTTCCTCTGCTGTAGGTTGATTATTGTAAAACATGAATATGATTATTCCAAAAATCAAAACAAAACCAATAATAGAATTAATGTCTAACTTCTTCTCTTCCATTTAAATTTATTTAATTTGATAGTCTCCATAAATCGACATACCTCTTATTTTCATATTGTATTCCGATGTAAGTCAAAAATACACCCATTACTACTTTTTATGCCACAATGGCATTTTTATTTTTTCTTATGCTTTAATGCTGCTTTTACAAAACCAACAAAAAGAGGGTGCGGACTCGCCACCGTACTCTTATACTCAGGATGGTATTGTACACCAATAAACCAAGGATGCTTAGGTATCTCTATAATTTCTACAAGTCCAGTTTTTTTATTTACACCCGAAGCTTTAAGTCCAGATTTTTCCATCTGCGCTAAATAATCGTTGTTAAACTCATACCTATGGCGATGTCTTTCAAATATTGTAGTTTCCCCATTATAAATAGTTTTCGCAAGGCTACCTTCTATAAGCTTACACTCCCAGGCACCCAAACGCATAGTACCACCTTTTTCTGTAACTGCTTTCTGCTCTTCCATTAAGTTAATAACAGGAGCATCTGTGTCTTCTTTCATTTCTATGGAATTGGCATCTAAAAGTCCAAGAACATTCCTACCAAACTCAATAACTGCCATTTGCATTCCTAAACATATTCCTAAGAAAGGAATATTGTTTTCTCTAGCGTATTTAATTGCTAGTATTTTCCCTTCTATACCACGACTACCAAAACCAGGAGCAACAAGAATTCCGTCTAAATTACCCAAATTTTCAATAGTATTTTCTTCTGTTATATAAGCAGAATGGATAGATTTCACCTTTACTTTAACTCCATTTTCAGCGCCTGCATGAATAAACGACTCCAAAATAGACTTATAAGAATCTTGCAATTCTACATACTTTCCAACCAAGCCAATAACAACTTCGTCTTTTGGATTTTTATGACGCTTTAAAAACGCATTCCAATGGGTTAAATCTGGATTAGAATCTTCTGGCAGTGCTAATTTCTTTAAGGTAACGGTATCTAAACCTTCCTCTTGCATTAATAAAGGCACCTCGTAAATTGTTGAAGCATCTATAGATTGAATAATAGCTTCTCTTTTTACATTGCAAAAAAGTGCAAGTTTCTTTTTTATATCATCCGATATTTCATGTTCAGTTCTGCACACTAAAATATCTGCTTTTATACCACTCTCCATTAATGTTTTAACAGAATGCTGTGTTGGTTTTGTTTTTAACTCTCCTGCAGCAGCTAAATATGGCACAAGAGTTAAGTGAATTACAATTCCGTTATTATCACCTAATTCCCATAATAACTGACGTACAGCCTCTATATATGGCAAAGATTCAATATCTCCAACAGTACCACCAATCTCCGTTATAACAATGTCATAATCCCCATTCTTTCCTAAAATTTGAATTCGATCTTTAATCTCATTGGTAATATGAGGAACTACCTGAACAGTTTTTCCCAGAAACTCACCCCTACGTTCTTTTTCAATAACACTTTGGTAAATTCTACCAGTAGTTACATTATTTGCCTGGGAAGTTCTTACATTTAAGAAACGTTCGTAGTGCCCTAAATCTAAATCTGTTTCGGCACCATCATCCGTTACATAACATTCCCCATGCTCATACGGATTTAACGTACCAGGATCAACATTAATATAAGGATCTAATTTTTGAATAGTTACTCTGTAACCACGTGCTTGAAGTAATTTAGCCAAAGAGGCTGCAATAATCCCTTTTCCAAGAGAAGAAGTAACCCCACCGGTTACAAAAATGTATTTCGTCTGTGACATGAAGCGATCGATTGAATTCGTACCGCATGCAAAAGTACAAATTGCTAGAGCATATTACCCCTAATATTTAGGAAAATCTTTTTGAATTTTCCGAATCATATCTTCTAGCCCGTTTGTTTTAATAATTACCATCTGTTTTAACATATTTCCGAGCTTCCCCTCTGGGAACCCTTTTTGCTGAAACCAAATTAGATACGACTCTGGTAAATTGACTAAATACCTGTCTTTATACTTTCCAAAAGGCATTCTATAATGCGCCAACTCTATTAATTGTTTTTTATCTGGTCTTATTTCCATTTTATACGGCTAAATATTATATATCTTTAATCATTCAAATTATTACAAATGAAACGTAGAACATTCATCGGAACTTCAGCAGTGGCATCTGTTGGTATTATTGCTTGTAAAAATACAAGTAGCCCTGAAACAAAACAAGCTAAGGAGTTTAAATTACAACACAATATAAACCATAGTGTTTGCCAATGGTGTTTTGGAAATATTCCTTTAGAAGACTTTCTAAAAACATTAAACACTTTAGAGGTTAAGGCTATAGATTTAATTGGTCCAAAGGATTGGCCATTATTAAAAAAGTATGACATTTTCTGTTCTATGTGTAATGGTGCTGAAATAAGCCTAACAGAAGGATGGAATGACCCACAATACCATGAAGTACTTCTAAAAAACTATTTGGAAATGATTCCTAAAGTAGCCGAAGCTGGTTATACCAATCTAATTTGTTTTAGTGGTAACCGAAGAGGTATGGAGGATACCGTAGGGTTACAAAACTGTGTTGACGGATTAAAACAAATACTACCACTTGCAGAAAAACATGGTGTTGTTATACAAATGGAACTCTTTAATCAAGTAGATCATAAAGACTATATGTGTGATAGTTCTAAATGGGGTATTGAATTATGTAAACAACTAGGCTCTGAAAACTTTAAGTTACTTTTTGATATTTACCATATGCAAATTCAGGAAGGCGATATTATACGCTCTATTACAAATAACCACCAATATTTTGGGCATTACCATACGGCAGGAGTTCCTGGAAGACATGAAATTAATGAAGAACAGGAATTATACTATCCTGCAATTATGAGAGCTATTCTTGCAACAGGATACAGAGGTTTTGTTGCGCAAGAATTTATTCCTGCATCTGAGTATAAAATTGAATCTTTAAAACAAGGTTTTCTAATTTGTGACGTGTAAATATAGAAGGCTTGTACCATAAAGAGGTGGCAATCTAAACATAATAACAATCCAATTAATATGTCTATTCAAATAATGGGCTTGAAAAAATAATCAATACATTTACAATTCATTGATTACCAACCAAACCCATTACAATGACACCCAAAATAGATTATTATTCTTACCTTTTTCTTCTTTTATGCTTTCCTATATTTCTAGCTGGTCAAAACAACAATACAATTACCTACCCCTCGCCCTCTAACAATTTTATAGAAATTACCATTCAAACGCACAAAGGTTTACCAAGGTTTGGAGAATTATATTACCATAGAGGAGTTACCCCTCCTACAAACCAAGCGGCTTATAATATATTGTTAGACCTAAAATATTTAACAAAGGTCTATGCAGATATGGACCAAGCTAAACTTACCAAATACGATTATAAGCAAACAAATTTAAAAGATGAAAATTCTAGGTATGCACAAGGTCATTTATTAAAATTGGCTGGGCACTTATGTTCTGATATGGTTTTGGAAAAATATTTCTGCGACACTTCTGCAAAAGTAAAATGCACCTTTAAAGACGCTTACGGACTGCGAAAGCCAATTGCCTATTGGGGTGGGTCACGAACCAATGAATTTGAGCAAATGCGAAGTTACCTTGGTTTTAAAAAAAATCATTTAGAAACACTACAAAACTGGAGTAAAGAGTTTTTAAAAGGTGATGAAGAGATTGGATATCTAGTATCCAAATCTACTATTGCGTCTATAGCATTTGGAAAATCAAAAGCTTATGATTTTCAAAAAAAAGGATATTGGTTAAAGAGTCTTATATCTAGCGGGGGCAATTGGCTTGGTCCCATCCAGTACCTTGATTTTTCAGCTGTTACTAAAAATGAAAGAATAATAAAAGAGCATCAGCTTAAAGTATTTCTTGCTATATCTCCAGAAAAAGCCAAAATGCTTTCTTTAATGGCAGGACACCCTCTATTTACTGTAGTAAAAGCTAGAATTTTTCCTTCTGAAAAAGCACTAAGTAATAGTAAAAGAGTACAGTATTCTTTTGAACTAAAAAGTTCTATCGTAGAAATCTACAAGGATGCAGCACTAACTCAAAAGATTGGTGAAATAGCCATCCAAGACATTATTACAAAACAATAATCAAAAAAGCTATCTTTATTTAAGTTGTCCAAAAGCATGAAACATAAAAAAACAATTTACCTCTTTATTTTAAGCATTACACTTTTAGGTAACTCAGAGAAATCGCACGCTCAATTTTTTAAAAAACTCAAAGACAAAGCTGTTAAAGTTGCTACAGAGACTGCTAATGAAATAATTTCTAAAGAAAAAAAGAATTCTCCTTCCAAAACAAAAACGCCAGAAGCTAACAAAGAAAACAATCCTGTTGTTACAAAAAAAACAGAATCCACAAAAGAGCAATGGCAAGAAATTGACTATAGTGATGTTTACACTATTAAATCTCCCAATCCTGTATTTAAATCCATTCATTTGCAAGCTCACAAAGGATTGCTTCGTTTTGGTAGTCAAAATCCATATTATGTCAAAAATAGATATGGTAGACAAAGTATAGACATCCCTAAAAACAGTCTTTTAAAAGAGGGGTACAAAAATTATAGTAATCTATTAAAAATGCGCTTTTTAATAGATTACTATAAAGATATTAACCGTACGACTCTCACGATTCTTACACAAGGCAACATAAAAAACACCAAAGAGATACATTCTTCTGTTGCTCAAAAACACTTATTAAATACCAGTTATGGTCTAGCTACTAAAAATATATTCAGGGCATTCTTTTGCGATTTAAAAAATAATCCCAATTGTAATTATTCTGGAAGTGGTGGTGGTCTTTGGAGTGGCACTAGAAATGAATTTGAAGAATAGGAAAAATATTCAACATTTGCAGACAAACACTTGAATCAACTATTAAAATGGAGCAAAAAAGATTTCTTTAAAGACGGTACAAAGACTGCTTATTTAGTAAGTAGTCATAAAATAAGCTCACAATATGATTTTGATGCTCAAGGCTATTGGCTGCAAATTTTACCAAGTAAGCCTTCTAGGTCATATAGTTACCAGCCTATATTAAACGATAAGTTCTTTCGTGAATTTTTACCAGTTACAAAATACGGAAATACACACTTAAACCGTATGACAGACCCAAATAATTACTCTCCAAATATTTTATTAAAAATGGATGCTAAAACAGCAGAAGCACTCCTAAACAAAAAAAAACAGACTTTCTATTCTGCCCTAAAAGTTAAAATTATTTTTAAAAAACTTAGTGAAATTAACGCTACCTCACCACAAATAGAATTTACATACCATTTGTTAAGTCCTATTATAGAAATCTTTGAAGATATAGCACTCACAAAAAAAATAGGCGAAATCAATCTAGAAAAAGTGGCTTATCAGAAAAAGAAATAATCTATAGCACTTCTTTTAATGCTTCTTCAATTTTACGATTCCAAAGCAACTGTTTTTCTTTACTTCTAGAAAAGTTAGTTTCGGCATCATACAGATTCTGAAAATTACTCAATTCTTTTAAGATAGACTTATAAATAGTATTTACTTCTGACTTCACTCGTTTCGTAAAGTTTTTTTTAGACAATCGTTTACGCATTTTACGCGCAAATAATTCCGAAATATCAAAATGAAGTTGTTCATGACGAAGTATATTCCTATCACAAATTTTTGGCTTGTACCAAGATTTGTTGGGGTAGAAAAAAGTATTCACTTCAAAATCTATGGTTACCTCTCCGCTTCTATTCTCAATAGCAGAAAATTGATACGAAATTCCACTTGCTGTTATTGCCGCTATTCTATCACTTTTAGGAGGTTTCTTTTTAAAATTCTCCCAATGTAACACAACCGATTCTTGCCACAAAATAGTCTCTTCTTCCTGAGAAAACCCAATGGTTGTCCACAAGAACAAAACAAAAATAAATATGTATTTTATAGTATCCAATTTATGGTGATTACCTTTTCTATCTCTGAGTTCAAACTATAGAGAACAGGACAAGTGTTTGCTGTATTTTCCAATACTTTCCGATTCTTAACAGACACCTTAGCAGGCAAACTTAACACAAGTTCAATCTTAGAAATTCTACGAGGGTTTGCACTCATATGCTTCGTTACCTCAGCAGTAGCATTGGCTATATCCACCTCTAATCCATTGGCCTTAATTCCCATCATTGTTAACATACAACTAGCCAAACCAGTTGCAACTGTATCCGTTGGTGAAAAAGCCTGTCCCATCCCATTATTATCAACAGGAGCATCTGTTATAAAAGTATCCCCAGATTGTAAATGCTCACAACTAGTTCTTAAACCTCCAGTATAAGTGACTTTTGATGTCATATCTATTATTTTAATTGCTTAATTCGCATATTTTTATACATCATAATATAAGAAGCTATATTAAAATACCCAGAAGACAAATCTTTGTCATAATTAAACTTATTACCAGTATACTCTACGCCTCCAATAACACTAGACGCTACAAACAAATCATTCTTATATGCCAATTTCAACAGTAAATCATACGTAATATCAAAACCTCTAACGGCATACTTATCTGGAGCAATTGAATACTCTTTTCTATATCTTTTTGTAAATGCACTATTAGAAACTTCTCTCTGTGCCGAAGGATAGGTGAAATTAAGATTAGAAAGGTGCAGGTTAGAAATTACGTCATTCTCAAAACCTTTATTCTTATTCGTAGTGTACATTTTCACTTTCACCTCTTCTGAGATAGAGGAGTTTAAAATTGAACTAACACTAGAAATAAATTTAAAATCACTACTTTCTAAAAATACCCAATTTTCGGTTTCTTCAGAAAACAAAGCGGTCAACTCTTCTAGATTTACAGCTATATTTTTTTCCTCTTCTTTGACCTTAAGAATTTTGGCATTCGGAAATCTTTCCAAAATTAACTTTCTAACAGAATCATTCTTTCTATCTGCTATTATTATTATATTTTCTAAATCTCTTTTTCCTTCGACAAACGAAAGCATTTTTTCCCTTAAAACCGTTTCTGTAGGTTCTGAGAAAAACACATTCCTTAAGCTAAGGTCTGTATTTGAAACTAATGGTGACACTACAGGTACATTAAAATTGGCAGCTTGCACCGCAACTTCTTTTAAGGAAGCTGTATCTAAAGGACCAATTATTGCACTTAGATTGTACAAATCTGCATCTACCAATATTTCCTTTGTTTTTGCAACACTTAACTGGTTGTCATATGTTTTAACATCTACAGATATCCCTAAGCTTTTAATAGAGTCTAATGCTATCATTGCACCTGAATAAAACCCGAGACTATATTTAATATCCGTTCTAGAATTAATTAATTTCCGAACACTTTTAGTATCTGCTAAATCTAATCGCTCTAAACGAAAAGGAAGCAAAAACAAAATTTTAGGCTTAATAGAAGTATTAATACTATCTAATAAATTAACCTTATCTATAATAAGGGCATTTTTAATATCAAAATCGTCTGCTCTATTTTTAGGTAATTTTAAAACCATTCCTGCTTTAAAACCACTTCTTAACGCCGGATTCAGTTCTAACAATTCTTTATAACCAACACCTAATTTACGTGTCAACCTAAATTCATTCTCCTTAGGTTTCACCTCGTAGAAAATAAAATTATCTGTATTTACTTCAGCTATTTCTACTTTCTTTTCTGGAATACGAATTACCATACCCTCTTTTAATCCACCTCTTTCTGTAATTTCGGGATTCAATTTTATTAGCTCGTCAGCAGTAACCCCATATTCTTTTTCCAAACGATAAAAACCAATTCCCTGAGGAACTGTATAGGAAGAATATATTTGCACATCATGCATTTCTACAGAACTCCCAGCAATTTTCGGAAGTTTTAATTCCTGATTAAACGCCAAATAATCGGAGTCTTTAGAAAGTGACGGATTCAGCACCAACATACTATCTATAGAAATACCATAGGTATGCGCAATGCTCCATCTTGTTTCCTTTTCTTTTACAATATAAGTTTCAAAATTACTTTCATCAATTACAACTTCTTCTGTAGGAGCTACACGAAGGTATTTCGGAATTTTTATACGCATTCCTTTTTTCAACTGGTTTGCGTAAAGCACCGGATTGTACCTTTTTATATCTTCTTCTTCTATTCGATACCTTTCTGCAAGACCAAACAAAGTTTCTCTTTTCCGCACCCTATGTTTGGTAAAACCTATTGGCTCTTTTTGCGCTACTTTTTCTTCAACCTCTATCGTATCTGTTTTCACAGTTAAGGCATCAGAAACATTCGCGCTTAAAGGAATAACCAAAATAGTGTTTGGTTTCAAAACTTCGTTACGTTTAATTTCCTTATTATATTTAAGAATGTTAAACGGAGTAACCTTATACTGTTTTGCTAAACTTTCTAAAGTTTCCCCTTTTTTCACTGCATGCGATGTAAATTTTTGCGCAGAAACACAAGAACCTAACAGCAACATTAAAGCTAATACTATAAGTTTAAAAGGCATTTTATTCATATTTATTCCCATTCTATGGTCGCTGGCGGTTTAGAACTAATATCGTACACCACTCTATTTACTCCCTTTACTTTATTTATAATTTCGTTGGATGTTTTTTGTAAAAACTCATATGGTAAATTCACCCAGTCAGCAGTCATACCATCCGTACTTTCCACTGCACGTAAAGCTACACATTTTTCATAAGTACGTTCATCTCCCATAACTCCTACACTATTTACGGGTAAAAGTATGGCTCCGGCCTGCCAAACTTTATCATAAAGACCACTTTCTTTTAAACCATTAATAAAAATAGCATCTACCTCTTGTAAAATTGCCACTTTTTCTGGTGTTATATCTCCTAAGATACGAATTGCCAATCCTGGCCCTGGAAAAGGGTGTCTTCCTAATAAAGCTTTGTCTAAGCCCATACTAGCACCTACTCTTCTCACCTCATCTTTAAACAACATTCGCAATGGCTCTACCACTTTCAATTTCATGAAATCTGGTAATCCGCCAACATTATGATGACTTTTAATAGTTGCAGACGGTCCTCCGGTAACAGAAACTGATTCTATAACATCTGGATAAATAGTACCCTGTGCTAACCATTTAGCATTATCTACTAAATGCGATTCGTCGTCAAAAACTTCTATAAAAACTCTACCAATGATTTTACGTTTTTTCTCTGGATCGCTTTCTCCTGCTAAATCATCCAAAAAGCGTGCCGAAGCATCAACCCCTTTTACATTAAGTCCCATTCCTTTGTATTGTTCTAATACCTCTTGAAACTCATTTTTACGTAATAATCCGTTATTTACGAAAATACAATGCAAGTTTTCCCCAATTGCTTTATGTAATAACACCGCAGCCACGGTAGAATCAACTCCTCCAGACAATCCAAGGATTACCTTGCCATCTCCTATTTTCGCTTTTAAATCTGCTACAGTAGTATCTACAAAAGAATCCGGTGTCCAATTCTGAGCTACTTTAGCAATATGGACTAGGAAATTTTCTAAAATTTGCTTTCCATCTGTAGAATGATATACTTCTGGATGAAACTGAATAGCATACGTTTCTTCACCTTCAATCTTATAAGCGGCATTCTCTACATCTTTCGTACTTGCTAAAAAAACTGCATTTTCAGGTAATTCTTTAATCGTATCACTATGGCTCATCCAAACTTGACTCCCTTCAGAAATTCCATTTAAGAAAGGTTCGTTCGATTTCACAAAAGAAAGATTTGCTCTTCCATACTCACGTGTTTTTGAAGGAGCAACTTCACCACCATTAAAATGAGCTAAATATTGCGCCCCATAACAAACACCAAGTAAAGGTCTTTTTCCTTTGATTTCTTTTAAATCTGGATGCAACGCTTTATCTGATAAAACAGAAAAAGGAGATCCAGACAAAATCACTGCTTTGTAGGCAGTAAGGTCTTTAGGAATTTTATTATAAGGTTTAATTTCGCAGAAAATATTAAGTTCTCTAACTCTTCTAGCGATGAGCTGCGTATACTGAGAACCAAAATCTAGGATAAGGACGTTATTTTGCATGGGCAAAAGTACTGTTTATAGATAAAATAAGAAATTTAGAATTGAATTATTTTTCAACTATTAGACGAAATACGATAGATGGCTAAATAATCTTAAAACCCTTCGGTTTTACACCCATCCAGGTTATAGGAATTTTCTTTTTACAACCATCGTCAACATAGCCATCAACTGCTACTAAGCCATCGTATCCAAAATCATTTTAATATCTTTTTCTGTGGTATCTGGGTTAATAAAACAAAACCGAGATACGGTTTCAAAAGTAGCTCCTGATTTCCATTTTGTTGGCGTTACGAGAGCAAATCCTTTTTTGTGATTATCGTAAGTCCAGTTTGTATAATCTTCCGGCTCCCACCCAATCCTACGAAACAATACACAAGACAAACTAGGCTCCCTAACTAATTCTACGTTAGGATTTTCAGTTATCATTTTCCCTGCAATTATTGCCAATTCTAAACCTCTTTCTACAGCTTCTTTATATCTATCTGTGCCGTGTGTGGCTAAAGAAAACCAAAGAGGCAAACCTCGTACACGTCTTGTTAGTTGTATTTGGTAATCCGACGGATTAAAACCATGCGCTCCTTCATCTTTAAAAATATCTAAATAAGAACCATCCTGGGAATGAGCCTTTTTTGCCAATTCTGGTTCTCTATAAAGAACAGCACCACAATCGTAAGGAGAAAACATCCATTTATGAGGATCAATAGTAATACTATCAGCTTTTTCGATTCCTGCAAACAAATGGCGAACAGAATCCGCTGCCAAAGCACCACCTCCATAGGCAGCATCTACATGAAACCATAGGTTCTCGTTCTCGCAAATAGTTGCAATTCCTTCCAAATCATCAATAATTCCTGCATTTGTAGTTCCTCCAGTAGCGACAATAGCAAACAAACGTTTCCTTTGCTTCTCTGTCATACTATCCAATGCCTTTTGCAAAGCGGCGCCTTCCATTCGGTCTTCGGTATCTACTAAAAACACATCCACATCCATCACCTTTGCCATTGCTTTTATAGAGGAATGCGCTCCAACAGATGCAATAATTATTCCTTTTTCTATTTTATTCTCTTCTTTCAAAGTTCTCCAATACTCTCTGGCAGTAACTATTGCAGATAAATTAGCAGCGGTTCCTCCACTTGTAAACACCCCAAAAGCACCTTTTGGCAAGCCTGTAAGCGATACAATCCATCGCATAGCTTCATTTTCACAAAAGATTCCACCAGCACCTTCCATCCAATAAGCTCCGTGAATACTAGAAACTGACGTCACCAAATCGAACATTACCGCTGCTCTAGTAGGAGAAGCAGGCACAAAGGCCAAATGCCTTGGATGATCAATTGGCACATTAGATTTCATTAGGTGCTCTTTCCATAAATCGAAAGCAACTTCACCTCCAATACCAGAAGGTGTAACAGTTTCACCAACAAGACGCTTTAGTTCTTCTTCTTTTTTTGGCTGTCCTAATTCTAAGGAAGTATTGGTAATTCTATTAATCGCATATTTCATGACATCTAAGGTCATTTCAATAAAGTCTATATCTATCTTATGCATGGTTATTTTCATTTTTACAAAGGTAGTGTTTTGTTAAATTTCAATTTTTAATTAAACAGGTTGATAATGTCCTATTTTGAATAACTACCTATCTTACAAAAGATAATTATACGTACCTTTATAGTAACCAATTTCTATCAAAATGACAGCTTCTTCTTTTCAAGAATTTAAAACAGAATTGCAGAAAGCAACGGTAGAAAAAGGACACCCTTTTAAATGTTTCACTTTTGCTACAGTAGGTTTAGAACGAATGGCTCGTTTAAGAACAGTTGTTTTAAGAACTATTTCTGAGGAACTGGATTTGACTTTTTACACAGACAAACGCTCAAAAAAAATTCTTCATATTAAGGAAAATAATAAAGTAAGTCTTCTTTTTTACCATCCAGAAAAGCAGCTTCAACTAAAGATCGATGGTATTGCTACAATTGTCTCAAAATCTGAAGAATGCGAAAAAATATGGAAAAACATGCCAAGTGTTTTAAAGAGGGATTATACCACTGCAACTTCCCCAGGAAGCACAACAAGTAACCCTAATGATTTAGAATATTTAAATGCAGAAAATCATTTTAGTATGGTAACTGTAAATCCCTTTAAAATTGAATACTTAAAAATACAACAGCCTAATCCTGTGAAAATACGCTTTTCTAAAAAAGAAAACAGCACCAATTATGGAGAGGTTACAGGTTGGGAAAGTGCATTTTTAGTTCCATAACTATAGCAAGCCTACTTAGCAACAATAACAAATTCTCCTGCCAAAGGCTGTAATGCTTTCATTAAACTAGGGATAAGCTCTTCTCCGTATTCTAAATACAGTTCCGAAAAATTAAGATTTCGCTCTTGCAAAGATTTATTTGGAAACAACTGATTCTGCATATCGGTCATTCGAACGACATGATCTTTCAGTTTTACTTTCTGCGCTTTCAACAATCTTTTTTCCAGATTTTGTAACCCTTTCAACTGCTTCATTTCTTGCGCCTTTACAGCTCCTAAAAATGATTTATCTGTCTGTTCTGCTAATTCATAAAGTTTTACAAACTGTTCTTTTAAGTGCGCTTCCTGCTCCGAAAAATCAATATCTATATTAGAAATTTCTCGAATCTTTTTATTAATAAAAGGATGTTGCTTTAAGAATAAATCCTCCAGACGAAGATTTAGTTTTTCAAGTTTTTTATTTTGCTTTTCAGTCATTACTAAAGCTGAATTTCGCAATAACAACATAGGAAAAGGAACTGCCATTGCGTCAAAAGAAGATTTTAATTCTAACCAATACGCTAGCTCTCCTCCTCCTCCAATATAACAAAGGTTCGGAAGAACCACTTCTTGGTATAATGGCCTACTAATAACATTGGGAGAAAAACGTTCCGGATAATTTTCTAGCTCCTTTACTATTTCCTCTTTTGAAAATTCTATAGTGGTTTCATTAATATAAAATCGCCCTTCTTTTTCTATAATTCGTTCTCTAAGCGCATCTTTTAAATAGAAATAATTTATTTCTCTGGGGTTTACTTGAATAGAGTACTTTTTAGGAAGCCTCTCTATTTCTCTAATGGTTTCCGTCACTTTATGAAAAGAAGTATTTTCTAATAAATCCTTTTTCACGTACGGAACTAACAGTTTTTTTAACGCATTATCATCCCCATCTACAATTACCAAACCGTATTCTCCAAAGAGTTCGTTTGCTAAAAATCGCGTAGCATTGGTTAAATTATCATGCTCTAGATATCCCTTTTTAAACCATTCTTTTAAAGTATCTGCATTTTTACTATTCCCTAGCAAAGAAGAAAAAGTTTCAAATACAGTGTCTAACCCTGCTGTATTCAAATTCCCTACGGCTCCAGAAACCTCTTTATTCCACTGTAACTTCTTCCCATTGTAATTAAAGTAATTTATCTCTTCAAAATCATGGTCCTCCGTAGCCATCCAATAAATAGGAACAAAATTATACGATGGATACGCTTCTTTTAATTCGTTAGTAAGATTAATCGTAGATATTATCTTGTATAAAAAGTACAAAGGACCAGTAAATAAATTAAGCTGATGTCCTGTTACCACCGTAAACGTAGTTTTCTCTTTTAAAAGAACAACATTTTTTTTAGTCTTTTCGGAAGCACTTACCTTTATATATTGTTCTTCTAAAGCTTTTGCTAACACAACCCTATTTTCCACAGGAAAACTCATTTCTTTTTCCTGAATCTGGTTTTTGAAATTCTCCAATTTTGGAAACCGATTGTAGAAATGTTTTAGACTTACTTCTTCCTGTAAATAGTCACAAATTAATTCGGAAAAATATGCGGTGTTTTTATACTTTATGTGGCTGATCTTCATAAAATGAATTAGAATACTGGTAAAGATAAAATTCTTGATTTCCTGAATCCTTAAAAATACGTTAAGATGTTCACAAATTGCCAAGTTATCATTAGATTTGGCTAACAACCAATTCCAATTAACCAAAAATGAAAAAACTTCTACTCTCCTTAACCCTATTATTTTCTGTTGTACTATCTGCGCAACAACTAAAGTCCCCTTCAGAATTTTTGGGATATGAATTAGGAACACAGTTTACCAGACACCACCAAGTGGTAGACTACTATAACTATATTGCAAAAACGGCTTCTAACCGCGTACAACTTAAAGAATATGGAAAAACGAATGAGCGTCGCCCTTTACTTTTGGCGTATATTTCTTCTGTTTCTAACATAAAAAACCTAGAAGCGATACGTACAGAACACATAAAAAACACAACAGGAACAGGAAATTCTTCCAAAGCAATTGTTTGGTTAAGCTATAATGTTCATGGAAATGAAAGCGTAAGCACAGAAGCTTCTATGCAAACCATTTATGAACTTTTAACAATAAAATCGGCCTATTTAGAAAATACAGTCGTGATTATAGACCCTTGTATTAATCCTGACGGAAGAGATCGTTATGTAAACTGGTATAACCAATTTAAAAACGCACCAAACAATGTTGATCCTAATAGTAAGGAACATTTTGAAGGATGGCTTAGCGGACGTTCTAATCATTATATGTTTGATTTAAATAGAGATTGGGCTTGGGTAACACAGGTAGAAAGTCAGCAACGCCTTAAAGTATACAACAAATGGCTACCTCATGTACATGTAGATTTTCATGAGCAGGGTGTAAACAACCCTTATTATTTTGCTCCGGCTGCGGAACCATTTCATGAAGTGATCACAGATTTTCAGCGTGATTTTCAGGTTACTATAGGAAAAAATCATGCGAAATATTTTGACGAAAAAGGATGGCTGTATTTTACGAAGGAAGTATTTGATCTTTTTTACCCAAGTTATGGAGACACATTCCCTACTTATAATGGAGCAATTGGAATGACTTACGAACAAGGCGGAAGCGGTAGAGCTGGCTTAGGTATAATTACAAATATTGGCGACACCTTAACATTAAAAGACAGAATTGCACACCACCATACAACAGGAATGTCTACCGTTGAAATTGCTGCTAAAAATGCACCAAAATTAAACGAAGAATTTCAGAAGTTTTATAAAACAAGAAACTACAAACACAAAAGTTACGTTTTAAATGGAGATGCAGATAATATAAATGCATTAACAGAATTGCTAGACAAACACGAAATTAAATACGGTAGCGCAAAGAGCGGAACAGTTAAAGGCTACAGGTACAATACACAAAAAAATGGAACGCTTAAAACCACAAATAAGAGCCTTGTCATATCTACCAACCAAGCAAAAGGAACCTTAATAAAGGTTTTGTTTGATGCTAATTCTAAATTGTCCGATTCTCTTACCTATGATATTACGGCTTGGTCTTTACCTTATGCATATGGATTGGATGCAATAGCTTCCGAAAATTTAGTTTCTAGTAGTACTTATGTAAAAGAAACCAAAGAATCTAAACAGTTAAAAAAGAGAGCTTATGCCTATGTAACCGATTGGAATAGCATGAATGATGCTCGTTTTCTGGCAGAATTGCTGAAAAATAAAATCCGTGTACGTTTTGCTCAGAAGCCATTTATTATTAAAGGAAAAAACTTTAACAGAGGTAGTTTAATTATCACAAGGTTAGATAATACCAATAATAAAATTTTCCTTAACACACTGCAAAACATAGCAAAATCACATAATAAAGAACTAATTGCAACATCTACCGGTTTTGTAGACAAAGGAAAAGATTTTGGTTCTAGTTCTGTAAAAATGGTTACGGATACTAAGATTGCAATATTATCAGGAAAGCCTACTTCTTCCTTAAATTTTGGAGAAATTTGGCACTTTTTTGAACAGCAATTAAAATACCCTGTAACCGTATTAAATAGTGATTATTTTAGTCGTGTAGATTTATCTGCTTATGACGTTTTAATACTACCAACTGGTAGATATTCTAGTTTTTTAAAAGAGAATCAATTAAAGAACCTAAAAAAATGGGTAAGTAACGGAGGTAAGTTAATCGCCATAGGAAATGCGATAAAAGGTATTGATGGTAAAAACGGATTCAAAATAGAACTTAAAGAAACTAAAAAAGATAGTACTAAAAACATACAACCGCATGAAGCAAGTCAGCGAGAGAGAGTTAAAAGTGCTATTACAGGTGCTATTTTTAAAGCGAAGGTAGACAATACCCATCCGTTAGCATACGGGTATAAAGACAACTATTTCACACTTAAATTAAGTGCAGATGCATATGAGTACTTAGACAAAGGAAATGTTGTTTATCTAGAAAACAATGGTGCTCCAGTATCTGGATTTGCAGGAAGTGAAGCACAAAAAAGAATTGAAAAAACTTTGATTTTTGGAGTTGAAAATCATGGTCAAGGTCAGGTAATTTATATGGTAGATAATCCTTTATTTCGTGGTTTTTGGGAAAATGGAAAATTGTTCTTTGTAAATGCGCTGTTTATGGTTAAATAATTCCATAGAGGATAGGTGTTATTTACTGTAATAAAATCATGTAAGAATATAGGAACATGACAAACCTGATTAAGGGAATACAACGGCTAAAACTTCTGCTGTTTTTATGTCATGCAAAATTAACAAAGATTGAATGACAGAAATTGAAAGAGAAGATATTCAACTAATAAGTCGACACAGTAATTTGTCTAAAAAGAGTATTGACAAAATACTAAAAGAGGAAATTTACAGCAATAAAGAAACTTGGCATAAATTCCTTAGGCTATTTTTCATTTGCCTAGGTATTGGTTTCACAACCTCTGGAATTATTTTCTTTTTTGCATACAATTGGACCGATTTACATAAATTCATTAAGATTGGGCTAATTGAAAGCTTAATCATTATTACAGTTTTAATAGTATTATTCTCAAAAATAAGTTTAGACATAAAAAACATATTACTAACAGGAGCATCCATATTAGTTGGTGTTTTATTTGCTGTTTTCGGACAAATTTATCAGACAGGAGCTAATGCTTATGACTTTTTTTTAGGCTGGACTATATTCATAACAATTTGGGTAGCTATTTCAAATTTCGCCCCATTATGGTTAGTCTTTGTAACATTAATAAATACTACACTTATATTATACTCGCAACAAGTTGTACAGGACTGGTCAGAAGTTTTCGTTTTCACATTACTCTTTATAGTCAATATGTTATTCTTAACAGTTTCTATATTAAAAGAGAAAGTCAGCGGAGAAACGAAGTCACCAATTTGGTTTTCTAACCTGCTTGCATTAGCAGCAGTGTCTTATAGCGCAATAGGAATTGTAATCGGTATTTTTGACAAAAGCGAAACACCTTTCTTTGTACTACTCACAATTACCATAATACTATATGGCATTGGAATTAAATATGGATTAAAGGCGAAAAGTGGTTTTTATCTTTCGATAATTCCTTTTAGTATCATCGTTATTATTTCTGCTTTTCTTATAGAATTATCAGATGATGCAGGAATGTTTTTCTTCATCAGTTTATTCGTTATTGGAAGTGTAACACTTGTAATTAAAAACTTAATTAACCTTCAAAAGAAATGGATAAATTAATTAGCAAAAAGGCTCTATTAGATAGTATTCGTTTATCCGAAGGTGCTAAATTTGAGTGTAACGAAAAAGCTATTTTAGAGGAATACAAAAAACAAGGAGAGAACAAATCTAGTTTAGCTATTAAGGTGCTTTCAATTTTTGGCGGTTTTTTAGCCACTCTTGCTTTCCTAGGTTTTTTAGCAATTACAGGGCTTTATAATTCTGAACTAGGATTATTAATATTTGGAATAGGGTTTATAGTTTCTGCTATTTGGCTAAATAAAAAATATGACAAATTAATTATAGATACATTTAGTATTTCAATCTATGTCAGTGGGTTTACTCTGTTTGCTTTTGGGTTACTAGAAATGAATTTTGATGAAAATATTATCATCCTGTTGATATGCATAATAGCTATCAGCTCTTTGATTATTACTCAAAATTTCATTTTGTCATTTATTTCTATACTTACCATAAGTGCTTGTTTACTTACTTTAATAATCTCAAATGATTTACATGATTTAATTCACCTATATATTACTGTTAGCACGTTACTTTTAACATACTTGTTTTTAAATGAAGCAAAAATAATTTCCTTTAGTAAGAAATTATCCAAACTATATAATCCAATTAGAATTGGTTTGATAATCTCTTTATTATTTGGACTAATTATAATTGGCAAAAGACATTTAACACCAATATCTCAAAATAATATTTGGTTATCCTCTATAGTTATTATCCTCGTGATTATATATTTAATCTATACTATTGTCAAAATAAACGAAATAGAAGCTATTAAAAACAAAGTTCTAGTTTACTCTTTAAGTTCTTTAATACTGCTCTCAACACTATTCTCCCCAGCTATTTCAGGAGCAATTGTAATTATTTTACTAAGCTTTTTAGTTAATTATAAAACCGGATTAGCTATCGGCATAATTTCAATTACCTATTTTATTTCTCAGTATTATTATGATTTAACTTTTACATTGTTAACCAAATCAATAATCTTATTTACATCAGGAATTATGTTCCTGTTACTCTATTTATTCACCACAAAAAAAGCAAAACACAATGAAAAAATATAGGTGGATACTAATTATTGCGAATCTTATCATTCTACTTGGGGTATTTAATAATTCAATTCTTCAAAAAGAAGCGTTGTTATCTGATGGACAACTTGTCCTATTAGAATTAGCTCCTGTTGATCCTCGTTCATTAATGCAAGGGGATTATATGAGGTTGAGATATGCAATTTCAGAAAACATCAATTCTGACAGTATTCCTAAAAGAGGGTTCTGTGTTGTCAAATTGGAAAAAAATGGAATTGCCAAAAAAGTACGTATTCAAGAAAACAAAACACCAATCAACGTAAATGAATACCTTATAGAATACACTTCAAAACATTGGCGGGGAATAAATATTGGAGCAGAATCTTTTTTCTTTCAAGAGGGAAAGGCCGAAATTTATGAAAATGCCAAGTATGGCGGAATAAAAGTTGATACTAATGGGAATAGTCTTTTAATTGGATTGTATGATGACAATCAAAAAAAAATAGACTAAAAATAACGCCTCTAAGAAAGTTACTTTCGAATATTTATAAAAGAGTTTCAATGAATTTGTATTAAAAAAAATCTGACAATCTCTTTTCCTATATATCAAAAAAATATGCAAAACTACTAGAGTAAAACCACCTGCTATACAGGTGGTTTTATTAATTAAAATTAAAGTTTAAAAATCATCATCACCTCATGAGTACCATTATCCAAATTACGAACAGAGTTTTCAAAAGATGCTTCATAGGCATAGCCTAATTGAAAATTGGGTGATACTTTAAATATGAATAAACCACTTATACCTTCATCAAATCGGTAAGCTGCGCCTATATCAAAAATGCTATTTAATGTCCATATAGTTGTTAAATCAATAGACAATGGCGATGCATCTACATAGCGTACTAACACCATTGGTTTTAATGCCATTTCTCCTTGCAACTTAATTGTATAGCCGCCAGAAAAATACATATGTCTTTTATCTGTTCCTAAACTTACTGTTCCATTATTTTCTTCCAATCTATCTGGAGTCAGTAATTTAGGTATCGAAAAAGACACAAAATAATTTTCATGTTTTAGATGCGCTCCTAATCCAACATTTGGAGAGAAACCTCCATCCAAATTCATTAGTGAAGCATCTTCTCCTATTCCATAACTTATTAATCCATTTGTATTCACATCATAAGAATTAAAACCTGCCTTAATTCCTAAATACAAATTCAGTTCATCGTTCAATTGTAGTTTGTAGGAAAAATCAACCGCTATTGAAGTTTGAGATTCAATAAAAGTCTTATCATTAATAATAGACAATCCAAGACCAACTTTACTACCGACAGGAGTACCAAAAAATAAACTTTGCGTCTGTGGTGCGCCTTTAACACCTGCCCACTGACTACGCATATTTAATCCTACATTAGTTTTCTCTCCTGTCCCTGCAAATGACGGATTTATTAAATTCATATTATACCCATAAAAGCTATAATTAGGATCTTGCTGTGCTTCTGCCTTTATAACGGTAAACAATACCGTCAGTAATACAATTCTATATATTGATTTCATTTTTTTAACTTTAGTTTCTTTAATAATTGATAAATATCCAACCTCTTATTGGTACTGTACCGTTTCCTAAATCTATTACGTATAAGTAGGAACCGGCAGGAAGCTTTTCTGAATTAGAATTATACGCTCCTCCCCAATTGTTTTGGTAACCATTGGCAGAAAATATCTCATGCCCCCAACGATTATATACTTTCACTACAGAGTTAGGATAATTATCGATACCTGGAATTACCCAATTATCATTATTACCATCGCCATTTGGAGTAAATACTTCTGATGGAACTAACAATGGTTCGTCACTTTTAGGGAAGGCATCATTATCATCTAAAATACCATCGTTATCATCATCGGTATCAGCATTATCACCTGTACCATCACCATCGGTATCCGTATCCTCTGTTGGGTCTAGTGGAAAAGCATCTTCATCGTCTGGTATTCCATCACCATCGTCATCAGTATCTTCATTATCACCTATTCCATCACCATCGGTATCTGTATCCTCATTTGGATCGAACGGAAAAGCATCTTCACCATTTTGAATACCATCGCCATCACTATCCGTATCCAAATCGGCATTATCGCCTGTTCCATCACCATCCGTATCGGTATCTTCATTCTCATCTAGTGGAAAAGCATCTTCTGTATCGGGAGTTCCGTCACCGTCATCATCCGTATCTGCATTGTCACCAGTACCATCACCATCGGTATCCGTATCTTCATTCTCATCTAATGGAAAAGCATCTTCTGTATCGGGAGTTCCGTCGTTATCAGCATCCGTATCTTCATTGTCACCTGTACCATCACCATCGGTATCCGTATCTTCATTTGGATCTAATGGAAAAGCATCTTCTGTATCGGGAGTTCCATCACCGTCATCATCCGTATCTTCATTATCAACAATCCCATCACCGTCTGTATCTATTCCTTTTATTTTTGTATTGGCAACAGAACTTCCTACATTATCATTTGTATCGGTAAGTGTAACACTCAATGTAATGATTCCGTCATTTAAGCCACTTAAATCTATTCCTGAAATAGTCTCTCCCGAACTTGAAACAGTTCCTGTTCCTGTAACATTGGATCCTCCTGCACTACTAGAATAACTATAGCTATATGTAGAGCCTACTTCTGCTCCTGAAAAGGTAAAACTTGCTGCTCCCTCATTATTTGGGTTAATCGGACTTTGATCTATAACTACCGAGTAACCACTTGGCGCCTCTGCATCTTTTATTTCTGTATCGGTAACCAAACTACCTGCATTACCATTTGTATCGGTAAGGGTAACACTCAATGTAATGGTTCCGTCATTTAAGCCACTTAAATCTATTCCTGAAATGGTTTCTCCTGAACTTGAAACAGTTCCTGTTCCTGTAACATTGGATCCACCTGTGCTACTAGAATAAGTGTAGCTATATGTAGAGCCTACTTCTGCTCCTAAAAAGCTAAAGCTTGCTGCACTTTGATTATTTGAAGTAATCGGACTTTGATCTATAACTACCGAGTAACCACTTGGTGCATCTGCATCTTTTATTTCTGTATCAGTTACTGAACTTCCTGCATTACCATTTGTATCGGTAAGGGTAACACTCAATGTGATGGTTCCGTCATTTAAGCCACTTAAATCTATTCCTGAAATGGTTTCTCCTGAACTTGAAACAGTTCCTGTTCCTGTAACATTGGATCCACCTGCGCTACTAGAATAAGTGTAGCTATATGTAGAGCCTACTTCTGCCCCAGAAACGGTAAAACTTGCTGCTCCCTCATTATTTGAGTTGATTGGACTTTGGTCTATAACTACTGAGTAACCACTAGGGGTCTCTGTATCTTTTATTTCAGTATCAGTTACTGAACTTCCAGTATTATCATTTGTGTCGGTAAGTGTAACACTCAATGTAATGGTTCCGTCATTTAATCCACTTAAATCTATTCCTGAAATGGTCTCTCCTGAACTTGAAATAGTTCCAGTTCCTGTAACATTAGTTCCTCCTGCACTACTAGAATAAGTGTAGCCATATGTAGAGCCTACTTCTGCTCCTGAAAAGGTAAAGCTTACTGCTTCCTCATTATTTGGGTTGATTGGACTTTGATCTATTACTACTGTGTAACCACTAGGTGCTTGACCATCAAAAACAAAACCTGCTAATTGTGCCGTACCAGCTACATTCGTTACAGAAACTTCCCCTGAAGCTCCACTTGAAGAAACAATAGCTGTTATTTGAGAATCTGAATTTATTATAAACGAAGTTGCATTAATAGCACCAAATTTAACATTGGTAACATTATCGAAATTTGTTCCTGTAATTACCACTTGTGCACCAATACCCGTTTCAGTTGGTGTAAATGATGTGATAGTCGGTGGTAGTACAATAGAGACTTTACCAAAATTACTATTCGTGGCCCCACAACTACCATTAACCACTACAGCTCTAAATATTGTTTCTATAGTAATGTTTGTGTAAGTATATGTTGTTGCTGTATTTGCAACATCTAACCATACAACACCATTGTCGGTAGATTTTTGCCATTTAGAAACGCTGCCTGTCTCCCCTGTAAGCGTTAAAGTTCCGCTATTCGTTAAAGACGAATGCGTATTAGAACTAACTTGCCCACCAATAGGTGGAGTTCCACTAACTATAGTTATTTCTTTGGATGAAGAGGCTACTGCCGCTCCTGAACAACCTGAAACCTGAACAAAAACTCTATAATAAACTGTTCCTGTAGTTGTTATTGTTTCTACTAAGGTAGTTGTTGTATTGGTTATATCTGTCCAATTGGAATTATCATTAGAACGTTGCCATTTCTGAACATCACCCTCTTGCCCTGACATATATAAACTAACATCTGACCCAGAACATATTGTTGTATTTATAGCAAATACGTTTCCTGGATTTGCATTGCTCACATATACTGGTGCACTAGAAGTTACCAAACCACTACACGTAGTTGGCGATGTAGAATTTACAATCGCTCTATAATATGTTGTTTCTGAAATATTTGTTACCGTTAAACTGCTTGTAGTATTTGCTATTGAAGTACCAGGTAAAATAAAGTTATCCATAGAACTTTCCCACCTCACAACTGTTCCTGTTAAATTAGTTAGTGTTAATACGGTAGAATTTGTTCCAGAACAAACTGAAACATCTCCACCAGTTATAGTACCACTAGAGGAGCCCTGAATATAAATATCTTTGGTAAATTGGGGAGTAGACTGTGATAAATCACCTGGCATATCACCAAATTCTATAATACCAGCTATAGTTTGAGAATTTGCAAAATCATTCCAGAAACCACTGCTAGCGTATATATGTCCAAAAGCTTCATTCCCTGAATTATTTGGCTCACCAGATTGCCAATTCTGATATACTCCAGAAATACCATTACCATTACCATTGTTCGTGGTTAGTTGCGTTCCTTTTTCCGGACCCGTTACCCAATAAAATTTACCTTCTGATTGTGTATTGCTACTATATAAATCAAAACCCAATGCAGCGTTAATTTGTGCAGCATCATCGGAATTACCTATCCATGAATTTTGACCAACCAATCTAGACACAAATGTATTTTCAGCGCTGCTAGTTAAGGTTACCAAATAGCCTTGTTTACCATAATAAGAGGTAGAAGATGCGGTAGCCTGTGCAGCTGTCCAACTAGATGTTGTAGAAGTAACTCTATAAAAATGACCATTTAGTGGATTATAAAATGTTTCTCCTGCGGCAAAGGTAACCTTTCTAGTTTCTGGTGAACAAACAGAAGCCGTGGTTACAGTAACTCTTCGTAAAAATTCTTGCCATTCTGCGGCAGTTTTTGAGCCTTTGAACACAATAGATCTTTTAGTAGAATTCCAACCGGTAGTCGTAACCCCCGTAGGTAGATTTCCATTGTAAGATAATTGGTCACTAGCAGAGTAAGAGTCTGTAAATGAAACCGTAAAATCAATAATATTATTATTATTGGCAATCGTTAATGAAGGCGCAATTACGCTTTGCGTGCTTGAGGAAATTGTGCTTTGTGCACTAGATCCAGAAACTGTTATCTGCGCCTGTACCCATAGCGAGTTGCACATAAAGCACAAAACAAGCAATAACCTTGTAAGAATGATGTTTTTCATTGTTAAGAAATTGTTGATTAATTTAATGTAGGTTTAATCCTACTATTTTTGAGGGGCGAAAATGCCAATAAAAACATATATAGACTTAAGAATGTTGTGAACTGATACTAAAGGGATGTGAGAAATTCAAAATATGTTATTTCGTTTTCAATGTTATAGAATTTTTAATAAAAAAGAAAAAGAAAAAACAAGAAGTGATGTCACATGCTCAACGCTCCAACAAACATACCAATGACAGGTCCAATGAAATATATCAAATGGCTGTTTCACCCCTATTTTTTTTTACTTTTAAGCTTTAATGTAAATAACCTAGGGGCAAGCCCATGAGGTATTAAAACAATTTCAATTAATTATTTTTTTTGTTTTTTTATACGCTTCATTAGTACCCTGCCCTTTAATATATTTACTTATATTTAAGTGAAAAATGGGATTTGTACGCAGACTCCTGTTGGTTTTCCTTTGAGAAAGGCAATTAAACTAATAAAATAATGGATTTAACTCTTATCATTTCCTTTATCGGAACAGTATTAATATTAGTTTGGACTCCAGGACCAAGTGTTTTACTTGCTACTGCCAACAGTATGAAATACGGGGCAAAGAAAACGACTGGGACAATTTTAGGTGATTTATCAGCTAATTTATTACAGATAATTCTTGCTTCGGCTGGACTTGCATCAATTGTTATTTCATCTGGTGAACTATTTCAAATGATTAAATGGTTTGGAGTAACATATTTAATTTTTATTGGAGTTAAAAAAATAATAACTATCCCAAAAATTGAACTAAATAAAAGTGGTTTAAAAAACAAAAAATTCTTCAACTTATACGCTGAAGGCTTTTTAATGTCAGCAGCAAACCCTAAGGCTATCGTTTTTTTTGCAGCGTTATTTCCTTTATTTATAAACGAAACTTTACCATTTATTCCTCAGGTAATTATTCTTGGAATTACTTTTTTGATTTTGGATGGAATTTCTCTTCTAACTTATGCCCATTTTGCGACCAAATTGAAAGGTTATTTAGAAAATAAAGAAAAAGTTCACTTACAAAATAAAATAGTTGGCTCACTTTTAATATTGAGTGGATTAATGCTCTCTATGATAAAACGAACCAATAATTAAAAACAACAAAAACGCATAAAACTAAGTACTAGGTAGGATACCTACTCCGAAAACATTTATAGATACTAAAGTAACGACAATGAAATTGCTGAATCATAACTTTTAACCAGATAATGAAATTCCCTTTGATTCTCTTTTATTACTTTTCTTTCTTTTCTTACTCCTTCTCATAGTTCCATATATGGCAAAACCACTAGAATTAATACCACCTGAAAAGCAGGAGGTATTATAAAGTAAAAAAATACCTCGATCCAAGGGTACGAGGTATTAAATAGAAATTTCCTTTTTATTTCGACACAAGCATCGGGGAATTAAACCCACAGGCTAGCGTCCTGCAATTACAACTTAAAAATCATCATTACTTCATGAGTACCATTATCTAAATTACGAACCGAATTTTCAAAAGATGCTTCATAAGCATAGCCTAATTGAAAATTAGGGGACACTTTAAATATAAATAAACCGCTTATACCCTCATCTAATCGGTAAGCTGCACCTATATCAAACATGCTGTTTAATGCCAATATAGTTGTTA
>JAZGEQ010000061.1:0-10121 GCA_036478775.1 Cellulophaga sp.
AAGGATATATCATTAATGAAAAACGAACACCTATAATTGGTAAGGTAGATGCTATTCGTGTTTTATCTAACGGCAAATTAGAAGGTGGTGCAGACAAACGTGGAGATGATACTGCTGTTGGGTTTTAAAAGTTAGACAACAGTTCTTTTGGAAAATAGTTTTTATTATTCATCTTTCAGAAATGGAAGGTATAATTCTACTACAACACCTTTTTTCTTCTCTTCTATTTGAATTCTTGCATCCACTTTAAATTTTCTCTTCAATGTAACAAGCCTTTCTTTAATGATATCTCCAGATACTGATGTACTATTTTTAGAATCTAGAGTATTCTGGTATCCAATACCATTATCCGATATCCTACATAATAACAGTCCTTTTTTCTCTTGAACTAGTATCTCTACCACAATTACCCCTTTATTTTCTGTCTTTGCAAGACCATGAACTATTGCATTTTCAACCAAAGGCTGTATTAACATAGGAGGTATAATGATCTCCTCTAAATGAATATTTTCATCTATTAAAAAAGAAAAATCAAACATTGTGGAGAAATTAGATTGTAATTCAAGGTAATTCTTAATTATTGTTATCTCATCTTCCAAGCTAACGAATTCTTCTCTAGAATTTGTTAAGACTAAACGAAACAAGCTCGACAATTTTTTTATATATGGTATTGTATTTTCCGATTTTTTTACTACCAATGCACTAATCGTATTCATAGCATTTCCAATAAAATGTGGATTCATTTGCGATCTTAATAACCGTTGTTCTAGATTTTCCTTTTCGTACTGGGTCTTAATCTTACGTTGCCTCCATAATAAATATCCTAATCCTGATAATACTAATGAAAATGCCACTAATCCAATGGCAATTGCCCGCTGTTGTTTTATTATAGTATCCTGTTGTTCTTTTTGTTGCTCCAATTGAACAATGGAAAAATCTTTCTCTTTCGTTTGGTATTGCGTTTCCAAGTTTTGAAGATCCTCTTTTAATTGCCCTTGGTGAAACCGCTCCAAAAAAGTAAAGGACTCCTCCAATAATTTTTGATACTCCTTTGAATTTCCTTGTTTTTCATATGCCATTCCAAGAGTTTTTACAATTTTCACCATTAAATCCTTATCCTCTATATTAATGACTTCAAAAGAGTTTATTTTTTTTACCAATTCTTTTAAATTACGAATTGCACTATCCAAATCACCTTCAATAACAGCAATATATTCCTTTCGAAAATCACTACTTTCTTGTATCCCTTGGTGATTTTCTGGTTTCACATTATATTTAAATTCAGCTTCAACTGCCTTTTTATAGTAATAAACTGTTGAATCAACATTCTTTTCAACTAAAAAAATACTTCCAAGACTTCCATAAATGGATGGAAGACTTATTTTATAATCACTATTCTCAGAATATTCTAGGCTCTTCTCAAAATATTTTTTAGCCATATCGGTATTTCCAATGTCCTGATAAAGACTTCCTATTTTTTTATAGATTCTAATTGCAGAGTTATTATACCCCATAAATAAGGAGTCTTTAGAAACCTGTAACATATACTTCAATGCTAAACTATCATTCCCTAATTTATAATGATTATCTGCTATTCCTACTACGACAAAAGACTCCCATATATAAGGGTGTTTCTTTATAAGGTCCAACGCTTTTTGGTAAGCTACTATAGACTTTTTATAATATCCCTGCGTATAAAGTGAATGTCCTTTAACCGTGTAAACGTTTGTAAGTTTCTTCTCATCAAGTAATCGAAAAACTTTAGAGTCATATACAGATTTAATACTTTTCTCTGCATAATAAAGCGAGGAATCATATTTTTTTTCTCTATTGGCTTTACTTGCCTTTCTTGCGTAATAATAAACCCAACCTCTTAGATCTGAATCAGACCTCAGCATTTTACCAAAATCTTCATTGGTTAGGGTTACTATATTTCTAGTATATCTCCCAATAATAATTGAGTCCATAAATTTTTGAGTGTATTTTTTTTCAGGGTCGTAAACCAGAGAATCTGTCTTTTGAGAAAAAATAGCATTCGCAAATAAAAAAAAGGGTATTAAAAGAGCTAATCTCATAATAAATCTAAATTATTCTATAAAATAAAACATGTAATAATCAATAAAGTTATTACATATTTAGTTCTCCTTCATAACTTATCTCAAAATAAACTAAGAGAATCATTAGTTAACCATTTTAATGTCTTACAACACATAAATATCCTTTCATTAATACAAAATTTTCAACCAACTACTATTAATAATATTGTAACTAAAAACTTACGAAAAATAATCGCTTATTTAAAAAAAGACCACGCTAATCAGCTTATTCTCTTCATTAAAAACTTTAACACTCAAGAATACTACACACCTATATATCTTTATTTCAGTATTATACTACAACTACTTTTAAAAAATAGAAATATTCCAAACAAAAATATAAGGTAACCAAATACATACATTTTGACAAATTCTCTAGTTTACTTAGTCCAGTCTCTATTAACAACAAATAAGATTATTTTTGATAAAGAAGAATTAAATTTTCAAATACAAAGTCATCCTTCTTATCCAAGCCTTCATTCTATAACTGGGGTTCTTGATCACTTTAATATTGAAAACATTGCTGCTGAAGTCCCTGTTGACCTAACGACCCTCAAACAGCTTCCTAATTGCTATATTGCTCATATTAAAACTGATCAAGGCAACAAATTAGGGTTGATTAAAAGAAATAAATCTGAATACACACTATTTTTACCTTCAAAAGAAAAGGAAGAAATTTCTGAAGAAGAGTTTTTAAATAAATTTACGGGTGTTATTGTAGGTGTAGATAAACAAGAGAAAAATCAAAAATCACCAAATACGAACTCATTGATAAAAAATATCACCCTGAGTACAATTATAGTACTTTCTACACTTTTATTAGTTATAAATACCCCGCCTTTATTAACCATTATTTTTTTAATAATGGCACTTATTGGTGTACAACTGAGTATTACCATAATAAAGCAAGAACAGGGGATTGAAACCGTTCTCGGCGATGCCTTTTGTTCTAACGTTGGAGAAAAAAAAGACTGTAACGCTGTTTTAACTTCTAATGGAGCCTTTATTATAGGCAATTACAAACTAAGTGACCTTTGTTTACTCTATTTTTCGGGAATAGCCTTGGTTGTAGTTTCCTTCATAATGGGAGGTATTGACCTTAATTTAGTACATACCCTAAGTATTTTAGCAATACCCATTACAATTTATTCTTTATACTACCAATATATAATAGTCAAAAAATGGTGTATGCTTTGTTTAGGTGTTATAGCTGTATTATGGGGGCAAACAGTAATAGCATTTCTAACAACTCCCAATTCAAAAGAGATTTCATTTATAAGTATAATTTTAATTGGAATCGCTTTTAGTGTAGTTTTTATGATATGGCAATTTTTAAAACCTCTTACTATTGCTATTAAAAATCTTAAACATGAAAATATTTCTCTTACAAAGTTTAAAAAAAATTATACCCTCTTTGAAACATTATTAAACGCTTCAGAAACTGTTTCTACAGAAATAAGGAATAAACCAGAAATTGTTTTTGGAAATCCACATTCCCAATTAGAACTCCTCATTATAACTAATCCTTTTTGTAGCCATTGTAAATCTGTACATCTATTATTGGGGGAAATTCTTGAAAGATATAGTGAAAAGATAAAAATTACGATACGCTTTTATGTAAACCCAGATAATCCTGATAGTGATGTCCTTAAAATCTCTAGTAGAATCATAGAACTTTATTTTAAAGAAGGAATTAAAAAATGTTTATTGGCTATGGACGATATCTATGGTGACGCTAAAGCTACGGATTGGATGGATAAATGGGAAGCTTGTTCCGAGCCCCAAAAATATGTTGCCGTCTTAAAGGAAGAATATACATGGTGCACACAGAACAACTTTAATTTTACACCAGAAATCTTGTTGAATGGAAAAGTGTTTCCTAAGGAATACAATAGGGAAGATCTTCTTTTTTTTATTGAAGAATTAGCCGAAAACTGCCACGTTCCTAAAAACATTGTAATAGCATAATAATTAAAGAACAAAGCCCTAATAAAAGGGCTTCGTCTTTTGAACAATATTCTCTCGAGAAGAATAGACACAAACTGTGAGTGTCTCTAAATGTTCATGGCAAAAATAATTTAATTTATTTAATTATGAAAAAGTCAATTTTAAATCTAGGAAAAGCTCTAAATAGACTAGAGCAAAAAGCTATTAATGGTGGTGGACCTTATAGATGTAACCCACAGGGTGATTCTTATTGTTGTGGCCCAGCAAATTGGCAATGTGGTTATTGTGGAATGTCTTGTGGGGGAATTGTGGATCCCGGAGGTCTTTGTAACTGTTTCTAGTTTAGGTGCGTCACAATTATTTTCTAATAGAACATTAATTACCATCGTAATCCAGAGAATTTTTCTCTGGATTATTCTTCCTTTTAGTTTTTTAAAAATAAAATAAACAGTGAGTAAGTTCCCAAATTATATACAAACCGAAAGTAAAGATTGTGGTCCTACCTGTATTAAAATAATAGCCAAACACTATGGCAAGCTTATTAATACCCAACAATTGCGTACTATAAGTGAAACTACTCGCGAGGGTAGTAGTTTAATGGGCCTTAGTGATGCTGTAGAATCTGTGGGCTTTAAATCTTTAGGCATAAAACTAGCCTTTAACAAACTTAAAGAAGCTCCGTTACCTTGTATTGTACATTGGAACAAAAGTCATTATGTGGTGGTTTATAAAATTAATAAAAACACTATTTCTATTTCTGATCCGGCACATGGATTAATTACTTTCTCAAAACAGGAATTCATCCAATCTTGGATAGGCAATAATGCTGACGAAACTACAGAAGAAGGCATTGTTTTACTAGTAGAGCCTACACCTAAATTTTACAAATCGGAATTTGATGAAGATGAAAAATTTGGCTTTAGTTTTATCTTTAAATACCTATTTAAATACAAAAAATTTATTATCCAATTAATTATTGGTTTATTAGCTGGTAGTTTATTACAGCTTATTTTTCCTTTTTTAACCCAAAGCATAGTCGATGTTGGAATTAAAAATCAAGATATTCACTTTGTGTACCTTATCTTATTTGCACAATTGTTTTTATTTACAGGAAAAGCTGCACTAGAAATTATTCGAAGTTGGATTTTACTTCACCTAAGCACTCGAATTAATATTTCTTTAATTTCAGACTTTTTCATCAAGTTAATGAAACTACCTATCTCCTATTTTGATGTTCGTATGACAGGAGATTTACTACAACGCATCAATGACCACAAACGAATTGAACAAATACTAACCACTTCTTCTTTAACAGTATTATTCTCATTATTTAATTTGATAATTTTCAGTTTTGTACTAGGCTACTACAGCTTACAAATTTTTAGTGTGTTCGTCATTGGTAGTATCTTATATTTTGGATGGGTATTGTTTTTCTTTAAAAAACGAAAAGAACTAGATTATAAACGTTTCTCACAAGTAAGTCAAGAACAAAGTAAAGTCATAGAGCTTATCAATGGAATGCAAGAAATAAAATTACACAATGCCGAGAGACGTATGCGTTGGAATTGGGAATATGTACAAGCCCGTTTGTTTAAAATTGCAACCAAAAGCTTGGCTTTGGAACAGACTCAAAGTGTTGGTTCTAATTTCATAAATGAACTTAAAAATATGCTAGTTACAGTCCTTTCTGCTAAACTGGTTATTGATGGTGAAATAACTTTAGGAATGATGATGGCCATTAGTTATATCGTGGGACAATTAAATGGCCCCATTACTCAGCTTATTAATTTCATGAGAGATGTTCAAGATGCGCAAATTTCTATAGAGAGACTTGGAGAAATTCATAATATGGATGATGAGGAAAAACCTGATGATCCAAAAACAACGATAATCCCAAAAAACGGAACTATTAAATTAAATAAAATAACTTTTAGATATGTTGGAGGCATTGAACCAGTCCTGAAAGATTTGTCCATAGAATTCCCTGCAAATAAAACTACTGCTATTGTAGGGGTAAGTGGCAGTGGAAAAACAACCTTAATGAAATTATTACTAGGTTTTTATAAGGTAAGCAAAGGGGATATAAAAATAAGTAATTATAATATGAATGCGATATCTCCAAAAGCATGGCGCTCACAAATAGGTGTTGTAATGCAAGAAGGTTACATTTTTAACGACACCATAGCAAAGAACATCGCTGTCGGTGTAGATTATATAGACAAAGAAAAACTAAGGCATGCCATAACCGTCGCAAACATCTCTGATTATATTGAAAACCTTCCTTTGGGCTATAATACCAAAATTGGATCGGAAGGTTCAGGACTAAGTACAGGACAAAAACAACGATTACTAATTGCAAGAGCCGTATATAAAAATCCTAAATTTCTGTTTTTTGATGAAGCTACTTCTGCTTTGGATGCCAATAATGAGAAAACAATCATGGAAAATTTAGATACGTTTTTCAAGAATAAAACCGTAGTTGTAATCGCCCATCGATTGAGTACGGTTAAAAATGCCCATCAAATTATTGTCTTAGATAAAGGAAAAATTGTTGAAAAAGGAAACCACAAAGAACTAATAGCTCTAAAAGGTAATTATTACCATTTGGTAAAAAACCAATTGAATCTTGGAAAATAAATAATTATTTTAAACTCAATAAAATATATGCCACAAGCAAAGGAAGGTGTTGAAATAAGAAGTGAAGAGGTTCAAGAAATATTGAGCCACATTCCACATTGGATGATTCGCTGGGGGAATGTATTAATATTACTTCTTATCATCATGTTACTTTTCATCTCTTGGTTTGTGAAATACCCAGATGTTATTACCACTGAAATAATGATTACCACATCGTCTCCTCCGGAAAAAATATATGCAAAATATAATTCAAATTTTGAAGTTTTTTTAGTGAAAAATAATGAGCTCGTAAAAAAAAATCAATTAATTACGGTTTTAGAAAGCAATGCATATTACAAAGATGTTTTACATCTAAAGAGTATACTGGACACCATCATGGTTAATCAAAATAAGTTCAGGATTCCTATCGATAATATATCTTCTTTAATTTTGGGTGAAATAGCTTTAAATTACTCGCTATTCGAAATAGATTATAATAATTTAACAAGAACAACAATTAAGAATCGTAAATTATTAAAAGAAACTTTTCAGTCTTTTTATCAATTAAAAAAATCTATTAAAGATTGGGAAAAACAATTTGTTATAAAATCACCTAGTAACGGAAAAGTTTCTTTTTTATCGTTTTGGAATAAAAATAAAACAGTAAAAAAAGGCGATTTAATTTTCACCATTACTCCTTCAAAAAACACCAACTATATAGGAAAAATAAAGGCTCCTGCCACTAACTCCGGAAAAATAAAAGAAGGGCAAACTGTTCAAATTAAACTAGTACGTTATCCATCGGAAGAGTTTGGAGAAATTAATGGAACCATACAATCTATTTCTATAATCCCTGACGAAGACGGGAATTATTTGATAGATATTGAATTACCTAGAGTACTTATAACTAGCTATGGAAAAACGATTGAATTCAGGCATGAAATGAAAGGTAGCGCCAATATTATTACGGAAGATTTAAGGCTAATAGAACGTTTCTTTTATCAATTAAAAAACATTGTTAAATAATTAAGGATAAAGTAATGATTCTATATTTATCAAGAATTCCACAACCAATTACCCTTCAATTATAATTAAAAACTAAAATACTACCTTCCAATTATCCAATTTTAAATCGCCTTATCAAAGTTTTTCTATGAAATTTTAATTCTACAATTTTCGTATATCTCACATTAATCTTAATCTTTTAGAAGCTGTTTTTAAAATAAAGAGAGTCTATAAGTAAAAAATATGTTGAAAAAATACTAATTTCATGCCCATATTATATAATTATACTTTTCCTAAAATATGGTACTCTCCCCTAAAATTAAAACATTAATCATTGAAGATGATTACGAGGCTCAAAATTATTTAAAATCTATTTTAAACGATAATTTCACAGCCATAGAAATTATTGGATATGCAGATAGTATTGAAGCGTCCGTCACATTAATTAACACTCAAAATCCTGAGTTAATCCTTATGGATATTATACTTAAAGATGGTAATTCTTTTGAGATTTTCAACAAAATTCATACACACGATTTCGAAGTCATTTTTGTTACGGCTCATGATAATTATATAAAAAAAGCAATTGAACATTATGCGTTCAGTTACATCCTAAAGCCCGTTGATGAAAGCGCTTTAATTAAATCTGTTCTGCGCTACATTAATTTAAAGGAACGGTTATATTCAAAAAACAAATTCCAATTGTTATCCAATTTCCTGAGTATTAAAAATTCGCAATTTCTTGTTCAAATTGGCTACAACCATATTTCTATAAAAATAAACGAAGTTTTAAAATGTATTGCAGACGGAAATTACACGTATTTTCATTTGGAAACGGGAAAAAGCTTACACGCATCAAAACCTCTAAAATATTATGAAGAATTACTCACCGAAAAACTCTTTTTTAAGGCAAATCGTTCTTGCCTAATCAATACCATACATATTGATTCTATTTACAAAAGAGAAACGATAATTTTAAAAAACAATGATAAAATCAATGTTTCTACTCGAAACAAATCTAAACTAATAGATCTAATTAATTCCCTTACATAATTTGAACTACTTATGTTATGAATGATTTTTTTCCTGAATTGGAAATTTTGATTTATTTACTAATAAATTCATTTTTCAAAAAATTACTTATCAATAATACAAGCATTATATATGGTAGAACATTACAACACATCAAAAACAAATTAGTCATACATAAAATTGTTTTCGAGAGTAATTCTTCATTATAGTAGATGGTTTATTTCCAAATCCACATCGCTTATCCATTAATTTCCTGCACTTAAATTTTCAGTAAACCATATCACTACTTATTTATATAGCTTCATACCAAAGAAATAGTATCTCTCTTGTTCTTTAAGTTAAAAAAGAAACAAAACGAGTATAGCAGTAAATTTTAAAATATTTTACTGTATTTCTTTAAATCAGACAAACTATGTGAATGTCTTAAAATAATCACATAGTTTCTAATTATTAAAAATAAATAGGTATGAAAAAAATTATTTTTATTTGCGTTTTTTTAGTAGGTTATTTAACTTATTCGCAGAAATCAGTGTCATCGGATTATTGGGCAGGGTATTATGTAGGTAAGAACATTGCTGGCATGACTCATGAAGGCCATGAAAGACAACATCAAATTTTTAGACAAACAGTAATGTCTCCAAACTTTTCTCAAGATTATAAGCATGGTGTTTATGAAGGGTGGTGGGACTTCTTTAAGCCCGCAAAAGGAAAAGGCGGAAAAATTGGTGGAAAATATCCAAAATGGTCCAAATATTATAAAGATGATAAAAAGTAAAACAATTCAGAAGCAATAATCATATTGCTGTTTTAACTATTTATTATTGCAACAATTAATTGGATATTGAGCGGAGAGGGCTATCAAACACTAACCTCTCCGTTCAACCCATAAGGTGTTATTTAAAAAAAACATCTCAAAACCACAAAACACATATTACTTTAAAACTTTATCCAAATTACAGTTCACAACACTTAGAGAACTACTTACTACGTTCTCCCATAAATTGCTGTAAATCTATTTTCTCTTGGCTGTCTAAATTTTTACTAGAATTTATTTTTTGCTCCATTACTCGTATTCTATCGCGTACCATAACAATTTTATGAAAAAAAGTGTCTATCGGTATTTCTTTATCCGCAAGATTAGCAGCGGCGGGGACGGCGGGGTTACTATTAATCAAATTTTTAAAATGATAGAGCCTTATGATATAAGTGAATTTGGACATAACTCTGCCAAAACAATCCAATTATTTACAGAAGCTTCAAGGCGTGCCTATGCCGATAGAAACTATTTTTTAGGAGGCCCCGATTTTGTAGAAATTCCTTTAGATAAATTATTGAGTGATACTTACCTTCAAGAAAGAATGCAAAATTTCTCTTTTGAAAAAGCAACAAAATCAACTGACGTAGGACATGGGTCTATTGAAATTA
>JAZGEQ010000062.1:0-2298 GCA_036478775.1 Cellulophaga sp.
ACATAGGAAGCCAGCAGGACAATATTGATTGGGAATATGCCGCAAAAACTTATTTAAGCTCTTTCGATCATGATTATTTATGGTTTTCTCAACCGCAAAATGAAGCGGAAGCAAGAACGAACGCATTAACATTGAAAGAACTTAAAAACAGCCAAATTCAAGTAATGGAAGAAATTATTAAGCTAAATAAAGAACTTATTCATTCAATATCAAGAAAACTTATGCTTTCTGATGAACTAAAAACGAGAGAGTGTTTTGAGTTGCTTGAAGTCGTAAATTTAGTACCGAATGCAACAATTTAGCGGAGCTGACAAAATGAGTAAAGTAATTAATTATATTGTAAATGGATTGTTTGTAACCGCTATTGCTTTCGCGTTCTATATGGACAACTTTACGAAAAAAGAAATTTTAATTGTAATACTCTTGTATGCACTCATTTCTATTGGTGTCATAACAATTGATTATTTAAGAGTCAAAAAAGCAATAGATAAAACACAATTTGGAGACAGATAATGGCTACATTAACCGACTTTATTAATTTCTTTTTCTCTCAAGGAAGAAAAAAAATATTAAAAAACGCTATGACTAAAAAAGAAGTGGTGGATGGTAGAGTTTTTGAACCAGAAAATGTAAAAAAGATTGTCTTTGAAGACGATAGTGGTTGGCATCTCTTAGTTGAAATGGATAGTGGTGATTTTGTGCTTTTTCAAGTTGTTGTAATTTTTGTTTTGGGAAGAGTATCCACGAATATTTTGTCTACAAAAGAAGCTTTTGAGTATTTAGTTAATATAAATGAATTCAATCTTGCTTCTAAGTATGGTGATATTTCATATATTTGATAATCAATGGGTGCTTCCACGCTTTCATTGGCTTTTTATTTCCTTTGGAACGGAGTTGACCATCTAGGATAACTATTCAAATTAGTGATTTTAAAAACAGGTAGAAATTTTATGAAAAATCTTAAATTATGGATAACTGGTTTTCCAAACGGGAAGGCAATTATTGTTGAAGTAATTGAGGAGTGGAAAGATAAACCTGGATATTTTTACATCCGCAAACCTTCAGGTGGAACTGACACGACAACTTCAGATTTTCTTTTTGATATGCCTAAACAAATAACAGGCATTGACATGAAAGAAACACTTTAACGGACTGGACAGGAATATACGAAAATGACTATTTCATTTGAAGAGTGGCACGAACAGCTTAGCCAGATTGCCTTTAAACATAATGGAACTGCTTTTGCTGTTGAAACATGGAAAAGCGATTATGTTCAAGGCAAAACGCCAGAACAGGCATGGATTGACAAGTGGGGTTAAAAAATAAACTTCTGGCATTTTTTAAGGCGATTTCCTCTAAAAATATTACAAGTAAAGGTATGTCTTTGGCTTCGGAAAAAGCTCAAAATCATGCATTGGATGTAATAGAGAAACACGGACTTGAGGCTCACTACTACTTACCCAGCATTGGAAGCCGCAAAGATGAAGAGCTATCTCACGCACTTGATTTGTTATCAAGCTCAGGTTTTATTATAACTGACCAGAATGGACAGCTTATTGGTAAGGCGGCAAAAACACGCCTTTCTTCACAGGAAAAAGCAGAAAATAGGCGATCAACATTTAAAGTCGTTGCATCGGATCAAAGGAGCTAGAAATGTTAGAACAAAACTTACCAGAAGGTGTTAACCAGTTTGGAGTTACAAACTGCTAATAACTGGAGAAAACCGAAAGAAACCAAGAAAAATGTAGATGAATCTACTGAGAGAAAAGAACCTGCTAAAAATTCAGTTTCTTTTCCAGGGCGTTAGGTGGCACAGTCACAGGGTTGATTTTTGGTGTTATTTCCTGTGTTGGCAGTAGATTACTCTTTGCTAAATTTAATTTTAAAGAAAATATTGAAACGTAAGTGTGGACTGAACAGCCATTAAAAAACAATGAAATGTAAACACAATAAAAACCAAGTAGGTAAGTTAAATCCTTTGCCAGAAGAAAAAGAAGGATCGTACCTAGTGCCTTTGAGGTTTCGTCGCCCAAAAACAATATTTGGATTGCCGTTGTTTACTTTTCGTAATCATTTTTTAACCCATGCAAAAATATATTTCTCAGATATTGAGCCAATCACTTGGTGTAAAACTAAATATGGTTGGTCAGTTAAATTAGGAACGTGCATGGAATAACTTGAGCAAGTTCAGAATTCGCTTTGCTCAGACTATCATCATTTAACTGTTTGTAAAAAATAAAATTCGTTTAGAATTACTAAATGATTGAAACTTATTCACAAGAAATAGAAGAGCAGATG
>JAZGEQ010000063.1:0-6558 GCA_036478775.1 Cellulophaga sp.
TTGGTTCAAATTTCTCAAATATTTCTTCATTATATTTATATACTCCATCGTTATTTGTTCCGAGCCATATTGTTCCAACGTTATCTTGAAAAATGGAAATAAGCAAAACATCTTCTTTTCCATTATTTATTTCGTAATTTGATAGTGTCTTACCATTATAATTCCAAACTCCACCACCATAGGTAGTCATCCATAAATCTCCATTGGTAGCTGTCAATCCTGAATTGAAGTATAAAATTTTTTCTTGAATAATTTCATCAGATAGTTCAACAGCCTTTAGTTTCACGTATTCAACGTCAGAATTGGATTCAATTTTATATTTGTTTTTAAAATTACTTAACCAAATATATCCATTTTTATCTTCCAATATTGAACGAACTCCAGGTTCTCGACCATCTTCAAGTCTTGACAATTCTTTTTCTCCAATCCATAAGAATGATTTCCCATCAAAACGAAACGCTCCAGCCAGAACAGTTCCAAACCAAACATTTCCTTTTTTGTCTTTGTCAATTCCATATACAGAATATGGATTATAAGATGTTTCATTTTTGTTTATTCCGAATATGTTTTTTATGTCTTTTTTAGGCAATTGAAGTTCGTAGAGATTTTCTCCATTATATCTGTAAACGTTATTTGCATTACCATTACAATTGAACCATAAATCGTTTGGTTCTAATTTCCATTGATTATTTTCCGATTGTATTACTTTTAAAGTAGTGAAATTTTCTCCGTTAAATTTGCTAACGCCTTTAGGTGTTTCGATTAAGATATTACCATTATTATCTTCCTGTATACCACGAATTGTATTATCGATTAGACCATCTTTTGAAGTAATTAGTTTTAAAACCTTTCCGTCAAAATGATAAAGACCTTTTCCATTACTACCAAACCAATAATTATCTTGAGAGTCTTGAAATATTTTCCATATTTTATCATCGAGATTAAAAACTGTTTCTCCAATTTCAAACCTGCTTTTTTCGATTTCTTTAAGTTCAGTTTTTTCTTGTCCTTTGCAGGATGAAAAAGTACTTGAAACTAAAATTATTAAGATTATTTTTATTGAATTAATATTCATTTTATTTAGATATTTCTGGTTTTTTCAAATTGCTGGCAATTCCAATATCATCCATATTTATTGCAGGAAAACGAAATACTTATTGACCCCAAGTGGAATCTAATTTTATTCAATTGGACTTATTTTCTTGCCCGAAAGTAATAATTGAATAAAATAATATTTTATTTTTCATTGCTTTTAATTTAATTACAAAATTCTTCATTTAACTTAATTTCATTCAATTTCCCCCAAACTCTATGGTGAAATTTTTTTGGAGATAAACGAAAGATAATAAGAGTTTTTTGCTTCTTTTTACAAAAGATTTGTTTTAACTGTATATTTACATCTACTAATTTTCCTGAATGAAGGCCATCAAAAAATTTCATTTCTCCAATAAAACTATCGTGAGAATTTTTAGTAGGTTTTTTTGTAAAATGAACTTCTGGATTTGGAAAATTAGTAGACCAATGATTAGGTTTCATTAATCCATCAAAATAACTTTTAAAATTGTATTTGAGTTCTTTTAGAGTTAAAATAGACTTGGTTTCTAACATCCATCCAATTACTAAAGACCAAAACTGCTCATCTTTTGGGTCCGACCAATTTGGCGAAAAACGTAGTTCCTCAAAACCAGTGTATTTCAAATCTGGAACCCATTCTATTGGGAATTTAATAATCTCTTTCTTCCAATTTTTGGTGTTTTTTAGAATAGAAATTTCCTCCTTTTCTTGACTGAAAACTGAAAATAATTGAAAAAATAAAATGAGTATTAAAATTAATTTTTTCATATTTATAGTTTTATAGAAACTTCAAAACCAATAGCATCAGAAATTACACTGTTTTTAAATTTACTTTGATAGCTTATATTCCAAACTCTTCTATCAATTTTAAAACGGGTCTTTATTTCTTTGTTTTTGTAATCAAATTCCGCTCTAAAATCGATTTCTTTTGTAATTCCTTTTAGCGTTAAATTAGCTATAATTCTTGCGTTTGTTTTATCAGAATATTTAATTTTTGTAATTACTAACTTTGCTAAAGGAAACTTTTTAACATCAAAAAAATCAGAATCTTTTAAGTGATTTACTATATTTTTATTGCCTTTAGAACCTTTTTTAATATCATTATTTATTATCGAATTCATATCAATAATAAATTCGCCACCAGTAATTACGTCTTTAGTTTTTATAAAATAACCTTCTTTAAAATTGATGTTTCCATCGTGTCCACCAAAATAGAATGTATATTCTCCAATCCATTTTATGGTGCTTTTTTGAACATTAATTTTTAGCTCTTCTTGTGAATATGACAAGTTGATGGATAAAACTGCAAGTGCAATTAATAAGGTGTATTTCTTCATAATTATAATTTTTAGATCCTGCTTGCGCTGGAAAGACATTTTAAAAGTGTTTTGAGATTTTCTCAAAAGCGAACTGTTTTTTTATTTTGATAAAACTATTCCTGAATCATAAAAAAAATGTCAAAAAAATGTAAAAGAAATGTCAATAGGTGTGAAATTGCTATAAATAGGTGTTAAGTACAATACTTATGAAACAAAAAAGGTTATTTTCAATTTTATTTTTAGTGGTTTCTATATTTTGTATTTCGAGTTGTTCATATTTTATAGAAGAAAATAACGATTTTCCTGAACGGGCAAAATTAATTTAAGAGAGGTTGAAAATCAATCATTATTGTCTCAAAAGGATTCAATTTCATTGATTTTACCAATTATAGAAATTGACGCTTTTAAATATAGAATATCTTTTGAAACAGTACTTTCTTTTGAGCCAAACACCTTAGTAGAAATTATAAAAAATGTTTTTTGAAAAAACAACCATTTCTAAAAACTATAGAGTTGAAGTTTTACAAACCAAAGACAATGAAGTTGCCTACAGTTATGAGGTAAATGGAAATGAAGAGAAAACAATTACTCCTTGTGCTGGTAGATTTTTTTTTAAAAAGTATTTTATTGAAATAAAATTTTCACATCAAAAAACTTGAAAACCTAAATATAGCTTTCTTTTTTACATTTTTATTCGACTTTTATTGGGAATATTTTACAGAAATTTTTTTTGAGTAAAAAGAAATAAATAAAAGAGGCTTCTGAAGAAAATGCAATTAATTTAGGAAGTTTTCAATTTTATCCACATCAAAATAAATTGGTAAAAAAAGCTACTGAAATTGCTTTGTCTAAAAAGGAATGTGAATTGTTAGAAATCTTTGTAGCTAATAAAAACAAGGTTGTAAAAAGAGAAGAGCTTACTAAAAAAGTTTGGGAAGATAATGGTGTAATTGTTGGTAGAAGTTTAGATACCTATATTTCTAAACTTCGTAAAAAGCTAAAAGAAGATATTTCTATTCAGTTAATAAATGTTTCATGGAATTGGTTATAAATTAGAAGTAAATTCAAAATCAGTTTGTTAATAAACAGATGTTTATCTTTTTTTAAGAATAAATAGGTTATTGTACTTCAAATATTAGAAAAACATTTGTTAAACTACTATACATATCCACATACAACATCTCAAGATTGGGTAACCTTTGGATGGCGCAGGAGACAGTAGTTCTATTTGGCACAAACAAATTCGCAATTCTAGAAAGTATTTTAATGTATTAATTTTAGATTTACTTGGCCATGGCAACAGAAAACCAAACTGAAGATTCTTCTTTTTCTTGAGAATAAACTGTAATATGAAATCATTCTTCACATTCTTTCGATTCATTATAATTGTTAGGAAAATGTTTGTCAAGAAATCCTTTAATTTCATTAAAAATATTTATTTTTTTTCTATTTCCACTTTAATTCCTATTTCAATTTTGGTTCTCGATTACGATTCGGTTATAATGTTCGTTAACGTTTTGTGCATGAAACGTAGCGTATAAATAGACGCTAACTTTTCGGATAAACACAGAGCCGAATTTTTATATTTTGTTTTTAACTTATCAATCTTAAAAGCCAAATTAAAAAATTTGGTGGTCTTTGCAAATAAACACAAACCTTTCGGTTTAGTACTTAATAGCAATGTTCTATACACGTCTTGGCAATAGTTATTATTCCGATTTCTCTTTTTCAAGTTCTATCGCCAATTCAATTGCTTTATCCTTTTTATTTTTTAAATCGTTTGATAATTGGTCTAAAAAAGTGTCTTTGTTTGTTGAATATTCCAATTGATAATCTACCGAAATTCCAATATTTTCGTAATTTTCACCATTCAAATCTTGATAAATTTCGTTAGACAATTCGTATTCCCAACCATTTGGAAGTTCTTTATCTAATGTCGAAGAAAAAATCCCTTCTGTTGTCGAGCCAATTCTTTTGAAATTGGAATTAATCAAAGATGCCAAAACAAGAATTTCGGACGCACTTGCTGTTAAATGGCTTGTAAGTAGATATACATTTCCATTAAAATGATTTTTTGACGGAATAATTTTAACCTTTTGAGGATTTGAAAATCCTTTTTCTATTCGTGCTTTTTTTGTGTAAGCAACTTTCTTGTCAACTGAAAAGTGGTTTAAAATAGCCATTGCAACTCCATCTTTTCCGCCACCGTTAAAACGTAGGTCAAGAATATAACTTTTTGCTCCATCTAATTCTTTAATTATTGAAGTTAAAATTTCATTTACTCCGTCAACTTCATCTTGTCTTTGTAATTCGTCTTTTCTGTTCTCTGCTATTTCCCAATATTGACTAAAGAAATTTCTCAAATCTAAATCTTTCTGTAAGTCGTAGTCGGCTAACATTAACATAGAGTTGATTTGTACATAGCCTATATTATTACTATTGATAAGTCCGTAACGAACCATTCCTGCATTATAATTACGTAAACTGTCAACATAAAATTCTGCAATCTCTTTATTGAGGTTGAATTCATCCAATTTAGAATACTTCTCTTCCTGTTCTTCTATTTGATTTTTATAATCATTTTTTATTTTTTCAGGCACTTCTATTTTTACGTGCCCATCGTTTAGAAGTGTAATCATTTCTTGAAAGATTGTGTAGAGCTCTAAATCTGTCGTGTTTTCGTTTACTTTAGGTTCGTAATTTTTATAGATTTCGTTCCAATTAATGTTTTTAATATCAAAAGATGCGTAATGGTCATTGAAGGTGTCCCAAAATACTTGAAAGTTAAGTTTTGGGTCGTTTTTTAATTCGTTTGAAGTTTTACAGAAATCGGGTAATTTCTCTAATCTTGTAAATAGCCAATCATCAATTCCGTGCTGAATAGTTAACGTGTCTTTTGAATAACTTTTTATTTTTCCAAAATCTAAAATATGTTCTTCTAATGATAAATGACAATCTTGCTTCGATATATTATAAACGCTTATGGTTGTGTCGTTTAATTTAATGACATTTCCATATCCAATTTGTTTCCAAATTCCGCCTTGTTTTGGCTTTTTGCTAGATACTTTTTCATTGCAAGAATAACAAATAAAAAATAGTGTCAGGATTGATAGAATTTTAATATTTTTCACTCTGTTTCTTGGTTTGGTTAATTATTGTCAACGTCTCGGCTCTATGGTTAGTACGGGATTTCGAAGGACTGAACTTTCGGTCTTGCACTTAGCCAAATTTTTAATTTTTTCTTTATTTCAATAGATACGCAAAATTGAAAATTTTGCGGACTTTATTCAAGGCACTTCACTTTGGGTTAAGCACCAAAACCCGTATTAACTATAGCCATTGTTGGCAGTAGTGTTTTATAATTCCTCGTCAATTTCAATATTGTTCCCACAGGTATCGTTAAAAACCGCATATTTGGTTGTTCCCATTGTAGAAGGTTTTACACTAAATTCCACTCCGAGTTTTGTCAATCGTTCATATTCTGCGTCAACACTTTGAACATCAAATTGTGTATAAGGATATCCTGCTTCCATTAATGCATCTTGAAATACTTTACAGGGTTCGAAATGATTAGGACCTGGTTCCAATAATAATTCTGGTCCATCTTGCCATTCTGGAGAAACTAAAGTCAGCCATCGATTTCCACCTTCTAATGGTTTGTCCTTTTTCTTAATGAAACCAAGTATTTCTGTATAAAATTTTAGTGCTTTTTCTTGGTCTCGAACTGGAATGCTAATTAGTGTTACTTTCATTTTTGATATTTTTTATTTGTATTCCAAAGGTCAGAATTCTGAATCTAATTTGCTTCTTGAAAGTTGCTCTTTTTGAAATTCAGTAGGTGATTTTCCTGTTTTGATTTTAAATAAAGTACTGAACGAACCTAAACTTTCAAATCCAACTGCAAAACAGGTTTGAGTTACCGACATTCCATTAATTAACTGTTCTTTATATTTTTCAATTCGTTTGTCTATTAAGTACTGTCTAGGTGTAAGACCATAATGTCTTTTGAATAATCGTAACATATGATACTTGGATACAAAACGAAAATGAGATAATAAGTCCAAATTCACATCATTGTCATAGTTATTGTCAATATAACTTTTAACTCCAATCACAGTTTCTATTTGCTCTTGGTTTGAGTAAATAATGCTATTTATCCTATTAA
>JAZGEQ010000064.1:0-7218 GCA_036478775.1 Cellulophaga sp.
CACCGCCAAATATAAAATTTGGCCTTTAAAACTGAAAAAATAAAAGCAAAATATTTATATTTGGCTTAGTACATAACCCGAAACGAAAGTGCATTTTTACACGCTACGTTTCATACACTAAACGTTAGCCTTCATTATGAACAACCAATAGCAAATATGAAATTCTTTAGAAAAATTAGACAAAAACTACTCACTGAAAACAATTTCAGCAAGTATTTGATTTATGCAGTTGGAGAAATAGTACTAGTGGTCATAGGTATTTTGATAGCTCTGGCCATTAATAACCATAATGAAAAGAATAAAAACATTGAACAAGAACAGATAATCCTTAAACAGCTTAAAACGGATTATAAAGCGAACTTACTCCAATTGGAGAATAAGATTGAAATGAGACATAAATTAATTACAGAAAGTCTAAACGTCTTGGAAATTACTTCGAAAAATACATCTATTAGCTCAGATTCTCTTTCAATGATATTTGCAACCTTTTTTATGGACCCTACCTTTGACCCTATCGAAAATGATTTGATGAATTTGGGAAATATCAAATTGATCAGAAGCGATAGTTTAAAGCAATTACTGTCTCATTGGTCTTCGGATTTTAACGCCTATAGTGAGTCTGAAAAAATTCAGCATGACCACTATATTTCTGAAATCATTCCTTTTATGAAAGAAGTTGGAATAATGCGCAACGCGAACCATGTGTTTTGGAAAGCACAAGAGCTTAGAATGGGTTTTTTGGACAAAGGAAAAAACAACAAAATCCTAACCATAGGAAATAGTACTAAAGAAATAGATGTTCAATCCATTTTAAATGACCCACGTCTTGAAGGCCTAGTAACATTCATATTTACGTTTTCTCAAGTTTGCAATTTAGAAGGACAAACACTTAAAGAGAAAATGCAAAAGACCATCAAAATGTTAGAGAGTGAAATGGAATAAAAAAATAACGAAAGGCTAACAATGGCTATAATTAATACGGGTTTTGTGCTTAACCCAAAGTTTAGAGCTTTAAAACTAAGTCCGCTAAATCTTTTGATTTGGCTTTAAAACAAAAAAATAAAACAAACATACGAGCCGAGACGTTGGCAGTAATATGAGAAACTCACCTAAAAGAAGATATAAATACTATGATTTGTAAAAATTGCAAACAGAATTTTAATGGTAATTTTTGCAACAATTGCGGACAGAATTCTAATGTTAGGAAAATTGATGTTAAATATTTAATTGATGAAATTCCAAATAGTATTTTTCAAATAAATCGTGGTTTCCTATTTATTTTAAAGGAATTATTTACAAGACCTGGAGACAGTATAAGATAATTTTTAGAAGGAAAAAGGAAAAATCATTTCAAGCCTTTTGCATTTATAATTTTCACATCTACACAATATGTACTTTCAAATTATTTTATTGGAAATCAAACTTTCATAGACGATGCTATTGCAGGATACAACTCAGCAGGCAAAACCAATAATAGTGATATAACGAATTGGATATCTAAGAATCAAACATATATCATATTATTTATATTACCCTTTTTTTCGTTTGCTTCTTATTTAGCCTTCTGGAAATTTAAATACAATTACTTTGAGCATTTTGTCCTAAACATTTATATAACTGGACAACAAATGTTTATTTATTTTATTTTTAGTTTTATTTTTGATAGAAATAGTTATGTAATATTATTACCTCTTATGTTAGGAATGTTATTGAATTTCTGGACATATATTCAATTCTTCAATAAAAAAAGTTTCTTAAAAAAAATATCACTTATCCTATTAACATATATCATTTTCCTAATTCAAATTATAATAGGGATGATTTTAATTAGCACTTTATGGGAAATAATTGAATAAATACTACGGCCAACAAAGTGTAAAAATAATAAGGGTTTTAGTGCTTAATCCAAAGTCCTGTGCATTTTACAAAGTCCGCAAAATTTACAACTTTGCATTCAGATAAATTGAAAAGTAAGCCCATTTCAATCCCTTATTATTCTTACACAAACCGTTGGTATTAATTAGGGAATTGCAACATTCAAGAATAATTATCGTCTTTATTAAAACCAAAATGCAATCTAGTTTAAATTAGTAGTATAGATAGATGTTAATTCAATATCTCTATTTCAGCATTTATTTGTTTGTAATTTATGGATAAAAGTTTGATTCTAGGAAAAATTACCATGATTGTATTTTTCATTGCATTAGTTCTGGCATTTTTTTTGTTTACAGTAAAAAATAAAAAACATAACAGAATTAGTAATAGATTAATGGGGTCATTTTTATTAATTTTATCAAGTCATATTAGTGTGTTTTTTTACTCCAATTATTTTAGAACACCAATAATATTTGAACAGTTAAGAGATCAATTAGTGTTATTTTTTGGTCCCTTACTTTATTTGTATTTTATTTCATCCATGTATCTTGATTTTAAATTGGGTAAGAAGCATGTCTTGCATTTGATTCCTTTTGTTCTAGTATTCTTAATTTTCATTCCAAGATTTTTTTCTGTTAGTCATTTAGAGAGAGTTATTTTTTATCAATCATATCATTCGTATTTAGAAGCGAAAATGTATTCTACAATAAATGTCATTACTGTTGTTTTCTATTTTGTACTTATATTAATAGAGTTAAAAAAATATAAAAAAATATTACTTGAAAATTATTCAGACAAGAGATATTTTAACTATAAATGGTTAAAACAACTTATAATTTTGCTTGCCTTACTATTTGTTTTCTCATTTCTCAGAACGGCTATTATTTATTTTGGAATTAATGAAGCTATCTTGAATGTTCGAATTTTTCACACTATTTTATTATTATTATTTGTGACTTGGGTAATTCTAAAAAGTTTGTATTCACCAGAAATTTTCAAACCAATTGACACAAAACATAGATTGGTGAAGGATTTATATTTAGAGAATTTTAATGACAAAAAATCGGCTAAAGTATATAACGAGGAAATATTAAGGCTAAAAAGCTATATTGAAAAGAATCAACCCTTTCTTCGCCCTTCTTTAACTATAAAAGAGCTTGCCAATGAAATTCGTATGGAAACGCAAGATTTATCAATTTTGATTAATCGATATATCGGCAAGCATTTTTTTGATTTTATTAATGAGTATCGGATTAAGATGGCAATAAAAATTCTTCAAAACCCTAATCGAAAATCTAGTCATATTTTGGAAATATTATATGAAGTAGGCTTCAATTCAAAATCATCTTTTCATAGGGCATTTAGAAAGTATACAGGGAAAACTCCGAAAGAGTACCGTAAAGAAAGTTAATTTTTTGAGACTTTCTTCATGTTTTATATGGGTCATTTGATAATTTTAGTTTGGTATTCCGTCTATTTCTAATCTGTCGTTAATACACCATCGACGGCTTCTAATTTAGTTGAGGGAAGAGTGAGTACCACAATTTTATTAGTTCAAGGAATTGCCTAAATCAAATCATTTATTTCGAGAAAGTAATACTGGTTTGCCCAATGATTATGGCATCATTGAACAACCATTCTCTTCTGTACCATTGAGAATAATGATAAACTGGATATTTTAAAAACAAAATAATGAGTTCGCCTTTTATTAATGGGACTTTTAATTCGTTTTTAGGAATTAATTTTACTCAATATAGGATAGAAGCTGAAATCTGTCTTAATTATAAGTAAAATATCATTAATCAAAAAAATGACAATGAAAAAAATTTCTATTCTACTCCTACTTCTTCTTTTCAATATTTCTTGCTCAAACCAAAAAGGAAACATTGCAGATATAGTATTAAACAACGACATTGATAGTTACATGAAAAACGTAATGAAATTACACAATATACCAGGCTTAGCTATAGCTGTTATACAAAATGATAGTGTAATTTATCAAAATTATTTTGGAAAATCTTCATTAGAGCAAAATAAGGATATTGATGAAAATACATTATTTCGAATATTCTCAGCAACAAAACTAATTACATCTACAGGTGTTTTTCAGCTTATTGAAAATGGAAAAATCAGCTTGGAAGATGAAATTTCAATATATCTTGAAAATTTGCCTACGAAATGGAGTGAAATTAGAATCAAGAATTTATTAAGTCATTCATCTGGCCTACCAGATATAATTAGATATAAATGGGATTTAACAGATAAAGAGTTGGTGGAAAAATTATCTAATGATAAAATGGATTTTGATACAGGTAATCAATTTAGATATAATCAAACTAATTACTGGTTTCTCTCTCAGATAATTGAAAAAGTTTCTGGTGTATCCTTTGCGGAATTTGTACTCAAGAATCAGTTTAATAGTCTAAATAATGATGTTCTATTTTCATCCAATGCAACAGATAATATTCCTAATAGGGCAACGAGATATTTCTATAATTATGGAGAAGATAAATTTAACAAGGATACAAATAATAGTGGGATAAGAGGTCATTCAGGAAATGGTTTGAATATTACTCTTAGTGAATTTATAAAATGGAATAGTAAATTGGACAATAATGAATTATTAACTAATGAATCAAAAAACTTATTGTGGACTCCGTTTGACTATTCAAATCAAACAGATAAATTTTCTCATGGATGGGGTATTTATCCTGTAAATAATATAAATTCTATTGGCTTTTCGGGAGGTAATTGTGCAGGGTTTAGAAAATTCACAGAGAATAATACGACAATTATTTTACTTTCCAATGGTTATATACACCCCGCTTATGATATTATAATAGATGATATTGCTAGGATGACAATTCCAGAATTAAGAGTTAGAGATTTAATTTTTGAGGAAGATATTATGAATTTAGTTATTAATAAGGAATATGATAAAGCAAAATTGGCGTTTACAAAACTTATATCGGAAAACCCAGAGTCAGAGTTTGACAATTTAAAGTGGAATTTAAATGGAATTGGAAACACATTACTTTATAATAATGATTTTGAAGCATTAGATGTTTTTAACTTAACTTCAGAAGCATTCCCAAAATGGTGGATTGCCCCGGCAGGCTTGGCGGAGACTTTTGAGAAACAAGGCGATACAATAAGGGCAATATCAAGTTACAAAAATGCAATTTTACTAAACGAAAACAATGAATGGAATTATAATGAACAGATGCATAAGAAAATTGGAGAATTAAAAAATAACAATCAACCAAAATAAACATATTATTAGAAAAATGAGTTTTAGTTTAATTGTTATGCAGTATCTTTTGCTGTTGCAGTCAGTAGAATTACAATTATGATAAGCTCGGATAATGGTTTTCCATTAATTCACGAAATAGTAAGAGCGGTTTCCAAAGAATATAATTGGTTTGCTAATACAAGCTTGCTTACGAAAATCCTCGCGGATTTTCTATTCGGTTTGTATTTGTTAAATTAGTAGCTTAAACAACGTAACTGATCTTATACCAAACGTTGGCAACAAGCAAAAAATGAAACACGCATTAAGCATCCTTATATTTTTGACATTTTCTCAATTTATGAGAAGTCAGAATACTATTTTATGGAAAGTAACTGATACCGTAAATAACAAAACCTCTTTCATTGTAGGAACTTTCCATCAAATAGGAAATTCATTTGTTGATTCAATTCCTCAAATTAAAGAAAATCTAAAAAATTCTGATCTTGCATTATTTGAGTCAATAGATAAAGTTGATGACACTAGAAAAATTATTGAGAATAGGCAACGTTCAAATGAAATAGAAAAAAAACTCAAAAGAAAGGACTTAATAAAATTAAAGGAAATTGCAAGAAATTGGAAAGTTGATTTATACAAGTTAAAACCAATTGAAATACGATGGAAATTACAACAAGAATATCCTAAAAAAGTGTGTGGAACTGTGAAATCAACTGATGTTTTTGACCATTTTGACAATTACTTAAAACACCTTGCAAAAGAAAATAATGTTAAATTATTAGGGTTAGAAACAAATCAATTAGACATAATAGAAAAAGAATACAAAAATCCTAGTTGGAAAAAAGAGCGAAAAAATATTAGTGTTTGGATTAAAAAAATCACAACTGATAAGAGAAATTTAAAAAATTGTGTTTACGAAAATAAATATATGGATTTTGCTTTAGAATACGATTTTAAAAAAGAGTGCGAATCAAATTATATTATTCTTCAGAGAAATAATGAGTGGATGAAAACTATCCCCAATTTATTGAGAACTAAGAACACATTTATTGCAGTTGGTATTGAACACTTAAAATCGAAATGTGGAATTTTAAGACAATTAGAAAATCTAGGTTTTAAAATAGAACCGATTGTAATAAAGCCAGTTGTCAACAAAGAACTGTGGCTAAAAACAAGTAAAAACTAACCTATTTTAACCAAAGTACTTCTATAATTTTCATCATAATGGATTCTAGATTTTGCTATTGCAAAAGCTTGTTTTAGTAGTTTATTACAAACTGCTAATAGGGCTAGTTTTTTACTCTTTCCTTTGGCTACTATTCTATCATAAAGTGCCTTGCATTCTTTGTTATATTTACAGGCATTAAAACTGCATAAAAACAATAAGTTCCATAATTTCTGTTCCCTATTTTACTAATTCTTGCCTGCCCTCTAACACTACTCCCGCTTTGTCTTATAACTGGTGTTATACCAGCATAGGAACATAATTCTGATTCGGAATTAAACCGTTCAAAATCGTAGGTTAAAACCAATAATAATATTCCTGTCTTCCTACCTATTCCTGGGATACTTTCTAGCAATGTCAGTAATTCTTGATGATCTTCTTTTATTAAACTATTTAACTTTTGTTCCATCAACTTTATCTCTTTCTCTATGCTTTTCAAACTCTTTTTTACAGACATTAGAACATCTTTACTAGGCACTCCTAATGCTTCTTCTCCATGTATTTATTCTTCAATGCTGTTGCTAGTTTCGTGTAAACACTCAGGAGACGAATCATTTGAAAACATTCTTGTTGTGATGCTGAATGTCCTTTCCATAAACGTAAATCTACACTTTTTTGCATACGCACAAATCATTCTCGCATCACTCTTATCTGTCTTAATTTTTGATAGCTTCATCTGTATATAACGTTTAACAGATAATGGATTTTCTTCGGAAACTTTAATGTTGTTTTCGAATAAGAAATAGGCCAATTTGTAATGATAATAGCCTGTGGCTTCCATAACACAATGGCAATGATTATCTAACAATTTTAAATACTTTTTAAAACCTGAATAATTGTTTTTAAATTGATAATGAATTCCTTTTTCATC
>JAZGEQ010000065.1:0-3870 GCA_036478775.1 Cellulophaga sp.
TTCACATCATTGTCATAGTTATTGTCAATATAACTTTTAACTCCAATCACAGTTTCTATTTGCTCTTGGTTTGAGTAAATAATGCTATTTATCCTATTAATTTCTTTTTCGTAAAATGTCATTCTTGTGTTTTTTTCACATTACTGCCAACGTGTTTGTGTATGGTTAGTTGCGTTGGCTAGCAACTAAATTAGCAAAAGAAACCGAACCATTAGGGAAATCCGAAGGATTTTCCAAGTAGGCGAGAACCTAGCAATTAATTATACACGTCTTTGTTAGCACCAGTTACATTTCATTTTTTTTCTTAGCCACTACAAAATAACTGGATGCACCTTTATAAATCTTCTCGGAATCAACCGTCTGAAAATTTCCTTTGGCAATTAAATTATCTAAATCAGAGCTTTTCAGTCTTCTAATTGGAATAGGGATTATTCCAATTTTACACAGTATCTGAACAAGTCGAATTTGCAACCCAATTAAAAATGACATTTTGTCCCCTAGACTGGGGGTTACAGAAATAAATAATCCATCAGGTTTTAGTAATTCGTTTATTCTTTTTGTCACCTTTTCGGGATTAGGAATAGTGTGCAACATATTAAATGCCAGTATTCTATCAAAATACTCTTTTTTAAGGTTTTCATCAAAAATATCCCCTTGAGAGAACATTACATTTTCGATATTTTTTTTAGATGCTTTTCCTTTGGAAATTTCGATCATTTTCGAGGATATATCGATAGCATAGATCTCTTTCACGTTATCAGCGATCTCGCAAGCTGTTGTACCCGTTCCACAGCCATAATCCAAAACAACATTAGAACTTTCTATATGTTTTTTAGTATTTTCCCGTGACTTTTGATGGATGTACTCAAACCTTTCTTCTGTTTTATCGTAATTTTTTGATGCGTTATCCCAAAAACTCTTCGTTTTACTCATTCGTCTCTTAATTTTTTATGAAAATTGATGTATCTGCAAAGATCCAAAGTGTTTGGAACAACCGTCATACATAATGGCTCAATTAATGCGCATTTTGGCTCAACTTGAAATCTAAAGGCGAAATACCAAACATACTTTTGAACGATCTCGCAAAACTGGAGGGATCAGAGTATCCACATTCGTAGCAAATTTCGCCTATTGATTTTTGAGAATGAATTAGTAATTTTTTTCCTCTTTCTAATTTCTTCTGTCTTATATAGTTCGCGGGAGAATTGTTGTATATTACCTTGAACTTTCTTTTAAAGGAAGCAAGACTATTATTTGTCATGGCAGCCAAACGGTTTAAATTTAAAGGTTCATATAAGTTAGCTTCAATAACTTCTTCAAATGAAAAAGTTCTATCCGAAAATAAACTCCTTGCGATTGCATTTAGATTTGAAGATTCCTGAGTTTGCAGAAGTAATAAAACTATTTCTTTTAACTTAACTGATAAAATGTCTTCGTTAAGTGCATTTTTGTAATTGAAGAAGTTAGAAACATTCAAAAAGTAAGAACTCACTAAAGCCGAGGTATCTTGTTGAGCAATATCTTTTTTCAATGGATGTTCTAGCTCTTTCCAAAATTTAGGTTTTTTGTAGTTGAATACCTTTTTTAGTACATCTCTATCAAAATGAACAATAATTGTACTTAAAAAACCTGTTTCTCTTTTTGAAAGGGAATTACCAACTGTTTTTCCGCATAAAGAAAGTATAACGGTACCTTTTTCAGCTAAAAAACCTGAATTCGTTAAATCTTGATTATTCCCTTCGATAATATATGCAAAACAAGATTCAGAGGGCAAATCCAGTTCTTTCTCAAAGGGCAAGGGTAATTGATACCATGAGAATAGTGGTTTTTCAAAGAGCAGGATCTGATTAATATTATTGGTCATGCATTCCGGTTCTTAGTATCAATATTTTTTTAGCTTTTTTAATTGGTGCTAACGGTCTCGGCTATGGTTGGTACGGAATTAAAAAGAACTGTTCTTTCGATTAAGCACTTAGCCAAAACTTTTATTTTGTTTTATCTTTTTTATTCATAAAGCCAAATCAAAAGATTTGGCGGACTTGGTCTAAAGTTCTAAACTTTGGATTAAGCACCAAAACCCGTATTAATTATAGCCATTGTTAGGCACAGTTATTTTTTATTCAGTTTAGTTTTTAAAAAATATGCAATAGTCAAAATAATTATAGCTATCACAATAACTATAAATTCATTTCGAGCAAGGTTAGATAATAAATAAATAATGGTCAAACTTGACAGTGCAGGAATTAAATAACCGCCAGGAATTCTAAATTCATTACCAGAGCCAATATTTAGTTTTCTCAATTTAACTACAGATAAAGACACTCCCAAATAGATTAGTAAAACAGTCGCACTGGAAATAATTGCTAATTGTTCAAAGCCACCAATCGAGGCAAATAAGAAACCAGCAGAAGCATAACAAATTATAGAAATGTATGGTGTACTAAATTTTGAATGAATTTTAGTCAGAAATTTAATAGGTAGTACATTGTCTTTAGAGGCCCGAAATAATATTCTTGGCATACTCAATATTGAACTACTTAAATAGCCTAGCATAGAAACCGCGGCTGCTAACGTCATTGCTGTGAATCCAACAGGACCAAAAACTTGATTTGCAACAGCTCCTAAAGGATTTTCCTTAAAAGAAGCCAATGAATCCCCAAGCACTCCTTGTGAGACAACTTGTATAAGAACATAAAGAATTAGTATGGTAATAATACTTAATAAAATTCCTTTTGGAATATTCTTTTTTGGATTTTTGACTTCGCCACTAATAGAAAACCCAGATTCAGCTCCTTGAAATGCGAAAAACAGAATTAATGACATTTTAGCTATATCATTAAAAGGTGATACTGTACCGATGGTAAGGTTATCAAGAGGGACATCACCCCAAGAAAATAAAATTAGTAACAATAATGGAATTAATTTTGTAACAGTTACGAATTTAACCACCTTCACTCCGTCTTTAACTCCTTTTATATTGATCAGACCAAAGCCTGCAAAAAGGATAAGAAATGTAAAAATTTTGACATATTGTAATTTGAATTCTGGGACAATAGAGCCAATTATATCTACAATAGCATTGGCTACAGCTGCATCAGCCGAAATAGTTGCTAAAACAAAAAGTACAGATGTGAGAAAACCAAAATATGGACCAAAAGCTGTTTTAATATAGACATAAGCACCTCCAGAATCTGTTACTCTACTACCAGCTTCTGCGAAACAAAGCATAACTAGTGCTACAAGAAATCCACAAAACAAATATGCGAAAATGCTTGAAGAACCAAGTCCCGCAGCAACAATTGCTGGTAATACGAATATTCCAGAACCAACCACCATATTAATGATGTTAGTACTGAACCCAAAAACTCCAATTACTCTTTTTAAATTTTCTTTATTATCCTTCATTCAGTTTTTTGGGTTAATTGTGCCTAACGGGAGTCTGCGCACAAACCCTAATTTATTATATTCAAATAGGCAAGTAGTCATACACAAGCCCTTTACGCCGTTTAAAATTAGTAAAATCAAATGAATACGTCCATATTGTTTTAAGATAAAAGTGTGTTACAGCTGCTAAAAATCGACTGATAAAGGACAAGTCAATAGATTTAAGGCCTTTCAGCCTATTTTTCAACTCTTTTATGGTAAAAATGGACATAAGTCTTCTAAGAAACATATTTGTGTATTACCAGAGTCTTTTAATTGTTTTTCGATATGTTTATAATTGTCTTTTTTAGTGTTTTGACACTTAATTTTCTCAGCTAGTAGTTTACTCTTATCTTGTTTGTCTTCTGCATCTAATTGGTTTTGATGCTGTTCTATTTTTTGATCAATATATAGAATATGTCTATATATTTTCTTTTGATTAAAATT
>JAZGEQ010000066.1:0-97818 GCA_036478775.1 Cellulophaga sp.
TTTGAAAACGTGCTGCTTAGGTGATTGTTCCGGAATATCATTTATTGATTCTACTCCAGTAAGGGTCTGTAAAAATAAGCGCATACACAATCACAAAGTATTTAAAGGTATTGCTACCACTGGAAAGCCTACTATGGGTTGGTTTCATGGTTTTAAGTTACATATTATAATAAACGACAAAGGAGAAATTTTAAATTTTACTATTACCCAAGCTAATGTAGATGATAGGAAACCCTTAAAACAAGAATGTTTTTTGGATAAAATTTACGGGAAATTATTCGCTGACAAAGGCTACATAGGAAAGAATTTAATGCAATTATTGTTTGTAGACGGCATCCAATTAATCACATCGGTTAGAAACAATATGAAGAATTCATTAATGATTATGAGTGATAAAATACTACTTAAAAAACGATCCGTAATAGAGACGGTGAATGATGAACTTAAAAATATCTGTCAAATTGAGCATTCTAGACACAGAAGCTTTGGTAATTTTCTAGTAAATATTATCACAGGCCTTATTGCATATAGTTTTTTACCTAAGAAACCAAGCATCAAATATCAAACGGTGAAAACAAATCAACTTATAATGTTTTAATCGAACTCAGGTTACTAATATCTTGAGATGGACGATACTCTAAATGCATATGAACATAATCTTTGCTTATAACTCCCTTTAAAACATTAACGCCTTCAGAATCGCATATTTGTATTAATATTTTCCTACATGATTTTTGAATATCTCCTTCCAAAATACAATAGTGATACTTTGTACTCCAAACTATGTGAACTGTCAATCTTGAAACCGTATGTCCATTTACACGTTGTTCTGCCATAAAACAAAAATAGATTTTTTTAGAAGCTAAAGCGAGATGCACTAAAGTGCATAGTTTTAACTAATTTTGAGAACAATAAATTTTGTTCTTTCTAAATTTGAATAACGTCATGGTAGTTTCTGGTTTATTTACATATTTCCGTTCCACAACAATAGCATTTTCCCCTATTATTATCTTCATAATTATTCTCTCAGCCTCGTCCTGATATGCACCCGATTTTAGTTACTTAACTATATTAGCATACAGCAATTCGCGAGAATAAACACCTCCATAAGCTGGGTGATTATATTTAAAATCTTTAGTATAGAATTTCTTGTAAAAAGCGTCTAAATCTGTAACAGATTCTATTTCTTTATTTGATTTTATGTAGTCTTTAAAAACTGTATTTAATTCTTCCTTTGTTAAAGACCTGACTTTTCATAATTAACACCTACAATTTCAGTAACTTTTTTCCACCTAGGATCAGTATGTAAGTATTTTAAATCACCATCATTAATTAATTGGTTCTGATTAGAATAACCTCCTACTTTTGCTATTTTTAATTACTGTGTAAAAGCAGCGTCTTTTTCTTTAGCCAATGACCAAGCACAAGAGGCATTAAACCTATCAGATATTTCTTTTTTAGTCATTTTTGATTCCTTTTTTAAAGCTAAAGATGCTTCATTGTACTTTTCTCCAGATATATAATACTCTTGTGATTGGTATAAATTCCAAGCCTCTTTTCTTAGTTCAGAGTAGGTATCCTTTTTTTGACCAAAAGTCCAATAATTAGTGTAAATAATTTAGCTTTCATAGTTTTTTATTTTATCGATAGTTGATTGTTCTAATGGAAATCAAGGTAATGCTTTCCTTATTGATGATATGTTAAACCCTTTAAAAACAAGCCAAATTGGTAGTGCTAGTTCAAACAAGGCTCCTGGAATATATAGAATTTCTCCCACAAAATTCATTTTATAAAGATCATAAATTCATGTTTTTACTAAAGCAATACCCATTTTTCTTAGAGCTTAGTCACAAATTATTGTTAAAACTAATATGCAGATTGCACTTCTACTTCTAAAGGGGTTATAATTTTTTTCGCAAAAACACCTAGATAGGTTTCCCATTCTTTGCGATTTTTAAACTGTCCGCTCTCTTTCCATCCAAATCCGGCATAATAAATAATCTTATTTTCACTTACCTTAAGGTGCGCATATAAATTACTTAAATCTTTTGCCTCTACATCGTATTTTTCATAATCAGAAAAAGAAGAGGGATTTGCAACAATAGCCATTCCTAATTCTGAGTTCTCATGATGTTGCCAATAACTTATCCATCCCTTTTCCATGTTAGTGGTTACTATACCATCTTTTTTATGTAAGGTAAGTCCCGCGGCAATAATATCAGAGCCTATTATTGTAGTTTCAAATTTAGAAAGGTTATTTCCATAATCTAAACTAATAATTTTTGACTCTTTAATAGCAGTACCATCTGCATCCCAATCTTTATATTCTAAATAAAAACTGGTTCTAATTGGTCCAGTAGTAATTGTCTTCCACTTAGTATAATTCTTAGAAAAATAATAAGTATTGTTCTTTTTAATGGCCAACCCGCCTACTCCTCTACTAATACCCACATGAAAATTATCTAAACCTTCTCCTGTATCTTCATGATAGGTTCCTTCTGTTTCTATTTCTTTTTTGTACCAATTATTAATTATAGGATGGGATACTCTTTTTAACCAAGCATCAACTCCGCTAGAAAGAGTACCCCCCGGAATAGCCTCTTCTTTCATTTTTTGAGCAGTAGGTCCAAAAACTCTAAAAGCTACTTTATTATTTTCCCAAGCATAATCATCTGTACGCTCGGGTACAAATCTAGAATAACAATAGTCTTCAACTTCTAATTGTTGGTTAGGCTGAATTATAACAACTGCATATCTGTTCTCTGAATTTGCCGTAATTTCTGGTTGAAACAATAATTGATCCATAATACCATCACCATCGCTATCTACCGTTTGTGTAGTTTCTAGCTCCTTGGTCTGCATATCTTTAATTCCAATTATGGATATGTCTTCTACCATTAAATCTTCTTTGTTCAATGCAACCGTTTCAAAAGATCGATCCATATCAAGCGTGTTTTTAACACTAATAACCAGCTCTTTCTCTTTGGGAGAACAGGATATTAATATACAAAGGCAAATTAAACAAATGATAGATTTAAAGATAGTCATGGCGTTTTTTGTGTATATTATTATTCGTTGGCTGGCTTACCAATTGTAGCTAAAATACCACCATCTACATAAACTATTTGTCCGTTTACAAAGTCGCTAGCTTTTGATGCTAAAAAAACAGCAGTCCCTACTAAATCCTCGGGATTTCCCCAACGCGCAGCAGGTGTTCTATTAATAATAAAGTCATTAAACGGATGTCCTTCCACTCTAATAGGAGCAGTTTGCGATGTAGCAAAATATCCTGGACCAATACCATTTGTTTGTATGTTGTATTTTGCCCATTCTGTGGCCATATTTTTTGTAAGCATTTTTAGTCCCCCTTTGGCCGCGGCATATGCAGAAACTGTATTTCTTCCTAATTCACTCATCATAGAGTTTATATTGATGATTTTACCTGCACGGCGGCTAATCATTTTTCTTCCTACATATTTGGAAACTATAAAAGGCCCTACCAAATCTACGTCTATAACCGCCCTAAAATCTTGAGTTTCCATATCTTCCATGGGTACTCTTTTTATAATTCCAGCATTATTAATTAAGATATCTATAGAGCCAACTTCTTTTTCTATTAAATCTATTTGTTCTTTAACAGCGGTATCATCTGTTACATCAAACATATAGGTATGTACTTTTATTCCCTCTTTTTCATACTCCTTTTTTGCATCTTCGAGCCTATTTGGAGTATGACCATTTATAATTAGTTCTGCGCCTGCATGTCCTAATCCTTTAGCCATAGCCATTCCTAAACCATGTGTTCCTCCTGTAATTAGAGCTCTTTTCCCTGTTAGATCAAATAAATTGTTATGCATAATGCTTCGTTTTTCGGCTATCTTAATTCGTTAATCTTACAATGATCCATATCTCCATAATCTAAGTTTTCACCAGCCATACCCCAAATAAAAATATAGTTACTGGTTCCAGAACCTGAATGAATAGACCATGGTGGTGATATTACGGCTTGGTTATTAGCCATCCATATATGTCTGGTTTCTTCTGGTTCTCCCATAAAATGAGAAACTGCCTGATCTTCTGGCACTTCAAAATAAAAGTAAACTTCCATTCTTCTGTCGTGTACATGAGCCGGCATAGTATTCCAAACACTACCTGTTTTTAACTCTGTCATACCCATTTGCACCTGACAGGTTTCTACTATACTGTTTACTATTAATTTTCTAATAGTACGTGCATTTGCCGTTTCTACGGATCCCAATTCTACAACCTCTGCCTGTTCTTGGCTAATTTTCTTGGTAGGATATGTTTTATGAGCCGGAGTAGAATTTAGATAAAATTTTGCCGGAGCAGTGCTGTTGTCACTTGAAAACACAACATTTTGTGCCCCCCTACCAATGTACAATGCTTCCTTGTACTTTAGTGCATATTCTTCTCCGTCTACAGAAACAACTCCACTTGCTCCTACATTTATTATACCCAATTCTCTCCTTTCAAGAAAAAAATTAGCCTTTATTTCTTCTATAGTTTTTAATGTTAGACTCGAACTAGTAGGTACTGCACCCCCTACTATGTACCGATCGTAGTGTGTATACACCAAATTTAGCTTGTCCTCTTCCATAAGATTTTCTATTAAGAAAGTGTCTCGCAATCTTTTGGTATCATAACTCTTTACATCTTGGGGAGAACTGGCATACCTTTTATCTACACTACTATCTGTTTTCATATTTATCTTTTCAATTATTAATGTTTTCATCTTAAAATGAGTAATTAAGCTCACAAAATGACTATTGTATCCATACAAAAATAGTAAAATTTTGAACAAATACAATCGATTGTATTTTATTTGTTATATTTGCAGCATAGCTTATTAAGCAATTACAGAGGATTAACTCAGCCAAAAATTACTTTATGTTATAGCAGTAATAGAAAACTATTAATAAGACAAAATCAAAAAAAAGCACTATACTCGGACTATATTACATTAGGTATTAATTATGATAATGAAAAATAAAGTCACTATTCACGATATTTCCAGAGCACTCAAAATTGATAGTTCCACAGTTTCCAGAGCTTTAAACAATAGCAGTAGGGTAACTGAAAAAACTAAGGAAAAAATATTAAAAAAGGCAAAAGAACTTGGTTATCAGCGTAATTTGTTAGCTTCTAATCTAAGGAAGAACAAAACAAATACTATTGGAGTTATTGTACCCAGAATATCCAGACATTTCTTTTCTTCTCTTATTGCTGGCATTGAAGAAACTGCTTATAATACCGATTACAATATTATTATTTGTCAGTCTTTAGAATTATTAGAAAGAGAAACCAATATTGTAGCTTCCTTAGCGGCAAATAGAGTTGCAGGAGTATTAATGTCTATCTCTATGGAAACCAAAAATTATGACCACCTTATACCTTTACAAAACGGAAACATTCCGTTAGTATTTTTTGATAGGCAATGTAATATTTCTGGTCATAGTACAGTTTTAATAGATGATTATCAAGCAGGTTTTGATGCAACAGAACATCTTATACAACAGGGATGTAAATCTATTGCTCATTTATCTGGCCCTCAAAGTTTGGAAATCTACAAAAACAGATATAAGGGATACAAAGCAGCTCTGGAAAAACACGGGTTAGATGTAGATCCTAAGCTAGTAATTAGTTCTGAATTAATGGAAAAAGACGGAGCCGAAAGCATAGAGCAATTGTTAGAAAAAAACAAACAACTAGACGGGGTGTTTTCTGCCAATGATATTGCTGCCATAAGTGCCATAAAGCATTTGAAAAAAAAGGGAATAGAAGTGCCTAAAGATATTGCTATAGTGGGTTTTAGTAACGAACCCATTTCTGAACTTATAGAACCTTCTTTATCTACAATTGACCAACCTGGTTTTGAAATGGGAAAGATGGCTGCTAATTTATTATTAAAACAAATTAATAGCGCTGTGCCCATAGAAAATGAAACCATTATTTTAAAACCAAATTTAATAAAAAGAAATTCTTGTAAATACCAAGTTTCTATTTAACTAATTAAAATTTAAATATTTATGACCTCATTCTTAGAAAACATACTATTCACAGCGATGTCGTTAAAAATTACCAACTAGTTATTGTTAGATTTAAACATTATTAATTCATTAAAGATGAAGTTCAAATATTTCATTGCTTTTCTTTTTCTTAGCTTAATTTTCAGTTTTCTTTCAGCGCAATCAAATGATGACCTAAATTTTAAACATTATTCTACAAATGAAGGTTTATCCCAACGATCTGTTGGATGGATTGTTCAGGATAGCTATGGTTTCATCTGGTTTGCAACTAGAGATGGCTTAAACAAATATGATGGATACTCTTTCACTATTTACAGGCATAATACTCATGACTCTACTAGCTTAAGCAATAGTAAGGTTACCACAATATTTGAAGACACCAACAAAAATCTATGGGTTGGCACCAGAAGTGGTTTAAATAAGTACAATCGTGAAAATGATAGTTTTAAACGATACAAGAATATTTATTCGGGATTTAACTCTTACGGCCAAATCCTAAGTATTGAACAGAAAACAGATGACTCTTTATGGATTGGCACTAATAACGGTTTAATAGAGTTTAGCATAGAAAAACAAACAGCCATTTCTTACCAACATGAAAAAGACAATATTAATAGTCTGTCTAATAATAAAATTATAGCATTACTTACTACAAAAGACAGTAATGTTTGGATAAGCACTCCAACAGATATTGATTACTACAACATTATATCTAATACTTTCAAACATTACTCTTACCCAAAAAACAATTCAAAAAAAACTAATCATACCGTTCACTCTACTCTATATGAAGACAGTAAAAGAAATGTTTGGCTGGGTTTTGAAGATGGACTCGCCATTTTTGACAAAAAAAGTCAAACATTTGTTCCGTTTAAGTTGAAAACCGGCAAAAACTTTGCTATTACGAGTGCTGTACGCAGTATTTGTGAAGATTCTTTAGGTAATTTATGGATTGCAACCTATAATGGCATATTTCTTATAAATAATGAAAAAACTAAAATTTCACACTATACCCATAAAGAAAACTCTCCAAATAGTTTAAGTCATAATTCCATTTACAAAATTATTGAAGACACAAGAGGGGATATCTGGATAGGAACATGGGCTGGAGGAATTAATTATTACAACCGTAGCTATGACAACTTTAAAAAAATTACATCTGGCAGGAACAATACCATGCTTAACTACAATGTAGTAAGTTCTATTGTAGAAGACAAAAAAAACAACCTTTGGATAGGCACCGAAGGAGGTGGAATTAACTTTCTTAACAAAAAAACGGGTACATTTGAATATTATACACATAATATCACCAACAAAAAGAGCGTAAGTGATGACAATGTAAAAGCAATGATTCAAGACCATAAAGGTAATTTATGGGTCGGAACTCATGGTGGAGGTCTCAATGTTTCCAACCTAGAAAACACTCCTTTAAGGTTTACAACTTATAAAAACACTCCTGGAGATATAAATAGCCTTAGTAATAATAAAATTAATGCTTTACACGAAGACACGCAACATCAAATTTGGATAGGAACCTTAGGTAGCGGCATAAATATATTCAACCCTACCACCAAATCTTTTACTAAAATAAAAGATTCTCTAAAACACCTAAGTAACATTATTTTAACAATTTCAAAAAGTTCCGATAAAAACAAGTTATACATTGGAGGAGAAAAAGGCGTATCAAAAATTGATATCCAAACAAAAAAAATATCTCAAATTAAATATATTAATAACGGAAATCCTATCCCATTTACGAAACAAGTAATATCCGTATATGAGGACAAAAATAAAAATCTATGGATAGGAACAGAAGGAGACGGCTTGTACTTTTATAATAACAACACCCTTTCTATTACTAAATTTGGTGTTTACCAGGGACTCCCTAGTGAAGTTATCTATGGTATTTTGACCGATGACAAAGAGAATATTTGGATAAGCAGCAACAACGGATTAAGCAGAGTTAATACAAATACCAGAGAGATTAAAAACTTCGATAGGTTTGATGGTCTTCAGGGTAATGAGTTTAACTATGGTGCTTACTTAAAAAAGAAAAATGGAGAATTACTATTTGGTGGCACAAATGGACTATCCTCTTTTAATCCAAAAGATATTATTGAAAATATTTTTACTCCGAAAGTCCTTATTACAGCTATCCATGTTAATAATAAACCTTTTATAAAAGTAACAAAAGCTCATGAGAATAGCATTTTTAATTATAAGCAAAACGTTATTAATTTTGATTTCGTTGCGCTAAGTTATTCGCAACCAAATAAAAACCAATACGCCTATAAATTGGTCGGTTTTGATAACGATTGGAACTATATTGGAAATAAAAGATCTGCTACATATACCAATTTAGATGCTGGTAATTATACATTTAAAGTAAAAGCTTCCAATGAAGATGGCCTTTGGAATAATAAAGGAGCTTCTCTAAAGATATCTATTCTTCCTGCGCCATGGAAAACATGGTGGGCATACCTAATTTATACATTTCTTTTTATTGTAAGTGTACTACTATTAATAAAATACTCTCTTACTCGCATAAAAGAAAAAAATCTATTAATTCAAGAACGTATAGAAAAAGAAAAACTTGAGGAAGTAAACCACCTTAAACTACGATTATTCACAAATATTTCACACGATTTTAGAACACCATTAACCCTAATCCTAGGGCCATTAGAACGTTTATTAAAAACCAAAAAAGAAAATGCTTTTGTGCATGAGCAACTAGAAATCATGCACAGGAACACCAAAGTTCTATTGCAGTTGATTAATCAATTATTGGATTTTAGAAAAAACGAATCTGGAAAATTGCAATTACACGCATCAAAAGAGGACATTATCCCTTTTATTAAAAATGTAAAAATATCTTTCGAGGAACACGCTAGGCATCGTAAAATAAATTACAAACTCCTCACCCAATATCAAAAAAAAGAAATATGGTTTGACAAAGTTAAACTTCAAAAAATTCTATTCAATCTATTGTCCAATGCTTTTAAATTTACCCCAGACAATGGTGAAATTTCCATTAACATAAATAATGATTCATTTCAAAAAAATGGTGTAAACTATCTGGAAATTAAAATAAAAGATAACGGAAAAGGAATTTCAAAAAAAAATATCCCTTTAATTTTTAATCGTTTCTTTCAACTTGAAGAAGGTACTCATTCGGGAACAGGTATAGGACTCGCCTTAACAAAAAGTTTAATTGAACTACACAGAGGAACTATAACTGTAAATAGTATTGAAGGTAAGGAAACCGTTTTCTCAATTTTATTACCATTAGGAAATAGTCATTTAAGTCCTGAGCAGATGAAAAAATCAGAATTGGAAATAGAAACCGAGAACCAATTTAAATTTGAGCAACTAGATTACGTAACTCCTCTTGATTCTATTAAAAAAAATGACCCTAAAATTAATGCATCATTACCCACCATATTACTTGTAGAGGACAACCATGAAGTCAGAGTATTTATTAAAACTCTCTTTATTGATAATTATAACATCTATGAGGCTGAAAATGGAGAAGAAGCAATAGAAATAGCAAAATCCAAGCATTTAGATTTAATTATAAGCGATATTATGATGCCAGTTATGGATGGGATAGAACTCTGTAAAAACATCAAAACTAATATAAAAACAAGCCATATCCCTGTAATATTACTAACCGCACGTACCTCCTCTATAGATCATGAATTTGGTTACCAAACTGGTGCAGATGTATACATAACCAAACCCTTTGACACTTCTATTATAGTATTACAAGTAAGTAATTTATTAAACACACGAAGACATCTTATTGAAAAATTTAAAACAGACCTCGTTTTAGAACCTAAAGAACTTACTGTAACATCGGCAGATGAATTGTTTTTAGAAAAATCTATTGCTATTGTAGAGCAAAATATGTCAAATCCTGAATTCAATGCCACTTCTTTTGTATCAGAAATGAATATGAGCCGTTCATTGGTCTATAATAAACTGAAAGCACTAACGGATCAATCAACTTCTGAGTTTATTAGAACAATCAAATTAAAAAAGGCTGGGAAATTAATTCAAGAAACCAAACTGACTATTTCAGAAATTGCTTTCGAACTTGGTTTTAATGACATAAAGTATTTTAGACAATGCTTTAAGAAACTATTCAATGAAAACCCTTCTCAATATCGTTCAAAAAAAGAGAAGGATAATTAGATTTTAAACCTTATAGAGATATTCTTCCATTAAGACACTCTCTTTTAAAATTTCATCCAGAGGAACCAAATAAGATTATTAACCAAGATATTTAACTTATATGGAGTAGCGCATTCATCTTTGTAACCTGTTTTTATTGCGCCATTTTAGGATGAAACATTGGATAAAAAAACATAGTATCAAAACAGAAGATTTTTTTTCTTCCATATGAATTTGTCCCAACTTCTGTACACTTAAATCACGTGACAATACAAATGTAATTACTATAAAAATAGTACAATTCATTAACTATTTTCATTCCTAAAATATTAATCAAATTCTCTTTATTAATGAAAAAATAAGTCACACCAAATCACCATAGACTATAAATTAACTGACAAACAAGAAATTACAAAATACACTATAGCTCTCTCCCCCCCTATTAATAGACATTACTCCCTCTCTTTTTGCGCTTTCAATATATATTTTTGATATCAATCTTTATTTGAAATATTTTGTAAACGCATTCCTATTTACAAACTTTAATAACGGCAAATAAATTTAGACTATGGTTCAAAGTAAATTCCTTATTCTAGTGTTAGTAACATTTTCCTTTATTCTTGGTTCCTGTTCTGAGGACAATACCTCTAATAAAGACGATGATAACTTAGGACAAGGGAAGGCTATGACTCCAAAGTTATTCCCAAATCTAATCGCGAATGAAACGCTATGGAATGCCGCAAAAAAAGAACTGCAAAATTCTACTGAAGCGCAAAACGCTTATCATAACTGGATAGAAAAAATTTCTATTGAAACGATGAAATTGGCACCATATGCACCATCCGTACTTAATAAGGATGTGCAGCCAAAAGTTCAAGAAAACGCAAGACTAATACAAAACTTAGCAATTAGTTGGCTATTCTCGGATAAGGAAACAGAAAAATCTAAGTCACAACTAAAAAAAGTAACCCAACTCATATACAAGTGGGCAAGCTCCAATGTTCCTACTAGCCACACCCCTGTTGAAGCAATTATAATGCCAATATACGAGAGCTACTCTATTATACGTACCTACATTAAAACGAGTGATCGCAAGAAAATTGACTCTTGGATACAAAAGAGGGCTGACTATTTCAAAAATCTAAATATGGGCAATACTATTGACAGTAATTGGAATACCATTCGATTAAGCTTCCTTTTTCAATATGCCCTAATACTTGAAGACCAACAATTATATGATACTGCAATAACCAAATTTAAAAGCCACATTGAATTGAATTTACTTGGAGAAGGAAAATCATATGACCTTGTAAAAAGAGATGCTTTTGCCTACCATGCCTACAATTTGCAATTCTATGCTCGTATTCTCAAAAGTGTTGCTATGTTAAAAGGAAAAGACGAGGCTATTGCATTATACAATCTCTCTAACACCAAAGGTGGCTCTATTAAAAAATCCGTTGACTTCTGGGAGCCTTTCCTTATTGACCCCGAAAATAATGTTCATATAGAATTTGCAAACACAAATTTTAGTGGAGATAAAACCCGTGGTGACTATAACAAAGCATATAACCCTGCTGGATCTCTTTACGTGCTAGACGAACTGAGGTATATAGAACCTAAATGTGCAAGTTTCATTGAAGCAATAAATTCAGGAACCCGCTATAACAGAAACTTCAAGTATTGGGTAAACTCTGTTGAAAACAATTAAAAAAATATTTAATTCATGATAATGGCTATTTCTGATAAAATAATAAACAATAATACAATCGATTGTATAATGCGTAAACACAATTTAAATCATTAATATATTCTCTAACCTTTAAATTTTAATAACAATATGATATAACAGAAACTATTTTCGCCACATAGGGCGAAACTAACTAATTAACACAAACATTAAATTTAATCAATAATGAATAGTATACTCAACAAGAGATTATTTTACGAAATCTACAGTAAAAGATTTAAGTTAAAAACCCAATTAGCGGCATTATTAGTCCTAGTTTCTTTTTTAGAAATTAATGCGAACTCACTTTCATCAAATGCAGTTGCAACCAGTTTTGAAGATGCGCAACAAAATGAAATTAAAGGGGTCGTTACTGACAATGAAGGAATACCATTACCAGGTGTTTCGATAGTTATAAAAGGTACAGCAAAAGGAACTACCTCCGAATTTGAAGGTGATTATAGTATCAACGCCTCTAAAGGGGATATTTTGGTCTTTTCATATTTAGGAATGTTCACTAAAGAGGTTCTTATAGAAAATGAAACTGTTCTTAACATAACACTACAAGAAGATGCTAGCGAGCTAGATGAAGTTGTAATTGTAGGTTATGGTATGCAAAAGAAAGCTAACCTTACAGGAGCCGTTTCTACAATTGGCACTAAGGATATTGAAGAGAGACCAATTACTAATTTGGGAAGTGCCTTACAAGGGCTATCTCCTGGTTTAAATGTTTCCATTGCTTCTGGCCAACCTGGTAGTGACAATATTAGTATTCAGATACGTGGAGCTAGCTCTGCAAATGGTAATGTGCAACCATTAATATTATTAGATGGTGTTCCTACCTCTTCGTTTACGTTACAGACCATAAACCCTGCTGATGTTGAATCGGTAACAGTTTTAAAAGATGCAGCTGCAGCCTCTATTTATGGTGCAGAAGCAGCTGGTGGTGTTATGTTGATAACCACAAAATCTGGAGTTGCAGGAAAAATTAAAGTTAATTTTTCTTCACAGATGATGTCTTCATCTCCTTTAAACCTAGGAAAAAGACTTGGTCTACTTGAAGAGGCAGAATATTCTAACTTGGCAAGAGCAAATGCTGGAGTCGGTGCTGAATATAGTGATTTTGATCTTGATAATATTAGGAATGGCGTAGAATATGTAGCACATCCTACAGATTCAAACAAGTACATATATTACCACAAATCCGATGTTAGAAAAGTTTTACTTAGGGAAAATTCTATGACAACATCTAACAACCTTAGTATTAGCGGTGGATCGGAAAAAACCAAATTTTTGTTATCTCTTGCCCATTTAAATCAAGATGGTCTTTTTAAGGTTGGTAATGATAATTTTAAACGTTTTAATTACCGTTTAAACATAGACACTAAATTAACCAAGTATCTATCTTTGAGTTCTAAAATCTCATACGCTGTTCACAATAGAGATCAGCCTTCTCAAGGTACAAATGGTTATAGTTTCTTCCAGTACATTCAACAAGGACGTGGTAGATACCCAATATTTACTCCAGAAGGAAGAATTGCAAGCGGAGGTACAAGAGCATACGGAATCCTTAAAGAAGGCGGGTATACGTATAAAGATATAAACGAGCTAGACGGTATATTTACCCTATCTGCAAAAGACTTTATAAAAGGAGTTCAGGTTCGTGCAATTTATGGAAAAAAACATAGGGTTTATGATTATGAGAATTTTAAAAGAACAGTAGAGCTTTGGGGTCGTCATAGCCCAAATTCATACCTAAACAATCCTAACTCGTTATCTACTTATAGAGAGCTTAGAAATCGTGAAAATTTTCAATTTCTGGTAGATTATGATTATAAATACGGTAAACATTCGTTCCATGTATTAGGAGGATACCAATGGGAAGATTATAGAAATGATGCAATTAGTGCTGCTGCAAGGTCGTTAGTAAGTAATGATTTACCTGCTCTAAACCTTGGAGCTCCTGAAAGTAAAACCAATAGTCAGAGTATAAGAACGTATGCTAAACAATCTTATTTTGGTAGAATTAATTACAACTTTGATGGAAAATATCTCCTTGAAGCTACTATTAGAACAGATGAAACATCTAGATTAGCACCTGGACTAAGAACTCAGACCTTTCCTTCTGTTTCTGCAGGATGGAATATTCATAAAGAAAACTGGTTTGCCAATCTATTGCCATTTGTTTCTGAATTTAAACCTAGATATTCTTGGGGACAATTAGGTAATGCAAATGCCAACATTATTGGTTACTATGATTACTTGCCTACACTTTCCTCTGGATCTAGTGTTGTACTTGGTGAATCTGAAGATAGATCTACTTATTACTACCAAAGTGGGGTACCTTCTTCCACTTTATCATGGGAAACAGTAGAGACGTCAAATTACGGAGTTGATTTGGCCTTTTTCAACAACAAATTGAGTGCTACTTTTGATTACTTCATTAAGCACAACAAAAACATGCTTATTCCTTTAGATTTACCAGCTACCTATGGTGTTGGTGCACCGAAAGTTAATGACGGTGAGCTTAAAGCTTGGGGTTGGGAATTGGATCTTAGATACAGAGATGTTATTGGAAAAAATTTCAGCTATAATATAGGGCTAAATGTCTCTGACAACCAGAACGAATTAGTAGAATATGGAGATGGAAGAAATATTGTTAGAAGAGGTAATAATAAACTTATTCAGGGCTATCCTTTAAATACTATTTGGGGATACAAAACTGTTTCAGGGTATATTGAAACACAAGAGCAATTAGATAACAGTGCGTTTTATAGTAGTAAAACCGGAATTGGAGATATGGAATATATTGACATGAATGGTGATAATAAAATAAATGCAGGTGGTGGAACTACTGAAGATTCAGGAGATTTGGTGAATTTAGGAACTACAAATCCTAGGTATTCTTTTGGTTTTACAACCCAACTTAAATGGAAAAACATTGATTTTAGTTTCTTTCTACAAGGTGTTGGAAAAAGAAACTTTACGGTTAACAGAGATATGTTGATGCCGTATAGTCAAACTTGGTTTTCTGCTCAAAAACATCATGCTGATTATTGGACTCCAGAAAATACAGGTGCGGCTTTTCCGAGACCTTTTCTAAAGGGACATCATAATTATGCAACTTCAGATAGATGGGTGTTAAATGGTGCTTACATGAGATTAAAGAATATTCAAATAGGGTATACTCTACCTAGAGATTTCTTAGACAAAATTGGAATAGAAAATTTAAAATTTTATGCAGTAGCTAAAGATATATTAACTTTTTCAAAAATGGGTGTGTTCGAAGGTGTTTTTGATCCTGAGCAAAGACCTTATGTAAGAGCAGATTATCCACTTTTCGGAACTGTTGGACTTGGGATGAATTTATCATTTTGATTAAAAATAAAATTATGCGAAACACAAAAAATATTCAAAGAAGAAATAAAGGAATCATCATTTCATCATTGGCCTATATGTTAATGTTAATGGTTTCCTGTGATGTAGATAGGTTTCCTGAAACAAGGATAACGGATCCAACTTTTTGGAGAAATGAATCCGATTTAAAATCCGCTACAAATAGATTATATGCTTATTTGCCAAAGCTGCTTGAGGATAATGATGTTTGGTCTAATGATGTTTGGTCTGATGATGCCTATGGCACAGAAACAAACGACATTAGCGATGGGACTCTATTGGTACCAGGTTCCAATCGTACTTTTAATAGCTTATATAGACTTGTAAGAACGGCTAACGTTATTATTGAAAAATCGGCATTAGTAATAGAAACAGGATTGGAAGCGGATAAAGCAAACATTTATGTTGGTGAAGCTCGTTTTTTTAGAGCCTGGGCATATTTTAATCTTTTACAACGTTATGGTGGAGTTCCACTAATTCTTAATACTGTTGCGTCAGATTCTCCTGAACTATATGCTAAACAAGCAAGCAGAGAAGAAGTTCTTACAGCTATTTATGCCGATTTGGATTTTTCAGCAAACAAGTTGCCTCTTCCTGGCGAAATGGCTGGAGGGAATTATGGGAGAATTAGCAAAACCGTTGCTTTGGCTTTCAAATCTAGAGTAGCATTGTTTGAGGGTACAAGAGCTAAATACCATGCCTATGGAAATCCAGAACAACATCTTAATCTAGCTAAGCAAGCTGCATTAGCTGTTATAAATTCTGGACAGCACGATTTGCACAATTCGTATTATGAACTGTTTCAATACGAAGGAGAAGGATCATCAAATCCAGAGAATATTCTAGTGAGAATTTATGGTAAAAACATTGCAGATAATATCTTAAGCCATAAATCACAGAGGAAATTGGAGCAAGGAAAAGTGAGCCCAACTAAAGCATTGGCAGACTCTTATTTACTTACTGATGGATTACCAATGAGTAAATCGCCAAATTATAATGTTCCTAGTACTATCATGGAAGTTTTTGCAAATAGAGATCCTAGAATGCTTCATTCTTTCTTAAAAGAGGGAAATGAATATATCGGGACTCAATTAGAATTTACAATACCTTCATTATCATTTCAGAAAACTGGCTTTGCAAACAGGAGATACATAAATCCTGAAGATTGGAATACACAAAAATCATTTATAGATTATCCTATTATTAGATATGCCGAAGTACTTTTAAATTATGCTGAAGCAACTTTTGAACTAGATGGATCAATTAGTGATGATGATTTGAATAAATCTATCAATGAACTTAGGTCAAGACCAGACGTTATGATGCCGAGCTTAACAAATTCATTTGCTACAATCAATAACCTTGATATGAAAGCTGAAATTAGAAGAGAAAGAAGAGTTGAATTAGCATTAGAAGGTTTTAGATACTGGGATTTAAATAGATGGAAAACTGCGGAAATTGAATTGCCAAAACCAGTTTTAGGTAATTATTACTTTGCAGAATTCGGTACAGTTGTTACCCCATTACTTGATGGCAATGGTTATATTTTATTACAGTCTGGCGCTGACAGAGAGTTTGATCCAGCTAAAAATTACCTATGGCCTTTTCCAACGGAGCAATTAGCATTAAATCCAAGTTTAATCCAAAATGCAAATTGGTAAAAGGAAATTAAATTGTTAAAGAAATATTCTATTTGATTATAGAATAGTAACACCATTAATTTATACGTTAATATGGTGTTTATGTAAAATACTGAGGGAGTCGAGAGGCTCCCTTGGTTTTTTAAATAGAAACCAAAAAGAAGAGTTTTGTCCATAGTTTCACCTTGTAAAATATAGCAATGCAATGGTTGCCCCTATTCTATTATAGCTTCAAAACTTGTTTTGATTATAATGATTTCCAAATTTACTTTAATCACAGCTTTTTCTGGATTTAAGAATCTCAAAACCAATAAAATATACTTCGTAAAAAAACTCTTTAACCATTAATTAGGATGAATTTATAATTGTATAAATAAACTCCCTTTCTATATATAAAAGTATTTTTACGTATAAATCTTTAATGTATCCTGAAATTTATATCTAAAAACTGACCAAAATACTCAATGAATATACCTAACACCTTTATAGCCAAAACAAATTATAATTATTAAAAACCGAATAAATGAAGATTCCAAAAATAGCATCAATACTATCCTTCCTAATAATACTCAGTTCATGTAATGAAACAAAACCAAAAAATAACATTGATTCAATAGATCAACAAATTGAAACTGTAGAAAAACAATTTATTCTATTACTAGAAGGTGCTGAAAAGGAAAATCGCATCCCACGAACAACATCAAAAAACGGGAATATTCATTGGACCAATGAGAGTTTTGATTGGACAGAGGGTTTTTTTCCTGGAAGTTCCTGGTACTTATTTGAACTTACAAAGAATAAAAAATGGAAGAAAGCCGCCGAAAAATTTCAAAAAAAACACGAAGAACATAAAAACTTAACAATCTCGCATGACCTAGGCTTTATATTTAATTGTTCCTATGGAAATGGTTATAGGCTAACACAAAACCAACAGTTTAAAGACGTAATGATAACTGCTGGCAATTCTTTAATTAGTCGTTTCGATACAAATGTAGGATGCATTAAAAGTTGGGATATTACCAAAGGATGGCCCAAATTTGCACAAGCATGGGATTATCCTGTTATTATTGACAATATGATGAATCTTGAACTATTATTTGAACTTTCAATTCTTACAGGAGATTCCAAATATGAAAAAATTGCTATTGCACATGCAAATACAACCCTGAAAAATCATTTCAGAGAAGACTTTAGCTCTTATCATGTTATTGATTATGATGCTAAAACGGGAGCGGTAAGGAACAAACATACAGCACAAGGTTATGCACATGAAAGTGCTTGGGCAAGAGGACAAGCTTGGGGACTTTACGGGTACACTATGTGCTATCGTTACACCAAAGACGAAAAGTACTTAAAGCAAGCACAGTCAATTGCTAATTATATAATTAACCATGAAGTTACTCCTACAGATGGAATTCCTTATTGGGACTATAATGCTACAAACATACCAAATGAATTTCGTGATGTTTCTGCTGCTGCCATTACCGCCTCAGCCCTACTAGAATTAGATAACTATACGAGTGATAACTATTTAAAAGCGGCTGAAAAAATACTCTCTTCATTAGCTACAGATAAATACACGGCAAAAGTAGGGCAAAACAATAATTTTGTTCTAAAACATAGTGTTGGAAGCATTCCTCATGGTAAAGAAATAGATGTTCCTATAAATTATGCCGACTATTATTATTTGGAAGCTTTAGTTAGATACAAACAAAGCATAAAAAAGTAAAGATTAGCATAAATACAAACTACAGAGGCAATCCTATGAAACAAGATTTTATAAGGTTGCCTCTAGTAGTTTTGTATTACAATATATTCTGGGAGTAATTAATACATTGTAATCTCTATTGTGTAAAAAATGTTATGAAACTATCTGGACAGAAACATGGTGAATTCTTTTCGATTTAATACATATAGAAGTATTGCTTGCTAGACAAATAGCATTACCTCTACCCTATGTTCTTACTTTCATGATTTTGAAGCCATCATTTTCTAATAACTCTTTTTTTTATCTGTTAATTTACTCTAAACCTATTCACAGGATAAAATTTTCAAACAAAAAAGAGCGATAACCAAATGGTTAACGCCCTTAATGAACTAAACTAAAACTTACAATTCTATTGTTCTACAAATTGGTAAACTTCTTGTAATGTATAGATTATAGAATTTTCTTTAATTGGTTGGTCAGTTATTTAATCTTTACTACGAACAAATACAATTACCTCCAAGAATTATCTCCTTTGGCAGAATCAATCCCATCACCGGTTCCTTGACCGCCAATAGTAATTATATCAACATTCATAAGTTGAGACTCTTGTGCAGGTATTGGCATATGCAACATAGTGCCTTCCTGCAATAGATCCCATCTTCTCATAAACATCCACTGTATGCCTTTTCCCATTAAATTAAGCTCTATACTATTTTCATAAAATAAAGCATCTGCAATTTTCACAGGGTCTGCTCCTGTTAACAAAGGCATTTCACCAACAGTAACTCTTCTACTGCTATTTAAAAGGCTTTCTGCAAGAGCATAATTACCTAAACCATACGCTACTTCTGCTTTTAAAACAGGTATTTCTTCTACATGTAAAATATTAGCAGGATACTCTTGTCTGTCTTTGCCTTTACCGTCCGAATCTTCTTGTCTAAATCTAATATTTCCATAATTTGAATATAATGAAGGATCTCTTTCAGAATATCTAAATCTTGTTTGCTCTTTGTAAACAAAATATAGTTCAGCTCTTTTATCAATAGAAGTTATTGGGGTGCTATCATCGACTCCTTTTTTTGTAGGTACCGCTTTTCCGCTTAATAACCAAGGGATTTTTTGATCTGCCGAGTAAGAAAATTGATTTCTTCTTATTCGTGATGCACTATATTGATGACTTCCATATAGCTGGGTGGTACCTATTGCAGTTACTGTACTCTCTATAGAATTATCTAAGTAGCTTTGTATTTTACTAAAGTCTAAAACTTTAAATTGATCATTATTTCTAGCTTTCCCTAATAAAAACTTAGCTGCATACGTATTAATTAGCTGTACAACTTTAACAGATGACAACTCTATATTTGGCAATGAACTCCATTCTAAATCTGGATTATTAGTATAAATAGCCTTAGCCTCTTCTAGATACTCAATAGCCTTATTAATTACTTCATTATAATCTGAAACAGCTATATTCTCAATTGTTAGAGGAATCTCTGAAGCTTCTACAATAATAGCTTCTTTATAGATTACACCAGCATAACCTGTTGCCAATCCTTTTAGTAACAAAGCAGAAGCTTTGGCGCTATTTCTATAAGCATCACTTTCACTTTCCCACGTATCTACCCTAATCAAAATATCATTTGCAGTAATAATCATTTCATAAAAAGCTTTCCAATCGCGCTCATGAAGACGTTCAAAGGTTCCTCCAATATCGTTAGTAAGACGTTCTCTTGGCTCTCTGTTTACTTGCCAAGAACTACCACTGCAAGTAATAAACTGATCTGCCAAATGGTCATAATTTCTACTACGCCCAAGAAGATTTGAGAAAAAAGAAATAGCTGAATTATCTAAAAGAGTTACAGCTTCTGAAGGATCGCCTAATACACGATCTCTATCTGGTTCATTTAAATTATCAACATCTAAATCACATCCTTGTAAAACAAAAAATGATAGTGTCAAAGAAAATACTATTGTTATTTTATTTATAATTTTCATTTGTTTAAAATTTTATCGTTTATTTTTTTTTAAAACTTTAGTTGAATCATGGCTGTAAAAGTTCTAAATTGAGGATAAGCCCTTCTATCTATCCTGTCATTTGTTGGATTAGGTGTTGTTCTATTAGAAGGCCCGTTACCTCTATCTCTACTAGAATTTCTAATATATGCTGCCTCTGGATCAAAACCTGAATAATTAGTAATCGTTAACAGATTTCGTCCTATTAATGAAAATTTTAATTGCTTAATATACTTGCCTACATTTTCACCTAATGCATCTTCATTTAGGGTGTAACCTAAGGCTACTTCTCTTAATTTGGTAAACGTACCATCTTCTACAAAATGACTGGTATCATTGAATTTAAAATCTAAATTACTGGCATCATTTGAATACAAAATATGTTTCCCTTGTTTTGCAAATGTCTCCTGATCTCCATGACGCTCTCTTCTATATAGATCTTGTTTGGTGCTATTGTATATTTGTCCGCCATGCTGGTGGTCTATAACAAAATAAAGGTTGAAATTTTTATAAGAAAAGTTACTAGATAATCCTAAGTTCCAGTCGGGGTTTGTATTTCCTAATGCAACTTTTTTATTTACTCCTTGTTCATCTGCAAGAAGAATCACTTGTTCATTTTTTGTGCCTTCCGTATTTTTTCTAACAACATAACCATGCTCATTGGTTTCAAAATCACTAGGTTTCAATGTTCCTAGTAAATCATTATTATCTTTACTTCCTAGGTCATTTAAAACAAAACCATTGTTGTTTAAGCTTAAATCGTTTATGTTATCTATTATTTTATACCCATACATTAATCCGTAAGGTTTGCCTTCTTCTACTCTAAATAAACGTCTAGACCTGTTGAAAGGAGCAAGTCCACCTAAATCTGATATTTCTTGTGTGACTTTATCCCAACTAACATTAAGATTCCATTTAAAATTATCAGTTCTAATAATATCCCCGCCAACTTGAACTTCAAAAGAACTAGATTTTATACCGCCAATATTTTTCCACTGCTCTGTAAAACCACTCAGCACTCCAGGTATTGGAGCTTTAATAAAGTCGTTTTTTACGATAGTTTCTGCATAATTGACTTCTAAATTTATCTTATTGAACAATCGTACATTTAAACCAGCTTCCCATTCTGAAACTTTAGATGGTAATAAATTTTTATTTCCTAAAGTACCTCGTTCTATTACTCCTGTTCTACTATCAAATGTATACGTTTCGTATTGTGCATTAAATCTTGGACGCTGACCAGATACACCCCAAGAAAAACGCACCTTTAAATCATCAACATTTTTAATTTCAAAATCCTCTGAAACAATATAAGCAAGGGACACCCTGCCAAAAGTTTGCCAACGGTTATTTTCGCCAAACAAAGAAGATCCATCTCTTCTAATTAATCCATTAAAAATAATTTTATCATCATAATCCAAATTATAATCTACAAAAAAGTTACTCACTTTTTCTTCGGCTTTATACGATTTTAGTGTTCTAGAATCTCCCTTAGTTGCTGCCAAATTTAAAACACCCCCAACCGAAAGGTCTTCTCCTTTTCCATAAAAAGCAGTGTTTAGTCTATTCTCTCTTAAAAACTTTGCTGTTATCCTATTGTTAAATTTACCTAGCCTTTTATTATACGTAATAAAGGCCTGAGTAATTGCTGTTGTAGAAAAATCATTTTCAATACCATACTCCCCTCCATCTTCTCTTTCTGGATCTGGGTCTTCATACCCTTTTGGGGTGTAATAATAAGTTTCTTCTCTAGATTTGTCATAAGAATAAGATGCTCCTATTCGTAAATTATCATTAATTCTATAGGAAATATCAGGACTAAACATTAGTCGTTTTCTATTAAAATTATTTTCAAGAATATTTACTTCATATAACGGATTGTCAAGATATCCATCTCTAAGATATTTAGACCCTTTTGGTGTTGAGAGATAGTTGTCATCTATATCTTTCTCCGTAATATCTAGCCAAGGTTCAAGACGAAGCCCGTTAACTCTAGTGCTAGAAGGTGCAATATGCCCTTCTGTAGTAGAATAAGAAAATGAATTTTTTATACTAAATTTTTCATTTGGCATATAATCAATATTCATACGGCTATTGTTTCTTATATTAGGCTTTATACCTTCAATAGCCCCACCGCTTTTGCTATTTTGAAATGACAAGTGATACTTAAAATTTTCATTGCCAGAAGAAAGTGAAGTATATACCGTGTTTACAGGTTGCGCCGTATTAATTACAGCTTGATTATCTAATACTCTAGGGAATGGATTATCTAAAAGACCATCTTCTTCTGCTACTCTAATACCTTTACCACTAAGTTCCCATCTACCCTGTTCGTTAAAATCATCAAAATTCCACGGATGAAGACTTGGATCTCTTAATTTATATCGGTGTGTATTAGCTAAAGGATATTTATTTACTATTTGAGAAAATCCTATTTCATTTCTAACTGTCAATGTAGGAACTCCATTTGTATTTCTACCTCTTTTTGTAATAATCTGAATAACACCATTACCACTTAAAGAACCATATAAAGAGGATGCTGCAGCTCCTTTTATAACTTCAATGCTTTCTACATCTTCCATGTTAATATCCCTTAAATTGGTGCCACTTCCTGTAATTACACCATCTATAATAATTAAAGGGTCTTGACTACCCATTAGAGAATTAGATCCTCTTAAACGTATAGATGCCGCTGTGTTTGGATCTCCGTTAGCCTGTACAATTCTAACACCTGCAACCTTACCACGTAATGCATTACCAAGATCCGCAGCTGGCACTTCTTTTAATTGCTCTTTGTTTACTTTAGATAAAGCAAATGCCAATTTCTTAACAGAAGTACCAACGGCAACACCTGTTACCACAATCTCATCTAAAGATTCTGCGTTTTCAATTAGAATAATTTCAATTGTTCTTTCACTACCTACGATAATTTCTTTGGTTTTAAATCCTAACATGGATATTATTAAGACATCTGTGTTCGATACTTTGTTTAGTGAAAAATTTCCATCAAAATCTGATGTTGTCCCTGTTGTGCTTCCTTTTATTAGGATATTGGCAAATGGTAGTGGCTCTTTATTTTCGTCCACTATTTTTCCGAAAATATCTGACTGTGCATTTAGATTCGAAAAACTAAATACCATCAATATACCTATACTGATTAAACGTATGAAATTCATTATTTTTATTTAGATTTATTAAGAATAAGAAGCAAATGTAAAATAGTCTTTTCTATCTTGCAACATTATTTAGAATAATTTTAAATAATTTTTTAACAAAAATTAACAGGAAAGTGACAATTTATTAGCAACAGGAAAAGAAGAAGAAATAGCAATTTTTTCTTTTGGATATTTTAGTCAAAAAAGGGCAGTAAATCAGTCACGGATAGATTCCCTAATTAATAACAATCTATCCGTATTTGATTCCTGTTTTTGTAATAGCTTAAAGGTTTATTACTTCTTTTTAGGCAGTATTTACCCAATATTTCCATAATTTCTTTTTGCATTGCAACAGAACCACAAATCATAATAACACCTTTACTATCCAAAGTGTTTACAATTTCTACATGGTCCCGCTCTATTAAATGCTGTACATATACTTTTTCCGTACCCTCTCTGGAATAGGCTGGATTAAATTGTGTTAATCGATCATTCTCTATTCCATCATTTATAATATCCTGATATAGCACAAATGATTCTTTATTCTTGGCTCCCCAGTATAAGGAAGTATTTCTTTTCTTTGCGTTGTTCTCTATCATTCCTAAAAATGGTGCAATACCTGTTCCTGTTGCAATAAGAACAACTTTTTTCGCCTTATGCGGATAATGAAATTCCTTGTTTTTTATGATATAACCTTCTAGTGTTTCTTCTAATTTTAAATTGTTTAAATAATTAGAACACAGGCCAAATTCATGTTTTTTTACACTTAACAAAATAGTATTCTTCAAAATTCCTATTGAATACAAACGTTCTTGATTACTACCTTCTGGATAAACCGCCAATAAATCACCTGAAGTAAACGATTGTTTTTTTAGAGATTGTAATTCCACCAAAAATGTTTCGTCTGGACTATCTTTTGCTTCGGTTTTTTGTATCGTTTTATAATCCGATACACTTTTACTTTTTACAACAACCTCTTTTGGTAATGCAATAGTAATTCCCCTTTTTTCACTCCATTGGTTCACCCAATTACTAAAAGATTCAAAAGATTTATTGTTTACCGTATGCACATCTAACAAACGTGTTGCATTAACATCATTTACTAAACATTCATCTACTTCATAAGCAAACTTGCAAAAGTCTGGATAAGAAAGTGAACCAAAACCTACTACGGCATAATGAAACGGATTGCCACCATTCTTTGCTTCCTTATAAATCTTTAAAAATTTTGAAGCGTTTACAGGAGCTTCCCCTTGTCCGTATGTAGAAGCAAGCACAATCATATACTTCATTTCTTTAAAGCTGGTGTATCCGTTTAAATCTGCTATATAGGAAGATTTACCCGATTTTAACAAGCCCTCGTGTAGCATTTTCGCAAAGATTCTAGTGCTTCCGTTTTCTGACCCGATTAGTAAAACATACTCACTTTTGTCTTTCTTAAATACGTTTTTAATTCTTCCTTTTCTTCTATTTATAGTCATTACAAAACCAGAATACATAAAATATGGCATGCTTAAACTAGTAACCCCAAGAATGAAAGCCCAAACAATTGTTCCTGCTCCAGTATGTAAATCAAAACTTAAAGTAGATAGTACCGTTGTAAACGGATAAGCATATTCACTAACAACTTCACCATTAAATTGATTAATATAGTATTCTGAATCTACTGCTTTTAAATGATAATACTCTTCTGCATCTTCAAATAAAGGAAAAAGCAATCCTCTAAAATTAGAGAGTGTTGTTTTGGTAAAAAGATGCATATTTTCAAAGTCCAATTGCACAGTCATTTCAGCAGCATCTTCTGGAATTTCTAATGCAATATTCTCTTTGGGTATAATTTTAAACCGTTGCAAAGACAAGTAAGCACCTGTGAGCGATAAAATAACAATCGGAATTAATGTTAATCTTCCAAATATTATATGAAAGTATTGCGAAGTATTCTCCTTAACTATTTTACTAAAGAACCCTTTAATACTATTTTGTCGTTTTAAAATAAGAACAACACCAGAAATTGCAATGAAAAATAAAATAAACGCAGTTGTGCCAATAAATCCCCTACCTAAAGACTGCAAAAATAAAGATCGATGTAGGCCTGTCATAAACTCAAAAATAGGATGCTGCTCTATTAGTTCTCCTATTTTCTCCCCCGTAAATGGATCTATATAAAAAGAACTACTCCCCTCTTCTGGAATTACCTCTAGTATAACGAAACCATTTTTATCCCTCTTTAAACTAAGTACTTCTTCATACTTATTTTTAACAACAGACATAACACGCGACAACGGTAAATCGTCTGAGTTCTTTATATGATAAGAAAATGTATTATTATGTATTGGCTCTACCGCCAACACTGCTCCTGTAATAGAAGCTATTAATAAAAAAACGGATGAAAGTATAGCCAAAACTAAATGGCTATACCTCCAAATTGAAATTGTCATAGAAAAACTTAATTGGGAATAAAACGAATATATCTAATGTATCCTTCTCCTGTAATCTTATTTTTTATGGTACTGGAATTTAGATCCACCTCAGCATCGATAAAATAATCCTGATCTTCAACTGCCGTTTCAAATCGAATTTTATACCCAGCGTCAATTTTAGAGGTATCCACATCCAATTTTATAATTTTTCTATCGCCTCCTATAATAGATTCTCCTGTAATAGCATCAAGACTAACCTTGTCTTTTTCCCAAAACTTCCACCATGTGGTAAAATAATCATACCATTTCTCATCTTCTCCTAGCATATAAAGTGTTTCTACATATTCTCCTTTAGCATCTATTAATGATAAAACTACATAGGCACCTTCTCCTGTATAATTAGTAAGTTGAATTATACATTTATATCCTTGTTTTTCGACAGAATTAAATGCTAATGCCGTAAAAATTAGTAACGCTACGAATAACGATAATCCAATATTCTTTATATTTTTCATTCTATTTTTTTGTGTTTATGTACTATTTATTCCCACCAGTGGGTTTTATACCGCGACATTTGTGTCGAATATAAATGGTTTGTTGTTTATTAATACCTCTTGGACTTTGCCCCTATGATTATTTATTTTAAGTAAGTAACATCAATATTCTTACCTTTTAACACTTCATTTTCAAAAGCTAGATCAAAAACAGTTTCTCCAAATTCAGTTTTAATTGACTTGTCTGCTCCTGCTTCTAATAAATTCTTAATAATAACATCATTTTTTGCCGTCATTGCTGCAACATGTAAAGGTGTATACCCTTCATTATTTTTATTGTTAAGGGGGATTTGCATACTAACAATTTCCTTTACTAGTTCTGTTCTTCCATTTCTTATAGCCACTTGCAACAAGCTATTTCCATTTTGAACTTTTGCTTTCTTCGGATTGTATCCATGCTTTTTTAGTATTTCCATTTTCTCTCTAAAAATGCTAAGATCTCTTCTGTAGCCATCTACCAACAGGCAACCAATATCGTTTCCTTTTTGATCTTTCTGATTTAAATCTGCGCCTTTCTTTAATAAGAATTCAACCACTCCTGGCGAATTTCTTCTAACCGCATTTAAAACAGCTGTATATCCTTCGTGGTTTTGTTGGTTTATATCTTTAGTGAGACCTAATAAGTAGCTAACCACTTCTTTATTGTTTCGGAAAGCTGCTCTCATAAAAGCAGTATTTCCATTTTTGTCCTTTGCATTAGGGTCGACTCCCTTTTTAACAAAATATTTGAATATCTCTATATTTTTTTCAGAATATGCTACAGTATTAAGACTTGTAGTACCTACTTTGGCAATGGCCTTCGGATCTAAGCCAAGACTTTCTAAATACTGTAGCAATTCTAAACTTAGAACACTACCGTTTCTATTTCTTTTCACAGCAAACGTAAATGCATTGTCTCCTGTTTTTGCATTTGGTTCATAAGACACTCCTCTTTTTATTAAACCTTCTAAAAACTTTTTGTTCTTACTTCGAGCTACATAATGAAAAAGTCCATTTCCATCTTTATCGACACTATGAATTGACAATCCTTTTGAAAGGAAATAATCTACCATTTCCATGTTCTTAATCCGTCCAGCATATAACAGAATTGCATTTCTATTATTTTTGTCTACTACGTTTTTTAACGTAGCTCCCTTTTCTAATAACAAATCATAAATTCTCTTATCCGATGCACCTGAGCTTGCGGCGTACATAATTAAAGAATTACCTCTATCGTCTTTTAAATCTGCTTTAACTCCTTTAGATAAAAGATAACTTAGTATTTCAAAATTATCCTTATATACAGACCAAAAGGCAGCTGTTCTTCCTCCACGCTTAATTTTCTTATGAATATTAGCTCCGTTTTCTATTAGCAGTTTGGTCGTTTCCAAATCATTTGCATATAAAATGGCATTCTGTAGTGCATCTAAACCACGGGAACTTACTTCCGTTAATGAATGACCTTCTTCTATTTTCTGTTGCACAATTTTGGTGCTCGGCTTTTCATTCCAAAAATCTCTACTAAAAAAGGGATTTTCTTCTTGCGCATTGGATGATACGCAAAAAACTAGGGCAGCTACAAATGAAATAACTGGTTTGGTATATGATTTCATAGTTGGTATGTTTTGTGAAATTTATCTTTATTTTTATTTAGATTAAATATTAATAACAAATATATATTAAAATCATATTGTTTCTGATATTATTTAGAATTATTTTAAACAAGGATGTTTCCCTTACGCAGAACTACAATAGTAACCTATTGCAATAAAATCATTTGAGGCCTCATACAACTCTTGTACAATCACTATCCCCTTATTAAATTGAAACCTCGAGAGCGCTAAATAAGACACGAAAAGCTTTCAAGATTTTATAACTAACCCAAAAATTAATCACAAAAATGGTAAACCTTTATCGGATACAACCATTCTATGTAACAACTTGCCAAATTTGCAGTCTATTAAGTAAAGCATACAGCATGTAATCAATCAATCAAAAAATAATCTTATTGGCATCATCAATCAAAACACTCATCACGTTTACCATCATGCTATTTTTGTCTTCTCCTTCCAACGGAAAATCAACACTAATAGCAAACACAACTATTTCACCAATCTACTCCCCTATTGAGGAGGAGTTTGGCCTAATAAAATACCAAGAAAACACCTTATCGAACAAAGAACAAGCGATTAATTACGCCATACAACTCGATGCAAAAAACGCATGTATCTATCTAAAAAAACATATTGAACAAACAGCGGATATCGATTTTATAAAACAGAATGAATTTAACTCCATTCGCAATACAAAAGCTTTTCAAAAAATTTCAGCTACATATTTGCCAAAAATAAATGGGTGGACATTCTTCTTCTTATTTTCTGGAATTATTGGAGTATTTATGTCCTTTATTCTAAATCTTAAAAAAGGGGCTGATAAACAAAGTAACCTACTTCTGAGCTTATTTCTGTTTATACACTCTTTACTAATCTTACATATTGATTTACACATTAGCAATCTCGCGTATCATTTTCCCCATTCTTATTACGCTACATTTTCCTTTTCATTTTTATACGGTCCTTTACTATATTTCTATTTTAAAAAAGCATCTGAGGCCTATAAGTTTAAAATTACAGACCTTTTACATTTAGTACCCTCTGTGGCTCTATTAATATTCATTGTTCCCTTATATTCTCTTTCTGCCAACGAGAAGCTGCTACTCATAATTAATCAGCATAATTATCCACTTCCAGGAAGAGATCTAATAATAATCCTTAAGTCAATTTCTTTAGTTATCTACAATTACCTCATATATAAATCCTATAAAAAATATAGAAAAAAAGAGGCTATACAGAACAGCTCCCCATTTCGAAAATGGCAAAAAAAGATTCTTATCCTCAATTCAATTTATATTATTAGCTACATTTTATATGTGCTTCCTGTTTTAAAAGTAATTCCTTTTATTCGAAATCTTGATCTTACGTATGCCACTCATTTTCAGGTCGCCATTATGGCCGTTACGGTATTATATGTTTCCATAATAGCATATACCCAACCTTCTATTTTTAAAACCAAGATAAAGACCGTGGTAGTAAACACTCCAGTTATTGAGTCTGTTCCCAAATATGAAAAATCTGGATTAACACCCAATTTATCTTTAGAGCTTAAAGAAAATCTAACACACCTACTTAATACTAAAAAAGTCTTTAAACAGAACAACCTTACGCTAGATATTCTTTCCCAAAATTTAGAAACTACAAGACATAATGCTTCGCAAGTTATTAATGAGCATTTTGACATGAACTTTTTCGAACTAATAAATAAATACCGTATTAAAGAGGCGATGTCCATTTTAGAAAAAGATACCTTTAGAAATATGAATATTATTGACATTGCTTACGAAGTAGGCTACAATAATAAAGTAACTTTCTACAAAGCTTTTAGAAAAGAAACACAGCTAACACCTACAGAATATCAGGAGTTTTCAAAGAATATTGCATGGAATGCGGTAAACTCTGGCAATAGTGAAGGCAACCTATTCCCAGGAACGGGAAGTGTTTAATTTAATTGAATAGTATTCTTTCTTAGAGTCTCTTCGTAATATCGTTAAGTTAAGTACAAAAAAATCATTCTGAGTGCAGTCGAAGACATTTAAACCTTTGTTTCTATTGCTATTGGACTTTAGTCTGGAGTTTCTATAAGAATCTCATTCCAGTGAAAATAGAATCAAAATAGTATAGTTTCGATTTTTCATCATTTTATAATCAAAGCTTAAGTATTGTTTGATCAGGCATTGAACTATAGAATAGCCATACAATCTTAACAAATACAATATCTCAGATTATAATCTTCCTATTAAAATACTTTTACCCTTCTCCAACTATCAATCTTTATACTTCAATACAATTTCTAATTCCTAAAGGGATTATTATTCCCAAATTCAGCCCAAAATTTAAACATTTGATAATTTTGCCTATCAATTTTAAACAATAAATCATTCCTAAATAGATATTTAACATAATTCAATGTTAATCCGTCTATTATTTCCATTCCTCGAAAAAAAAAGTGTAACCAAATCCTAATACTTCCATAAAATACTTATCAAAAAATATAATAAAAACACAGCCATTTGTTAATTTTTAACATAAAAAGAAACCAATATAGTAAAATTAAAGTATGCTTCTGTCGGATTGGTTCATTATTATAGGGAAACACTCATTAACAACGTGTTATAACTTTCTTTATCCCACAATTGTAAAGGTAAGGCAGTAAGAAATCTTACTATAAAAAGAATCCATTCAGTTTTGTTTTCATCTTCATAGTAAATCATTTGAATTAGCTATCAAATTTTTTTCTGCCTCCTTTCTACAATTGTGCTAACTCAAATAATTCTAACTAAAATCAAAATTTTATGAAAGTAAAGAGACTGCAAATGATGGCCTTATTTCTCATAATGGGAATTTATACCTCCTTTGCGCAAGACAAAAGCATAACAGGTACTATTACCGATCAAAATGGTGTTCCGCTTTTAGGGGTTAACATTATTGTTCAGGGCACCACTAACGGTACCCAATCCGATTTTGACGGAAATTACGCCATTAATGCCAGTGAAGGACAAACATTACTATATACCTATTTAGGGCTTACAAGCGCTTCTAGATTAGTAAGTAGTGCCAATGTTATTAACGTGGTTATGACAGAAGATACACAACAATTATCAGAAGTTGTTGTAACTGCCTTTGGTATTTCCAAGGACAAAAATAAACTTGGGTATTCGGCAGAAACAGTAAAACCGGATGACCTTACAAAATCTGGAGAAAACAATATTGTTAATGCCTTAAATGGCAAAGTATCTGGGGTTAGTATTACTAGTTCTGGTGGTTCTCCCGGTGCTTCTTCCAATATTGTTATTAGAGGTTCTTCTAGTATTTTAGGAAACAACCAACCTCTTTTCGTTATCGATGGTATTCCAATAGATAACACGACCGATTCTGGTAATGCTAACGGTGGTACGAGTGGTACTTCCTTTAGAGATTACGGAAAAGTAGTAAGTTCTAATAGAGCTGCTGATATCAACCCTGATGACATTGCAACTATGACTGTTTTAAAAGGTGGTGCTGCAACGGCATTATACGGTATTAGAGCTGTAAATGGCGCCATTATTATTACCACTAAAAATGGTAGTTATGATCAGAAAGGTCTTAATGTAACGCTTTCTACAGGTTATACTTTTGAAGAAGCAAATAAGCTTCCTCAGTTTACTCATAAATATGCAAGAGGAAGAAACGGTGCTTATTCTAATGTTACACATTGGAGTTGGGGCCCTTCATATGCTTCTAGCCCAACGTTTCCCAATGGAACTACGGTGGATTTAGATGGCGATGGAATAATTGAAGATAATTCAGGTAATGCCATTCCTCAATTCATTGATAACTATAAGAATTTTTGGCAAACTGGACAGAAAATAAATACCAATCTATCTGTTTCTGGTGGTAACGAAAAAGGAAGATTCTATATCTCCGCAGGACACACCAACCACGAAGGTATTGTTCAAAACGACACTTACGAAAGAGCAAATATTACCATAAAAGGAGATTATAAAATAACCAATAAGTTTAAAATTGGTGGTTATGCTTCCTATACAAATGTGAATACAAATTCTTTTCAAGGCGGAGATACTGGCTATGGTGCTGGTTTAACATACTACCACCATATGTTTAATTTAAATGACAGACCTTGGAAAGATGTTAACTCTGAAAGAACTTGGTTTAGTGCTTTTCTTCCAGATCCAAATTGGATTGTAAATGAAGAGGGTGAAAATGGTTCCGTAAATCGTATGATTGGGAATATTAACTTCTCTTATGATATTAATAAGTGGATAAAACTAAACTATAGAGTAGGTGTAGATACGTACAGTGACCAAAAGAAATTGGTTCGCCCAATTTCATCTGTAAATACTACTGGAAGAAGAGGTGATATGTATGAAATTAGAATTAATAGCAAAGACATTACTTCTAACTTTAACCTTTCTGGACGTTTTAACTTAAATGACGATTTCAACTTTTCCTATTTAGTTGGAGGGGATATTTACAGCAAAAACTATGATAGATTATATGCCGAAGGTCAAGAGTTACTAATTAAAAACTTTTATGACATTTCTAATGCAAAGACCACTACCGTAACTAATACAGATAGCAATAAAAAAATTGTTGGTGTTTTTGGCGAACTAAACTTAGATTACAAAAACATGCTTTTCTTAACTGTTACAGGAAGAAATGACTGGTCCTCAACCTTACCAAAAGAAAATAATTCTTTCTTTTATCCATCTGTAAGTGGTGGCTTTATTTTTACAGAATTAATGGAAAATGATAACTTCCTTAATTTTGGAAAGCTAAAAGGGTCTTGGGCAAAATTAGGAAACGATGCTCCTGTTTACTCTACAACTAATACGTTCGCTAGACTAACGCCAAATGTTAATGGAAATCCAAGGTTCACTATTAGTACCAGACAAAACAACGCTAACATTAAACCAGAACTATCTACTGCATGGGAAGTTGGTACGGAGTTAAAATTCTTTAACAGCCTTATAGGATTAGACCTTACGTATTACCAACGTAATACTATAGACCAAGTACTTCCTATTCCATTGACTTCTACTACTGGGTTTACGGAGTATATAGATAATAGTGGTGAAGTAAAAAATAGTGGTATTGAAGCCGTATTAAACTTTAATGATATTCTTAGAAACAGTGAAGATGTTCGCTTAAACCTAGGTTTAAACTTCACTAAAAACAAAAATGAAGTTATTTCTGTGCCAGATGGTTTAGAAGAAATTGTTGTTGGAAATGGATACTGGAACTATACAAAACTTGTAGCAAGACCAGGATTAGCATACGGAACTTTTGTAGGTAATGCATACAAAAGAAACGCAGAAGGAAAACTTTTACTAGACGATAATGGCGCTCCTCAGGTAGAACAAGATCAAATTTTAGGAAATGTTAATCCAGATTGGACATTAAACATTAACCCTAGTGTTTCTTATAAAGGCTTTACTCTTAGTGGAAATTTAGAGTTTAAAGAAGGTGGAACAATCTACAATGACGCAGAAATTTCTTGGATTTATTCTGGTCTTAGTGCTACTACAGCAGATCGTTTTTATGCGGCAGACGATGTAAATGCTAACGCTACTAAAGTGTTCGATGGTATTATAGAAAGTTCAGGACAACAAAGCACAATTGCTGTTCCATTGACCAATACATACTATCACCAAAATTATAATAACACGGACGAGAACTTTGCTGAAGATGCTTCTTGGATTCGTTTACGTACACTTAGTCTTAGGTACCAATTACCTTCTAAAATGTTGGAAAATACATTTATTAATGGACTTAGTGTAACATTCACAGGAAGAAACCTATGGTTAAATACAGACTATAAAGGGGTTGATCCTGAAACGAATGGATTGGGTGCTGGAAACGTGCAAGGTTTTAATACCATCACCGCTCCAAACACTAAAAGCTACGGAATGTCTGTTAAATTAAATTTCTAAAAAATACATAAAATGAAAAAACAAAATATATTCAATTTTAGATTGATTAAATTTATACCTCTTCTCGCTTTGCTACTAGTTGGTGCATCTTGTGATGGAATAGAAGATATAAATGAAGATCCTAATAACCCTTCTGATGTAGACTTATCTCTAGTTTTTACGCAAGGAGAACAAGCACTTCTATATAAATATGGAAGGTTTACAAATGGAACCGATTGGGATACCTGGTCTGGACTTTGGATACAAACATTTGCTGGTAATCACGGTAACGGAATTAATTATGATTTGTATGATATTCAAAACACAGGTTCTACATGGGGTACGCAATACGATGCTCTTAAAGACTTAGATGTTGTTATAGCAAAAGGAGTAGAAACAGAAGCATGGCAACATGTTGGTGCTTCCAAAATTTTAACGGCGCTTGGAATAGGTACACTTACATCCTATTACGGAGACATACCATGGTCTGAAGCTTTAAAAGGTTCTGAAGTACCTTCTCCTAAGTTTGACACACAGGAAGAAATATACAACGCTATATTCAGTCTGTTAAGTGATGCTAGAACAGATTTGGACAAAACAAGCACCATTAACCTTGGTGCTGAAGACATAGCTTTTAATGGCGACGTTGCAAAATGGAAAGCACTTTCGTATGCTTTAGAAGCTAGGTACAGAAATCATTTAAGTAAAAAAGATGCTAGTGGTTCTGCTACTGCTGCTTTAACCGCAATTGACAATGCAAAAACCAATGGATTCACAAGTTTCGCTGGAGATTTAACTTTTAAGTATGAAGGAGCCGACAGATATTTAAATGGATGGTTTCATATGTTCGAAAACAACCAAATGATAGCTTCTGAAGTTTTTATGAATACCTTAGAAACTACAAACGATCCTAGAAAAATTGCTTACTGGAATAATGAAAACACGGATGGTGTTGCTGTAGGTTATCTTGGAAAACCAAATGGTTTTGGAACTTCTAATATAAGTTTCTCTCCTGTTGGACCACAAGGTTTCTACGGTAAAGACACTTCTTCTCAGCTAATAGTTACGCATTTCGAATTGTTATTCATTGAAGCTGAAGCAGCGATGCGAAGTGGCGATGCAGATAGAGCCGCAACAGCTATTAATGCTGCCATTAAAGCGCAATTAGACTTGGTAACTCCTGCAAGCATTACCTATTTAGCAAACTCCGGAGGAGATGTTGCTGCATACCAAACGCAAATAACCAATTATATTGCAAACTTTGGTAACGAAACGGCTGCTACTGTTACTATGGAAAAAATAATGACAGAAAAGCACAAAGCAATGGTTACCATGAACGGTGAATCCTGGTTAGATGTAAGAAGACATGATTATAACTTCCCTGCTACCTTGAGTATTCCTGTTAATGCAGGAACACCAGTAGCATCAGAATTTATACAACGTGTTCCTTATCCACAAGAGTCCATAAATACAAATTCAAAAACTCCGTCAGGGGTAGGTCTTTTTGACAAACTATGGGTTAATCAGTAAATTATCTATAGATATATCTTATACCTAATTCAAGGTGAAAAAAGGATGCTACAAAATTTTGTAGCATCCTTTTCTAATTTAATATATGGTATTCAAAACAATAAGTTTCCTTTTACGGCAATACATTTTCAAAATAATTTTCTCTAAAATCTAAATTCTCTGCTGTAATAATATTAATAGGTGAATTGTATATTTTCTTTGGTATTTCCTGAAATAATAGATACTCAAAAAGAATCTTTATTCCTGTGTACCCCTGCTCAAAAGGCTCTTGATCTATTAAAAAATCTATTGTTTCTTTTTTTAAATATTTAGTATTTTCGCTATGCACATCATATCCTAATAATTTTACACTGTTTAAATTGGTTTTCTGTAAAATTTCCGCCACTTTATATACATAACTAGAAGGAACAAAAATTCCTTTAATTTGATTATTTTCAAGCTCTTTAGTAATGCACTTTATACTTTCAGTAATATCGAAATTTTCAATATTTAAAAAATGAATTGAACGTATGGAGTTCTTACCTTTAAAATAATCTAAAAACCCTTTAACTCTAGCATCAATTGCATGGTGACTATCAATACTCTTACGCGATTTAATCAGAAGAACTTCTTCTTCTTCCGCCATAATGAGGTTTAATATTTTCCCAGAAAGAAAACCACTTTGATAAGAGTTTTGTCCTATAAATGCAATGTTTTTTTGTCCTTCAATATCAATATTTATAAATGCGTACGGAATATCTTTTTCTTCCAACAAACCTACTAAATGAATAGAATTATTATAAAAAATAGGGGAAAGTAAAACTGCATTTGGTTCAAAATTCACAACTTTTTTAAAGGCGTCAACAAAAGATTGTGGGTTAAACTGATTAAAGTAAAAACAAGTAACAGTTACTCCATATTTCTTTATCTCTTTAAGCGCTGTCTTAACTCCTCTATTAGGCTCATACCAAAACTCCTTATCCGATTGTGCCTCTGGTATTAAAACAGCTATCCTATGCTTTTTCTTAAAAGCAAGCATGCTGGCTAGAATATTTTTTTGAAAATCATACTTATCCAAAACAGTTTGAATGCGTTCTCTTGTTTTTTGAGAAACCCCTTCCCTATTATGCAAAACTCTGTCAACAGTCCCTGGGGAAGTATTTGCTTCTCTCGCAATGTCTTTTATAGTTTTCAAATATCTTTTATTAATACTAATATAACTCAACAAGTAATGTTAGGCATACTATTGTATATTACTACAAATTTATAAAAAACAAAAAATTTATGCTAGTATTTGAATTTTATTTTTATTTTTGTGTGCGTACACGGTTTTAATTTAGTGCTGTAATCTCTTGTGTTAAAAATGCCTCTATCAACAAAGAATAAACCTTTTATATTTCGAAATAAGATCAGCATATTAAATCCAATAGTAGAATCAAATACAATTAACAGTTATGACAACAAGATTAATAATAAAACTACCTTCTATTTTTACACTACTTTTTGCACTAACCTTTCTAGGTTGTGCCAAAACGGAAAAAAACCAAACACCTTGGGTAAATCTCTTTGATGGAGAAACATTATCTGGATGGGAGCAAAAAGGAGGGCTTGCAACATATACCGTTAAAAATGGTTCTATTATTGGAACAACAGTTGCCAATACGCCCAATTCTTTTCTTACTACCGAAAAAATGTACGGTGATTTTATATTAGAATTAGAATATAAAGTGGACTCTACAATGAATTCTGGTATTCAAATACGAAGTAATAGTTACCCCTATTATTTAAACGGAAGGTTTCATGGCTATCAAATTGAAATTGACCCTTCTAAAAGAGCATGGAGCGGAGGAATATACGATGAAGCTAGAAGAGGTTGGTTAAACTCTTTAGTTAATAACCCAAAAGCACAAAATGCCTTTCAACAGAATAAATGGAACCATTACCGCATTGAAGCCATTGGTGACACAATAAAAACATGGGTAAATAATGTTCCTGCAGCATTCCTTATAGATGATAAAACTGCATCTGGTTTTATTGGCCTGCAAGTTCACAGTATACATGGTGAGCAAAAAGAAGGAACAGAGATTATATGGAAAAACATTAAAATCCTTACAGATAGTCTTTCCAAACACACCCGAAAGTCTCCTCTAGCTCCTATTACTACTAAAAACAAACTTACTTCAAATGAGCAGAAGAACGGTTGGAAATTACTTTGGAACGGGAAAACAACTACAGGCTGGCGAGGTGCCAAACTAAATGCTTTCCCGGAAAATGGTTGGAAAATTGAAAACGGTGAGCTTTCTGTTTTGGCCTCTGGTGGTGCTGAATCAAATGCTGGCGGCGATATTGTTACTACAGAATTGTACAGTGATTTTGAGTTAAAAGTAGATTTCAAAATTACCAAAGGAGCAAACAGTGGAATTAAATATTATGTAGATACAAAACTTAACAAAGGAGCTGGTTCTTCTATTGGGTTGGAGTATCAAATTCTTGATGATGCGGTACACCCAGATGCTAAAAAGGGCAATCATGAAGGAAGCAGAACTATTGCCTCTCTTTACGATTTAATAGAGGCCAACCAAAACAAACCAGTAAATCCTATTGGAGAATGGAATTCTGCATACATCAGTTCCAAAAACAATCATGTGGAACATTGGCTAAATGGCGTGAAAGTTTTAGAGTATGAAAGAAAAAGTAAAAACTACCTAAAAATAGTTTCTGAAAGTAAATATGCAAAATGGCCGAAATTTGGAGAAGGAAGCAATGGCCAAATTTTACTACAAGATCACGGAGATTTAGTGTCCTTTAAAAATATTAAAATACGACCTATTACTAACGATAAAAAATAAAGCACCATGAGTACAGACAGAAGAATTTTTCTTAAAAAAGCTACTGCAGGAGTTGTAGGTGTTGCTTTTACCTCTAGCATCAACGCCATGTCGGCCAAAAGCTATTCTAATATTATCGGTGCAAATGACCGCATAAATGTAGCTATTCAAGGGTTAGGTCGAAGATACCCTGGATTTATAGCTCCAATTGCAGATAAAAAAAACAATGTAAGACTTCTGTATTTATGTGATGTTATGAAGAGTCAGCGAGAAAAAGCTGCTGCAAACTTTGCAAAACATTTAAAATACAAGCCTACTCTTGAAAATGATTTTCGAAAAATTCTTGAAGATTCTAAAGTAGATGCTGTTTTTATTGCAACACCAGACCATTGGCACACTCCTGGAGCATGTATGGCTATGAAAGCTGGCAAACATGTCTATTTAGAAAAACCGTGTAGTCATAATCCAAAGGAAAATGAGTTGGTGGTTGCTTTTCAGCAAAAATACAATAAGGTCGTACAAATGGGGAACCAGCAACGTTCTTCCGTAGAAACTACGCAAATTATTAATGAAATTCACAATGGTATTATTGGCGATGTTTATAAAGCTATTGCCTTTTACACCAACGCAAGAGGTGAAGTTTCTATTCCAAAAAAAGCAAATCCGCCAGAAGGATTTGATTGGGATCTTTTTCAAGGACCTTCTCCACGAAAAGACTATATGCATGATACTTGGGATTACAATTGGCATTGGTATGGATGGGATTTTGGAACTGCAGAAATGGGTAATAACGCCACACATGAATTGGACATAGCCAGATGGGCTTTAAATGTTAAATACCCGGAGCATGTATCCGTTATTTCTGGTAAACACCATCATAAAAATGATGGCTGGGACATGTACGACACTATGGAAGCTACCTTTAAATTTGCGGACAATCGTGTAATTCAATGGGATGGTCAAAGCAGAAATGCGTATGATAAATATGGAAAAAGTCGTGGTACCTTAATCTATGGATCTAATGGCTCTGTTATGATTGATCGAAGCGGATACTCATTATACGATATTAAAGGAAAACTTACAAAAGATAGTCAGAGTATATCCAAAGAAAGTGGCATTGCTCTTGGCGGTGGTGGTAATTTAACCACAAGACATGCGGTAAACTTTTTTGACACCATTAGGGGTAAAGCAAAATTGACTTCACCAATAGAAGTTGGTGCCGTAAGTCAGATGCTTACACATTACGCCAATATTGCACATAGAATAGGAAAATCTTTTGATATAGATGAACATACTGGTCGTATTTTCGATAGAGAAGCGATGCAGTTATGGTCTCGCGAGTACGAACCAGGTTGGGAGCCTAAATTATAATAAAAGAATGAACTTGTTTAATGTAGAAGGAAAAATTATTTTAATTACTGGTGGTGCTGGAGCCCTAGGAAGTAGTATGGCTGCTCATTTGTTAAGAAATGGCGCTATTGTAGTAATTCTAAGTCGTACACAAGAATCTATTACAACGGCCTTACATGATTTGGAAAAAATTAGCAGTAATGCCATTGGTTATGCATGCGATGTTTTAGATGAAAAAATACTGAATGAAGTTGCTAAAAAAATAATGTCACAATTTGGAAAAATTGATGTTTTAATTAATGCTGCTGGTGGTAATATGTCTGGTGCAACTATCGCTCAAAATCAATCCATTTTTGATGTCAATATAAATGATTTTAAAAAAGTTGTAGATCTTAACCTTTTTGGAAGTGTCTTACCTGCCTTAGTTTTTGGCAAACAAATGGCCAAAGAAAAAAGAGGAGTTATAATAAATATATCCTCTATGACTGCACAAAGTGCGATAACTAGGGTTGTAGGCTATTCTGCTTCTAAAGCCGCTATAGATAACTTTACCAAATGGTTAGCGGTAGAACTAGCTTTAAAATATGGGGATGGACTCCGTGTAAATGCAATAGCCCCAGGTTTCTTTATTGGCAAACAAAACAAAAAATTGTTGTTAAATGAAGATGGTTCCTTTAGCGACAGAGGAAATACTATTATAAAAAATACGCCAATGAAACGTTTTGGACTGGCAGAAGAACTTAATGGTCCTATTCAATTTTTATGTTCGGATGCTTCGAGCTTTGTTACCGGAATAGTAATTCCTATTGACGGCGGTTTTAGTGCATTTAGCGGCGTATAATTAATAGTCACTCTAGTAGACATTAGTAATGTAGGAGAACATTAGTATATCTCATTACAACTTTTTGATGCAAAAAAGAAATAAATGAAAGAATCATGGAGATGGTATGGACCAAAAGATCCCGTATCATTATCAGATATAAAACAAGCAGGTGCAACGGATATTGTAACCGCTTTACATCATATTCCAAATGGTGTAATTTGGCCTGTGGAAGATATTCTAAAACGTAAAAATACCATTGAATCCGTTGGGTTAAAATGGACGGTTGTAGAAAGTATTCCTGTTCATGAAAATATTAAGACAAGAACAGGAAACTACCAAGAATATATAAAAAACTACCAAAAAAGCATTCAGAATTTAGCAAGTTGCGGAATTCATATTGTCTGTTATAATTTTATGCCCGTGCTAGATTGGACCAGAACGTCACTAGATTTCGAATTAGAGGATGGCTCCAAAGCACTTCGTTTTGATATGGTTTCGTTTATAGCTTTTGATGTTTTTATTCTAAAAAGACCAAATGCCAAATCGGCGTATTCCGACGAACAATTAAGAAGTGCTGAGGTTTATTTTGATAAAAGTTCAAAAAAGGAAAGAGTAAAACTTACAAATACCATCATTGCAGGGTTACCAGGAGCAGAAAAAGGCTATACTTTGGAAGATTTTCAAGCTATATTAAACACGTATGCTTCCATAGATTCTAACAAGCTTAAAGAAAACTTAGTTGCATTTTTAAAAGAAATTGTTCCAATAGCAGAAGATTATAAAGTACTGCTTTGCATACATCCGGATGACCCTCCTTTTTCAATTTTAGGTTTGCCTAGAGTAGTTAGTACTGGGGAAGATTATGAATACATTTTTAACCAGGTTCCTAATATTTGCAATGGCATTACATTTTGTACTGGTTCTTTAGGAGTACTTCCCGAGAATAACTTAGTCGAACTGTTTAAAAAACTCGCGAATCGTGTTCATTTCATTCATCTTAGAAGTACCAAAAGAGATAAACATGGTAATTTCTATGAAGCCAACCATCTAGAAGGTGATGTAGATATGCATGGTATTATTAAAGAAATTCTACTAGAAGAAAAACGGAGAAAAATTAATGGACAAACAAATATTGCAATTCCTATGCGACCCGATCATGGGCATCAAATGCTAGACGATTTACATAAAAGAACGAATCCAGGGTATAGCGCTATAGGCAGACTACGTGGACTAGCAGAACTAAGAGGATTAACATTTGGGATAGCAAAACACCTTTCTTTATGATTTTTAAAAATGACACTTCATTTATTGGTGATAATTTTCTTCTGGATTCAAAAACAGCAGAAAAATTGTATTATGATTTTGCTAGTAAAATGCCAATTATTGATTATCACAACCATCTATCTCCCGAAATAATTGCAACAAACAAACCCTTTGAGAACCTAAATGAGATTTGGCTTAAAGAGGATCATTATAAATGGCGCGCAATGCGAGCCAATGGAATTTATGAAAAATATATAACAGGAAATACCACTCCCTATGAAAAGTTCGAAAAATGGGCAGAAACGGTTCCATATACCGTGGCTAATCCACTTTTTCATTGGACACATTTAGAATTACAGCGCTATTTTAATATAAAGGATTTGCTACAGCCTTCCTCAGCAAAGCGAATTTATGAAACAGCAAATAAAAGCTTAAAACAAACAACACCAAGACAGTTTTTGGAGCAAATGAATGTAGAAGTAATCTGCACAACTGATGACATTCTTGACTCACTAGAGCATCACATTCTCCTTAAAAAGAATTACACTTCTATCAAAATACTACCTACATTTAGAGCGGATTCTATTTTTGAAATTGAAGACCATGGCTATAATTCCTATATAAAATCATTAGAAGAGCTATGTAATTCTACCATTCAAAATCTAAGTGACTTACTAGAATGCCTACAGCAACGTGTGAATCATTTTCATGAAAATGGTTGTCGCTTATCGGATTACGGCTTGCCTCAAATATATTCAGAGGACTTTACAGATTCAGAAATCGATAGTATATTAACAAAGCAATTCTCTGGAAAGGCTCTTTCTCTATTTGAAATTAATAATTACAAATCGTGTATACAGTACTATTTAAGTAAAATGTATTTTGCAAAAGGATGGGTGCAACAATTTCACCTTGGAGCTATTCGAAATAATAACAAACGACTTTTAACTTCCTTTGGAAAAGATTCGGGAACCGATTCTATAAGTGATTTTTCACAGGCGAAATCTATGTCCACTTTTTTCAATCGATTAGACAATGAAGGTACGCTGTGCAAAACAATTACGTACAATTTAAACCCCTCCTTAAACGAAGTTTTTGCGACTATGATGGGGAATTTTAATGATGGGTCATTCCCTGCAAAAATGCAATGGGGAGCAGCTTGGTGGTTTTCTGATCAAAAAGATGGCATAGAAAAACAGTTAAATGTACTTTCTAATATAGGCTTATTAAGCCGTTTTGTAGGCATGGTAACAGACAGCAGAAGCTTACTATCTTTTCCAAGACACGAATATTTTAGAAGAATATTATGTACCGTTATTGGGAATGAAATTGACAATGGAACACTTCCGAATGATATAAATTTCTTCGGGAAAATGATAGAAAATATCTGTTACCATAACGCCGTTGACTTTTTTAAATTTGACAAATAAAACAATGCTCATGCAAATAGTAAAAATAATATTTTCTCTTGTTTTTCTAGGAACAATTTCAACCTCCTGTGAAAGTAATTCCGATGTAAAAACATTAACCTTTGCCCATATCTTACCAGCATCTCACCCTGTTCATAAAGGTGTACTAGAGCTACAAAAAGAAGTAAAAAGATTATCCAATGGAAAACTACTCGTTAATATCTATGGTAATGGACAATTGGGCTCCGAAAGAGAGGTTTTAGAGTTATTACAAATTGGCAGTATTGCAATGACCAAGGTGAGTTCTGCTGCTATGTCTAATTTTGTTCCTGAATATAAAATTCTTGGAGCTCCTTATATTTTTAAAAATAAAGAACATCTATTTAAAGTACTAGAGAGTGAAATTGGGACTAGCATTTTAAATAAAGGGGCAGATTACTGGCTAAAAGGACTTTGTTTTTACGATGCAGGAAGCCGTAGTTTTTATACTAAAGAGAAGTTTATTAAAACTCCGAAAGATTTGGAAGGAATGAAAATCAGGGTAATGAGCGATAAAATGTCCGTTGCTATGGTAGATGCTTTAGGTGGCTCCCCTACCCCTATGTCTTTTGGAGAATTATACACTGCACTACAACAGGGAGTTGTTGATGGGGCAGAAAACAATGCTCCCTCTTTTGTTACTTCAAGACATTTTGAGCTTTGTAAGTTTTATAGTTTGGATTCCCATAGTTATGTTCCAGACGTCTTACTTATTGGAACAAAAGCGCTAAGCCTTTTAACAAAACAAGAGCAAGAATGGATTTTTGAAGCTGCCAGAATATCGGCTATCAAACAAAAAACGTTTTGGACTATTTCAGAAAAAGAAAGTTTACGCATTCTAAAAGAGGCAGGTGTTCAGATATTTCACCCTGATAATGCCGTTTTTTCTGCTAAAACAAAATCGGTTATTGATGGACTTAAAAGCAATCCCGATTTCGAAGAAATTATTACTAAAATAGAAAAAACGAAATAAAACATGGATAGATTTCATAAACTACATCGTACTATTAATAAAATACTAGAGATGCTATTGGTATTTATATTTTCTGTTTTAGTATTAGATGTTTTATGGCAAGTTTTTACGCGCTATAGTTTTGGAAAACCAAGTGCCTTTTCAGAAGAACTAGCTCGTTACTTACTCGTTTGGTTAGCCATACTAGGTACCGCATATGTAAGAGGGTATAAAGGACAAATGGCAATTGATTATATGTTTAACAAACTATCTAAATCCAAGCAATACTTGCTTAGCCTCTTCATTGAATACAGTATTATGCTCTTTGCTCTTGTTGTTATGATTATTGGGGGTATTAACCTTATGTATATCACTTTAAAACTGAATCAGATTTCACCTGCACTTAATATTCCTGTCGGATATATCTATAGTGTAGTACCAATTAGTGGATTTTTAATACTCTTTTTTAGTATTTATCATATAAAATCACTGCAACTTAAGAACAAATCAAAAATATAATTAAACTATTATGGGAATAGAAGTACTAAGTGTTATTTTCCTCTTTGTTGTACTAGCGGTTTTACTATTATTAAAAGTACCCGTAGCGTATAGTGTTGGTATCGCCTCTACCCTTACCCTATTACTACTTCTACCCTTCCTTCCTTCTGTCACGACCATAATGCAACAGATGACAACGGGTATAGACAGTTTTGCTTTGCTTGCCATTCCCTTCTTTATTCTGGCAGGTGACATAATGAATCGTGGTGGAATCGCAAATAGATTAATAAATTTCTCAAAGTCACTTGTTGGTAGTTTCCCTGGTGGCTTATTATACGTAAATATCGTTTCCGCAATGTTTTTTGGAGCTGTATCTGGATCAGCTGTTGCTTCTGCATCCGCCATTGGTGGTATCCTTAGCCCTAGATTAGAAAAGGAAAACTATTCCAAACCATTTAGTGCTGCGGTAAATATTACGGCTTCCACTGTCGGACTTATAATTCCACCTAGTAATGTACTCATCGTATTTGCCCTTGCAAGTGGTGGTTTAGCCTCTGTAGACGCGCTATTTCTGGCGGGTTATATCCCTGGTATTCTCGTCGGATTAGGATTAATGTTTGTTGCTGGATATTATGCTGTAATTCGGAAATTCCCAAAAGAACCAAGAGTCAATTTTAAAGCACTGTGCAAAGATTTTTCGAAAGCTTTTATGAGTATTTTAATGATTATTATTGTTGTAGGTGGTATCGTCGTTGGCATATTTACAGCTACAGAAGGTGCAGTAATTGCCGTATTATATGCGCTTATATTAAGTATGTTTTATAAGGAAGTGAAAGTTAAGCACCTAAAAGGTATTATTCTGAACAGCGCTAAAACAACGGCAATAGTAATGTTCCTAATTTGTACTTCTATGGCGTTATCCTGGGTCTTTTCTTTTAACAATATCCCTACTATGATTTCAGATATCATGCTAACAAACTTTCAAAATCCAATTGTAATGTTACTTGTCATAAACATAATCCTACTTATTATAGGAACGTTTATGGATATTACTCCAGCTGTTCTAATTTTCACACCAATCTTTTTACCAATTGTAATCGAAATGGGAATTCACCCAGTTCACTTTGGAATAGTAATGGTATTAAATCTTTGTATTGGACTTTGTACACCTCCTGTTGGCACTCTACTTTTTGTTGGTAGTGGTGTGGCTAAAATTGAAATAACTACAGTAATAAAACCAATTCTACCCTTTCTAGCGGTGATGATTTTCGTCCTACTGTTAATCACCTATATTCCAGAAATATCTATGTTCTTGCCAGAATTATTTGACGTTGTTAATTAGAAGAATCACCTAATTATGCTAGTTAAAATTCAAAATGAACCGTTAAGCCCGTCTGTCTTTTAAATATTGAAAAAAGTACCGATTAACAATCGTTTTGAATTATAATTGGTATAAGTTGATAAAAACTAATAACCTCTCACCGTCTTTTTTGTTAATCTGAAACACATTTAATACATTTACCCTCGTAAACTTTAGGAGTAACTAGGAATAGTTTGAGAAATAACCTTAGAACCTGATTTGGCTGACACCAACGTAGGGAAAAGTTGCAGTAAAGAATTCACATTCCGCACCTTCTATTTCGCCTTTTTCTGAAGTTTACTTTGGTAGAATTCTATGCTTACTATAGAATTCTAGTTTTCAAATACAGTATTCGTACTGAAAACCATAAGGCATGATTACTATAAAAGTAAATGAACAGGAAAAACAATTCCAAAAAACTACTACCTTACAAGAGGCATTAGTACAATTAAAAATTGCACTTAATGGAATTGCTATTGCCATAAATCAGGATATTATTCCCAAAAATGATTGGGCAAATACTAGATTAAATAATAACGATACTATATTAATCATTAAAGCCACTCAAGGAGGGTAGTTCATCCCTTTTCTATACCATACAAGCAATAATACTTTAGAAATTAGATTATGAAGAAAAAAGACACAGCACCTTCGCAGGACGGAATCACAAGACATCCGTTTCCTAGTTCTCAGAAAATTTATGTCTCTGGAAAAATTCATCCACAAATTAAAGTTGCCATGCGAGAAATATTGCTGAGCGACACTACAGATTCTTTAACAAAGAAGAAAACTCCGAATGAACCAGTTACTATTTATGATACTTCTGGCCCATACACCGACCCTTCTATAGAAATTGATATTCATAAAGGTTTAGAACCTATTCGTGCACAGTGGATTTTAGACAGAAGAGATGTTGAAGAATTAGACGGTTTTTCTTCAGAATTTTGCAACGAACGTTTAAAAGATACAAGTTTAGACCATATGCGTTTTGCACATTTAAAAAAGCCGTTGCGTGCTAAAAATGGAAGAAATGTATCGCAAATGTATTATGCCAAACAAGGTATGATTACACCAGAAATGGAGTATGTATCTATTCGTGAAAATCAGCGTATCGATGAAATGACACGTCTTTCTGAACAACATAAAGGACAAGATTTTGGCGCTAGCATTCCTGAAAAAATTACACCAGAATTTGTACGTGATGAAATTGCAAGAGGTAGAGCTGTTTTGCCTTCAAACATAAACCATCCAGAAAGTGAACCAATGATTATTGGGCGTAACTTTCTAGTGAAAATAAACGCAAATATTGGTAACTCTGCAACTACTTCTAGTATAGAAGAAGAGGTAGAAAAAGCAGTATGGGCTTGCCGTTGGGGAGCAGATAATATAATGGATTTATCTACTGGTCAAAACATTCACGAAACTAGAGAGTGGATTATTCGTAACTCTCCGGTTCCTATTGGTACTGTACCTATCTACCAAGCCTTAGAAAAGGTAAATGGTGTTGCGGAAGATTTAACCTGGGAAATTTTTAGAGATACACTTATAGAACAAGCAGAACAAGGTGTGAGTTACTTTACCATTCACGCAGGAGTCCGTTTACGTTATGTTCCAATGACTGCAAAACGTATTACAGGTATTGTTTCTAGAGGTGGTTCTATTATGGCAAAATGGTGTTTAGCGCATCACAAGGAAAGTTTCTTATACACACATTTTGAAGAAATTTGTGCTATTATGAAAGCCTATGATGTTGCCTTCTCTTTAGGAGATGGTTTACGTCCAGGATGTATCGCAGATGCTAATGACGAAGCACAGTTTGCAGAATTAGAAACGCTTGGCGAACTAACAAAAATAGCATGGAAACACGATATACAAACCTTTATTGAAGGTCCAGGGCATGTGCCAATGCACATGATTAAAACCAATATGGACAAGCAATTAGAAATGTGTGGTGAAGCTCCTTTTTATACATTGGGTCCCTTAACTACAGATATTGCTCCAGGCTATGACCATATTACATCTGGTATTGGTGCTGCTATGATTGGCTGGTTTGGATGTGCAATGTTATGCTATGTTACTCCTAAAGAGCATTTAGGTTTACCAAACAAAGATGACGTTCGTACTGGTGTGGTAACTTATAAACTAGCTGCTCATGCCGCAGATTTAGCGAAAGGACATCCTAGTGCACAGCATAGAGATGACGCTTTGAGTAAAGCACGATTCGAATTCCGTTGGGAAGATCAGTTTAACCTAGCATTAGATCCAGAACTTGCAAGAGAGTATCATGATGAAACACTTCCTGCAGATGGTGCAAAAATCGCACATTTCTGTTCTATGTGTGGTCCAAAATTCTGCTCTATGAAAATTTCTCAAGAGGTACGAGATTTTGCTGCTCTTAACGAAGTAAGAGGAGACGAAGTATTCGCTAAAGGAATGGCAGAAAAAGCACAAGAATTTAAAGATAAAGGTAGCGAAGTTTATCTTTAGAAGAACATATTGGAGGTTCCCACGCTGAAAAAGCGTGGGCGGGCTTTCCGCTATATCTTTTTTTTCAAAAAAGGATACCGCTTCAATCCCTAACCCGAAACCATGATAATTATAATTTCAGCAGAGAATGATTTTAAAAATGAAATAAACCTTCTTCATTTATTATTTGAGGTAGGTTTACAATCCTTTCATTTAAGAAAACCTAAGAAGTCTTTAGAAGAATATAAAGTCTATTTAAATAAGATTTCGACTAAATATCACGATAGAATTGTAATACATCATTTTCATGAATTAACAGAAGAATATTCTTTAAAGGGTGTTCACTTACAAGAGTTCGCTAGAAATTGTTTAAAAGAGAAACTAGCTTCTTTTGTAGAAGAGCATCAAAAAAAAGGAAATACAGTTAGTAGTTCTTTTCATGAGCCTGAAGTTATCGAGAATTGTGAAGTACTTTTTGACTATCATTTATTAAGCCCTGTATTCACTGCTATTTCTAAGAAGAATTATCTAGGTAGAGGTTTTAATGTTACAAAGAACTCTAAAAATATTGTTGGTATGGGAGGTATAAATGAAAAAACAATTCCACAAACCATAGCACTAGGTTATAAAGGAATTGGTGTTTTAGGAGGCGTATGGAATACTGAAAATCCAGTAGAAAGTTTTAAAAACATACAAAATAAATATAAGGTATTTCTTTCGGATACTATTAAAACTTTAGAAGAAAAATAACGTTACAGAATATCTAATTTACAATTGAAAAAAAGACCCAACATACTAACTATAGCAGGATTTGATCCATCAAACGGAGCGGGACTAACGGCTGACATTAAAACAATGGAAGCTTTAAAATGCTATGGCTTATCTGTATGTACGGCTAATACAATTCAAAATGACATAACATTTAAAGCTTGTTATTGGACACCACTAGCAATTATTAAAGAACAAATAAATGTGCTTTTCGAGCGCTTTCCAATTAATTATGTCAAAATTGGTATTGTAGAGAATTGGGTAGTTTTAAATGATATTATAGATTTATTAATAGAAAAAAACACAAAAATAAAAATTATACTAGATCCTGTTTTAACATCGAGCTCTGAGTATGACTTTCATTCGAATAATCAATCTAAGGAGTTCGGAATTTTTGATCAAACAGAATTCGATATTGTTTTATCTAAAATTTACATGTTAACACCAAATTATAAGGAGATTCAACAATTGTATCCAGAAAAAAACATAGAAGAAACTATTGAATATATCAGTAATAAAACAAATCTATTTTTAAAAGGGGGGCATAATGATAAAGCAATTGGGGTAGATACGCTTTTTACTGGCCTAGGTAAGAAGTACAATTTAAATCCGAAAACGGAAAGTTATAGCGAAAAACATGGTAGTGGCTGTGTTTTATCTTCTGCTATCACCGCTTTTCTAGCAATGAATTATCCATTGCTTAAAGCATGTGTTAAAGGAAAAGGATATACAGAGAAAGTTCTTAGTTCTAATAAATCTTTACTTGGCTATCATGGATAAATTGTATTATATATCGCAAGGCAATACCGCTGAAGAGCATCTTAAAAATATTAAAATTGTTTGTGAATCAGGCGTGAAATGGGTTCAATTACGACTCAAAAATGTAGACATGGCTACCTACTTGGAAACAGCATTGGAATGTCGTTCTATTTGCGATGATTTTGATGTTGTTATGATTATCAATGACAATATAAGCATTGCTCAAGCTTGCCAGGCAGACGGTGTTCACTTAGGACTCTCAGACGAAAGCCCTAAAAAAGCAAGAGAAATTTTAGGCAACAATTTTATAATCGGTGCAACCGCCAATACTTTAAATGATTGTTTAACGCATATTAAAAACGGTGTTGATTATATTGGGTTAGGGCCTTATCGGTTTACAGAAACTAAAAAGAGGCTAAGTCCTGTTTTAGGAATAACTGGTTATGAAAACATTATTTCCAAACTTAATAAAGAAGGACATAAAGTTCCAATTGTTGCCATTGGAGGAATACTAGAAAAAGACTTTAAAAATTTATACAAAACAGGTATTAGTTGTGTCGCGGTTTCTGGTTTACTTACCGGAAAAAATACAGATACAATTCAAAACACAATAGCAAAAGTGATTGCATAATGAAAAATGATATTTTAAAAATTGGGGATAAAGAGTTTGGTTCTCGCCTATTTACGGGCACGGGTAAATTTAACTCTTCGACAGTAATGAAAAATGCTTTATTAGCTTCCGAAAGTGAATTAATCACTGTTGCTTTAAAACGTGTAGATGTTCAGGATGAACAAGATGATATTTTAACACATCTTAGCCATGAAAGAATTAATTTATTGCCAAATACTTCTGGTGTAAGAAATGCTAAAGAAGCAGTTTTCGCAGCACAATTATCCAGAGAGGCTTTAGAAACAAATTGGTTGAAACTAGAAATTCACCCAGATCCAAAATACCTTTTACCAGATCCAATAGAAACACTTAAGGCTGCGGAAGAATTGGTGAAAATGGGGTTTATTATAATGCCCTATATACATGCCGACCCTGTTCTTTGCAAACGTTTAGAAGATGTTGGTGTGCAATGTGTAATGCCTCTTGGCGCTCCAATTGGAAGTAATAAAGGACTGAAAACTTTAGAGTTTTTGGAAATTATTATTGACCAAAGTAATGTTCCTGTGATTGTTGATGCTGGAATTGGAAGTCCATCTCACGCAGCTTTCGCAATGGAAATTGGTGCAGATGCAGTTTTAGTAAATACTGCTATTGCAGTTTCGCAACAACCAGTAGAAATGGCTATAGCTTTTAAGAAAGCTGTAGAAGCCGGTAGAATGGCTTACAATGCCAAATTAGCCCCTATAAAACAACATGCAGAAGCAAGTAGTCCTTTAACCAGTTTTTTGAATAATTAAGTATACGTGAGTAATTTTAAAGACATATTCGACACCTACAATTGGGATGAAATTCTCCAAAGTGTTTTCAGTAAAACTGCTGCAGATGTACGCCATGCTCTGGATAATACGAAACGCGATTTGGAAGATTTTAAGGCATTAATTTCTCCTGCTGCCAGACCGTTTTTAGAGGAAATGGCCCAAATGAGTAAGCAAATTACGCAAAAGCGCTTCGGAAATACGATACAAATGTATTCTCCGATGTACTTAAGTAATGAATGCCAGAATATTTGTACCTATTGTGGTTTTAGCATGACCAATAAAATACCTCGAAAAACATTAACAGACAACGAGATTCTAAAAGAAGTCGGTTATATTAAATCAAAAGGGTACGATCATATTTTACTCGTTACTGGGGAAGCTAATAAAACTGTTGGCGTTAGTTATATAAGTAATGCTATTGATTTAATTCGGACGCATTTCTCCAATATTACTATAGAAGTACAACCGTTGGAACAGGATGAATATGAGACCCTAATTGATAATGGTTTGTATGCTGTTTTAGTATACCAAGAAACCTACCATAAAGAAGAATATAAAAAACACCACCCTAAAGGAAAAAAATCTAACTTCTACTACCGTTTAGACACGCCTGATCGACTAGGGAAAGCTGGAATCCATAAAATTGGTCTTGGTGCCTTATTTGGTTTGGAAGATTGGCGCGCTGATAGCGTTTTCACCGCCTTGCATTTAAAATATTTACAAAAAGCGTATTGGAAAACAAAGTATTCCATATCTTTTCCTAGGCTACGACCACATTCTGGAGGTTTAGAACCGAAAGTTGAAATGACAGATTTAGATTTAGTACAGCTAATTTGTGCCTATAGATTGTTAGATGAAGATGTGGAACTGTCTATATCTACCCGTGAAAGTGAAACTTTCAGAAACAATATTGTTAATCTAGGAATTACCTCTATTAGTGCAGAGTCTAAAACCAATCCTGGCGGTTATGTGGTGGAAAAGCAATCTCTAGAACAATTTGAAATCTCGGATGAGCGTAGTACCGAAGACATTGCAGAAATGTTAAAAAATAAAGGTTTAGAAGTCGTTTGGAAAGACTGGGAAAATAACTGGCAATAATATGGCACTATCAAAAGAAGAAAACATACAATATAGCAGACATCTTATTTTAGACAAAATAGGAGTTTCTGGACAAGAAAAATTGAAGGAAGCTAAAGTTTTAATAATTGGTGCTGGAGGTCTGGGATGTCCAATTTTACAATATTTAACAGCCGCTGGTGTTGGTACCATTGCAGTTGTGGACCATGACGTAGTGGAACAATCCAATTTACAACGTCAAATTCTATTCACACACGAAGATATAGGGAAACCAAAGGCCGAAGTTGCAGTAAAAAGATTAGCACAATTAAATCCATATATTAATCTTCAACCAATTGTTGAAAAATTAACAGCAGAGAATGCCCTTAATTTGTTTGAGTACTATGACATTATTGTAGATGGAACGGATAATTTCCCGACGCGGTACTTAATTAATGATGCAGCAATAATAACAAGCAAACCCGTAGTTTTTGGCTCTATTTTTAAGTTTGACGGTCAAGTTTCAGTTTTTAACTATGAGAGTGGTCCTAGTTACCGCTGTCTTTTCCCAAACCCACCAAAGTTCAATACCGTTCCTAACTGCTCAGAAATTGGAGTTTTAGGAATTCTGCCAGGTATTATTGGATGCCTACAAGCCAATGAAGTTATTAAAATCATTTGCAACTTAGAAGGCATATTGTCTGGAAAACTATTAACTTTTAGTGCCCTATCCCTAAACCAAACTATTTTCCGGTTTAAAAAAAATAAAGAAAAAAAAATAACATCTTTAGAAAAGAATTATGAATTTTTCTGTAATATTCCTACTTCTATTTCTGAAATTACCTTCTCAGAATTAAAAACCTTAGACAAACCCTATGCGTTGTTAGATGTCAGAACAGACATTGAAAGAGAGCACTTTAACATAGGAGGTCTACATATTCCTTTGGCAGAAATATACAATCATCTAGCCGAAATCCCCACCAAAAACCCCTTAATAGTCTATTGTAAGTCTGGTATTAGAAGTAAAGTTGCAATTCAAATTTTAAAAGAAAAAGGCTTTAAAAACACCTTGATTAATTTAAAAAATGGTATTCTTGCAGTACCATTAGACAATTAAACACTAAACCATTAAAACAACTTGCCTTTGAATTGATTTCACCAAACCTCCATTGTTACAAACAATTGGCGTATTTAATTTACCCTATTCCCTTTTTGTTCAACCTTGGCATAATATGTGTATTACTAAATTGAAATATTCGACTTAGTAGCTTGCATGGAGTATCTGTTGTTTATTACAGAAATTTCACGCAAAAATTTACACCTATTTAAACATTATAAACCATTATTAATGAAATTAAGAAGTGTCCTCGTAGACGACTCCTCTACACAACGAAAACTAGTTTCGTCTCTTATACAAAAACACACCCAATTAGCGCTAATAGCGGAATATAGTAATCCCCTTGACGCAAAAAAATACCTTATTGAAGGTGCTTCCATTGATTTAATTTTTCTAGATGTAGAAATGCCTACGATTAACGGATTTGAGTTACTTGACTCTTTAGAAAATCCTCCTCAAATAATTCTAATTTCTGGTAACGCTAACTATGCTTTAAGAGCTTTTGACTATGATATTCTCGATTTTTTGCATAAGCCTATTGCTAAAAATAGATTTAATATTTCAATAGACAGAGCTATTACTCAATACAAGCATATGGAAAATGCCAATAATAATGAAAATTACATTTTGGTTAAAACAGATTTTATGAATAGGAAAATATTCATAAATAATATTAAATGGATAGAGGCTCTTGGTGACTATATAAAAATAGTAACAGACAGTAAGAACATACTTGTTTTATCTACTATGAAAGCCATAATTAATGAACTTCCTACTGGCAAATTCCTTAGAATTCATAAATCCTATATTGTTAATTTAAATAGAGTAGATAATTTTGGCAGTAAGTTTATTGAAATTGATGGAGGTAAAATTCCAATAAGTGCTCGTAATAAAGAAGCTTTAAAAGAAGCTTTCGCTGTATAGCCAAATTTTAAACTACTAAATTTATAAAAACAACCTTTTTGCCCTAAGAATAGAAGGCAGAATTCTAGAATAAAATTGCATGTAAAATGAGCTATTGAATGCTTCATTTTATTAGTAATTATTTCGATGTCTAATGAATGAAAGTAAAGATGTACTATTCTTCACTATAGATAAAATTACTTTCCTTACTTTTGATGCTACTCAATAATAAAAATATAAAATGAAAAAAATTATTTTCGCAGTTTGTGTTTTATCTATAAGCTGTAATTCTTCGCGAAAAACAGTGACAGAATCTAAAGAAACTACTAGTACCAACAGTAATGCTTCCATTTATGCAAAATCGATAACAGAAGCTGAATTAAAGACGTATTTATACACCTATGCTTCTGATGAATTTGAAGGAAGAGAGACAGGACAACCTGGTCAAAAAAAAGCAGCAGCTTACTTAAAAGAAGCCTATATAAAAATGGGGGTTCCTGCCGCTAAAGGTGGTAAAAACTACTTTCAGAATGTACCATTAGAAATTAAAAAAGCTCCTAAAGGATTCATTACAATTGACAATAACAAATATGTTGTAGGAGAAGATTTCTTGACTTTTTCAGTAGCAAATGATTCTTTTTCAGAGATTATTTATGCCGGTTATGGTATTGTAGATAATGCCTATTCGGATTACAAAAATCTGGATATAAAAGGTAAGATTGTATTGATTAAATCCGGTGAACCAAAACTAGAAAATGGATCATATGTAATCTCTGGATCTACAAAAACGTCTGTATGGAGTGACCCTTCTAAAGCGAATGAAAAACGCATGAAAATTGCCAAGGAAAAAGGTGCCAAAGGTGTTATTTATTACGACCAACAAAACTACAGTCGCTACCTATCTTACTTTAATAGAATGAAAAGTAATGCAAATGGTAGAATGAGTTTGAAAAAAGCAACTACAGATAATTTTATTACTGTATATATAAATTCTAAACTTGCCATTGCCTTAAATTCTTCCATAGATAAAGAAGCTACATCTAAAACATTGGCTACTGAGATTACATTTAATGTTACTAGTGACAGTCAGGATATAAATTCTGAAAATGTTGCGGCAATCATTAAAGGATCTGAAAAACCAAATGAATACCTTATAATCTCATCGCATTTAGATCATATAGGAATTAGTAAAAACGGAGAAATAAATAATGGTGCTGATGATGATGGTTCTGGAACCGTTGCTCTTTTAGAAATTGCACAAGCATTTAAAAAAGCTGCAGATGCAGGTAATGGCCCAAAACGATCTATAGTATTTTTACATGTTACTGGTGAGGAAAAAGGATTGTTTGGCTCACAATATTATACAGATATAGAACCTATATTTCCTCTAGAACAAACTGTTGCTAATTTAAATATTGATATGGTTGGGCGTATTGACCCTAAAAGAGAAGGAGATAGAAATTACATATACTTAATTGGATCGGATAAACTAAGTACCGATTTACATAACATTTCTGAAAAGGCTAATAGTGAATACACCAAAATAGAACTGGATTATAAATTTAACGACGAGAATGATCCAAATCGTTTTTATTACAGAAGTGACCACTACAATTTTGCCAAGAATAACATTCCTGTTATTTTTTACTTTAATGGTACTCACGATGATTACCATAGACCTAGTGATACTGCCGATAAAATTAATTATGACCTTTTAGAAAATAGAAGTAGATTAATTTTTTACACAGCTTGGGATGTAGCCAATCGTAAAGACCGTGTTGCTGTAGATAAGGTTGCTAAGTAATTTATACTTCAATTATGAGAAAAGTCTTTACAGTTAACTGTAAAGACTTTTTTATTTTATGAAAGTTGAAATAAAAAATAAAACAAAAAAAGCTTCTACCAATTAAGGTAGAAGCTTTATTCTTGGGTGGAAGACGGGATTCGAACCCGCGACCCTCGGTACCACAAACCGATGCTCTAACCAACTGAGCTACAACCACCATTTGTAAGCGGTTGCAAATGTAATTTTTTTTAGTTTATTATTCAAAATAAAGGGGTGTTATTTTGCAAAAAACAACTTCAAAATAAGACCTCTACTCTAGAATGAAACAGCATTTTAATCAAATAAAATCGTCCAAAAACACTCTTTCCTTTATAATACACACAAAACTAAGTGTTTCACAACATAAATTGCTATCACTAACAACAAGGAGGTATTTTTAGTAATTAAACCAAATTAACTCAAATGCTACCTTCCTTGGTTCATTTTATGACTTTTAAAAAATTACAAAAAAAACATTTACTCAATTTTGTACTTTTCTTTGGCTGTTTGCAGATTTGTTTTGGACAACAAACCACTATAGACAGTCTTCGAAGAAAAATAAGAGAAACAGAAAAAAGTAATAACTTTAACTTGTTAGATACAACCTATATTAATTTACTAAATAATTTAGGAAGAGAATTACGCTATTACAAAGCCGACAGTCTATTATTGTTATCTACACAGGCTTTGGATTTTAGCAAAAATGGAAACTATATCTTAGGAAAAATTGAAGCATATAATGGAATAGGCAACTATTATTCCGACAAAGGTGACAATTCCAAAGCCATTGGCCTGTACAAAAAAGCGGCGACACTATCTAGAAAATCGAATAAGCCAGATTTGACCATTGTTGCGTTAAATAATATCTCTGGAGCATATGGTTATATGGGAGATTATGCAAAGGCTCTTAAGGGGTATTTAAGGGGTATAGAACTTGCTGAAACGATAAATGATGTCAATATGCTTTCTATCATGAATCAAAATATTGGCGACTTATATGCATCTCAAAAAGATTATGAACAGGCTATGGGTTTTTACAAAATTGTAAAATCTTTAAATGATAAAATTGGAGATGATTTCTCCTCTGCTGAAACCATGAGTAATGCCGCATCAATTTATGCAGATATGGGTAAACTAGATTACGCCATGTTCAATATAAATAGAAGTATTGCGATATTTGAAAAGCATAAAATTCTAGATTGGCTTGCATTTTCTTTTCAAGTAAAAGGAAAAATTTATGTGGAACAAAAAAAATTCAAATGGGCTTTACATTGGTATAACCAAGCTGACTTACTTCACAAAAAACTTGAGGACGACCGAGAAAAAATAGACTTATATAACGGAATGGCAAAAGCGCATTTAGGATTAAAAAACGATTCTATTTCTCAGAAATATGCTTTGGAAGCTTTTAATATATCTACAAGAATAAAATCTAAAGAAGGCAAAAAGAACTGTGCCGAATTATTGTACATACTGAATAAAAATAAAGAAGATTTTGCTACAGCTTTAGAGTACCATGAGTTATTTCAGAAAATATCACTAACCCTTTCTAGAGATGAGAACCAGAATGGCCTAATGATGTTAAAAACCAAAATGGAACATGATAAGCAAGAAGAAGCTTTAATTCTTCAAAATGAAGAAGCTTTAGCAACTCAAAAAAAATATGTTTATTATACTTTGGGTATTTTACTAATATTAATTGTAATTACAATTTTAGTTAGAAGGGGTGAAAAAATTCAAAAAAAGCTAAATAAAAAGCTAGAACAAAAGAAAGATATTTTAGAAAAGAGAGAGAAAGAACTTAAAGAGCTCAACTCTACAAAGGACAAATTATTTTCCATCATTGGTCACGATTTAAGAGGCCCCATTGGTGCCCTACAAGGGCTGATTAAACTGTTTAAAAGTGGTGATATTGGCAAGTCTGAGTTCTTGGAATTCATTCCTAAATTACAGGATGATGTTTCACATATCTTATTTACACTGAACAATCTCTTATCATGGGGTCAGACACAAATGAATGGTGCTAAAACCAAACCTACGTCTGTTGCTCTTGAAAATGTTGTTGCAGAAAACATGAATCTTCTATCTGAAATTGCTCAAGAAAAATCTATTAAACTTGTAAATAGATTGTATAAAAATACGTTCTCTTGGTCTGATGTAAATCAAGTAGATATTGTAGTAAGAAACCTAATTAGTAATGCTTTAAAATTTACTCCTGAAAAAGGAATTATTATTGTATCTGCCAAAGAAAAAAACAATTTTTGGGAAATTAGCGTTCGAGATTCTGGCGTTGGAATGAGTAAGGAAATCGTGGACAAACTATTTTCTAACGATACAAATACCACAACCTATGGCACCAATAATGAAAAAGGTACAGGATTAGGCCTTTCTCTTTGTAAAGAAATGGTAGAAAACAATAATGGTGTTATATGGGCAGAAAGTACGCTATCTAAAGGTTCTTGTTTCTATTTTACTTTACCAAAAGAAGAAGCCAAATATAAAAAAGCAGGTTAACAATGTTTCATATTTCCTAAAATAAACAAACTCGAAGCAATTATTTTTTCTTCATTGCAGCATGGTTGCAATAAACCCACAGTTAAAATAAGTATCTTCCAATCCCCTACCCCATCAATATTTAGGGTGTTTAGCTCCTATCCAAAGATTAAAGTACCCGATTAACTGTTTTCGCATCGCTATTTCTACTTAAAACATTCAATTTTAAAACCACTTCAATAATTGTAAGGTAATACATACAAAATAATCTATTTCACAACATAAATTATAATATATTGTCCTAATAAAATAGATTTATACGATAATCCAAAAGGATGAATTCATAATTACTCTAATAACATTTATGTTCTTTAATAGTTTTCAGAAAAAAATTATTCTAGTTCTACTCTTTATTTGCTTTTGCAATTTAAGTATAGGGCAAAAAAGTGTTCGCGACAGTATTCTTAAAGAAATACACAAAATAGAACTACAAATAAATGACGAACAAAAGGACACTACTTATATAAATTTACTAAATGTATTGGGTAATGAACTACGGTATTACAAAACAGATAGTCTTTTATTACTTTCTACACAAGCCCTAGAATACAGCGAAAAAATAAACTATAAAAAAGGAGAAAGCCTTGCCTTACTTCGTATGGGAGACTACTATACCGACAAGGGTTTACATTTAAGAGCTATTAGCCTTTATAAGAAAGCGCTAATAATCACCAAAGAAGAGAAAGATCATATACTAACACTCAGACTTACAAATAACCTATCTGCTGGGTATGGCTATATGGGTGAGTATAAAGAAGCACTTAAAGGATATTTGCAGGGTATACATCTTGCTAACAGCCTAAATAACTATGATATGCTTTCTATAATGAATCAAAATATTGGCGACTTATATGTTGCGCAAAAAGACTATAACCAGGCACTAGATTTTTACAAAAAAGTAAAACAGTATAATGACAAAATAGGTAATGATGTTTTTTCTGCAGAAACCATGAGTAGCGTAGCCTCGTTATATGCGGATTTGGGAAATCTAAAATATGCTATGTTCAACATAAACAAAAGCATTACAATTTTTGAGAAAAATAGAATAATGAACTGGTTAGCCTACAGTTACCAAATTAAAGGCAAAATATATGTTAAAAAGAAGGATTATAAATGGGCATTACATTGGTACCATCAAAGTGAAAGATTACACGAAAATATAGAAGATGAAAGAGATAAAATTTTCTTATTTAACGGAATGGCTAAAGCATACTTTGGTCTTAAAAAAGATAGCATCTCGGAAAAATATGCCTTTGAAGCTTTTAAAATATCTAGTAAAATAAAATTTAAAGAGGGAAAGAAAGTTTGTGCCGAAATATTGTATAAATTAAGCAAAAACAAAAAAGACTTTTCGCAAGCATTAAAGTATCATGAGCTTTACCAAGAAATATCACAAACCCTAACAAGAGATGAAAACAAGAATGGCTTACTGTTGTTAAAGACAAAAATAGAACATGAAAAACAGCAAGAACTCTTAATTCTGAATAACCAACAAGCTTTAGCTGCGCAAAAAAAGTATGTCTATATTGCCGTTTTAATTCTTTTTGTTTTCATTGTTGTTACAATTTTGGTGCGAAGAGGTGAAAAAATTCAGAAGAAACTAAACCAAAAACTTGAATCAAAGAAAGATATTCTTGAAAAAAGAGAGGAAGAACTAAAAGAACTAAACACTACAAAAGACAAGTTATTTTCTATCATTGGACATGACCTAAGAGGTCCTATTGGCGCTTTACAAGGATTAATAAAATTGTTTAAAGAAGGCGAAATTGGAAAAGCTGAATTCCTAGAGTTCATACCAAAATTACAAGATGATGTTGCTCATATATTATTTACCCTAAACAACTTATTATCTTGGGGACAAACACAAATGAATGGCGCTAAAACTACCCCAACCTCTTTGGTATTAAACAAATTAGTTATGGAAAATATAAATTTACTTTCCGAAATTGCCGAAGAAAAATCGATTAAACTGACCAATAAAATACCGGTTGGAACTTTAACTTGGTCTGATAAAAATCAAATTGATATCGTTATACGAAACCTTATTAGTAATGCTCTTAAATTTACTCCGAATGGAGGAAATATTAGTATCTCTGCAAGGGAAAAAAATGAGTTCTGGGAAATTTCTGTACAAGATACTGGGGTTGGTATGGCAGAAACAACGTTAAACAAATTATTCCATCATGAAACAAATATCACTACTTATGGCACTAATAATGAAAAAGGTACCGGCTTGGGGCTTTCTTTATGTAAAGAAATGGTAGAAAATAATAATGGAATTATCCGCGCAGAAAGCATCCTAAATAAAGGTTCTCGCTTCTATTTTACGCTGCTCAAAGCAGAGAAAATAAGGAGGCTCGCTAGCTAATTTTACTATAGTAGGCTATCCAAACTTTTAACAGCAACGAATCTTTCTGTTGTAAAACCTTCTGCATAATCTACCCCAACTAAACGTCCTAAATCTCTTGCCCTATACGTTACACTATCTAAAAAATTCTTACTTGTTATTGGCGTTTCTGGCTCTCCACTTTTTGAATCAAAAAATTGTGAACTATACGCCAAAATTGCTTCGTTTTTTTTATCCATATAACCACTTACATCAACTACAAAATCAGGAGTGATATTTTTCCATTGTATATAGTGGTATACTACTTTAGGTCGCCAAGGGTTTTGTTTTGTATCAATCTTTACCAAACCGCTTAAAAAGCATGCATCACTAACCAATTTACTTCCTTTTCCGTGATCTATATGTCGATCATCAATAGCATTACAAAGCACTGTTTCTGGTTGGTATTTCCGAATCATTCTAATAATTGCCAACTGATGCTCTCTATCATTTATAAAAAAACCATCTTCAAATTTTAAGTTTTCCCTAATATGAACTCCCAAAATAGATGCTGCATCGGCCGCCTCCTTATCCCTTATTTCCGCTGAACCTCTGGTGCCTAATTCTCCTCTTGTAAGATCAATAATCCCAACTTTTTTACCTTTAGCAATTTCCATAGCAATAGTTGCTCCTGCTCCTAGTTCTGCATCGTCTGGATGTGCTCCAAATACTAAAATATCTAATTTCATATATTTCTTTTGCTCCTTTTAACCTAGATTATTAATTAGGTCGTTCTACTTATTGGATACTATCCAAAGCTTGCTCTATATCTGCAATTAAATCCTCGGTCTCTTCTATTCCTACCGAAAAACGAATTAAACCATCTTTTATTCCTCTTCTTTCTCTTTCTTCGGCCCCTAAAAGAGCATGTGATGTTTGCGAAGGTGACAATACTGTACTCTCTACCCCTGCCAAACTCATAGATGCTTTTATTAAAACTAATGCCTTTTGAAACTTAGAGGCATTTAAAGCTTCATTCAATTCAAAAGATAGCATTCCTCCAAAACCTTTCATTTGCGATTTTGCCAATTCATAATCTGGGTGTGATGGTAAACCTGGATAATATACATTATCAATATCGTCATGCTGGTGTAAATAAAGTGCCATTTTTAATGCATTTTCATTCTGAGCTTTAACCCGAATACCCATTGTTTTAATACTTCGTTCTAACAACCAAACAGTATAATCACTTAAACTTCCTCCTAAGTTTTTTGCTAACTGAAATATTTTATCCATATGCTCAGCTGTTGCTGCAACCGCGCCTGCACAAATATCAGAATGACCTCCCATGTATTTTGTTGCACTATGAATGATAATATCTATTCCAAAATCCGCAGGAATTTGATTCACTGGACTAGCAAATGTATTGTCTATCATAGATACAATTCCGTATTTCTTAGCAATTTTTGCTACTCCGCTTATATCGGTTATTTCTAACAAAGGATTAGATGGTGTTTCTATATAAATTACTTTCGTATTTTCTTTTATTTCTTTTTTAAAATCAGCAGGTTTTAATCCGTCTGTAAAAGAGTACTCTATTCCGAACTTAGCAAATTCTTCGGTTACTAAATTATAAGTCCCTCCATATAGCGCATTCTGTAACACCACATGATCGCCTGCTCGTAAAAAAGCAAGTAAAGAGGTGCTTATTGCTGCCATTCCACTACCAAAAATCAAAGCTGCTTCCGAATGTTCTAAAGCTGCAATTTTTAATGCTAAAGCTTCTTGATTAGGGGTATTAAAATATCTAGGATACCTTTTGACGTCTACATCTTCAAAAGCATAAGAAGTACTCATAAATAAGGGCGAAATTGCTCCTTTAAATTGCTCATCATCAATCTCTCCATGATGAGTACATATCGTATTTAACCCATTCTTCTTATTCTTGTCCATCAAAATATATCTTAGTAAGTCTTAAAAATACAACATCTCTTTTAAACCCGTATTATGCAATAGAGAATCTATTACAATCCTCTTATTACATAATTAATACCATTTGTATTTATTGAATTTACTGTAATAAAATTCAAAATGGTATAAATTAAACTTTAACCTTCTTCCAATGTCCTTTTTTAAACCAAATAATAGCGATTACTGATAATAAAACCTCCGCCAGTGTTATTGCCAAAAACACCCCTAAAGGCCCCAATTCGTAGGTAATTGCAGCTAAATATGCAAAAGGTAATTGAAACAACCAAAATGCTATAAAGTTAATTTTCGTTGGTGTTTTGGTGTCCCCTGCCCCGTTAAATGCTTGGGATATTACCATTCCGTAGGCATAAAAAATATAACCAGCGGCAATCACTTGTAAACATAGACTTCCATTTGCCACAACTTCTGGAGTTGTATTAAACCAACTGATAATCTCCTTTGAAAAACTAAAATAAATAATGGAAACTATTACTATAAAATAGGCATTATACTTACCTGCTATCCAAACGGACTTCTCTGCCCTATCTGGCTGTTTTGCACCCAAATTCTGCCCCACTAAAGTCGCTGCAGCATTTCCCATACCCCAAGCAGGCATAAGTGTGAATAACATTACTCGAATTGCTATAGTATAGCCTGCGAGAACTTCACTCCCAAACTCCGACATAATTCGCATTAGAATTACCCAACTAGAGGTTCCTATTAAAAATTGGGCGATACCTCCTGCCGATATACGCACTAAATTCAACAGTATTTGCATTCTAAATACAATGTCTTTTAATCCAATTTTAATTCTACTCCAACCGAAAAACAAAATGGACAATTGAAATAGAACCGCTGTTCCTCTTCCTATATTAGTTGCTATAGCGGCTCCCATTACACCATATTCTGGTATTGGCCCCCATCCAAATATAAAAATTGGATCTAAAACTATATTGAGTACATTGGATAAAACCAAAGTCCACATTGCTATAGATGCATCTCCGGCTCCTCTAAAAATAGCATTGATTAGAAATAACAATAGTATGGTGATATTACCACCTATAAGAAGTTTTGTGTACCCGTAACCTTCTTCTATTAAACTGGGACTGGCTCCCATAAGTTGCAGTATTTCTTTGGCATATACAAAACCTACGATCCCTATACCTATTGCGACTATAATACCTAAAAGAATAGCTTGTACTGCAGCTTCTTTTGCTCCTTTTACATCTTTTTCTCCTATGCGCCTTGCTACTATTGCCATGGCAGCCATACTAAGACCTATTGCAATTGCATAAACCAGTGTTACAACGGACTCTGTTAATCCAATAGTTGCGACTGCATTTACACTTATTTTAGATACATATAAGATATCTACGAGAGCAAATATAGATTCCATACACATTTCCAAAATCATTGGTACGGATAGCATAAATATTGCTTTACGAATACTTCCTGTTGTAAATTCTGTTTGTTTCCCTGTAACCGCTGTTATAAAATGTTTTGCTAGTTTTTGAAGAGATATATTTTTATTCTGTGACATTACTTTTTTAATTAAAATTGATAAAACACGTATTAAAGTGACAATGTTCTCGCATAAAATTGAAAAAGATAGCAATCGACACTTTTGTTTCAACCATAAAATGAGATAGGTTTGGTCAAAACAAAAATCCGTCATTGGATTTTCAATTCACAACAAGTAACATGTTCTTAAAGGTATATATGCTATTTTGAAGAAACACAAATGCAATTAGACATAACCAGCAGAAAGCCGATTACCTCATAGGGAATATCCCTTTTACATTTTTAAATAACATATTTTTTTAATCAATCATAGAGCAAAGGTGCAATTTTTATTTTAAAATATAAAAACTAGTTTTTTAAAAAAAATAATCTTCTCTAGAGTTCCGTAAAATGCTATCGCCTTATTTAGAGTAATGTACTTTATAACGCCAAAAACTAATTGCGCCCAAAACAGCAGCACTTATAGCAGCATACCAAATAAATGCAGGTGTTATTACATCTGTTCCACTTGCATAACTATGCAACCCAGCCAAATAAAAATTAACCCCAAAATAAGTCATCATTATAGTAGCAAAACCAACTAGACTAGCAAAATTAAAAAGCCACTTGCTTCTTAATCCTGGTACAATACTCATATGAATTATAAAGGCATACACCATAATAGAAATTAATGCCCACGTTTCTTTTGGATCCCAGCCCCAATAACGCCCCCAACTTTCATTTGCCCATTGCCCACCCAAAAAGTTTCCTATTGTAAGCATTACCAAACCAAGTGTTAATACCAGTTCATTAATAATAGTAAGTTCTTTTAAGTTAAGCTCCATTTTGGCCTTGTTCTTTTTGGTTGTTAGAATTATTAAAACTAAGGACACAAGCCCAAGAATCATTCCTACAGTTAATGGCCCATAACTTGCAACTATAATTGATACGTGTATTAATACCCAATAGCTATCCAAGACTGGCTGTAAATTTGCGATTTCTGGATCTATCCAATTCCAACTTGCAATGGTAAGTAACATCGTTACTACAAAAGCCGTAGCTGCTGTGGTCATATCACTTTTTCTTCCAAAGAGTATTCCCATGCCCATTGTAGCCCACGCTATATAAATAATACTTTCATAAGAATCCGTCCATGGAGCATGTCCAGAAATATACCAACGTACAATTAAGCCAGCCGTATGCACAACAAAAAGCCCTATAATAATGACTTTAAATGTTTTTATTCCGAAATGCAATATTTTTCGGTCTTTAAATATTTGAAAAATCACAAAAAAGAACATTAAGCCTCCAAAAAGTCCATAATACACCTTTAACTTATTAAAGATGTTTATTTTATTATATAAAATCTCTGCCTGTATTTTATTTTCTGAAGGCAAGACTTCTTTGCCATGGTTTTCTTGGTTTTGCTTAAATGCTGCTAACAATTTATCCGCATCTTTATAATCACCAGATACTTTTGCCTTCTGCAAGGTCATTAAATAATAAGGCAAAGCATTTTTCACAAAATTGGCATATAACGTATCTCCTATATGGTATTTTCCAGAACGAAATTCCAAAGCAGAAATCCATTTATTATTTTCATCATTCAGTAATGGAAATATTTTAATAATTTCTCCCGAAAGGGATCTGTTTATTAAACCCAAACGAACGTCTAATCTTCTGTATTCTTTTTGAAACATGTCTGGATTACTAGTAGAATAAGCTTTTTCAAGATAAGGCCCTAGTTTATGATTTCCTTTTTCATCAAAAAAATCGATAAACCTTACATATTTTTGTTTCGCTTTAACTCCTAGTATTTTCCCTATACTATCGTTCTTTCTTTCTAATTTAATGAACTCTATATTATACCATAAATTACGATTCATCATCATGGACAAAAACACCTGATTGGCATCCAAATCTCCATAACTATCGTTTAAACTTATTTTACGTAACAGCTCAGACGCAAACGTATTTATAGGTTTCATACGACCTCCGTCATCTTGAATAACTAATGCGCCAAATTTTTCGGCATGCTTTTTATCCACAATAGTGGCACGCAACACAGAATCTATTTGTTTTTTTATAAGCTCTCTTTCATGCTGATGTAGAACATCTTCCTTTTCTTCCTGCGCATTTGTATTAAAAACAAGTCCAAAAAATAGCAGTAGCGTTAAAGCTGCTTTCTTTGCTTTTATTTTTTGAAGTGATTTTCCTAATTCTCTAAAACGTGTTTTTCCAAAAAACATAATTGAAATAAGCCCAATGTACAACAATGTGTATCCCGTATAAGTTATCCATTTTCCCCAAAAATCGTGACTTACAGACAGGGTTGTTCCTTTTTCATCATTATCAAATTTTGCCTGAAAAAATCGATAACCTCCATTGTCTAATACGTGATTCATATAAATATCATAATCAAAAGGTCGTTCGTCTTCCACGGTAACTCTACTCATAAAGGACGCATATCCCTTTTCTGTTCCAGGGTATTTTTCGGCAATAAAATCGTTCAATTTTATAGAAAAAGGCAAATCATACACTCTAGAGCCAAATGCGATTGTAAAATCTAATCCTCCTAAAGTAAATTGATCTGAAAAATTAGAAGAACCCTTACCCCCTAGTATTTTCTTCTCCATAGTTTTTCCATTCGAAGAAATTTCTAATACCAAAGCATCTTGTGGCGCGGTAGCTTTTTCTGACTCTGGCACCTCTACTATTCCTTGTACCCCTTTTATCATTGGATCTGGAATTACAAACTGCATTCCTGCTGTATTGTATAAAGATCGCATCTGAAAAGTTTGCAAACTATCTTTGACTATAGTTCCCTTAAACTGATCTGCCATACGCATAAAATCACCTTCAAAAGGTGAGTTTATTAAAGTTGTACTATCTGTTATATACAAATTAATTGCACCAGAAGTTTCTTTATTTAAAGCAAATAAGACATTATGAATACTTGCTACTGTTCCATTTTCTAAGAAATGCTCGTGTCTTGTTCCTTCACCAGCTTCTACTATTTTCAGAAACGAATTTCCGCTATCAGATGGTATTAATCCTTTTTTTGCGCCATTTATAAAATCGACATAAGAAACTGTAAATTCTTGTCCATTAAAATCATATTTCCAAGGTAAATTAGATTTCAATGCCTCTGTGGTTACAATTAAACCGTCTTGAAACTTTCTTCTTTTTCTTACGCCATCAATTTCGCCATCTACCAATACCGTTAAAAAAGTTTTATCAGAATAGAATACTTTTTCTGAATTTCCTTCACGAATAGGCATTACTCCTTCAAAACTAATATATCTAGTAACAAAAGCACCTAGCATAATAAGCACCCAAGAAAGGTGTAACAGCAATACTGGCCATTTCTCTTTTCTTAGTAGTTTATATCTGAAAATATTTCCTGAAAAATTTATTACAAAAAATACCATTATGGCTTCAAACCAAGTGGCATTATAAACCCAAATACGTGCAGTATCTGTGCTATATATACTCTCTATAAATGTACCACAAGCCATTGCTATTGCAAAAGTGACGAATAAAACAGCCATTAAACGTGTGGAAAAAAAGAACTTCTCTAATAATTGTTTCATTGTGCTAAAATGCTTAGTAATTTCAGAGTGCAAAAATAAGGTATTTAAGGGAAAAAAAAGAGGTATTAACACATCTCATTTGCTACTCTCTCTCCCCTTAAGTATTATTAGCTGTAAGTTTCTCTTAAAAATACGACTATCAATACACCTTTGGCACATTACTAATTAAAATAATTTCGAGATGGAGAGAAAAGAATTTATTCAAAAAGTAGGTGGTATTCTTCTTGTTGGTGTACCTGCGTTTATATTAATAGGTTGTTCTAGTTCTGACGATAGTAGTTCTGAAACGCCTGGGGAAAAAGGAGAAACAGATTGTTTAAAAAATGGCGCAACAGCAAGTGGTATAAGTGCCAATCACGGACATACCTTAGTGGTTTCGAAAGCAGATATTTCCGCTGCTTCAGAAAAATCATACTCCATAAAAGGTAGCTCTAACCACAATCATAATATTACTCTTTCTGCTAACAACTTTGCTACATTAAAAACCTCTAAAATTATTTCTGTTACTTCTAGTACCGATGGTGGACACTCACATTCCGTTACTGTAACATGTGCTTAAGAAAAGCTGTTTGCGATTGAATGCTGGAAAAGAATAGATAATTTGATTTATTTCTAACCGCTACCGCTACTTTTTCTTTTCATTTATTTTAGATATCCTTATTTTAGCGGTATGACAAAAGTTGTTATCCTTGGATTTGGTAATTTAGCTACACATTTATACCGCGCTTTTACTTCGTGTGAACAAATACAACTTGTTCAGGTTTTTAATAGATCTATACAGAAAATAGAACATTTAAAAAATGAGATTGACATTACTTGTAATCTAGCAGAATTAAAGGATGCCGATATTTATATTATTTCTTCGGCGGATGATGTAATTTCTCTTCTTTCTAACACATTAAATAGTAAGGATAAATTAGTAGTTCACACCTCAGGCAGTGTACCTCTAGAAGCGCTATCTAAACATAAAAGAAGTGGTGTTTTTTACCCATTACAAACTTTTAGCAAAGAAAAAAATGTTGCTTTTAATGCGATTCCTATTTGTATTGAAACTAAAAATGAAAGCGATTTTAAGCTTTTACATTTACTAGCTTCGGAGATATCTAAGGAAGTTTTCAGAATTAATTCTGAGCAAAGAAAATCCTTGCATTTGGCTGCTGTTTTTGTTAATAATTTCACCAACCATTTATACCATATTAGCAGTGAAATTTGCAAAGACAACGATATCCCTTTCGATATTCTAAGACCTTTACTTATAGAAACCGCAGAAAAAACTAAATTTTTGACTCCAAAAGATGCTCAAACAGGTCCGGCAAGACGAAATGATACTGCCACTATAAATGGTCATTTGGAGCAGCTAAAAACAGAACAACAAAAAGAAATTTATTCTATATTAAGCAATGCTATAAAAAGCACTTATACTAAATAATACTAAAGGATTTTTCAATTTTACACCAATGGAAAAAAGTTACAAAACCTATTTAAAAAATATTACTACTTTTATTTTCGATGTGGACGGAGTTTTCACAGACGGAACCGTTCTCATTAATAGCGAAGGAGAAATGTTTCGGAAAATGAACGTAAAAGATGGCTATGCATTAAAAACAGCTCTACAAAAAGGATATAATGTTTGTATTATCTCTGGCGGAACTAATGAAGGTGTAAAAGTCCGATTTAAAGGACTTGGTGTCACCAGTATTTATTTGGGCGCTCATCATAAAGAAGAACCTTTAAAAGAGTATTTAACAAAAAATGACATTTCTCCTGACAAGGTACTTTATATGGGAGATGATTTACCAGATCTTCCTCCTATGCAGCTAGTTGGACTACCAACTTGCCCGCAAGATGCAGTACCAGAAGTGAAGGCTGCTTCTAAATACATTTCTCACATAACAGGAGGAAACGGGTGCGTACGTGATGTTATTGAACAAGTATTAAAAGTTCGTGGCGATTGGTTAGATAATTTTAGTGCTCATAATGACTAACATTAATAATGTTACACAAATAGTAACTTAACAAACAAGCTCAATATCTTCTATTATAACAACCTATGCTACACGATAAATTTAAGAACCACCAACTTATTTTAGCCTCTGGCTCCCCTAGGCGGCAACAATTCTTTAAAGAGCTTGGCTTCCCTTTTAAAATTGAATTAAAACCTATTGATGAAGTTTTTCCGTCTTATTTAAAAGGGCATGAAATTCCCGACTTTTTAGCAGAACTAAAAGCATCTGTCTATAAAGATAGCCTCTTACAAAATGATATTTTAATCACATCAGACACCATTGTTTTACATAAGAATGTATCTCTTGGAAAACCAACCAACAATGAGGATGCCTTCACTATGTTAAAAACGTTATCTAATGATTCGCATGTGGTTATTACTTCAGTTTGTTTCACTTCCAAAGACAAACAGATAATAATTAATTGTACTACTAAAGTTTCCTTTAAAAAACTTACTGATGAAGAAATCTGGTACTACATCCACACCTACAAACCTTTTGACAAAGCTGGGGCATACGGCATTCAAGAATGGCTGGGGCATATTGCTATTACAGACATTAAAGGCTCCTATAATAATGTTATGGGGCTACCAACGCATTTAGTTTACGAAACGTTAATGAACATGGTAAACTAATAGTTTTTCGTTAATTTTGATAAAAACATAACGGCATGAAAATAGTAAAACTCACATTCGCAGTACTTGCTCTTGCAAGTGGAATTATTTCTTGCAACGACAAAACAAAAGAGTCCTCTCCAAAATTAGCTACTGTTACAAAGCTTGTTGCGCAAACCTCCAAAAAGCCAAAAAGAAATCTCTCTTCAGAATTTAAAAAATATTGGTATGCTGGTGAGGCAGAAATCACATCCTACAAACTAGAACAGGCTAGGTATGGAGAAATTAGAGACGGGAAAGCTGTTCTTATATATGTTACAGAACCTTTTTTAGCAGACAAACAAGTAAAGGCGGACAGAAGTAACCCTAACAATATAAATGTTCTTAAACTAAATAGTACTAAAAAATTTCTTACAGGCATTTACCCTTACTCTATTATGAGCAGCTCTTTTTATCCTGTTTATGATAATTCTCATGCTATAAAAGTGACTGCCTCCATGCAAGAATGGTGTGGTCATGTTTTTACCCAACTTAATAACAGGGATAAATTTGAAATTTCTTCTTATTCCTATTTTGAAAGTGAAGGTGACAAAGAACTTCAATTAGAAAAAGCCATTTTAGAAAATGAAATTTGGAATAAAATTAGAATAAACCCTAAAGATCTTCCTGTTGGAGCATTAAAAATTATTCCTTCCTTTGAATATTTACGCTTGTCTCATAAAGAGCTTAAGGCATACAATGCTACAGCTACCCTAAGTAAAAATGGCGCAATGCAAACATACACTCTAAAATATCCAGAGTTAGAGCGTGTGCTTACAATAAACTTCTCTACAGACTTCCCTTATTCTATTGAAAGTTGGACGGAAACTAGCAAAAGTGGATTTGGCGCTAATGCAAAAACTTTAACTACAAAGGCTACAAAAATCAAATCGATTAAATCGGCTTATTGGGGGCAAAATAAAAATAGTGATGTATTTTTGCGAGACAGTTTAGGAATATAAATTATGACTGATTTTTTTTTAGAATACCAAGGTGAATTACTGCGTACACTTATAACCCTTATTGGTTTAATAATTGTAAAACTGGTAAGTACAAAAACCATCCGACGTGTTGGTAGAATCAGTAATATTAAGGAAGGGCGAACACGACTTATTGTAAAATATGTTTCCGGAGGAATTACCGTACTCAGCATTGTTGCTTTTATCTTAATTTGGGGTGTAGACATTAAGGAATTGGGTATTATTTTTTCCTCTGCCTTTGCAATGTTAGGTGTCGTTTTATTTGCGCAATGGTCTATCCTAAGTAATGTAACGGCAGGAGTTATACTATTCTTTTCATTTCCGTATAAAATTGGAGATAGAATAAAAATAATGGATAAGGAACTTTCGGCAGATGAAGAATACCTTATTGAGGACATAAAAGCTTTTCATGTACATTTACGAAAAAATAACGGTGAACTACTTACCTATCCTAATAATTTAATGCTTCAAAAAGCAGTTTCTCTCGTGTATATTGACTAAAAACAGATTGCAATTAACCCTTTTTGCTTCCATGTTAAAGAAAAACTAAAATTTAATCTTTAGTCTTTAATATATCTATATTTGAACACCAACTAAAATACAGTAATTATGTATCGATTTGTGATGTCCTGTATAGGACTTTTAGTATTTTCTACCACATTAATTGCACAAGCCCCTAAGAAAAGTAACTCTTCAGATATATACCATTCTCTTCAAAAGTTAAACTTTTTAGGAAAAGCATTATACATTGCTGCGCATCCTGATGATGAAAACACACGACTTATATCTTACCTATCTAACGAGGTAAAAGCAACTACTGCTTATTTATCTTTAACTAGAGGAGATGGTGGACAGAATCTTATTGGTCCAGAATTAAGAGAGCTTTTAGGCGTATTAAGAACTCAGGAATTACTAGCTGCACGGCGAATAGATGGTGGACAACAATTTTTCACCAGAGCCAATGACTTTGGTTATTCTAAACACCCAAATGAGACCTTAGAAATTTGGGATAAAGAAGCTGTTCTTGGCGATGTTGTTTGGATTATTAGAAACTTTAAACCAGATGTAATTATCAATAGATTTAACCATAAAAACCCTGGATCTACACATGGACACCATACTTCTTCTGCCATGTTAAGTATGGAAGCTTTTGATTTGGTTAACAATTCTAGTGCGTATCCACAACAATTATCAAGAACAGAAATTTGGCAACCTCAACGCTTATTCTTTAACACATCTTGGTGGTTCTATGGTAGCCAAGAAAAATTTGAAAAAGCAGATAAATCCAACATGCTAACTATGGATGTGGGCACCTATTATCCTATGCTTGGACTTTCAAATAACGAAATTGCCTCTATAGCTAGTAGCCAACACTTATGCCAAGGTTTTGGAAGATTGCATACACGAGGAAGTCAGAACGAATATATAGAACTATTAAAAGGAGATATTCCTAAAGACAAAAGCAATATTTTCGATGGAATAAATACTACCTGGTCAAGAATAGACGGTGGTAATGCGATAGGTGAAATTTTATATGCCGTTGAAAAGGAATTCAATTTCAAAAACCCTTCTGCACATATTCCTCAACTTATTAAGGCCTATAAATTACTTCAAAACACTAAAAATGAGCATTGGAAGAATATTAAGCTAGCCGAATTAGAAAACATTATAACGACCGTAACTGGTCTGTATTTAGAAGCTAGTTCAGAAGAGGGTACTACAACACCTGATAGTACTGTAAAAATTAAAATTGAAGCTTTAAACAGGAGTAACACAAGTATTGTACTTAAATCTGTTAGTTTTTCTCCTAATGGAAATACCTCTGACCAAAATCTAAAATTAGAAGAAAACAAAAAGGAGAATCTAGAAATATCTTTGAATGTGACTAAAGAAGCTAATTACACTAGCCCCTATTGGCTTTCCGAAAAAGGAACTATGGGAATGTATAAAGTTCTGGATAAAAATCTAATTGGAAAACCAGAAACACCAAAAGCTTTTACCGCAAACTTTCTTTTAAGTTTTAACGATTATGACATTCTTATAAAAAGACCTGTCGTACATAGATATTCAAAACCAGACAAAGGAGAATTATACGAACCATTTGAAATACTACCTGAAGTAACCACCAGCATGGCAGATAAGGTTCTAATTTTCTCCAATGCAGCATCAAAAAAAATTGCAGTAAAAGTAAAAGCAGGAAAAAATAATATAACGGGAAAAGTTTCTCTTAAAGTACCAAGTAGCTGGCAAGTTTCTCCTTCGAAAATAGATTTTACGATAGAACAAAAAGGAGATGAACAGACTGTTATTTTCACGATTACACCTCCTGCCTTAGAAAGTGAAGGTGTCCTAACTCCTGTAATTTCCATTGGAAACAAATTGTATTCAAAAGAACTTATAGAAATTGCATACGATCACATTCCTAAACAGTCTATTTTATTACCTTCTGAAACAAAAGTAGTTCGACTAAACATCGAAAAAGCTGGTGAACATATTGGCTATATTAAAGGTGCAGGTGATAAAATCCCTGAAAGCTTAGAACAGATTGGCTATGTTGTTCATATGATTAACCCAAGTGATATTCAAGCTGGTTCTTTAAAAAAATACGATGCTATAGTTGTAGGTATTCGGGCATATAATGTAGTTAATGAACTAAAATTTAAACAACGCTTTTTATTAGATTATGCAAAAGATGGCGGTAATTTAATTATACAATATAATACCGCTGGAAGAAGAGGTATTGGGGTAGATAATTTATCTCCTTACCCAATGAAACTATCTCGTGACCGCGTAACAGATGAAAATTCTAAAGTAACAATTATTGCAAAAAACCATGCTTTGGTTAACTTTCCTAATATAATTACGGAAAAAGATTTTGACGGATGGGTTCAAGAACGTGGATTATACTTCCCAAATGAGTGGAGTTCTGAATTTACACCTATCCTATCCATGCATGACAAAGGAGAATCTGCAAAAAAAGGAAGCCTAATTGTAGCGCCTTACGGGAAAGGTAATTATATTTATACAGGAATAAGTTTTTTTAGAGAACTACCAGCAGGTGTCTCTGGCGCCTATAAATTGTTTTCTAATATGCTATCCTTAGGAAAAACGATTAAAAAAGATAATGCCCTTAAAAAATAAAAATGCAAGATAAAATTGTTTGGAAAAAAGAGTACTCCATTGTACTTATTGCTAATGCATTGTATATAATATTGTTTTATTTAATAATGACGGCATACAGATAATATGGGTACAATAGATTGGATTATACTAGCCGGAACACTATTATTCATTGTAGTATATGGTGTATGGAAAACGAGAGGAAGTCAAAATGTAGACGACTATGTTCTTGGGGGAAAAGAAGCACAATGGTGGACTATTGGGCTTTCTGTTATGGCTACGCAAGCTAGCGCTATTACTTTTTTATCAACTCCAGGACAAGCCTACCACGACGGTATGGGCTTTGTACAGTTTTATTTTGGACTACCATTAGCAATGGTAATTATTTGCCTTGTTTTTATACCGCTTTACCACAGACTAAAAGTATATACCGCTTATGAATTTTTAGAAGCTCGGTTTGACTTAAAGACAAGAACATTGGCTGCCTTTTTATTCTTAATCCAAAGGGGTTTAGCCGCTGGAATTACCATATATGCTCCTGCAATAATTTTATCCGCAGTACTTGGATGGGATTTAAAAGTCTTAAATATAATTATTGGCGTTCTTGTAATTATATACACAGTTTCAGGAGGCACAAAAGCAGTAAACGTAACGCAAAAACAACAAATGCTAATTATAATGACGGGAATGTTTGTCGCTTTCTTCTTTATTCTTGGTTATTTACCTGCTGATATTACCTTTACGAAAGCATTAAAAGTTGCTGGCGCAAATGGGAAACTAGAAATATTAAATTTTGATTTTGATACCAAAAGCAGGTACACCTTTTGGAGTGGTATTACTGGTGGACTTTTTCTATTCTTAGCATACTTCGGAACAGATCAAAGTCAAGTACAAAGATATCTTTCTGGCAAATCTGTTAGAGAAAGTCAACTTGGATTAATTTTCAATGGTTTTTTAAAGATTCCAATGCAGTTCTTTATATTGCTAGTTGGTGTTATGGTTTTTGTATTTTATCAGTACAATCCATCTCCCTTAAATTTCAGTCCCTCTGCCACTCAGGTTGTTCTAGATTCTCCATATGCTGATTCTTATAGAGTATTACAAAAGGATCATGAAAATTTAGAAATTGAAAAGAAGATTGCCCAAAACAATTTTTCTTCTGCCTTAGATTTAAAAGAATACAGTGCTATAGAGGAAGCAAGAAAACACATTATTGAAATTAATGAAAGAGAAACCGCTAATAGAGAAGTTGCTAAAGCCTTAATTAAGAAAGCAAATAAGAATACAGAGACCAATGACAAAGATTATGTCTTTATACACTTCATCCTAAACTACCTTCCAAAAGGTTTGGTTGGATTGCTATTGGCTGTAATTTTATCTGCAGCAATGTCCTCTACAGCATCCGAATTAAACGCCTTAGGAACGATAACCGCTTTAGACATTTATAAAAGAAATAGAAAAGAAAAATTCTCCCAGCAACATTATGTAAAAGCATCTAAATGGTTTACTCTTATCTGGGGAGTTATGGCAATTTTCATTGCTTCTGTTGCTAGTTTATTTGATAACCTAATTCAATTAGTCAACATAATAGGATCCATTTTTTATGGTAACGTACTCGGTATATTTTTACTAGCATTCTTTTTCAAATTTGTAAAAGGAAACGCTGTGTTTTTTGCTGCAATTTTGACACAAATCATTGTTTGTATCATCTATTATTATATGATTCACATATTCCCTTCAGGAGAAGAGAAGCTTGGTTATTTGTGGCTTAACTTTATTGGCTGTGCCTTAGCTATTGTTATCGCATGTCTAATTGAAAGTTTTGAGAGAACTCTAAAAAATCCCGCTATTGACGCCTAAATCCGCAGTATACATAACATAAATGTGAACTAAAAAAAAGACCCGAAGTTTACCTTCGGGTCTTTTCTTATACCTTGAAATAGTTTTAATTACTTCCCTCCCCACTCTTGTATAGAGGCCTTATTCATTTTTACGTAATCTTGATTGTTAGCTTCAATAGAAGCTGCCAATGATTTTTTAGCAATCTTTATCGCTTCTTTCTTATCTCCAGCTTTAGCATATATTAAAGACTGTTGTCTTAATTGCCAAAACGCTGGATCTTTTTTATTCATAGAAAAAGACTTATCTATCCACTCCTTTGCTTTATTAATATCCTTACCTGCATTTAAATAATAAATAGCAGCAGTGAAGTAATCTCCTGAATCTGCCCCATTCATAACTTTATCAATAGAACTCATTACAGTTGCATCTGTAGGAACTGTAAATTTAATTCCAACATAAGTTTTCTCCCATAATATTCCGATAACCGCAGAGCTGTCTGTAAGATCATCTAATGAAATAGTAAAGGTTTCAATATTCACAGGCATTGGATATACTTGCACTGACGTTTTTGCAGCTATTTTGGTATCATCCCATTTTCTAGGCATTCCCCAATTGCTAGTATCTGTATAAAAAGCTACATCCCAAGACGCTTTTCCTGGTGTAGCAAAAATTGCGTAAGATCCAGCTTTAAGTGTCTGTCCGTCTACAACAACATCGTCACTAAAAGTAACCTTTGTATTTGCGTTGGCTCCTGTTCTCCATAACTTGTCTGTAGGCACTAAATCTCCAAAGATTGTTCTTCCCTTCATAGAAGGTCTAGAGTATTCTACAGTAACATCTGTTAATCCTACCTTCTGAATTAGTGTCGCAGAAGGACTTGGTTGTGGTGATACTATTTGTGCTTGCACAAAATAAGACACACACACCATACATAATAAAAGTGATAATTTTTTCATCTCAATAAAGTTTTCTAGTTTCTACAAAAATAGCGAATATAGTTTTGTAGTATTTGTTAATAAAATCTTAAAGTAAATACGAGCCAAATTCAGGGTTCAGCCCAATATTAACTCGATTCCATTTTATATCTATTTAATTGGTAAATAGAAAAAGATCCAATTACAACTTCTGCTATTACTCCAATAATATATCCTCCAGTTGGGAGTCCATCTGTTGCCATACTCAATACCCGTCCTGTAGCAAGAGTCAACATAAAAACTATATTTAACTGGGTGGCAGCTTTCCAATATTTAGTTTTCCAGATTCCCAAAATCCATGCAAATGAAATTCCCAGATACAAACACATAATAGCTTTCAACATGTTTGAAAGGTCAATTGTTTCAACTTGAATGTCTAAATGTTCTGGTAAAATGGATGGTGAACCATAAACTATTGCCGTTGGAATTACAATCAATAAAGAAATGATGAGATGCAAGTTCTTAAAAAGCCTGTTTATTTTCTTAGTCATGTTTTCCTTTTCTGATTTTACGCTACGCCTTGACTTACTTATTTAGTTTTGTGTTTTTAGATTTAAAGTAATGTGATGTGAATGGTTAGTTGCGTGGTTAAACACTTAATTTAGCAAGTAAAAACCGAGTATAAAATTTAAGATTATTTTCGTAAGTAGTATGTAAGCAATTAATTATACACGGCTTACCATACGTACTTTGTTACTAATTTATAAGTTGGGATTTTTTCAGATGATTTATTGAAATATCAACAAATCTGTTGTCGGAAAAGAGAGTTTTTTTTCTGTCACTCCAACTATTCAATTTTTCCTTAATAGAATCTTTATCAGAAATGCTATATGTCTGAGATATATAATCAACTGTTGATAATAATTCTAATCCAAATGCAGAATAGAAGCTTGTTAAAAATTCACTAGTTTTTTTAACAATTTCCTTCAATTCTATATTTTCATTAATATAATAATTAACTTCTTCTTCTGAGTCAATCAATAAATTTAACTGCTCAAAAGGTTTCTTGTCTTTACCTGCATAACCCATTATATAGCTACCATTTAAGTAATTTAAAACATGTTTTATTTTGCCAGAATATGGACCGTAAAAATTAGCAGAATACGTTAAATTGAAATGTTTTTGGGCTCCAAACCTTTGTAAAAAATAGCATAATTTTTCGCTTGCAAATTCAGATACAAACTCTCCATTTTTAACTAATTCAAATAGCATAAAAAGAAGCATTGCTCTTGCTGGTGTCAATTTAACTCGCTCTTTTTTTAAAACTTCTTTTACATTATCGTTTGGTTCGTAAACATAGATGTCACAATTTTCAATGTTTGAAAGTTTATCATTAATAATATCTTTAACCTTGAACCATTGTAACCCTCCATTTCCACTACCTAATGGCGGTAAAGCAATAGATTTTATGTTTTCTTCCTTTATTATTTTAATAAGCTCATCAATTCCTTTTTCGATATATTCATATTCAGATGGACTTTTCCAGTGTTTTTTTGTCGGGAAATTTATTATTACTTTTTCGCCTGTAATAACATTTTGGTCTCTTGTAACAATTAATTGACCGATTTCGAATTCTTTTTTATTACAAAGAGTTTTATATAACTTATAATTGTTTGGAAATAATTTTTTGAATTGCAGAGCAATACCTTTTCCCATTACACCTACAGTATTAACTGTATTAACGAGAGCTTCAGCTTGACTGTCAAACAAATTACCAGTTAAATATTTAATCATAATTTTAAAAGTATAAAGTTGGTTTAGTGACTACTTTATTTTCATTAATTCCTAGTTCTACAAGTCTATCTGTAGAGTTGTCTTCAAATGTAGCGAAACCAAGAATATTTTCATATTCTAAATCTTGTTTTATTAGAAATTCAGCTTCTTTTCTCCTTTTTAAATCTAAGTCATTTTCATCTTTCCAAAATTTGGCATTAGTAGCTTTAAAATCTACTTGATTTTCAATACCTGAAATATCTTTTGGCGAAAAATAATTGGTAAATCCATCTGTGGCATGTCCATCTGTATAGATAAAATCTAAATTCCCCTCAATTATTTTTTGAACACTACTAATACAATAAATTATTTCTTTTGGATGTACAGCCTTGACTCCATTATATCCTTTTTGTATTACATATAGCATTGGCGTTCTTAGACCTAAATAGAAAGGAATATACTCTCCAAGTAAATGACCATTTGGCATTAGGTACTGATCTCTAGTTCCAATAAGACTGTTATCTCCAATAGGTTTATAATTCTTATTTGAATTATCTGAATCTTTGTGAGTCATTCCATTTTTAATTATATGAGGAATATTATCAATGTGAGTCATTCGAAAAATGTATGTTTTAGTTAAATCCATTTATAAGGAAAAAGTCTTTACTTGACAAGTTACATATTTTGCAAGATATAATAATAACTGAGAGAAGTTTTTTCGGTCTGTATGGTAACACAAGAATATAACAACATTACCCAAATTCACCGAATAAATGCCTTAGAAACGACACCACTTCTTAAGTAAAACGTTAGGTAATAAATAGCTGAATTTAAAGTAGAAATGTCAATCTTACTTTCTTCAATTTTAATTGCTTCTGTAAAACGAATTTGTCTTCCACTAGCATCATATATTGCTCTAGCAAGTATAGTTTCATTTGTTTTTAACTCATATTCAAGCGAATTAGAACCAACACTTCTAAACAGAATTAGAGATTCTTCTTCCTCTTCTTCTTTCTCCTTACTATCCATCGTTTTTAAAGAAAATAAAAGAGATTTATAATCTATAGAAGGGGTATCTCTCTTAAATGCTTCTGATGTTAAAAAATAATTATTTTCACCAACATGCGTAATACTCTCTACTTGTCCAAAAGGACTAGTTACAGCAAACTTTTCTGTTTCACCTCCGAAAATAGAGGAAGCCGTTAGTTTATTTGTTCGCACTATAAAAGGATCTAAAAATCTAGAATACCCAACTATATATAATAATTCCATTTCTTTATTATACGTTGCTCCTGTTACAAGACCATTTACATTAAAACCATCTAATTTCTTTGCCTGATAATCCCCAGGAGTTTTTGGTAAACTATAAGCGACAGTGCCTCCACTCCCCCATTGCTTTGTTAGTATTATTAATTGGTTCTCGTACACAAACAATGCTTCGGCATCCCAATCAGAATTATTGTCTGAAGTAAAACTAGACTGGTCCTCATACGCAAAATCAATTCTTTCCGCTGTTACCTCTTCCGAAGATATATAGTCCGCTTTTAAAATTCTATAAACACTCAAATCTTCTCTTGCTCCTTTATTGTTTCCTATATCACCGATATAGATATGTGTATCATCCTGTGTAATATCTTCCCAATCTATATTGGTAACATTGGTTATTGTTACCCTTCTGGTAATTGCTCGTGAAACAGTATCAATTTCAAAAAGTTGCGCAGAATTACCTGAATCGTTATGCGTTATTAGTTTATCATTATAGAATATTAAACCTGATGTTTCAAAAACATCCGCAGGTAATTCACCTTTCACTTTTATCGTTAGCTGTCCAGATACAACGCTCGTTACTACTATAAAAAAACAGAAAATTGCTTTCATCTTAATTTTTAGTGTTCTGGGGTAATTTACAAAATTGAACGGTATTTCCCCAAAAATATAGATTACCGAGGTAAATATGCTGTGATTCACTAAATTGACCAACTTTAACCCTTTTATAATTCGACTAATATTTTTTTCTATCTAATATTTTCCATTAATTTTGCTTCTATATGAAAACAAGAAAATACGTTGCTGAATTTATTGGAACCTTCTCTATGATTTTTTGCGGAACTGGGGCAATGGTTATCAATGAAATCACGCATGGAAGTGTTACTGGAGTTGGTATCGGAATCACTTGGGGACTTATAGTAACAGCAATGATTTATGCCTTTGGTGATATTTCGGGTGCTCATTTTAACCCAGCAGTTACTGTTTCTTTTGCCTTCGCAAAAAAATTCTCTTGGAAAGAAGTTCCATTTTATATTCTCGCACAATGTCTCGGAGCTATTGTAGCAAGTAGCATCTTACTTTTTCTGTTTCCTGCTAGCGAATGGTTAGGCAGCACGCAACCATCTCTTGATCCTTATTTCCCCCCTATAAATGCTTTTGTTTTGGAAATTTTGTTAACCTTCTTTTTAATGCTCGTTATTATTAATGTATCTACGGGCTCTAAAGAAGTTGGTATTATTGCTGGCTTGGCAATTGGTGGCGTTGTCTTACTAGAAGCTATTTTTGCAGGTCCTATGACTAATGCTTCTATGAACCCTGCTCGGTCGCTCGGTCCTGCTCTAATTTCTGGTCATCTAGAAAATCTTTGGCTTTACCTTATTGCTCCATTTATTGGTGCATTGTTGGCTGTTTTAAGCTGCAGGTTGGTAAAGGGAAAAGATTGCTGTGATGAAAAATATTAATTCTCACTTTTACTAGGTTACAGAAACTATACATTTACAACGATTACCCTTTCTCTTCTTGCTTCCCTTCCTTTTTAGTATATTTAGAAGATGTTATTTATAACAGAAAACTAACAACTTCTAAAAATGAAAAAAATTACTTTCCTAGGAGCATTCCTCCTGTTTTCTTTTGGGGTTTCAGCCCAAAAAATGAACAAATCAAAAAAAGCTATAATTGCTTCTGTAGAAAAACATAAGACAGAACTTATAAAAATTAGCGATTCTATATGGGGATTGGCAGAAACCGCTTTTGAAGAAAATGAATCTGCTAGAATTTTGGCGGATTATGCTGAGAAAAATGGTTTCATTGTTGAACGTGGAGTTGCAGGTATGCCTACCGCTTTTGTTGCTACCTATGGATCCGGAAAACCAGTAATCAGCGTTTTAGGTGAATTTGATGCATTACCTGGCATCTCCCAAAAAGCACAACCTACTAAAGCCTTTTTAAATGAAGGTGCAGCTGGCCACGGTTGTGGACACAATCTGTTTGGTGCAGGTGCCTTAGGTTCTGCTATAGCTGTTAAAGAACTTATTGCTTCAGGAAAAATTAAAGGAACTATTAAATTCTTTGGAACTCCTTCCGAGGAAAAATTCTTTGGAAAAATATGGATGGTAAATGCAGGGCTTTGGGATGATGTTGATGTAAATATTAGCTGGCACCCAAGTGCAGATACAAAAGCTGGCGTTCAAAGCTCATTGGCCTTAGTAGATTTTAAAGTTGAATTCTATGGACAAGCCGCTCATGCTTCTATGGATCCATGGAATGGCAGATCTGCTTCAGATGCGCTAGAATTATATGCCTCTGGAATTAACTATTATAGAGAACACATAAAGCCTACGGTTCGTATTCACTACCATATTCAAGACGGCGGACAAGTAGTAAATGTTGTTCCTGATTATTCTAAATTATGGGTTCGTGTACGTGATTCTAAACGTAGTGGTATGATGCCTGTTTACGAACGTGTACAAGCCATGGCACAAGGCGCGGCTATTTTAGCCGATGTAGATTATAAAATATCTCTAATTTCTGGAATTTATGAAGTATTAGTGAACCGTTCTGGTGCTCAGGTTATGCAAAACAACCTAGAATTGTTAGCCCCTATAACATATACTAAAGAGGAAACTGCCTTTGGTAAAAAAATACAGGAAGTAACAGGTAAAGAACAGACAGGAATGAATTTCAAAATTTCACCATTAGAAGAAACAAGGGAACATCCTGGTGGTGGCTCTACAGATGTTGGAGATGTAAGTTGGAATGTTGCGAATATTAACCTTGGCGTTACCACTGCTCCAGAAGGAACTCCTTGGCATTCTTGGGCTGTTGTGGCCACTGGCGGTATGAGTATTGGTCATAAAGGAATGATTTACGCGTCTAAAGCAATGGCGATGACTATGGTAGATTTGTTTGAAAACCCTAAACTAGTGCAAAAAATAAAAGCAGAATATAAAGAACGTAAAGGGGATGAAGTTTACAAGGCTATTATTCCTGAAGGACCACCTCCAATTAGTGGTAATTAACACTAAGTATAAATCAACACCTCGGGCATTGCTTTATTTTTGCCTGAGGTTTTTACATTTTTTTCATGAAATTAGACAAACCAACTCTCACTCATTTTTATAAAACACCTTTACTTTTCGTTTTATTTGCTCTCTTTTTTCTTTCTTCTAACGGACAAAAAATAAAAGATAAAGACCTAGATCAATTAGCACTTCAATATGCAAAATCTTCTTTTGTAGAATTGAAAGAAATTCTAAGTATTCCAAACGATGCACATTTTCCAAAAGACCTTGAAAAAAATATTCGATGGTGTGAAAAAGCTTTTGCAAAAAGAGGTTTTTCTTTGGAAAGATTACACACAGAGGTTGCTTCTCTTTTATTAGCTACCAGAAGCCATCCTAATGCAAAAAAAACAGTGCTTGTTTATTTACAAGTTGACGGACAACCTGTTGACAATTCTAAATGGCTTCAAGAAAACCCCTATGAAGCAACCTTAAAAGAACAAGATGGTAATGGCAAATGGAATAAATTACATTGGGATAAACTTAATGGCAAATTAGATTTAGATTGGCGAATTTTTGCCAGGTCTACTTCCGATTCTAAAGGAGCTGTCGTCATGTTTCTAAAAGCTATAGATATAATAAATGACCATAATTATATGCCAAACCATAACATTAAAGTTATTATGGATTTTGAAGAAGAAATTAGCTCCCCAAGACTTCCTAAGGCTGTAATTGATTATAAAGATAAACTGGCCTCTGATATGTTAGTTATTTATGACGGACCACGACACTTGTCTAATAACCCAACATTATCTTTCGGTGCAAGAGGTATTGTAACATTATCACTAGAAGTTTTTGGTCCTAGAGTCCCACAACATAGTGGCCATTATGGTAACTACACGCCAAATCCTGCTTTAAAACTATCCCAACTATTGGGCTCTATGATGAAAGACGATGGTAGAGTAGCTATTCCAAAATGGTATGACGGAATTACTATTTCAGAAAATGTCAAAAAAATATTAAAGCAAGTTCCCGATGACGAAAATGCGATGAGAAATAGATTAGGAATTGCCTCTATTGATAATATCGCAGACAATTATCAGGAAGCTTTGCAATATCCTTCTTTAAGCATTTTAGGCCTAAACTCTGGTTGGATTGGCAATGAAACAAGAACTATTATTCCCGCTACAGCTATTGCAGAAATGAACATCCGTTTGGTTAAAGAAACCAATGCAGAACGAATGGTTTCTTTGGTGAAAAATCATATTCTACAACAAGGATACTATATTGTTGATTCTATCCCAACGGATGAAGAACGAATGAAACACCCAAAAATAGTTCGCTTTAATTATCATATTGCCTATGCCGCTTTTAGAACCGATTTTGATACTGAAATTGGTGCATGGTTGCGCAAAGCTTTAAAAAGAGCTTTTAACAAGGAGCCTATACAAATTAGAACCTCTGGTGGCTCTATACCTATTTCACCCTTTGTAAACACTCTGGGAATCCCCGCAGTTGGTGTTCCCACAGTAAACAGGGATAACAACCAACATAGTCCTAATGAAAATATTAGGCTAGGAAATTATATTGATGGAATAAAAACTATAACCGCTATTCTTACGCAAGAATTTTAAGATACCCTAACCCAATACCAAATGTACATTTTGGAATAAAACAATTTAAAAAGTAAAAATGAACAAACTAAAATTAATTCTATCTCTATTACTCCTAACAGTCATTACAATTGAACTTTCCTATGCTCAAGACTGGGCTAACCTTAATCGCTTTGCAAAAGAAAATTCCTCGTTAGATATTCCTAAACATGGAGAAGAGAGAATTGTTTTCATGGGCAACTCTATAACTATAGGATGGAAAAACGATTCTTCTGGTTTTTTCTCAAACACATCTTATGTTAATCGTGGTATTAGTGGACAAACTACACCACAAATGCTCATCCGGTTTAGACAAGATGTTATTAACCTAAAACCTGCTGTAGTAGTTATTCTTGCAGGAACGAATGATATTGCCGGCAATACTGGTCCTTCAAACTTAGAAATGATTGCAGATAATATTTTTTCTATGGCAGAAATTGCCAAAGCAAATAACATTAAAGTTGTGCTCTCTTCCGTACTGCCTGTTTTTGATTACCCTTGGAAACCTGGGTTAAAACCAGCAGAAAAAATTGTAGGATTAAATAAGATATTAAAGGATTATGCGCTTAAAAACAATTGTGTCTATCTAGATTATTTTTCTGCGATGGTAGATGAACGAAACGGTCTTAAAGCTTCCTTAGGAGATGATGGAGTTCACCCAAATAAATATGGCTATAAAATTATGGAACCACTAGCGAAAGAGGCAATTGCAAAATCCCTAAAATAAATTTATAGACATGAATACACTAAAACCCAAGTCCTCCACCTTTTTTATCCTCTTTACAATTCTAGTTCTATTAGATCTTTATGTAGGAATAAATAATGATCTGGGTTTTAGACAGATCACTAAGCCTTTAATTCTCATTTCTTTGCTGCTTTATTTTGGAATAAATGGAAAAAAACTTCCAAAAAAGGTTTACTATTTAGTTCTATTCGGATTGTTCTTTTCTTTACTGGGAGATGTATTTTTACTCTACGATCAGCTATCCAGCAACTATTTTATCTTAGGCTTACTCTCTTTTTTAACAGCTCATATTTGTTATAGTATCGCCTTTTACAAACAAAAAAAGGATTCTATAAATAGATATTTCTGGATAGTATTACTTCTATTTCTTAGCTATGGTCTAAACTTATTTTTATTATTAAAAGATGAATTAGGAGACTTAATGCTTCCTGTAATTATATACATTATAGCTATCTTATTTTTAGCAGTAATGGCTTTTCTAAGAAAAGGAAATGTATCTAAATCTAGTTTTACATTAGTTTTTTTTGGGGCACTATTTTTTATCGCGTCAGATAGTATTCTTGCCATAAATAAGTTTCTTAAAACAATTCCTTATGCACACCTATACATTATGAGTACTTACGCTATTGCCCAATATTTAATTGTTAGCGGAATGTTGAAAAGTAATAATTCTAAACTTTAAAATTGAAAACTACAATTAAACAGATTACTGCAGAAGAAACATGGTCTTTACGACATAAAGTTATGTGGCCTAACGAGTCTATTGATTATATTAAATTACCCGAAGACAACTACGGAGTACACTTTGGACTTTTTAAAAAACAGCTTTTAGTTTCGGTAATTTCTCTCTTTATTAAAAATGATACCGCACAATTTAGAAAACTAGCCACATTAATCTCGGAACAAAATCATGGCTATGGCGGACAACTTCTAGATTATATAATTAATTATTCCTCTTCAAAAGAGATAAAAACCTTATGGTGTAATGCTCGCAAAGAAAAAATTCAATTTTACGAAAAACGAGGATTACTAAAAACTCCCGAAGAGTTTTCCAAAGGAGGAATAGATTATGTAATATTGACAAAACAAATAACCAACCACTAAAACAAACGAAATGAGAATCGCTGCTATTGATATTTTAAGAGCCCTAACTATGGTCTTAATGATTTGGGTAAATGATTTTTGGACCTTAACGGATATTCCAAAATGGCTAACACATGCATCTGCCAGTGAAGATTATATGGGCTTCTCAGATGTTATCTTCCCCTTATTCTTGTTCATCGTTGGCCTGAGTATTCCGCATGCTATTCAAAATAGGTTAGCTAAAAATGAAACAAGACTTACCATTACAAAACATATTTTAATAAGGGGTGTGGCATTGCTACTAATTGGTGTTTTTATGGTGAATTGGGAATCTGCTCACGATGAAAGTATTGCTATCGGTAAAGATTTATGGTGTGTTTTCATGGCGCTCGCTGTTGTTCTTATATGGACAAATTGGAAAAGAAGTCCAATTTCAAAAAAATACCATATTTTCCTTCAATTATTTGGCGTTGGAATTCTAATTTATTTGGCTATCGTTTACAAAGGTGGAGAATCTGGTGAAAATTGGATGACTCCAAAATGGTGGGGGATTCTTGGTCTTATTGGTTGGGCGTATCTTGTAAATGCACTAGCATATCTATTTTCAAAAGGAAACCTCATAATTATGAGTCTCGTTTGGCTGCTATTAGTAGTCTTTTGCGTAGTAGATCATTCTGGTATGTCTATATCTCTTAACGGATTTGCTAGGTACTTTTCTGTAGTCACTTCTGGAACTGTTCCAGCATTTACTGCAGCTGGTATCATTGCTACACTTGGCTTTAAAAAAATAGCTGAGAAGAATATAAAATGGGGATACTTATTCTTAACCTTTTCAGGAATTACAGGAATCGCTCTTGGCTTATTAACAAGACCAAACTGGGGAATATCTAAAATTCAAGGAACTCCATCTTGGTTAGGGATTTGTACCGGGATTGGTTTTTTACTTTTTGTAATTCTTTACTATATAGCAGATACTAAAAAGAAAACAAACTGGGCCAAAATTATTGCTCCCGCAGGCACAGCTACATTAAGCTGTTATATGATTCCTTATTTTATATATCCTATACGGAGTATTACTACACTTAGATTCCCTGATATTTTAAATTCTGGTGTAGTCGGACTTATCGTATCTCTTGGCTTCGCCCTACTGGTAGTTGTATTTACTGGTTGGTTAGAAAAGAAAGGATATAAATTGAAGCTGTAAAAAAAGTTAAATTTCTTCTATAAAAAAAGCGTTCAAAAGAACGCTTTTTATATTTTTTCACGAAGAAATATTACAATCTTGTTATACGAGCACCTATGGCACGTAAACGTTCTTCTATATTCTCGTAACCGCGATCTATCTGCTCTATATTATGAATCGTAGATGTTCCCTCAGCTGACAAAGCAGCAATTAAAAGGGAAACTCCTGCTCTAATATCTGGAGAGACCATAGTTGTTGGTTTTAAAGAAGATTTAAAATCATTCCCCATAACCGTAGCTCTATGCGGATCACATAGTATAATTTTCGCGCCCATGTCTATTAGCTTATCCACAAAGAATAAACGACTTTCAAACATTTTTTGGTGTATTAACACCTCACCTCTTGCCTGTGTCACCATAACTAGGATAATACTCAATAAATCTGGTGTTAATCCCGGCCAAGGAGCATCAGAAACGGTCATTATAGACCCATCTATATAATTCTGAATCTCATACCCATCTTTATGTTCTGGAATGAAAATATCGTCTCCTCTTCGTTCTAATGTAATTCCCAACTTTCTAAAAACAGAAGGAATTTGTCCTAAATTATCCCAACTTACATTTTTTATAGTAATCTCACTTCTTGTAATTGCAGCAAGTCCAATCCAACTTCCTATTTCAATCATATCAGGAAGCATAGTATGTTCTGTGCCTCCAAGTTTTTCAACGCCTTCAATTGTTAGTAAATTAGAACCTACGCCAGTTATTTTAGCGCCCATTCTATTTAACATTTTACACAACTGCTGTAAATATGGTTCGCATGCTGCATTGTAAATAGTGGTTGTTCCTTCTGCAAGAACAGCTGCCATAACAATATTTGCTGTTCCTGTAACAGATGCTTCATCTAAAAGCATGTATGTGCCAATTAGCTTTTTAGCTTCTACTCCATAAAAATTTTCTTCTTTATTATAGCGAAACTCAGCTCCTAGCTTAATAAAACCTTCAAAGTGTGTATCTAATCTGCGACGACCTATTTTATCTCCTCCCGGCTTTGGTATAAAACCTTTTCCAAAACGAGCCAATAAAGGACCAACCAACATAATAGAACCTCTTAATGCTCCACCATCTTTCTTAAATTGATCGGATTGCAAATAATCAATATTTACATCATCTGCCTTAAATACATAAGAACCTTTTCCTTTTTTCTGAATTTTGACACCCAAATCTTCTAGCAAAGAAATAAGCTTGTTTACATCTACAATATCAGGAATATTACTAATGGTAACCTCTTCTGCTGATAAAAGAACTGCACATAGTATTTGCAGAGCTTCATTTTTGGCGCCTTGTGGAGTAATTTCTCCATGGAGTTTGTGCCCTCCTTCAATTTTAAATGTTCCCATTTAAGATAGAAATATTAATACCGCTTTTTACCTCGGTTATGATTATTACTGTGTCTTGGATTCTTTTTACCATTATTCAACTTAACAGTTTTGGCTATTCTGTTTTTAAGAAAATGACCGCTCTCTTTTAGAACTTCTTCTTTTGCTGCTAAATCTATTTCACCATCACTTAAGTTGTACAAATGGTTAAATATTGCGCTATCATCAACAGTATCTTTATTCCAATTTAGGTAACACTTTTTCATGTGGTTTGCAATAGTATACTCTAAACCATCTCTTTTGTCTCCTTTTTCCCAACTAATGGCAACATCTACCATTCGTTTTATATTATTACCATAAAAACGGTATTTTGGAAAATTCTGTGGATACTCTAGATGTGTAGGTTTTTCTTGCAACATTTCCTTTGTTGTAATAGGAAAAGGCGACTTAACATCTAATTTAAAATCAGACATTATAAATAACTGATCCCAAAGTTTATGTTGAAAATCTGGAACATCTCTTAAATGCGGTTGCAAATTACCCATTACACAAATAATGGAATTTGCTACCTTGTTTCTCTCTTCTTCATCTTCTATAGAAATGGCATAATCTACCATTTTCTGAAAATGACGTCCGTATTCCGGAATAATGAGCATGGAACGCTCAGTATTGTACTCTAAGTTTTCTACTAAATTCAAATTGAAATTATTTTTGCTTAATATATGTTATGGAAGTACTCATATAACGGTTGCAAAATAACAAAATTATGCCACATTTACTATTTTATAAGGATATAACTCCTTTTATCTTACCTACTTCCTTATATTTTTCAATAACATGCTCTGCATTTATCATTCGTGCCTTTATAGAAATACTAGTATATTTCCCAGTTTTTGATGCTCTTAACGCAATGTCTGCCTTACTTTTCTCAAATACACTGCTTACCTCTTTTACCTTTTCTCCTTCTGTTGGAACAATAAATTTATACAAATAATCAGCTGGCCAATTGCTTGTTGCTTTTAATTGCTCCTTTAATCGGAGGTAAAATGTATCAGAACTTTCAGAATTCATCTTTTTTTTTGCAAATATAAACCATCAGAAACTAGTATTTCACAACAGGCTATAGTAGTTATAAAAAAACAATTACTTCCTTTTTATAGAGATTTAACATCGGATTTCATTACTTTGCAATAGCAAAAACAAACCTTTTGAGTCCAAAAAAAATTGTAATTACAGGCGGTCCTGGAACTGGAAAAACTGCCGTTATCGATATGCTCGAAAAAGAAGGTTACTTCTGCTTTGAGGAAATAATTAGAAGCTTGACTCTAGAAGCAAAAAAAGACAAGGACATTGACACGCTTGTAACTAACCCATTACTTTTTGTTTCTGATCCTCTTGCTTTTAATACAAAAATTTTAACTGGTAGAATTAACCAGTTTAACAAGGCTTTAGAACAAAATAATGCTTCTATTTTCTTTGACAGAGCTATTCCTGATGTAATAGCATATATGGATTATTTTAAACAAGAATATGATACGAAATTCACGTATGCTTGTAAGTTTCATACCTATGACGAAGTGTTTATTCTACCTCCTTGGGAAGAAATTTATGTTTCAGACAATGAAAGGTTAGAAAGCTTTGAACAAGCTGTTCAAATACACGAACATTTAGAAGAAGCTTACCTTAGGTTTGGATATAAACCCGTCATTGTTCCTAAAGACACTATTACAAATAGAGTGTCTTTTATTTTAAAAAAACTAAATATTGAATAGTGCTGCAAAACCCTATTGAAATCTTAAAAAAATACTGGGGGTTTTCAGAATTTAAAGGCTCTCAAGAAAAAATAATTACAGAAGTATTAAAAGATACGGATGTACTTGCTCTGCTCCCTACTGGAGGAGGGAAATCTTTATGCTATCAAGTTCCTGCTATGGCTAAAGATGGAATCTGTATCGTGGTCTCCCCTCTTGTTGCGCTTATCCAAAATCAGGTAGATAGTCTCAGAAAAAAAGGCATTAAAACAATTGCGCTTACAGGAGGTATTTCTTTTAGCGAAATGAATGACCTTTTAGATAACTGCTTGTATGGCAATTATAAGTTTTTATACATTTCACCTGAAAGGCTACAGCAAGAAATTGTTAGGGACAGAATTGCTCAAATGAATGTAAGCCTAATTGCAATAGACGAAGCCCATTGTATTTCGCAATGGGGAAACGACTTTAGACCTGCGTATTTAGAATGTGCGATTTTACGAGAAATATGCCCCAATACTCCCATAATTGCTCTTACCGCTACTGCTACAAAAAAAGTTGCAGCTGATATTATGGACAACCTTCAGTTTAAAAAACCGTTTGTTGTAAAGGATTCCTTTTCTCGAAAAAATATTTCTTTAAAAGTCCTTTGGGACGAAAATAAAAACCTACGATTAAAACAATTATGTAAAGCAAATAAGAAAAGTGCTATTATCTATGTACGTACTCGTCGTTTAACACATGACATTTCTAACTACCTCTTGACTAATAAATTTTCTTGTACTTTTTTCCATGGCGGATTAACAAGTTCTGAAAAAGAAAAGAAACTGGAACAATGGCTAACAGATAAGGTACAAATAATAGTTGCTACTAATGCTTTTGGAATGGGTATTGACAAAGCGGATGTTGGTCTGGTTGTGCATTACCAAATCCCAGATAGTATAGAAAACTACTTTCAAGAAGCAGGAAGAGCAGGAAGAGATGAGCAAGCGGCCGAAGCTATATTATTAACTAACAAAGCAGATGAAAACACGCTTAAAAGACAATTTTTAAGTGTTCTCCCAGATGTTGATTTTGTAAAGCTTCTGTATAAAAAACTGAGCAATTATTTTCAGATTGCATACGGAGAAGGCAATGACTCTATTTTTCAACTTGGATTTAATAAATTCTGCGCAGGATACAAATTAAATCCGGCTCTTGCATATAATGGACTTCGGATTCTAGATCAAAATTCGGTCATTTCACTTTCGGAATCCTTTTCAAAAAAAACAAGCATTCAGTTTACAACAGCCAAAGAACATTTGTTTGATTATTTAGATTATCACAAAAAGCAAGCCCCTATTATTCAAACAATATTAAGAATGTATGGTGGTATATTTGATTATGAAACAAAAATTAATACGCTGCAAATTTCAAAAAAAACTAATGTAAGCGAACAAAATGTTATTGCTACTTTAGAACTGCTTCATAAAGACGAAATAATTGAATACAAAGCACAACATAACGATTTGGAGATTACCTTTTTGGTTCCAAGAGAAGATGACAGAACTATAAATGTTTTTGGTAAGAAAATTAAATCTCAGAAAGAACTCAAAGTTGCGAATATTGAGAGTATGCTTACCTATATTAATACAAATACGGTATGTAGAAGTAAGCAGTTACTACTTCATTTTGGGGAAAAAGATGTAACAGACTGTGGCATTTGTGATGTTTGCTTATCTAAACCTAAAATTGATAATACAATTCTTAAATTAGTAGAAAGTGAAATTATTTCTAGCTTAAAAAAAAGAGCTAAAACTTCTAGGGAATTAACAGGAGGTTTAACCTATAAAGAAAATGTTGTTTTGTCTGCAATACAGAACTTACTAGAAGAGGAACATATTTTTATAAATGCAAAAAATGAATACCAAATTAACTAATATGGAAGAATTACGAATTGTATTTATGGGAACGCCAGATTTTGCCGTGACAATTTTAGATAAAATAATTACGGAAGGTCATAAGGTTGTTGGCGTAATTACTGCTCCGGACAGACCTGCTGGCAGGGGTAGAAAACTAAATGAATCGGCGGTTAAGAAATATGCCGTTTCAAAAAACTTAAATATACTACAGCCAACTAATCTTAAAAATGATGCTTTTTTAGAAGAACTAGAAGTGCTTGAAGCCAACCTACAAATAGTTGTTGCATTTAGAATGCTTCCAAAAAAAGTCTGGCAACTTCCTAAACATGGAACATTTAATTTACATGCATCATTACTCCCTCAGTACAGAGGTGCAGCCCCAATTAACTGGGCTATTATAAATGGAGAAACAGAAACGGGAGTTACGACCTTCTTTATTGATGATAAAATTGACACTGGTGAAATAATTCTTCAAGAGAAAACAACCATCGACCCTAATGATACTGCTGGTACTCTTCATGACAAATTAATGCACTTAGGAGCCAAACTAGTTGTTAAAACTATTTCACAAATAAGCAACGATGAAATTAAACTATCCAAACAAAAAGAAAGCAACGAATTAAAACTGGCTTATAAAATACATAAAGGGACTTGTAAAATAAATTGGGAGGAACCTATATATAGGGTATATAACCATATTAGAGGATTGAGTCCTTATCCTGCATCCTGGACAAACTTAACTAATGGCAACGAAACTGTTTTTCTTAAAATATATGATGTACAACTAGAAAAGGAGATACATGAAATAAAAAATGGCGTTTTAGTTTTTGATAAGAAAACTATTAAAGTTGCAGTTAGTGGTGGTTTTATAAAACTACTAGAAATACAATTACCAGGTAAGCGTAAAATGCTCACAAAAGATGTTTTAAATGGCTTAAAACTAGAAACTAACGCTTTCCTTAGTTAAACCTTACTACCACTAGCCTCACAGAAACGTAAAAAAAGCCCTACTTTATCAACAAACATTTCAAGTTATTAACAAAAACGCTGATTTCCCCTTGTTTTACTTGCGTTAACCACAAATCCGTATAAATTTGTTGAAGTAAAATATATATAACAACTATTAATTTAATTCAATTATGAACAAAACAGAATTAATCGATGCAATGGCGGCAGACTCTGGCATCACAAAAGCATCAGCTAAGAAAGCATTAGAATCTTTTTTAGGAAATGTTGAAGGATCTCTTAACAAAGGAAACAGAGTATCTTTAGTAGGTTTCGGATCTTGGTCTGTATCTAGAAGAAATGCAAGAGAAGGTAGAAACCCACAAACTGGAAAAACTATCCAAATTGCAGCAAAAAATGTTGTAAAATTTAAGGCTGGTGCTGAGTTAGCAAAGTCAGTAAACTAAGTCATAGTTTACAAAAGTATAAAAAGCACTTCTTAACGGAAGTGCTTTTTCTTTGCAATCCTTTTTGGTTTTTTCTTAAATTTGTCTTATTTTTATTACAATATGATTAATCTAAAGCCCGAAAAGGGTACTCTTTTAATTGCCGAACCAACCTTAACTGGTGATGTTTCCTTTAATAGATCTGTTGTTTTATTAGCAGAACATAATGAAGAAGGGTCTATAGGGTTTATCCTAAATAAACCTTTAGCATACAATGTTAATGATTTGGTAAGAGAGATAAACATTCCTTTTAAAGTATATAATGGTGGACCTGTAGAGCAAGATAACCTATACTTCATTCACAAAGTTCCTCATTTAATAGATAAGAGTATCGAAATATCTCATGGTATTTATTGGGGTGGTAACTTTGAAAAAATAACGGATTTAATTAACAATGAAATTATATCGGAGAAAGACATTCAGTTCTTCTTAGGATATTCTGGATGGGAATCTCTTCAACTTTCCAATGAATTATTGTCAAAATCATGGATTGTTACACGTAATGTGTACAAAAGTGATATTATTCAAAAAACAAACCACACTTTCTGGAAAGAAAAAATGATAGAACTTGGCGGGAATTACGTTTTATGGTCTAACTCTCCTGAAGATCCTACTTTAAATTAACCGAGTCGCGCTACGGCATTAAGTTTACCTACTAACTCTACAGCAACCTTTGTATTAAAAATCTTTTTTCTATAGTTACTTATTGGCTGTATTCCTGTAATGCAATTTGTAATAAACAATTCATCTGCCTTTTGCAATTCAAATGGAGAAATTGCCTCTTCTACCAAGGCATAACCCTCTACTCTTTCTAGAATACCAATTAATTTCTTTCTAATAATACCGTTCAAACAACCAGTTGCCAATGGTGGTGTTTTTATGATTGTTCCTTTTACCAAAAATAAATTTCCATTCAAAGCCTCTACTACTTGCTTCATATTATTTATAAGCAAACAATTGTCATACCCATTTTCTTTTGCAAATATGCTACCTAGGACATTTAGAATTTTATTATTGGTTTTTAATGTAGACAACATATCTGTATTAATATAGAAGTCCTTAAACAATTCTACCTCATACTTTTTATTGTCTACTATATAAAAAGGTGCTGCCAATACGCCTACCTCTATAATAAAAGAAATATCATTAGTTTCTGGTAGATACAACCCTCCGTTATTTCTAAAAACTGTAATACGAATACGTGAAGCCGTTGCCTCAAGATTATTAGACTGTACTGTCTTTAGAATTTGCTCCTCTAAATATTCCATTGTGAAATTCATAGGAATTTCCATCCTTAGAATTCGCATAGAAGCCATTAGTCTTAAATAATGGTCTTCCCAAAAGAATATTTTAGAATTAATAACTCGTATACTTTCAAAAAGAGAATCACCATAACGTAATCCACGGTTTTCCTGATTTAAAAAAACCTCTTCTTTTGCTAAAATAGTTGCATTAAAATTAACCATAAAAAAACCTTGATTAAAAATCAAGGTCAAAGGTATTCTTTTATGAGATAATAATTTTATGCTGAACCTAAAATTTGCTTAAGATCAGAAATTTGATTTTCCCATAACATTTTTGATTCATCTACTTCATCTTCCTCTGCAAAATCCGTAATGAATAAGGAAACATCTTTTGTTATTTCATCCACAATAATTCTCATTTCAAAATAGCTATCATCATCTTCTTCTAACCATGTGAACTTTACAAATTCATCATTTTTCTTTTTTAATAACTTAGCTTCCTCTTCTGTTCCATCCCAAATGAAAATGAAAATTTCTCCTCTGGAATTTACATTATCGGCATACCATTCTGACAATCCAGACGGTGTGGCTATATACTGATAGAGTAATTGTGGTGATGATTGAATCACAAATTCTATCTCAAATTTAATTTTATCGTTCATTCTAATTAGTGTTTTACTTTAAAAAGACAATATATATATTTATCCATGATAAAAAAATAAATATTGTAAAATATTTTACCTTTCTTATTTTGATATGGCCAAAATTTAACTCTATATTTACAGCCGCTTAAAACAAGAATGGCGAGGTAGCTCAGTTGGTTAGAGCGTCGGATTCATAACCCGGAGGTCGGGGGATCGTGCCCCCCTCTCGCTACATTTAAAGTCTAAATAGCTCATTTTGAGCTATTTAGACTTTTTAGTTTTTGCCTTTTTTTCCTTTTTGACCTTAAGAGCGCCGGATAACAAATATAAATGAGGTCGATCATAAATGATTGCATATCAAGATATTGACAATTTACACTTAGACGTTTCCGCTTAAAGTACTGTTTTAAAGTACTGTTTTTACAATTTTTACTATCTGAAAATGTCAAGATTCATCACTAGCTTATTAATAATCTTCTCATCAATATAGTGCTTTTGGGGTAATTCATCTGTTGCTCGGGATGATCTAAAATGCGCTCTTGATTTAATAGTTTTAGCAATATTATTGATAATGTATTTTACTTCACATAAGAACAATTAT
>JAZGEQ010000067.1:0-21681 GCA_036478775.1 Cellulophaga sp.
TTTCTCTATGCTTTTCAAACTCCTTTTTATAGACCTTAGAACATCTTTACTAGGCACTCCTAATACTTCTTCTCCATGTATTTTATTCTTTAATGCTGTTGCTAGTTTCGTGTAAACACTCAGGAGATGAGTCATTTGAAAACATTCTTGTTGTGACGTTGAATGTCCTTTCCATAAACGTAAATCTACACTTTTTGCATACGCACAAATCATTTTTGCATCACTCTTGTCTGTCTTAATTTTCGACAATTTCATCTGTATATAACGTTTGACAGATAATGGGTTTTCTACCGAAACTTTAATGTTGTTTTCTAATAAAAAATAAGCCAATTTGTAATGATAATAGTCTGTGGCTTCCATAACACAATGGCTATGATTATCTAACAATTTTAAATACTTTTTAAAACCTGAATAATTGTTTTCAAATTGGAAATGAACTCCTTTTGTATCCATCACATCAAAGACATCTTTACTAATATCTATACCCTAAAATAGTGTATCTTTATTCATAAGAATTTTTTTTTGAAAGGACTATCTACTTTACTTTCTACTACTTAAAAACGAGGTCTAAAGCCTCAAACAACTGTTCGAAATGTAGGTAGAAAAGAGAGGGGATTTTCAATGTTGACGAAGTCTAAGCTTCCACGTATGACATAGCCTTATTCCTCTCTTTTGTTCTTTCTGATTTATTAATTGAATTTATGAAATGTAAACTTAAGACGTATAAAATTAATTGCTAGAGCAAGCTTACTTACGAAAATTATCGCGTATTTTCAATTCGGTCTGTATTTGCTAATTTAGTTGCTGAGACACGCAACGAAATCATACACAAGACCGTTCTATGCCATTACAATTGATAGGTGAAATCAGAAATTTATTTAACCAAAAAATAATATTAAATTGGACCATTCTTATTTCTTTACTTAAATTGTTAATGCCGAAAAATGAGTGAATTCTTAAAATATATAAATAAAATTAATGCTATCAAAGAAGATGCTTTTGAAGAACTCCAAAAATGTTTTAAACCGTTACAGCTTCGTAAAAATGATTTTTTTGTTCAAGAAGGTGAATATGCTCAACAAATAGGATTCCTAAAAAAAGGAATTGTTAGAGCGTTTTTCTTAAATCAAGAAGGAAAAGAATATAACAAGCAATTTTTTGTAGCTCCTTCTATCATTGGCGCATACACTTCTTTACTTACCAAACAACCAAACAAAATAGCACAACAAGCCTTAACTGATTGTGAAATTCTTATTGCCGATTTCAAGGATATGGAAAAACTCTATGATAAATTTCATAATTTAGAAAGGTTGGGTAGAAAGATAGCAGAATTTTATTTTTTAGAGAAAGAACAAAAAGAGATTGAAATGGCTCTACTTGATGCAGACAAAAGGTATTTAATTATGAGAGAAAAATTTCCTTCTATAGAGTTGATTGTTCCTCAATATCATATTGCTTCTTATTTGGGTATATCTCCAACTCAATTGAGTAGAATTCGAAGAAAATTCAAGGAATCCTAATTTTCTTTACATATGTAAATGTCGGAAATTTAGAAATTATTGAAATTTAAACAAAATTAAAATGATTTCAATTGCATTATCATTAAAAATATATTTATGGTAATTATTGATTGTAACACAATTATTCCATGAACCGTATTTTAGGGTATTTTTTTATTGCAGTTTTCTCAATTTTTTTCGGAAGTCAAATTACTGAAGGTTGCTTATTAGTTCCATATTGGAAAACTCTATCTACTGCTGAATTTCATGAATACTATTCCCAATTTGGGTTAATAATAGGAAGGTTTTATACAATTCTAACTATTATTGCTGCATTGATTCCAATTTGTATTAGTATCTATTGTTTTTATAAGAAATCTCGAGCATTAACATTTTCACTTATATCCACTTTTTTTACTTTTTCATGTATAGCATTATTTTATATTTATTTTAAAGACACTAATCAACAATTTTCTGATGCTAATTTTAATGCTTCTCAATTGAAATCTGAATTAGAAATTTGGGAATATTGGCATTGGGGTAGAGTCATTTTAGAATTTCTAGCTTTAATTTTCTTAATTCTATCTTCAAATATTTTAGCTAAAAAAAGAATTCAATAATAGTATACAAAACAATTTAAAACATCATATAATAATGAAATATTTATATACATTTTTCATACTGACTTTAAGCATCACAACTAATGGGCAAACTATTATTGGACAATGGGAAACCTACGATGACAAAACCAAAGAAAAAAAAGCAGTCATTGAAATTTATCAAACAAATAATCTCTATTTCGCCAAAATAGTTAAAAGTTTTATTGGAGAAAAAAATGCCATTTGTGAAACTTGTAAAGGAACAAAAAAAAACAAACCAATAATTGGCTTAGTTATTATTGAAAACATCAAAAAAGATGGAGATGAATTTAATGGAGGTTCTATTCTAGACCCAGAAAATGGAGAAACTTACAAATGTTATTTAAAGTTAATAAATAATAATAATAATAATAAATTGAAAGTAAGGGGTTATCTTGGATTTTCCCTTTTTGGAAGAACTCAATATTGGATTCGAAAAGAATAAAAACTGCATAGAACAAAGCCGTGTATAATTAATTGCTAGTTCGAGCCTACTTACGAAAACCCTTTCGGATTTTCTATTCGGTTTTTATTTGCTAAATTACATGCTTAACCACGCAACTAATCATACACAACAACGTTGTGTGCGACACTTCACACTCTTCAGAAGGAATCTAAAATTATGGAATAATAACTGCACACAATTTCAACAAAAAATTAATTAGGTTTTTGAAGCATATTTTAAAGATTAAATTTTACTTTGCAGTATGATTTTCGTTGTCCTCATAGGTGTTATTCTATCAAGTTTTTTATTGACCCTTTTAATCTTTAAAAAAATAAAAAATAAGGCAGATTATGTTTTATTACCATATCTAGGCCTTTCAATTTTACATCAATTATTTTTTTACCTAGATTATAGCGGTGCAATTCATACAAATGAACTAATTTGGGGGTTAGGCAACGGACTCATATTACTTGAAGGGCCATTATTCTGTTTTTATATTTACTCGCTCACAAACAACAGTTATTTATCTAAAAAAACATACTTCATAAATATTTTACCTTTTTTAGTTTATGGAATATTTTATTTCTATTATTTCCATAATGTATTTCCAAATACAAATACTCAAATTAATAACGGCTTTATTTATATTAATGATCAATTATCAATTGTTTGGTTGACCTTTGCCCTTTCTTTCATGCTTACCGGACCGATATATCTATTATGGTTTTATAAAATGTTAAAATCTTATGATGCAAATTTGAAGCAGCAAGTGTCCAATTATGAAAGAATGAATAGAAAATGGGTGAGAGCTTTGTTTATGATATACATAACGTCATTATCCATTATATTGCTGAGTTATGTTGCTTCGATAATGTCACCAACTATTCCTACAGCAGTTTTTCAATTGAGCTTTAGAGTTATATATATTATTGGAATTCTGTTAATCGCCTTTATTGCGTTAAAAGACACCACAATTTTTTCAAATATTGTTTTTGAAGAAGGAAGTGCTAAAAGTGGAAAACGATATGAAAATTCCAAAATAAATAATGATAAAAAGGAACTTCTGAATACAAAGCTGATTGATTATATGACAGTCGAAGAGCCGTATTTAGAACCTCGACTCACTCTAAAACAACTCTCCATAGAATTAGAAATGTCAGCACACATTCTGTCGCAAATAATAAATGAAGTTCACAGTCAAAATTTCTATGACTTTGTTAATTCTTATAGAGTAAAACACCTCAAAGAATTGTTAGATGATAAGCAATATAAAAGCAAAACATTACTTGCTATTGCGTTAGAATCTGGATTTAATAGTAAAGCTACCTTTAATAAGGTATTTAAAAAACTGACTAATCAAACACCTTCTGAATATATAAAAAACAAAAATTAAACCTCCAAATTTGTCTGACCTTATAAGTTCGGTCGATGGTAATTATAATTAACCGTTAGTTTGCAAAATAACAGTTAATTATAATCTTATATGAAAAAAACCATTATTTCAGTTGTCGTTGCACTTATCATAATTCTTTGCTACTTCCTTTTCGAACCCATTGTTATATATAATTTTGGAAAAGAAAAGCTACAGGATTTAAGTCATTTACAACCAAATATTAAGCACAGTAAACATGTTAAAAAACAAGCTGATAGTTTATTAAAATCAGAATTTAATAAACTTAAAACTCCCGCTCTATCGGCTTCCATAGGAATTAATGACACCCTTATTTGGTCAAACACAATTGGTTATTCCGATATTGATAACCGAATCATTGCAGATTCTCTTACCAAATTCAGAATTGGCAGTACGTCAAAGGCATTAACATCCGTTGGTTTAGGCCTTTTAATTCAGAATAAAAAACTTGAAACTCAATCTTTAGTCAGAGACTTCGTACCATATGCGAGTAATAAATTATCTGAATTAACATTACGTCAAATAGCTTCACATACTTCAGGAATTAGGAATTATGGAACTTGCTATTGTTTTCCGATTTGGGAATATTACAATAATCATGAATATAATTCAATTGAAGAAAGTGTGGTTGTTTTTAACGATGATGAATTACTTTTTGAACCGAGTACAAACTTTAGCTACAGCTCATATAACTATACATTGTTAAGCGCAATGATAGAAACAGCTTCCGGAAAAAAGTTTCTACCCTTTATGCAAGAAAAGGTTTTTAAACCTTTAAATATGAATAATACCAAAGCCGACAGAAAGAATCAAAACAAAGGTAATATTACAAAATTTTACGAGATAGAAAATGGCAAAATTAAAGAATCATACGAGATTAATAACAGTGTAAAATGGGCCGGAGGTGGATTTCTTTCAACACCAAATGATTTAGTCAAATTAGGTAATGTAGTTCTCAATTACAGATTACTAGACTCATTAACTACCGCAAAATTGTTTGATCCAGTAAAACTTAATTCTGGTCAAGTAAATAGTGATAATTATGGTATGGGTTGGAGAAACGATATGTATAAAAACATCCATAAAGATGGACACGATGTGAATATTATTCATCACGGAGGAGTGGCAATGGGATCAACAGCAATGCTGATTTTGTTACCAGAATATAATTTGACAGTAGCAGTAACAATGAATAGAAACGCATCAACACAAGAAACAAAAAACCTATTCTTTAGTCTTCCACACAAACTAGCTAGTTTATTTATCAATTCAAATAAATAAAATATTATTGAAGCGAAATTTTAAAACTAACCTAAGAGTGATAAATTTTACAACTGAAGAAAAATGGATACAATCAAACTCTAATTAAAATGAAACAAAACATGAAAAAAAATATAAAATTCAAATTACTAGCAATCCTAGTTTTGATATCATTAGGAAACGTATTTGGGCAAAACTCGAATAACAGAATATTTTTTTTAAATGATTATTATTCAGCTTATTCAGACACTGCAAAAAATGATATTGCAAATCGAGATAATCTTTACAAAGAAAAAATTCAAACTGCTATTTTTAACAGTTACTTTTTAAAAAGTGAATATTCTTTCATTGTAAATGATTTTTTGTCTTCACCAATCCAAAACACAACTGAATTACAAAAGACAATCGAAAGAATTAACGTTAATAAAAAAAGAATTGAAAGTAAAATTACATCAGCGTTAGAAAAGAGCAACACCTATATAAAAAATAGAGGATTAACTATCTATATTCTACCAGCAAATCCAGATAGTAAAGCAGTTATGCAGAGCATGAGTGGAATTATGGGATTAACAGCAGGGAGCAAACAAATTCTTATAACAATCGAACCTACAGTAGTAGGTTGGGAAGAAATGCTTGAATATGCTATTGCACACGAATTCAATCATGCGTATTGGACAAAAATGAATTTCGGAAAGTCTAGTAAATGGACTTTACTTGATTACTTGATTTTTGAAGGTAGAGGCGACTCATTTGCTCATTTACTATATCCAAAAGTAAAAGCGCTATGGACTTCCGCACTAAGTGAAAAAGATAAAAAGGACTTATGGAATAAGATAAAACCGAAATTACAAAGCGAAGATATTCCTTTTCAAATGGAAGTTATGTTTGGTTCAAGGAATTACCCTTTTTCAGGTGGTTACACACTAGGTTATGACATAGTTCAAAAAGCATTAAAAAATACAACAATGAGCGTAGAAAATTGGACAAACCTAAGTTCAGAAAAACTATTGGAAATGAGCGGGTATAAATAATAAATAACGATTAATTCTGAAAGATCTCTCGTACAACGCAAACGACCGATTTTTACAAATTTATATCATACCTAATTAGTAACTTTGTTGTTGTTGTTGTTGTTGTTGTTGTTGTTGTTGTTGTTGTTGTTGTTGTTGTTGTTGTTGTTAATAACCATAACAAACTAGGAATAGACAAAAAGTGGTTATGTTTGGATAAAGTAATTATATCTGTTGAGCTAATTGTTCAACCATTTGTGACATAGTACAAATACTATAAAAAGACACAAAACTGAGCAAGAAAATGGAAATTATATTAACTAAAGGGAAAAATAGGAATACTATGACTTGTAAAAGACAGGACGGAAGTGTGACGTCCGTTAGCCTTGGTCCTAATGTGGCAAACCACGATCTCGCACATTATATAGCAGAAAATAAATTCAAATTGAAAAATGGTTTTTTCGGTAACATTAAGGCTGGAAAATCGATTGCAGATTTATATAACTCTGAATTAATACAAGATTTACCACCAGATACTTAGCTTTCAGAAATACTAGCTAGAAATCTACAATCATTACGTTCAGGTGCGGTAAAAATAGAGCAATTCACAGAAATCATTAAGTTGGAGTCGAAAAAAATCAGTGGATTGAAAGTACCAGAAATAGCCTTAGAGGATGTACGCGAAATGAAACAGAATTTTAATATTCTGTGTGAAAAATGGAGTTTGATAGGTGAAAACGAAAAGATGATACTGCTTTTCGAATAGAACAAACTGCGTATAAACTATATATAGCAAAAAGGGCGATTAGTTTTTTGTTAGCACCAATTAACAAAAAGCAAAAAAATAACCTAGAAGAAGGCTATTGAGAATAAAGAATAAATTAACTGTATGCCTAATAAATTTAAACAAATCCTACTCTTTGAAAAACCGTTATTTACATGGTATGAATTACTAACGCCTAAAGAGGGAGGATTTGATTTACCAGCCGAATCTTGTTTTGCCTATATTCTAGAAGGTGATGAGCAGGACTTAACAAAATCAGGATTTTTAGCTACAAAGGGCACAGTTATCCTTTCGTTATGCGGTAAAACAGTCGATCGTAGCCTCTCAACAATTGAATCTGGAAGATTGAGTGCTATTGTAGTTCATTTTAATCGAGAGGTGCTACAAAAAGTTTTTGATAGTCAAAAACCGAAATTTTGGAAAGAACTGGATCATCCATTAAAAAAGGATACTTCCCAAGAAGATGCCACAGCCCTTGTAAAGGCTTATTTTTCTTGTATCGCTAAATTTTTCGAACACAAAAATGTACTTAGCGAAGAAATTTTGGTACTCAAGTTAAAAGAAATTGTTCTACTTCTCCTGCAAACTGACGAACCTTCAAACTTGAATATAATCATAAGAAGTTTATTTTCTGATAAAACTTTTTCATTTAGGGAAGTCATAGATTCTAATCTGTATGAGCCATTAGACCTTCAACGTTTGGCGGCTATGACAAACAACAGTATGGCCTCCTTCAAAAGAAAGTTCAACAAAATGTATGACAGCACACCAGCTAAATACATCACTAAAAAAAAGTTGGAGAAGGCACAAAGAATTTTAGCTTTTTCTCTAAGCTCGATAAAAGAGGTTTGCTATGAATGCGGATTCACTAACCCTTCCAGTTTTTCACGAATGTTCAAAGATCAATATGGCTGTTCGCCTACTGAATTTAGAAAGAACCTCAGTGAATAATGATTGAGCCCACAGGCAAAGGCTGAATCATCGCTCCCCTATAAATTTGCAATAAAAAATATGCAACCTTTAAAATCTGCACCCAAATTGATGCGTGCTATTTTTTTCCGCAACTATGGTGATCCTCAGGAAGTAATGGAACTTGTCGATGATAGGGAAATACCTAAGCCCAACAAGAATCAAGTTTTAGTGAAAATTGAATGTGCCTCCATTAATGCTGCCGATAGGTATATTGCCCGAGCAAATTATTTTATTATTCGGATGGTTTTTGGACTATTCAGACCTTCTAAGAAAAAAAGGATCTTAGGAATGGACATTGCTGGAACGATTCAACTCATCGGGAAAAATGTTAAGGTTTTTCAAATAGGTGATACAGTCGTAGCTGATATTCGCAAATCCTTTGGAGGAGGTTTTGCAGAGTATGCAATTGTAAATGCTAAACACTTGGTCAAGAAGCCAGAAACCGTTTCTTTTGAGCAAGCCGCAACGGTGCCTATATCTGGCCAAGCTGCAATGATGGGAATGACACTCTGCTCAATTAATCCAGGAGATAAAGTGTTGATTAATGGTGCCTCTGGTGGAGTTGGATCTTTTGGTGTTCAGATAGCAAAAGCTCAGGGAGCCTATGTAACTGCAATATGTTCAACCAAAAAAGTTAACGCAGTAAGGAGTTGGGGAGCAGATGAGATTGTTGACTATAAAAAAAAGGGCTCAATCAAAGCGTTAAAAGGAAATGAGTTTGATGCTGTTTTTGATACGGCATCTTTCGAATGTCCAGGCAGATACAAACAAATTTTAAAGAAAGATGGTAAATATGTATTAGTTGGAGGTGATTTTTACAATATGCTTAAGCTAAAACTTTTTGGCCGCTTCGACCGTGGTAGTCAGAAATTTATGGCTTTAACTCAAGAGGTTGAAGTTACAAAAAATATAAAAACAGTGCTTGAAATGATTGCTGATAAAAAGATAAATCCCGCTATACAAAAAGTTATTTCCTTAAAAGACGTACCAAATGCTATTCATAGCCTTGAACAACGTACTGTGGTCGGTAAAATAGTTGTCAATCTAAATAAGGATCAGCCTATTCATAAGAAAAACTGGTGCTAACACTGTGTAAAAATGCATTAAAACGCATTTTACACTAACCGATAAAAAGGTTGTTATCTATTTGCAAAGTCACCAAATCTTTTGGTTTGGTTTTAAAAAAAAGAGATTAAATCTAAATAAAAAAAACACTTTAACAAATGAAAAATTTACTTTACATTTTACTAATTACTTTTGGAACCTCTGTTCAGGTATTTAGCCAAGAAATTCCATTAAGCCCATTAAATAATCCAGCTAACAAAAATCTTTTAAAGTCCGAAACATCGGAGATGAATTGGTTTATGCTTCAAGATACTCTTAAAGTACAAATAGGAAAAGTACAAACAGAAATCCAGAGGAAAAAAAAGAAAATATACATTATAACAACAGTCCATATGACTCAGTCACCTACAACATGGATTGACAGTACAGTTGTTGGAACACAGAACTTTGAGCCTAAATATCATTCGTCATACAATCAACAAAGAGATATGGTATTAAAATTCGGAAAAAAAATTACAGGCTATTATCTAGATAAAAAAACAGAAACCAAAACGGAAATTTCTGAAGAATATAAGACCTCTTTTTTTGACAGTAATTTCTATCCTCAATTAATAAGATTTCTTCCTTTAAAGGATGGGTATTCAAACACTATTTCGATTTTCGATTATAATCCAACAGCCGAAATAGGAGTAATTAGTGCAACAATTAGAAATACAGAAGAAACAAGTCTCAAGTTTAATGGGAAAGAGAGACACGTTTGGAACGTTGTAACTACAGATGATATTTCGAACAATTCTGCCATAAGCACCTATTACATAGATACATCAACTAGAAAAATACTTAAACAAGAAATTGATTTTGGTGGTAGAAAAATGGTAATGGAAATAGTAGAATAGCAAAAAATCTGCAACAAAGAAACACTTATTTTAAACCTTTATTCAGCATGATTACTAATCGGAATAAAAATAAAATATTGCTCATCATTATTATTTCAATATGGGTAATTATGCTTGTAAAAACAATTTTAGTTTCCGCTCACGAACCTGAAAGTTTCTTTTCTCCATTTTATGGAATTATGCTTGATAGCACCTGGCAATCACATTTTAATGTTGACCTGTTTTTATTTTCCATTGTGTTTGCTAGTTGGGTGATTTACAGGGAGAAATCGCTATTAATCGGTATTCCAATAAGCATATTTTCAATTCTTTTTGGAGGGGTGTTTTCCTTTCTATATCTAATTATTTGTGCTATTAGGACTAAGGGTAATTTATATTTATTGCTTAATGGAAAAAATGCAAGTCTAAATCGATTGTAAACAAAATACTACGGCGTGCCAAATTTCGTATATTAGATAATAATAGAATTTTGAAGAATATTGGGATACAGAAGATACTTTAAAAAAATAGGAATTAAGACGTGGAGACACTCACCCAATTTCGTTAAGTCTAAATAATAAGTCATTACCAAACATTCATAAACAATAAAACCATGAAAAACATAACAGGACTACTACTTTTAATACTACTTTTTTTTGCATGTAAAAACGAGCCAAAAAAGGACTCAGATAACTTAAACACTACAAGTTCAAAATATGAAACGTATAATTATTCTGGATTTACAAAAGAAGAGATTTACGCATTCCATAAACATATTTATGAAGGTGGCAATTGGACCGTATATGGTGATACGGAGCGGTATTTTTACCTAAACTTCTCCGAAATAGAGAATCACTCACGCATACTTAGGTCAGATGCACCAAAAATTCTTGAAGAAACACCAAGAGATGATGTGAAAAATTTTATTACCACAACAGATTTAAAAAAAGGAGGAGGACTATCATTAAACGACTACATACAGCAAGTAGAAGTGAATGGGTTAATTATAATTCATAAAGGCAAAATCGTTTTTGAAGGCTATCCAAGAATGTTCCCAACCGATTTGCATATTAATATGCTAATAACCCAAACTTTTGTGAGTACTTCAATTGCTATTTTGGAGGATAATGGTTTAATCGATACTAGCAAATCCATTGATTATTATTTTGATGCTCTTAAAAATTCAGGTTGGGAAGGTGTGCCAGTAATAGATATTCTTAACATGAGTTCAGGAATTGAGTGGGCTCTAATAGATGATTATGAAGTAAGTTTTGACCCTATTATAGGTCTAGCTACTTTAAAATCTGTTAAGTCATCAGGAACGGAGCACCAATTTTCGAATGCCGATGCTATGGTATTAACGCTATTAGTCGAAAAAATTAGTGGTCTTACCTTTCGCGATTTTGTGGAACAGGAAATTTGGAGAAAGATAGGAACAGAACATAGTGCCCTTTTAGGAATCAATGCTAATGGGACCTCTGTTTCATATGCCGATGGCATGTCAACAACACTTCGAGATCTTGCTAGATTTGGTCTTGCTTTTACACCTAGTGGTAGAACTAGCGCCAATCCAATAATTTCTGATGCGCACTTATCTAAAATCCGGAATGTAAACAAAAACCTCAATAAGTCACGGGATCCAAAAGAAAATAAATATAGCAGTTATCAATGGGGCGCAGTATACGATGATGGCGATTTTTATAAAGGTGCACATGGGGGTCAAGGCCTTTATATATCACCTACGAAAGATTTGGTTATTGCATATTTCGGAACTTCCAATACTGATCGTCAAAGGAATCAACTTGATGTCATTTCTCGACAGCTTTCCAAATCTGGACTGTTTGATCTTGAGTGAAATGAAATGACCTAACCAAAGTTACAATCATTCAGAAGTAACTAGCTGTTTGTGGCATATTTGACATAATAGAATTATGACTATCATTTTTGATTCAACCTTTACATTATAATGGCAGCCGCATCATCTTTATTGATTATTGCTTTTACCACTGGCTAAACCAATAATACAAACCCAAAAATTGACGAAGCGTTTGAAGGCAGAGTTTGGAAAAAATAATCATTTAAAATCTAAAAAAAATATATAATTGGAATTTATGAAAGTGCCAGTCGAAATTTAGAAAACAAGAAAAATTATTAATCTAAAAAGGTTGTCATAAAGCAATAATTACACAAATGATACTTGTTACCTTCACCACACAGATTAATTAACTTTAAAAATTAAAAGTGTATCAAGAACTAGAAAAATACATAAAAAGTCACGGAAAAATAGGCCAAAAAGAACTACAGCAAATCACTGCCTGTTTTAAACCATTGAAAACAGATAGAAATGAGATGTTGTGTAATATTGGCCAAACATGTAAATATTTTTATTTTATAAATAAAGGTTGTTTACGAATGTATGAAGTTGATAACAAAGGAAATGAGGTTACAGGTTATTTCGCATTAGAAGATAGTATAATGTCAGCTATAACGAGTTTTGTTTTACAAAAACCCTCAAGAGACTCTTTAGTATCTCATGAAGCATCAGAACTGCTGGCAATTTATAGAGATGATTTTTTTAAGTTAGTGGATACTGTACCACAATTTGCAAATGTTTATCATCAATTTATGGAATTTGCCTTTATTCATTCACAGATGCGAATTTATAGTTTTTTAGGTATGGAAGGAATTGATAAACTCAAATGGGTCATAGAGCACGAACCTAAATTACTATCCCGTATTTCGAGTAAAGCAGTTGCATCTTATTTAGGCATGACAAATTCTACGTTGAGTAAATTACGAGCAAAATTGAATACTATGTAACTGTTGTCATAGCACAATTTATATTGTTTCAAGTATCTTAATTTCACACCTTTATAATTGTAGCGTATTTAATCAATGAAAGCAACACTTTACTTAATTTTTGCAACTATTTTTTTAGGTCTAAATTTTCATTTAGCAAAAATAATACTGCAAGAAGTTAACTTTATTGAAGCTGGTTTTTGGCGCTTCTTATTTGGAGTTGGAACATTAGTTTTTTTAGGGTTCAAAAAATTACCCAACTCACAATTAATCATTAAAAATATAAAGGGTATTTCTTTAACAGGATTTATTGGATTATTTGGTTTCAATTTGTTTTTCTTTTTAGGTTTAATGAACAGCTCAGCGGTTAATGCAGCCCTCATTGTAAGTTTAAATCCCGCGTTAACGATTCTTTTTTCTCATAAAATATTGAAAACACCCATTAAAAAAAATCAGTTGCTTGGTATTGTCATTGCTTTTATAGGAGTTACATACGTTATCTTAAATGGGAAAATCACTAACTTTAATAACCTTCAATTTAATTATGGAGATATTCTCATATTAATTGCTAATGTATTTTTTGCATTACATCATGTTTGGGTTAAAAAGTATGGTACAACAATTTCAAATTTAAATTTCACACTTTTAACGAGTACATGTTGTCTGATAGGTTTCTTGATCTTATTACCAATTAGCGGAATGGCACTGGTAACAACACACACACACGACTTTTGGATGGCTGTATTTGGAATTGGTTGCTTAGGCACGGCACTAGCCTATTTTTTATGGCAAAAAGGAGTTAAGATTATTGGTGCAGATAAAGCAGGAATTTATATGAATATTGTTCCTTTATCCGCAGCAGTACTCGCTATCTTTTTTAACGAGAGCTTGCATACGTATCATCTTACTGGAGGTTTATTAATTATTATAGGGATGCTCATAACAAGAAAAAAAACTACTAATTCTAAAGTTCATAAACCATTGTCATAAGACAACATTCAAACTTTAAAAACATCGCAACTTTGGAAAGTTGTTGAACAATAAAGTTTTCAACTTAAAAATATAAATAATGAGCAAAAAAAAAACGTTTTTATTAATTCATGGAGCTTGGGAAGGTGCCTGGGCATGGAAGGAAACTACCGAATTTTTAGAAAGCAAAGGCAATAAAGTAATTTCTATAGATCTTCCTGGACATGGAAATGATGAAACACCTATCTCTGAAATTAATTTAGATCTTTATGCTAATAGAGTTAAAACAGAATTAGATAAATTTTCTGATCCAGTAATTTTAGTAGCACATAGTTTTGCGGGCTATGTAATTTCAAAAGTTGCTGAAGAAGTGCCACAAAAAATAGAAAAATTAATATTTATTGCATCTGCTGTTCCTTATGATGGTAAACCAGCTATTAAAATATTTGAAGAAGATAAGGAAAGTGAATTTATTGCCAACTTAATATTTTCTGAAGACCAAAGTAGTGCAACCATGAATAGAGAAACCATTAAAAATATCGTTTTTGGTGGAGCAACTGATGCACAAATTGATGAAGTAATTCCACAATTAGTAGAGCAAGCAACAAAACCTTTCTTTGAAGCTGTGGAGACTACAGAAAAGAATTTCGGTAGTGTTCCAAAAGCATATATCGAAGCAAAACATGATCGAGTATTAAGTCTAAATGCACAAAGAATGTTACAAAAAGAGACTGGAATTACAGAGTCGGTTCTTTTAGATACGGGTCATGTTCCCTTAGTAACAACACCTGAAGAACTTGCGAATGCATTGATGAAAGTATCCTAATTAAATTAGAACATTTGCTTTGAGTGAGCCTACTTATCTAATTTATTGGTAAGTAGGCTTATTAATTTATAATTATCTGGAGTATTTGACGAATTAAATTGCCTAGCTACAAATCCCTATAACTAGTAAAATTGAAGATTGATGATAGCATGATATCTCTTAAACCATTGTCATAAGACAACATTAAAGCTTTAGTTATATCGCAACTTTGTAATGTTGTTGAGCAACGAAGTTCACAATTTAAAATTAATATATTATGCCATTAACATTGACATTAACTGAAGGTGTTTTACCAATCGGAAAAGAGAAAGAAGCTGTAGCACAAATTACTGATGCTTTCTTGAAGAATCACGGTTTAACAGGAAATAAAGTAATGACACCAAACATAACTGCCCATGTATCAGTACTGCCTAAAAGTTCAACTTTTTCAGGTGGAAAAGAATTTTCTGGAGCATGGGTTGAATGGAAAGTCCCATCATTTGCACTTGCTGATAGAAATGTTCAGAAACAATTTTTTGCAGACGCAACTGAAATTATTCATCAATTATCAGGAAAAACACAACCTAAAGATAATATCTACGTAAATGTTCTTCATTCTGTAGACGGTGGATGGAATTTGAATGGTAAAGCAATGACTAATGAAGAATTAGGTGCAGAAATTAGCAAAGGATAATTATAACCCAGATTCAAACTAAAATAACCTTGACCTAACTGTTCAAGGTTATTTTATCAATTCAAAACATTAAAAATGAAACACATACTTTTTATTGTAACAAGTACTAATATAACAGGTACTGGAAAACACGCTGCAGGATATGAATTTTCGGAAATAGCCGACCCTTATTTTGAATTCACGAACAAAGGATATACCGTTGATTTTTCAAGTATTCTTGGTGGAGAACCTCCATTTGTGGGCTATGATTCATCTCAAAAATCCAGTAAGAAATTTAAAGAAAGTAACGGATTTAAGAGACTTAATTTTAGTCATAAATTAGATGACATTAATATAACAGCTTATGATGCCATTTTCTTCCCAGGAGGTTTAGGGTTAATGACAGATATGGTTAATAATCCATTGGTTAAAAAAATCATTAAAGAAACGTATGAAAACGAAAAAATTATAGGTGCAGTATGTCACGGACCAAGTGCTTTACTCAATGTTATTCTATCGGACGGCAGGAACTTCTTAGAAGGAAAAAAAATCAATTCGTTTACAAAAGCAGAAGAGGATATTGATACCCATTTATTAGGAGATGTAATCCCGTTTATGCTTGATGAAGAATTGATAAAACAAGGGGCAATATTTTCGCATACGTCACCTTTTGAATCATATGTTGTTGCAGACGGAAACATAGTGACTGGTCAAAATCCGGCATCCGCATCTGGAGTAGCTATTGAAATGATAAAACTAATTTAAAATTAAAAGAAATGAGAAAATCAAAAGTGCTATTTATTACCACATCTCATGATGAATTGGGTAATTCAGGATTAAAAACCGGGGTTTGGTTTGAAGAAGTAGCAACTCCATATTATGTTTTTAAAAGTGCAGGATTTGATATTGACATTGCATCGATTAAAGGAGGGAAAATCCCAATTGATCCAACAAGTGAACTACCAGAATGGGAAACTAAAAGTACAATTCAGTTTAAAAACGATAGCACCGCCATGGATCATCTTAATCATAGTTTAAAACTTCATAAGTTAAATAGTGAGAATTATGACCAAATATATTTTCCAGGTGGACATGGGCCAATGTGGGACTTCGTTAGTAATAAAACATTAACTAAACTTTTAAATGAATTTATCATTCAGGATAAGACTATTGGTGCACTATGTCATGGTGTTGCAGTTTTAGTTGACGCTATAAATAGCAAAGGAGAACCTTTTGTAAAAGGAAAAAAAATAACATCATTTTCAAATTCAGAAGAGGTTGCAGTCGGTGCCCAAGAAGTTGTACCTTTCCTTTTAGAAACCAAACTAAAAGAATTAGGAAGTATCTATAGTAAAGGCAATGATTTTACCTCCTATCTTATCACAGATGGTAACTTGATAACTGGTCAAAACCCAACATCGTCAGCTGGCGTAGCACTTAAAATGATAGATTTACTAGTGGATTAAATACTTAAACTATGAAACAAAAACATCCTCTTCCACCATTTACGTTGGAAACTGCAAAACAAAAAATTCAAATGGCAGAAGATGCTTGGAATTCTCAAAATCCAGAAAAAGTAAGTTTGGCATATACTGTTGATAGTGAATGGCGAAATCGAAGCCTATTTATCAACGGTCGAGACGAAATTGTTGCCTTTTTGTCGGAAAAATGGAAAAACGAGCTAGATTATAAATTAAAGAAAGAATATTGGGCACATTCAGAAAATAGAATAGCTGTTAGATTTGAGTACGAATATAAAAACAAAAATGAAAGATGGTTCAGAGCATACGGTAATGAGAACTGGGAATTTGACAAAAATGGTCTAATGGAAAAAAGATATGCCAGTATTAATGATCTTGAAATACAAGAAAAAGATAGAGAATTGTAAAAAAAACGAGCTGAATACGACACCTTTAATTTATCGCTAGTTCTAACCTAATTACGAAAATGGAAAAAAATATTTTATTAACATTAATTGTTTTAGTAACAATTACTTTTTCAAATGATAGTGCTTCAAAAATTGCTGTTGATGATGGTGTAAATCAAAATTTAATTACTTATCAAATATCAAATAATAAAGTTTTTAGCACTATCATTTGAACAAGTTAAAAATGGTAATTTTAATACCGTTTCCCTTAAAGAAGGTTTTATAACTTCTAAACTAACTTCTCGTCTAGGTAAATTCGAAGAAGCGAAAAACTTGGATTAAGAATATAATGATCGAAAAACCGTTTTTACTAACGACTTTTAACACAGATTAAACACTAAAATGAATCAAACTTTTGGATGTATAATTATACAAAAAGAGAATAAACTTCTCTTTAAGAATAGAATTTCTAAATCAGTTTCACATATAGGGCTAAAAATACTAACAAAAAGCCCACAAGTTTATAAACTAGAAGACTATTTAGTACATAATGAATTAAAAGAGAATGAAATACTTACTACAGAAATAGAAGATAAATTTTTAATTTTAGGGCATTCTCTATATTTTCTCATTAATGAAGATTATTTAGGAGTTGTTAAACAAGCGAAAAGAACCTTGTTTCACTTTACTCAACATGGAAAAAGTGAAGAATATGGTTATAAATATTATTTCAAGGGTAATTTATGTACGCACGAAATTTGTTTTGGAGAAAATTATGATGTTTTTTCCAAAAATTGGATTCAAGATAATGGGGTAAAATTACCTCAATCTATTCATCGAGAAAATGCATTAAATGCATTTTCTAAAGAAAAGAAAATACCCCTGGAGTTACTCAGGTTACTTAGAATGTCTCTGCCTCGAAAAGGAATGTCTTCTCTATTTCTCCATCCTATAAAACAACAATGGGTTTATGGAAAAGGAATGACTAAAGTAAATCCTTTGGAAGTCACTTTTCAGGAGCTAGCACCACAGGGTCATAAAAGGGGGAAACCTTTTGTTATTGATAAAAATTCATATGAAAAAGGGCTGCTTATAAGTTGGTCCCAATTGTTTTATGAATTGCATCAAAGAACAATTAAAGAAATCACGGGGTTTAGATTTGATTACCCTAAAGAGTTTCCAAAAAACTTAATTTTTACTAAATATGAAATATTTTCAAAATAGACCCTTAATCTACATTTCATTAATAGCTATAAGTCTTTTAAATTCTTGTTCTATCCCTAGTAAATTTAACTCAGAAATGAGGGCCGTTTCAGAAAAAGGTTATGGCGTTATAGTTACTAAAATAACTCAACATAATAAAGTAGAAGTACCTGTTAATATGGTTACAGATAGTATTTACATGAATCCTTCAATACCAGGGTCATATCATTATAGTACTTCATTGCGAAAATCTATACAGATACCGCAATCAAAGCTTCCTAATTATTTAACATTTGAATATCAATATATAAAACTATCTGATTGTAATAATGTACGTAAAGAAAAAACGATTAAATTAATTTTTCTTGAAGACTATTCTCCAAGGAAGAAAGGGGATATTAGAGAAATGAGCGAAGAGGAAGCTGATTTTTATATTAAAAGGGGTTCAAATATAGCCACTTTAGCTTCAATGATAAATAGAAAAATTACCAATAAAAGTGTTTTAAAACAATATGAAAAAGAGCTCAAAGTTGCCAAAGTGTATTACAACAAATCTAAATGTAAAACACAAACGCCTATTGACTCCTTAAAGTTCACTAAAACCATAGATTTAAGGCCATATAAGAAATCAAAAGAAATCAAAAGATTTAGGAAAAGATACAAAAACGCCGCGGGTAGTTACTATGGAACAACAATTATATATCAATTTTATGATAGTGGTGAAATTAAATTACATTTAGAAAATTACACTACTAACCCATGGAAGTAACTTTTGCTAACAACGTTTATAAAACATAGTGCCATAATTGCTTCCATGGGTTTGTTGTTTATTTACAAAGACCGTCAAATTTTTAAATTTGGCTTTTAAAAATGGAAGGAGTGAGAACAAAATATGAAAATTTGGATCTGTGTTTATCCAAAAAAAAAGACCTTACTAACATTAAAAATAGAGCAATGAACAAATTAACACTAACAATATCGATTGCGCTAATTCTATTAAGTTGCAACTCGAAAACTAAAAAAACAAACGATATGGCGGACAAAAAAGAGCAAACCAATAAGTCAACTTCACCTGTTGATACTATGCCAAAAGTAACTGGAATTGGTGGAATTTTCTTTTATTCAGACAATCCCAAAGAAACACAAGAATGGTACACAGAAAATTTAGGGATTGAAATGAATAATTGGGGCTCATCAAATTTTGATAGTAGAGATGTAAATAACCCTGAACAAATAAACTCTCTTCAATGGAAACCATTTGAAAAGGGAAATGAATATTTTTCGCCTTCCAAAAAGGAATTTATGATTAATTACCAAGTTCAAAACATTGAAGGACTAGTAAATAAATTAAAGAAAAATGGAGTAACTATACTTGACAGCATTGAAACTTTCGATTACGGAAAATTTGTGCATATTTTGGACAAAGAAGGCAATAAAATTGAATTATGGGAACCTATTTCAAATGACAAAAACGAATAGAATTAATTAACAGAATGGTTTAGTTTAAGGCATTAAGTTAAAAAGAAACTTAAGACGTTTATAAAACATAGCTCATAATTGCTTTCCGAGAGGTTTGTGGTTTATTTACAAAGGCCGTCAAATTTTTAAATTTGGCTTTTAAAATAGAAAGAGTGAGAACAAAACATAAAAATTTGGATCAGTGTTTATCTGAAAAATTAGCATCTTTTTACACGCTACATTTCATATACGAGACATTGGCAGTAAGCAATACAATCCGTAGATAGAAATGAAAAAAATAATTATAGCATTAATCTTAAATATTCTTGTTAACACAATTTATTGTCAGACAAATGACGCTACCTCAATAAAATTGACTGAAGAACTTGAAAAAATATACGCAACAGGATATATTAATGGATTCTCTGTAGCTATTGTAAATCAAGATAGCGTTCTATATGAAAAAGGGTTTGGATATTCTGACATTAAAACAAACAAGAAATACACTAATAATACAGTTCAAAGTATTGCTTCTATTTCCAAAACTTTTATTGGCATTGCATTACTTAAAGCTCAAGAACTTGGAAAACTTAAATTAGACGACCCTATAAACAAACACTTGTTGTTCGATGTAAATAATCCGCATTTCCCTAATGAACAAATTACAATACGTCAATTAGCAACTCACACATCTAGTATTAAAGATCCATCTAGATATGAGAAGAACGGATATATTTTAAAAGAAAAAGAGAATAAGGAAGCTAAAGTAAATAGTAATTTTCGTTCACCTAATGAAAAAATGGTTCTAGATGAATTTTTAAAGAATATTTTAAGTAAAGATGGAAAATGGTACAAGAAAAATAATTTTTTAAAGACAAAACCCGGAGCAATATTTGAGTATTCAAATGTTGCCGCAGGATTAGCCGCCTTAATAATAGAAAAAGCTACAAATCAATCATTCAACAAATTCACCAATGAATATATTCTTGAACCTTTAGGAATGTTTGATACTGGTTGGTCTTTTACTGAAGTAGATTTTTTAAAACATTCTAAACTATATATAAACAAAGAAACTGAACTAGCTTTTTATCAATTGGTTAATTATCCTGATGGCGGTTTAATTACCTCTTCTACTGATTTAGGGAAATACTTAACTGAGCTAATTGCAGGTTATAATAGTAATGGAAAAATTTTAAATAATCAAAGCTATAAAGAGCTATTTAAACCACAACTGACTGATACAAATTATACAGAAAGAAATAAAAGCACTTATAATGATGAATACAATATGGGTGTTTTTATGGGAATATCTGCTCGCGGACAAATAGGTCATACTGGTGGTGACCCAGGTGTTGCAACACATATGTTTTTCAACTCTGAAACCAAAATCGGAAAACTTTTGATTGTGAATACCGACCTTAAAAAAGAAGGAATAAAGGAATTTAAAGCCATATGGAAAAAATTAGAAGAATACGAAGCTAAATTATAAGCCAGCTAGGTAACAAGGGCTATAGTTAATACGGGTTTTAGTGCTTAACCCAAAAAGGGTAGTGCTTTTTAACCAAGTCCACCAAAATTTTTTGATGTGGCTTTAGAACAAAAAAAAATAAACAAAATAAAAAGTTTTGCTAAGTGCCTTAACGAACATCTTTACATAAACTTAAATATATAACATGAACTACTACCAACAAGCCTCTAATGCCGTTTTGAAACCGTACATCAGATGCTTTTGGTGGTTAGACAACGATTCATCAGAAAATCTTGATTACACCATTTTACCTGACGGTTTTTTTGATATTATCGTTCGCTTTGAAAATTACAAATACCAAAGTACCGTGCTAACAGGTCTATGGACAAAAGAGGTTGAAGTGGTAATTCCTCCAAATCATCAACTTTTCGGAATACAATTCAAATTACAGGCTGTAGAATATATATTCTACGAAAGTAT
>JAZGEQ010000068.1:0-11009 GCA_036478775.1 Cellulophaga sp.
AGGTTCGCTGTAACGTCTAATTACTTTGTCATTTTTGTACATAATGTTTAAAATTATGTAGCCTTTATTCAGGACGGGTCAGTATGAAACACAACGTTGGTGTGTATGGTTAGTTGCGTGTTTAAGCCACTAAGTTAGCAAATATAAACCGAATAGAAAATCCGCTAGGATTTTCGTAAGTAGGCTAGAACTAGCAATTAATTATACACGGTGTTAGCTGCTGGCTCTTTATCTTTTAAAAGAGTTTTTTGTTTTTTCTTTAATAAAAAAAGGGAACTAAAAAAGCCCCCTTTTAAATGTAATAAAAATTAATCATCATACCTACGCTGCCAATTAGTTGATTTTCCATTACTGTCGTAAGTACTTGTACCACTTGGTCCTATCAAAGGATTGTCATCACAAGAGTACTCTCTTAAAGAACCATCGCTGTTGTAAGTAGTCGATTTTACGTGTCCACTACCTCTGTCTGTGTAACTTCCGTCATCGTGATGGTCACGTTCGGTTGTTCCAGTTAAATTACTCCAAAAACCCATAATTAAAAGATTTAAAATTAATACTATTCAAATTTAATTTATTTTTCACAGTTCCAATGTTTATCAGGATATATGATTTGTTTGTAGGATAAACTCAATATTTTTAGGATGAATTGAAGTTTAGAGTTTCTATAATTTTTTTTCTTGACCATTTTGGTGTATCCAAAATCGTATCATTAAATATAATTTTATGATTATTGTTATAAATTAAAAATGGTGAATACTTTCTATTTATGATAAGTCTTTTGCCTAAGCTAAAAAAAGGCACATCAGATTCCAATATTTTTACAAAAGTTGTTTGAGTTAAAAACAGGTCATATTTTTTCGAATAAAATCTTTCAATTGGTTTTCCTGATATTATGTTTTTATCGAGAACCATTCGAATAGAGTTCTTTTTTATTTCATTTGAAGAGATGAAAGCAACTACCCAATTCAAATTAAGATTAATTCCTGTGTAAAAGAATTCTTTGGCTTGCTTGTCGTATAATCTAGGTTGAAAATATTGCATAGTGTAATTAATGAGTTATTAAACTTATTGATTACACTTTTGCTACGGCACAAAAAGAAAAGTGTTTATGTTACTTTGTAATTCAGATTTTCTTAATTTGTGTTTCTGTCTGAATGTACGGCATAAATATATTAAGTGCCTTATTTAGCACAAAATTACAAAAAAAAATCGATAATTAAAAATTCAATTGTCGATTTTATTTGATACATCAATATATCTTTAATTTGATTCAGTTATTCAGTAGTTGGTTTTTGCTTGCAGCTAACGTCTCGGCTATGGTTAGTACGGGATTTCGAAGGACTAAACTTTCGATTAAGCACTTAGCCAAATTTACAATTTTTTCTTTAATAATAGACACGCAAAATTGTAAATTTTGCGGACTTTGTAAAATGCACTTAACGTTGGATTAAGCACCAAAACCCGTATTAACTATAGCCATTGTTAGCCACTTTTTTTATTATTCCATTCCAAATTTCGCCCATAATTTCGGAAATTTTTTCTTTAAAATATCTTCATTTTCATCCCATTCTTTACCTGTTATTTCAAAATTTTCACGAATTCCATTCGGCATATCATTTCCTGTCTTATTTTCATAAACCTCAGTTGGAATATAACTCAAACCTTCCCAATCTCCGTCATTTGTTTCGTTAAGTTCAGATAATGTTTCAATATTATTAACAGCATTTTCAAAAGTTTCTTTTCCTTGACCAATTAACCAACCTCTAAAATCAGAAAAGCAATCATCAGAACAACCTCCATTTATTATATATGCACAAGCCCAAAAATCCCAATTATATACTTGACCTCTTAAAGTTCTAAATTTATTATCAAATTCGAGAATTTCGTTTGCAGTTAATTTTACTAATTCATTCTTAAGTTCTGCTTGTTGTTTTTCATAATCTCCGGAACTGTTAGTTTTTGAAACTGCAATAATTTTCCAAAATTTTTCTACGTTCATTAATTCTTCAGAATTCTGTACAGGTTCTTTTTCTTTTCCGTTCTGAAAGTTGAAAAAGGCTTTGTAATTTTCGGAAAATCCAAAATGATGTATAGCCATTGAATAAACAAAAATCATTACAAATAATGGAACTTTATTTATAAATGGTCTGTCAATTGTTCCTACAGCAACTAATGCTCCTAATAATGCTAATGAAAATAATATTATAGAAAGTGTTTTCGCCCACTTTTTTCCTTTATAAACAGCATATAAAAGTCCAAATGTTAATGAAAATCGTACCAATTGCTGGATTAGTTTTTTTGTTTCTATCTCTGGTCTGACAGAGTGGTAAAAATATATTGTGTGAATTGAAACTAATAGAATACTTATAGAAATTAGTATTGTTCTTTTTTTTCCAAGTTTGATTAATTCGTTCATTTAATAAATTCGGTTTTTCGTTTGGTATAATTGTGGCTAACGGTTTGTGTATGAAGCGTTGGGCATTTCGAAGCACTTCATTTTCAGTTTACCGTAATTTTTTTTATATCTATAATTTTCATTTAACCACTTACTGCCCAATGATTTATACACTTTGTTAGGTGTCTGGCTTTTCTTTCCTCAAACTTGCTAGCGTTGGCGTGAAAGCTCTTTTAAATTTGTGAGGCACGAGCAAACTTTAAATGTGCTTGAACTTGCATTGGCTTATTCATTCGTTATTTCGTTGGCAATTAATTCTGCTTGTTTCAATACCGTTTCAGTAGCCAACTTTTGCATATCAGGTGGATAACCAAATTGTCTTAATGTTCGTTTGATAATCACTTTCAATTTTGCTCTTACACTTTCTTTAATTGTCCAGTCGATTGATGCATTTGCTTTTACTCGCTCTGTTAGAATCACTGCAAGTTCTCTCAATTTGTCTTTCTCCATTATATCCTTTGCACTATCATTATCCGCAACTGCTGTATAAAAGGCATATTCAAAGTCTGTCAAGCCCATTTCTTTTGCTTCACTATCCATATTGACAATTTCCTTACTCAATTTTATGAGTTCGTCCATTACTTCAGCTGCTGTCAATATTTTATTATGATACTTTTTAATTGAGTTTTCAAGCATTTCCATTAAAGATTTACTTTTAACTAAATTCTTTTTTGAACGAGATTTTATTTCATCATTCAAGAGTTTCTTTAAAACTTCTAAGGCAACATTTTTATGCTCCATTCCTTTTAGTTCGAGTAAAAACTCTTCTGAAAGGATAGAAATATCAGGTTTTTTAATTCCTGCGGCATCAAAAATATCAACTACTTGTTCGGAAACTAATGCTTTATCAATTACCTGTCTGATAGTTGTTTCTATTTCTTCATTTGTTCTTCCTGTTCCTGTAATGTCAAATTTGGCTAATCGTGCTTTAACAGCTTGAAAAAATGAAACTTCATCTTTAACATCCATTGCTTGTTCGTGAGGTATTGCAATGGCAAATGATTTAGACAAAGCTGTTACTTCATTTATATATCTCTTTTTACCATCTTCTAAACCTAAAATATGTTCCTCCGCAGCTAAAATCATTGAAAGCTTTTTAGATGTTTCTGCTTCAAAATATTCCTCATAAGGATAGTCGTGATACATTTGAGAAACGACTTCTAATTTCTCTAACATCAATTCAACTGCTTGTTCTTGTAATATCGTTGGGTCTCCTTTTCCGCCAGCATCTGAATAAAAAGATAGTGCTTTTTTTAAGTCGGAAGCAATGCCTAAATAATCAACTACTAATCCGCCTGGTTTATCTTTGTACACTCTATTAACTCTAGCTATAGCTTGCATCAAGTTATGACCTTTCATTGGTTTATCAATGTATAATGTATGCATACTTGGTGCATCAAAACCAGTTAGCCACATATCACGAACAATAACTAATTTTAATTCATCATCTGGGTCTTTCATTCGGTCAGCTAACGCTTTTCTTTGCGTTTTATTCGTGTGGTGAATGGCTATTTTTGGACCATCTGAACTGGCAGAAGTCATAACTACCTTTATCACTCCTTTATCTAAATCATCTGAATGCCATTCAGGTTTTAAAGATATAATTTCGTGATATAATTCTGCTGCAATTCTTCTTGACATAGAAACAATCATTCCTTTACCGTCAAAAACTTCCTGTCTGGCTTCAAAATGCTGAATAATATCTTTGGCAATATTTTTTACTCTTTTTTCACTTCCTATTAATGCTTCCAGTTGTGTCCATTTGGCTTTAGCCTTTTGTGTATCGGTTAGATCCTCTTGTGAAAGTTCATCATCTAATTCCTCAACCAATTCTTTACCTTCTTCACTTAATTGAATTTTGGCTAAACGGCTTTCGTAAAAAATACGAACGGTTGAACCATCTTCTACTGCTTGAGCAATATCATAGACATCAACATAATTACCGAAAACAGCAGGTGTGTTGGTATCCGTACTTTCTATGGGAGTTCCAGTAAAACCAAGATAAGTAGCATTTGGTAAGGCATCACGCATATATTTAGCAAAACCGTAAACGATTTTTTTACCAATTACATTTCCATTACTATCTTTTTCATCTATAGTTTTGGCTTTAAACCCATATTGTGTTCTGTGGGCTTCATCTGCAATTACTACAATATTTTTTCTTTCTGATAAAGTTTCAAAAACATTACCTTCTTGTGGCTGAAATTTCTGAATAGTTGAAAATATTACACCACCAGAACCAACTTTTAACTTATCCTTTAACTCTGTTCTGTTTTCTATTTGAACGGGTTCTTGCCTCAATAGCTGAACTGAAGAAGAAAATGTATCAAACAACTGATCATCTAAATCGTTACGGTCTGTTATTACCAAAATAGTTGGGTTATCTAAAGCCAACACAATTTTACCTGTATAAAAAACCATTGAAAGTGATTTTCCACTACCTTGTGTATGCCAAACTACACCACCTTTTCTATCTCCTTTTGGTTGCGTTTTTACGCCTGCTACTCCGTAGCTTTCGGGAGACTCCATTACCATACTTGTGGGAGTTTCCTTGTCTAAAGTGAAACCTGTTGCACGTAAAGTAGATTCTACGGCTCTATTTACTGCGTAAAATTGATGATAAGCTGCTAATTTTTTGACAGTTGAAATGGTAGTAATTCCTGTTTTAGTATCTTCTTTTTTAGATTTTTCAAAAACGACAAAATGACGGATTAAATCCAATAAAGTCTCTTTGTTAAGCATTCCGTTTATCAATGTTTCTAACTGACTTACTAAATTAGAAGCTTCTTCTTTACCATCTGTCGATTTCCAAGCCATAAATCGGGTCATTCCTGCCGATAGCGAACCTGCTTTGGCCTCTAGTCCATCAGAAATAATCATAAATCCATTGTACGAAAATAGACTAGGTATAATTGCCTTGTAGGTTTGTAATTGGTTGTAAGCTGATTTTATAGTTGCATTTTCGTCTGACGGATTTTTTAATTCAATTACAATTAATGGAATCCCATTTACAAATAGAATAACATCTGGTCTTTTGGTATTCCCATCTTCAATAACCGTAAATTGATTTGCTACTACAAAATCATTGTTTTCAGGGTTTTCAAAGTCTATTAGCCAAACTAAATCTCCTCTTTGGTTTCCTTCTTTTTGATAACTTACATTAATACCTTCAGTAAGCATTCTATGAAATGCTTCATTATTACTGAGTAACTCAGGCGAATTAATACGACCTATTTCTTTAAAAGCTTCTTCTTGACTAGTATCTGGTAGCGTTGGATTGATTCTGCGTATTGCAGTTTTCAATCTTTTTGTAAGCAAAACATCTTCATAAGATGTTCGTTCTGTTCTGTCTGTATCAGGTGCAATATTAGGAGCATAAATATATTCATAGCCTAAACGTTCTAACTGTTTTATTGCAAACTCTTCTATCGTGTTTTCAGTTATTCGTGTCATACACTTAATAAATTGTTGATATTATAATTAATTGTTGAAGAGTCAATTTCAACTTCAGTTTCAGCACCTGCAATTGGTTCATAAATCCATAAACCTGTATTTTGATTTATTTTTTTATAATAGCAAATAACAAGTTTTTGAGAATTACCTTCTTTAATAAAATGGATAAATGGGGACACACAGAATATATCATTATCAAATTCCATAAGCATATTTTCAGAATTGAAAATATGACTTAATGATGTTAATTCTGCTGTTGAAAATTCTTTATCATAATTAACTTCTCTTAATGAATGACCATCAAATCTATTGAATCTGATATTTGTTAAAGCACCATTATTTTGCTTATATTTAATAATAGAAATATTTTCTAAGAAACTAAGGTCAAAAAGTAAGTCATATACTTTAGGTAAGAGTAAATCATATCTTTCTTTTGCTTGTACAGGATTTAAAGCAGCAATATGAGAAAATGAATTTCTTTCGTGATTCAATTCTTTTAATGTTTCGATATGGCGACTTTCAATAAAGTCGGAACATTTAAGATTATTAGAATTATCTCTATCATATTCTAATGCTTTTTGGATAAATTCCATTTTCCAACCTAAACGGTCACTTAAAGTGCCGTTATGATCATTACTTATTCGCTTATTTCTAAAAAGTCTTATATGAGTTAAGTCAAAATTTTGATTGTGTATTTCGCCTAAAACAGTAGCATATAAAATAAAAATTATACTTTCCCAAGTAGAACGCAATAATTGTAATTGATGATTTTCGTTTTCAGAACTGTTTTTAGTTCTTTCAAAAAAATATGCAATAGGAGCAGGGAAATCGGTGTAAATAGTTTCTTTAAATGCAACTTTTTTTCCTTCAACAAATTCTAATAGTTGCTCTTTGTATGATTCTTCATCCATAGATTCCAAAATGATACTTGGAGGCATAGAAAAAGACCCAATTACAATGTCTCCTTCTTCATCAAGAAAGTTATTAAACTCTTCTTTATATTTATCTAATAAACTATCCATTACAAATCATTAATTAAGTTGATTTCTTGATTCATAAGTTTTGGTAACAATGTCTCCCTTATTTTTTCGATAGTTCTTATTTGCCCAAGGTTAAAAAAAACTTTACCATACAAAAGTTCAAGTTGTTCAGAGTGTTTTTTAATTTCTTCTACATCAAATTTCGGGAATTCACAATTTTCTATCCCAGTTCCACTAATATTAGGCTGAGCACTACCTGTAGCTGTATTTTCAATATAATCAAAGCCGAAATCTGATTTCAAATGTAGGTAGGCTAAAAATCTTGATCCTGTATATTTTTCTTTGAATAAGCCAACTCGTTGATTTAACCATAAAGAACTTTCTGTTTGTGGTATGATACCCATTTTTCCAATTTTTGCACCTGTCATAGCAAATAAAACATCACCTGTTTTGATTTTAAACTTTTCATCAATTCTCAAAACTGTTTCATCTGAAACAAAGTCAGATGTTTGAATATCCACGATACCACCAGAAATATTTTTTATTTTTAAAACTCTATGACTACCGAAGTCTTGAAAACTTTTACTTTTAAAAGCATAACCATTCTGAACATCAATAAAGTCCTTAATTGTTGAATCATAATCTTTTTCAAACACCCAACTGTCATATAGTGTTTCTGCCATTCCTTCTAACGTCTTATTTTGACTGTGCAATAAGTCTATTTTGTCGTCTAAACTGCTTAGTATTTCTGCTATGTTTTTTTGAGTTGATAATTTAGGAACATTAATATTTATTTCATTTAAGACTTGAACTGTTAAGCTAGGTACTGCTGAACCAACATTTAGTCTTGTAAAATCAATCTCTGTTAATTGATAGAATAGAAATTTTGGAAAAACTTTTTCAGTATCGATTTTCGACCAAAATAATGTGTCAACAGTCCAAAAAGGCTTATTAATATAGTAGATGTTATTTAGTGAGCCTTTTCTTGGTATAAGGATAGATTCCTTGTCATATAAATGTTTGTTTACATAACGCATTATTCCTCCACTACCATAACAAGGAGTCTCTCCAATAGATAATTTTTTATGGTCTTTCCCGTATTTTATTTCTAAAACATCACCTAATTTTTGGTTTTTCCACTCACTCATTGATTTTTATCTTTGTAAGGTTAGTAGAAATGCGTTTACTTAAAATAATATCTTCTTGCAGTTGTGCTTCAAACTCAGCTTTTAGGACTGTAAATCGTTCATTAAAATCAAAATCTTCTTCTGTATCTTCTAATCCAACATATCGGCCTGGAGTTAAAACATAGTCTAGTTCTTTTACTTTTTCAATAGAAGCGGCATTACAAAATCCTTTGACATCTTCATAATTACCTTCTTTGTTTCTCCAATTGTGGTAGGTGGCCGAAATGATTTTAATATCTTCTTTAGATAATTCACGTGTTCTACGGTTTATCAAATGCCCCATATCACGAGCATCAATAAACAGTATTTCTTTACTACGATCTCGGTATTTACCATTGATTCTATTACGGCTCATAAACCATAATGAAGCAGGAATTTGTGTGTTTAAAAATAATTTTGCAGGTAGGTTTACAATACAGTCAACTAAACCTTCGTCAATCAAGTTTTTTCGTATCTCACCTTCATTACCAGATTTAGTTGTTAATGCACCTTTAGCTAAAATAAAGCCTGCTTGTCCACTTGGTGCAAGGTGATATAAGAAATGTTGTATCCAAGCATAATTTGCGTTTCCTGTTGGTGGTGTACCATATTGCCAACGACCGTCTTTACGTAATAAATCACCAGACCAATCACTTACATTAAATGGAGGATTGGCAATGATGTAATCTACTTTTACATCTTTATGTGCATTATTTAAAAATGAACCTTCATTGTTCCACTTTACTTGTGAGCTATCTAAACCTCTAATAGCAAGATTCATTTTTGCCAATCGCCAAGTGGTTTGATTACTTTCTTGTCCGTAAATTGAAATGTCATTTATTTTTCCCTGGTGTTCCTCTACAAACTTTTCAGACTGAACAAACATTCCACCAGAACCACAACAAGGGTCAAGTACTCTTCCTTTAGTCGGTTCGAGCATTTCAACTAATAATTCTACTACGCTTCTTGGCGTATAGAACTGACCACCTTTTTTTCCTTCTGCTAAGGCAAATTCACCTAGGAAATATTCAAAAACGTGACCAAGTACATCAGCACTTCTCGATTTGGCATCACCTAAGGCAATATTTCCTATCAAATCAATGATTTTCCCTAAACTGGTTGGGTCTAAATTTTGTCTTGCATATACTTTGGGTAAAACACCTTTTAGATTTGCATTTTCACGTTCAATAGCATCCATTGCGGCATCAACCGTTTTTCCAATAGTAGGCTGTTTGGCGTGACTTTGTAAAAACTCCCAACGAGCATCTTGTGGAACAAAGAATACATTTTCTGCTTTGTATTCGTCTTTATCCTCAGGGTCAGCTCCTGCGTATTCACGTTCACCTTCTTTTAATTTGGTATAAAGTTCTTCAAAAGCATCAGAGATGTATTTTAAGAAAATCAAACCTAACATAACGTGTTTGTATTCCGCAGCATCAATATTCTTTCTTAGTTTATCAGCTGATTTCCAAAGCTGTTTCTCTAATGGTTCGTCTTTTTCTGTATTCTTTTTTGCCATTTAATTTTCTTTATTCGATATTATTAAGTCTTTTACGTCAATGTCTAATATTTCAGCAATACTCATTAGTATTTCTAATCTTGGTTGCTGTCTGTTCTGTACATAAGCATTTACCATATTATAGCTTTTTCCCAATTTCTCGGCAAGCCAAATTTGTTTAATGCCTTTTTCCTCCAACACTTCCTTAATTCTGTTCATTTTCAGACGTTGTTTATTCAGGAACTAATGTAAGTAGATTTTTCATTTTATCTCATAAAGTTGTGAGTTTTATTCTCGTTTTTATGTGTGGGTGTCGGTGGGGAAGGGCAAGCTCTTTTGATTTTGTGAGGCACGAGCAAAATTAAGTGTGCTTGACCGTGCGGTTGGCTTTTCTTTTTTTCAGCTTGCACCTAACGTGTTTGTATATGGTTTGTTGCGTGTTTAAGCACCTAATTTAGTAAATAAAAACCGAATAGAAAATCCGCGAGGATTTTCGTAAGTAAGCTAGAACTAGCAATAAATTATATACGGTGTTGCCAACTGGCTTTCTTTTCAGAGCATTATGTTTTTTTCATTCCACTCATCATTATCAAAACTCGAAAATATAGCTGCATCCAATTCGCAAGGATAAATCTTTGCCTTTAAACACAATTCTTGGATTCCATCCGAAACAAAATGATAATATCCTTTATCGCTCAAAGGTGATGAAGTCAAACTCACAGGAAATCCAAAATCATTCAGCCAACTTGCTATTCTCGAATCAATTGGAAGCTCATATTTGGTTAATCCAAGAGCTTGAAGAAAATTTCTCGATTGTTTCGGTCCAAAACCTTTCAGCCAATCATTTAAAAAATCTGCTAATTCTCGTTCAGCTTTCTTCGATTGATTGTTATTCAGATATTCTAATTTTGATATTAAATCCCAATTGTCAATCTCTATTTTTTCAATATTTTCTGCAAAAAAAGCAGAAATCTTATTTATATATCTTGTTAGTCCGTTTTTCTGAAGAATTTGTTTTATTAACGATTCTATATTCTCCGATTCAGAAATTAATTCAGACGTTATTGGAAAAGGGTTTTGGCTTAAAAATTTTCCGACAACAGAATTTGGTCCCGAACGTTGTTGTGAAGTCAAAAGGCACATCATTAAATTCAGAATTATGATGTCCTTATTTACCTCAATATTCTTTTTTTCGACATTTCTTTCTCTCCGATTTTTCAAGAAAAAATTGTCATTTTCTTTCATAACATTTTTTACTTTTTGAATATCGGATTCGTTAATATTCCAAGAAATTTTCATTCAGTTCGGGATTTTTTTTCAGCTTGTTGGCAACGTTATTGTATAAGGAAAGTTGCGGTTTTGTATGCGAGGAATTTCCAACGGAAATTCAGAAGTATGCAAAAACGCAACTACCTTTGATTAAGCTAAAATTAGTAATTTTTTTTATACGGTGTTGC
>JAZGEQ010000069.1:0-2794 GCA_036478775.1 Cellulophaga sp.
AAGAATTTAAACGTGTTTTTGGCACAACAATCTTTGAATATGCTTTGAATTTGAGAATGACAAAAGCAAAAAAATTATTACAACATGGAAAAAAACCGATATATGAGATTTCAGAATTAGTAGGCTATAAAAATTCTACTCATTTTACTGCAGCTTTTAAAAAACTCGAAGGTATTACTCCTAAAAAGTATAGGCAAAAAGGATTGGAAACAATAGAGTAAAAACAACTTTGTTATGCATATATTCATATGTGTTTATTTCAACCGAAAAGTATACCAGTGTTTCAATCCAAAAGTATACCATTAAAATTAAATAAAAAAGTTCTTTTTTCCTTTCCCGGGGGTACCCCCGGGAAAGGAACTTGGCGGACTCCTGATGTTTTGTTTTTTTGATTTCATTTGTTGCTATTCATTTCTTTAGTTTCTTTTAATCTATAAGACTCTCCATTCATATTTACTAAGTACGCTTTATGGGTTAATCTGTCTACAAGTGCTGCTGTTAATACAGGATCTCCAAATATCTCTTCCCACCTGTCAAACCCTAAATTCGTAGTTACAATGGTTGCTTTTCTTCCTGCTCTAAGGGATAAATGATTAAACAACAACTCCGCCCCATCTTTATCAAAAGAAACATATCCAAATTCATCACATATCACCAAGTCATATTTTTCAAAACGCAGTTCTAACTGCCTTAAAGTTCTTGTTGAATGTGATTCTCTTATTTGTGTCAATAGCCTGTGGATGGAAGTAAAGAGAACTTTATATCCTTTCATACAAGCTTTTAGTCCCAGTCCTACAGCAATATGAGTTTTGCCAGTGCCTGGGTTTCCTGCCAAAATAATATTCTGTCCTGAGGCTATAAAATCAAGTCTTTCAAGTTGTGGTAGTTTTTCTATGGCATCCTTTGGCAATACTTCTCTTTGTAAATCATTGAGATACATTTTGGAAGGAAATCCAGCTTGACGGATCTGGGATTTCTTTCTGTTCTCTAATCGTGTTAGGTATTCTCTTTCCATCAAGGTTACTAAAAAGGTTTCATAATCTTGATTCAATTTTGCCGCTTCTATAGCAATTTCTTTAAAATCACGTCTAAAAATAGGTAAACGTAATTCTTTACTATGACTAATAATCTGCTGGTCAGTGTCCTGTGTTAATTGCATGGTTATCTATATATTTAGTTCATTAATGATGATACCCCTGTGAGCTGTTGTCTTGCCAGAAGTGTAGTTTGATCTTCCAATACCTGTTGGGAACAGGGAACCGTTTTATTGCCTAGTAAAGCTTTAATCCGTTCTGTATTGATGGTAGAACAGTTGCTGCTAAGCAATCGGTTAACGGTGGTCTCTAAACGCTCATGAGCTACTTGATAGGTTTTGCAATACTCTAATAACTCTATAAAATCCCGGGGAGCTTGTAAGAAGAAAGTTTCATAGAGCTGTTTTAAATAGTCACTACTAACCAAGGCTATACTACCAGACAAAGCCCCAGGTTTTGTTTTCAAAGTATGCAGATAATCTTCTATAGCAATAACCCATTGGTGCTTACCATAATTACGGGGATGCTTACCAAGCTGTACGCCTTTGTGATAAATTTCTAATTCGCTACTAAAAAGCTTAACTTCTACAAAATCTCCAACCAAGTGGTCTGGTACTGAATATCGGTTGGTACGAAAACTGACAGTAGCATACTTATCAACTCGTAATTCTACAGTTTCTGAACAGCTTAAATCACTAGATACAGGTAATAAACAAGATTTCTCTTCTGCAAAAAGTTCATTAGCACTTTTACCTTTAAGTTGTTGTTTGGTATCATTAAGCCCTTCAATAATAGTTAATAAATGTTGCTGAGCTACTTCCAAAGAATCAAAACTATGGCTAAGTCCAAAAGCCTTGCGTCTAATATATTCCACGCTGCGTTCTACATGACCTTTTTCATTTCCTTTACGGGCATTACAGAAACGGTGACTAAACCCGTAATGAGAGCGAAGATCCAAAAGGGCACGGGTAGGTTCTTTTTCATATTTACCTACAAACTTGGCTACTGCAACTCGCATATTATCATATACCATTTCTTTGAAAACACCTGCTGTATAATTAAAAAATGATACGTGGGATTCCATAAATGCCAAAGTATCCTGACGTTTGTAAATACAGGCATAGCGATAATTACTATAACTGGAAGTAAAAATAGCTAATTGAAATCGTTGTAGATGCCCTTCAATATTCAGCTTGACCTCTCCCCAGTCAAACTCACAACTACTCCCAGGACTATAGGATTGACGAATAAAAGCTTCGGGAGTACTCGATTTAAGCTCTTTACTACGAATGTAATTACAGACAGTGGTGTAACCTATAGAAACACCCTGTGATTCTAAGTGATGGAAAATATCAATCTTCTTCAATAACTGCTTACCAAGACCTAAGCTACGGTTCTTATCATTCAAGGCTAGTAAATCATCTATAGAAGACTCTATTTCTCTTGTTAGCACAATCTTTGTTCGCTTACTGCTGTCATAGGAATTAGATGTTGACAAATAAACGGATAAAGTAGAAGTGCTATTAGAAGACTTCCAATCCTGATAGTCTTGGATGAATTTATTAACTGTGGTGCGGCTTATCGAGAGTTCTCTAGAGATACAACGTTGACTTTTACCTTCTCGGTAACTACGTAATATTATTTCTTGTTTTGTATACATACTTATCATTAAAAATCAAAGTAAAAAATTATACTTTGATAAGGGTGAAGTGGTATACTTTTCGAGTAATAGGTGGACTACTTTTGGGTTAATATATACA
>JAZGEQ010000070.1:0-2125 GCA_036478775.1 Cellulophaga sp.
CGTTTCGGAATGCCTTTTATTTTGTCTCCACCTACGCTAACGCTCCGATTCCGACAAAACAACGGCCCTACGCCTTCTGGGGACTACCAGCCCTCGCGTTCGCTCTCCATGGCTGGCAGCGATAGTAATTAGCATAATGTTACCTATTTAGATTGCAGAGAAAGTAGATGGATATTTTCTTTTTTAGAGCTATATACATCTCTTACAATAAATTTTTTCTCTACTGATTTTCTTATATATTGAATATCATATCTATATGAAGCAGATGTTTCAAAAAATGTTTGCTTAGGAATAAAAGTATTATTGAAATTAATTTCTAATTTAGACATATAACGTACTCTTATTGCATTATCTTCAAATATCACAGAAAATTCAAAGTCTTTTCGTTTGAGGCCAATTTCTGATAACGGAAAAAAACAAAATTTATCAACTGCATTTTATTTATAAGGAAATATAAGGTTATTCTTTGTTATTCCACTTGGTGACTGACAACAAATAACACATCTATCTCCTTTGTTTGCAAGCTGAGATAATATGCCAACAATATAGTTAGGCTCAAAATTATTAAATGTTAGACCTAAAAATATAAATCTCTTTCCATCCTGTTTAAATAGTTTAGGGTCTAGCACGAGAGAAAGGTTTTCAAACCGTTCACTCAATGGTATACAGTGTATATCTCTACTTCCAACAACACTTGTAGCACGCTTTAAAAAGAAAGGTGATACATCGACAGGAAAATAAGTAATTTTATGCCCCAAATTTTTCATAGTGTCGATAAGTGTAAGTGATTTACTAGGATACCCTGGACCTAAGTCAATAAAATATATTTTCTTATCAAGGTCTTTACATAGACTTTCTATATTACCTGTTATTAGGTTTGAAATTGGTTGATCCAAATTCTTTTGGTAAGAAATATTTTCATTGGTTGCAGCTTCATATGCTCTTGATTGCTCCGTTGTTTGGTATAAATAATGGGGCATTGATATTTTTATTATTTGTAATTTTTTTTGTTTTAATGCAGAAAGGACATCATTAATTCATCAAAAGTTTGGGTATATTCATTCATCATTGGTCTATTTTTTTGCCATAACTAAGTGATAAATAATCTTGGAGTCGCTTTTTTCATATGCAATAAATTCTGTGTCTTTTAGTATCTTAAAACCTGATTTCACTAAAAGACTGTTAAATTCAGATGGGTTATGCCGGTATGTATAAAAATCATCAATATGATAGGTACTTTCTTGAGTTGGAATTGTTAATGATTTTTTCTCTGATTGAACTGGGTGAAAGGCAATAATCGGTTCATAAGTAATAGATAAAATTCCGTTAATTCTAACTATGTCATAAAAACAGCTGATTAGCTCTTCAATTTGATCAACAAACTCTATTGCTCCACTACTTATAACAAAATCATAAATACCAGAAATTTTTCTTAACTCGGAAATATCAGAAATCTTGGATGTGATAACGGTAGGGTATGCCCTTTTGCAAAAATTTAGCATTTCATTTGATGCATCTACCCCATGAATTTCCACATTTTTATTCGATTCAACAATTTTTGAAATGGACTTTCCTGTCCCTATTCCAAAATCAAAAACTTTAGAGTTTTCTGTCAAATAACTCTTAATTGAATTGTATACGGCATCAGGTGGTGTCTAAGGAGGCATATAACAAGGGGCTCACCCGCGTTCTTTAGTCGTGGTGGAGCCCCTTGTTATCCAGGCGAGCGAAGCGAGTCCTGGATAACATCAAAATAACCAGCTTGTCTGGTTGATTTTTTGGTTATACTGAATTTGGTATATTTCCCATTTATGTTTTTATCTCAGACAGAAAACTGTCAGTCTGATAGTGGTCAAATATTATTTGTTCTACTTAAAATTTTGTAGCCCTGTGCCTCTGTTCTTTATTTAAAATAGCTATCCTTGAGTTTCTGTTTTATCTTTGTCCAAAGGATGCACTTTAAATCGACAACTATGCCCACCTCTCGCCAAACAAAAAGTATGTTCAATTTTGCTATCAAGGAGGGTAGAGAGCAATGATAAGTCCATTTCACAAACTTCTGGATTGTTATAAGCCAGGTCATAAAAAACACAATTATAAGCATCGATTATTAAATTTTCTCCTG
>JAZGEQ010000071.1:0-8852 GCA_036478775.1 Cellulophaga sp.
TTTTATGATTATTATACAAGATTGAGCTATCACTTGATTTATGATAATCTGCTGTTATTCAAGCTGGCAATAACCTAAAAAATTTAATGTTTCGTTTGCGTGCCCTTGTGGTTATTCTACCTAACGGTTACGTATAAGAATAGTGCGGTTTTGTGTGCGAGGATTTTCCGAAGGAAAATCAGACGTAACAAAATCGCAACGACCTTTGGTTAAGCACTAATTTAGTAATTATTTTTATACGGTGTTACCACACGTTTTTTTTCACGTACCAAAGTTTAGTCTCACGTAACAGTTGAGCTTTGCTTTGGTCAGATTATCAATTTTAATTTATGCAAGAATTAATTATTCCGAAAAATTCAAGCAACTTTATAACATACCAAACACTAACTAAAAGAGCAGTCAAAACACCAATAGGCTTGACCATAATATCTACTATGTTTGAAATTTTAGTTGTGTTCTTCTGTAGTTTGTATTTAGCGTGTTCAAATTCATATCCACCATTTTCTAAAAAAAGAAGTCCTTTGTAAGTTATCCCATAAACCCCATTTTCTTTATGCTCGTAAACATATCCATCGTCCAACATCATTCTAAACATTCTATATGACTCAGTGTCCTTAATATTTAGTTTTGCGCTTTTTATAATAGCATCTGGTCGTCTTGGTATCGCATCAAGGTTATTAGACATATATTTTAAAATCAAATCTAATTTTTTGTGTCGATTCATGTTTTTTCAAATGTGTGGTACACGTATTTGTGTATGATTGGTTGCGTAATTTTAACGTAAAAATAATTAAAAAACACGAAATTAATTGTCTGCGAGATTTTTCCGAAGGAACAAATCCGAAAGCAATTAATTATACATCTTGTTGTAAACAGTTTTATTATTCCGTTATTTTTTTCGATTCATAAATTCAGTCAGCTTTTGTTTAATCAGCTTTGACTCTTCATAACTAATTCTCAATTTATTTAAAGGGAATGAAAATTGTTGATTTTGATCAGTCACTTCGAGAGTGGATTTAATTTCGTTGTAATTCAGAGATTCAATTTCGATAAAAATCCGTTCAATATAGACTTTATTCCTCACTATTAGAGTCATTCTTTTTTCAGTCAAAATTAGAGTATCCAATTTTGTTCTTGTCAAAAAAAACATGGCAGAAAGAATAGAAACCCAATTACTTAAAATCGCTTCAAAAAAAGATTGTTCTGATTCCTTTTCCAACAGGATAATTCCAGATTCTGTTTTCAGAATATTGTTGATTTCTTTTTTCGTCATTTTGAATATCCGCAATTGTTTACAACGTCTCGGCTATGATTAGTACGGAGTTAAAAGCGATTAATTTCCGATTAAGCACTTAGCCAAAACTTTTTATTTTGTTTAATCTTTTTGTGTTTTAAAGCCAAATCAAAAGATTTGGCGGATTTTATAAAAATACACTAAACTTTGAATTAAACACTAAAACCAGTATTAATTATAGCCATTGTTGTGCGTAGGTTTTTCATTCCGTTTTGTTCAGTTTTATTTCATTCGGTTTTTCTGGAAATCCGATAAGTTTATTTTCAATAATATACATTTTAGCTTCTCCATCAATCAGTTTGATACTATCACCTTTTCTTTTATATTTCCCAAAGAATAGTCCAGTTGTGCTACCATTCGGTTGGTTTGTCATATCGGAAATTGAGAAATAATCAGATGTTTTGGATAAACTAACTTTAAAATTTCTATTTTCAATTTCAAAACTATATCGTTCAGAAATTCTGTCGTGATAATTCATAAACCATAAACTCCAAAAAGCATAAAAAATAAGAGGACAAATTATTGAATTTGCAAAAAATAATTTAGATAATGGTTTTTTTAAAAAGTAGAATAGAAGTCCTATAATCAGATTAATTCCGAATAGAATTGGTACAATTAAAACAATTCCTATCGAAACACTTGGGTCAGGTTTCATTTTATAAATCCATAATCCTAAAAGAATAATTTCAAGGATTAAAATTCCAATTCCGTATTTTAATTTTGTTTTAGAGTTCATTTTTCAACTTATGCACAACGTGTTCGTGTATGATTAGTTACGGGAAATTGGTTACAATTTTCCGATGAAGGAACAAGTTAATTAATTATGAGGAATTTCCGAAAGGAAATTCAGTAGTAATTAATTATACACGTTGTTACAACCTTTTGCGATAGAGTAGAGTGAGTAGGTTCTGCAAATTTTCCGAATAATTTCCGAAAAATTTATATTGTCGGTTTTATTACCTCAAACTGGCTAAATTCCGCAAGAGTAAATTCGGTATTGAGTATAGTTTTCACAAACTTGTTAAAGTTCCGCAAACAAGCTAAAATTCCGTTAGAGTGGATTCCGAGTTTGTTTCTCAAATTCAGAGTTTGAGTAAGAAAAAATTCCGATGAATTAAGTTTTTAGTAATTCGGTTTTAAAAGGAGTTACAATTTTTGAGCTATTGGTTGTAACGTGTTCGTGTATGATTATGTTACGGGAAATCAGTTATGATTTTCCGATGAAGGAACAAGTTAATTAATTCCGAGGAATTTCCGAGAAGGAAATTCAGTAGTAATTAATTATACACGTTGTTGTGGTTAGTTTTTTATTCCCACTTTCAGATATTTAATATTTTTTTCACAACTTGAATGTAATTTAGATGTCAATTCTAAATAGTAACTATTTTCAAATGTAATTAATCCTGTTGTGCGATAACCTTCAATTCCAATAACGTATTGTTTTTTAGTTTTTAAATCCGTTAAAGCAAATTTCTTCTTCTCCATAATAGTTTGAGTGAGAAATAGCCGTTTCTCCGTTTGACGTCAGAGGTTTTCCTAATGTTAAACAAGTTAGTCCGTTTTTCAAGTCAACTGATAAAAATCCCCAACCTTCGTATTCTGTAATTTCAATTAAAGCGTTTCCGCAATAAGTTCCCTTGAAATTATAATCAGAATATTCTTTTGTTTGAATTTTATTCTTACACGCTTTTAATTCAGGTGTTTTAATTCCAATTCGGATATTTGGGTTTGCAGGAAATGAATAACAAGAATCTTTGATTTTGAAAATCTTCGGATATTTTTTAGTCAGCTCAAATTCAGACTCTGATTTAAATTCAATAAATTTTTCTGATATCTCAACAATTTTTTCGTATTCCGATTTGTCAATAATTTCCGATTCGCCATTTAGAATATTCGATAGATTCCGTATTTCAAAATCACAGTCTTGAGCCCAAGAAATTTGGACAATTGTAAGTAGAAATATTAAAATCAGTTTTCTATTCATTGGTTTGGGTAAATTAACCACAACGTTGTTGTGTATGATTAGTTGCGTGTTTTAAGCACTAAAGTTAGTAAATAAAACACAGATAGAAAGTCCGCGAGGACTTTCGTAAATTGGCTAAAACCAAGCAATTAATTATACATGGTGTTGCCATTAGTTTTTATTCAGTTTGATTGTCAAAAATTCAGTCGAATCTGTTTCAATTCCGTTTGAGTAAATTGGAATCAAATTTTTACTTTTAACCAAATATTTTTTGGCTCTTTTCCCCCAGATTTTTTCCTTTACTTCCTCGTCTAAAAGAATAACATTCTCCTTTATTTTGTAAATTCCTCTATCAATAGTTGTCCATTCATAATCTCTCGTCCGCAACATATATTTTCCATTTTCGAATAATCTTAACTCATTTCCAAAAATGTCATTTGCGATAAATTCGGATTCTTTGTCAAAAAAATCTTTTGGAAACCAAAATGAACTAATTGCAATAAAAGTGGAAATTAAGAGTAAAGTCAAAATAATTTTCGCTTCTTTAATTTCATTTTTTTTCCCTTGTTTGATAGAAGTGTAAATAAATACTGTAATTCCAAAAACTAAAAAGAACAAATATTTAAAAAAGTCAACTAATCCACCAAAAGTACCTTCAGTTCTTAATTCAGAATTTAGAATTAGAAAAAGGATAATTCCGATTGGAATAAATGCTTTCAATATTGATTTGTAGTTCGTTTTTCTCAAATTAATGGCAACGTATTTGTGTATGGTTAGTTGCGTGGTTAAGCAACTAATTTAGTAAACAAATACGAACCCGAGAAAATTCCGAAGGAATTTTCCAAATAAGCACTTGCCAAAGCAATTAATTATACACGGTGTTATATGCAGGTTTTAATTCCACGTTGTTAACTTAATCGTGCTTTTATTCAATTCCAAAACTTTAAAAATGTAACCATACACAAAGTCTTTCCTATCATTTTTATTTTCTCCGTTTATGTATAAAATCAAATCTCCATTGATTATGTCAAATCTAAAATCATATTTTGTTTTCGAATTCTTAAGACAATAATGGTCGACAAGTTTTTGGTCTTTTTTAAATTTCAAAAAACAATTTTCTTTGGACTTGTTCTCTAATCTGGTTAGAGTATAGATTTTGTCTTTTTCAATCTTATGAATACTATTGTCATATTTCCAAAGTCCAATTAAAAGTTCATTATTTTCAATATTCAGTTGTTTTCGCTTTTCTTCCAATTTTATTAAATAATTACCAAAAATTTGTTTTTTCAGCTCCATAAAATTTGATTCTTCCCAATTACAAAATTTATAAATCTTGATTTGTTTTTCATCAATATCAAGAGTATAATAATTCACATAAGAACTTGTCCATTTTTCCGCACAACCGTCTTTAAATTCAAACGCTTTGGTCAGAAATTTGTCAATTGAAGAAATATTGATTTTAGTCAATTCAGTTTCGGATTGTTCAAGTTGTTCATTGTTAGGAATAGAAATTGTTGCGATTATTTTGTTTCCATTTTTCACAAATTTCATTTCCTCAACAGTATAGGATTCATCTCCGTATTGATATCGAATAGTGAGTTCTTTGAATTCGTTTTTCAGTTGCAAAGTGTCGTTTGTGCTAAAGGCTAAAATCGAATTCAACGATAAAATAAATAATAATGTAAATATTGTTTTTTTCAATGTTTTTGTTTGAAGTTCGTTTTTCCCAACTTGCATATAACGTGTTCGTGTATGGTTAGTTGCGTTGGCTAGAACTAATTTAGTAAAAGAAAACGAACCAGAGGAAAATCCTACGGATTTTCCGAGTACATACAAAACAAGCAATTGATTATACACGTTGTTGTAGCCAGTTTTTCTTTTCTAAAGTTATTTATTGAAAACATATTTTATTCCTTCAGCATAAGAGATTGGATAAGTATTTTCAAAACCACTTTTAGTATATTCAATTGATTCAAACTGCAACCAGGAAAATTGAGATTTGTTAATCAGGTTAATTATTGTAGTACATTTTTCACGATTGTTACTTGTTGAAAAAGAAAAATGAAGTTTTTTGTTCTTCTTACCTTTAGGAAAGTCACTTTTTTCAAGTATGTTAACCATAGTTGTAGTGAATATAGGTGATGGATCGGTAACGATAAAATTATCGAATACAGAAGTTTTCGGGCTTTCAAAAAAAAGAGCCATAAGTACAATACTTGATTCACTACCTCTTCCAATAAAAGTATTGGTATTGCTATTAGCGTATCGATCGCTAATGTATGAAGCCATATTTTTAAAAACTTCATATTGTTCTTGAAATGTTTCCGGTTTAGTATCAATATCAGGAATGTTCTCTAAAGAAACAACCAATGCTTCAAAACCTTCAATTTGTTTTACACCATCAATTACCTTCTCAAACTCATCAGTTGCTAGTTTAAAATGTTGTTCAGAATAATCTATTAAATAGATTGTCGGCAGATTTTTATTTGCTTCGTAAGCAGCTGGTAAATAGATTTTTCCTTTTGTGTTTATTCCATTTGATAAGAATGAAAAAGTCTCTATTCTTGATACGGAAGCGATTTTATCATCGCTTACGCTTGAAAATGAAAGAAATCCAAATATCAATATTAGAAACCCAATTTTAAACATCATTTTTGTTTTCATAATCTCATTTTTTTCAAATTGGCTACAACGTGTTCGTGTATGACTTTCGTTGCGTGTTTAGGTAACTAATTTAGCAAAAGAAAACGAGCCAGAGGAAAATCCGTAGGATTTTCCAAGTAATCATTGCACTAGCAATGAATTATACACGTTGTTGTACACAGTACTTTTATTTCCAGCTGTTTAAAATTTCCTCAATTCCTTTATTAATTCCGCTATAATAGTTTCCGTTTTCAAATTCAGGAATCATAGTGTTTTCAATAACCTTTTCACGAGTACTTTTCGATAAAATATCTTTCGTGTCTTTGGCTATTCCAATTCCGATATTTTTTAAAGATTCACTTATAGTTATTATAATTCCGCTGTTTGTAAATCCGTTATCAATACTCCAATCTTTGCTCAATTTCTCTTTTGAAGGAACTGTTAAAATGAGAATTTTTTTCCCGCTTTCTTTTTGAAGCTTAACTAAAAGCTTTTCTAATTCCTCATTTTGTTCTTTTGTAAAGATTTTTTCTAAATCATTCACGTAAGTTTCAGGTTTAGCCTCATAATTTTCTGGCATAACAGAAAAGTCAAATTCAACTTTTGGCGGATTAGTTTTGTCTTCAGTCTTTTTTGAATTATTACAGGCAAATAAGCTGATTATTAAAATTCCGATTATCAGTTTTTTGATTTTCATTTCAGGCTCTTGGGTATTGTGTACAACGTCTTGGTGTATGATTTCGTTGCGTTGTTGAGAACTAAAATAGCAAAAGAAAACGAACCAGAGGAAAATCCTGCGGATTTTCCAAGTAAGCTAGAACCAAGCAATGAATTATACACATTGTTATTTACTGTGCCGACACATTTGAGTAATCACGTTTTATTAGAGTGTTGAAGTAGGAGTAATCACATTTAGCGAGTATGAGTAATCAACTTATCCATTTGAGTAAATACTTCCGCAAACATGCTCAAAAATCCGCAAGAGTAAGATTCCGCTACAGAGTAAAATCCAGATTATGAGTGATTAAATTATTTAGAGTAGGAGTGAACAATTTTTCCGTTTGAGTGAGTTCGGAGGCATTGTATATAACGGTTTCGTATAAGAATAGTTGCGGGTTTGCGTGCGAGGGTTTTCCGCAGGAAAATCAGACGTAGTAAACTTGCAACGACCTTTGGTTAAGCCCAAAATTGAGCAATTATTTTTATACATTGTTAGCTTTAGTTTTTTAATTCAGACGTTTCTTTTATTTCCGTTTTATTATTTCCGAAAACATTATTCTTTATTTTCTGATAGGCGGCAATTCCAACAACAAATTGTAATAAAAAAACAAAAACTATTGAAAAACCAATTAGTACCAAATACAAATCAGGTTTAATTCCTTTGAAATATATAAATCCTATCATAATAACAGCCATATAAGCAAATGACCTTTTATTTGGATATGGAATCATTCTTTTTAAAGTTCTATTTTCAAATTGAAATAAGAAATACGGAGAATAATAGTCAGCATAATTTTCAGGTTTGTAACGTATTATATATTCATTCTCTTTTTTCCATTTTGTCGAGATTGATGAGCCATTTTTCAAAAACACTTTTTTAGTTTCTCCAAGTTGAGAAGGTGTAAATTCCATTGAAATATGATTCATTTTATCGAATGTCATTTAATTAAAGCTAACGGATTTGTATAAGAACAGTAGGGCGGAAAAAACGCACGAACCATTCGGTTGAACACAAGCCGAATTTTTAAATTTTACTTATTATCTTTTTTTCTCAATAAGCCAAATTTAAAAATTTGGCAACCTCTAGAAGTGTTGTGAACATTGGGTTAAGCACCAATTGCCCTATTGTTTTTATACGTTGTTGTGCGTCGTTGTTTATCCGTCAAGTAAATCTACAAGTTTAATTCCATCATCAGTTATCCATTCATAACGAATTCCAAACCCCCAAAATTTTCTAATATCTGTTAGTTCAAATTCATCCACAATTTTACGCCTTAAACCACTAAATGAATAAGTGTTTTCGTCATTTTCTCGTTCCAAACAATTCGTTCCAGTATTGACAATTTTAGCTTTAACTCGATAATCACTTTTATCTACTCCACTTTCAATTGCTGGTTGGTAAAATAAATTTTGTCCTACAAATAACTTGTTTTGGTCAAAGAGTTGCGCAATTATTGATTTTGCCCTTTTTCTTTTTTTGCTTTTGCTTTCTGCTGTAATATTTTGTTCAGGCAATACAAATGATTGTCCTAAAAACTCCTTGTCATTGCCATTCTTAAAATAGTTGAAATTAACGGCGTTGATATTTATTGAGTAAGGCTCATTTGAAAGGTAATTGATAATTCTAACTGTCGAGTCGTCAATTTCTGAACCAACAATCAACATTTTATGGTCGGAATTAAATTCTACGTCGTCCACATCTTTATTGAATGTTGAAGAAAATAAATCTTCAATGTCATTGTATTCAGTTTTTCCATATTTATTGAGAATAGTATTTAATTCGTCATAGTCAAGGTCTTTAACCCAAGTTGCGTAATCGAGTACTTGTGCTACAACTTCTCGATAAGTTTTATCACGCTTTAATTCAACGATAATAACATCGCCAACGCTATTGATAGCGAGAATATCAATCACTTTTCCATAAGGCGTTACAACTTGACTTCCAATCACGACTAAATTGTGAGATAATATTGAAATATCTTCTAAAAGCCATTTTTCTAATCGGTTCTCATAATCAAGTCTGGATTTCGTTATTTGCTGAACGCTATTATTATCAATTTCCCAAAGTTTAATTTCTTGCATTATGTTTTTTTTTCAATGACGCACAACCCTCAAAGTATAAGGTTCGTGGATGCGCAGCATACACATGAGAACCGTTTGCTGCGCTCTATGAAGCTTATGCATTGTTAGGTTGTAGTTATCATAAGTGAAGCAATATAATAATAAAAAGTC
>JAZGEQ010000072.1:0-2654 GCA_036478775.1 Cellulophaga sp.
TGAAGGTCAATTTGGTGGTAAAGATACGTCATTTTACGATTTGTTTAGCGTTGAAAATGGTAAAATTGTTGAGCATTGGGATATTATCGAGTCGATAATTCCGAAAGATCAATGGAAAAATACCAACAGAAAGTTTGGTAATCTATGATAAACACATAACAAAAAAATCCAGCGGACAGTTTAAAGGGGCACGTTTTTTGCGAAGCAAAAAAGCGTGCCCCTTTAAACTGCGCGCTGATTTAGGTGTTAGGTTGACGTGTCGTCTAGCACAAATGAAATAAGCAAAAATATTATAATTCGGCTATGATGATTACAAGCATTTACATAGAGAGAATCAATCATGAAGCCTCAAAAAATTAGTTACTTAGATGGCATAATTACAATAGATCCTGATCTATGTAATGGGAAACCAACGATCCGAGGAAAAAGAATTACAGTTCAAACAGTGGTGGAGTTTCTTAGTATGGGGGAAACAGAGGATGAAATATTAAAACAGTATCCAACTTTAGAAAAAAATGATATTCATGCTTGTTTAGTTTTTGCTAGTAAATTAATGGGGCATAAATATACACTTCAAGAAATAGCATGAAATGAGAAAATACTTGATAGATGTAAATCTTCCAAGTCGTTTTTCTATTTGGGCTAGTGAAGAGTATGAGCATGTGGTTCACATTAACGACGAATTAAAAGATAGTGAGATTTGGGCTTATGCTAAAGAAAATGGCCTTACTATAGTCACAAAAGATACTGATTTTTCTGACATGATAATAATGAATAAGCCTCCTCCAAGAGTAATTCATATAAAAGTTGGAAATATGAAAATGAGAGAGTTTCATCAATTATTATCCAGAATTTGGAGTGATGTTTGTACAATGAGCGAAGAATATAAATTAATAAGAGTTTATTCAAATAAAATAGAAGGTATTGATTAATATCTATATTTTATCAAATAAAAAACCTAACAATAGCTTCCAGCGGACTACCATAAGCGTCATTTTTTTTGCGAAGCAAAAAAACCGCCCCTTATGGTAGCCGCTGAAGCTGGCGTTAGCTTTAAAAGACTAATGATAAGTAAGTAAGATAGAGAAATAAGGTTTTCGGGGGGTTAGAAGATATTTACGTGCTAGTAGGGTTGCCGAAATGTTTAATTGAAAAAGCATGATGAGTTAATTTTTTTAAAAAATATATAAATGCAATTATTTGATGATACTTTTTCATATATATTAATTACGTGTAGTTGTCTTTACATCATTGAATGGCTGATTGGATCTAAATGGCAAGAAAAAGCAAAAGATCAGCTAGAGCTTTGGTGGATAAATCTTGAAGATTTATCATTTAGTGAAACTATTTTAATACCTATAAAAATTGGGAAAAATGTACTTGATGGTTTATACAAAAAAACCAAAATACTTTTGTTTACATTTTATGTTAAATATTTCATTATTTTTACATTACCTACTTTAGTGATGATTGGATTATTATTGTATTCAAACTACTATGGTATTGACACTGACAATATAGTATCCAATAAATTCTTTTTAAAATTGAAAGAACTAAATCATGATACCGAAGGGTTTGTTCTTATTATTCTAGGATTTATGTTTTGGGCAATATCGGTACCCTTATTGATAGTATCAGCATTGACGCTAATGTTTTCTTATATAGTTTTTTTGTCCATTCCATCATTATATATAACTATTAAGTTACTTAATGTAGCATTGAAGAAACCTTCTATAATTATTGTATTACTAACAATAATTATAGATATTTATTTAGCATATTGTTTATTTGATTTTTCCGAGTCAGCTGCACTGCGATTAGTAGATGACCCTACCCATAATAACTCGGTTTTTTTTAAATGGTTTTATACAACATACATATTTGCTGCTAGCTATATAGCTACTTTTATTCATTTAATTATTTCAAGTTCTTTTTTTATTTTATTTTTTTTAGACAAATGTGCAAAAAATATTTTTTCTATCATCCTATTACGACTTAGTGAATCAGAAAAAGGTGTCCTGACACAAATAGGAATTATTTTTGGGTTATTAGTGAAATCAGGAAAAGAACTTATTAAATTATTATCATAACTGTATTTTTTTTATCGTATATACAATTATAGTAAGCTAACAATCGCATGCACTAGGACTGCCGTAAGCGTCACGGATTTTGCGAAGAGAAAGAGCCGCAAAAGCCGCGCCACTTACGGCAGCCTGTGATGCGGGCGTTAGCACAACATTTCATCGGGTTTTTGTCATAACAATCAGTTTGTAAATGATAGTTCAGCTTGCTATTCTTCTTACACTTTTTACTATTTATTGTGTAATTTAAAGTTTTGGGTAGGAAGTAACAGGGCTTATCAAATATCAGAATTTATTATGCTTTTAAAGCTCATCACAGTATTCAGGTCAGATTTCTCCTGCTGTTTAAAACCGAGGTTTTTAAAAAACTTTCAGATAATAAATTCTGTTATTATCACCTGAATACTTGTCCATCAGATAAACAAGCAAAGCCCTGTTACGGCGAGAGCATTCGCTGAAAATCAGGGAAACGGAGCGATAGCGAAGTGATGATTTTTAGTCCGCAGTAGGCAACAGGGAAATTTGCAGATTCGACGTGTGCGATAGCACGCGAGAGAAGCAAAAATTTTTTCC
>JAZGEQ010000073.1:0-2691 GCA_036478775.1 Cellulophaga sp.
AAATGTTTAAGACAAGATCTTTTTAAATCGATTAATACTGAAAAATAACGAACGGAATGCTCTCCAGATTTTTTTTAAGAAATAAAAAAAATTGATTAATGCAATAAGTTCAAAGGCATATCATGATGACAGTTTTATCAAAATATACAAAAAATAGAGACAATAACTTCAATTTACTTCGATTTATTGCAGCATCACTTGTTTTATATTCTCATAGCTTTGCTTTGGTAACCGGAACGGGTGATGCTGAACCTCTTAGAAATTCTATTGGGATGACATTCGGAATCATTTCTGTCGATGTATTTTTTATAACCAGTGGTTTTCTTATCGCGGGTAGCTTTTTTGGAAGGAACAACATCATTGCTTTTGTTTGGGCTAGAGTATTAAGGATTTTTCCTGCTCTCATAGTCGCTGTTGCATTTTGTACATTTGCAATTGGTTTGTTCTTTACAACAGAGTTAGCTTCTGAATATCTATCTAACAAACAAACCTATCGCTATTTTTTAAAAAATATCACTCTTTTTTTTGGCGTTGAATATAACTTGCCAGGTGTGTTTGCAAATACACCTCACAAATATGCAGTCAATGGCTCTATATGGACGTTGCCTTATGAAGTAGAAATGTATGCTTATCTAGCAATTATTGGTTCTATTCTTATTTATTTTCAGAAGTGGTTTAATAACAATCATTTAAAGGCCATTTTTTTATGCATTGCCATCATTGCCGTCTCAGCAAACATAGTGAATCATTTTCAACCTTTTATTAATGATAAATTTATTCGTTTATTTTCACTGTTTTTTACCGGTACAGCTTTTTATATCTGGCGAGATAATATCTATCTCTCCCTTAAATTATTTCTTTTACTGATTATTACTCTGTCATTTTCTATTATTGAAAAAGAAGTATTTTTTGTCATCTACTCAATCTCTATTGCCTATTTAATTTTTTACATAGCCTATGTTCCTGCAGGTATTATTCGAAATTTTAATAAGGCAGGCGATTATTCATACGGAATATATATTTATGCTTATCCTGTGCAACAATCTATTGCAGCTTTAATCCCAAATGTTTCGACCCCTGTGATGATAGCACTATCCTTTTTCATTACCTTCATACTCTCTTTTTTGTCATGGCATCTGATAGAAAAGAAGGCTTTAAAAATGAAAAACCGTTATGTTGTATTTGAGAAATTACTAAAAAATAGGCGGTTAACAAGAAAGAGCCAATTGTGATATTAGGCAACTCCAATACCCTGCAATATTTTTAAAGGTGATAATTCTTTAACCTGATCAACTTGAGACTCATTTCTAACATTGAATATACCTGCGAAACCAAGTGCATTGAGTGAAATAGACACATAAGCTGGGGCTGATCTTAGAGCAAGCTTCATCCAGTGCCGAGTGACAATTAAATTATAATCTTCTACTGTCGTATCAAATTTTTTTTGCCCTATAGAGTGCATTAATACTTGGTATTTAGACAACAACCTTTTTCCGATATCTTCGACCGAATCATTATTTGACCACTCAGTCCTGCTAATCAGATGTTGGTAGGGGAAGTTTTTCAAGCTTATCAATTCAGCATCTTTCGGCAAAGCTCTTAAAGCGTTATCAATGGGAATGCTAAAAAGCTGATCATCCATAGGGTATGGAATAAAATGAAAATGTTTATGCGGTTGTGTCGCTCCTGCTTTTAAGCCTCCATTATAGAATGCCACACCCTCCCCTTCTTGCAGACAAAGACTGATGGAAAAAAAATCATCATAAGTTAATACACTTTGTTGCTCTTCAAATTCCCGCGTAACGATCAGCAAGGGGTAATCAAACAACTTAAATCTATTTAATAAACAAAGATGCGTCTCTGAAAGATCAGACACGAACATATTAGGGTTATAAGGCAAAAAAGGATTAGGTGCCTTTCCAATCTCTACAGCCTTGTCATCCTGTTTTTTTCGTGCCTTATCTTTACGCTCAAGATTTGGTGCAATGCGGACAATATAAGGAATATCAAACTGAGTAACAATACATTCACCTTCAATCTTTGCAGGAATGAGTATCCCATTCTCCGTAGAGAGTTTAGTTTGCTGAATAACCTTGTTTTTTAGGGATCCTGTTTCAAACATCATTCACTTCTCGTTTGCTCTTCTATCTTCTGTCGCTGTTTATCTGCGCTATTCTGAAGCATCTGCCCAACATCTTTCGCTTTTTCTAACGCCTGAACTTGGGAATTAAATATTTTTACTTGTTTGGATTCAGGTTGTTGCTTTTCTCCGGACTCTTTTGAGCATCCATTCATTAATAAAAACGAAATCAAAATTATTTTAGTGTATTTCTTCATTTTCAAAGCCCCAATATTATTATCAATTAGTTCTGAATCTTGCGATACGATCTTTACTAGCGGGGTGGCTTGACACATAATCTAACCAGTCAATATCAAATTCATATTCACTTGTATTTTCATCCTTTGCAATAGATTTATCATTCGATTCTTGATGATAAGATTCAAGCCTTTCCATAATGTCTGCGAAACGTGAAGTGGAAATACCATTTTTTTGCATTGCTTCCAGTGCATAGCCATCAGCTTCCCATTCATGATCTCTGGAATATGCAGAATCCATCAGAATATTGGGCAAAGCTAATACCAACTCTCCCGCAGAACTGATATCTCCAGTTATCAATACTGATAAAACAG
>JAZGEQ010000074.1:0-10539 GCA_036478775.1 Cellulophaga sp.
TATCGGATTTTCGATAGCCGGTGGTTCTGGACAGTTCTACTGAGCGTCTTGTTATCGGGTGCGCGTTAGCGCACCCGATAACGCCAAAATAACCAGCTCGTCTGGTTGATTTTTTGGTTATAAAAACTTAAAGGAATATAGTCTGGCAGTTTTCAAACTTTGCTTTCTTTGCTCTGCTTTTCGCTTTTTAAATCGTGCGGAAATCATCGATGCTTCCTTTCTTGGCACTCAACTTTGCAAACATCAGAATTCTGCTTTTGCTCTTTCAAAATCCCTTGACATACTGTCGAGCTTATTTTCTCCAGTCTAACTGGGCAAACATTAACCCATTTTGCTTTTTAACAGGCTATGATTATCCTTTTTTTGTAAGGTGCGTTAGAATTCTCCTAGCTTGTTTAATATATGGAACATCTGAAATTGTGATAAATGCTATCAATGTAATACCATAAAAACAAATTACAAATACACGAATAGTGGAGATTAAACGTGAACATTCAAGAAATTATTAAAAATGCGAAGGGAAAACCTATTGAAATTTCAAAAGAAGAAATAGAGCAACGTAAAGATATTGTTTTTCAGACCATACTTGATACTGGATATGGCGTAATAGATGAACTGACTAGAGAATTACTTGACATATATGTTAACGGTAAACTTTCAACAGAAGAGTTATGGAGAGTGCTAGAAAAAATTGCACAAGATAGTAAAGAAAATACGGAGACTTAACTAAGTTTGAAAATCAATTATTTCACTGATCAATGTGCAGTAGTGTCCATCATTAAAAATGGACATAATATTAAACACCCCACCATGTCAGAAAGAATTATAAATAATTAAGGCTAAATATTGAAATTTAATAGAAATGATGTAAAGTTTTTTTCTTTTGATCGGTACGATTACACCCCTGAATCTGGGAAAGCAAAGTTTTATTACTCTTTTGATAATTCAATAAAGTTTGTAGAAGAAATTATTTTTACTAACGCGCCAAAAACATTGTCAAAAGATAAAGAAATTGTTCTTGATAGAATCTTGAGTTATTTACATCTTGCTCTTGGTGTTAGCTATTACAAGGCTGCAGTTCCAATAAAAATAATTGTAAAAACAGGTGGACTGAGTGGGCAAACAAGCAAATTTTTTGAAAAACTATACTTTAATGGGTTGCAAGAGTTTGCTTACGACAACGGTCTCTGTCTCAAGGAAATAATCAAATTTCCTGTTTCTAATAACATTCAAAATTCACCCTTTAGTATTGATTTAAAAGATAAATCAGCTATTCCTATTGGGGGAGGAAAGGATTCTTTAGTTACTTTTGACATGCTTAAGTCTTCTAAAAAAGATTTTTGTTTATTACATATTGGAGATCATATAAGCACTAAACATCTTCAAAATTTTGAAAAGTATAACATCCTAAACGTACACAGGAAGATTTCAAATACAATAATGGAAATCAATAGCATGGGTGCATACAATGGGCATATCCCAATATCATCTATATATGCCTTTATAACGCTAGCTAGTAGCGTTATTTATGATTTCAATACTGTAATTATGTCGAATGAACGCTCCGCAAATGTTGGTAGCATAATGTCTGATGGAAGAGAAATTAATCATCAATACAGTAAAAGCTTAGAGTTTGAAATGGATTTTTCGCATTTGGTATCGAATGAAATTTTATCGACCTACACCTATTTTTCTTTACTTAGACCATTTTCAGAAATATCCATATCAAAGATGTTTTCCCGTTTAACATATGCTCATGATATGTTTATTAGTTGCAATCAAGCATCTAAATTAAAAAATAAATTGGATACATGGTGTCTTGATTGTCCAAAATGTCGATTTGTTTTTTTGTCTTTATCTCCTTATATGGATAAAAGTAGTCTAATAAAAATATTCGGCCGCAATCTCTTAGATGACCCATTACAAGAAAAGGGTTATATGGCTTTAGTTGGGATAGAAGATTCCAAACCCTTTGAGTGTGTCGGCGAAATAGAGGAGTCGATTGTAGCTTTTAGTCTAATATCTAAAGATAATAAATGGTGTAATGATTTGATAGTAAGGAGAATAATGGATAAAATTTCTTTGCCTAAAGAGCGTCAGGAAGAATTAATTACAGATATTTTGCAACCTAAATTTGATTGCAATATTCCTAAGAGTTATATGGAAATAATTAATGACTATTATAAATTATAAAAACTTAGATGTAGCAGTTGTCGGATTCGGAATTGAAGGCAAAGCGGTTATTAATTATTTTCATAAATATTACCCAAAAAAAGAGATTTTTGTTATAGATGAAAAATTAAAGGTTGATCAAAATGAAAAACACCCTAACTTAAAATATATCTTGGGTCAAAAATGTTTAGATAAACTCGTTGATTTTGATATTATTTTTATCTCTCCTGGAATTAGTATTTATAAAAAGGAGGTGAAACAGGCAAAAAAAAAAGGTGTATTAATTTCTTCAGCAACACAACTTTGGTACGATCACCATAAACATGATTTAAGTGTATTCATCACAGGTACAAAAGGGAAAAGTACTACTAGTAGTTTAATTCACCATGTTTTAAGAAAGCTAAATAATAATGTACATCTTATTGGTAATATAGGTTTACCTGCAGCTAGTCAAATAGATATAGCTTCTGCTAACAACACTTGGATAGTTGAGTTATCAAGTTTTCAATCTGCCGTATTAAAGGCATCGCCCACTATTTCTGTTTTGCTAAACCTTTTTCCTGAGCATATTGATTGGCACGATACCGTCGAACAGTATTATAAAGACAAACTAAGGATAATATCCAGTACGGTTGATGGAACTGCTATTATTAATTCTAATAGTAAAGAAAAGGTCAATAAAATTCTCGGCGAAGGAAAACGAACATATTTTAATGATCCTTCGTCTTTTCACCATAAATACAACAATATTTATAAAGGAAATAAAAAAATTTTCCTTGGTAAGCATATTCCTTTGAATGGTGAGCACAACCTAGAAAACATATGTGCAATGTTATGTGTAATTGGAAAAATGGGGATTGATCCTGAACAAGCAGTTGAGCTTTTGTCTGATTTTCAGAATCTTCCTCATAGAATGGAAGAATTTGCCACGGTTAATGAAGTATTATTTGTAGATGACAGTATTTCTACAATTCCACAATCGGCTATAAAAGCACTTAATTATTATAAAAAAAAGCATGTCACGTTAATTTTTGGCGGTTTAGATAGAGGGTTGGATTGGGATAAGTTTTCTATTTGGCTGGCAAAATCGAGTGTTAGAAATATTATTGGATTACCAGAAACGGGGCACTCAATAGTCAATAAAATCAACTCTATGCCAGAATACAAGCAAAAACAGCTTTTTTTAGTTGATGACTTAGGTGCTGCAGTCGCAGCAGCAAAGAAAATAACGCCAAGACATGGCGTTGTTATACTTACCCCTGCTGCCCCTAGTCAAAATAAATTTCGAGATTACAAAGAAAGAGGAACAACTTTTAAAAAATTAGTTTTGGAATAATATTTTTGTACGAATAGGCTATATTTTTCTTTAAAAACCTATGATAAAACCAGTCCCTACAAATAGGAAAACAAACGATAAGTAATTTGATATTGACATACGTTCATGCAAAAAAAATGTCGATAGAGCCAATAAGATTATGACATAAGAAGAAAAAATAGGCAGGATTATACTTGCATTTCCTCTTTCCAGTGCAAGACCATAAAGTAGTAACCCAATAGATGAAAAAGAGCCTCCAAGGAGACCTCTTTTTATTGTTATAGCTGAGTTTTCTTTAGTATTTTTGTAGGGTAACTCAAAAATGGATATTTTACCCTGATAGAAAACAATAATTGTTATTAAAACTAATGCTAATGTATGGCTATAAGTGAGAACCAAAATATTTGAAAGCCCATTTTCAAAGGTTATTTTCAAACCCCCATTTCGTACGATCATAAAAAAAATAGCCGAACTAATTATGACTACAAGTGATATCCAATTGTTTGCATGATTTCTTCTTAATTGTCCGTTAAAAACGAGCAACCCCAATAGCAAAAATAGAATTCCTATATATTCTAAAAAACCTAAATTTTCTCCATAATAAAAAATTGAGAAAATAATAATAATAACCACATTTAGATTAACTAAGGGAGTAAGTATACCTACTGGTATCAAATAAAGTGATTTCATAAAAAAAATATTTGAAAACAATAAACTAATCCCAATCACAAGACTCGAAAAAAAGTATTCTACATGAAAGGTTGGCTTGATATTGTAAAGAGTAAAGCACCATAAGATAATTGTGCTCGACAAAAAAAGTCCAAGTTGATATAGCTTATTACCACCCTTTTTAAGTATATTTATTTTGAAGAACAAAGCTCCTATGGAAAATGATAAGGACGATAATATAGCGATTAGTATTGCTTCCATTATTATTTAGCTTGATTGTTAAATAAATACATTCAGTATTTTATCAATAACGTTACTGTGAACCGATTCCTCAAGACCATCAACTTTTAACTCAGATTTTTTAGTAACTCCATCTATTGCTTTACTTTGATTTACAATATGGTCAAGCACAGTGTGATGTAATTCTTCATTTATTACCTTTTTTATCTCATTTTTTGAAAAGCCGCCTATTTTGTGCAAAATTAAAGCTGCAATGGCAAATCCCCCCCAGTTCGATACACCACAGGGAATTACGAAATCACAGGTGACTATAGACTGAATTGTTTTTCCATTGGGGATAAACTGCGATATTATGCCAGTATCAATTTTCCCCATACCAGCTTCATTACCTCCATCACCAATCCCGATAGTCACTATTTTTTTCTTTAGGCAAAAGGGAAGCAACATATCTAGCGGTTCAATATAATCATTTAATACTTTGCCTTTCATATCATAATAGTTATCATTATGAGATTTTCCGGGTCTTTCAATAGAAACTAGATGCGTTATTTTGCAACCGGCCAGCTTCTCAATTTTCCCCCATAGGTCAGGTTCCCAGTCATTAGATAGATTTTCCGCAACAATAATATTTATCTGATTTTCATGATTAATTGCAGTACAGGCTTTTTTAACAACACGTTCGCACAATGCATCAGTGATAATAACGGTAGGAATATTTATTTTTTGTAACGAATTATATAAAAAGGCAGAACCAATTGGACCATCTGTTTCAGCAGCAGGGTATTCGCAATATGGTATATAGAATCCTGTTAATATTGCTACTGCTGGTTTTTTAGTTTGGGAGATATCAAGAACTGCGTTAGAAAGCCCACCTTGAACATTGGTAGCAACGTGAGATATCCCTCTTTTACCAGGATCATAGGCAATTATTGCTTCTAACTTTTGTGAATCTTTTTCTAAGCTAATTTCTTTGGCTGTCATTATTGGGTTTGTTAAAATGTTTTACCTCCTCAATGGTTTTTGCTCTTCCCCAAAGATCTTGAAATTCTCTTTCAGCACTATCTATATCAGAATCTACGAAAGATACTTTTCCTCCTATCTGCACCCCTTCTTTAGGTTTATAAAAAGAAATTGAAACTTCGTTATCAATAATGAGAACACCAGCATTTGGGTAGCCTTCTAAAGTATCAAATTCTTCTTTATCAAGAAAACGAAGTGTTACCTTTGCTTCTTCCATTGTTTTTACATACGACGTGAAGTTAGTTTTATCATCGTTAATTTTATTAAATGAGATTACCTTTATTCGCTGTTTTTCGTTTGCATCTGCATCCTTCTGTGCTTCCATATATTCAATGAAAAGCCTATCTTTCACCCAATGATTTATTGGTGTTCGATCAATTGCATGAATAGTAATATCTGAATTTCTGACTAAAATTGTTGCTTTGTCAAAAAACTCGACTCTATGTTTAATAATATATCTTCCTTTAGTTTCCTCATGGACATTAAAAATGTCTCGTTCGTTTTGATATTCGGATACATAGTTCATCATGCTTTTATTTATTAACGCGATGCTTTTATCTAAATATTTTTTTTCATATGCATCTGAAATTTCGGTCAAGATATTTTCATATGGGTAATGATCTACTGAATAATAACCTGAACCATGAATGTAATTTCTTATAAAGGTGATTCTATTGCACTTTCCTTTAGCAGACTCAAAAATAGAAATACAATCCTCAGGAGTGTTGGATAGTAAAATAGAGTTTCGAGAATTATAAAATTCTTTTCTTTTACTTTCTGGAAGTAAAGAAAAAGCATTAATATTAATAACGATAGTTAAATCGACTCGTGATGAATTCATTTGAGACAAAATATTATTTTCTACAGCACTATCAATGAACCCTATATAAATAATTATTTTATCGTCATTCAAAATGCCATTTATAACCCCTTCTAACACAATTTTCTCTGAATAGGTAGGTGCGATAGGAATACCACCATATTCTATTTTTCGTAATAAATGATTTATTCGAAGTAAAGTTGCTAGAACAGACATAATAGCAATTGAAACTGCCACTAGTATTCCATTTGGAGTCAGATGACTTGATAGACTAGGTACTAATTTAGCGATTGCCCCAAAAAATACAATTGCTATAGCCAAAATTGCTGGCAAATAATCAAAAATCATTGATATTTTATTATTTTTTGACATATGAAAATTACTTTTTAACGGAATGAAAAATTAGGCTTTAGTCTTAATATAGACGATTTTTGTTTTATTAATCATTGTAACAAGCAGTAAAATATTTTTGTACAAACCTTTAGGTTTTCCCCCCTTGGGGATTTTTATGACATCCACGAATTAATCGGTCTGTTTCACATCCCGAAAATTTGGCAGTTTTCAGACTTTGCTTTCTTTGCTCTGCTTTTCACTTTTTAAGTCGTGTGGAAGTCGTCGATGCTTTTTTTCTCGGCAATCGACTTTGCAAACATCGGAATTCTGTTTTTGCTCTTTCGAAATCCCTTGGCATACTGTCGAGCTTATTTTCTCCACTCCAAGCGTGGCAAACATCGAAACTCGCTTTGCTTTTTCCTGATTTCCACGATGTACTTTAAAAAAGTGTCATCCTCCTTCTCCACGTCAACCCTGCTTTTTCACAGAATTATATTTTCCACGTCCAGCTTATTTTTTTCCAGTAAAACCTTGCTTCACAGCGATCATCTTTTGCTCTTTTCGCAACAAGTTTCTTTTTCGCTACGTGCCTTCACAGAAGAAAAGTCGTGGTAGAACGGCCAGTTACCTGACCGCCCCCACACAGATCCGGACGAGCGGAACTACCGCATCCGGCTCCTCAGTTATATATTTACTCGTGCAGTACCTTGTCTTTATGTACTTTAAAATCATTTCCCAAACCTTTCCTTCCTTTGTCCAGCGGTAATACCTTTAAAACACAACAAGTCCTGATTGTAACGATTCACAGTTCAGTTTTCATGTATTCTCCAGCCCTACATGTCCGGTACATGTATCTACTATGATTCAGATATAACTGTCAGCCCCTTCGCCATGTAGACGGCTTTCCCGCCCTCAGACTACTATGAGCTGATCCGACTTCCACAGTGCCTTCGGTCAGCCTTGCTTTTAAGCTTAACTTCCCTACCTATTTCCTTTAGGAGCAACTGCGGATCTCTCAAGTTCCTGACCCATCTCTTCTTACATGCCACGGCTTAATAACTCCGCTGATTCGCCACAATCTCATCAGGTCGATTGTTTTGCTTGGACTTCGATTGCGTTACAAACCTCGTCAATCAGAATTTTATTTTATTTTCGGAGCGATACCAGCACTTCAGGGACACGCATCCCCTATGGCCTATAAGATTCTCTGTGTACGCTTCACCTATCTTGTTCGCTTGGTCGTGACCGCAGTCACTGAAAAGTATTCCCTAATCCCAAACTCCGCCATAGGCGCAACACTCGATACGGGTGGGTGATTAATCCTTACCCGACAGGGACTTCCACCCTGCAAGATGCATCAAGCTTCGCTTGACGCACTAACCATGAATTAACCAGCCTGTTTCACATCCAGAAATTGGCAAACCACTGGCTTATTTTCTCTGCAACAAACTACGCATGAGAAGAACCTGGCTGGTTGAATGCCAAGTTATAAAAACTTGGAAGTTATCAGGATTTTCTTTCTGTGCTCTGCTTTTGCTTTTAAAGATAGCGTGGAAGTCGTCCGCGCTTCCTTTCTCAGCACTCAAACTTGCAATCAGCAGGAACTCGCTTTTGCTCTTTCTGCTTTTGATTTCCACGACGGACTTTAAAAAAGCAGCATCCTATTTTTTCACAACAATTTTATTTTCCGCTAGATGCCTTCGCAGAAGGCTATAACACGAGAATCCCCCGTCTTTATCGGCTGGATTTTTTGGTTGTAACTCTTAATGTGACATCGAAAGACCTGACCCCGAACTTTGTGGGGGTAGAAGAAGTGAAATTTATAGAAAATTGAAATATCAACTACATTGACCCCTTGGTTTTTGGTTTTGACCCCTTGGTTTTGGTTTGGTTTCTTGGCTGGCAGCGAAGGTATTTTGTCACAACAACCCGCTTCTAATTAATCGTTATCTCAACCGGATCCATAGAGATACCGCCAAGATAAACGTATCTTAAATTAATACGCAGGACTGCACGCGCTGGAATCATTCGATTCATCGGCTCGTAATACGATCCACCTGGGTCGGGATGGACACAACCAATTTCATTGTATGGTTTTGTGTTTTTCCTCCAGCGCTTAGCGGTATTAACATTAACTTTTAAAGATGGGATATAGAAATATCCCGTAGAGGTATCAGATATTTCTAGATTCGCGTTTGAATGATTTACATTAAATGAAGTCTTCTGAGTCAATACTGGCGTCATTGTGCCATTTACTTTTAACAGATACTGATACCGTAGCTTGTAGGTACGATTATTGTATGCATAGCCTTCTTTAGTAAGACGTTCTTCGTTGTAAGTTTCCAAATAGAACCAATCATGATCCATATTGGGATTGTATATAGCACTGTAATCCTTATTGGGCAATTGAAAGTCAAGACACAAATCATGGTATTCCTCTCTATCCATGTTATACATTCGATCAGAAGTCATCACAAATGGAAATTGAATATTATATGCTCCCTCATATGCATCAAGTTTTTGTTCAAGTAGCTTGATCTTTTCATCCTCTTTTTCTTTTCTTAATTCATATTGTTGTAAAGTTTCAAACTCAATCCTAGTGTTTTTTGATTCTCTTCTTTGTTTTATTTTCCCTGCTATATCAACAGCTGGGCCTATAACACTTTTATAGAACACATCAAGCGGTAAAACATTATTTTCATCAGCATGAGCGAAACGCACTTCTAATAAAGTAAAAATTAAAATAGAAAATATAGCACTTATTAATTGTTGTTTCATATTTTGTAGCCCTGGAATCGGAATGATGGAACAAATTTAGTATCTACTTTAAAAGCAGGGTAAATTATATGCCAATGTTTTTAATTAATTGATTTTAAATTTACTATTTTTCATAGACCCAGTTTTACCCTGGAATTTAAAGTAGATATCTTTGGGTTTTGCTGAGGATGACCTTTTAGGTCAAATTCTTCGGTAACAGAACTCATATCATACGAGCATTTCTTTACTGATTCAAGTGACATTTTTTTAACTTCTTCGGCAAGTGGATCTACTTCAAAAAAGCAGATTTCGGGAGTCAAAAATTGTGCTGTTGCAAGTCCTATGGTTATGCTTACAAGCTGTTACAGATACCGGTCATTCAAAAAACCAAGCAATAAAAAAGAGCTGACAAAATGGAAACTTTAGTGAATGAAATAAAATTATCCCGTGCTGTATTAGATAATAACAAAAGCCTAACAAGGGGTCAGTAACAAGGGGTTAGAGTTATTCTCGACTCTATAGACTAAAGATTGGAATCCTGAAATTTTTCGTAAAACATAACCATAAAATAACTTGCTGTATTCAACGTCAGGACTACGAATAAGGGCTTACTAACCTCAGCAAGATGAACTTTGCATTAGAAGAATTAAGGCAAGTTGATTGGCTCGTTATAAAAAATAAGATAGTTCCATTTCCTTTGTTCTCTTGCTCTTTGCTTTTTCGATCACATGGCAGTCGTCAGAACTTTCTTTTTCAGCACTCAATTTCGCAAACATCAGAATTTCGCTTTTGCTCTTTCCAAAGCCCTTGGCATACTGTCGAGCTTATTTTCTCCGCATCTGCTTTAGATATTCATCAAAACCTGCTTTTGTTTTTTCGCTTTTTTTTGATTTCCAAGATGGACTTTGAAAAACCACATCCTACTTTTCCACGTCAAACTCTGCTTTTTCTCAGGCTTATGTTCTCCGCGTCCGACTTTTATTTTCTCCAGCAGAAACTAGCTTCACAGCACTCAGTTTTCGCTCTTTCCACAACGAATTTCTTTTCCGCTACGTGCCTTCGCAGAAGGCTATAATACCGAGCTCAGGAGTATTTTTGAGATAGCTTTATCATATCAATAATATCTTATTGAAGCTATTTGTTATCGGCTATTCGATGACAGATAGTTTTGGTCAGATTCTCGTGAGCTCGGTATTATCGGACGTGCGATAGC
>JAZGEQ010000075.1:0-10979 GCA_036478775.1 Cellulophaga sp.
ACAATGACATTCTATGTGCCGTAAAAATACAACCTGCATTAATAGAACAAGAAGAGGGAAATTATAAGGCATTTTTTCCAAGCCTTACGGAAGAACTTGTAGAAGAAGCATTAACAAAGTTTTTTACTGAACAACAATATGGCATTCATGATCCAAAAAATTCCGAAAGTTGGGTCAAATTTTCATTAAGTATGATCCACAAAGAACTTAAAGCCAGAGGAAGAGAACGCAATAGAAACCAGATAAAACATGCAATAGAAATAATGAGTTCTTGCATTATTACCCTTTATAAAGAAGAAAAAGAAATATGGAAAGGCTCTATCCTGCAAGACCTTGTCACCGTTGGTCGAGAAGAATATATAGAAGACACAGACTCTCAACACATTGCAAGACTTCCACTATTTATCAGCCACAGTATTAACAACCTTGAGTATCGACAATTCAATTATGACCGTTTAATGAGCTGTAATGAACAGCTAACCCGATGGATTTATAAACAATTAATACATCGTTTTAGACAAGCTAATCTCTTAAATCACTACCATTTTATGTACTCCGGACTTGCTAGAGATAGCGGTTTATTACAGCAGGCAACAGAAGGAAGAAATCGACAAAAAGTTAAATCGTCACTTGACGAACTAATCAATCGTGGAGTTATAAGTAAATACAAAAGCAAATCTCAAATGGAGGGTCGAAAAATCATAGACGTTAAATATATTGTGACTCCTACCTCTGATTTTGTAACAGAACAAAAAGCAGCAAATAGACGATCAAATGAAAGTTATGAAAAAGCAATAAAATCCGGATTATCGATCGAATAGCCTGTGGATAACTTTTGTTATTTAGACAAAAAAGTAGTGGTTATGACCGTCACATGTAGTGGTTTTGACCGTCAGTAAGTAGTGGTTATGACCGTCAGTCACAAAAAAAGTAGTGGTTATGACCGTCAGTTAAGCAAAAAAGTAGTGGTTATGACCGTCAGTTAAGCAAAAAAGTAGTGGTTATGACCGTCAGTTAAGCAAAAAAGTAGTGGTTATGACCGTCGCATGTAGTGGTTATGACCGTCAGTTAAGCCAAAGTAGTGGTTATGACCGTCAGTTAATTTTTTTTTTAGATCTTAATTTATTGATTTATATAATAAATAAAAAATTTAGAAAGTCCCTATTCTTTTCTTCTTTTATTCATATAAATATCTTATTCTTATGTAAAATTTTAAAATTAATCTAAAATAATTTTTTAAAGACCATAAAACTCAAAAACTAAAAATATAAAAACTAAAACATATTAAAAAAACAGCTAAAATCCTTCCCTTAAGCACCCTTAAAGGAAGAAACAATAAATCTCCATAAGCTTGCATAGCTTTATTTTTTTAATCCCTTAGTAGCGCCTTGTAATCTATTTTTTGAAATTGTACTTTTAATCAAAAAATCACTCTTTATTTAGTATTTTAAATAACTTTCACAAAACACAGTTCATTAACACATTCACAAAAAATTATATTTTATAAATACGTTCTATAACAAAAGTCTTAAAATACAAATCATTCTTGAAATTGACTGAAACTTAATGGGTAATCAGGAAAATCCATTCGTTGTATAATAAACCTGCTATTTACTCTATGTGGGTAATAGATAAAAATCATAAAACGAGTTACAAAATACATCATTGATTTTCTAGAGTGAACTATACTTTGATTTAAAAACCCTGATTTTGATGAAATGAAGAAATTGCTAAATCAGCCTATATTCTTTAATAAAAAAATCAATTTAACAAAAAACGCATGACCGAGATAGAGATTGAATATTACCAATTTGGAGTTAGTGAGTGAAAATATTAGTGACCGGTACAGCAGGATTTATTGGTTTTCATTTGGCAAAAAAACTACTTGAACGAGGTGATGAAGTTGTTGGGTTAGATAATATAAATAATTATTATGACGTTAACCTGAAATATGGACGTTTAAAAGAACTGGGAATTGTTAAAGAAAATATAGTAGAAAACAAGTTAATATCTTCAAAACGTTATCCAAAGCATAAATTCATTAAACTTAATCTAACAAATCAAGAAAAGATAGAAACATTAATAAAAAATGAAAAGGTCGATGCTATTTGCCACCTTGCCGCACAAGCAGGGGTTCGTTACTCATTAGAAAACCCACATGCCTATATCGAAAGTAATATTAAAGGTTTTATAAATATACTTGAAGGATGCCGGCAATGTAATATAAAAAACTTATCATATGCATCAAGTTCATCAGTCTATGGTTTAAATAAAGCCCAACCATTTAAAACCTCTGATCATACTGATCACCCCGTAAGCCTTTATGCTGCAACAAAAAAGTCTAATGAAATGATGGCTCATGCTTATAGTCATCTATACGGAATTCAGACTACAGGGCTTCGTTTTTTTACTGTTTATGGCCCTTGGGGACGTCCAGATATGGCTCCTATGCTTTTTACCGATGCAATTTTAAATGACAGATCTATAAAAGTATTTAACTATGGTAGTATGAGCCGAGATTTTACTTATATTGACGATATTGTAAACGGTATTATTCAAGTAATTGACAATCCAGCAAAGAGCAATTCAGACTGGAATGCTAAAAAACCAACTCCAGAAAGTTCATTAGCAACTTATAAAATATATAACATTGGAAATAATGCTCCTGTCCATTTAATGGATTTTATTAAAGAAATAGAGAAAACTTTAGGAAAAGAGGCAGAAAAGGAATTACTTCCGATGCAAGATGGAGATGTACAGTCTACTTATGCTGATATCAGTGATTTAATGACTGACTATGACTATACACTAGATACAAAGTTAAGTAATGGAATAAAGACATTTATTACATGGTACAAGGAGTTTTATACCTAAAAATATGTTTTAAAATAAGTTATTTTTTTCTGCTGCCCTTTGAGGACTATATTTTATATAGCTTTACCTCGTTATACCAGAATTATTAAAAATAAAAGGAATTATACAACAATCAATTCTCACAACTATTGAGTTATCTAATTCTACTTTGTCATATTATTTCAGAGAAACGAACATTAAGTATCATATAATTATAGCTTTTTATACATCTAATGAAATCAAGAGCTATACTTTAAACAAGTAGTTAATTTTTTTAATCAATACTGAAAAAAAACCAAACAGTTTCTAAATTTACCAAAATAATTTTTCTTTTCCAGAAAAAAATTGGTTACAAATTATTTAATATAATTTGATAATTTTAAGACAAGTAAAAATTAAGTAAGAGTATGGAGTTATGGAGCAAGATTTTAAATTAGTAGAACAAGAATTTAATGTTTTAAAAGAATATATATCTATCTTAAAAAGACAGATATATTCTATACTTGCTATTGTAATTGTTGGGTTAATTTTATCAAACTTAATAGCAATTAAGATACCCCATATGTATAAATCAACAGCAACTATTCTTATTGACCAAACAGCAATGCCTGAAGAAATAGTTAAATCAATGGTAACAAATTATGCTGAGAAACGAATACAAATAATTAATAAAAAAATAATGTCATCAGAAAACCTGACAATAATGATTAATAAATTTAATCTATATCAGGAAGAAAAAATAGAAAACAGTATTCATACTATTATAGATCTAATGAGAGAAGATACTCATATGGACATGATAGGAGGAGAAACAATTATTGATCCAAAAACAGGTAAACTTGATAAACCAACCGTTGGATTTGAGCTTTCATTTGATAGTAAATCACCTAAAATTGCACAACAAATAGCAAGTGAATTCGTTACTTTATACCTAGATTATAACCTAAAATATCGTGCTCAACTTATTGAAGGTGCAACTTCATTTCTTGATCAAGAAACAAAAAAATTACGCAATGAAATTTCTGAACTAGAAAAAAAACTAGCAGAATTTAAAGAAAAAAATGCAGGAAATTTACCTGGACTCAATAATTTAAATTTAAGTCGAATTGATCGTATAGAGGATCAGCTTAGAAGCATTAATGAAAAAATTAGATCATTAACAGAAAACGAATTTTATTTAAAAAATAAACTGGTTCAATTAGACCCAATTGTAGCTACTTATACTACAACAGGCGAACGCATTTATGGCGCAGATGATCGATTAATTGCTTTAAAAGCGAAATACGCTACGTTGTCTTCAAAATACTCAAAAGGACATCCAGATTTAGTCAAAATGCGTAGAGAAATAGCATCTTTGCAAAAAGAAACAGGAGGTTCTTTTAATAAATACGAATACCAAGTAAAACTTAAAGACAAGCAAACAAAATTAGCACTCCTTATGGATCGCTATTCACCTTCTCACCCTGATGTGAAAAAACTAAAACTAGAGATTACTAATTTAAAAAAATCTTTAGATAAATCTGTCATCGTTAACTCTCCTCCTATACAGATACAACCTAACAATCCTGCTTATATACAGATGCAAACGCAATTAATGGCAACTCAATCAGAACTTAGATCGGCTCAAGTATCGCATAGCAATCTTGAGGGTAAGTTATTACATTATGAAAAAAGTCTTGCTAAAACACCTCAGATAGAACGTGAATATAACGTATTAATTAGAGATTATGAAAATGCCATGTCTAAATACGGTGAAGTTAAAGCCAAACAAAGGGAAGCGAATATGGCTAGTTCTATGGAAAACGCAACAAAAGGGAATGAATTTATATTACTTGAACCCCCTTTAATACCGGAAGATCCTTTTAAGCCTAACCGAAAAGCAATTGTATTTTTAGGAGGGCTGGCATCCATTGCAATGGCTATTGGCTTTGTCATGGTAAAAGAAATGTTGTCTCCTTTAATTTATACTCCAGGTCGATTGGCTTTAGTTACTGGAATAGCACCTTTAGCTGTTATTCCTTTCATGAGTTCAACAGAGGGAGGGCTGAAGAAACAAAAAATTATGAGAATAATATTTTTTATAATTGGTTCGCTATTAGTTGCTACTATACTTTATGTATTGCTAAAAAATGGTTTAGTAGATACGGTGTAAATAATCATTTAAACTAAGCCAAAATTGACCATTAATATTGAGATGATTTTTCAGACTTTATTGATCTGAATTCATGAGATTCCGCTTAAGGATGTACCCCAGATTTACGAAATTAGGTTCATATAGGAAACTCCCGTGTAGAAATAAAGGATTAAAAGTAGAAACTAAACGATATCTAATTTATAGCTATAACAATAAGATATAAAGGGCATAGTACTATTGATAGAATGAGTTATCGTTTAATAAAGGTGGAGTGGTGTTTGGGTTAAATGGTTTATAAAAGTGATGTATTTTCTTAAGTAAAACCTTATTTTTTTCTCAAAAGTAAAAATCCACGTTCTAAGAACGTGGTTTTGATTACACCCTATAAGGGTGTTTTTTATCCAACTATACCAAAAGGCAAACCAAAACTGCTTTTTCTTGAAACAATTAACAAGGGCAAAGAAAATCAAGTAAATTAATTTCTGGCGTTTCTAATTTATCTTTTTACATATGGATTACTACTGCACGTGGTTATACTTTTTAATATAATTAGAAGTGACAACATAGCAGGAAAGTTATGGCGATGTTCTAAATTTAGAAAAAATCTGAAAACCTTGGCTAAAGAGCTTAATAAATAAAAGTAGATGGTTACTATTTTTTAAAAATGCAAATATTATTTTGTAAAATTTGGAGTTTTGCATGGGGCTCTATGGGTAATTAATTATGAATAAATTTACTGGACCAATTTTTATTGTTGGTATGCCTAGGAGTGGTACAAAGCTACTTAGATCTCTTTTAAACAATCATTCTAATTTAGCATTTCCACCTTCTGAAACCCATGTTTTACCTCACTGGGCAGATAACTGGGAAGAGTATGGAAATTTAATGGATTTTAATAAATTTCAAATATTTTATAATCAGGCTGAAAAAAATTCATTCTTCAGTTATATGAGGGAGCGATATTCAAAACATATTTCTGCAAATGATTGGTATAAAGCCTGTGAAGGAGGAAGTGTAGCAGAAGTTTTTGAAGCACTTGTTAGGCTTGGTTCTAATTGTTCACAGGGGATGATTTGGGGGGAAAAATCTCCCTCTTATATAAAACATATTCCTCTATTAAAAAAATTATATCCTAATGCAAAAGTAATACATATCGTTAGAGATGTTAGAGACTATTGTCTTTCTATTAATCATGCTTGGGGAAAAAATATGATTAGAGCTGCTCAGCGTTGGCAAGATGACACGTTTTCAGCTTCATCAGAAATTAAAATATTAGGAAATTCTGGTTATGAAATAAGGTTTGAAGATTTGTTATCTGCCCCATTAGCTACAGTAAATGGCATTTGTGATTTTCTAGAAATAAACTTCGAAAAATCAATGCTTGAATTAGATAAGCCAACTGAAAATATAGGAAAAGCAAGAGAAGAGACAAGAATTGTAACCGAAAACAAAGAAAAATGGCGTACAAAAATGTCACCTAAACTTATAAATGAAATTGAAAGTATCTGTATAACCCAGATTAATAGTTATAAATACCCAACTGAATATACAGGAAAACAAAGACGAATTAGTAAATTTAAAGCCAATTATTATATAATTTTAGATGGGTTTAATATGGTTATTGCAGACTCAGACAATCGTGGTTTATTTAGGAACTTAATATTTCATCTTAGAGCTAATAAAATAAAGGTATGATGTTTAATTAGAGTTTGCTAAATAAGATATTAATATTATTTAAATACATACAATACTATTTTTTATCTTTACGACTGACAATGTAGAATAAAAAATCATGAGTTCCTCCAATCGCGACATGTTTTTCATACAAACCAGCAAGATTTAACAGCTTGGAAAAAAGAGCTTTCAACCATTTATGCCTACGCAAGACTATTTCAAATGAAATTCCGATTGTGTAGACTCGTTTTCCCCATTGCTTGTCCAAAATATTAAAGCCGATTCTATCAATCAGATTTTCCATCGTTTTAGCTGAATAATAAAAAAAATGTGCCATTGACAAGTGCTGACCTTTAGTACCTGTTATTTTTGAGTGAATAGTAAATATATGAGGAACCTCAATAACCATAATTCCATTTTCAGATAACATGTTTTCAGTCACATAAGACAAAAACTCCATTGGTTTTGGAATATGTTCTAGTAAATTAAACATCACGATAACATCCCATTTTTTTTCGTTATTGATCTCTGATAAATCGATCTTATCGTGTACAATAAGACCTAGTTCCTTGCGTGCATAATCCACAGCATCTTTATTGAGCTCTGAACCCGACACATCAAAACCTGCTTTCCTTGCCTCGTCAAGAAATAATCCAGCACTACACCCGATCTCAAACAAACGTCCATTATTGTAGTGTTTTTTAATCTGTTCTATACGCCATTGTGCGGTCTTTCGTCTGCCTACCTCATTTTTTAGATGTTTCCGTATGTATTTACCATGGGATTTGTAATCAATTTCAACTTGAGGGTTAGAAAATGTTACTCCACAGTTATTGCATTGAACGATATGAGAGTGGTATTCATTTCTTTTATATATATTTGTAAATTCACCTGATCCGCATAATTCACATGCCTCTAATAATCTTTCATTCCTACTCATCTCGTATACCTTATTATGAATAATATTTAGTTTTGTTATCCAAGCAGATCATATCTTATCTTATAGTACTGAATCCTTTACTAGATTTTAACGGTATCTGACATTATTCATAAGTAGGCCGTTAAAACAGGTCGGTGCTTGCACTCAAAGAACCGTGGAACGCTTTGCTTAAGGAAATTTTTTTTTAAAAACCGCCAGCAGCTTTCGTTCTTATCTTCTGCTTTGGCTTTTACCCATTGTTTCATCTAATATTACGGATACTGTTAACTAGATTTAGTAAAAACCTATGTCCGAAAAAGTGTTGACACATCAAATTCTTTTATATTCAGTAAGTTTATTAGATTCATTATTTTTTGTTGACATCATCTGTGGTTGATTTTCCAGTCTACATCTTGCTGCTACTACATACCCCGACAAATACCAAAATAAGTATCCATTTGCATTATCAATAAAAGGATTTTTAAAAAATAAAGAGAGAAATGTGACCATTAATGCAGCACACCAGCCTAGTCCAATTATTCCATTGAGGCCTCTATTTTTACTTAGTCTTTTAGCATCTATAAATACCATATACATAAATATAAAATATGCAAGCACGCCAAGGATACCAATTTCCCATAAAAACAAAGCAATAGCGGAACCTTTTGCTCCATATTTTTCACCTTCAGCACTATACTTACCAGACAAGCTCTTAATTGCTGATGTCTGTACATTACCAATTCCTAATCCGAAAAATAATTTAAATTTATCGTCTGATAGTCTATCTAAGGGAATAGATATTTTATCGTAATAGCCTAATTTAGTTACTATTATTTGATCACTAGCCCCTCTGTTAACATATTTTTCTACAGTTCCACTTGTAAAAAAACTTACCAACCCATCTCGTCTGCTCGCTTTGCCATATTGTGCAAAATGGTCATATATTGCTACAAAAGTAATGGCAGTACATACAAATATAAGAAATATTGCCATGGATTTCTTTGCAGATTTTTCTTGACCTGATATTTTTGCATTAATATAAATTGGCAACAAAAGTGCTAATGGGATAAACCCAACACTTGTTTTCGATTCAGACAAAGTTGTTGGTATCACCAGTAGAAATAGAAATGTTATGTAGATTTTGGTGTTAATTCTATTTCTCAAATAAAATGCAGTTACAAGTGCAAGCGCGCATGCCAATAAAATAGGTAATTGGCCGGCAGAGGTTAACGTCCCTGAAACATAATCTCCTGAACTTTTAATACCGAATTGAACAAACTTTTGAAAAATTCCTAAAGGACATTGTATCAATGAAATAAAAAGAAGTAATTTCAATTGTTTCCCCATCTGATCCTCAGAAAATTTATACATAATGGGAAGAAAAAAGAAGGGAAGGAACTTAAAATATGAGCGGATGCCACCAATTAGCGTACCTGGTGAAACTGCGTTGAGAGCAATACCAGTTGATATAATGGTGATGTATAGGAAAAAGACCCCCCCCCATTTTGCACTAAGTGCATGTTTAGTGGTGGTGGCATAAATACATACTATTACTACTGATATCATTGATAGAATGTCAGGTAACCATGTTATATACTTGTTTAATATGTTTAATTTAAGAGCGAAGTAATCTAAAAAAAATATAGATATATATAAAAGATACAGAAACTTATTCATGGCTACTTAATATTGAAACACCGTCTTTGACTGATGCACAGAGAAAAATTATCCTTCATAGTATGAAAGGCGACTGAAATGAATGGGACTTACTTAAGATTTTTAGGATGGTTCATTATAAAGTGACTTTTGCTTTATCATCCGTCAATGTTGCAACGATTTGTCGAATGATATGTACCTAGTATGTTGTTAATCGTATTCCCATTATTACTCTATATTTTTATTTTTTAAGCTATTTAACATCAAAGAACTTCTGACTTTAATGCTAACTTAAAGAATAGCAATATATTCTTAGCTTGTCTTTTATATTATTTATTTGTTGGGGGATTATATTTTGACTAAATTAAAATCAATAAATCCTGCTGTTATGGTTGTTAATATATTCACTAGTTAACTCCAATTTCATAATATTTAATCCCATTTTAAGGTATGATTATTTGATAAACTGATATTATCATTTTTTATTTTTTTGGTGACTACTTTAGATGGCTTGATGGAATAAATAGTCCAATATTGTGCCGTATTTTTTTCTGATCAGACAATTTTATGAGACGTATAATTATTCTGCATAATGGTTGATGTTTTTTGGTCAGGAGAAAAATGACAAGGACAAGCAAGGTTGAAGTATTCAGGCTAAACCACCTTAAAAAATAAAAATCAAGCCGGATCTAGTTGAGTCACTTTTATATTATCCCACCATAAGTGAGTGGACCAAGTTCGTAGTCCAAATAAACCTTTTTTATGTTCATGGTTATAAACATTGTCCTTTGCATTTAAATAAATCTTTCCATCAACAAAAAACTGGATATGATTTTTGCGTTTTATGATTTTGATGTGATAAGTTTCCCCCGTTTTGTTTTCATAGTCATTATTTTCTTGTATTAGATTGAACCCTGGGCAGTCACGAAGCCTAAAACGAGCTATATTAGAGTTTTCAGTTGCTAAAAAAGTAAAAATATATCCATTAAGAGTCGAGCTATGATATTTACTATAGGCGCCATTTGATCGGGAAGATTTAGTTTCAAATAAAGATTTTCCAGATGAGTCAGAAAAAAGAAAAAAGAAATTTATATTATTTTTATTTCCTTTTGATTTTAAAACATGGGCATCCACTTCAATAGCTAAATCTCCACTAAATTCTTTGTTTAACCAAACAGTAGAAGCCTTGAAGTTTTCTCCACTGTTATCCAAATTAGCATCAGTAAATAGGTGACCATTTTCCAACCAAACAGCCTTGCTACCTTCGTACCACCAATCTTTGGGAAGCGATTTGCTAGTGTAGGAATCGAAATTTTCTGAATATAGAATAGTTTCTGCTTGTGCAAAACTGAAAACCATTAAAAACACACTAAATTTTAAAAAATTCATTCTAATCACCTATTTTAAATTTAAGATGCTTTGGACTCTTCTCTGACCCTGTGTTTGACTCGACTGGATCAATGACAGCAGTTCTCTTTACTTATTTCTCTAGGATTATTGGGAAAACTACCTAATTTGTCAAGGACGAAGCGGGCAATCAGGTTTAAAATTAGTTGAAATTATAATTTAGATGAGGTGTTAAAGCTATCATTTTGATTTTAAAATGACAGACCAATCAATAGCCTCAATTATTCATCACTTTTCAAGCATTGAAGACCCAAGAAGAGACAGGCATAAAAAACACCTGCTCTCTGACATATTTTTCATTACCCTTTGTGCCACTATCTGCGGAGCAGACAACTG
>JAZGEQ010000076.1:0-146190 GCA_036478775.1 Cellulophaga sp.
ATCTGTGTAGAAAAGAGAGGGGATTTTCAATGTTGACGAGATCTATAGTCTCTGCGTGTATAATAACCTTATTCCTCTCTTTTGTGCTTTCTGATTTATAGACCTTAATTTAGTGTTTTTATTAAAATGCTAACTTAAGTTGTACATAAGCATCGATTTTTAGTTGATGAGCCAAAAGAATTATTTGGTGATAATATGGGGCCAACGGCTGAAGATTACTTATTGGGAGGTTTAGCAGGAAGTATGTTAACTACTTTTATTACAGAAGCTTCAATTAGAAGTTTGGAAATCAACTCTCTCTCGTTAGAGATAGATGGTAAATTATGCCTTCAAGCAATTCATGGTGTTAAAAAAAAGTCTAACTCTGGATTTGAAAAGTTGGAATATAAATTTTATATTGATAGTAAGGCTGAAATTTCAATTCTATATGAAATAGCTGATCATGTTATTTTTTATTCGCCTATTTATGCAACAATTTCAAGAGGATCTGTTGAGTTGATCAGAGATTTTGAAATCACTTAATTAATATCACCTTAGCTATGGTCAAATAATGAATTTATATATATAAACCCACACTTTTTTGTAAAGGAAGGAATAGAAATAGCTGGTCTTTACTCTGACACAGTATATCTGTTTTTGATAGAAAGTTAAATGATAATATAGCTATTAATTATGTTAATTAATGAAATTGATATCATTTTACAAGAATTGGAGTCCGAGCTAGAAAACTCAGAATTAGAAGACATTCTATTGATAGCAGAAAAAGGAATCAAAATCACAAAAAGATTATTAAAAAAATAAAATATCTAATCATATTTTTGAAACCAAAAAAGAAGAAATACATTTTTTTAAGAATATAAAACCGAAAATTTGTGTATTATGTAAAGCTATTCAATATTGAAAGTAAAAGACCTAGAAGCAGTAATAAATCTCAATCAAAATATCTTAATAAACATATCATTACTGTCCGACTAAAATACAATTTTGCTGATTATGGTTGTTTTATCCCTTTAAAACTGTACTATTTCTTTTGACGTTCAATAGCAAGGGGTGTATCAAAATAGGCTTAGTTGCTTGTCGGGAGGTTTTGTGGTGAGCTCCAACCATTGTTTATCAGGGTTTTCAAGGAATTTGAATAGGTAAATGTAGGTCATCAAATGGAACCTCACCATGGAGACCATGTTGGAATAAGCCCATCTACGTTTGGTCTTGCGCTGTACCACAAGCATTAGCAATTGAATAATGAGCCCGCACCATATCTGAATTTCGATAGTGTTTTGATTGTTTCCAAGGAAGTGTTTTAGAGGGAAGTTCTGTTTGAGTCTTTTGAACATGGTCTCTATCTGCCATCGATGTTTGTAAATGGCAGCTATTTTATCGGATGCTATCAAAAAGTTGTTGCTGATAAATTCAAAGACCTTGTTCTTATCGGCATCCCAATAAGCAATACGCCTGAACTCAATGGTCTTACCATCCTTTTGAACACTGATACGTTCATCTTTCAAGACCGCATCACTTGTTGTATCGGACAGGTCAAATTCTTTAATACCCGTATAGACGGCATTGCTCTTCTGTCTGGTCACAAAATAGATGTGATCCTTTGTTCATTGCAGATATTGCAGGTAATCATTGTATGCTTTATCAAAAACAACAAAGGAGCCTTTTTCCAAGTCGAGCTCTTTTAAGAAGGTATGGTCATGGGTAGCTGCACTGGTAAAGCGTATCAAGCAGGGTACATCTTCGAATGCATTTATCATCGTGTGCATCTTGATACCACCCTTCCTCTTTCTATTGATGGAATTACGCCCAACGCCTTTTAAAATATAGCTAAAAAGACTTATGGTGGTCGAATTAACGATTTTTAGATGTTTTATCGGCAAAGAGAGCGAACTGCTGTCCGATAAAAACGAGCCGTACTTGTCGAACAACAAGTAATAGATATTGGCGAAAACCTCGCTGCTACGGTTTTTGTTGGCACCGGACAAGGTACTTCGTTTGGGAAAGTGTTTTAGGTTCAAATGCCCTATTCTGCCTTCACAGGCCAATAGTATAGTAGATAGTTCGCCGTGCGAACTTACTCCGCCCAAGGTCGCATAGAGCATCGTTACCAGATAATCGTAGGTCTTGAATTGCTTGTAAGACCTATTACTATCTTGACTAGCGACTGTCCGCTAAAGTTATTACTTTTGTTCATGTATCAAGTTTTGTGGTAAAAACAAGATATGAATAAGCGGGAAATCCGTGTTGGAAATTCCGCTTTTAAAAAGTTTTATAGGACACTAATGTTTTTAATTTTATTTAGAAACAAAATCCAACTTCCTGTGCTGAGAGTAGTCGAAGTATAGTTTACTAAATTAGGGCAACTTAAAGACGAGCACTATGAAATTTATGATGAGCCTTTATGAATTCTGATAAACTACATATTCTCACGGAAGGAAATCTGCAATATTCTTTAGTGTAAAAAAACACCCAACTTGGTTAATATTAGTTATAATGTATACCTACAATTTTGTGGGTACTTGCTCTATAGGTGTGATAATTATACCTTTGGTAAAAAATAATAAATGAACTTAATTAAGAATCTAGAGTGGCGATATGCTACCAAAAAATTTGATGCTACTCGTAAAGTTTCTAAAGAAGATATCAATAAGATTAAACGCTGCATTCAACTTTCTGCTTCTTCATATGGTCTCCAATTATATAAAGTTCTCATTATCGAAGAAAAGGTACTAAGAGAAAAATTAAAGCCTTATGCTTGGGGACAGAATCAAATTACCGAAGCTTCACATTTATTCGTTTTTTGTAATTACTCTAAAATCAAATTTGAAGATGTTGACAGTTTTATAAATAATGTGAAGGCTACATGGAATATAGCATCTACGGAACTGCAAGGCTATGGAGATTTTATAAAACAAAAGCTAAATGAAAAAACAGAAATAGAAAATGCAAATTGGCTTATGAAACAAACCTATATTGCCTTAGGAAATCTATTAACTGCTTGTGCCGAATTAAAAATAGACTCTTGCCCTATGGAAGGTTTTGAACCTGATAAATTCAATGAGATTCTGGGTCTGCATAAAAAAGGACTAAACGTATCGGTTATTGCAACTATTGGGTACAGAGACAATGCCGATAAAACGCAATTTCTTTCAAAAGTTAGAAAACCTCTAGATGATTTGTTTATTGAAATGAAATATAATGAGTAAGATTAAGGGAGTGGTTTTTATAGTTGCTGGAGCTGCAAGTTATGGTGTATTGGCTTCTTTTGTTAAATTAGCCAACATAAAAGGATTTGAAACAAGTGTTTTGACATTCTTTCAGTTTCTTTTTGGTTATCTTGTACTTTCGGGGATTGCTTATTTTACTAAAAAAACAAAAGTACCTGGTATTATAAGTCGTACCTCAAAATTAAAATTGATACTCTACGGTAGTTCCTTGGGGCTTACGAGTTGTTTATATTATCTTTCCATACAGTATGTTCCAGTATCTATCGCAATAATTTTATTGATGCAGACCATTTGGATGGGAAGTATTCTCGAAATTTTTATAGAAAAAACGAAGCCAGACCGCTTAAAAATAATTGGGAGTTTGGTAGTTTTACTTGGAACAGTTTTAGCCGTAAACGCATTCAATAATTTTTATTCATTACATTATAAGGGGTTGATTTACGGTATACTTGCTAGTATTTCCTATACTATTGCATTAATGGCTTCAAATAAAATTGCGTTAGACTTACCCAATATCATAAGAAGTAAATATTTGGTTTTGGGTGGTTTTATTGCAACCGTCTTGTTTTGGAACGTAGATATTCTAGCAAATATAGAGTTTCAAAACCCAATGCTCATTTTCTTCGGATTGTTTTTGGCTCTTTTTGGAACAATAATGCCACCAGTACTTTTCAATAAAGGGTTTCCTATAATTGGGATTGGCATAGGTAGTATTTTATCGGCTATTGAAATTCCAATTTCCATCTTTACTGCAAAAATTATTTTAAAAGAAGAGGTGCAAACCATACAATGGCTAGGTGTTTTTATTATCCTAATTTCCGTTGCTATAATTAATTTCAAACACATTAGTAAACAACCTTGGGGAAATAATTAAACAACGAACCATTTATATTTCCATGCAATCATTGGGGAATTAAACCCACAAGTGAAAATAAAAAACCTAAGTCTTATCAAAGTTAACTCTCATTTTTATGTTTTTTCCCCCATTTATGCATTACAAGTAATACTTCTTTTAAACTTTCGCCAAGACTGGTAAGGGAATAATCTACTCTAGGAGGTACTACATTATGGCTATTGCGATGTACCAATCCATTTTGTTGTAATTCTTTGAGTTGCTTTATAAGCATACGCTCAGTTATACTAGGTAATAGCTTTAATAGTTCTGAATAACGAAGAGACTTGTGATCCAAAAGGGCAGCGATTATACTAACCTTCCATCTGCCACCAATCATAGATATAGTATAAAACATTCCACAGGTTTCCAGAAGATCTTTTTCATTCGTATAATTAGTGGAATTCTCTTTTCTCATAGCTTTTATTATTCTTACAATTTTGCAAGTACTTGTCTATTGTAAAAGTACATGATAATTTCGAAGCATAAAAATAGAGAACTCTTAATGGAATTTTATTTTCTTTAAAGAAATGATATAATTCTATAAAATCTCCAAGAATGCTGTAGTTAAGATAATAACATATAATATACAAGATGATTAATAATTCTAAATATCATAAAAACGAATTAGAAAATCTTCTGAAAGAACGGAATTTGAAGTGAAAAAAGCACTGAGGTTGAACTAGTTTATGGAAAAAGCCAAGTTCTAAAAACTTGGCTTTCTTTTAACTATTTAATGGAACAGATTGGTTTACATACTCTGATAAGTTTTGTTAGTGTTATCTTTTTCGTTTGATAATTGTTCCCTCAACCTTTGCATATCATCACTAACTTTTCTTTCTACAACTCTAGCGTAAACCTGTGTCGATGCAATCTTAGAATGACCAAGAAGTTTAGAAACTGTTTCGATAGGAACACCATTACTTAATGTAACAGTAGTTGCAAAAGTATGTCTAGCCATATGAAAAGTAAGATTCTTTTTTAGACCACAAACGTCTGCAATTTCCTTTAAATATAAATTTACTTTTTCATTGGTTATCTGCGGGAACAAAGTCTCGGTTATCTGAGTCATCGGATGATTCTGATATTTGTAAATTAATTCTTGCGCTTTATTTAGTAAAGGAACCTTTACCGGAGATTTTGTTTTTTGACGATTTGTAAATATCCAGTTACCTCCATCAATTCCTTTAAGGATATTGTCTTTAGATAAATTCATAATGTCAATATATGCTATGCCAGTGTAACAACTAAAAACAAATAAATCTCTAACACGTTCTAATCGTTCAATATATAAATCTTTTGTTTCTATGTTTGAAAGTTCATTCTCTGTCAAAAAAGGACGCTCTCTTTTTTCATAAACAGGTTTCCATCTAACGAAAGGGTCTTTTTCAATCCATTCGATATGATAACCCAACGTCACAATTTTTCGAAACCTTTGGATATGCTTCATCACCGTATTATTACTCATTGCCTTGGGATGACCTTTTGGATAATACATTTGAAGATAGCTCACAAAATCACAAAGAAATTTATAATCCAATTCCTTTAGATAAATATCCGAGGTGTTCCTCTCATTATTTAAATACTTGTTTATGTAACCTTGGGTTACTCCAAAATTTCTGAGAGTACCTTTAGCTAAGATGCCTTCAGTTTTCTTTGTATGGTAGTCAAGAAGGTTTTGGAGTGTCCTAGAATTGTCATTTTCTCCCAAGTATTCAGCTTTGATTAACTCTGCTGTAATTAATTGACCTTTAAATTTCAGGTCTTGATAGCTTTGAATAAGCTTGGAATAAACTTGGTCTAAATATTCATTAAGTCTTCTTGCCCGTTCACTGCTTCCCTTTGCTCTATACCTGATTGAATCCCAGATATCAATATCGGCTTTAATTTTTAAGCTGATATCGCTTTTTTTTCCGTTAACGGTAATTCTGGCATAAACACCAGCTTGATCATTTTTAGCTCTTTTGCTATATATCCAAAAGGTGATAGCAAATGTTGTTGAAGTACGCATAGTTGTCGTCTTTAAATTGTTAAACATTTATTGAGACGAAAGTCAAATCAACTATACCAAATAGTTAGTTAAATATAAGCTATTCTGTCAACACTGTTGACGGTTTTAAAAAGTGTTGACGGATTGCGGTCATTTATAACTAAAATAAACCATTTAGTATGAAAGCCCCGAAAACAAAAAAACCGCGTAAATCATAAGTTTTACGCAGTTTTGGAACTTTTTGCTAGTTCTAAGAGTGACCTCGACAAGATTCAAACTTGTAACCTCTTGAGCCGTAATCAAGTGCGCTATTCAGTTGCGCCACGAGGCCTTTTTGCTTCCTTCTTTAGGAAAGCGGTTGCAAATATATTTCTTTTTACATTTACCACAAAATATAGTTAAGCTAAAAAAAATGAATTTTAAAAAGTATATTAAAGATGTGCCAGATTTTCCGAAAGAAGGAATTGTTTTTAAGGATATTACACCTCTTTTGAAAAATCCAGAAATTTTTAAAAAAGCAACAGAGGCACTCTTGTCACTTTTAGAAATTGGCGCAATAGATAAAGTGGTAGGGGTAGAGAGTAGAGGTTTCTTCTTTGCACCTTTATTGGCGGCAAAGCTAAATGCTGGTTTTGTGCCTGTTCGTAAGGCAGGGAAGCTTCCGTCTAATAAAATTAGTAAATCATATGCGTTAGAATATGGAGAGGATATATTAGAAATGCATGCAGATAGTATTAGTAAAGGCGAAAAAGTTCTTGTACATGATGATGTATTGGCTACAGGAGGCACTGCAAAGGCTGTTTGTGAACTGGTAGAAGATTTAGGCGGAATTGTAGTGCAATGTAATTTTCTAATAGAATTAGATTTTCTTGCGGGAAGAGATAAATTAAAAGGGTATGATGTTAAATCGCTAATCCATTATTAATCTAAAGCATTGGTGGTAACAAAATAGCGCCAACCAATAGTGATCATTTGAAGTTTGGAGGCTTTACCTAAGTCTAATCGTTTTTTAGAATAGGATGGTAAAACGGCTTTGTTGAATTTGGCTAGGTATTTGAAAAATATTTTTTTCATTTCTATTTTTTACAAATATACTACCATTCTATTATAAACTAATAAGGTTGCCTTTTTTGGCAACCTTTCTTTTCTTTTTTAATCTCTATTTGTTACTGTTTATAAGAATATATTAAATATAAAGAGTATAACAAATAGTAAAATCTTAGCTAAAGTTATCATATTTTTTTAGGTTTTAAATGGTTAATAATTGCTTGTTTCATCAATATAGTAGATTGTTTCACTTGTTTCCAAATGAAAAAGCATGAATTATTACAATTGAATACTATTTTGTAAGTTAAATGATAGTATTTGTTTCAATATTTGTTATGTTGCCTTATATTTAGTAATATAATAAAAGTATAATTACTTATTATTGTTTTAAAATGAAACAATTGTAGGGGTGTTTTTTGTTTTTTTGAATTTGTAAGGAGTTTTTCATTATAGAAAAGAGGGTTTTCTCAATTTTCGTTGCCTAGTGTTCCTTTTCTTATGAATGAAAAAATTAAATCTTACCCTATATTTGCACAAAAAAATACATGCTGAATTTACTATTTATTATACTCGGATTGGTTATTTTGATTTTTGGAGGTAGCTGGTTGTTGAAATCTGCTGTAGCTTTGTCTCTTCGATTAAATATTCCGAAAATAGTAATTGGAATGACAGTAGTTTCTTTTGCAACTTCTGCTCCAGAACTAATTGTTAGTATTAAATCTGCTTTAGATGGTTTTCCGGATCTTGCTTTAAGTAATGTTATTGGTTCCAATATTGCAAATCTTGGTTTGGTTTTGGCTATTACGGTTCTACTAGGAGGTATAAATGTTCGTAAAAGCTTTTACACTACAGATTGGCCTGTTATGATGTTGGCGTCTTTATTATTCTTTGGTTTTATTTATTTTGATGGAACCTTGGAACGTTATGAAGGAATTATAATGGTTAGTTGTCTTGTTGTTTTTTTAGTTTATTTATTGCGTTTTCAGAAAACAGCAAAGGAAGACGAAGCACCAGAAGAAGATGAATTAGGAGAGGATGCACCTTTGTCTTTGTTTAAAACAATGGTATTTTTGGGGCTTGGAGGAGTTGCACTATGGGGAGGATCAGAATTGCTTATAAATGGAGCGGTTGGCATGGCTACTTATTATGGCGTAAGTGAGCGTATTATTGGTGTTACTATTGTTTCTATTGGCACTAGTGTTCCTGAGCTGGCCGCATCAATAATAGCTATAATAAAAAAGGAAAAAGCAATTTCTTTAGGGAACCTTATTGGATCTAATATATTTAACCTTTTGGCTGTGCTAGGAATAACGTCTATAATAACGCCAATTAGTGTTATGGACGGTAGGTTGTTAAGTAATGATATCTTTTGGATGCTCGGAATTTCATTCTTAGTACTTCCATTAGTGTTTATCCCAAAAGGATTACGTTTGGGTTGGAGAGATGGTATACTACTTCTTATTTCTTACGGCGTATTTATTTATATAACGATACAATAAAAAACCACCTTTGCATTTACAAAGGTGGTTTCTGGTAAATAATTAATAACAAAATTTAATTTAAATCTTAGCAGATTTAACAGTTTTGATAATTCTACTTGCAATTTTATAAGGGTCTCCGTTAGATGCTGGTCTTCTATCTTCTAACCATCCTTTCCAGCCGTTTTGTACGGTTATAATAGGAATTCTAATAGAAGCTCCTCTGTCAGAAACACCATAGCTGAAATCAGATACATGTGCCGTTTCGTGAAGCCCTGTTAATCGTTCGTCATTATTTGCGCCATAAACATCTATATGTTCATCTGTAACTGGTCTAAATGCTTCACATACTTTTTCGTAAATCTCTTGTGATCCACATGTTCTTAAAACCTCGTTAGAAAAATTAGCATGCATTCCAGAACCATTCCAATCTCCTTTTATTGGTTTTGGATGTAGTTCTATATAGTATCCGTATTTTTCTGATAATCTATTTAGTAAATATCGAGCAATCCAGATTTCATCACCAGCTGTTTTTGCGCTTTTAGCAAAACACTGAAATTCCCATTGTCCTGGAGCTACTTCTTGGTTTATGCCTTCAAAATTTATTCCAGCATCAATACATAAGTCAGCATGTTCTTCTACGAAATCTCTACCCCAAGTGTATCTACCTCCTACAGAACAGTAATATTTTCCTTGCGGTCCAGGGAATCCTCCTCTAGGAAATCCTAATGGTAAGTCTGTTTTAGAATCCATCAAGAAATATTCTTGCTCAAAACCAAACCAAAAATCATTACTATCATCATCAATAGTTGCTCTGGCATTAGAAATATGCACTGTTCCGTCTGCATTTAAAACTTCACACATAACCAAATAAGCATTACGTCTTGCAGGGTCGTTATAGATGGCTACGGGCTTTAATAAGCAATCTGAGTTTCCTCCTTTTGCTTGCTCTGTAGAAGAACCATCAAAAGACCATATGCCACAATCCTCTAATTTTCCACCAAAGTCGTTTTCGATTTTAGTTTTACTTCTTAATTCCTGAGTTGGCTTATGACCATCTAACCAGATATATTCTAATTTAGTTTTACTCATAATTGTGGGTCTGTTTTAGTTTTAAAGATAGGCAAAAGTACTTTTTTTACATTGATTGAGTTTGTTTTACGGGATAAAATTCACAAATAATCGTTATTTTTATTAACGACCCTATTTTTTTAGGGGGTTATTGGTATAAATGTATAATTATATGGAATGAATTATTAATTTTACAAAAAAGAAGAAGTTTATGTCCCAGATTCGATTTAAGGCAATTGCAGAAAGTAAGCAAAGAAAAACTATTGTTGTAGAAGAAACAGGTAGACGGTCAGAGATATTTGGTGTGAATGTGTTTAACAAAACGCGTATGCTACAGCATTTGACATTAGATGCCTATGAAAAAGTGAAAGATGCTATTTTTTCAGGAGGTAATATAGATGGGAAAATTGCAAATCAAGTAGCAGAAGGAATGAAATCTTGGGCTATTTCTAAAGGGGCTACACATTATACACATTGGTTTCAGCCTTTAACAGGAGCCACAGCAGAAAAACACGATGCCTTTTTTGAGTTGCTTCCAGATGGGACTACCATGGAAAAGTTTGGAGGTCGGCAATTGGTTCAGCAAGAATCAGATGCGTCTAGCTTTCCTAATGGGGGCTTAAGAAATACTTTTGAAGCTAGAGGTTATACGGCTTGGGACCCTACTTCTCCGGCATTTATATATGGTACAACATTATGTATTCCAACTGTTTTTGTTGCGTATACAGGTGAGGCTTTGGATAATAAAGCACCTTTATTAAGAGCGCTTCATGCTGTGGATGTTGCTGCTACTGCGGTAGCTAAATATTTTGATAAAAATGTTGTAAAGGTTAATGCAACTTTAGGATGGGAACAGGAGTATTTTTTAATAGATAAGGCCTTAGCACATTCTCGCCCAGATATCCTTATGACTGGTAGAACACTTGTAGGGCATTCAGCCGCAAAAGGGCAACAATTAGACGATCATTATTTTGGAGTAATTCCTAATAGAGTATTAAGCTTTATGAAGGATTTGGAGAAAGAATGTATGGTTTTAGGGATTCCGGTAAAAACTAGACATAATGAGGTTGCACCAAATCAGTTTGAATTGGCTCCTGTTTTTGAAGAGGCAAATTTAGCTGTTGATCATAATTTATTATTGATGGATATTATGGAGAAAGTGGCTGACAAGCATAGCTTTAAAGTTCTTTTTCATGAAAAACCTTTTAGTGGTGTAAACGGGTCTGGTAAACATAATAACTGGTCTTTGGCTACAAATACAGGTGTTAATCTTTTAAGTCCAGGATCTACACCAATGAAAAATTTACAATTTTTAACCTTTTTTGTAAATACAATAAAAGCAGTAAATACCTATGAAGAATTATTGCGAGCCTCTATTGCTTCGGCAGGGAATGATCATAGATTAGGTGCTAATGAAGCGCCTCCTGCAATTTTTTCCATATTTATTGGCGAGCAATTGAGTCAGGTTTTAGATGAGTTAGAAGGTGTTTCAAAAGGGAAATTATCTCCAGAAGAAAAAACAGAACTAAAGCTAAATGTTGTCGGTAAAATTCCAGAAATTTTATTAGATAATACAGATAGAAATAGAACCTCTCCTTTTGCTTTTACAGGGAATAAGTTTGAAATGCGCGGTGTTGGCTCTAAAACGAATTGCGCCAAACCAATGACTGTTTTAAATACGATTGTAGCGAAACAGTTAATTGATTTTAAAAAGGAGGTAGATCTTTTAATCGATAAGAAAGATTTAAAAAAGGATGAAGCTATATTTAATGTATTGCGAGAATATATTAAGTCGTCTAAAAGAATTCGGTTTGAAGGCGATGGATATGGTGTTGCATGGGAAAAAGAAGCTGAAAAAAGGAAACTAAGTAATAATAAAACCACACCAGAAGCATTGCAGGTTCTGACTTCAAAAGAAAATTTGGAGCTAATGGAGTCTATGAATGTTATGAGTACGGTAGAAGTGAAAGCAAGACAAGAGATAGAGTTAGAAGCTTATATCTTATACATTCAAATAGAAGGAAGAATTTTTGATGAAATGGTATACAGTCATATTGTTCCAGCAGCAATTGAATATCAGAATAAATTAATAGAGAATGTAGTAGGTTTAAAAAATATTTATGGCGCTGCTTATGAGAAGTTGGCAGAAAGCCAATTAAATATAATACAACAAATAGCAGAACATATAGATGGTATTAAAAAAAAGACCGATGCTATGACTAACGCAAGAAAAGAGGCGAATACTATTTCAAATAGTAATAAAAAGGCCTTTGCTTATTGTGAAACAGTTAAATCTCAGTTTGAAAATATTAGGTACCATAGCGATAAGTTAGAGCGTGTATTATCCGATGAAATTTGGCCGCTAACCAAATACCGAGAGCTTCTGTTTGTAAAATAATAGTTACAAAGACGCTTCTTTAGAGAATAAAATTTAAAAGCACACTTTTTAGTGTGCTTTTTTTATGGTTTCCACTATTTTTGCATCAAATTAGAATCCCATGGAAGCATCCAATAGCGAAAGATATAAATTAAGAGGCGTTTCTGCTTCTAAAGAAGATGTGCATAACGCCATAAAGAATATAGATAAAGGACTTTATCCTAAAGCTTTTTGTAAAATTGTTCCAGATTATCTTACCAATGATGCCGATTACTGTTTGGTAATGCACGCAGACGGAGCTGGTACCAAATCTTCACTTGCGTATATGTATTGGAAGGAAACTGGCGATGTTTCCGTTTGGAAAGGTATTGCACAGGATGCTTTAATAATGAATATAGATGATCTTATTTGTGTTGGTGCAACGGATAATATTATGCTATCCTCTACAATTGGGAGGAATAAAAACTTAATTCCTGGCGAAGTTATTTCTGCTATTATTAACGGAACGGAAGAGTTAATAGCCGATTTAAAAGAACATGGAATGACTATCCATTCGACTGGAGGCGAAACTGCAGATGTTGGAGATTTGGTGCGTACAATAATTGTTGATTCTACGGTTACTGCAAGAATAAAAAGAAGTAATGTAATTGATAATGCTAATATAAAGGCAGGGGATGTTATTGTTGGTTTGGCTTCTTTTGGACAAGCATCTTATGAGAAAGAATACAATGGAGGTATGGGAAGTAATGGACTTACTTCTGCCAGACACGATGTATTCTCAAAGTATTTGGCAGATAAATACCCGGAGAGTTTTGATAAAGCAGTTCCTGAAGATTTGGTATACTCAGGGAATGTAAAACTAACAGATGCTGTGGAAGGTTCGCCTATAGATGCAGGAAAATTAGTTTTGTCACCAACAAGAACTTATGCGCCTATTATTAAGGAAATACTAGCAAGATATAATTCGGAGGATATTCACGGCATGGTGCATTGCAGTGGAGGAGCGCAAACAAAGATTCTTCATTTTATAGACAATTTGTACATTGTAAAGGATGCTATGTTTCCGATTCCGCCTTTGTTTAAACTAATTCAAGAACAATCGAATACCGATTGGAAAGAAATGTATGAGGTGTTTAATTGCGGTCACCGAATGGAATTGTATATAAATGAGTCTGTGGCACAGGAATTGATACAAATATCAGAGAGTTTTGGCGTAGAAGCGAAAATTATTGGTAGAGTAGAAGCTAGTGATACAAAGAAACTTACTATTAAAAGTGAATACGGAACCTTTGAATATTAAGGAATACGATTGTTTCTTTTAATACGTTCTTTTAGTATAAAGACAACAAGTATGGAAAGAAAATACTTTTTAAAATCGCTAGGAGTAGGAACAGTATTCGCATTAACTTTTCCTTGTCTGCAAGGATGTTCAAAAGATGATGGAGGAAAGGATACAGATGAAAACCCTAACCCAACGGGAGTAGATTTTACTATTGATTTAAATTCGTCAGAGTCTGTTAAATTAAAAGATAACGGTGGTTTTATTCTCAAAAAAAAGGTAGTTGTTGCAAAAAATTTGGAAGGTAAATTTGTTGCAGCAAGTCAAATATGTGCGCACCAACAAACGGAAGAAGTTAGATTTACTTCTAATGATGGGGGTGTTTTTCATTGTTCTAGCCATGGCGCTCGATTTAACCAGGAAGGAAAACCATTGAATTCCGTGACCGCTAATACTTTAAAAATATATAAAACACAATTAACGGGTACGACACTTCGTATTTTTGAATGATTGTTAATCTTTTTTTAGGTTTGAAAAAAATAAATTTCATTTTAATACTATTGTTTTCAGTGTTTGCATTTTCGCAGGATTGGGAATCTTCTTATGAGAAAGCGATAACTTCTTCTAAGGAGACAGGAAAACCTGTAATCCTTGTTTTTGCTGGGTCGGACTGGTGTGCTTCCTGTATTAAATTGGAAAGAGAAATATGGAAGACTTCTGAATTCATCTCCTACGCTAAAGAAAATTATATTTTGTATAAAGCCGATTTCCCAAGAAAAAAAACAAATAAACTTTCCAAAGAGAAAGAAAAACAGAATGCTAAATTGGCAGAAAAATATAATCCAAAAGGATATTTTCCACTTGTAGTAGTACTTAATAAGGAGGGGAAGTCTCTTGGAAAAATTGGTTATAAAAAAGTAGCCCCATCCATTTATATTTCACTTTTAAACTCCTTTGTTAATTGAAAATTGCATTACCAATTCTTTTCTGCTTTTTATCTTTTTGTAGTTACGGACAAAAGGAAAAATTGATTGAGGTTTATAAAAGAGTGGAATTAATGGGGAGTAGGTTCGAGATAACTGTAGTTGCTCCTAATGATGAAATAGGATATTTCTACATTGATGCCGGAATTGCCGAAATTAGAAGAATAGAAAATTTAATTTCCTCTTGGGATGAAGCATCGGAAACTTCCCTGATTAACAGAAATGCGGGAATACAGCCAGTAAAAGTTAGTTTAGAGCTGTTTCAACTTATAGAAAGGGCAAAACATATTTCAAAGATTACAGATGGCGCTTTTGATATTTCTTATGCCTCTATAGATAACATTTGGAGGTTTGATGGTTCTATGAAATATATGCCTACGAGAGAAGAGATACAAAAATCTGTAAAAAAAGTGGGCTACAAGAAAATTATCTTAAATAAAAAGGAAACCACTGTTTTCTTAAAGAATAAGGAAATGAAAATTGGTTTTGGAGCTATTGGTAAGGGGTATGCTGCAGATATGGTAAAAAAGCTATTGATTTCTAAAGAAGTGGATGCGGGAATAATAAACGCATCGGGAGATTTAACAACCTGGGGATATAAGGTTAATGGCAAAAAATGGTTGATAGGAATCACAAATCCGCTAAGTAAGAATAAATTGTTTTCCTGGTTGCCAATTATAGAATCGTCCGTGGCTACTTCGGGGAATTATGAAAAGTACGTAACCTTTAAAGGAAAGAAATATTCGCATATTATTGATCCCAGAACTGGCTATCCTTCTTCTGGTATAATTAGCGTTTCTGTTTTGGCAAAGAGTGCCGAGTTGTGTGATGCATTGGCTACATCTGTATTTATTATGGGAACAGATTCTGGTATTGCAATGATAAATCAGTTAAAAGGAGCCGAGGTTATACTTGTGGATAGTGATAATAAAGTCCATAAGAGTAAGGGTGTTTTGTTTGATAAAAATCAGTAACTTTATCGTATGAAGAAACTATTTGTGTTATTCTTAGTACTAATTTCGAGTGCATCTTGTGTCGTTGTTAAGGAGTATGAAAAAGTCTACCTTAATGATGAAGAAATGGTATTGGCAGCAAAGGGAATCGAACGTTTTGAAACTAATTTTCAAATTTATAGAGAAGCTGCTTCAGGGGCAAATGGAGGTAAGACTGGTGGAGGTTGTGGTTGTAATTAGTGCGATTTAATCGAAAATCTGGATTTAAATGTCTTCGACTGTGCTCAAACTGACATTTTCGCCCTTAACTTAAAAACATTGGGCTCTGCTTCGGAGGTCATTGTTAGAATTAATTTGGTATAGAATAAATGAGAAATAGGTATTTAATTTGTGCTTTGTTTTTGTTGTTTTCCTTTTGGAGTTTTTCTCAAGAAGAGCGAGATTCTTTAGTGTATAAGAAACGAGTTTTAGAGGCAGCCGAAATTGATTTACTCTTTAGCTATTACGATCAAGATGGTAATCATGCCGCGGTGACAGGAGGAGATGGTACGGAAAAATTAACGGACGTTACTTCTGCAATTCTTGTAAAAATACCACTTAATGAGGATGCTATTCTTACCGTAGATGTTGGTATATCTGCGTACTCTTCTGCTTCTTCTAGTAATGTAAACCCTTTGGACACAAAAGGAAATAATAGAGTGTCACCGTACATTGCTTCTTCTGGTGCTTCTGGACAGGATGCTTTGGTGCATTTTAATCCTACCTACCAACATAGTTCCGATGATAGAAACAAAATTTGGAGTGCAAATGTATATGTGGCTTCAGAATACGATTATTTTTCGATGGGACTTGGTGGAAGTTACACTTATCTATTTAATGAAAAGAACACCGAAGTTGGCGTAAAGGCACAATTGTATTTAGACCAATGGAAGTCGCAATACCCAATAGAATTAGGAAGTGGTTTTTTTGATAGTAGAATTACAGGAGCTGGAAATTACAGTCCTACTTTTAAACCTTTTGCTAAAGAAAATAGAAATTCGTATTCTTTATCCCTAAGTTTTTCTCAAATCTTAAGTAAACGAGTGAAAGGTTCTTTGTTTTTGGATGTTGTTTCGCAAAATGGACTATTAAGCACGCCTTTTCAGCGCGTTTATTTCGGAGATAGAAATGATTTTTTTATAGATGATTTTCAATTGGCAGATGCTGTAGAAATGCTTCCTGATACCAGATTTAAAATTCCTTTAGGAGGACGATTAAATTATTATATGAGCGATATTTTTGTCCTAAGAAGTTATTATAGATTTTATAGTGATAATTGGGGAGTTACATCACATACCGCTAGTTTAGAAGTGCCAATAAAGGTGAGTAGTTCTTTTACGGTATATCCAACCTATCGCTATTATACGCAAACTGCTGCGGACTATTTTTATAAAAAAGAAGAAGCTATTTCTAGCTTAGATTTTTATACTTCAGATTATGATTTGTCTGCTTTTAACGCACATCAATATGGTTTGGGAATTCGCTATAAAGATATTTTTACAAGAGCAAAATTACTTTATTTTGGATTGAAAACACTGGATTTACGATTCAGTCAATACGACAGAAGTGATGGGCTAAATTCGTTTATAGTGTCTTTTGGTGTAACGTTTGTGAAGAATTAGGAATAGATATAAAATTTCGGTTTTAAACTTACATAGAAATATAGCCTAAATCTTCTAATTCTTTCTTAGTCAATACTATCTTAGATATTCCATTCTTTAAAAAGTAAACAGTGTCACTCACATCAAATATTTCTTTATAGAAATGGTCACTTACCAATATTGCGCTCTCTTTTTTCTTTTCTAAGATAAGCGATTTGAATTTTTCAACATAAATAGGAGCAATAAAGGAAAAAGGTTCGTCTAATAAAATAATTGGTTTGCCTGAAAATAGTACCAGATAGGTTTCGACAATACGCCGTTCCCCTGAAGAAAGTTCCTGAATTTTAAATTTTTCATAAATGTTAAAACTCTCGAATAAATTCACGAAATTATTCCAGGATATATTATATAAATCAAATGCTTTTTTTAGACGCATTTTGTTTGGTAGTAATGTGTATTGAGGTAGATATCCAATAATACCTTTGGAGAATAAACTAGTTCTCTGATGAATACCATCTATTCTTATCGTTTTGTATTTGGGTTTTAAATCGCCAAACAAAATTCTTAGAAGTGAAGTTTTACCAGAGCCATTCCGCCCTAAAAGACCAATTATTTTCCCTGTTTCTAACTTTAAATAAATACCATAAAGTATTTTTTTTTGATTAAAGTTTAATTCTATGTTGTCTATTTCTAAAATCAAAATATATGAAAAAGATAAAAGATTGAAAAGCTTAGTAGAAAATCGGTTAACAATGAAACTAAAAATAATAAACTTTTTGAAACCCCAAAATTTTGGTAAAAGGTAAACTTTTTACGCATTCCTGGCTCCAAGTAACAAAGATAAAGAAGAATAAAACACAATGTTTTACAAAAAAAAATTGCTAGAAAAGAGGCATTTTTAAAGAGTAAAAGGAATGTGATTACAATAGAAATAGCTATGAATTGTTTGTAAAACAGAAAGCTAATAGAAATTTTTTTTAATTGAAATAGACCCTTCATCTAATTGTTTAAATTCCATTAAATGTACAAAATTATTGTAAATTCGCAGACTAAGCGAAGTAGATTATGCTAGACAAATTAAATATAGTAAAACAACGTTTTGATGAGGTATCCGATTTAATTATCCAGCCGGATATTATTAAGGATCAAAAACGATATGTGAAACTCAATAAGGAATATAAAGACCTTAGAAAGTTAATGGATAAAAGGGAGTCTTACGTTGCCTTAACCGAAAATATTAATGAGGCACAAGAGATAATTGCGGATGGGAGTGATGCCGAAATGGTAGAAATGGCCAAAATGCAATTAGATGAGGCAAAAAATGGTTTGCCTGTATTGGAGGAAGAAATAAAAGTACTGCTAATTCCTAAAGACCCTGAAGACAGTAAAAATGTTGTGCTAGAAATTAGAGCTGGTACGGGTGGCGATGAAGCTAGTATTTTTGCAGGTGATTTGTTTCGTATGTATACCAAATATTGTGAATCTAAAGGTTGGAAAACTAATGTTATAGATTTAAGTGATGGTACAAATGGTGGTTACAAAGAAATTCACTTCGAGGTTACAGGAGAAGAAGTATATGGAACATTAAAGTTTGAAGCTGGTGTGCATCGTGTACAAAGAGTTCCTCAGACAGAAACTCAGGGTAGAGTGCATACTAGTGCCGCTACGGTAATGGTGCTACCTGAAGCGGAAGAATTTGACGTTCAAATAAACCCTAAAGAAGTACGAATTGACTTTTTCTGTTCTTCTGGTCCAGGAGGGCAATCTGTGAATACAACCTATTCTGCAGTGAGACTAACACACCTTCCTACTGGTTTGGTGGCACAGTGTCAAGATCAAAAATCGCAACATAAGAATAAAGACAAGGCTTTTAAAGTACTACGTTCTCGTTTATACGATTTGGAACTTGCGAAAAAGCAAGAAGAAGATTCAGCAAAAAGAAATTCTCAAGTAAGTAGTGGGGATCGTTCTGCTAAGATTAGAACCTATAATTATTCGCAAGGTAGAGTTACGGACCACAGAATTGGACTTACGCTTTATGATTTGCAGAATATTATTAATGGAGATATTCAGAAAATAATAGACGAATTAAGATTAGTAGATAACACCGAAAGATTAAAAGAAGCTTCAGAATTCTTTTAATCGCAGGGAAATAGCCTAACAGGGTTTAATTCCCCGACGCTTGCGTCGAAATAAAAAAGGGATTCCTATTTAATACCTCGTGCTCTTGGGTCGAGGTTATTTATTTTTTAATTTTAGTAAGAGTCATGACTACAAAAGAATTAGTGGATCAAATTCGTTTAAAACAATCTTTCCTGTGTATTGGATTAGATGTTGATTTGGATAAAATTCCTGCGCACCTATTAGAGACAGAAGATCCAATATTTGAATTTAATAAAGCAATTATTGATGCAACGCATCATTTATGTGTTGCTTATAAACCAAATACTGCCTTTTATGAGGCTTATGGGATTAAAGGGTGGCAAGCTTTAGAGAAGACGATTCAGTACCTTAATACTAATTATCCAGAGATATTTACTATTGCAGATGCTAAAAGAGGAGATATAGGGAATACGTCTACCATGTATGCCAAAGTATTTTTTGAAAATTTAGGATTTGATTCTGTTACAATTGCTCCCTATATGGGCAAGGATTCTGTAGAGCCATTTTTAGCTTTTGAAAATAAACACACTATATTACTTGCATTAACTTCTAATACTGGTGCTTATGATTACCAGACATTAAAAGTAGATGGGGAGAAAGAGTTGTATAAGCAAGTATTAGAAACATCTAAAACGTATGTTAATTCGGAAAATCTAATGTATGTAATAGGGGCGACAAAGGCTACTTATTTAACAGAGATACGTAAAATAATACCTACTAGTTTTTTATTGGTTCCTGGCGTGGGTGCACAGGGGGGGAGTTTAGCAGATGTCTGTAAATACGGAATGACAAATACTATTGGTCTTTTGGTAAATTCTTCTCGTGGAATTATTTATGCTTCAACAAAAGCAGACTTTGCCTTAGCAGCTGCTAAGAAAGCAGAAGACTTGCAAAGTCAAATGGAAATTGAATTAAAAAAATATGGAAAAGTTAATTAAATAAGATTTTCTAATTCCTTTTTTAATTTATTTGCTTTTTGCTCAAAAAATTCACCAAGTTTAGTGCCTGTATATTTGATGTTAGTTGCTTTGTCTACAAAGCTCTCATAGAGGTATTCTAGTGTGCTAATAGAATATCTACCATCTGTCATTGGTGTTACTGTACCTACCTTGCAATATTGTTTTTTCATAGTATATAATAATGGTTATTAAGCGTGTTCTAACAAATATACGTTAGAAACACAGTTATGGATGTTATAAAACCGTTGTATGTCTTTAAAAATTAGTTGATTTGCACAATATGTTTTACGTAAAACATAAAAATAATTCAGCTAAAATAGTTTGGGTTATATTTGCTCTTAAATTTGAAGGAATTGGCATAAGGAAAGTCTACTTACTTTTGAATAATTTTTCATCTATCTAAAATACAATCTGTGCTTAATTATACTACGTATCATCATAAAACCTCAGAAAAATGGGTAACTTTTGTTCATGGAGCCGGAGGTAGCTCTTCCATTTGGTTTAAGCAAGTTAGGGAATTTAGAAAATACTTTAATGTACTATTATTGGACCTTAGAGGCCATGGTAATTCTAAACCACAGATTAGAGATGCATTTAAAGATCAGTACACTTTTGATTCTATTACTAATGATATTGTAGAGGTAATAGATTTTGAGAAAATCGAAAAAACACACTTTATAGGAATTTCTTTAGGGACTATTCTAATTCGTAATCTTGCCGAAAAATACCCAGATAGAGTAGAAAGTATGATTATGGGAGGTGCCATAATGAAAATGAATTTAAGATCTAAGATTTTAATACGCCTAGGAGTTATCTTTAAATCGGTTGTACCATATATATGGTTGTATAAGTTTTTTGCATTTGTAATAATGCCTAATAAGAACCATAAAGAGTCTCGATTGTTGTTTGTGCGAGAGGCTAAGAAATTGTACCAAAAAGAATTTATAAGATGGTTTAAGTTAACTTCCGAGCTTACACCACTACTTCGTTTTTTTAGAGCTGTAGATGTTAAAATACCTACGCTGTATGTTATGGGGCAAGAAGATTACCTATTTCTTCCTTCTATTCGTGAAATTGTAAAGACACATGTCTCTTCAGAATTGTTTGTGGTGGAGAACTGTGGGCATGTTGTAAATGTAGAGCAGCCGAGTGTTTTTAATGCTAGAGTGATAGATTATCTCAAAGGGATAAAATAAAGAGGTTTAAGAATTATGTTTTTCTAGAAAACAAAAAAACCGGTGCTCCCACCGGTTTTTTAAACTAACTAACTAACTCAAAAAAATACTAACTCAAAATTATTTTTTACAAAAGTATACTATTAGGAATGCAACAATGTTAATTTTATATTATATTCTTAAAATACTTTCTTTACTATTTAACGCTTATGATTATAATTTATTACATATAGCGTAAGAAAATTCTTTATTTTATTTTTTCATCCTGTAAAGCAAAAACTTTTTTCAAAAGTGTTGATGTTCTGGATGTTACTTTGGTTCTAATTTCTTTTTCCTCTATTGAAATCATTGTATATACACCATTTAAGGCTTGTTGCGTTACATAGTCTGTTAAGTCTGGGTTAACATTCTTGGTTAATGGAATTGCATTGTACTTTGTTATAATATTTTTCCAAATTTTATCAGCGCCAACCTTATTAAAAGAGTTTTTAATTACAGGATTAAATTTATCATATAACTCTGTTTGCGTTGTATTCGTTAAATATTGGGTTGCCGCATTATCTTTGCCTAGTAGTATTTGTTTTGCATCGTTAAAAGTAATATTAGCAATTGCATTTATAAAAATTGGTGTAGCTTCTGTTACAGCATCTTCGGCTGCTCTATTTAATATCTTTAATCCTTCATCTGCAAGGTTTCCTAGACCAATACTGCGTAATGTCTTGTCTACTTTTTTTAATTCTTCAGGCAGTAGAATTCTAACTATTTCATTTTTTAAAAATCCGTCTTTAAGAGTTAGTTTACTTACTTGCTTATCAACACCTAGAGACAAAGCTTCTCTTAAACCCTTGGCTATATCTAAATTTCCTATTCCCGTGTTTCCCTGTGGTAACTGGTTTATTACTTGTTGCAACTCATTGCATCCTAAAACTTGAAAAATTAATACGAACATCAAGATTTTTCTCATCATTTATTTTTTATTCCCACCGGTAGTGGGTTTATTATCCCAACGCTTCTTGCGTCAAATATTAAAGATTTGTTTTTAGTAATGCCTTTGGGTTTGTTCCAAGGTTGTTTACTCGTAAGGTACACAAAATGCGTACCAAACATATTTACGTATAGATAGGGTAACTTAGTTCTTATTTTTTAATTTTTTATCGAAAATAATTTCTCGATAGCTTTACCTAAAAGATAATTCGTTTCAAATTTTACTATTTTGTTGTTTTTTGAAGGATGTAACTTGCTATTATGTCAATTTTAAGAAATATAAATTGGGCTATTGTTAATTCAGGAGTTATTAGACACGTGTTTTTTGAAAAATACGAATTAAAATGGAATTTTTTTTGCATTTTTCGTAAATTGCAAGCCCTTAATGATTATTTATTAGATGGAGCAAATAAAACCTTACGTACCAAAGAATAAAGTTAGAATTGTAACGGCAGCTTCCTTGTTTGATGGTCACGATGCAGCAATAAATATTATGCGTCGTATTATTCAATCTACAGGAGTAGAAGTTATTCATCTTGGACATGATCGTAGTGTTGCTGAGGTGGTTGACTGTGCAATTCAGGAAGATGTAAATGCAATAGCCTTAACATCATATCAAGGTGGTCATAATGAATACTTTAAGTATATGTACGATTTGCTTCAAGAACGGGGGGCTGGTCATATAAAAATATTTGGTGGCGGTGGTGGCGTTATTCTCCCTTCGGAAATTAAGGATTTAATGGACTATGGAATTACCCGTATTTACTCCCCAGATGAAGGAAGACAGATGGGATTGCAGGGTATGATTAACGATTTGGTTGAACAGAGCGATTTTCCTCCTTTACCATTAAAACTACCTAAAGGAAAGAATTTAGATCAAGCAATTAAGGATCAGGATATTAATACAATAGCGAGATTAATAACCTTGGCAGAAAATAAACATGCCGAGTTCACATCTCATTTTTCTGCTTTAAAGAAATCGACAAAGAATGTACCTGTTCTTGGAATTACTGGAACTGGTGGCTCAGGAAAATCTAGTTTAGTAGATGAGCTGGTACGCAGGTATTTAATAGACTTCCCTGAAAAAACTATTGGTTTAATTTCTGTAGATCCTTCTAAAAGAAAAACGGGTGGCGCATTATTAGGGGATCGTATTCGTATGAATGCAATTGATAATGATCGCGTTTATATGCGTTCGCTTGCTACAAGACAATCTAATTTGGCTTTGTCTAAATATGTACACGAGGCTGTAGAAGTGTTAAAGGCGGCAGAGTTCGATTTAATTATTCTGGAAACATCAGGGATAGGGCAATCGGATACAGAAATTATTGAGCATAGTAATGTTTCTTTATATGTTATGACGCCAGAATTTGGAGCGGCTACACAATTAGAAAAAATTGATATGCTGGATTTTGCAGATTTAGTAGCTATAAATAAATTTGATAAAAGAGGTGCTTTAGATGGTTTGCGAGATGTGAAAAAGCAGTATATGCGTAATCATAACCTTTGGGATATGAACCAAGATGATATGCCAATTTTTGGCACTATTGCTTCTCAATTTAATGATCCTGGAATGAACCGATTGTATAAAGCAGTTATGGACAAATTGGTAACTCTAGCAGGAGCCGATTTAAAATCTCATTTTGAAATAACAGATAAAAAGACAGAAAAGATTTTTGTTATTCCGCCTGCCAGAACACGATATTTATCGGAAATAGCGGAAAACAATAGAGCTTATGATGCAAAAGTAGATTCACAGTCAGAAGTGGGACAGCTTTTGTACGGAATATTTAAAACAATGTTATCTGTTGTAAATGTTACACAAAGCACAACGAAAATATCTTTTATTACGGAGAACGGAATTGATTCTAAGGAGTTTTTCGATCTTGTAGAAGATAAGGATAAGGAGTTTTTAACACTTTTAGAAAAAGAATTTAATAGAGTTAAATTAAATTTAGACCCACATAATTGGGCAATAATTCTTGATTGGGATACCAAAGTTAAAAAGTACAAAGACCCAATTTATACTTTTAAAGTTAGAGATAAAGAAATTAAGATAGAGACGCATAGTATATCGTTATCTCAATTGCAAATACCAAAAATAGCACTTCCTAAATATGAAGCATGGGGAGATTTATTGCGATGGAATCTTCAAGAGAATGTTCCAGGGGAGTTTCCTTATACAGCAGGTTTGTATCCGTTTAAGCGAACAGGAGAAGATCCTACAAGAATGTTTGCTGGCGAAGGAGGACCAGAGAGAACTAACAGACGTTTTCATTATGTAAGTTTGGGAATGCCTGCAAAAAGGCTATCTACGGCATTTGATTCGGTTACTCTTTATGGAAATGACCCAGGAAAAAGACCTGATATTTATGGGAAAATAGGAAATGCAGGAGTTTCTATTTGTTGCTTAGATGATGCTAAAAAGTTGTATTCGGGATTCGATTTAAGCCATCCTATGACTTCGGTTAGTATGACTATTAATGGTCCGGCACCAATGCTATTAGGCTTTTTCATGAATACTGCGATTGATCAGAATTGTGAAAAATATATTAAAGAAAAAGGGATAGAGAAAGAGGTAGAAGCAAAGATTAATAAAATTTATAAAGGAATACCTCGCTCTTCTTATAATGGGAAAATACCGGAAGGAAATGATGGCTTGGGTTTATTTCTTTTAGGAGTAACGGGAGATCAGGTTTTGCCAAAAGATGTTTATGAGGATATTAAAGTTAAAACCTTAAATCAGGTTCGTGGTACCGTACAGGCTGATATTCTTAAGGAAGACCAGGCGCAGAATACGTGTATTTTTTCCACGGAATTTGCATTGCGTCTTATGGGAGACGTACAGGAATATTTTATAACCAATTTAGTACGTAATTTTTATTCGGTTTCAATTTCTGGCTATCATATTGCGGAAGCTGGAGCAAATCCAATTTCCCAACTAGCATTTACATTATCTAACGGATTCACCTATGTAGAATATTATTTAAGCAGGGGAATGGACATTAATAAATTTGGCCCAAACCTTTCCTTTTTCTTTTCTAACGGAATTGATCCTGAATATGCGGTTATAGGCAGAGTTGCGCGTAAAATATGGGCTAAGGCTTTAAAACATAAGTACGGAGCTAACCCTAGAGCACAAATGTTAAAGTATCATATTCAGACTTCTGGACGCAGTTTGCATGCACAAGAAATCGATTTTAATGATATAAGAACAACATTACAGGCGCTTTATGCTATTTATGATAATTGTAATTCATTGCATACAAATGCTTATGATGAAGCCATTACAACACCAACGGAAGAATCGGTACGAAGAGCAATGGCAATTCAATTAATTATTAACAAAGAACTTGGTTTAACTAAGAATGAGAATCCTATTCAAGGTGCATTTATTATAGAAGAACTTACAGATTTGGTTGAAGAAGCTGTGCTTTTAGAGTTCGACCGTATTACCGAACGTGGTGGTGTTCTTGGCGCAATGGAAACTATGTACCAGCGTTCTAAAATACAAGAAGAAAGTTTGTATTATGAAACTTTAAAACATAATGGCGAATTTCCTATTATTGGTGTAAATACTTTTTTAAGTTCTAAAGGGTCGCCAACAGTATTGCCCGCAGAGGTTATTAGGGCTACAGAGGAAGAAAAGCAGGCTCAAATTACGATTCTAGAAAATTTACAAGAACGAAATAAGTCTAAAACGGAAGCACAGTTAGTTAAACTTCAGGAAATTGCTATTCAGAATAAGAATATTTTTGAAGAATTAATGGAGGTTTCTAAAACCTGTTCCTTAGGGCAAATTACCAAAGCATTGTTTGAAGTAGGAGGGCAGTATAGAAGAAATATGTAGTTTTCTAACCTATAGCCTATAATCTCTAGTTATAGTATATAGGAAGGAAGATATTTTAAAATAGCGAGTGCTGTTGCTATTATTTAAAAGATAATCTTTTTTGAAGTATAAGAGTTGTAATAAAGCCTATATTTAATAAGGATTTTATTGATGATTTGACAGTTTAGTCTTTTAAATTACCTGCTACGTATAGTAAAACGTTATGTGTAAACCTAACAAACAATGAAAATACTAACTAAAGGAAAATATTACGGAAGTCAAAATTCTGAAGTATCATTCAATGGGGTGTTGTTATCTCACTACACTTATACGGGTATTAAAACGGATTGGCATTATCATGAAAACCCATATTTTATGTATGTATTACATGGTGATATGATGGATTGTAACACAAAAGGAAAAACACTGTGCCCTTCAGGAAGCTTAATGTTCAACAATTGGCAAGAACCTCACTATGGGTCTAAGCACTCTGATGATGCTAGTGGATTTCATTTAGAATTTGAAAAATGCTGGTTAGAAAAAAACGAAATTTCTTTAAAATTATTAGAAGGTAGTCAACTAATTCAAAATCCGAAATTACACTTTCTTTTCGCCAAATTATATCATGAATTTTCACTTTCAGATGTTTATAGTGAAGTGTCTGTTGAGGTTTTATTACTACAAATCTGTGAAACTTTAAGTAACATAAAGGAACTTAATTCTCTAAAGAATCCGGCCTGGGTAGATGGTTTAAAAGAATTACTACACTATGACACTTCTAATCTTAGTCTTAAATATCTATCAGATCAATTAGATGTTCACCCAGTGCATCTTTCTAGATCTGCACCAAAATACCTATCCACAAGTCTTGGAGAATATATAAGGCAACATAAAATTAAAAAAGCCCTTCCGCTACTTCTACACTCAAATAATTCATTAACTCAAATTGCTTACTTATCAGGGTTTTCAGATCAAAGTCATTTTAATCGCGTGTTCAAATCCTATTTTAATATGAACCCAAGCTTATATAGAAAAAGAAAGAAAAAAGATTAGCAATGTTAATCTGATACAATTTTTAATTATACTGGCAACCTATTTTTGCGCTATCAAAAACCTCATATCATGTTTAAAAATCTAACAATTTTAGTGTTATTCTCTTTTTCAACTTTATTAAGCTGTGCGCAAAAGGATAGTCTGGATTATCAAGGAAATTGGATTGGAACTCTTCCTAATCAGCATAGTTTCAACTTTTATATTACATTAGAAAAATTAAAATCTAACAACTATCATCTAGTCATAGCTAATAATAAAACGCTCATAGACAATAACTTGAAATCAACTAGTGATGACCACATTCAAATTAGTATTGATAGTAAAACACACATTAATTTGTATAACACTAATAATGGTACAGAACTCAGTGGTTTTATAAATACGGGCAGGTATTTTTACCACGTGAGCCTTCAACAGATTGGATCCAATAAGTTTGAAGGTAAATGGAATCCGTTTATGTTAGATAATGGTTTAATATCTGATGACATTCTCTTATCTGTTGAAAATAATGATGACGGAACATTTGGTGCCTATACTTATTTTGGAGATCAAAGGTTTAGAGGGGCATTTAGTAGCGAGTTTAAAAAGAAAGATAACACGCTATTCTTTAAGGATAGTAACACAGGTTTTCTATATCGTGCCATACTTTTGAAAAATACAATTGAGTTAGAAATTTATTTATCTGATGCGCTTGTGACAAAGACCAACTTAACACGTTTTGAAGCTGATTGGGAGTCTAAAATTTCTGCCATTAATCAAAATCGAAATCAAGAAAGCAATACACCTCCGCAATTAAACGATGGGTGGGTTACCAAAAATATCGATGACTTTGGTTTTAATGAGACTCAATTGCTTAGATTAATCGATAGTGTAAATTCCAAAAAATTAGTAAACACCCATTGTATTCTAATTGCGAAGCAAGAAAAACTGATATTTGAAACTTATTTTGATGGATTTAATGCCAATATACCCCATGATTTACGCTCAGCATCAAAGAGTATTTCGTCTGCGATGATAGGCATTGCCATAGATGATAAAATTATAGGGAGTGTTGACGAAAAGCTATACGATTTTATACCTAAAGCATATCAATACACAAAAGACTCTTTAAAATCTAAAATAACAATTAAGGATTTGTTGACAATGAATTCTGGGTTAGATGTAAATAATATAGCATCAGAAAATTACTACCAAAATTCTAATAATTGGCTTAAAACAACTTTAGAAGCTCCTATGGTAAAAGAACCAGGGACTTATGCTGATTATGGGTCTGCAAATCCATTTTTACTTGGTGTTTACTTAAATGAACGTTTAGAAAAACCGCTTGAAATTTATATGGATGAAAAATTTTTTGCTCCCCTTGGTATCACCAATTACATAAACCAGACAGATGATATGGAGATAGCGCCTTATTTTGGAGGAGGTATGCTTTTAACACCTAGAGATATGCTAAAATTTGGACAACTATACCTTAATAAAGGCATATGGAAAGGAAAACAAATTATTTCAGAAAAATGGGTTAAAGAATCGTTTGAAAAACATGTACAGTTACAGGATAGAAATAAAAACGAATATGGTTACCTATGGTGGCATGGCACTTATATTGTAGATGGAAAAGAAATTACAAGTATAGAAGCACGTGGAGCGGGAGGCCAATTTATTTTTGTAATTCCTGAGCTAGAATTAGTAGTTGTGATAACCTCTGGAAATTTTAGAAATAGAAAAGGGAATCAACCACAAAAAATATTAAAAGAGTATATACTACCGGCTATTTTAAACTAAAAAGCGATATATAAGAAAGATGTGTATAATTAATTACTCATTCTGTGTGTATTCGGAAGACCCTAACGGATTCCCCTTTGGTTTGTTCCATTTTTACTAAATTGGTTGCTTAAACACGCAACAAACCATAACCCGTTACCCTTTATTATGAGAGACCTAGTAATCTTTATAATTTTCATCTTATTCGCGAGTACATTTTGCCCTGCTCAAAATACTTATGTCTATTCACAGCCGAAAAAACTTGAAGATGGATGGAAAACCAACGATTTGCAATCTCAAAATATTGACTCAATACTTATTATTAAATTATTTAATCAATTACAAACAAAAAAAAATAATATTCATAGTGTTTTATTAGTGAAAAATGACCAAATTATTATTGAAGAATACTTTGGCAATAACTCGGTAAACAATCGGCATGACCTTCGTTCTACAACTAAAAGTATAACATCCATCTTAATGGGAATTGCAATCGACAAAGGGTTTATTGAAAATGTAAACGACCCTATTTCAAAATACCTTAAAAGACTTGTTCCTACCAAAAATATAGATGAAAGAAAAAAGAAAATTACAATCAAACATCTATTAACAATGTCAACCGGGTTGGATTGCAATGATTGGGATAAAAAATCAAAAGGGCAAGAAGATAAAATATTTAAGAAAAGTGATTGGTTGCAATATTTTTTAAATTTATCAATGGTTAATGAGCCAGGTGAAGTTTCAAATTATTGTACAATGGGACAAGTTTTAGCGACCGAAATTATTAGCCAAACTTCGGGTATGACAATTGACAAATTTGCAGAAAAATATTTGTTCAATCCATTAGATGTGAGTAATGTAAGTTGGGGTCACACTTCCCTGAAAGAAATTATTCCTTCTGGGAAGAGGTTATATATGACTTCTAGAGATATGGCAAAAATTGGACAACTAATATTCAACAACGGAAAATGGAAAGAAAAACAAGTCGTATCTGAAAAATGGATTACGGAATCAACTACGCCAAAAACAAAAATTACTGGAATTGATTACGGCTATTTATGGTGGAACATTCCGTTTAAAGTAAATGATAAAATATTTGTTTCTAAAACAGCAACAGGAAACGGAGGTCAATATATTATGGTTCTTCCTGAATTAGATATGGTTGCAATATTTACGGGAGGAGCATACAATTCTCAAGAAGACAAACTACCTTTTGCAATAATGAAAGATATATTCTTGCCAACATTCACGAACAGAAAATAACTAGTAAGTGTTAAATTCAAAGTTCTATGCTTATTTACAAAGTTCCTCTAAATTTTTATGCCGAACCTCGTCGGGAGGTTTTTAAAATAGAAAAGATAAAAATTGAATATAAAAATTTGGCTTTGTGCTAATTCGAAATTTATAGTATTTTAATATGTTACGTTTCATAGACTAAACGTTATGGGTAATTTGAAGAGAATGAATTTAAAAATCAGCATTATAATTTTGACAGCTTTACTTGTTTCTTGTGAAGGAAAAAGTCAAAGCCGAATAGTGATTAATATTCCTACTGCGGATACGGAAGCTGAATATATTTGGCGAACAATTCAGGACATAAAATTCTTTGAAGAAAATAATTATCAAATTAGTCTTCCAAAAGGTTTATTCATTCAAAAATTAAAGGGTAAAGCAAAATTGGAAAATCTAATAAATGAAGATTATGAGCAATTAAAAGAGTTTGTTAAGGATAGTGTTTATAACAAAGCCGACTATCAAAAAGGGAACGAAAAAATAGAAAAGGAACTTGTGCTAATTAATAAAATAAACCAATCACGATACAATTGGAATTTCAAAGAATTCAAAACTTATCAAGTCAATCTTACCCTGTATGGAGCAGGAGGAAGTTATAATCTTGATCAAGGTTCAATATTAATTTTCACTACGACAAAAGGACAGTTTAAAAATTATGATAATCCAGCTAACACAATTATCCATGAAATAACTCATATTGGTATTGAAGAAGCAATTATCACTAAAAATAAAGTTCCTCACAAATTAAAAGAACGAATTGTGGACACCTTTGTATTCTTAAATTTTAATCAGTATTTACCTCATTATAGAATACAAAATATGGGAGAAATAGGACCAGACCAGTATATCAAAACGAAAATGGATTTAAAGAATTTAAACAGTTTTGTGGAAATAATCATGAAAGAAAAATAATAAAAACTTAGGATGGCTATGAGTAATTGCCTCTTCTGAAAATTCCTACGAATTTTCAGCTTGTTGTAAACTATGTATCTTTAACTTTGTTAACTATCTGCTTAAACGAACATATGATAGAAGTGAGAAATAGAACAGATAATATTGCAATTATGGAGGTGGTATTCGAGGTTTAACAATGGCTTTTACTTTTAAGAGAAACAATCAAAAAATTAAACTATTTAAAAGCCTGACAAGTTTAAAGAAGTTGGAACAGGTATCGGAATTTATTCCAATGCTATCCTACTGTAAAGAATGTCTCCATTTTTTAAATGACTTTCGAAAGCTTTTGATATCAGCCCTTAAAAGGTTTAAATATTCTTTTTCTTTTACGCCGTCTTTTTCCAAGCCTGTGCAATAGGAAAGAATATTCCTTGTCATTATATTGATGAAAACGGCACTATTATTTCTTACTGAATAAGATTCAGAATATTCTGCCTGTGCTATTTTTTGCTGAATTAAAATAGAGTCCGTCAATATTGAGTCCGCTATGATATCTCTATGAGAATTAGATTTGTAAAGTAGTAATAAGTCCTTATTATAAGATACATACGAAGAAATAGCACGACTGGTTTCACACAGCTCAAGCGCTTTTTTGTAGATAGGTATCTTTCTTAAATTTTTATAAGGCATTGTAATTTTTAATTTCGAACATTAAAATTACGCCCTAATTGCTTAAATATGTATTGTAATACATAGTAATTTTGTAAATTCACTATTGAAAACAAATAATTTTAGAAATATAGTTTTGAAAACAAATATTGATGATTTAAGTTGGCATATTTTAAAAATTCTGCAGAAGAATGCAAGAACTTCTTTTGCCGCAATAGGAAAAGAAGTGGGTTTAACACCCCCGGCAGTGGCAGATAGAATTAAGAAAATGGAAGACCTTGGTGTTGTGTCTGGTTATAAAGCTATTGTGTCTCATGTAGATGTAGGATATCAATTAAAAGCTATTATTACATTGCGTGCCTTTATGGGAAAACTACAACCCTTTCTTAAAATTGTAGCCTCTTTTGAAGAGGTTATTAACTGCCATAGGATTACAGGAAATGAAAATATTATTATGGAAGTGGTTTTAAAAGATCAATTCCATTTGGAAAAATTTATCGATAAATTAATACTGTATGGGGAAACAAGAACGCATATTGTTTTATCCGATATTGTTTCCAATGCTCCTGTTAAAAATGTAATAAACAAAGCCCCTTGAATTAACAAGGAGCTTTGTTTTTGAAATAATAATATTATTTTATTTGCGGTAAATTAGATGCCAGTTAATCTACATATATTGATCTAAAATATATTTTGTAATCTACACCATTTTCTTCTATAACAATATAACCATCTCTTTCGTTATTTATCTTGTCATAGTCTTCATCGCTAAACTTTCCTGTTAGGATGGTAGTTGGGTAAGATATGAAACTTTCTATTATATACTCTTCATTTGGTCCTGTTACAATTTTTTTGATATTCTTACCTTCAATATTTTGATTTAATTTTATCAATAATTGTTGTGGTGTAAAAGCATTTCCTTTTTTGTAGAGTTTGGCCTCGGTAACCTCTAAACTACTATGTTGAGATTCTGGCAGCGATAAGGTTAAGTTTAGCCCTGTATTTACTTCATCAAAAGCACTCGTGTTATTTTTAAAACCAATAGAATAAAACCCAGATTGTAAGACTTGAAAAAATGTGCTTAAATCAAAAACTAAATCACCATTAGAGTCCACTGTATTAGAATTTAGCCTATATGTATATCCATAAGTTTTTAATTCTATATAACTTTTGCTTGTACTTCCGTACATTGGGTAGTAAATATTGTCTCCTGATACTTTTAAAATACCATCTCTCATCATTTCAATTTTATCTAAAACAATGTTTGCAGATTGTTCGGCAACAATTACTTCTATAGGGTTCCCTTCGCTATTCGTTAAGTCGAACACCTGTTCTCCATCTGTATTTTTTATAACAAATGAAAAATCAGTACCGCCATTTGGTGGTGTATTGGGTAAATTGGGCATACTCATTCTCAGGTCAAAACCAAATGACTGATGCTCCCAGATTGGTATAAAAGGATAATCTACTCCATTTTTTCGTAAAAAGAAGGAATGACTAGTCAAATCATTATTCTTTAAAAATAACTTAGCATTTAAGCTCTGCTTTGGCCATAGAATTGTAGTTCCTGGGCCATCACTAAAATTACTGGCATGTACAAAATTTGCAGTTCCTTTAAATAGGTAAAAGCCATTAGATAAATCTATATTATCGTGTTCTATTCGTACTTCTAATTGAAACCTATTGTTTCTGTAGCTATTTGGCAGTGTAGCTGTAATTCTTTTTGTTTCATAATTTACATCCTTAACAACTAAGTTAAAGGTTTCATTTACGCTTATTAGTTTTACTGTGATACTATCCAAAATAGGATTTAGTTCATTTACTTCAAAATTAATATCTCCTCCTAAAGGAACATTTTCAAAATCATCAATAACAAGGCCTTCTATTTCTAAGTCTTTTAAGGAGTTGTCTAAAATAATTAAGTACTCTTTAGTAGAGCCATCTTCTGCGGTCACAATGTATTTTACAGGAGAAGAGTAATCTAAAGTTTCTCCTGAAGCAGGAATAGATGTAGCTGTTTCTGAAATTTCTATTTTAGAAGTTATTTCTTTTAAATTGGTTAAATAGGGTACTTTTTGTAGTATAGTATCTATATCTGCTAGATTTTTATTTTGAATGGAGTAAGAAGTAGCTGCATTTTCTGCTTCATAAGCCCAATAAAAAGATTTCGCAGTACTTAGACTTTCGATAACTGCTACATATTTCTTTGTGCTATTGTCCTCTGCTTTTACTGTATAAATAATAGGGTGGGTAAAATTTTGTTTTGTTCCCGATGCAGGTGTAACAGTCGATTTCTCGGAAATTACTATAGTAGGAGATAAATTGGTTAGATCGAATCCTCCTGGTAGTATGTAAGAAATAGTGTCATTTGAAATGCTAGAGGTATACGTCTCATTGCTATATTTAATTTTGAAAGAAACAATTTCTTTGGCATCACTTAGTGTTTTTTTTATCTCTTCTTTTTTTGAATCTGTTCCCGTATTCTCTTTGGAACAGGAAATTACTAATAAACTTACTAAAATGTAGAGAGAGAATCTTTTAAGCATAATTGTTGTCGGTTTTTCATTGAAAAATAATAACGATTTTTTTCTGTGAAAATTGTAATGAAAAAAATTGAAGGTTAATTAATCTTCATAAGTCTATTTAGAGCATTTTTTTTTGATATTGAGTTTGTTTCCGCTTCTGGTTACAGCACAACTTAGTCTTGATGAGACAATTAAGATTATTCAAGGAAAATATGATGGCTTAGAACATGTTTTGCAGCCCACAGAGCCTATAGCCGTTTCTAATGATAATGATTCAAATATTCGTCGGATAGAAGAAAATGACGGAGAGGTAACACATTTTCAAGCGTTAACAGCGGCTTTGTCTGTAACCGTTGGTTTAGGGAATATTGTAGGTGTAGCAATAGCATTATCCATTGGCGGAACTGGAGCTATTTTTTGGATGATTGTCATTGGATTTTTGGGAATGGCTTCAAAATTTGTGGAATGTACGCTAGGGGTTAAGTATAGAGAAATTGATGCAAATGGAGTAGTATATGGAGGGCCAATGTATTATTTAAAAAAGGGACTTCAAGAAAGAGGGTTACAGAAATAAGGAAAAGTACTTGCCGTTGTATTTGCAATAATGTGTATTGGTGGCTCATTTGGAGGAGGTAATATGTTTCAAGTAAATCAGGTATTTCAATTGTTTGAATATGTTACAGGGGCAGAGGATAGTTTTATACATGAAGAAGAATGGATTTTTGGACTGATAATGGCGGTTTTAGTTGGAATTGTTATTATTGGTGGAATTAAAAAAATAGCAAAGGTGACTGATAAAATTGTTCCTGCTATGGTGGTCATGTATGTTTTTGCAGTTATTAGTGTTTTAGTTATTAATTATGAAGCAATACCTATTGCTTTTGTAACAATTTATGAAGGAGCTTTTAATCCAGAAGGAGTCGCTGGTGGGTTTATTGGTGTAATAATTCAAGGTTTCAGACGGTCTAATTGAAGCCGGTATTGGTTCTGCATCTATAGCACACGCAGCAGTAAAAACAAAGTATGCTGCAAGTGAGGGGTTAGTTGCTTTGTTGGAGCCGTTTATAGATACTGTTGTAATTTGTACAATGATCGCTTTGGTACATGTGGTTGCCGGGGATTTTGAAATCGGCGCAAAAATATCAGATGAACAAGGTGTCGTATTAACCGCCAATGCTTTAGAGAGTGGTATCTCCTGGTTTCCTTATTTGTTATCTTTTGCTGTGGTAATGTTTGCTTTTTCTTCCATGATTGCCTGGTCTTATTATGGGTATCGAGCTTGGTCTTATTTATTTGGAAGAGGTAAAACAATGGAGTATGCTTATAAGAGTATATTTTGTCTTTTTGTTGTTATTGGTGCGGCGGCAAGTCTGGAAGCTGTAACTGATTTTTCCGATGCTATGATTTTTGCAATGTTAGTGCCCAATATGATTGGTTTGTTTCTTCTTCTTCCTAAGGTTAAAGAAGAATTAAAACGATATCTCATAGCTATTAAAATAGGATAAAGAAGCCCTGCGTAAACGAATGATTTTCACTAAAAAGGTTAAGCTAAATGTAAAAGAAGCGTACAAGAGATTCCTAGGAAATAAATAAACTTCACTGTATACTTGTAGCTAACAGATTAAATCATTTATTTTATCCCATGGAAATGCAAAAAATCAATGAATACCTACAAATAGCCTTAGATAAATCTGTTTTTTTCTTGCCAAGAATTATTGGAGCAGGATTAATTCTTTGGATAGGGTTTAAAATTATTAAAAAGCTAATTAAGCTTATAGGACTTGCTTTAGAAAAAACTGGTTTTTCCGAATCATTACGACCTTTTATATCATCTGTTTCTGGCGTATTCTTAAAAGGAGCTGTTTTGTTTATAGTAGCATCCGTAATAGGAGCAGATTTAACTGGTCTTATTGCAATTTTAGCAGCAGCTGGTTTCGCTGTCGGAATGGCATTGCAAGGAAGTCTTGGTAATTTTGCATCAGGTATTTTAATTTTAAGCTTAAAACCTTATAAAATAGGAGACTGGATTAAATTAGAGGATAAATTTGGAAGAGTAGAGGAAATAGGAATTTTTAGTACAGATGTGTTAACTCCAGGGAATAAAATTCTTATTATACCTAATTCTAAAATAACAGATTCTGTTGTGACTAATTATTCTGAAAAGGAAAGAATACGTTTAGAATTAACCGTTACAATGCCTTATGCAGAGAGTTTTCCTAAAGTAAGAAAAATTATTATGGAAGCTCTTAATGATTTGCCAAAGGTTCTAAAAGATCCTGAGCCAGAAATTGGTATTGAAAATTTCGATTCCCATAGTGTGCAATTATTAGTGCGTCCTTCTGTACGTCCTAATGATTATTGGGAAGTGACTTTTGAAGCTAATCAGGCTATAAAGAGAGCTTTTAGTGAACATAAGATACAAGTTGCCTACTCTGAAGGTATTGAACTTGGTTCAATAGGGGAATAAATTCTATCTTTAGGCAATGCACAATTAATTTTTGGCTAGATTTTTGATAAACTAATTTGTATGAAACAATTTTTACTGTTACTAGTTTTTTGTGCAAGTTTTAGTGTATTCGGACAACAATTACGACTTAAAAAAGGAATTATTGTAGATTCTATTAAAGTTCATGATTCTAAAGAGGAAACTTTTGCAGTTTATTTGCCCAGAAATTTTGATACCTCTAAGAAATGGCCCGTACTTTTTGTTTTTGATTTACAAGGTAGAGGTAGACAAGTTTTAGGTGTTTTTAAAGAAGCTGCTGAAAAAGAAGGCTATATTTTGGCTGCTTCGAATAATGTTAATGATTCCCTTTCTATTTCCCAAAATATTGTTCTTACAAGCAGTTTAATTAATAGGGTGTCTAATATATTCCCATTGCAGAGAGAGCGAATGTATACCGCAGGGTTTTCCTCTGGTGCAAAATTAGCTTCTGTTATTCCAGTTTTTATTAAAGGTATAAAAGGGGTTATTTCATGCGGATCGGGTATTCATAATACAGATTTGTTAAGTAATAAAAACCCATTTCATTATATTGGAATTATTGGTGATGCTGATTTTAATTACAATAGCATGCTTCTTAATAGGAAGGTGTTGAATAAGTTGAAATTCCCAAACCAAATTTTTGTATTTAAAGGAAGACACCAATGGCCAACGAATGAATATTTAGAAAGAGCACTGCGTAATTTTACTTTGGCTGCAATGGCAAAAGAGATTATTCCAAAAGATAGTATTTATATTAGAAATAGTTTTGAAACTAGTTTGAAGCAGGTAAATACTAAGATTTCTCAAAATAAGTTTATGCAAGCAGACCAGTTGTTTGCTAATGTAATCTCTATTTATAGAAATCATCTGGATGTAGATTCTCTAAGAGATAGGAAAAAAACGTTAAAAAAACTTAAGCCATTTAAAGTAGAAAAGAGAAATTGGCAGAGTATTCGTTTTAAGGAATCATTAATTAGAGAAGATTATAATTATTATTTAGAGGAAGATTTACATACTTATAATTTTAATAATCTAGGTTGGTGGAATTACCAAATGGAAAAATTAAAAGGATACCAAACTGGTGTAAATGAAGGAGAAAAAAGCATGGGTATGCGATTGTCAGGATATGTAAATGCTTTAATTGAAGATTCTCTAGATGTACTCCTTGCGGAAAAAGTAAAGGATGAAGAAGGTCTTAGTTTCTTATGGATGCTTAAAACAATTACAGCGCCAAAAGAGTTTGGAAATTATTTGAAAATTATTTCGGATAGTGCAAAACACGAGGATTATGGTACTGCTTTATTTTACTTAGAAGAACTCTTAAAGAGAGGATATACCAATAAGAAAGAATTATATGCACTAGAACATACGGCTCTTTTTAGAATTGCACCAGAATTTAATGAAACAGTAGCAAAGTATTTAAAAGAAGCAAGATATGATGTAGAGGTTAAGGAAGAATAAGGTGGGGTACTTTTTTTAAGTCCCATTCTATTACTAAACCTCTTGCCAAAGATTCTGCAATTTCCTTTCCATAGAGATATTCGCAAAGATAGAGTGCCGCTTCAAAACTTTTTGCGCCACCAGCAGAAGTAATATATTTTCCATCATGAACAAAAAGGACACTGTCTTTAACTTTTAAATGAGGGAACTTATTCTTGTATTCCACAATATCACTAGGAAAAGTTGTTGAGGTTACATTGTCTAAAATCCCTGTCTTTGCTAAAACGAAAGCGCCATCACAGTGTGAGGTAATAAACAATGCATTTTCATCAACCTTTTTAATAAAATTAAGCATTACGGTATCCTTTAAATCAGAATCTAAATGGTGCTCAGCACTAGGAACAACAAGAATATCAATTTGCGGAATACTATCCTTGGTGTAATCAAAATCAGGTAGTATTTTAATCCCTTCAAACGTCGTTATAGGATTTAAGGTATTGGCGACTGTAAAAGTATTCATTGCTTTAATATTTTTTCGGTATTGTGTATGCTGAAAAACATCGAAAGGAGCCGTAAGTTCCGTATTGTAAGTGCCATCCATAATTAGAAAGGCAACATTATACCTGTTCGATTTTAATAGAGGGAACTCCCTGCTTTTTGATGAGATTTGTTTTTTGTTTTTAGTGTTATCACATCCACAAAGTGCTATTGTAAGAAATAAAAGAAATGTAAAATGCTTCATGATGTAGACCTTTTAAGGCGTTTTTTTAAAAGTAAAAGTAATAAAATACCAAATAAGGAGATTATTGTAATGCTATACCATGTAGTTGTGTATCCAAAATTAGCAATGGATTTCATTCCTAAATTATGTGCAAAAACATGAGAGAGAGAAAAAGACATACTATATAGCGCCATGTATTCTCCTTGATTTCCCTTTTTCGATTGTTCCATAGCAAAGGCATTGGAAAAAGGAAATGCAATCATTTCTCCAAAAGTCATAAACAGCATTCCTATTATTAAAACGCCAACCCATGAAAATAGATTTAATATTAAAAAGCTAAACCCTATCATAACTAGTCCAATGATAACATTTGTAATCTGCGACCATGTTTTGCGTTCCATATATTTTATCAATGGCATTTCTAAAGCGAAAATTAGAAACCCGTTCATAGCTAATAGTAATCCAATATTAAACTCACTTAGTTTATAAGTGTTATTGTAGTATAAAAGTATGGTAGAAAAATATTGTACAAAAATGAAACCAAATACCATCATGGCTACAATAAATATAAGGTATGATTTATCGGAGTAAGCAGAAGTTGGATTTGTATTTTTTTTGTTATCCAATACTTTTGCTTTTTTAGGATGTAAAACAAATAAAAGCAACAAACTTGCTAAAATACAGGTGCTACCATCTACCCAAAACAAGCCGCCATAACTTAAAGAGGCAATAATAATTCCGCCTAAAGCTGGCCCAGCAGAGAAACCTAAGTTTATTGCTAAACGAATTAACGTTACAGATCTTGTTTTGTTTTCGGGTTTGCTATACGCTATCAGCGCAACGAATGAAGCTGGTCTAAAGGCATCTGCTACTACCATTAGAATGAAAATCCCTCCACATAGAATGTAGAAATTTGTTAGAAATTGCACTCCTATAAATAGAAATCCAGTTAATATTAAGCTTATGAACATAACTTTATAATAGCCAAAGAGATCTGTCAGTTTTCCGCCAAGCCAAGAGCCTCCCAAAGAGCCTAAACCGAAGCAAGTCATAATAGTTCCGACATTTTCAAGTGTAAATCCTAAATTTTTAGTTAGGTATAAGGATAAGAATGGTATAACCATGGTACCTGCTCTATTTATTAAAGTGATTAAAGCAAGCCACCAGACCTCTTTCGAAAGTCCACTAAAAGAATCAATGTAATTGTTGAATAGTTTTTTCATTTGAATTATGTGCATAAAAAAAGCCTGACGTTTCAGTCAGGCTCTATATAAGTAAAATTATGATTAATTTTAACAATAGCTGCGCTGACCCTTTTTTAAGGTATACCTACAGACCATCTTAAAAATTAATATTAATCGCATGTTTTGTTTTCTGACTACAATATTAAATAAAAAATCGATTAGTCGTGTTTTTAAAATCATTTTTTTCTAAATTTAGTAGGTGAAAATGATTGCTTTTAATGAGTACTATTTAGTTGTCATTTTGTCTTGTGAATTTTAGATAAAATCATTTTTTTTATAATCGAAAACTTAAAGACGAAATTTTGACTTTAGTTGAAGTAATCAAAATATTTACTTATAGATTTAGTAGAAATAAAAAGTTATAATAGGATTGAATTAGTAAATTATGAATGTATTTTTTAGACAAATTAAAATAGTTGGTTTAAGTTTTTTGGCGGTCGGATTATTTAATTGCAAGAGCGAAACAAAAAAAGAGGCGAATTCAAAATTAGGTATTGTCAGCCAAAGACCAAATATTGTTTTTATTATGTCAGACGACCATGCTTATCAAGCAATAAGTGCTTATGGTCATGGATTAAATAATACACCTAATATTGATCGTATTGCTAAGGAGGGAGCAATTTTTAATAAAGGATTTGTTACTAATTCTATTTGTGCGCCCAGCAGAGCAGTTATGTTAACAGGAATGCATAGTCATAGGAATGGAAAGGTAGATAATGTACAACCTTTTAATTGGAATCAGGATAATTTTGCTAAGGGGCTTCAGAAATCAGGCTACCAAACGGCAATGGTAGGTAAAATTCATCTAGACGGATTGCCGCAAGGTTTTCACTATTCTAATGTGCTACCGGGGCAAGGAGAATATTATAATCCCGATTTTATTGAGAATGGTGTAAGAAAGAAATACCAGGGCTATGTTACTTCAATTACTACAGAAATAGCAATAGATTGGTTAAATAATAAACGAGAAAAAGACAAACCTTTTTTATTATTATACCATCAGAAAGCACCACATAGAGCATGGATGCCTGAAGAGAAATATTTTAACCTTTTTGATGATAAGAACTTTCCTCTACCTGGAAATTTTTACGATAATTATGAAAATAGGCCAGCTGCAGCAAAGCATGAGATGGGTATTTATGAGGATTTAGATGTCGTATATGATTTGAAGATGTTGGATGAGGAAGAAGCATTTCAAACTAAATATAGAAAAGCATTTCAGGCGAAATATGACCGAATGGATTCGATACAGAAAAAAGCATGGGACACTTATTACAATCCAATAATTGAAAAATATAAATTGAGTAATCTAGAAGGAGAAGAACTTGCAAAATGGAAGTTTAATAGATATCTAAAAGATTATTTAAGAACTATTCAATCTGTTGACGATGGTGTAGGAGAGATTCTGGATTATTTAGATGAAAATGGGCTTTCGGAAAATACGATTGTAGTGTATACATCGGATCAGGGTTTTTATCTAGGAGAACACGGTTGGTTTGATAAGCGATTTATGTATGAGGAATCATTTCGAACGCCTCTGTTAATGAAATATCCAAAAGAAATAAAAGCTGGTACCGTAGTTTCTGAAATGGTGCAAAATTTAGATTTCGCCCCCACTTTTTTAGATTATGCAGGAGTAGAAATTGCTAAGGAAATTCAAGGAGAATCTTTCCGTAAATTAGTAAGTGGTGAAATTAGTGAATGGCGAGACGCTATTTATTATACGTATTATGAATTCCCAGGAGAGCATCATGTGAAGCGTCATTATGGTGTGCGGACAGATCGTTATAAGCTAATTCACTTTTACTATGATATTGACCATTGGGAATTGTATGATTTGGAAAAAGACCCTTCTGAAATGAAGAATGTATATGACACTTCAGAATATATAGATGTTCAAGAAAACATGCACAAACGATTAGAGGATATACGTGTAAAGTATGGCGATAGTGACACCTTAAACAAGGAACATGTAAAACGATTTTTGAAAGCAAAAGGGCTGAATGCAAATTAATTATAAAATTGAATTATGTTGAAGTGGAGTTTATTATTAGTAACGTTGTTTCTTTTTTATAGTTGTAAGCAAAAAAGTGAAGTTGTAGAGACAAGGCCTAACATTATTTATATTCTTGCAGATGATCTTGGGTATGGAGAATTGGGGGTGTATGGACAAGAGAAAATAAAGACGCCAAATATAGATGCTTTGGCGGCGGAGGGAATGTTATTTAAACAACATTATTCTGGTGCTCCAGTTTGTGCTCCTTCAAGATATATGTTGCTTACTGGAAAACATGCTGGTCATGCCAGAATTAGAGGAAATGATGAGTGGGCTTCTAGAGGTGATGTATGGAATTTTGAAAAAGCGATAAATGACCCTAATTTAGAAGGACAGCGTCCAATTTTAACTTCTACGGTGACATTGGGAGAGGTATTGCAAGGTGCAGGTTATAAAACGGCAATAGTGGGTAAATGGGGGCTTGGAGCGCCGCTGACTGATGGAGTTCCTACTAAAAACGGATTCGATTTCTTTTATGGGTATAACTGCCAACGTCAGGCACATCAGCTTTACCCTAAGCATTTATGGAAGAATGAAGAAAAGGATTGGTTAGAGAATGATATAATTGCTCCTGGGACTAAGTTAGAGGTAGGGATAGATACTATGGCGTTAACAAGTTATAAGAAATTTGATCAAAAGGATTATGCGCCTGCTAAAATGCAGACAGAAGTATTAAAATTTATTGAAAAAAATAAAGAGGTTCCTTTCTTTATGTACTACGCCTCGCCTTTGCCACATTTACCATTGCAAGTTCCGCAGAAATATGTGGATGAATATGTCAAAATTTTTGGAGAGGAAGATCCTTATTTAGGAAATAAAGGGTATTTCCCAAATAGATATCCAAATGCTGCCTATGCGGGAATGATTACTTATTTGGATGATCAGGTGGGTGAAATAGTTGCGAAACTTAAAAAATTGGGATTGTATGAAAACACTTTAATTATTTTTACCAGTGATAATGGCCCAACGTATACTGGCGGTGTTGATGCAGAGTATTTTAATAGTGCTAGACCCTTTCTAAACAACTATGGAAGGACAAAAGGTTTTACCTATGAAGGAGGAATTAGAGTGCCAATGATCGCGAGTTGGCCAGCCAAAATAAAAGCAGGTACTACAACAAATCATATATCCGCATTTTGGGATATACTACCTACATTTGCCGAATTGGTAAAAACGAATGCTCCAGAGGGTATAGATGGACTAAGTTTTCTGCCAACATTATTAGATGAGAAAAATCAAAAAAAGCACAAATTTTTATATTGGGAATTTCCGAGTTACCAAGGGCAGCAAGCTGTTAGGATGGGAGATTGGAAAGGTATTCGGAAAGATATTTTTAAAGGAAATATGAAAATTGAATTGTATAATCTTAAAAAAGATAGGACAGAATCTACCAATGTGGCAGAACAGTATCCAAAAATTGTAGCTCAAATAGAAGCAATTATGAAGAGGGAGCATACCGAAGCAGAAATAGACCGTTTTAAGATTAAGGAACTAGGAGATAAGTAGGAGAAAGGTGAAATGACAGGTTCTATGTATTTTAATTAAAGAAGAGAAGTAATTGTTATGAATTCAAATAAACAGGTGAACAACTTAAGTACCTTTAAAATTTTATTCTTGGTGAAAGGAATCTTAATGCTACTCGCATCTATTTTTTTCATGGCTTATGCTTTGATTGGTAGATTTATAGGTAATCTCGATGAGTTTTCTGAAGGCGAAAATCAGATGCCTTTTAGTCCTGGTATTATTTTTATAGTAGTTGGGGGAATTGGTTTTATCCTTTCTGTAATCATGGGAATTGTAACTTTATTGGCATCAAAATATATAAAAGAGATTAGTAATTATAAGTTTATATTCGTGGTGGCTATTTTAAATTGTCTAACGGGAATTCTTGGAATTGTACTAGGAATTTTTACTATAATTGAATTGAATAAAGAACCTGTAAAAGAATTATTTACTACTGGTAAAAAGAGAGGCTAATAGTAGTTTTACTTTATGGGGTAAATAAGGAATCAATTTTTGGTTGTGCTGTTAATATGTAAAGAGTTTTTAATGAGATACTGTTTGTTAGTTTTTATTCTGGTGATTTTTAGTTGTAATCAGAAAAAGAAATACCATGATGATGCAGTTGCTAAAGAGGTTGTTTCTTCTTCTGAAATTGTAAATAAAGTTCTGGCATTTCAAAAGAAAATGAATGAAGAATTTAAGAACCCTGATTCTTCCCCTTTGCCAGATAGGTATCGAAAGGATTTTGAGGGTTTAGATTTTTATGAGCCAGACACAAATTATAGAGTACAAGCTAAATTTGTTCGTACGCCTGAAGCCATTCCTTTTATGATGCTAACTACAACAGAGCGCGAGGCGAAAGAGATTGTATATGGGATTGTTTATTTTCATTTGAATGGGGAAAATCATCAATTAGAAGTGTATCAAAGCCAAGAATTGCAAGAGGATCCAGACCTTGAAGATTATTTGTTTTTGCCTTTTATTGATGAAACAAATGGAGAGGAAACCTATGGAGGAGGACGATATATAGATTTAAAGATACCAGAAGGGGATGCTATAATTATTGATTTTAATAAAGCGTATAACCCTTATTGCGCGTATAATAAGAAATTTTCATGCCCTATTGTTCAGAAAGTGAATACGTTAAATACTGAAGTATTTGCAGGGGTCAAGGCGTTTAAAAAGTAAAATAAAAAAGCCTAACAATTTCGTTAGGCTTTAGTGTATTTATTCCCGCCAGTGGGTTTAATACTTCTGTGCTCTTTTTCCGAGGATTATTCCGAATAGATTAAAAGGAATAGATAGCAGCAAGTAGAAAAGAAGAAAGATTTTTTGACGGAGCTAAATCGGCATTGATAAAAGCATTGTCAGAAGCACTATCTAATCTGATTTCTGGTTTAATGGTTAGGTTTTCTATAGTGTAACTTCCCGTTAGGGTAGCGGTAAAAATACTAGAGTCAATAACTCCAGTGCCTAAAGCCGCATCAAAATTTCCATTTTGGGCGAAAAACTCCCCTCTTAGTCCTAGTGTAAAGTTATCGGAAGTAATATACTGAGGATAAAGAACTGCTCCTGCGAATCCATTGCCATCATTATCGAAATACGCAACATTAATTCCAAGGAAAAAGTCCTCGGTTAAGTCAAATCCACCAGTGTAATCGATTTCAAATCCACCTGCATCATATAAAAAGTTTAAATATTGATTTGAATAACCCAATTGTGCACCGAAGGCATATTTTGAAGAAGGGTTGAACTCAGTTAGATCCGTTGGGTTCATTACAGTTAGCATTAAGCTGAAATCATCTGACAGAACAATATCTATTTTTAATCCAGTATGAGAAAAAGGACCATAAGAAAATAGGTAGGAAGTACTGTAGTTGAAATTAGCTATAGGAGAAATTACTTCATATCCCAAAAAGGTGTTGAAATTCCCCAATGTTATTTTTATGTCGTCCGTAATGTTCCAGTAGGCATAAAGCTGATTTATGATTTGGCTACTTCCTCCTATAGAAGTGTATAAAGGAGAGTTGAAAACAGCATCTTCCCCTCTAGGGCCAAATACTAAATCAGCTACGAAACCTGTTTTTTTTCCATCATAGCTAGCGATTATATTGGCCATGCCTAAGGAGAATCCGTTTAAATTAGCAAAGGAAGATCCAGGGATAATGGCATTTTCATCATTTGGCGCACTAAGATTAGTTCTGTAGTATGCATCTACCGTTCCAGATATTGAAAGTTTGGGTTTTGTTTCTTTGTCTGTGTCCTGAGCGGATATTATCGTGGATGTTAAGGCTAGTGATAAAAAAATAGTTTTTTTTATGTACTTTGTACTTGTAATTATTTTCATAATTTAAATAGATTTAATTAACCCTTTTTAAGGGTGTTGAATTGTCGAAAATTTATTTTTTTGAAAGATTTACATACGGAGCGTTCGCCAAAACGCTCCGTTGCTTTTTAATGTTGATTCATTCTAAAATCGGGATAGGCATCCATTCCATGTTCATGCTGGTCTAGCCCTTCTATTTCTTCCGTTTTACTTACACGTATACCAATAATTTTTTTAAGAATTATTAAAATAACAAATGAGGAGAGACAACAAAATGCAGCTACGATTGCAACACCTGATAATTGGTAGAAGAATTGTTGTATTCCTGCTAGATCTCCGAAAATTCCAACAGCTAATGTGCCCCAGATTCCACATATTAAATGCACGGCTATAGCACCTACTGGGTCGTCAAGTTTTAGTTTGTCTATTAAAGACACCCCAATAATTATTAAGATACCCGCCAGAAAACCAATAGATATAGCTTCAAATGGAGACATTAAATCTGCTCCTGCAGTGATGCCAACTAAACCACCCAGTATTCCGTTTAAAAACATGGTGAGGTCGTAGTTTTTATAGAGAATGAAAGAGGCGATAAAAGCGCTAATACCTCCGGCGGCGGCGGCTAAACTTGTAGTGACTAGCACTAAAGATGTAGTAGCTGGGTCTCCGGATAAAACGGAGCCACCATTAAACCCAAACCATCCAAGCCAAAGGATTAACACCCCTGCAGCTGCCAAAGGAATATTATGACCAAGGATAGCTTTTGGTTTGCCGTCTTTTCCGAATTTCCCAATTCTTGGTCCTAGAAGAATTATTGCGATTAATGCAGCCCATCCTCCGACGGAATGAACGAGCGTTGATCCTGCGAAATCGTAAAATCCTCCATCAGTTCCTCCTAATGTAGATAAGAAGCCACCTCCCCATTGCCAGGACCCTACAATAGGATACGCTAGACCAACATAAAGTAAGGTGAAAATCATAAAAGCTTCTAATTTAATCCGTTCTGCTACTGCGCCAGAAACGATGGTGGCTGCCGTTGCAGCGAACATCCCTTGAAATAGGAAGTCTGTCCAATAGGTATAACCTCCATTCGCGTATTCGGCAGTTAGTCCGTTTTCGGGAATAGCTAAACCGAAACCTGAAAAGCCAAGAAATCCGTTAAACTCTCCTGGGTACATTAAATTAAATCCACCGATATAGTATAGTAGTAATCCTGTACAGATAATAAATACGTTTTTAAATAAAATATTGATGGTGTTTTTTTGTCTTGTAAGACCGATTTCTAAAAAAGAAAATCCTAAATGCATGAAAAATACTAATGCGGTACATAGCATCATCCATATATTGTTTGCTGTAAATAATTCTGTTTCCATTCTAAAGTAGGTTTAGTTGATGCCTGTGTGACCGTTCTCTTTTGTTCGTATTCTATACGCTTCTGAAATATCTGATACGAATATTTTTCCATCTCCAATGTTTCCGGTATAAGCAGATTCTAATATTGCATTAACCGTTTTTTCTTGAAAATCATCTGAAATAACAATAGATATGAATCGTCTTTGAATATCCGTAGTGCTATAGGTTATTCCACGGTATACATGACCTTGTTTTTCGTTGCCTACTCCTGTGACGTCCCAGTAACTAAAAAAGTTTACCTCGATTTGGTGCAAGGCTTCTTTTACATCATCGAATTTTGATTTCCGAATGATTGCTTCGATTTTTTTCATAATATAATTTTAGTGATTACTAACGCAAAACTATATTATTTATATATTACCCTGTAAAAAATAGGGGGTGTAGTGTATGTTTTTATTAATTTATGATTTTAACCCCTAATTAAATGATCTTAGTTTCTATTTTTGTCTATTATATTTTGATGTTGATTTATAAATAAATCGAAAAAAGTGCTTTTTGTGTAAAAAAGGAGTAACCATTCCTGTAGAGAATTTGGAATGGATGAAATGAAAAAGGTTTAAATCTATACCTTATATAGGTATATCTTTCGGAAGAAAATGCTGCTATATGGTTTTAGAGATCCAAAGGCCAAGTATGACAGCTAGAACTCCAACTAGAATACTAAGAATAGTATATAATGAAAAATGGAGAAAATCACCAGATTTTAATAAGGAATTGTTTTCAAATGCAAATGTAGAGAAAGTAGTGAAGCCACCGCAAAACCCAGTTGATAATAATAACGTTTGATTTTGTGTAAGAAAATTGTTTTTGAAAGAGAGTCCTAAAACAATGCCTATAAATAAGCAGCCTAATATGTTGACAAGAAAAGTTCCGAGATAGAAATTTGGAAAATAGGAATTATACGTTTTGGATATTAAAAAGCGTAAAATACTACCTGTGCCTCCGCCCAGAAAAACCAATAATAGTTGTTTCATACCCTAAAGGTAAAAAACTATATTGCTTTTTTGTAGTTCGCAGGACTTAAATCTATTGGAAAAACTTGAGATGCAGATTGTGCTACATTGTTTTGAGAAGATTTTCCTGTTTTCTGGTTATTACGATTAACACTGAAAACAAATAGAATAGCATTAATGCTTATTAAAACGAAAAGAATACTGAAAAAAGTTACCATTCAACTTACTATTTAGTAATACAACGCAAAATTACGTGTTTTCTTATAGTATACGTATGAAACGGCTATAATGTTGTGAAGGGTTTGATTTTTGTGGTGTATGTAGAAAATATGTTAATTTTTAAGAAGATGTTTAATAATAAACAGTAAAACAATGAAACTTAGGAATGTAATTCCTACCCAGATAACTCCCTTGTAATTCTTTAGATGAAGTTTTTTGTCTTTTTTGTATGCGAAAAAGATCCCTATCGAGAAAGCAATGATAAAAAGCCCTGCAAAAATTAATTGTCCCGTGCTGAACATATTTCCTATTTTTACGCAAATCTAACTTAAAAATAGACAATAATGAAAAGTAAACTTGCAGCTGTGGAACTCTTTCATAAATCATTTGGACAAGGGGTTAATGACAAATTAGAAGCAGATTTGGGCTCTAATAAGAATCTTCTACGCTTTAATCTTATGGATGAGGAGAATAAAGAGTATTTAGAAGCTGCCAATAATAATGATATGGTAGAGGTTGCAGATGCCTTAGGTGATATGTTATATATACTGTGTGGAACTATTTTGGAGCATGGTATGCAGCATAAGATTGTAGAGGTTTTTGATGAAATTCAACGTAGTAATATGAGTAAATTAGGCGCTGACGGAAAAGCAATTTATAGAGAAGATGGTAAAGTACTTAAAGGGTCTAATTATTTTAAACCAAAAATTTCGAATATTTTAGAAAACTAAAGAAATAAAGTTTTATAGAAAACAAATAGGCTCTTGAAATTTCAAGAGCCTATTTGTTTTTACAGTTAAATTGTTACACAAAGTATTATACTTTGTAGCGCCAACCAAAAGAATCTTCTGATTTATTTTGCTGTATGTCTGTAATTATTTGTTTTAATACAGAAGCGTAACTGTTTTCTATAACTGGTAAATCGTAATCTTTATCTTGGTGTCCAAAAGAAGAAATAGGCGAAATAACAGCAGCGGTTCCTGCGCCAAACATTTCTTTAAGAGAGTCATTTTTAGAGGCTTCAACTACTTCTTTTACAGTGATTTTTCTAATGTCTACAGGGATACCTTCTTTTTTAGCAAGCTCAATAATACTTTTCCGGGTAATTCCATCTAATATACGGTCACTTGTAGGGCTTGTAATTAAAGTGTCATTTATTCGAATGAATATATTCATTGCGCCAGCTTCTTCAATATACTCATGCGTATTGTCATCTGTCCAAATTACCTGTTGGTATCCCTTTTCTACAGCTAATTGTGTAGGGTAAAATTGCCCTGCATAATTACCGCCTGCTTTTGCAAACCCTACGCCACCATTGGCAGAACGAGAATATTTTTCCTCAATTAAAACACTTAGTTTCCCAGAAAAATATGCAGAAGAAGGAGAACAACAGATAATAAATTTATATTCTGTAGAAGGTGAGGCGTGAAATCCTGTTCCTGTTGCAAAAATAAATGGTCTTATGTATAAGGAGCTACCTTTGGATTGTGGAATCCAATCGCTATCTAGTTTTAATAGTGTTTCTAAGCCATTCATAAAATAAGTTTCCGGAAACTCTGGCATTGCTAATCGCTTAGACGAGATATTAATTCGTTTGTGGTTTTCTAATGGACGAAAAAGCCATACATTTTCCTCCGTATCCTTATAAGCTTTCATTCCTTCAAATACAGATTGTCCATAGTGAAAAATCTTAGCAGAAGGGTCTAAAGTTAAAGGTTGGTAAGGTATGATTTTAGGCGTTTCCCATGCGCCATTTTTGTAATCGCAAACCATCATATGGTCCGTGAACTGACTACCGAAAGAAAGATTATCAAAATCGACCTGGTCTATTTTTGATTTTTTAATTTTTTCAACTATCAAGTTTTTCGCAGTTGCTTCCATAATAATTAACATTTAGAGCAATAAAATTAAGGAATTAAGTACTGATTTTCTTCTTTTTTGATTTATAATTGATCAGTTTTGTAGTGTACAATATAAATTTTATCAGATATGAAAAGTTTTAACATATTAATTGTTGTTTTATTAGTGTCTTTTAGTTTTTATGGACAGAATAAATCTGAAATAAATGATGCTAAAGATACTATACAAGCAAAATATACTTCTTTTGGCGAGGAAATAGAAATTAAAGGAGGTAAGAATAGTGTAGAGATGTCGGAGGCATACGCTAATCTTGTTGTTTCAGATACTTTGAAGACAAAGTTTTCAGGAACTGTTTTAAGTGTTTGTAAAAAGAAAGGTTGTTGGATGAAGCTAGAGTTATCCAACGGAAAAGAAGCAATGGTTCGTTTTAAAGATTATGGTTTTTTTATGCCTAAAGATATAGAAGGAAAAGAAGTTGTTGTAAATGGTTTGGCTTTCGTTGAAGAAATGTCTGTAGAGAATCAAAAGCATTATGCGAAAGATGCTGGGAAATCGGATGCTGAGGTTGCTAAAATCACCAAAGTAAAAAAAACATATGCTTTTCAGGCAGATGGTGTTCTTTTAAAGAAATAAATGAAACGAAGAGTTATTATAACTTCCGATGGGTCTACAACCATTCAAATAGAAGATTGGGAGGAGCAGTACCATTCTAAGCATGGTGCTATTCAAGAAGCATATCACGTTTTTATAAAACATGGACTTTCACTTTTTAAGAAAGGAGAATCTGTTTCTATTTTAGAAATTGGTTTTGGCACTGGTCTTAATGCTTTAGTCACAAGAATAGAGGCAGAGAAACAAAACCTTAAAATTGATTATAAAGGTGTTGAGGCATATCCTATTGCCAAGGAAGAATTAAGGCAGCTTAATTATATTAAAGAATTGAAGGCAGAAACATATCAAAATGATTTTCTCCTAATGCACAGTGCTCCTTGGGAAGAGAATCTTGTTTTGTCAGCTAGTTTTCGACTTTTTAAAGAACAAAAAGACTTTTTGAATATCGAAGATAAGAATCTCTACAACCTTATTTATTTTGATGCTTTTGGGGCTCGTGTACAACCAGAATTATGGACAGAGGCAATCTTTGCTAAAATGCATGCTGCATTAAAGTATAAAGGAGTTTTGGTTACTTATTCTGCCAAAGGAAGCGTAAGAAGGGTTATGCAAGCTGTTGGGTTTAAAGTAGAGCGTTTACCTGGCCCTCCAGGAAAACGCGAAATGTTAAGAGCTATTAAAACAATCGAAGAGTAAGGGTTTCCTAAATTATGAAGCTCGAATTATGTAACACTTGCACGATTCGACTTCTATATTTCTTAAGAAAATGTTAACTCACAGAAAGTATTGGGGGTATTCATTACATTAGTCGGATATTAAATTTCACAACTAAGAACCACTAAAATACCGACGAATCTATTATGAAGAATCTTGTTTTTTTGGTTGCACTTGTTTTAAGTTCAACCATGCTTTTCTCACAATCAAATATGGAAGGGGCGAGCGAAAGTCCAACTCCTAATTACCGACTGGCAGCTAAATTTTCGCCAGATAATTTAAAAAAATTAGTACACTCAACAAGTGTAAAGCCACATTGGTTAAAAAGAGGAAATCGTTTTTGGTATGACTATAAGACCACAAAAGGGACTAATTATTATATCGTAGATGCGGATAAGCGAACAAAGAAAAAGTTGTTCGATAATGCTAAAATGGCAAAATGGTTAACAGAAATAACTAAAGACCCATATGATGCCCAACATTTACCTCGTTTTCATTTTAAATTTGTTAAGAATGAAACTACCATACGATTCCGTGTTACCTCTACAGAATTGGTTCCTAAAAAAGAAGAAAAGAAAAACGATTCAATTTTAAAAGAGACTATAGTAAAGGATTCTGTAAAGACGGACAGTGTAAAACAAGATTCAGTTTCTAAGAAAAAGGCGAAGAAAAAAAAGCCTAAAATGGAAAAGAAGGTGTATCATTTGGAATATAGATTAGGAGGTAATTCCCTGACTGTTTTGGATAATGATAAAGAAGAAAAAAAGGAGTGGGAGAAATGGGCAAATGTTTCACCTGACAGTACTATTGTTTTGTTTTCTAAAAATTACAATTTGTATTGGATGGATAAAACTAACTTCTTAAAGGCGGTTAAAGATGAAAAAGATTCCACTATTGTAGAACACCGATGGACAGAAGATGGTGTTGAAAACTATGGTTACGGTGGTCGATCTTGGGGAGAAAATAACGAAACGAAAGAAGAGAAAAAAGACGATAGAAAAGGAGTGTGGGGGACTTGGGCACATAATTCTAAAAAGTTTGTTTTTCAAAAAACGGATTCTAGAATGCTTAAGGATTTATGGGTGATTAATACCGTAGCTAAAAAACGCCCAACTTTAGAAACGTATAAATACCATATGCCAGGGGAGCAAGAATTTTCTAAACCTGAGCTATTGATTTTCGACATGGAATCTAAAAATGTTACTAATGTTAAGTTAGATTCTACCGTACAGCAAAGTGTTTCTGTATATAGGTATTCAAGAAAGAAATCTACTTATGACGATGATTTTAGCCCAACTTTATTACTTTCTAAAAAAGGAAAAATATATTTTAGAACAGTTAGCAGAGATAAGAAGAAAGTGACTATTTGCGTAGCAGATATTCACACAGGAGACGTCAAGGAACTTATAAAAGAGGAGCTAAATACATATGTAGAGTCGAGGTCTTTAGTGCTTATTAATAACGAGCAAGAGATGATTCATTGGTCCGAGCGAAGTGGTTGGGCGCATTTTTATTTGTATGATATAGCTGGTAATTTAAAGAGACAGATTACTTCTGGTTCTTACCATGTTAACAGATTTGCAGGGGTAAATGAGAAAGAACGTATCTTGTATTTTAAAGCAAACGGTGTAGCAAAGGATAGAGATCCTTATTACGAACACTTGTATAAAATTGGACTAAATGGCGCAGGGTTAAAAGCACTTAATTCTGGTGATTTTGATTCTAGAACAGATATGTCTGATTCTAATAAATATTTTATTAGTAATTATTCTCGTGTTAATACAGTGCCAAAATCTGAATTACGTAGTAGTAATGGTGCTTTAGTAATGACGTTAGAAGAGACAGATTTGTCCCAATTAATGGCAACAGGATACCAATTTCCACAGCCATTTAAAATGAAAGCAAATGATGGAATTACAGATATTTATGGCGTAATGTACAAGCCCTATGATTTTGATGAAACAAAAAGTTATCCTTTAATAGAATATGTGTACCCAGGACCACAAACGGAAGCGGTTAGTAAGTCTTTTTCAGCTCGTATGAACAGGACGGATAGAATGGCTCAAGTTGGTTTTATTGTAATTACATTAGGAAATAGAGGAGGGCATCCTAGCAGATCTAAATGGTACCATAATTATGGCTACGGAAATCTTAGAGATTATGGTTTGGCAGATAAAAAATATGTGGCGGAGCAATTAGCAAATAAACATTCCTATATAAATATTGATAAAGTTGGAATTTTTGGACATTCAGGAGGTGGTTTTATGTCTACTGCAGCTATGTTAGTATATCCAGATTTCTTTAAAGTAGCTGTTTCGTCGGCAGGAAATCACGATAATTCTATGTATAACAGTTGGTGGAGTGAAACACATCATGGTGTTTTAGAAGAGAAGGATGAAGATGGGAAAATTACTTTTAAGTATGATATTGATAAAAACCAGTCTTTAGCGGCAAACTTAAAAGGAAAACTTCTTTTGGTAACAGGGGATGTAGATAATAATGTTCACCCTGGAGCAACAATTAGAGTTGCTAATGCTTTGATAAAAGCGAATAAACGTTTCGATTTTATGCTAATGCCAGGGAAGCGTCATGGTTTTGGTAGTATGACCGAATATTTCTTTTGGTTAAAGGCAGATTATTTTAGTAAACATTTATTAGGAGTGGAAGCTACAAATGTAAATATGCTAGAAATGAATAGGGATAAACCAAAATGATAGAGTCAAAGGTTTATAAAAAAAAGAGTCCCTTAGATTTTAAGGGACTCTTTTTGTTTGTAGACAGGGTAAGTAAAATGGCAATTTGTCTTATTCCGTAATACTGTACTGTTTTTTTAATTGCGTAATCATCTCTTCAGAAATGTCATCTAATAAGTAATTCGGTTTCCAACCCCAATCTTTTCGTGCAGCAGTATCATCTATAGAGGATGGCCAATTGTTAGCAATTTCTTGTCTAAAATCTGGCGCATACGTTATTTGAAAATCTGGATACGATTTTCTAATAGATGTAGCTATTTGTTTTGGAGAGAAACTTACACCTTCTAAATTATAAGATGTTCTTATTTTTATTTGTTCTTTTGGAGCGTCCATAAGTTCTATAGTAGCTCTTACAGCATCATCCATGAAAATCATTGGTAATTTGGTATTTTCACTGAGGTAGCACTCAAAAGATTCTTTATTAATTGCTTTATGGTAAATTTCTACTGCATAATCTGTGGTGCCTCCACCCGGCAAAGATTGGTGACCAATTACACCAGGGTAACGAAGGGAACGCACATCTAATCCATACTTTAAAAAATAGTATTGCGCCCAGTTTTCTCCTGCCGCTTTACTTATTCCGTATACTGTAGTTGGATCTAAAAAAGCATCTTGTGGGGTGTTTTCCTTAGGGGCGCTTACACCAAAAACAGCGATAGAACTTGGAAAAAAGACCTTGCTCACCTTGCTCTTTACAGCTACTTCTAATACATTATGGAGTGTTTTTAGATTAATCTCCCATGTACCTAGCGGATTGTCCTCTCCTTTTGCAGAAAGTATTGCGGCCAAATGATAAATCTGTGTAATACCATATTTTTTTACGATGTTCGTCATCGCTTCTAAATTTGTAGCGTCTAGTTGTTCAAAAATCCCTTTGGGATTTTGTTTTGCGTATAAATCGGTTGCTATCACAGAATCGTCTCCAAATTTTTCTTTTAAAAGACTGGTTAATACGGTTCCTAATTGACCATTAGCACCTGTTAATAGTATTTTTTCTTGTCCCATAGTGTATGTTGGTTGCAATACAAAATTAGCGCATAGTATTATTAATCCATTTAAATAACTGTAAATGATTAATAAATAAGTAATTTTATCTTTTTTATATCAATTTAAACAATAATATTGCTTTGTTGGATGTGCTTAGCGACTTTAAAAAGTAATTTTAGCTGTTATGGAGAGAGTAGACGAAATTGACCTTCAGATTTTAAGAATTTTACAGAAAGATTCAAAAAGAACTACAAAAGAAATTGCAGAAACCTTAAACCTTACTCCTTCTCCTGTGTATGAGAGGATAAGAAGGTTAGAGAGGGATGGCTACATAAAAAAGTATGTAGCGCTTTTGGATAAAAAGTTAATCCAAAGACCTGTGACTGCTATTTGTATGGTTTCTTTGCGTTACCATAACGAGGGGTTTATAGATATTTTTGAGCAACAAATAAAGGCAATTAAAGAAGTGCAAGAATGCTATCATATGGCTGGTAAAGTCGATTTTTTTCTTAAAATACATCTTCGAAATTTAGATGAGTACCATGATTTTGTCCGATTAAAATTGTCCAAAATAGAGAATATTGGTGTGCTAGAAAGTTACTTCGTTTTAAAAGAGATTGCCAATTCCTCGGAATATAATATCTAGAAAACAGCTACATAATTCGATTTTAAATAATGCAAAGAATAAATAACTAAATATTTCCGATAAAGATTAGTGACATTTTGACATTTTAGAAGAATTGGCAGTACTTTTGCCATCTTAATAATTCGAAGTATTTAAACGTTTGTAATAAATGAGTGAGAAAAATAAAGCGGAAGATATAATTTCTGAAGAGCAGTCAGTAGTTGATAATCAAGAGGTGCAAGATGAAAATTCTGAAGAAGCCACTAAAGAACAGGAAGAAATCTCTGTTGAAGAAAACCTTCAAGGTGAATTAGAAAAAGAAAAAGATAAGTTTTTGCGTCTTTTTGCAGAGTTCGAAAATTATAAAAAACGAACTTCTAAAGAACGAATGGAGTTGTTTAAGACAGCAGGACAAGAAGTAATTGTGTCATTATTACCTGTTATGGATGATTTTGACCGTGCTTTGAAAGAATTGGCAAAATCTGAGGATAAAGAAATGTTTACAGGAGTAGAGCTAATTGCAAATAAGTTCGAAGAAACATTAAAAACAAAAGGATTGCTAGAAGTTGAAGCAAAGGCTGGTGATGTTTTTGATGCAGATATTCACGATGCTATTACGCAAATACCAGCTCCTAATAAAAAAATGAAAGGTAAAATTATAGATGTTATCGAAAGAGGTTTTAAGCTTGGAGATAAAATCATACGCCACCCAAAAGTAGTTGTTGGGAATTAAAAATAGGTTATGAAAGAAGATTTTTATGCAATATTAGGGGTAAGTAAAAATGCCACTGCTGCTGAAATAAAAAAAGGATATCGTAAGAAAGCTGTAGAGCATCACCCAGATAAAAATCAGGGAGATTCTAAAGCCGAGGAGATGTTTAAAAAGGCTGCGGAAGCTTATGAAGTGCTAAGCGACCCAAACAAAAAAGCACGTTATGATCAGTATGGTCATGCTGGTTTTGAAGGTGGCGGAGGCGGTGCTGGTGGCTTTGGTGGCGGAGGCATGAACATGGATGATATCTTTAGCCAGTTTGGTGATATTTTTGGTGGAGGTGGTTTTGGCGGAGGCGGTTTCGGAGGCGGCGGTCAACGTAGAGTTAAAGGTAGTAACTTAAGAATTCACGTAAAACTTACTCTAGAAGAGATTGCTAACGGTGTAGAAAAGAAAGTTAAAGTTCGGAGGAAAGTTCAGGCGGAAGGTGTTACTTATAAAACATGCCAAACTTGTGGTGGTAGAGGACAAGTAACTAAAATTCAAAATACTATTTTAGGCAGAATGCAAACTTCTGCAGCTTGTGGCGTTTGTATGGGTAGTGGCCAAATTATTGACCAAAAACCTAGTGGAGCGGATGCGCAAGGTTTAAAAGTAACTGAAGAAACGGTTTCTATAAAAATACCGGCAGGTGTTGAAGATGGCATGCAATTAAAAGTGTCAGGGAAAGGAAATGGTGCTCCTGGGAATGGTATTTCAGGAGATTTATTAGTTGCTATTGAAACAGAAGAGCATGCTACTTTGAAAAGAGAGGGTGATAATTTACATTATGACCTTTATGTAAGTCTTTCAGAAGCTGTTTTAGGTACTTCTAAAGAGATTGATACCGTTAATGGAAAAGCTAGAATTAAATTGGAAGCAGGAATACAATCTGGAAAAATATTACGATTAAGAGGAAAAGGAATTTCTAGTCTTAATGGATATGGATCAGGAGATTTATTGGTGCATGTGAATGTTTGGACACCAAAGGAATTAAATAAAGAACAACGCGAGTTTTTTGAGCGTATGCAGGGGAATGATAATTTTGAGCCTAGCCCAGAAAAATCGGACAAATCTTTTTTTGAAAAGGTAAAAGATATGTTCTCTTAAAAATAAAAAAGTATATTTGAAACTGTATTAGGAAACTAATATAATTTTTTTCCCATCCTCGACTCTTGTCAAGGGTGGGTTTTCTTTTTTTGTAAACTATTTACAAGAGTCATCTTAGAGTTAAATAGGTATTGTATATCTTTGAAAAAAGAGCATACATGAGCACAATTTTGGTTGCTAAAGAAGTTACCAAACAATTCGGAGAACATACGGCACTAAATAACGTTTCTCTCGAAATTCCGAAAAATAGTATTTATGGTTTATTAGGCCCAAATGGGGCTGGTAAGACAACACTAATTAGAATAATTAATCAAATAACATACCCTGATAAAGGAGCTATTTTTTTTGAAGGAGAACCTTTACAACCCCATCATATAGCAAAAATTGGCTACTTACCAGAAGAAAGAGGCTTGTATAAAGGAATGAAGGTTGGCGAACAATGCTTGTATTTGGCACAATTAAAAGGTTTGTCCAAAACCGATGCAAAACAACGACTAAAATATTGGTTTGATAAATTGGATATTGGCGATTGGTGGAACAGAAAGGTGCAAGAATTGTCTAAAGGAATGGCGCAGAAAATACAGTTTATTGTAACCGTTTTACACCAACCTAAACTTTTAATTTTTGATGAGCCTTTTAGTGGTTTTGATCCCATTAATGCGAATATTATAAAAGAGGAGATTCTTCTTTTGAAAGAAGAAGGTGCTTCTATTATATTTTCAACACATAGGATGGAATCCGTGGAAGAGCTTTGTGAACATATTGCTTTAATCCACAAATCAGAAAAAATACTCGATGGAAAATTATCTGATATTAAAAAATCATTCAAAAAGAATATTTTTGAAATGACTTTGGGTACCGACAATGCAGATTTTGTTAATCAGGAATTGCAAGCTAAATTTCAGATTTTAAGTTCTTCGTATTGTACAATAGAAAAGGAATTAAATTTCACTATACTACTACCACAAAATGATAGTGGAGAGTTCTTTACGTATATAGCTTCTAAAGCGCGAATAAATCGTTTTGTAGAACAGATACCTACTGTTAGCGATATATTTATACAAACCATTGAAAATAAAAATAACAATGCATAAATTATTGCTGATTATTAAAAGAGAATACTTGGCTAAGGTGCGTAATAAGTCGTTTATTATTATGACTTTTTTAAGCCCACTTCTTATGGTTGGTATGGTGTTGTTAATTGCTTATTTGGTTAGTCTAAATGAGAGTGAAACGCGAGTTATAACTATTTTGAATGAGAGTCAATTCTTTGAGAATGATTTTAAATCTACAAAAGGTGTTTCCTATTTAAATTTTAAAAACATTTCACTTTCCGCAGCCAAAGATTCTACTGCTAGTTTAGGGTATTATGGGTTGCTTTATATTCCTAAAGAGAAGAGTTTAAAGACAGTTTCTAAAGCTTCGTATTTTTATTCTAAAGATGGCCCTAATGCAGAAGTAATTGGAACTTTAGAAAAAGCATTTCAAGAAAAATTACTTCAAGAAAAATTAATAGATTTAGGAGTTTCTGAACAACAATTTTCAGAAATAGGGAGTCGGTTCGAAATGCATACAGAATCGTTTTCTGGAGAGCAAAACCTAAAAGGAATTACGATGATAAAGGCATTTATAGGAGGGGCATTTGGTTACCTTATTATGATGTTTATTATTATATATGGCGGTTTTGTGATGCGTAGTGTGATTGAGGAAAAGACTAGTAGAATTATAGAAGTAATTATTTCGTCTGTTAAACCTTTTCAATTAATGTTAGGGAAAATATTAGGAACTTCATTAGCAGGAATTACACAATTTGCAATTTGGATTGTTTCTGCCTCATTATTATTACTTGTTGTTTTTCTTGTTTTCGATGTGAATGTAGGAATGGACTATGTAGATGCTAATATGGAAACAATGAAAAACGTTTCTCCATTACCTGCCTCAGAAGAGATGATACAATTATACATAACAGAACTTCTTAAAATTAATTGGGGTACATTAATTTGTTTTTTCATCGTATATTTTATGTTGGGGTATTTAATTTATAGCTCTATTTATGCTGCAATTGGGGCTGCAGTAGATAATGAAACGGATACACAACAATTTATTCTTCCAATAATAATGCCATTAATGTTGGCAATTTATGTTGGGTTTTTCTCTGTTTTCGATAATCCACATGGACCAATAGCAGTTGGCTTTTCATTATTCCCATTAACATCGCCTATTGTAATGTTAATGCGTTTGCCAAGTGGAATCGGTGAAGGCGGAGTCCCTTTATGGCAAGTAATAACCTCTATTGTCTTGCTAATTGTTACTTTTATAGGAATTGTACGGCTGGCGGCTAAAATTTATAGAGTAGGAATATTAATGTACGGGAAAAAGCCTAGTTATAAAGAACTATACAAATGGTTAAAATACTAATATGGAAAAACTAGAATTTGTTTTAAAAGCCGTTAGAGATTTTTTTCAATTTCCTGTATACGGAGGAAAAGATATACATATAACCGTAGGGACATTGCTAGCCATAATTGTTGGCCTTATTATTGTTACTTATATTCTGAAATTTGCATATAAAATTATGTCTTCTAAATTGCCAGAAGAAGATAAAAATAAATTTATAAGCATATTTGGTTTTTTAAAGTACTTACTATATATACTGCTGGTAGTAACTATTTTGCAATCTTCAGGGGTAGATTTAACGGTTTTACTTACTGCATCCGCCGCTTTGTTTGTCGGTTTGGGTTTTGCCTTGCAATACTTGTTTCAAGATATAATTTCTGGCATATTAATGATATTGGACCAATCTTTGCATGTAGGAGACATTATAGAAGTAGAAGGTAAAGTTGGGCGTGTTTTTGAAATACGATTACGGAATACGAGAGCACTTACCAGAGACGATAAGGTGATTGTTATTCCTAATCATAAGTTCATGACTAACAGTATCTATAATTACACACAAAACCATAAAACAACAAGAGAATCTGTTAAAGTAGGTGTTGCATATGGGAGTGATATTGATCTAGTGACTAAGATTTTAGAAGATATAGCTATTGCAGAAAAAACAATTTTGAACAGTCCGAAACCTTTTGTGGTATTTGAAGATTTTGGAGATTCTGCATTACTATTTGCACTTAATTTTTATATTAATGATAGTTATAATGACCCACAGATTAAGAGCGAAGTACGTTACAAGATAGAAGCGGCGTTTAGGGAGTATAACATTTCCATTCCGTTTCCACAGAGAGATATTCATGTTATAAGTCATAACCTAAAAAAGATATAGATGTCAAAAATATTAGTCATAGAAGATGAAGCTGCAATACGAAGAGTATTGGTAAAAATATTGTCTGAAGAAAATGATGCCTATAAGGTAGAGGCGGCTGAAGATGGACTTAGAGGTTTTGAAATAATTAAGAAAGAAGATTTTGATCTTGTGCTTTGCGATATAAAAATGCCTAAAATGGATGGTGTTGAAGTTTTAGAAGCAACACGAAAAATAAAACCTGAGATTCCTTTTATCATGATTTCTGGTCATGGTGATTTGGATACCGCTGTTAATACGATGCGCCTTGGTGCTTATGATTATATTTCTAAGCCACCAGATTTAAATAGACTTTTAACAACCGTTAGGAATGCTTTGGATAAGCAAGAGTTGGTAGTTCAAAATAAGGTGCTCAAGAAAAAGGTGAGTAAGAATTACGAAATGATTGGCGATAGTAAAGAGATTACCGCTATTAAAGAGATTATAGAAAAAGTTGCACCAACGGATGCTCGTGTACTTATTACGGGTTCTAATGGTACCGGAAAAGAATTAGTAGCACATTGGGTACATGAAAAAAGTGCTCGAAGTAAGGGCCCTTTTATTGAAGTGAATTGTGCTGCAATTCCTTCAGAACTAATAGAAAGTGAACTTTTCGGACATGTTAAAGGTGCATTTACTTCTGCTGTTAAAGACAGGGCTGGTAGGTTTGAAGCCGCAAATAAGGGTACTATATTTTTAGATGAAATTGGAGATATGAGTCTTTCTGCGCAAGCAAAGGTACTACGAGTTTTGCAGGAAAGTAAAATTTCTAGAGTTGGTACGGATAAAGATATTAAAGTAGATGTGAGAGTTGTTGCAGCAACAAATAAAGATTTAAAGAAAGAAATAGCCGAAGGCAATTTTAGGGAAGATTTGTACCATCGTTTGGCGGTAATTCTTGTTAAAGTTCCTTCGTTGAATAATCGTCGTGATGATATTCCTTTATTAGTAGCTCATTTTGTGAAAAAAATCTCATCAGAACATGGTACTGTTGCTAAGAAATTTTCGAATAAAGCTATTACTTTATTAAAAGGATACGACTGGACAGGGAACATTAGAGAATTACGAAATGTAACAGAACGTCTAATTATACTTGGAGGAGAAGAAATTACTGAAGAAGATGTAAAACTCTTTGCTAGTAAATAACAGACTTATTTTTTAGCACAGTATGCTAATTTTGCAAGAGCTTCTTCTGTAATGATTTTGGTTCTAAGATTGTAATATCTTTTAGCCTCAGAAAGATCCTCCTCAAGGAGTTCTTTTTCGCATATTTTAAAGATATTGCTAGCGAATTCATAGGCTTGTTTACATTCAATTGTAGTTACTACTTCATTAAGAGATTTTCTAAATTTTACTAAGGACTTATCTATTTTATTTTGAAGTTGTTTTTCTCTAATTTTTTTGTTTGTATTTAATCCACTATAGGAAGTGTTCATTGCCAATAGACCATTTGAAAACTCACTTTCATGTAGTTCGTGCTCTTCAATAGACTTAATACTAGAGGTACTGTTTTTTAAAGCTATTTCTAAGAGTTTCTTAACATTAGAGAAAGAGGTTGCTCTTGTTGCCTTTTTTAAATTAGTTAAACTTTTTTGAACGTTTTTTAACGCGTATTTACAACCACACTCGTTTAATTGCTTTTTTGATTTCTCAATAGCATTCAAAGCCTTGTAAGCGTGGTATTTTGCTATATTAATATCTTCGGCTGCAAGGGCATTTTTTGTTTCTTTACTGCTATAGTTAAGGTTAGAACCTGCATATTCACATGCCTTATCAGATGCAAATGAGGATAAAGAAACTAGTGCAATTAAGCACAAAATGAAGTAATTCTTTTTCATGATAAGTAGGTTTTTTATTGGGTGTAATTATGGGGTTAATTACGATGTAAAATTACTAAGGGAAGTGTCTTTATTTCGTTTTTTTTCGATGAGATACAGTCGGTTCCCCTTATATTTGGTAAAGGGTATAATTCCATAGTTTAAGTGCATTTTTTTTTAACATTTAATTCACTTCACCGATAAATTATTTTAAATTCATCCTATGAAAAAAGTAGAAATAGCAACATATAAGGTAGAGAAAGATATTGAACTGTCGGAAATAGCTACTTATGAAGACTTTAGTTCAGAAAAGAAGGAGTTAAAAAAAGATCTAAAAAAGATTAGAGAAACCTTAGGAGAGTTTCAAGATGTATTATATGCACACGGCAAGTATAGTGTGCTTATTTGTTTACAAGGTATGGATACATCTGGAAAGGATAGTCTTATAAGAGAAGTATTTAAAGATTTTAATGCTCGCGGAGTAGAGGTACATAGTTTTAAAGTGCCTACAGAATTAGAGCGAAAGCACGATTATTTATGGAGACATTATATAGCCTTGCCTGCTAAAGGAAAATTTGGAGTGTTTAACCGTACGCATTATGAGAATGTTTTGGTTACCAAGGTGCATCCTGAGTATATTTTAGGAGAGCATGTGCTAGGGGTTGATTCTGTTGTAGATATAAATCAAGAATTTTGGGATACTCGCTACGAACAAATAAATAATTTTGAAAAGCATCTTGTCGAAAACGGAACGATAGTGTTAAAGTTTTTTCTCAACCTATCTAAAGAAGAACAACGGCAACGTTTATTAAGGCGACTTCGATTAAAAGAAAAGAACTGGAAGTTTTCTCCAGGTGACCTTAAAGAACGAAAATTGTGGGACACTTACCAAGAATGCTATGAAGAAGCTATTAATAAAACATCCAAGTCTCATGCACCTTGGTATGTAGTGCCAGCGGATAATAAGGAAGGTGCTCGTATAATTGTGGCTTCTGTTTTATTACAAGAGTTAAAAAAATACAAAGATATTGAGGAACCGGAATTAGATGCTAAAATAAAAACTAACTTAGAAGATTATAAAAGTCAATTAGAAAACGAGAATTAATGAAAAAATTAGGAATACTATTATTTTTTATTGCTACACAAAGTTTTTCTCAAGTAGAAGATGTAAAACAGCTAAAAGCTATTTACGAAACTTCTCTAGAAAATGGTAAGTCTTATGACTGGTTAAATTATTTATCTAATCAAATAGGAGCTAGACTTTCTGGTTCTGTACAAGCACAGCAAGCCATAGATTATACAAAGAAAGAACTAGAAACCTTAGGATTAGATAAAGTTTGGTTACAGCCAGTAATGGTGCCTAAATGGGTTCGTGGTGCTCCTGAATTTGCATATATAGAAAGTGACCCAGGCGTTACGAATAACATACCAATTTGCGCGTTAGGAGGTTCTGTAGCAACACCCACAGGAGGTATTAAAGCTAATGTAGTAGAAGTACAACATTTGGACGATTTAAAGAAATTAGGAAAAGCTAAGATTGAAGGAAAAATAGTATTTTTTAATAGACCTATGGATCCGAAACAGATCAGTACTTTTGATGCTTATTCGGGGGCGGTAGATCAGCGTTCTAAGGGTGCAATTGAGGCTAGTAAATATGGTGCAGTTGGTGTTATTGTACGATCAATGAATCTTAAATTAGACGATTTTCCACATACTGGTGGAATGGGTTATGGGAATTTACCATTAAATAAGCGAATACCAGCCGCCGCAATTAGTACTAATGGAGCGGAGCTGTTAAGTATAACCTTAAAATTAAACCCGAAAATTAAATTCTTTTTTAGACAGAATTGCCAACAATTAGCAGATGTCAAATCGTATAATGTAATTGGTGAAATTACGGGAAGTACCTATCCCGAAGAAATTATGGTTGTAGGCGGTCATATAGATTCTTGGGACTTGGGAGATGGTTCTCATGATGATGGTGCAGGTTGTGTGCAAAGTATGGATGTCTTACGTATTTTAAAATTGACAGGGTATAAGCCAAAAAGAACTATTAGAGTTGTTTTGTTTATAAATGAAGAAAATGGCTTACGTGGCGGTAATGCCTATGCAAAAGTTGCTAAGGATAAGAATGAAAAACATGTTTTGGCTATTGAAAGTGATTCTGGCGGATTTACTCCTCGTGGCTTTTCATTTGATTGTTCTGAAGCTAATTTTAAACAAGCTGTTAACTGGAAATCATTATTTGAGCCTTATTTTGTGCATTCCTTTGTGCAAGGGTTTAGTGGTTCGGATATTAATCCTATGAAAAGCTCAGATATGGTTTTGGTTGGATTAAGTCCTGATACGCAGCGGTATTTTGACCACCATCATTCTACATACGATACTTTCGAACATGTAAATAAAAGGGAGTTAGAATTAGGAACTGCAACTATGGCAAGCTTAATTTACCTTTTTGATAAATATGGTTTTTCAAAATAAAAGTTGAAAATAGCTAGATTGTTAGGTTAGGTGTAGTTGAAATTAATACTGAATACTATTTTTACCTAAAACAAATTCTTACCTTTGCAGTTCATTAAAAAAGAGCAATATGCAAGACGGAATTTACGCAAAATTCAATACCTCAAAAGGGGAAATTTTAGTAAAGCTTACACATGACAAAACACCTGGAACTGTGGGTAATTTTGTTGCCTTAGCAGAAGGAAATTTAGAAAATAGCGTTAAACCACAAGGAACACCATATTATGATGGGTTATCTTTTCATAGAGTTATTCCTGATTTTATGATCCAAGGAGGTTGTCCTCAAGGTACAGGTACTGGTGATGGTGGTTATAAGTTTGATGATGAATTTCATGCAGACCTAACACATGATAAACCAGGCGTTCTTTCTATGGCAAATGCAGGGCCTGGAACCAATGGAACACAGTTTTTTATTACACATATTGCTACACCATGGTTAGATAATAAACATACCGTTTTTGGTAATGTAGAGTCTGGTCAAGATATTGTAGATGCAATAGCACAGGATGATAAATTACAATCTTTAGAGATTGTTAGAGTAGGGGATGCTGCTAAAAACTGGAATGCAATCGAAGCTTTTAGAACATTTGAAGGTTCTAGAGAAAAAAGAATGGCGGAAGAAAAAGCGGCTCAGTCTGCTGAAATGGATAAAGTTGCAGCAGGTTTTGAAGAAACAGAAAGCGGACTTCGTTATAAAATGATTCAAAATGGCAATGGCGTTCAAGCAGAAAAAGGACAAAACGTTTCTGTTCATTATGAAGGTTCTTTGTTAGACGGAACAGTTTTCGATTCTTCTTATAAACGTAACGATCCTATTAGTTTTCAAGTAGGAGTTGGACAAGTAATTAAAGGATGGGATGAAGGTATTTGTTTATTGAAAGTTGGCGATAAAGCCAGATTTGTTATTCCTTCTAATTTGGCATACGGAAGTGCTGGAGCAGGTGGTGCTATTCCTCCAGATGCAACACTAATATTTGATGTTGAATTAGTAGATGTAAAATAAAATATATTACATAGTAATAAGAAAAAAGGGGTTCTGTTTAGAGCCCTTTTTTATGCTTCAATTTCTAGAAGAGTTTGTGCTTATTAGAAGTAATACCACATTTAGGATTGTAAGTATGGCTAGTATGCCAAAAAATATTGCCATTATTATTGTATTTAAGGAAGGATTTAGTGTGAAATGTCTCCTTCTTTAATTAATAACAATTCTAATGCGAAAAACCCTACTTTTTATTTGTTTTTAGAGCTGCCAGTACTTAAAGCAAGTAAAACTACATTTACTGCGAGTAAAGCAAACAGAATACCAAAAAATGTAATCATAGTCAATGGTTGTTTAAAAAGGGGAACGATTGTGTCGTTTACTTTTAGATAGGAAAAAGGATAAAGGGTTGCGTGCGAATTCAAATTAATTTACTACAGTTACTTTTTTGTATTTTTGTAAGATGGATTTAGAGGCATTACGTTACCCTATCGGACATTTTCAACGTCCAGAAATTATTACAGAAACACATATTTCTACATGGGTTACCGTTTTAGAAGAGCTCCCTAAAAGGTTGGGAAATTTGGTGTCAGAATTATCTACAGAACAATTGAATACTCCTTATAGAGTTGGTGGTTGGACAGTTAGACAAGTAGTGCATCATATTGGTGATAGTCATCATAATAGTTATACCCGTTTTAAGTGGGCACTTTCAGAAGATAAGCCTGTTATAAAGGCATATAACGAAAAAGAATGGTGTAACAGTGTTGATGCTAAAATTGCTCCAATAACATTATCATTGAACTATATTACTGCACTTCATGCAAGATTGGTTTATATGTTAAAAGGGTTTACAGAGCAAGATTTGGAAAAAGCGTTTCTACACCCAGACGGCAATGAAGAAGTCGGCCTCTCTGAAAATATTGGAAGATATGCTTGGCATAGTAACCATCATTTTGCACATATCGAGAATTTATTAATTCGAGAAAAATGGATTAAATAGGGATTCTACTGTTTCCATTTAATGTTACACCCAATACTTGGTTTTTGTTTTGGGTCTATTTGACTTCCTTTTAACAAAGCATTCATAGCATTACGTAAATCTTTTCCGTCTAACGGAATATTATTTCCAGGTCTAGAATCATCTAGTTGCCCCCTGTAAGCTAATTTTAAATCGGAATTAAAAAGATAGAAATCAGGAGTGCAAGCAGCGGCATATGCTTTGGCAACCTTTTGATTTTCATCATGCAAATAAGGGAAAGTATAGTTTTCTCTTAGAGCGACTTTTTTCATTAAATGGGGCGCATCTTGTGGGTAATTATCTATGTCATTACTAGATATAGCGACAAAAGAAATTCCTTTAGATTGGTATTCTATCGCCATTTTAGAAATTTCTGGATTTACATGAATAACAAACGGACAGTGGTTACATATGAAGAGAATCACAGTGCCTTTATCTCCTCTAACAGATTGTAGGTTAGTCATTTTATCTGTTACCGTATCTACTAAATTAAAATCAGAAGCAGTAGTTCCTATAGCTAACATATTACTTGGTGTAAGAGACATCTTTTTTGTTTTAGAATAATAATCCATTCAAATATAAAAGTATTTTAAAAATCTTTGTACTTTGTTAGAGGTAATTAAAGTTTATTTTTTTGAGAGAGCTAAAGGAGGCGACCATAGACAGCGTACGTATTAATTTTGATAGTGAAGGACTTTGGGTCTTAAATATTGCATTGGGTTTAGTAATGTTTGGTATAGCACTAGAAATTTCTATACACGATTTTAAGCACCTTCTTAGAAAGCCTAAACCAATTTTTACGGGTGTTTTTAGTCAGTTTTTGGTTCTACCAGCACTTACCTTTTTATTAGTTATTTGGCTACAGCCTTTGCCTAGCGTTGCATTGGGAATGTTTATGGTAGCTGCGTGTCCAGGGGGAAATATTTCAAATTTCATTACCCATTTAGCAAAAGGAAATGCAGCTTTATCTGTTAGTCTTACTGCTGTAGCAACTCTATTAGCTATATTTATGACCCCTTTTAATTTGCAATTTTGGGGTGCTTTTTATGAACCTACATCAGTTATTCTGGAAGAGGTAGCTATTTCTCCTTTAGAAATGGTGCAATTAGTAGCTATGCTTTTAGGAGTTCCATTACTAATGGGAATGTGGGTTAATCATAAGAAACCAGTGTTGGCAAAAAAAATGGCTAAGGTTTTAAAAATTGTTTCTTTACTGTTTTTTGTTGGTCTAATTTTTATCGCTTTATATAATAACCGAGACATTTTTATGGACTATGTTTTTTATATTCTAGGCATTGTAATACTACATAATATTATTGCATTTACTACTGGATTTTCTATTGCAAAATTGATGAGATTAGAACCCAAGGATGTGAAATCTATTACCATAGAAACTGGAATACAGAATTCGGGATTAGGGCTGTTATTAATTTTTACTTTCTTTGATGGCATGGGAGGGATGGCAATACTTACTGCATTTTGGGGTATATGGCATCTTATTTCTGGATTAATACTTGCCGGATTCTGGGGATACAAACCACTTAAAAAAGAAGAGCTAGCTTGAAAAATGTCATCTACTTTGCGTGTAAATCATGGATAAGACTTGGGCTTTTCTTTTATTTTAAAAAAACTAAAATACTGGGGACAGAGAATATTCCTAGCCATAAATCAATAGTGTTTGTTGGAAACCATCAAAATGCATTGTTAGACTCTTTGTCGGTGGCTGTGAATTGTAGACGTAGCCCTTATTTTATGTCACGTTCAGATATCTTTAGAAAAGGTTTTTTACAGTTTTTTTTGAATGCTATTCGTTTGATTCCTGTATATAGAATTAGAGATGGCATTGGTAAGATTACGGGCAATTATGAAGTGTTTAAAAAGACTGCTGTTCTTTTGCAAAAGGGAAATTCTATTGTAATTTTTCCAGAAGGAAATCATAGTCTTAAAAGAAGAGTAAGGCCATTAAGTAAAGGGTTTACTAGAATTTTATTTGCTGCTTTGGAAGAGAATCCTGACTTAGATATTTGGTTGGTGCCAGTGGGAGTTAATTATGTGAATGCTATACATTTTACAGATAAAGTGTTTTTGCATTTTGGAAAAGCTATTCCCGTACAGGAGTATTATAATGCTTCTGACAAACATTCATCTACTGTAAAAATTAAGGAAGCTGTATCTAGTAGCCTAAAAACACTTACAACACATATTGAAGATACGGCGAATTACGATGCTATAGAAAGGTATTTGAATGGAATTGACGTTAATTATTTGGAGCCACAAGAAGTTAATAAAAAACTTCAAAATATTTCTATGGAAATGGTTTTGGACTCAAAGCAATTAAAGACAAAACATAGTTTTTTAAATAAAACCTTAGATTTCATTTTTGTTGTGGCAAATTTTCCAATGGTGTTCGTTTGGAGAAAAGTACTTAAACCAAAAGTGATGGAGAAAGAGCTACGTAGTACTGTGCGCTTTTTATTTAGTTTAATTTTCTTTCCTGTTTTTTATGTTTTCTTGTTTTTAATCTGTTGTATTTGGCTAGAAGCAGAATTTGCATTTTATATAATTTTTGGATATATTTTCCTTAATTTAATGTATGTGAAATTAAGGTGAACTACCCTTTAGTTAACCAATATAAATAAGAGCAATAGTAATTAAAGCAGGAAGTGCCTGTATAAAGAATATTTTTTTGTCTGCGGTAAGTGCTCCGTAAATTCCAGCTACGGAGATACAACACAGAAAGAAGAGTGAAAAATTAGTTTTCCACACAATGTCGTTTATAAAGAAGCTCCAAATTAATCCAGCAGCTAAAAATCCATTATAAAGGCCTTGGTTAGCTGCTAGTGCTTTTGTTGGAGCAAATAAATCTGACGGGAAATTCTTAAAAACTTTAGGGCCTCTAGTAGTCCAGGCGAACATTTCAAACCATAAAATGTAGCAATGTATAAGAATAATTAATCCAATAAAAATAGAGATTACGATTTCCATAACTTTCTTGTTTTATGTTGTTTCTGGCGGAGGATTTAATATTTCGACACTTGCATTAAATATAAATGGCTTGCCCCGATATTTTTTACTTATTACAAATAAATAAGGATTAGTCCGCTGTTAATTAGTTTGTTGTGCTCTCTAAGATACAAATAATATTTGGCTAAAGCTTAGGTGAAATCATAGGAATTAATTCATTTTACTCTATAGGTGTACCCTAAACTAACTTCAGAGAAATCTGCCTGTCCCAGATTCGCATTAATATGTGCGGCAATAAAAATATTGTTTATTGGCGATTTATGCGTCGATATTAGATAGTATTTAAGCCCTAAACGAGTAGAAACTGTCCGTTTTGTTTTATAGTACCAGCCTAATTCTCCTAGAACGTGTGTGGGTGTTCTAACACCATCTACAGTCTTATTAGAAGGATAGCCTTCGTTTAGGTGCCAATCTATCTTATAAAATGGTTTGTGTAGGTTTACGCCTATGTCAAATTCAAAACCAATATGATTCAGAAGTAATTCTGAGGTAGCAAAAATACCAAAATTAGTGGCATTTCTATAAGGATTGTTTTTTAGTTTTGGAGATTCCTTTTTCATTAAGTCTGTATCGTTCTTAATATAATCATTGTAGTGTTCGTAAAACCGATAATATGCTCCAATTCCAATTTTAAAAGTTTTATTAATAATTTTTCCACCAGAAAAAGCTATTGTATATACTTCTTTTCGGTCATTAATATATTTCGCTAAAACATTCTGTCCTATACCGCTTCTGAAGGTGAAAAATGTTTCTTTTGTATTCTCTTTTTTAAGATTATTTGTAGGCTTTATTGAGGTGGTTTTTGTTTTTATATTGGAAGAAACGCTTAATAGTAGCGAATTAAGTCCTTGATTTGGTAATGCCGTATGTCCATTAGAATAGTGCATCAGACCCAGTCCTAAACGCCAATTATGCGTATTTTTTTTGGCAAAGTTATAGTATATAAAAGCTTTGTACGCCCAATTAAATTCTGTGGTAATACCTTGGTTAAATGGATTCGTTTCCTTGTGGTATTTGGTATCAAAATATGCGCCTCCAAAGGCCATTTGTAAATACCAATTTTCTAATTTTTGGGGTAAATTGAACTCCATAAAAGGCATTATAGTATAAGATTTCCCTATGCTTTTACTATTGCCAAAATCCGTTATGCCAAAGAGTAATCCTGTTTTTGGTTGGTTAAGTCTAATCGCCCATTCCTTAGTGTCAGAAAGATGGTGTTTTCCAATACTTAAAAAGAATGCTTTTTGCATTTTAGTTTTTGGGAAGTTTTTATTAGAACTAAACGTTTGTCCTACTAGGATTTCTGGACTAATAAAAATATAATCTCCTTTTGAATTTACCGGATTCTGTCCAGAAATTATTTTACTAAAGAAAAGTACAACATACAAAATATATACTTTTCTAAATGGATATTTTTCTTGCAATAGGGTGGTTGGTTTTAATTTAGGTATAGGACATCTTTACGTTTTCCTTTATACCGTGATGGTGTAAAGGAAAGCATTTGCGTCTCTTGTAAGTAGTTTATTAGACTATTTTTTTATGAATTAGACCTGCAATTGTGCCCATAATAGCAAAGAAAACAACATATGTAAATCCATTTCCTAAAGTTCCTGTTAGGTCTAAAACATTACTTGTGGCGAAGTCTATTATACCACTACCAAATCCTTTGAGAATACCAACCCATACACCAAATATTGCTGCTTTTCGAATAGAATACGATCCACCAGCCCATTTTTTGTAAATAACATTAAAAGCAACGGCAATTATGAAACAGCCTATTGCTAATACGGGAAAATCTGGTTCCTTGGGAACTCCTGTCGCAATTCCTAAATGACTATTTATAAAACTGCCAGCGATAATATCCCATAAGATATACCCACCCATAAATGCCCATATGAATGTGGCAACTATGGAAATGATTGTTGATTTATTTGTCATAATGTTAAATTTATATTGAGTTATGTAAATATAACGAAATATTGTTTGGAATAGTTTAATATATTAACAATTGGAAAACTTGAATATCTGGAGTCACGTATAAAATATAAAGGCAGCTAATTTAAATTAGCTGCCTTTATGTTTACAAATAATACTGTTGTTTACATTTGTTTTCCGAAGAAAATAGCATTCATTAACAATTTGTTAGTACCATACCAAAAAGCTCTAAAATTGGTGTTGTCTGTGAAAATCATGATATTTCCTTTGCCCATTCGTTTTGTTTTGAAGGGTACACTATGTTTTATTAAATCTAAATTTTCTTTAGAAACATAACCGCTTAATAATGGACTTTTAGTGTATTGGATTGCGTTATTATAGCTGTCTTTATCTGCTTCTAAATAAATATTAGTATTTCTGAATAGTGGTAGTGTTGTGTTTTTATAACCAAAGTTTATTGGGTGAGAACGGTCTATTTTTGTTTCGAAAATAGCACCTCCTGTTACCTGTGCTCCAAAGAAATCAATTTTTTGCTCAAACGAAATATTCTTAGCGACTAAAGTGTCTTTTTTAAACTTTAGTTTCATCATCTTATTTTTGTTTAACCACTTTGCTGCGTTTCTGTACGCTATTAGTGTTCCTCCATTTTTGACCCAACCTATTATTTTTTCGGTGTTTGCCTTGTTTAAAGGATTGCTGCCTCTAGAATTAGGAACAATAATAGAAGTGTAGTTGTCTATGTTAGCTCTGTTAAAGTAGCTAACGTCTATTTTTGTAATCTTAATATCATAACGTTGGTCAAACAAATGCCATATTTCTCCAGCATCGTAAGACGTGATTCCACTACCAACAAGAATCGCTATTTTTTGTTTTTTAAGAGTAGAGAAATTATTGCTTCCCAAGTCTATTCCTTTTGTAAGGCCTGTACTTACGGAAGTTATGTTAATTTTATTTTGCTTCGCTATTTTGCTTAAGAAAGAATGTAGCTCACTAGAATTTAGCTTTTGATTTTGAACAGGAACCATAATCGTACCATAATCATATTTTTTTCCTTCTAAAGAGAATGTAGACTTAGCAACCTTAGCTCTTAGACCTTTGTTTAAGATTGCGTTTAGCGCTTTTGGTGTGTAATATTCGTGCCACTCAAATAGATAGGCGTAGTTGCTTTGCTTGTCTATTTTACCTGTTAATGGTGAAAAATCATTTATTTCTTTTCCAGCATTAGCTAAAGAATTTAACTCTGCGTAGTCCATGTTAAAGCTCAAAGGAAATGTCCAAGCAGAAACATCATAGAAAAGACTGTCTTTGAAAGAAGTTCTTTTTTCAAACATAGCTTTAATTAGTCTATGATTTTTTTGATCCATAGGAACTACATAACTATATCCTTTTTTATAGCCTTTACCTTTTATAGAAACATCCTTTGCTAGTTCATGAAATTTTATTTTATGACGGTTTAGAATTTCTGCTAAATGCCACGTTCTTGCTGCATCTTTACTATCACCAAATACAATAGCCTTGGTTTTGCTTTTTACAGCTTCCTTTTTAGCATTTCTATAGAAATCTCTTTGGTATGTCAGTATTTTAGTTCGCATGTTTTTTGCAGCTTCAATGGTAGATAAGGCAGCAGTAAACTGATTTCGGATTGTAAAAGGAAAGGTTAATATCCCATTGTCACTTTCCTGAATATGCCCGCGAGAACTCCCTTGTTCAAACAAAATTCCAATACCACCATTTATATCTGGAAAAGTAGATCCTTTGCCATAATAGTGGTCATCGTAGTTTTCTTCGGTATAGTATAAAGAGCCAATCCTATCAAGTGCTTTTGCGTGATAGGTTCCTATTTCAGCTGTTAATTTTTGATTCATTTTAGGTGTTAGCGGGTGTACTCTTGTGGGTATTCCAGGTTGAAAAAAGAAGGATGAATTAGTTCCCATTTCATGATGGTCCGTTAAAATGTTTGGTAACCACTTATGAAAACTCTTAATACGGGCTCTACTTTCCGGTAGTTGCGCAGGAAGCCAGTCTCTATTCATATCAAACCAATAATGATTTGTACGTCCGCCTGGCCAAACTTCATGGTATTCTCTTTCGTTTGTATCCGGATTTAAATTTTTACTTTTATTTGTGTTCGCCCAGTAGGCAAAGCGTTGTAGTCCATCTGGATTATAACAAGGATCCATTAGAATAATCATGTTTTCAAGAAGATTTTCAATTTCTGGGCCTTCTGCTGCTGCCAAGTAGTAGGCATATGCTAAACCTGCATTTGTACCACTTGGTTCATTTCCATGGATAGAAAAACCTTGGTAAACTACAATCGGCATATTTTCAATGCTAGTTGTATTTCCACCATTTTCGGTGTTTGCAATATGCTCTTCCCTAATTCTTTCTATATTTTTATGATTTTTGGAATTTGTTATTGTTAATAGTAGAATTGGTCTTCCTTCAAAGGTTTCTCCTCTGTTTTCTATAGAAATACGATCACTTGCTTTTGCTAATGTTTGCATATAAAATAGCAGCTTGTCATGGGTAACATGCCATTCTCCTACTTCATGACCAATAACATCTATTGGTTTAGGAATATCAGCATTGTACGTTACACTTTGTGGTAAGTAATAGTTTAAATCAAATGATTTTTGAGCAATTACAGATTGTAAAGACACTATCGCAATTAGCAGTAATAAATTAGTTTTTTTCATTTTGGTTGAATTAGCTTGGTATAAAAATAAAAAAACGCCTCTTAATTTTAAGAGGCGTTAAGTTTTTTTTAAGAAAAAAACATTAGATATCATCAAAACTTACATCTGTAAAGTTATTTGATTCGGAGTCTTTATCTGTATTGTCTGTAGTATTGGATTCCTCTTTTTTGAAATCTTTCTGATGTCTCTCAGAAATGACTTCCATTCCTTTTTCGTCAATAATATAATTCATCATTTCTTCCATTATATCCTTAAAGGCTGTAAAGTCTTCTTTGTAAAGGTATATCTTATGTTTTTTATAATGATAAGAGCCATCATCGTTAGTAAATTTCTTACTTTCTGTGACCGTTAAATAATAATCCCCGGCTTTAGTGCTTCTTACATCGAAAAAATATGTCCTTCTACCTGCTCTTAGAACTTTGGAGTAGATTTCTTCCTGGTCAATAAAATTTTTTTCGTTCATTTGGTTTAGTGTCTCGTTAATGAAAACTTAATTCAATCTTCAAAAGTGTAAAAAAAAATCTAAGCAAGCAACATTTTTCTAACTTTCTTTTTTAGATAATTGCGTATTGTAAAGTTCTTTATAGTAGCCAGTTACACTTAATAATTGAGCATGTGTGCCTGTTTGTAAGAGTTCACCTTGTTCTATTATGATAATATTATCTGCATTTTTTACAGAAGAAACTCTATGACTGACAATAAGTGTCGTTTTATTTTTTGATATATTGTTTAAATTATTTAGAATATTTTCCTCTGTTTCTGTGTCTACGGCAGACATGCAATCATCAAATAGATGAATTTCAGGGTCTTTAAGCAGAGCTCTTGCAATAGATATACGTTGTTTTTGTCCACCACTTAAGGTTAATCCTCGCTCACCAAGTATTGTTTCGTATTCTTTAGAAAAATCAAGAATATTGTTATGAACAGATGCTTTTTTTGTGGCATTAATTATTTCTTCATCTGTAGCATCTTTCTTACCAAATTTTAAATTATTCTTAATAGTATCGGAGAATAAAAAAGAATCTTGCGGTACAAACCCTATTGCTTTTCTAAGGCTGTGTAAGTTTAATTGTTTTATAGGAGCGTTATCTATTAGTATTTCTCCAGAAGAAACGTCGTACAAGCGTGCTATTAAATCAAGAATAGTAGATTTTCCTGAACCTGTTTTTCCTATAAAGGCTACAGTTTCTCCTTTGTCTATAGTAAAGGATAAGTTTTTTATTGCCGTAATGCCCGTATCTTCATACGTGAAAGTGACATTTTTAAATTCAATTTTACCAGCAATAGGAGTTTCTGAGTTTACTTCGTTTTTAATTTCTGGTTGAATTTTTAAAAATTCATTGATTCGTTTTTGAGAGGCTTCTGCCCGTTGAATTATCGAAGTAAGCCAACCTACTATTGCTACCGGCCATGTAAGCATGTTTACGTATATGATAAACTCTGCAATAATACCAATAGATGCAATCTCCCCATTAATATATTGTCTTCCTCCTATATAGATTACAATGATATTACTGATGCCTATTAACAAAACCATTAATGGAAAAAACCAAGCATTTATTTTTACCAACGACATGCTTTTGTCTTTTCCTTCTGTTGCTAGCTCTTTTAATTCTTCATTTACTGTTGGTTCTAATCCATATGCCTTAATTACAGATACTCCAGAAAACGATTCTTGTGTAAAAGTAGACAGCTTAGATAAAAACTCTTGTACAGCTGTACTCCTTTTATGTATTACTTTGCTAATTTGATAGATTAATACAGACAGGATAGGTAGAGGTAATAATGCGTATATAGCTATTGTAGGAGCTTTTATAAACATTAATGGGATAAGACAAATGAAAAGTGTGATCGTCTGTATGCCATACATTATAGCTGGTCCCACATACATGCGGATTTGTGTTATGTCCTCACTTATGCGGTTCATTAAATCTCCTGTTCTGTTTTTTTTATAAAAATTAAGATTTAGTTTTTGGTAATGGTCGTAAACCTCATTTTTTAAATCAAATTCAATATACCTTGAAACATTAATAATGGTTTGTCTCATAAAAAAGATAAAAAAACCATAAAATAATGCAGCTCCTAAAATTATTAGTATATGCTCTAAAAGGATACTTTTTATACCTGTTAAATCACTGTTTCCACTTTTAAAATGTTCCTCTATTGCTCCTATAGATTTGTTAACGTATGGGGGCATTACTAAAGAAAACACTCTTGCAATAATGGTAATTAGTATTCCTAGAAGTAATTTAAAGCGGTATTTTACTAGGTACTTGTTTAAATATTTTAATTCTTTCATGTGAAAAAAAAGCTGTGCTGCGGGGGAGTTTAAATATATCGTAAAGATATGTTTTTGAAGGCAGACCAAATGTTATAGAAAGTATAAGATACGCATTTTTTAAGGTTTTTTGTTCTTTGCTTTATGTTTTACTAAAAATATATCTATTACCTATCTATAAATTGCAGTTTTTTTAGATAGTTTCTAGGTAAAATAATATTACTTTTGCATTTTAATAATCCATTTTAAGTTCTTTAATAATGCTTACAAGAAGACACATCAGAGTAAAAGTGATGCAAAGTATTTATGCGTTGACTCAGTCTAAAGATGATTCGTTAGATAGACAAGTCAAATTTTTAAATGTAAGTATAGAGAACATGTATACCTTATATTTATTGGTATTGGATCTTCTGTCTGAAGTACACCAGTTAGCAAATAAAAATGTCAAAATTTCTTCTAAAAAATATTTGACAGCAGTTTCCGATTCTTATCCAAACAAAGAAAAGTTTTTGCAGAATAAGTTATTATTGCAAATAGCAAATAATGAATTAGTACAAGAAGAACTTTCCAAGAGAAATCTAAAGAATTGGTATCTAAATGAGGAATATGTAAAACTTATTTATAAAGAGATACTAAGTAGTAGTGTGTATGAAGAATACATGACAGTGGCAGATTCTAGCTATGAAAAAGACAAGGAATTCTTAATTTATATTTTTAAAAATATAATTGCACCAAACGAAAAAATTTACGATTATTTTGAAGATAGTAAATTAACGTGGGTAGATGATATACCTATTGTAAATACATTTATTTTAAAGCAATTAAAGAAAGTTACCAAAGATGTGATTCCTTCTTTCTTTCTTCCTGATTTGTTAAAAGATGAAGAGGACTTAGATTTCGCAAAGAAATTATTGACAAAAACATTATTGAATAATGCTACGTTAGTAAAAGAAATTGAAGGAAAAACACCTAATTGGGATAAAGATCGTATTGCAGATATGGATGCTATTTTATTAAAAATGGCTATTTGTGAGATGCTTAATTTTTCTTCTATTCCAGAGAAGGTAACAATAAATGAATATTTGGAGATAGCAAAGGAATATTCTACGCCAAAAAGCAGTATTTTTATTAATGGAATCTTAGATAAATTGGTGAAAGAATACAAGTGTGACGGAAAATTAAGAAAAACTGGTAGAGGTTTATTATAAATATTCCTTAGTTTTGAAAAAAATGTAAATAAATTAATTATCATGAAAAGAATTTTTCTAACCTTCAGTGCAGTGGCAATTTTGGGGATGGTTTCTTGTAAAGAGAATGCTTCCAGTAAAATTAAAACCGCGAATGTAGAAGTTGCAGCGGCAAGAGATGAAGCTTCCAAGACTTTGCCAGTTATGACTTTTGATAAAGCAGAACACGATTTTGGAACTATTAACCAAGGTGAAGCTCAAGAAACAATTTTCACTTTTACAAATACAGGAGATGCACCTTTAATTATTACAGATGCTAAAAGTAGTTGTGGTTGTACTATACCTTCACCTCCTAAAGATCCAATTTCTCCGGGTGAAACAGGAGAATTGTTGGTTAAGTTTAACGGAGCTGGACAAAACCAAATTACAAAAACTATTACAGTAACAGCTAATACGGCTAAAGGATCAGAAATAATTAGAATTAAAGCTTTTGTTACTCCTAAAGGAGCTGCAGCGGCAATACCTTTAAAAAAATAGATAATAATGTTAGAGCAGTACCCTTTTTTACCACTTATTTTAATTTTTGTTGTTGCATATTTTTTTATGCTACGCCCCCAAATGAAACGTCAGAAAGAGGAAAAGAAATTTGCTGACACGCTTAAAAAGGGAGATAGAATTATTACAAAAAGTGGCATGCATGGAAAAGTATTAGAACTTAATGATAAGGACTTTTCTTGCGTTATCGAAACAATGGCGGGTAAAATTAAATTTGATCGATCTGCAATTTCTTTGGAGATGAGCAAAAAATTAAACCCACCTGCTGAAAAGAAAAAGTAATTTTTCGAAGGCATAAAATTTTTAAAGCACCGGTTTTATAATCGGTGCTTTTTTGTTTTATAGGGAAACTAAAACATTACTTTCTGTACACATCATTAAGTCCTTTTCCTTTTAGGATTAATGGTATTATTTTCTCTAATCGCGTAGTCTTAGTTTTTTCTTGCTTTGCAGTATTTATGTATTCCAAATATTCTTCTTGTTTGTAAGAAGTTAATAGAAAAAAACATTTTTTTAAATTATTGTCTTTATCGAATGCATTTTTTAGCAATAGAGGCACTTGTAGCTTTTTTCTTTTTTGAGGTAGAAGTGTTATTCCTTTTTTACTATTCGCAATAGCCTCCTGCATATAGTTTAAGACCTCAGTTTTGTCTATGGAAGAGGCAGCGCTAAACTTCCAATGTCGCATGCCTCTTGTTTTTCCTTTTTGAGCATTTACAAGAATTTTTTTTTGATCAGATAAAAAGACACCATCAAAAAACCAAATTCCAAAATAACTTTTAAAAGCGCAAATTCCCAGTATATTTTTGTTATTAATGGTATATACAGGAATATTCCATTTGTAATCTTCCTCTAACGCTGTCTTTTTGGTTAGCTCTCTGAGGATGGAAATACCTTCTTTAAAAATATGATCTTTTGTGTAAAATGCATCTATTTTTTCTGAAATGTCCATAATAGAATTATGCTTTGTTTGCTGTAAGTTCGCAAATTTTTACGATAACCGCAACTGCTTTTTGCATGCTTTCTGCAGGAATGTATTCATATTTCCCATGAAAGTTATGTCCTCCTGCAAAGATATTTGGACATGGAAGTCCCATGAAACTTAGTTGTGAACCGTCCGTTCCTCCTCTTATGGGCTTTATGATTGGTAAAATTTCTAAAGACTCCATAGCTTCTTTTGCGGTTTCTACAGTATGAAAAACAGGTTCGATCTTTTCTTTCATATTATAGTATTGGTCTTTAATCTCTAGAGAGATACAGTCGTTGTGCTTTTCATTTAGTTCTTTTGTTATTTTTTGAAGAAATTCTTTCCTTTCTTTAAAGTTGGTTTTATCATGATCTCGGACAATTAATTGTATTTCAGCCTGTTCTATTTCTCCTTGTGTGTGGTGAATATGATAAAAGCCCTCTCTTCCTGTAGTTTGTTCGGGAACTTCGTTTTTAGGAATTCGATTTATAAATTCATGGGCAATACTTATGGCATTAACTAGCTTTCCTTTTGCATAACCAGGATGTACGCTTCTTCCCGTTATGGATATTTTTACAGCTGCTGCGTTAAAATTTTCATATTCGAGTTCTCCAACTTGACTACCATCCATAGTATAAGCCCATTCTGCTCCAAATTTGTCTACGTTAAATTTATGTGCTCCTCGTCCTATCTCTTCGTCAGGAGTAAAACCAACTCTAATTTTACCGTGTTTTATTTCAGGATGTTGTATTAAATGCTCCATAGCCGTAATAATTTCTGCAATTCCAGCTTTATCATCGGCACCCAATAGAGTGGTGCCATCTGTTGTGATTAATGTTTGACCTTTATAAAGAAGTAAATCTTCAAAATAACTAGGTGATAGAATAATGTTTTTTTCTTTATTGAGAATAATATCTTTTCCGTCATAGTTCTTAATTATCTGTGGCTTTACATTGGTGCCAGAGAAATCTGGAGTAGTATCAAAATGTGAAATAAACCCTATGACAGGAACTTCTTTACCAACATTACTAGGTAGCGTAGCCATGATATAGGCATTGGCATCAATGGTGACATCTTGCATGCCAATTTGTTTTAATTCGTCTACTAAAATATTGGCTAAATCCCATTGTTTTTGTGTGCTTGGCGTAGTTTCAGAGTTTTCGTCACTTTGGGTGTCTATTAGTACATAACTTATAAACCGGTCTATTATATGTTGCATGGAAATACTTTTTAGCCAAAAATACTGTTTATATAAGTACTATTTTTGTTGTAGTTAAAGAAAACAGCTTTGGCAAGTTCCAAGGTAAAAAACCCACAGGTAGGAATAAAATTTTAAACATGAATTTAAAGAAACAAATAGTTAGCACTCTTTGCCTTTTTATGGCTTTTTTAGGATATGCTCAAGATTGCACTTTAGGAATAAACGGAAAAGATGCACAAACTATTATTAGCGTATTTCAATTGAACGATGGGCAAGTTTACAAGATGACTAATTGGGGAGCTGAGTTAGATGATAAAACAAAACTCCTTCAGGATAAAATTGAAGCATTGTTAAAAGAGCATCCTCAAGAAACAAATGCAGAGTTGGCTAAATTGGCATTAAAACATAATAATATTTTAAGTGAAATAGTAGATCTTTCCAAAGCCTACGATAAAAAGTTAATTGCTGTTTTTAATGACAAACAGCGCGAACGTTATACCTTGCTTTGTAAAGAGGCTATGCGTAAACCGTTACTAGTTACTCCTAAAATAATTAGAGAATAATGTTATTCCCACCAGCGAGTTTAATACCCCGACGCTTCTTGCGTCGAATACAAGTTTTAGTCTTTAAGTGCATTTGGGCTTGCCCCGAGGTTGTTTACTAAAATATAGCTGTTTTTAGAAGGCTTAACTTCATAGGAGTTTGTATTTTTACATAAATTTTCTTTGCAAATGTACAAGCTACTTATCCGTCCTCTTTTTTTTCTTTTAGACCCAGAAAAAGTACATCATATTTCGTTTCTTCTAATTAAGTTCTTTTCTGGAATTGGTTTTGGAGGTGTTATTAGATCTTTCTATGTTGTTAATGACAAGCGCTTAGAGAAAGAAGTGTTTGGTATTAAATTTAAAAACCCAGTAGGATTGGCGGCAGGTTTTGATAAAAATGCTGTAATCTACAACGAGCTTTCTAATTTTGGATTCGGATTTATAGAAATTGGTACTCTTACCCCTAAGCCACAAGAAGGTAATCCTAAGAAAAGATTATTTCGATTAAAAGCGGATCAAGCAATTGTTAACCGAATGGGTTTTAATAATGGAGGTGTTTTAGAGGCAGTTGAACAATTGAAAAAAGAACACAAAGTTTTAATTGGTGGTAATATTGGGAAAAATAAAGTTACTCCAAATGAAAATGCAACAGAGGACTATGTTATTTGTTTTGAAGCTCTTTTTAATCATGTCGATTATTTTGTAGTGAATGTAAGCTCTCCGAATACACCTGGACTTAGAGAATTACAAGATAAAGAGCCGTTAACGGCTTTGTTGAGTAAACTAAAAGATGAAAACAAAAGATTGGCTATTGAAAATGGAGGAAAAGAAAAACCGATTTTATTAAAGATTGCTCCAGATTTAACAGATAATCAATTATTAGATATTATTACTATTGTGGCAACAACAAAGATAGATGGTGTTATTGCTACGAATACGACGATTGAAAGAAAGGACTTAAAATCGGATGCTAATTTGGTGAAAGAAAAAGGTGGACTAAGTGGTAAACCATTAAAAGAAAGAAGTACAGAAGTGATTCGTTTTTTATCAGAAAAAAGTAATAAGGCATTTGCTATTATTGGTGTAGGAGGAATTCATTCTCCTGAGGATGCTTTAGAGAAGTTAGATGCAGGCGCTGATCTTATTCAACTTTGGACAGGTTTCATTTATGAAGGTCCAGCATTGGTAAAGAAAATAAATAAAGCTATTTTAAAATCTAAAGCTTAAAATTTGTTGGAGGTTGTTTTTAGGCGGGCTTATTTTGTCCAATAATCTAAAACCAAAACATCGTCTAAATAAGGTGTAAGTAGTTTTCCAAAAGCTTTATGGTCTGGATGCGGTAAATATATGGCTCTGTCTTCTTCGCTTTTAAAGGCCAGAAAAAAGCAATGTGTAAATCCTTTTTCTAAACCTTCGGGGCTATTATTTAATCCCCATTCGTAAGATTGTATTTGTGAAATTTTGGAAGGCAATGCGGAAAAAGCGTTTTCAATCTCCTTTATTTTTTCTTTTGCTGTTCCGTCTTTAAACTTAAATAAAACCACGTGTCTTAGTATGCTGTCTTTATTTTTTTCCATTTCGTAATTTAAAACATTGGTGTTTTTGGTTTGTTTATTAGAGGCGGAAGTAAAGTGAAAAATGGATAGTATGGTTATTAGGGATATGGATATGAGTTTCATAGTATTTTTTTGTCGAAGATAAATATAATTAAGGTATAAGGATTAAGGTCGCAGTGTAATAGTTTTTATCCATCGTAAATTATCAGATAAATAATGGTAATTTTGAAAGGATTTCTAAAGTAGATATGTCAGAAAAGGTCAAAATTATTGAATGTCCTCGTGATGCTATGCAAGGTATTAAAGCTTTTATCCCTACCAAGGAAAAAGTAAAATACATTCAGGCATTATTAGGATGTGGTTTTGATACAATAGATGTTGGAAGTTTTGTGTCTCCTAAAGCTATTCCGCAAATGGCAGATACGGCAGAAGTGCTTTCACAATTAGATTTGTCTCAAACAAAAAGTAAACTATTGGCAATTGTAGCTAATGTTCGTGGTGCGCAAAATGCTTGTGAGCAGGAGAGTATTAATTATTTGGGATATCCTTTTTCTATTTCTGAAAACTTTCAAATGCGGAATACGCATAAGACAATTAGTCAATCTGTAGAAACCCTTCAAGAGATATTAAATATTGCAGATGCTGTAAATAAAGAAGTGGTAACCTATATATCTATGGGGTTTGGTAATCCTTATGGGGATCCTTGGGATGTTGATGTGGTAGGAGAGTGGACAGAAAAACTCGCTGCAATGGGAGTTAAAATACTTTCTATTTCGGATACTGTGGGAACTTCTACGCCGAAGGATATAGCATATTTGTTTTCGAACCTAATACCCAGGTATCCTAATGTTGAATTTGGTGCGCATTTACATACTACACCATCTAAATGGTACGAAAAAGTGGATGCAGCATACAAAGCTGGCTGTCGTAGGTTCGATGGTGCTGTACAAGGATTTGGAGGTTGTCCTATGGCGAAAGATGAACTGACAGGGAATATGCCTACAGAAAAAATGCTTTCCTATTTTACGGCAGAAAAAGCCGAATCTAATGTAAATTGGATGGTTTTTGAAGCGGCATATAACAAAGCAACTGAATTGTTTACTGCATACCATTAATTTTTTTGTTCTTCCGTAGTGCCCTAAATACCTAAGGTCTAACTATTAATTTTATTTAGATTTGTTAAATATAACTTTCGTAAGTCTATTTTTCATTATATATTTACGCTCTATTTTAAATAAATCTAAATAAATAAAATGAAAAAAGTATTATTTACTGCAGCAATAATTGGAAGTTTATTTTTTACTTCTTGTAACTCAGATGACGATGCTACTAAAGAGCAAGAAGTAATTAAAGTACCCGCTACTTATGTTTTTAAGCGTGATGGAGTTTCTTCTGTTAGTTTTGGTGGGCAAACCACTAGAATTAAAATGGCTCAGGAATTTACTAGTGCTTTAGGTAAGAATGATCTAAACCAAATACAACTAAGAGCTATGTTTGCTCATGAAGAAGGCGCACAAGACTTTACGGATGCTGATTTAAATGCTTCTAATAAGAGTATACGTAGCAAAACTGCTGCTTCTCATGATTATTTTTCTACAAATAGTACGGATGCAACTGCCATTAAAACGAAATTTGACGAATGGATTACTTTGCAAACATCTGTAGTATTTCAGAATTGGGCAGAAACTGCTACTCCTGGTCAAGCAGGACAATTGCCTAGAGGTAGTAAAACGGCTTATGTTTCTGATAAAGGATTAGAAATGAACCAAGTTGTTGCTAAAAGTTTAATAGGTGCGTTAATGACAGATCAAATTTTAAATAATTATTTAAGTCCAGCTGTTTTAGATGCTAGTGATAATAAAGCTAAAAATGATGCTGGTACTGTTGTAGAGGGAAAAGGATATACTACAATGGAGCACAAATGGGATGAGGCTTATGGTTATATCTATGGTACTTCTCAAGATGCTACAAAACCAAATGCTACTATTGGATCTGATGATAGTTTCTTAAATAAATATACTGGTAAAGTTGATGGTGATTCAGATTTTGCTGGAACAGCAGCAGCTATTTGGGATGCATTCAAATTAGGAAGAGCAGCAATTGTTGCAAAAGAATATAAAGTTAGAGATGAGCAAGCAGAAATTATTAGAGAAAATATTTCTAAAGTAATTGCTATAAGAGCAGTTCATTACTTACAAGCAGGAAAAGGATTATTAAACCCAAATGATATGGGACCTGCTTTCCATGATCTATCTGAAGGGTACGGGTTTGTATATAGCTTACAGTTTACTAGAAAGCCAGGAACAACTGCTCCTTACTTTACCAAAGCAGAGGTAACTGCTCTTTTAGCAGATTTAATGGGTGATGGCGAAAACGGACTTTGGGATGTTACAGCAGGAACACTTGACACTATTTCTGATACTATTGCAGCTAAATTTGGTTTCACGAAAGACAAAGCTTAGAGAAATAACATTTTTAGTAAAAAGAGAGATGTCTTCTATTATATAAGACATCTCTTTTTTACATTTGCATAAGATGTAATTATTCTAAATAAAAATTAGAGGTTCTTCTGTTTACTTGGATGACTTTTTTTGAATAGGAATAAGTAAAAAAAAAGAGATGAAAAAATATATAGGAATAGTATTATTGGCTTGTTTAGTTTGGACTTGCTCTTCGGATAATGGTGGTTCGGATAATGATGGAGGCAAAAAAGGAAAGTTTGATAGAAAAGCAATGCTCACAAATTGGGCAGATAATATTATAATTCCTTCCTATGCTGCTTTTTTTACTGAAATTTCGAATTTGAAAACTGCTTTTCAGGATTTTGAATCTACTACAGATCAACCAAATTTGGAAACTTTAAGAGCTGCATGGTTAAAAGCATATAAGTCGTGGCAGCATGTTTCTATGTTCGAAATTGGTCCTGCTGAAACAGCTGGGTTGCGATACAGTATTAATATTTATCCTACAAATACAGAAAAAATTGAAGGTTATGTTATCAGCGGAACCTATGATTTTACTCTTTCTTCAAATAGAGTGGCAAAAGGATTTCCTGCCTTAGACTATTTGTTAAACGGACTTGGAGATACAGATGAAGCGATCCTTGCAAAGTATACTTCCGGAACTACAGGAAGTAACTATAAGAGCTATGTTAACGATGTTATAGTAGATATAGAGGAATTAACGAATGAAGTTACGTCTGGCTGGGCAGGTGATTATAGAGATACTTTTATAAACAATGATGGGGCTTCGGCTACTGCTTCTGTAGATAAATTTGTAAACGATTATATTTTCTATTATGAAAAGTTTCTTAGAGCAGGCAAAATGGGAATACCACTTGGGGCGTTTTCAGGAGTAAAATCTACTAAACATGTAGAAGCATTATACAAGAAGGATGTTTCAAAAGAATTATTTTTGGAAGGTCTTAATGCTTCTCAAGATTTTTTTAATGGAAAGCATTTTGGGAAATCTACAAAAGGGGAGAGTTTAAATTCGTATTTAAAGGCACTTAATAGTGTAAAAGATGGTGCCGATTTAGGCGAGTTAATAAATAACCAGTTTAACAAGGCAAGAACATCTGTAAATAATTTAGATGCCTTTCTGGAAGAATTATCTGTGGACGGCACAAAGCAAATGCTTTTAGCCTATGATGAGGTGCAACGTATAGTTCCTTTTTTTAAGGTAGATATGGTATCTGCAATGAGTATTAGTATAGATTATGTAGATGCTGATGGCGATTGATATAGTATGAGTTTAATCCAAAAATATATACATAGAAATACGGAGGCCGCACCATTAGCAGTCTTTCGTATTTTGTTTGGTTGTATGATGTTTGGAAGTATCGTGCGTTTTTGGAGTTATGGTTGGATTGATAAACTTTACATACAACCTAAATTTCTCTTTTCTTATTACGGATTTGAATGGGTGCAACCACTCGGAATATACACATACATTCTTTTTGTTATTTGTGGTATCTCTGCGCTGTTTGTAGCATTTGGTTATAAGTATAGAATCGCAATTCTCGTGTTTTTTTTAAGTTTTACTTATATCGAGTTATTGGATAAAACTACTTATCTAAACCATTATTATTTTATAAGTATTCTTAGTTTTTTACTATTCTTTTTACCTGCCAACGCCTATTTTTCTATAGATGCATTAAAAAACAAGAACCTTAGATTTGAATTTGTTCCTAAATGGACAATTGATTCTATAAAACTTTTATTGGGAATTGTTTATTTCTACGCGGGACTTGCAAAATTAAACTCCGATTGGTTATTAAACGCAATGCCTTTGAAAATTTGGCTTCCATCTAAATTTAATATTCCGTTTATTGGAGATTTACTTGGGTACGAATGGGTGCATTATGCATTTAGTTGGTCTGGTGCTTTATATGATTTAACTATACCCTTTTTACTGTTGTTTAGGAAAACCAGACCTTTTGCTTTTTTCTTTGTGGTAGTATTTCATTTGTTAACCAGAGTTTTGTTTCCAATAGGAATGTTTCCTTATATAATGATAGTATCCACATTTATATTTTTTGATGCTACTCTTCATCATAAAATAATCGCTTTCTTTTCTAAAATAATGAAAGTTAATAAAGAACTGTTTGCCAATGGACTATCCTTCAAGACAAATTTTGAAGTAACAAATAAATTGAAACATGCAGTTTTAATCACGTTCTTTGCGGTTCAGTTAGTATTTCCTTTTAGGTATTTGTTATACCCTGGGGAATTATTTTGGACGGAAGAAGGGTACCGACTTTCTTGGCGAGTAATGCTTATAGAAAAGGCTGGTTATGCACAGTTTAAAATAGTAAACGGAAAAACAAACAAATGGTTTTATGTTGATAATGGAGATTTTCTAACTCCTTTTCAGCAAAAACAAATGGCAACACAGCCAGATTTTATATTGGAGTATGCACATTATTTAAGAAATTATTTTGCTTCGCAGGGGCATAAAAATATTGAAGTGTATGTGGAAAGTCACGTTACACTAAATGGAAGATTAAGTACAGCTTTGATTGATCCAAATGTAGATTTGGCTCAGGAAAAAGAATCATTTAAACCTAAAAATTGGATTTTACCATTACAGGATGTTATTAAGGGAATGTAGAGTTTGTGTCGTTTTATTTTTTATTTGTGCTTCTATACAAGCGCAATTTGTTTTGTCGGGTGAAGTGGTTAATGATAATAATGAACCAATTCAGAGTGCAGAAGTTTATTTAAGGAATAATGGCTATCTAACCACAACAGATAAAGATGGGCAGTTTAGTTTTGGTAACCTTCCGCAAGGAACTTTTAAAGTAGTAGTTTTTGCTTATGAATACGACCTTTATGAGGCAGAAGTAACCGTAAATAGTGCAACTAGAACAAAGATTACTTTGACTTCCTTAGGAGAACAACTCTCGGAAGTTGTACTGACATTGCAGCGCGAAAAAGTATTTGCCTTAAAGCAATTGAGAAAGGTTGAAGGTACTGCTATTTATGCAGGTAAGAAAAGTGAGGTTGTTCTTATAGATCAAATTACGGGGAACTTGGCAGCGAATAATGCAAGGCAAATTTACAACCAAGTAGTTGGCTTAAATATATATGATAATGGCGATGCTGGATTACAGTTAAACATTGGAGGCAGAGGTTTGGATCCAAACCGTACCGCTAATTTTAATGTACGTCAAAATGGGTATGATATAAGTGCAGATGTTTTAGGGTATCCTGAGAGTTATTATACACCTCCTGCTGAGTCACTTGGCGAAATTCAGGTGGTTAGAGGAGCTGCATCCTTACAGTACGGAACACAATTTGGGGGACTTATAAATTTCAAATTTAAAAAACCAAATCCAAATAAAAAAATTGAATTAATTACTAGGCAAACATTAGGTTCTAATAGCCTTTTTACAAGTTTTAATAGCTTAAGTGGTACCATTAAAGGGTTTAGTTATTACACCTATTATAATTATAAGGAAGGAAACGGATTTCGTCCAAATTCACATTTTGAATCTGAAAATTATTTTGTAAATATTGGGTATCAATTTAAGGAAAAAACAAAGCTAACCTTCGAAGCTACTTTTTTGAATTATTTAGCAAAACAGGCAGGTGGTTTAACAGATGAACAGTTTTATAAAGACGTTACTTATAGCAATAGAGAGCGAAATTGGTTTAAGGTAAATTGGGCATTATATGCACTTAAATTAGAACATAAATTTTCTAATAAAACTGATTTTAGTTTAAATGTTTTTGGACTGGATGCTTCTCGAAAAGCTGTTGGATTTAGAATAAACAGGGTATCTCAGGCAGATGATTTAGAAAAACCAAGGGAGTTATTAATAGATAATTTTAAAAATTGGGGTGCAGAAGCTAAACTACTTACCAGGTATAATATCTTCAATAAAGATGCGGTTTTTTTAGTGGGATCTAAATATTACAAAACTAATAATTACCAAAAACAAGGGCCAGGAAGTACTTCTCTTTCTGCGAATTTTAATTTTGCAGAGGAAGATTTTCCTAATTATGACCGCCAGGCAGAATTCCAATTACCAAATTTAAATATGGCGGTATTTGTAGAAAATATTTTTAATATAAATGATAAGCTATCCATAACGCCAGGAATTAGATTTGATAATATTAAAACTGAGAGTATAGGGAGTTTTAGAAATATAGTATTAGATCTTGCGGATAATCCTATTTTGAATGAAAGAATAGAAGAGGAGGCTGTTTCCGAAAGAAATATAATTTTATTGGGAGTTGGCGCTACCTATAAATTTAGGCAGGAAGTAGAGGGTTATGCTAATTTTACGCAGAATTATAGATCGGTAACTTTTAATGACATTCACATTAAAAATCCCTCTAAACAGATCGATGAAAATATTAAAGATGAAAATGGATTTACCGCAGATTTTGGATTTAGAGGTAGGCTAAATAGCCTATTGTCCTATGATGTTAGCTTTTTCGGTTTGCTTTATGACGGTAGAATTGGGGAGATACTTAAAAAGCAAGTGCATATTAATGCAGCGGGTGATTTGGTAGAAACAGGAAAGGTAATCCGTGCTAGAGGTAATATTGGTACAGCATTTATTTATGGTTTTGAAGGGTTTTCCGATTGGAATCTAAGGCAAATTTTCTTTCCCGAAAGCGAAACTATTAAATTGAATCTGTTTGCAAATTTGGCGGTGACAGATTCGGAATATACTGCTTCAAAAAGGAATAATGTTAAAGGAAAGAAGGTAGAGTTTATACCTGCGGTTAATTTAAAAACCGGATTAAATTTCGGCTATAAAAACCTTTTAGGAAGTTTTCAGTATACCTATTTGTCCAAGCAATTTACAGATGCAACAAATGCAGAGCAGGATAAAAATGATAACCAAAGAGGTATAGAAGGGGCTGTGCCCGTCTATGGTATTTTGGATTTTTCTTTATCCTACACTTATAAGAAATTGAGACTGGAAACGGGTATTAATAATTTACTAGACGAAACCTATTTTACAAGAAGGGCTACTGGTTACCCTGGACCTGGAATTATTCCTGCACAGCCAAGAAGTTTCTATGCAACACTTCAATTTAAATTATAGCTAGTTGATATAGTTTAATTTCTAGAGAATTTCAAAGGAATTTCTTCTGAAAATATTCTGGCTGATTCGTCTTTCTTTCCTGTAAGTAAAAATTTAAGTTCCGTTAGTTCTTCCTTGTTAACAAGTACGGTTAGACAAACATGTCCTACGGAGATAGGAATTTTTTTGTCATGAATAGAATAATGATACATTTTTTCAATTTTATCGGCATCAAAGTCGTTTATATAGTCAACGAAGGCAAGATATTCTTCGTTATAGAATTCAAAACACAAATTATTGAAAACGAGTTGTATAATGTCGATTTTCTCACAACGAGTTAGAATACCATTTTTTGTCTGGTTAATTATTTTTATAGAGGTACACATAAAGACAGGTTTTGTCAAATCAAATATAATAATTATTTATAATGAATCTAAATAAAATAGATTTGATTTTGTTTATTTCTTTGTTGGTGTTAATCACGGACTTAGATAGTGACCTTTAAACCATATTGTAAATAATTTTATATTGTCATAAAAAGCGTATATTTGCACGCAATTAATCTCTAATTGCTATGCAAGCACACCTAAATAAAATTATCGGAGAAGGTTTAACGTATGATGACGTTTTACTCGTACCTAATTATTCCGAAATTCTTCCAAGAGAAGTAAGTATAAAAACCAAATTTACAAGAAATATAACGATAAATATACCTATGATATCCGCAGCAATGGATACCGTAACCGAGTCTAGAATGGCTATTGCTATTGCACAAGAAGGCGGTATAGGCGTGTTACATAAAAACATGACTATTGAGCAGCAAGCGCATAAGGTTCGTAAGGTAAAACGGGCAGAGAGTGGTATGATCATGGATCCTGTAACACTTCCTTTAGATTCTTTTGTCAAGGATGCGAAGGCATTTATGAAGGAATATAGTATTGGCGGAATTCCTATTGTAGATGCTGCTGGAAAGTTGTTAGGTATTGTTACAAATCGGGATTTACGATTCGAAAAAAATAATGACCGCCCAATTTCTGAAGTTATGACCTCAGAAAATTTAGTGACGGTAGCAGAAGGAACTTCTTTGTCGGAAGCTGAAGAAATTTTACAAGAGCATAAAATTGAAAAATTACCTGTTGTTAATAAGAACAACAAATTAGTAGGTTTAATTACATTTAGAGATATTACAAAACTTACTCAAAAACCTAATGCGAGTAAGGATCAATACGGTAGACTAAGAGTAGCCGCAGCAATTGGCGTTACTGGTGATGCTTTGGAAAGAGCGGAAGCCTTAGTTGAAGCTGGCGTTGATGCTGTAATTATTGATACTGCGCACGGACATACAAAAGGAGTGGTAGATGTGCTTAAAAAAGTAAAGAGTAAATTCCCTAAACTCGATGTGGTCGTTGGAAATATAGCAACCGCAGAAGCAGCTAAATATTTAGTAGATGCTGGCGCTGACGCTGTTAAAGTAGGAATTGGGCCAGGTTCTATTTGTACTACAAGGGTGGTTGCAGGAGTTGGATTCCCACAATTTTCGGCAGTATTAGAAGTTGCTGCAGCAATTAAGGGGAGTGGAGTTCCGGTAATTGCGGATGGTGGAATTCGGTATACAGGAGATATTCCTAAAGCTATTGCTGCTGGTGCAGATACTGTAATGTTGGGTTCTTTATTAGCAGGAACAAAAGAATCCCCAGGGGAGACTATTATTTACGAAGGAAGAAAGTTTAAGTCGTACCGAGGAATGGGTTCTGTTGAAGCAATGAAAAAAGGAAGTAAAGATCGTTATTTTCAAGATGTGGAAGATGATATTAAGAAATTGGTACCAGAAGGAATCGTAGGTCGTGTGCCTTATAAAGGGGATCTAAATGAAAGTATTCACCAGTTTGTCGGTGGTTTACGTGCAGGGATGGGGTATTGTGGATCTAAAGATATTGCAACGCTTCAAGAAACGGGAAGGTTTGTAAAAATAACTGCTAGTGGTATTAATGAAAGTCACCCACATGATGTTACTATTACAAAAGAATCTCCTAATTATAGTAGGTAGAGGAATAAAATGAGTTTATACAAAAGCAAAAAGCACTACTAATAGTTGTGCTTTTTGCTTTTGTTAGAGTAGCTTATTTACTTTCTGTATAAGTTTTCCAATCTTTTTCTTTATAAATATTATCGCCAAAATACTTAGCTATTTTTAAGAAAGGTACTGGTTTTTGATATCCAGGTACTGGTGAAAGCATCTTTTGCTTTTCATCTAAGAAAATAGTAGTAGGATAACTCAGTTTTCCTTGCATTAATGCCGCAGCAAATTCGTGGTATCCTTTTCTTCCAGACGGAACAAATTTATATTCTTTCCCTTGGTATTTTATAGGTTCTTTTCCTTCTCCATCCATTTTTACCATATAGTAGGTTTTGGACATATAAGCAGCTACTTCTGCATTTTGAAAGGTGTCTTTATCCATTTTTTTGCACCAGCCACACCAATCCGTATACACATCGACAAAAACTTTCTTAGGGTTTTTGTCGGTTTCGGCAAGCTTTGTTGCTTCATCCCATGATAACCAATTTACCTCTTGCGCGCTTATGCTAAGCGTTGCGAAAGGGATGGCTAAAAAAAATAAATATTTAGATATTTTTGATATAGCAGAGTTCATAGGTACTATTTTAGATTTTATAGCAATAGCTATATCAAAAATAACGAATATTTAGATTAATTATTTTGCTTTTACTAAAGCCTTTTTGGATTGAAACAATTCTGGTGCATCAATTTGGTTCTTTATTAGGTCTTCTAAGGTTTCTCTTTTTCGAATTAAAATAGCTTTTCCTTCATGCCACAAAACTTCTGCTGGTCTAAATCTAGAGTTGTAATTACTCGCCATAGTAAAGCAATAAGCTCCTGCATTATTAAAGCAAAGTATATCTCCTTCAGATATTTCGCTTATTCTACGATTGCTGGCAAATGTATCTGTTTCGCATATATAGCCAACAACAGAATAGTATCGTTCTCTTCCTTTAGGATTAGATATGTTTATAATTTCATGGGCAGCGCCATAAAGCATTGGTCTTATTAAGTGATTAAAACCAGAATCTACACTTGCAAAAACAGTAGAAGTAGTTTGTTTAACCACGTTTACTTTGGTTAAGAAATGACCAGCTTCACTCACTAAAAATTTACCAGGTTCAAAAGCTAAAGTTAAGTCTTTGCCATATTCTTTACAGAATTCATTAAACCTGCCAGTTAGTTTTTTACCCAATTCCTCTATATTGGTTTCAATATCGCCTCCTTTATAAGGAACTTTAAAACCACTACCGAAATCTATAAAATCTAAATTTTTGAAGTTTTTTGCTGTGTCAAATAAAATTTCAGCAGCGTATAAGAATACATCAATATCTAGAATATCACTTCCAGTATGCATGTGAATACCATTGATATTCATTTTGGTTAGTTTTACAATGCGAAGAAGGTGCGGAATTTGATGTATACTAATTCCGAATTTAGAATCTATATGACCAACAGAAATATTAGCATTTCCTCCTGCCATTACATGCGGATTTATTCGGATACAGACAGGAATAGTTGGGTGTTTACTACCAAACTGCTCTAGTATTGATAAGTTGTCTATATTGATACTCGCGCCTAAAGCAGAAGCTTCTTCAATTTCTTCTAAAGAAACACCGTTTGGTGTGAAAATTATTGATTCTGGTTTAAAACCAGCAAGTAATCCTAATTTCACTTCCTGAATAGAAACCGTATCTAAACCACTGCCTAAAGAATTCATTAATCGTAAAATAGAAATATTAGAAAGTGCTTTTGCAGCATAATTAAGCTTCAAACTTTTTACACCTTTAAATGCATTGGTAAGGCGTTGGTACTGTTTTGTTATTTTTTCTGAATCGTAAACATAAACTGGGTTACCATAAGTTTGGGCTATTTTCAGTAAATCTGCGTGCTTCATTTTCTGTCAATTTTTAGCAAATTTAGACTACTTGTGTATTTTGAGCAAAAAAAAGAAACACAAAAACAAATAATACAACAATTTGTTATATTTGAAACAATTTGATTTACGAAAATCAATATACTAGAGGAATGCGAATACTTTTTTTTCGATTTATTACAACTGCTATTCTTTTTCATTAGGGTAATAGAAGTTGGTTTCTTATTTTTGTCGCAAACATAAAGACATCATAACTATATGGATCTTCACGAATATCAAGGAAAAGAAATTTTAGCAAGCTTTGGAGTACGTATCCAAAGAGGTATAGTTGCTCATAATGCAAAGGAAGCAGTTGATGCAGCAAAACAACTTACACAAGAAACAGGAACTGGATGGCATGTGATTAAAGCACAGATTCATGCAGGAGGACGTGGAAAAGGTGGCGGTGTTAAGCTGGCTAAAAATCTAGCAGAAGTAGAAGAAATTACAGGTAATATCATTGGTATGGATTTGATTACTCCGCAAACTTCAGCAGAAGGAAAAAGAGTGCATCAGGTTTTAGTTACGGAAGATGTGTATTATCCTGGTGAAAGTGAAACAAAGGAGTTTTATATGTCTGTTTTGTTAAACAGAGGAACTGGTCGTAACATGATTATGTATTCTACAGAAGGTGGAATGGATATTGAAACGGTTGCAGAAAACACACCTGAATTAATATTTACAGAAGAAATTGACCCTGCTGTTGGTTTAATGCCTTTTCAAGCTAGAAAAATAGCCTTTAATTTGGGCTTGTCTGGAAAAGCTTTTAAAGAAATGTCCAAGTTTGTGGCGTCACTTTATAAAGCATATGTAGAAAGTGATTCTAGTATGTTCGAAATAAACCCTGTGTTAAAAACTTCGGATGATTTAATCATGGCTGTGGATGCTAAAGTATCTATAGATGATAATGCTTTGTATAGAAGAAAGCAATATGAAGAAATGAGAGATTTGCGTGAAGAAAACGCGATTGAAGTTGAGGCAAGAGAGGTAGGATTAAACTATGTAGATTTAGACGGTAATGTTGGCTGTATGGTTAACGGTGCTGGATTGGCAATGGCTACAATGGATTTGATTAAAATGGCTGGTGGAGAGCCTGCTAACTTTTTAGATGTTGGTGGTACTGCAGATGCTAAAAGAGTAGAGGAGGCTTTTAGAATTATATTAAAAGATCCTAATGTAAAAGCAATTCTGATTAATATATTTGGTGGTATTGTACGTTGTGACCGTGTGGCGCAAGGTATTGTCGATGCTTATACAAATATGGGTGACGCTATGAACGTTCCTTTAATTGTTCGTTTGCAAGGTACCAATGCAGAAATTGCAAAAAAAATTATAGATAATTCTGGATTACAAGTTAAATCTGCTGTACAGTTTCAAGAAGCTGCAGATTTAGTAAAGGATGTTTTGGCTTAGGTAAAACAACTTTGAATAACTTTAAAAGGAGTATTGTGTACATAGTACACAATACTCCTTTTTTTTTAGTAGTGGATTCGTGCCTTCGAAGGAATGACAGATATTCGATAAAAAATAATTTTATTCTCTCTTGAAAACGATAGAATTAATATTTATCAGAGTTTGTTTGCCCGAAAGGAGTTGCTTTAAAATTTGTTTCATTTGGTGTCAATGAAATCGTTATTCTAGTATTTATAGAGGTCTAAATATACAAATTTGGCATGATGAGTCCTTTTTTCGGGTTAGTTATTGTCGGTATTTACAGAAAATTAAATTTTATAGGAGGTTAACTTTCTTAAATTTTATACAAAGTACAAAATCTTCTATTTTTTATTTTTTTAAATGTAACATTTAAAAAAACCAATGTTTATAGGGGTTTTTATTTTTTTTTTGACTTAATTCATGTTGTTTTTCTAATTTTAATTGACTAAATATTTGTTAAAACTGTTTTTTGAAGTAACAATTTTAATTTTTGAACGTCTTTTAAGTATGTCATCAATTAATAATCATAAAACAAAAACATCATGAGAAAAATTAGTTTAATGTTAGTAGCTGTAATGTTACTTTCCGCAAGTTCAGTAGTAGCAAACGATTCAACAACTATCGAACCAACAAAGAAAATTTCAAAACAAATTGGAAAACTGTTAGAGAAGAATAGTTTTAATGATCTTAAGGCAGATTTAACGGCTAAAGTATTATTTACAGTTAATACAGATAGGGAAATTGTTGTTCTGTCTGTAGATACGAAGGATGCTAGTGTAGAGGCTTTTGTAAAAAGAAGATTAAACTACAAGAAAATTGACATAAAGAATTTCCGTAAGGGAAAAAGATATACGATTCCTGTTAGAATTAAAAACTAAGAAGAGCGTTGTTTATTCAAAAAAAATCCTGAAGTAATTCAGGATTTTTTTTTGTTTTTATATTTCACATAACTTAAATCAGAGGTTTTCTTTTTTGCGTTTCTTGGCTTAAAGCTCTGATTATGTTTTTTAGGCGTTTCCGTTTTTTTAGATTTACTTAAAACATCGCCAGGATTTTTTGGGTCTTCCTTGGTTCCTCTTAAATGGATTACTAGTCCATTTAGAAAATTTCGCAGTATTTGATCCCCGCATTCTATATAGTTTGGATGGTCCTCTTTTCTGAAAAAGGCACTTAGTTCCGTCTTTGTAATTTTAAAATCTACTAATGTTAAGATTTCTACGATATCATCATCCCGCAACATTAATGCAACGCGAAGCTTTTTAAAAATATCATTATTAGTCATTGCTTAATTTTTGTGCAAGGTAAGTTAATATGGTTGATATGCTATGCGTGCCCACATTTCATTCTATTGTAGTGGAGGAATTGTTGTTTTTAAACACTTAATTGACAATATGTCAGCTTAAATACACTAAATAAGGACTTTTTGTCAGTTGAAAATAATTGGTATAGCGTTTGACTATATCTATGCAAGAAACAATAATTAATACTTAAAAAATATAAAGATGAGCATCGTAAAAAGTAATAGACATTTATTTCCTTCTTTAATGGATGAAATTTTAAATCCAGACTGGTTTGGAGGATTAGAGAATTCTAGAAAAGCAGTTCCTGCTGTGAATATTAGAGAAGGTGAAAAGGATTTTCAATTAGAATTAGTTGTTCCAGGAAGAAATAAGGAAGATTTTAGTATAGAGATAGATAATGACGTGCTAACAGTTTTCACTACAGCCACCTCTAAAGAGGTAACAGTAGAAGCGAAGTACACAAGAAAGGAATTTTCTATTACCTCTTTTAAAAGAGCTTTTACACTGCCAAATTCTGTTGATGGCAGTAAAATTGAAGCTTCTTATACGAATGGAATATTGCACTTTAGTTTACCAAAAAAAGAGGAAGCGTTACCAAAACCAAAAAGGTCAATAGCATTATAAAAGAATAAAAATAAACCTTTTTCATAAGGTTGGTTTAAGTTGGTTAGTTAAGAAAGCATCTGGAGGAGTCTGGATGCTTTTTTTAGTTTCAATTTTTATGTCTAAAAATTTTTTAGTAAGGCTGATTTTTAGTTCATTGTTCATTAAAAGCCATATTTAAAAATGAGTTCGTTTATCTTGGCGGGATGTTAAAAGTATTATTATAATTTAGTAGTTTTTAAAATTGAAATGATATAAAAGAACTTGTTTGAAAATGCGGTATAAAATAGAAAGTGATATTGGAGTTTTTCTATGGTGGGTTTTAATTAAGTTTTGTAAAACAGATTTAAAAGAAGAACAGGCGGAGAATAAATGGAGTAGAAATATTTTTTTTCTTGCTGTGTTAGGATTGATAGTTGCATTTATATCAATTAAATTTTTCACATAGATTTATAAAACTGAAAAAGGCCACCAGTTGAAAACTGGCGTTAGTGTTTAAACCTATTTTAGGATATGACAGATAGTACCAGAAAAATTAGGTAATGGAAATTAATTACAAGAACAACAACAACTTAATCTTGTTCTTGCAACATTTTAATCTCATCTCGAAACCTTGCTGCTTGCATAAAGTCCAAATCTTTCGCAGCTTTTTCCATGGCTTTTCTTTTATCACGAATAAGCTTTTCTCTTTGGTCTTTTGTAAGGTATTCTAAATCTGGTTCTGCTGCTCTAAGCTCTTGTTTTTCGAAATGGTATGCAGAGACCGAGTTTTTTGTTAAAGCGCTATCAAGACTTTTATTAAGCGCTTTTGGGACAAGGTTATTCGCAGTGTTGTAGGCTATTTGTTTTTCTCTTCTGTAATTGGTCTCGTCAATGGTTTTTTGCATGCTTTTTGTGATTTTATCAGCATACATAATTGCTTTTCCATTTAAGTTTCGTGCTGCACGCCCTACCGTTTGGGTTAAGGATCTGGCACTTCTTAAAAAACCTTCTTTATCTGCATCTAAAATAGCAACTAAAGATACTTCGGGCAAATCCAAACCTTCCCTTAAAAGGTTTACTCCGATAAGAACATCAAAAATTCCTTTTCGTAAATCTTGCATTATTTCTACCCTTTCCAAAGTATCTACATCACTATGAATATAACGGCAACGTATATTTATACGGTCAAGGTATTTTGCCATTTCCTCTGCCATTCTTTTGGTTAAGGTTGTTATTAAAACACGTTCATCTTTTTCTACTCGTAGATGAATCTCTTCTACCAAATCATCTATTTGATTTGAGCTTGGGCGTACTTCTATAATAGGGTCTAATAATCCTGTTGGACGTATTACTTGCTCTACAAACACACCTTGGCATAATTCTAACTCATAATCGGCAGGTGTAGCGCTTACAAATAAGACTTGATTCTGTATGGCTTCAAATTCTTCAAATTTTAAAGGTCGGTTGTCCATTGCCGCTGGTAAACGGAAACCATATTCTACTAAATTTTCTTTTCTGGATCGGTCACCTCCGTACATAGCGTGTACCTGTGATATGGTTACGTGGCTTTCATCAATCACCATTAAATAATCATCTGGAAAATAATCTAACAAACAGAAAGGGCGGGTGCCAGGTTCTCGACCATCTAAATACCTCGAATAATTTTCAATACCAGAACAATAGCCAAGTTCGCGAATCATTTCTAAATCGAAACTGGTACGTTCTTCCAATCGCTTTGCTTCTAATGGTTTTCCTATTTCTTTAAAATAATCGGTTTGCTTTACCATATCCTCCTGAATCTGGTGAATGGCATTTTGCAATATATCTGGTGATGTTACAAACATATTGGCGGGATAGATAGTTAAATCTTCGTAGGTCTCTAATACTTTGTTTTTTAAGGGTTCAAAGGCTTCTATCTCTTCTATTTCGTCACCAAAAAAATGTATTCTAAAAGCGTGGTCTGCATAGCTTGGGAAAATATCTACAACATCTCCTTTTACTCTAAAATTACCGTTTTTAAAATCGGCCGTAGTTCTGGAATACAAACTTTGCACAAGCATATGTAACAGTTTGGTTCTAGAAATAACTTGGTCTTTTTTAAGGATAATTACATTTTTTTGAAATTCTACAGGGTTACCAATACCATACAGGCAAGAAACAGATGCTACAACAATAATATCCCTTCTTCCAGAGAGTAGAGAAGAGGTGGTACTTAAACGCAATTTTTCTATATCTTCATTAATAGAAAGATCCTTTTCTATGAAAGTTCCTGTAGTTGGTAAATATGCCTCTGGTTGGTAATAATCGTAATAAGAAACAAAGTATTCTACGGCATTTTCAGGAAAAAATTGTTTAAACTCAGAATACAATTGTGCCGCCAGTGTTTTATTATGCGCTAGAATTAGTGTGGGTTTCTGCACTTCTTTTATAACATTGGCAACGGTAAAGGTTTTTCCAGAACCTGTTACTCCCAATAGGGTTTGGTACTTTTCTTTTCCATTTAAACCAGCTACTAATTCTTTAATAGCATTTGGCTGGTCTCCTGTGGGCTTAAATTCTGATACTACCTTAAATTTCATATTGTAAAACTACAAAAGCCTGCTTGTTTTAAGAACAATTATTTGCGCAATTACCGCTTTAACGCAAAATGTCCCTTGAATATTCTGCCATCTTCTAATGTTACACTAAACCAATAGTCAGAAGAAATTAATTGTAGCTCATTAGATTTTCCATCCCATCCTTTTTCTGTAGGGGATATTTGCGCCATTAGCGCTCCATATCTGTTGTATATAGTGATGACCGATTTTGACTGAAGTTGAGCATTAATACCGATTATTTGCCAAAAATCATTGATGCCATCTCCATTTGGAGTAAAGAAATTAGGGTATCCAATTATAGAAATTGTTTTTTCGGTAATTCCACAGTTATTCTTATCATTTATATATACAGTAATTATGCCAGGAGTTACATTTGTGAATATGTTACTATCCTGGTAATTTATACCATTGATAGAATATTCATAATCTCCATCACCAGTAATCATAATTTGAACCGAGTTGTTTTTGGAAATATCTTTAATAATAATATCTTGTATAAAAGCTTTATTTGATGGCGTTATTCTAAAAAACTCCTTATTGGAGCAGTGCGTTATTTTTCCATTATTATTGTATATGTATTCAACTTTTAAGTAATAATTACCCACCTCGGAAAAAGTAGCGAAATTTTTATTGGATATTTCTGTATCTGTTGTACCATCGATTTTATACCACTTGTAATTATCAAATCCTTCCGGGCCAGTTAAGGTAAAAGGAGCCCCATCTGTACATAAGACATACGATTCATTAATAGTGAAAGTTGGCACTGGATTAACAATGAGTTCAAACTCTTCTACACCTTGACATTGATTGGAATTTTCAATTCTAACATATACAGCTGTTGTGGCTTCAGAGGTAGTGTAATTTCCAGAAAGAGGGTTTTTCTCTAAGGTGACATCACTTAAAGAAATGTAAAAATTAGTTTCAATATTAGGATAGTTTAATAGCCTTATACTCTCTAAATCAAAAGTGCCAGATATGTTAGTATTGTCAATATTTTCGTTACATGTATAAAATGGACTCTGTGGAGTTAAACTAATTGTGGTAGGTTGAACTTGAATTTGTATTTCACCTATATTCTCACAGGTATTTTGTATTACTTTGTAATAAATAGTTTGATTAAAAGGTTGGGTATTAGTATACCCAATAGGGTTTGGTATAGGGATGTTATTGTTTCTATTTTGGATAGATTCATAAAAGAAAAACGTGTAGTTTTCATCATTGGATAATGAACCAAATACTTGTTCTAGGTTTAAGGCAGAGATTCCGTCCGTAGAATTACTTTTGTCTATGTCGCATTGCAGTAATTGTGAGACTAAAGGAATTGGACTAGACCTAACTATTAATTCTATAGGTAATGATAAAAAGCAGAAAGTGTCAACATTAGAAGAAATACGCGCATAAATAGTAGTACTTACAGAAGAATAATTGACAGGATTTATCATATTTGAATTTGAATCGGCAGTAATTTTATTATGATGAAAGCTTAGGGTATAGTCAGCGCTATTGTTTAAAGTGTTAAGTACGTCTGTATGAATATTAGATAACTGAAAAAATTCTGTACCATTACCATCTTGATCGCAGGCGATATAACTGAAGCTTTCATTAATAAATGATACAGCAGAAACTGGTAATTCTAGAATCTCAAAACAACCATTGTCATTGGTAACCTTAATATATATTATGGTTTGAGCTGTTTTTAATTTATACGACTCTGGATGAAGTATGGGTCTTTGATTGTCTAAAGCATTGGCAAAAGATTCAAAATATACAAGTTTTACAGAAGGACTTGTTGTAATTTGATTACCGTTTTCCTTTAAATTAATTTGGGTGTCGAGACTAGCCAAACAGAGTTCAATTGGGGTTGGGTCTCCTATAATAAGGGGAGGGTCGTTAAATTTAGCGGACCCAGCCCATTCCAAATTAAAACCACCATTTCCATGTGGTCTGTCTATTAGCAAATAATACGTTTCTCCCATAGTAACATCTAAAGAAGAAACGAAGCTATTCCCGCTTTGCGCAGGACCTTCATAAGTGTCATTTTCATTATCCCTTAGCCCTGTATGGTTGTTAGATGCACCTGCCAAATCGGGATTTGTTGTTGAACAACGAATCGGGTCATTAAAGTCACCGCAAGAATCACTTGGACCAAAAATGTAAAAGTCATAATCAACGCTAATGTCTGTTTCATCTGGAATTAAAGTAAATGATAGAGACCCAGATTCAGCAATGTACAGCTTAAACCATATGCTATTAACTTCTTCGAAAAAACATGAGTTTTGCTCATTATCCAATTCTTGGACACCAAAACCAGAAACATTAGATTCTATAGTGCTATTTCCACATACAACAATTGCATTAACACAGTCGTTCGAAAGTTGCGCCCAAGATACAGTCAGTTGCATTAAAAAAAAGGAGAGTAGTAATTTCTTTTTCATAGACGAAGTATGTTCGTCGACCAATATACTATAAATCCCTCTTTTTTAATAAAACATAAGATAAATAAACGAAAATAGCTGTCCAACAAAGGACTATAGCAATTTCGTGCCAGTGAACGGCGTAGTCATATTTAAAATCTTCTCCTATCTGAGCTCCTAAATTTTGTACGGCAGATAATCTTCGGAATGGTTCTTTTAGTAAATTCCACATAGAATTTAAAGGAAAAAATCCCATGATAGTATCTGTAGTTTCGCTGTTGAAAAGTTTCCAACGAATCATTCCTCTAACAAAACCTTCAAAAACTTGCCATAAAATTAGAAAACCTAAGGCGAACGCAGAACGTTTTATTAAAATACCTACAAATAAACAAAAAGAAAAGAAGCCAACTAATTTTATAAAATATGCCAGTAAATATTCTAGGTCTGTGAAAATTATGGATACTTCTGTATAATTAGAATAGATTAACCCTAAAACAAGAGAGACTACAAATAAGAAAAGCGTAGATACTATTGAAAAAGTTAAAACAGTTAGGAATTTGGAAAGAATAAATTCTTTTTTAGAAAGCCCATCTATAAGGTTCTGTTTTATGGTTTTGTTGCTGTATTCATTTGCCATCATAGATACAATAACAATAGCTAAAAACAATTTAAAAAATGATGCTATAAAGGTGTTAAAATGCCAGATATAAGGAAAATTAAATATACCTAGTTCTGCTAAATGAAATTTTATAGGGCCTATATCAAATTTTATTGCTGCCACTAATGCAATGGAAGAAAGTAATACGAAGTACGATATAATTAAAACCTTACTTGCTCTATTGTTCCAAAGTTTTATAAATTCTATTTGTAAAAGACGTAACATGTGTTGTTGATTTTTTTGATTGAATTAGTTTGATTGATTTTCCGTTAGCGTTAAGAATTGCTCCTCTAAACTCTCTTTTCGTTTTACTAAATGAGAGAGAATAATACCTTTCTGGAACATTATTTTATTCAATTCTTTGGCGTCAATATCCTCGGTTAAATATGCAGTAATCAATCCGTCTTCAACAGTAATTCTACCAAAATTGGAATTGTTTTCTAAAATAGCTTTTAGTTCGTCGTTGTTTTCGGTTTTTAATTCGAAAAAACCTTTAGTAGCAAGTAATTCATCTACTCTTCCGGCATATAATTTTTTTCCTTTTCTAAGAATAACAACATGACTACATACTTTTTCAACTTCGTCTAATAGGTGTGAAGCTAATAGTATGGTAGTACCTTTTGAGGCGATATTTTTGATTATTTCTCGTATTTGATGAATTCCCTGTGGGTCTAATCCGTTAGTTGGTTCATCTAAAATTAGAATTTCTGGATCGTTTAATAGGGCAGAAGCAATTGCTAATCGTTGTTTCATTCCTAAGGAATAGGTTTTAAATTTGCTATTTTTTCGATCTAACAAACCTACTTGTTCTAGTTTTTCTTCTACTTTGTCGGTGCCAACGCCTTTAATTTTGCAAACTAATTTTAGATTTTGAGAAGCCGTCATATAGGGGTAAAAGTTTGGGCGTTCAATAATTGCCCCAACCTTTTTTAAAGCATCGTGTGTAGAAGTATTCCCATTAAACCAAGAGAATTCTCCGTTTGTAGCATTTACAACATTTAAGACTATTCCTAAGGTCGTAGATTTTCCACTTCCGTTTGGTCCTAAAATGCCATAGACATTTCCTTTTTCTATAGTAAAAGATAAATCTTTTACAGCGGTTAAATATCCGTACTTTTTAGTCAGATTTTTAATAGTAAGTATTGTTTCCAAATTAGTTCTGTTTTTTTGATTGATTCGTATTTCCTAAGTTTTTAATAAATGTCTTTTGATTGTCTTAGGTGTTATTTATTATATTCTCTTGTTTGCAACGATACACTAGTTACTTGACGAGGAATTGCTTATTTTGTTACAAAATAGGCCTAAATAATAAAAATAACAATATGTCGGAGCGATTAATGTCTAAGAAAAAACCTGCTTATCCTGTAAACGAAAGGTTGGATGGGTATTTACATCATTACAATCGTAAAATAGAAATTCCAATTTTTTATGAGGATTTATTGCGATTTTCCGGATCTATTGTTGTGTATGATGCTAACGATGAGGATACCTTATGGGTGCGTGTTTATTATTCTGATTCTGAACGTGAAGAGATTGATTTAAGCCTTAAGAAAGTATATTCTATCCTACATTCTGATGGTAGTGATGCTATAATACAGTACTTAAATGTAGATGCGGTGGACTATTGTACTTTTGGAAATTCGAAACCTTTCCGTATTAAAATTAGAAATGTTTTAAATGATAACTTCACCTATTTTTATGTGAAAAAGACAGATGCATCTCGAGTTTATGGATTAGAATTAGAGCATATGTTATCTCCCTATAATCTTAACTTTTTGGTGTATAAAGACACTTTAATAGAGGAGCATATTGCCGGAATCCCTGGCGATGTTTTTATAAAAGATTTTTTACCTAAATGTACAGAATCTGAAAAAGCACAGTTGGCAAAAGAGTTTGTAAAGTTTAATGAACGTTGTATGATTCGTTTATTGGGAGATATGCGATCTTATAATTATGTAATTGTGCCTACGCACGATTTTGATCATGTAGTTTATAAGATACGTGCTATTGATTTTGATCAGCAGTGTTTTGAAGGGAATTTAAAAGTATACAGACCTCAGTTTTTTAAAGAAAACTATTTAATGGTTATGCTTGTTAAGGATAAATTGCAAAAAGATTCTATTGATCAGTATAAAATTGAAGAGCGATCCATTGTAGCAAAACGAATTCTTAGTTCGGAAGACAGAATTACAGAGCTTATAGATATTTGTGTACTAGATGAAATTTCGATAGAAGATCATATAAAAAAACTTCAAGGACATATTTATGAGTATACAAAAGATACTGGTTTTAAAAAATGTACGACTATGGGAGAGGTGCTTAGTTTGGCCTTAGATTATGTAAAAAGAAACTATGAGAATGTTAGTATGAAACAGATTATAGAGAATAAAATTCAGATAAGATAAAAGACTTGTGATTAACTTTACATCTCGATATATTCCCAATGAAAAATTAGGAATATATCGAAGTGACTATACAATAAATGTACTAATTAACTTTTTTGTTCTTTATTAAAATATACCAAATAGTAATACATCTGCTTTTCTTCGTCCCAACCTTTTTCGATAAACTTTTCTGCAGAATCTGTTTTTATAAAATCTAGCTTTATTTGGATATTCGTATCTAAATTAATAACACTTTTTATCTTTTTTCTTGCTTCGCTAACTGCTTTGTTTGCAATATCGAATGTAGAAATATCTTCAATGCTATATTTAGGGCCTTTTTCAACTTTGTAATGTTTAAACTCAGGAATCAACTCTGGGTTTTCCATTACTTCGTTTAAAAATGTTGTTTCTTCAAACTCGTCGTTTTGTGCAAAATGATTTACTGCTCTGTTCATAAACAGTACTTCTTGTTGCTTGTCTTCTGCAGGAAGAACTACATCTTTAGCGAAGTTTTGACAGAATTTTAAGTAGTTCTTTGTTTTAAAATTATCATCAGATAAAACATCCACCTCTAAAAAGTTTTCCAACCAATATTTAGCATCGTAACGGTTGCTATCTATAGATAAAATTTTATAACCTTCTTCTTTTTCTGAATTAAAAATAAGACAACCTTTATCTAGCTTATTAATATTTATTCCTTGTTGAATAAGGATGTTCATATTTCCTTCACTTTCTTCAAATTGAAGGAAATCGTGCTTTAATTCACTCTTGAAAATACCAATTGCATCTACTTTTACATTGTCTAAAAGAACATCAGACAAATAAGCAACATAAATTTCACCACTTTTAATATGTGGGTGGTTTGATTGATCAAATAAGTGTGATGCAATTTTTTTGGAATTTGCATGCGCATTATTAGGTTCTTCAAAAACGGAAGAAACTATTTTGTATAACTCATTAAATTCAATATCAACTTCGTTTGTAAACTTAAAATAATTCTCTTCTTTCTCTCTAAAGGGCTTAAAAAAATATTCTTTAAGTAGTCCGTTTGTTTCATCATTTAAAGCGAATGGTTGCTCTGATAAAAAAAGAGATTCTCCTTTGTTTTTATTACCTACACGATGTAGTGAAATGCTTTCTATTTGTGTATTGTATAGATTTATCATTTAATATTTTAAATTAATAGGTTGTGAAATGTAAGAAGTACTGTATCGCTAATAAAGCTTTTATGAGATGTATAATTTAATTGAAATTAATTCCAATTTTCGTCAAAATTATAATCATCATAACTGTCTACATCGTCTTCAAAATCGAATTCATTTTTACTCGATTTAAATTCCTTTTCTGGTGGAGAATCTGGTAGCTCTCCAAAACTGAATAAAAGATTAGGGTACGCTTCTCCGTCTTCTTTTTCAACAATATCTGCTAGTTCTACAAAGAAAGTCCACATGCTTAAAAAATCGTACACATATATAAGCTTTGTAGAATTTTGGGTGATAATGTCTTCTAAAAATGTTTCGTTCATTAACTTGATGTCAGAACCATTCTCGCTCATGTCAAACAAGGCAATTTCCACATCTTGATTCCACTCATCATCACAGGTGTAAAATGAAGCCATTTCATTTCCTTCAAATCCAAATGCCTGTGTAATAGTATTATGAAAATCTTCTAAAGAATTAGACGCTTCTATTTCAACATCTCTAAAGATATCGTCTGTAGCATCTAAAATTATTCTAATCTTATATATCATTAATCCCTTGTTTTAGGAAAATACAAAGTTACAATTATGGTTTGAATTTTTAAAATGCATTGGAGAGTTAATGCCAGATATAGGGTTGGAATAGAAATGTAGTTGTTAATCTTATGAAATTTCAGATGTATTTATGTTAATAGAGTGTAGGTTGTTGCAATAAATATGTAGGAAAATAGTTGTGTTGGTAGTTGTTTGAAATTAATACCTACATAATGAAGAGAGTTATAGCAATTTTGTTATTAGCATTTATGCTACCATTAGGTGGTTCTGCACAGAAAATTAAAATTAAAAAAGGAAATATTCTTTTAAATAAAAAAGAAAAAATAGGGACATCTTCTTATTTGGGAGAGGAAGGTTATTCTGTAAAAGATCTTAACTATAATGAAATTAGAGTTAAGCAGGTTAGGGGAGATAGTGGAAGTCAAACAGATTACTACTACACTTGGGAGGCAAATTTTAATGATTCTAAAATTGAGATGACATCTGCAGATATTGGTTATAGTAGTAGTAAAGGAACTGTTAAGTATTTGCTCAATAATGGGTATTGGAATGCTAAAACTGGATTTAATATTGAAGCTATTAATTTAAAAATGGTAAATACGGGTAATGCGGTAACAGATGCTTTAAGTGCAGAAAAGGAAAACGAAGTTAGAGCTAAGGGGATTGATCCTTTTGTTAAAAGAAATGGAGAAATAGTAATGGGAGGTCATGAAGGGACTGTAGTTATTGGTTATGTGGAGTCTCCTGATCATTATTTAGAAACTAGTATTACACGTATTAAAATATATGATTTGGATAAGAATCTTATTGCAAAAGGAAAAAGCACTATAATTTCAGATGAGGTATTTACCACTTTTGATGGTGTAAAGCATAAGTATAAAATTACTAAAGAGCTAAACGAAATATTTAAGCCACTATTTTTGAGTGAAGTAGTTTATTTATTGGTTTTAGAAGGGTATATATATGAAGGAAAGATGCCTTTTAATGAAGAGGTATCTATATTCAAAAAAGATTAAGTATAGCTTTACTTTGAGAATCGATGTAGTACAAATGTTATAGCACTCAATAAGAAAAACGCAAATATTTGATGCAAAACACCTAACAATAAAGGAACCGCATAAATTAACGTAAGCACACCCAAAATAAATTGAATACATACAATAGCAACTACCAAGAGAATTCCATTTTTTTGGTAGTTTGTTAGTATAGCTTTTTTCGATTTAAACCACAAAATACCTATTAATGCAACCACTAGGTATGCTAAATACCTGTGGGTAAATTGTACGCCACTTCTGCCTTCAATAAAATTTTTCCAAATAGGAAATTGTTCAATATAAACAGTTTCGTGTATAAGTTTACCTTCACTCATAAAAGGCCAATGGTTGTGTATAAAGCCTGCGTCTAAACCAGCAACAAGAGCTCCCCAAATTATTTGAATAACGATGACGAAAAATGTAATTCTGGCAATATTTCTCAAAGTCGAATTAATTGCTTTTCTTGTTGGAAACATAAGGTCTAGCGCCACCCAAAAGGTGTAAGCAAAGGTTAAGAATGCTGTGATAAGATGGGCAGCAAGTCTATAATGACTTACATCTGGTTTGTTTACCAAGCCACTTTTCACCATATACCAACCCAAAAAACCTTGAAAGCCTCCCATAAATAGTAGGATGATTGATTTTTGTATGGTGGGTTTGCTTAATTGTTTTATAATTAAGAAATAAACAAAAGGAACAAAGAAAACGACACCAATAAATCTACCAATAAAGCGATGTAACCATTCCCAGAAATAAATACTTTTGAAATCTTCTAGGGTGAAGTGGGTGTTTAATTTTTGGTATTCGGGGTATTGTTTGTACAAATCAAAAGCTTGTTCCCATTCTACTTCATTCATAGGAGGAATTGTTCCGCTAATTAATTTGTAGTTAGAAATAGACAATCCAGAATGCGTAAGTCTTGTAATACCACCAATTACAACCATGATGAATATTAAAACACTTCCTGTTAAAAGCCAGTAAATTACGATTTTATTGTCTTTTTTCATTGTATTAAATAGCCTGAATTAAGCCCAATTTCTTTCCTTTTTCTAACATAAAATTGAAAGCTGACTCGTGTTCGTTTGGTATTTTACCCTCTAATATAGCCTCTTTTATGGCTTCTTTTATAAGCCCAATCTCTTTGGATGGTTTTAGATTAAAGGTGGTCATGATTTCTTCGCCACTAACTGGTGGTTCAAAGTTTTTTATATGATCCCGTTCTTCTACTTCCACTATCTTTTGCCGAACAAGTTTGAAATTGTTCTTATACTTGGATTGTTTTTTCTGGTTTTTGGTGGTAATATCTGCTTCGCATAAGGTCATTAAATCGTCTACATAGTCACCTGCATCAAAAACCAGTCTACGTACCGCCGAATCGGTAACATTTTCTTGAGCAAGAACTATTGGTCTGGAGCTCATAAGTACCATTTTTTGTACAAACTTCATTTTGTCATTTAAAGGCATTCGTAACCTTTTAAAAAGTTTGAATACCATTTTTGCACCAATAAATTCATGCGCGTGAAATGTCCACCCGTTCTTTTTATGAAATTTCTTTGTTGGTGCTTTACCAATGTCATGTAACAATGCTGCCCATCTAAGCCATAGATTTTCTGTGTTTTCCGAGATGTTATCCACAACCTCTAAGGTGTGCCAAAAATTATCTTTATGGCGTTGCCCTTCAATTTCCTCAATACCCTCTAGATCGGTTAACTCTGGTAATATATAAGGAAGTAATTTGGTTTGGTGCAGTAATTTAAAACCAACGGAAGGTTTTTTACTAGCTAATATTTTGTGGAGTTCCTCTACGATTCGTTCTTTAGAAATTATTTTTATTCGCTCTTTATTTGCTGTAATAGCTTCTAAAGATTTAGTTTCAATAGTAAAGTTTAGTTGTGTAGCAAAACGAATGGCACGCATCATCCGTAATGGATCATCAGAATAGGTTATACTTGGATCTAAAGGGGTGCGAATAATTTTCTTCTGTAAATCAGCAATACCATCAAAAGGGTCTAATAAATCCCCAAATGAATTTTCGTTTAGTGACAATGCCAAGGCATTTATTGTGAAGTCTCTTCTATTTTGGTCGTCTTCTAAAGTGCCGTCTTCTACAATAGGATTTCTGCTATCTCTACTGTAACTCTCTTTACGAGCGCCAACAAATTCTAGCTCAATGCTTTCAAATTTTAGCATTGCCGTCCCAAAATTTTTGAAAACAGTTACTTCTGGTTTTCCAGGTAACTTTTCAGCTACTTTTTTTGCGAGTGCAATTCCGCTACCTACGGCAACAATATCTATATCTTTTGCAGTACTTCTTTTTAGGAAAAAATCACGTACAAAACCTCCAATAACATAGCAGTTCACCGAATTTTCTTTGGCAGTTTGCGTTAGTATAGGAAAAATTGAATTTTGAATGGCTTCTTTAAAATTTTTCTGCATCATTTTACTTTCGAATCACTTTTACAACACCATCATTTCCTAACTTAATTATAGAAGATGGTACACTGTTAGCTGAATTGCGGTTCAAATTTACTACATAGTCCACACCTTTTAAAATATCGCTACTAATTTCTTGAAAACTTTTAGGTGTTTGCTTTCCACTTATGTTTGCAGAAGTAGAAACCAATGGCTTTCGAAATTTCTTTATAAGGTACTGGCAAAATTTATCAGAAGCAATACGAACGCCTAAAGTGTTATCTGGCGCGATAAGGTTTTTAGCCACTTTTCTTGGATTATCGTAAATAATAGTGATTGGGTTGGTGGCTAAATCAATAATATCAAAAGCAACATCTGGCACTTTTTCTATATGTTGTTCTAGCATAAAATCGTTTGCAACTAAACATAATAAAGCTCTAGAGTCTACACGCTTTTTTAATTTATAGATTTTTTCTACTGCTTTTTCATTTGTTGCATCGCAACCTATTCCCCATACGGTATCTGTAGGGTAGAGAATAATACCACCATTTTCTAGAACTGCTATTGCATTATTAATTTCCTCTGTCATTTTCTCTATAAATTATTTTGTGGTTTATATTGTTTCTGAAACAATATAAAAATGTAAAATTAAAGATATATAGTTAGACTTTTCTATTTTTGTCAGACATTTAAAAATATGAGTGATACTCCAAAAATATCCATACTAGTTAGTACCTATAATTCTGAAGAATGGTTAAAAAAGGTGCTGTGGGGTTTTGAATGTCAGACGTTCAAAAATTTTGAGCTTATTGTTGCAGATGATGGGTCTGGAGAAGCAACGAGACAGCTTTTGAAAAAAATGCAGCATGAGGTGTCTTATAAAATAATTCATGTTTGGCAGGAAGATGATGGTTTTCAAAAGACAAGAATATTAAATAAGGCGCTAAAAGAATGTAAAGCCAACTATGTTGTAATGACAGATGGCGACTGTATTCCAAGGAAAGATTTTGTAGAGGTACATTATGTAAATAAGGAAAAAGGGCATTTTATTTCTGGTGGATACTATATGTTGCCTAGTAATATTTCGCACTTAATTACCCAAGAGGATATTAAAAATCAAAGTTGTTTTAAAGTTTCCTGGCTTAGAGATAAAGGTATTCCTAAGTCTTTTAAGAATAAGAAACTTTCTACGAATGGATTTATTTCAAAACTTTTAAATTCTTTTACTCCTACGAATGCCAGCTGGAACGGACATAACTCTTCTGGATGGAAAAAGGATATTCTAAATGTAAACGGATTTGATGAACGAATGCAATATGGGGGTGAAGATCGCGAACTTGGCGAACGTTTATTTAATTTTGGAATAAAATCTAAGCAATTACGGTATAGTGCCGTTTGTGTGCATTTGGATCACGAAAGAGGTTATGTAAACCCCGAAGCCTTAGTAAAAAATTTAAAAATACGAAAAGAAACTAAAAAGGAAAATAGAGTGTGGACACACTATGGCATAATTAAGAAGTGAACCAATTCGTTTTCTGATTCTAATTCTTTTAGCTCTTTATATCTTTCCAATACGCCTAAAGCATTTAAATAGCATACCTTAACGCCTTTTGTGCCATCTAATATCCCCAAACGAAGGATATAGTGGTTAAAAAATTTCCATACTGGTTTTACCAAGTAACTGAAGTAGTTAAACGTTTTCTCTTTGTAAAAATCTTCTTTTGCTTTATACCTTCCATAGGAAAGCATTTTTCTTTTGTAATCTTGGTAATTTTTATAACAATAGTGTGTTAATGTTTCATTGAAAACACCAGATTCACCATCAACAATTAGAGTTTCATGTACTATCTTTTTATCTGAAAATGCTACTTTACTCTTTTTAAACAATCGATAATTTTTATCTGTTTGCCAGCCACTAAATTTTAAATGTTCGCCCTGAAACATAAATTTTCTATAAAACCAAAAGGCAGCACATTTTGTGTTACTATTTGTGGTAGTAACAATTTCAAGTTCTAATTTTTTCGAAACTACCTCGTCTGCATCTACAAAAAGAACCCAGTCATTGGAGGCTTGTTTAAGAGCAAATGATTTTTGACTTGTAAAATTTTCAAATGAATTTTGAATCACCTTAACATTTGGTAGACTTTTTAAATATTCGAAAGTTCCATCTGTGCTATAAGAATCCACAACAATAATTTCATCGGCAAAGGCAACAGAATTAATACAATTCTCTATGTAGCCAATTTCGTTATAGGTAATAACTAATGCCGTGATTTTTTGTTGTAACATAGAATTAGAAAAAATTATAATACTTCTTAATAGTGATGTATTTGTTTAGTAATGGTTGCTTTTTTTTATATAGTATTTTTCATTTTTCACACATATAGTCTATACATAACACCAAATATCTTTAAAAATTGTGTTATAAGAAAATAACTACATAATTTATTAATGTGATTTTATTTTTTTTTTTAAATGCTTGAATCGTAACTAGTTTTAAAAGAGTAAATTAAGAAAAGTGTTTTCATAATTCCAAACTAAAGGTTATAAGTGTAGGCTTTTTTGATAGAGGCGGTATTAGATTGTTGTATTTTAGATTTTTTTACTGTTATATTTACTCAGAAATTAATAAGTATGCAATATTTAGTATGGTTGGTTGGGCTTAGTGGTTTAGGCTTTTTTATTGGTAAGTTTATTAAGCATAAGTCTCTTTATCCATTTATGCCATTTCGTTATGATTTTAGAAAAAGAAGAAATACTTTTTTAAAAACTCTGTCGCTTTTGGATCAAATTAATGCTAAAACTATCATAGAAACAGGAACTTCCAGAGAGGGGCTGCACGGTGCTAAAAGTAATGGTGCGGCTACTATTGTTTTTGGAAAGTGGGCAAAACTTCACTGTGCTTCGCTATACTCTGTAGATATAAGTAGTAAATCTATTGCCGCTTCTCAAAAAGAAGTTGATAAGCAGAATTTAAATGATTTTGTAAAAATATACGAATCTGATTCAGTTAAATTTTTAGAAGATTTTAAAGATAAAGTTGATTTCTTATATCTAGACAGCTATGATTATAGCGATGATATTGAAGTACAGAAGAAAAGCCAAATACATCATCTTAAAGAATTTGAAGCTATTGAAAATCAATTACATGAAAATTCTATTGTTTTAATAGATGATTGTGATTTACCAAATGGAGGTAAAGGAAAATTAGTTGTTGCTTATATGCTTAAAAATGATTGGAAAATTCTTATTAATACCTATCAAATTCTATTGGTTAGAAATAACTTCAAGGCTTAAAAAGTTTTTTAATTTCTCCTTAAAAAGTACAGGTTTTAGATTTTGGTATTGAATTTCATATTCTTTTCTAATTTCTTTCTGACTTTTATTGTTAATTTTTTCTGGGAAATAATCCTTCAGATGAATAGCAACGTTAGCGTTGTCTTTATAAAGGTTCCATGCTTCTTTTGTAATCCAAGGAGAGAATATGCTAAAGGTGGGTTTATCTAAGGCTTTTGCCATATTTACTCCTCCTCCTTCATTTCCTATTAAGGCTTGACAGTGATGCAATATGCTTAAAAAAGAACGTAAAGAGGATGCGTAAACGTCGAATTTAATATGTTCTCTTGTCTTTTCTTTACATAAATGATAAAGTTCCTTAGCCTCTTTAACCTGATTCGGAGCATAATTAAACAGCAAAACTGCTCCAGTGTATTCTGTAATATAATCCAGAACTTCTGCCATATAGGACAGCGGGTACGTTTTAGTTTTATCACTTCCTAGAACATTTATCATAAGAATTGGCTGGCATAAGTCAATATCATGATCTTCTAGAAAAGATTTGGCATCAGATATTTCGTCTGTAGTTAAATATATAGCTGGCTTGGTTATTAAATTTTCTGCATTTGGTAAAATTGGCTCTAATAGTTTTAGTCTGTTTTCAATGGCTAAGCCTAAAACAGAGTCTCCAGATTTGATGTTTTTATAACTATGATTATAAATAAATTTTGAATACCATTTAGTATTTGAAATGGTTATGGGAGCTTTTGCGAAAAAGGTAATTAAGTTGCTTTCCAATTTTGCATATACATCTATAACAACATCGTAATTTTCCTTTTTCATCTCTTTTAGAAAGGTGTAAAACTTGAATTTACTTTTACGATACTCTTCTTTGAAGATGACTAATTTATCTATGTAAGGGTTGTTGTTTACAACGGCAAGAGTATGTGTATTTACCACATAGTGCACTTCTGAATTTGGCATTTTATTTTTAATGTTTTCACAGAGAATAGAGCTTGTGAGTACATCGCCAATCATTTTTTGTTGTATAACTAAGACTTTCATTTTTTTTAAATAAAGATATTCTAGAGTTACTTATTTTGCAATTTTGTTTTATTTTTAGTTAGCATATATTGAAAGGTTTGCATGTGTGCTCTAGCATACTCTTCCATCTCTAATGCTTTTTCTTTGTTTTGTTCTTTGTAGTCATTGGTGTCTTTTTCTCTGTATTTATACAGTTTAGAAGTGCTTCCTTTGTCTTTAAGAATTAACAAGTTTGTTGTGTCTAAGATACCTATTTTATCATCGTCATTAATAAGAGCATAGGCTCTTTTGTCTTTTAATAAATCGATTCCTAATGTATTATTTATATAGGGTAATTTAAGTAGTCCCATTAAAGTAGGGAAAACATCTATCTGACTGCCAATATTTTTAAATACTTTTTTGTTTTTTAAAATTTTGGGTGCATGTATTATTAAAGGCGAATGGTGGTAATTTAATGCAATGTCATAGATCGCATTCATAGGAGAACCATGGTCGGCAAGGAAAACAAATATGGTATTGTCAAACCATGTTTCCTTTTCACATGCTTTAAAAAACTGTTTCAGGGACCAATCTGCATATTCTACTGCTTGTAGTTTTACTTTTTTTGACTTCGGCGTAAAGTATTCAGGAATAAAATAGGGGCCATGATCACTAGTAGTTAAAAGAGTCACGAAAAAGGGTTTTTCTTGTTCTGATAGCTTGTTTAATATTGGTAGTGAATGTCTAAACATATAATCGTCAGGAACTCCCAAAATTGTTTTTATTTCAGAAAAGGGATAGTCTCTCTGGCATATAAATTTTTCAAAATCATTTTCTTTTAAAAAACCTTCCATATTGTCATACTGTCCATCATGTGTGGTGAAATACGTTGTAGAATAATCGTGTTTTAGTAATGTCGTGCTTATTCCATCATATTTTCTTGTTTGCTTCATGGCGTGTTGGCTGTAGAGAGCAGGGAAGGAGCATAAGGTGCTGAAAACGCCATTGTAGGTGTGTTTTCCAGCTGAATATATGTTTTCAAAATAATACGATTCTAAAGATAAACTATCTAAGAAGGGGGTTAAATTATCCTTATTGCCATGTCTTTTCATTTTTGCAGCACTCATGCTTTCCATCAAAACCAAAACAATATTGGGTTTTTCAGTTGCTATTGTATCGGGTATTATTTCTCTGGCTATAGGGGAATCATATTTGACATCCTTTAAATTGAGGTGTTGCTGTGTTATTTGAATGGCTTTTTTTTCATCGATCATTTGGATGCTGTTATAGTTTTCATCTTTTGAGTCTAAATAACTTCTAATTAATGTAAAAACAGGATTTAAGCCAAGTTTGTTCAAAAAGGAATTGTTAGAGAAGTAAGCTGTTCCTACTCTTATGGGAGATTTAATCTGTAGACGACCTCTTATGCCAAGACTCACAATTCCTAAAAAAGTAAGCGATACTAAAATTTTTAGTACGGTATTAGAACTAGCACTTTTTTCATGCCCCCTAAAAATTCTTTTTAGAAATATGAAATATAAAATGGTAAGCAGAATAAAAGGGATTGTTATAAGAAAGTACTTTGCTTCTTGAACAATCATAGAGAATACAAAGTCAGGATTTCCCATCCAAGCGAATGCACCAATAGTAAATCTAGAATAAAATTGATTAAAATAAGGGATGTCTGCAGAACAAACAATAAAAGCAATAGTGAATAGGATAAAAATCCAATAAAAAACAAACTTTTTTAGAAGGTTACTGTGGAAATTTAAAATATCTAAGATTAAAACTATTATGGCTGGTAACAATAAAATATAACCACTTACAACTGTATCAAACCGCATACCCATTAGGAATGCTTTAATAATGGTAATAAGATTAGAATCGGCACCTTTGACTAGACTCAGCCCTGTAATAAAAAGAATAATTCTGAAAACTGAGAAGATTGGTAGTACCAGTAGATATACTTTTAGTATAAGTTTAATACCTTGAATTTTTCTCATTTAAAGATTCTTTTTTATGATGTTAGAATTACAGAACCAATTGTAACTTTAACATGACTTCATTTTCCCCAGACTAATTAAATTAATCTATATGAATTTGTACTATTAGAATTGGGGCAAATATAAATATATTATCCTAAATTTTTGACTAAAAAAATCCCTCTAAAAGAGGGATTCATTTTGTTCTTTACAAAAAGATGTTTTTTAATCTATACAGCTACGTCATTTTCGCGTAGAGCATCATTTAAAGATGTCTTTTTATCAGTACTTTCCTTACGCTTTCCAATAATTAAAGCACAAGGGACATTAAACTCACCAGCAGGGAATTTTTTAGTATAACTACCTGGTATAACTACAGATCTAGCAGGGACAACTCCCTTTGTTATTACAGGTTTATCTCCTGTAACATCTATTATTTTTGTGCTCATAGTTAGTACTACATTTGCACCAAGAACAGCTTCTTTCTCTACACGTACACCTTCTACAACAATACACCTAGACCCTATAAAAGCATTATCTTCTATAATTACCGGAGCAGCTTGTAGTGGTTCTAAAACGCCACCAATACCAACACCACCACTAAGGTGTACATTTTTTCCAATTTGAGCACAACTACCAACAGTAGCCCAGGTATCTACCATAGTTCCTTCATCTACATAGGCACCAATATTTACATAGCTAGGCATTAAAATTGTACCTGCAGATATATATGCACCATGTCTTGCAACGGCATGAGGAACAACACGAATTCCTTTTTCTGCATAGCCCTTTTTTAGTGGAATTTTATCGTGGTATTCGAATATTCCTGCTTCTAATGTTTCCATTTTTTGAATTGGAAAATAAAGAACTACGGCTTTTTTTACCCATTCATTTATTTGCCATCCATTAGTTGTTGGTTCGGCACATCTTAGTTTACCATTATCTAATAAATCTATTACCTGTCTTATAGTATCTTGGGTTTTATCTTCTTTTAATAAGCTTCTATTGTCCCAAGCAGCTTCTATTATTTGTCGTATTTCTGTCATTTGTTAGTCAAGTTTTAACAAAGATACGGGCTATAAATTAATATTTCCTTCAATTTTATAGTTATAACAATTTATGGTTTATTTTTGCTAAAAATTAATTATGGGGAGAATTGTTGCTATAGATTTTGGAAAGGTTAGAACAGGAATTGCAGTCACGGATGAGTTGCAAATTATTGCGTCTGGTCTTACAACAGTTGCAACAAAAGAACTTTTAGTGTTTTTGAAAAAATATATGGACAAGGAGTCTGTAGAAAAAATAGTGGTAGGAGAACCAAAACAGATGGATAGTACTCCTTCCCAGTCAGAGGCGTTAATTGTTCCATTTTTGAAGAAATTATCGGAAGCTTTTCCCAACATTCCTATTGAAAGACAAGATGAGCGTTTTACTTCTAAAATGGCTTTTCAAACTATGATTGATAGTGGATTGAAGAAAAAACAAAGAAGAAATAAAGCCTTGGTTGATGAAATTAGTGCAACCATAATATTACAGGCGTACCTAAATAGAATACAATAAAATGATATTACCAATAATAGCCTACGGAGATTCTGTTTTACGAAAAATGGGAAAGGATATAGAAAAAGAGCATCCAAAGCTAGAAGAATTGTTAAGCAATATGTGGGAAACCATGTATAATGCGCATGGTGTTGGTTTAGCTGCTCCACAAATAGGACTTCCAATACGTTTGTTTTTAGTAGATACCACCCCTTTTGCAGATGATGAGGATTTATCGGCTGAAGAACAAAAAACTCTTGCTAGTTTTAAGAAAGTATTTATTAATGCAAAAATACTTGAGGAAACAGGAGAAGAATGGGCTTTTAACGAAGGTTGTCTTAGTATACCTGATGTAAGAGAGGATGTGTCCAGAAAGGATACGGTTAAAATTCGCTATTTAGATGAGAATTTTGAGTTGCAGGAAGAGACGTATGATGGACTTTTGGCCAGAGTTATTCAACACGAATACGACCATATAGAGGGAATTCTATTTACAGATAAATTGTCCTCTCTAAAGAAGCGATTAATCAAAAGTAAATTAACCAGTATATCTAAGGGGAAGATTAGTGTTGATTATAGAATGCGATTCCCTGATGCAAAAAAAGGAAGATAATTTTACTTTTTATAGTTTTAAAAATGTAATCTTTGCCATAGAAATTAAATCAGGAAATGAGTTTAGATAAAATATTATCCATAGGAGGGAAACCTGGATTGTACCAGATGTTAACACAAACAAGAGCTGGTTTTGTAGCACAATCATTGTTAGATGGTAAAAAAATTACTGTTAGTTTTAGTAATAATGTTAGTATACTATCAGAAATTGCAGTGTACACCTTAGAAGAAGAATTACCATTACACGAAGTTTTTTCAAAAATAAAGGATAAGGAAAATGGAGAAAAAACTGCTATAGGTCATAAAGAGAGTAAGGATAAATTAGAAGAATATTTCTTTGAGGTACTTCCTAATTATGATGAAGATAGAGTTTATGCTAGTGATATTAAGAAAATAATTCAATGGTATAATATACTTCAAGAGAAAGGAATTATGGATTTTTCTAAACCAAAAGAAGAAGAAAAAGAAACTACTACGATAGAAGAAGAATAGATATTCTTGTTATAATATATTTAGGACCCTGTGTGACTTATGTTGCACAGGGTTTTTTAGGACTGATATTTTCTGTTAGTTACAAGAAATATGCAATAACTATCCCCAGTATTATAACGAGTATCTTTCGTAAATTGAAAGAATGCCCTTCGGAAGTTTCAAATAAAATCACCGTAGAAATGTGTAAAAACACACCAATTACTAAAGCTGTTATTTGAGTGTGATATGTTTTAATTATTGCAACGCTAGAGGAGAGGTAGCTTCCCAAAGGAGTCATCAAAGAAAATAGAATAATAAAAAAAACAGCCTTGTTTAATTTCATTTTAGAATTGACTAAAAATATGCTTAGGATAATTGCTATTGGAGTTTTATGTATTAGAATTCCATATAAAATACTATGATGTTGCTCTACAGGAATACCTTCTAATAGCGAATGTATAGATAGACTAATAAAAAGTAGCCATGGGAAATTTAAGTTTTCACTATCTAAATGCACATGCCCATGTTCTGCTCCTTTAGAGAAAAACTCTAGAAATATTTGAAACAAAATTCCAAGCATTATAAAAACCCCAACTGTTTTTGGGTCTGTATTTTCATAAGCTTCAGGGAAAAGTTCAAAAACAGTTAATGCCAGCAAAAAAGCACCACTGAATGCAAGTAGTAATTTAAAAGCACCACTCTTTTTTGGTTTTGTCAGTAAAACAAAGATAAAACTTAGAATTACGGCAAGTATTGGTAAAATATAAATCATCTAGTGTCAGCTATTTTAGAGTTCCATATGATAATAGGGGTTAAAATTAGTGTATTTTTGCCGTATTATTTATAGGTTGTATGGACAATAATTTTAAAATGATAGCTAAGACCTTATTTGGTTTTGAAGAAATTTTAGCTAGAGAATTAAGAAATTTAGGAGCGGGTAATGTAAGAGAAGGGGTTCGGAATGTTTCCTTTACAGGGGATACTGGCTTTATGTATAAGGCTAATTTGTGTTTGCGGACTGCAATAAAAATTATAAAACCAATTCATTCTTTTTCCGTACATGATGAAAAAGATCTTTACGATAAAATTTATAGAATGGATTGGAGTGAGTATCTGACTACAGAGACCACCTTTGCCATTGATACTACTATAAATTCGGATTATTTTACACACTCTCTTTTTGTATCGCAAAAGGTAAAAGATGCTATTGTAGATAAGTTTAGAGATACGGAGGGAAGCAGACCTAGTGTAGATATTAAGTTTCCAGATATGCGAATAAATGTTCATATAGACCGAAACGAATGTAATATAGCATTAGATAGTTCTGGAAAATCCTTACACCAAAGGGGGTATAGAACCGCAACAAATATTGCGCCTATAAATGAAGTTTTAGCTGCGGGCTTACTTCTTTTAAGTGGCTGGGATGGCCAATGCGATTTTCTAGACCCTATGTGCGGTAGTGGAACGTTTTTAACGGAAGCAGCCATGATTGCTTGTAATATTCCTGCTAATATTAATAGGAAAGAATTTGCTTTTGAAAAATGGGACGATTTTGATGGGGAACTTTTTGAAAAAATTGTAGATAGTAGTTTAAACAAAACGCGGGAGTTTCATCATAAAATTATTGGGTATGACAAAGCACCTTCTGCAGTCAGAAAAGCTCAAGATAATATTGAAAATGCTAATCTTTCTGATTATGCCAGCGCAGATCGAAAGAATTTCTTTGACACAGATAAGTTTACAGAGAAGCATTTGCATATGGTTTTTAATCCGCCATACGGCGAACGATTAGATATTGATATGGAAAATTTCTATGCGGAAATAGGAGATACCCTAAAGAAAAAATATCCAGGAACAGACGCTTGGTTTATTACATCTAATATTCCTGCATTAAAATTTGTGGGATTAAGACCATCTAGAAAGATAAAAGTCTTTAATAGTCATTTAGAATCTAGATTAGCAAAGTACGTTATGTACGAAGGAAGTAAAAAAGCAAAATTTAATCAATAACTATGTCTTCTAAATATAAAGTAATATTTTTTAATTTTATTGGTTTTGCGCTGTTTTTTCTTATTTTTAAATATGCACTAACACAGTTCATAGAATTAAAAAGTCTTTATATATCCATTATAGCTGCGATTGTAGCTAGTATTATTGCACCAAAATTTGGTGTTGGTAAAATTGAAGGAAAAGAAAAACTACTCATGAAATGGGTTTTCTTGAAAGGACATAAAGAGTTTTAAATCGTAGGACAATCACCTATTTTCTTTATTTTTTCCCTTAGCTTAAATGACATTGTGCTTGCTCCAAGGCTGTCTACACTATTTATTTTCAGGTTTTCCCTTTTTCTTCTTTGGCGATTTTGCCTTTTTATAAATAGGAATAAAATAGGAAAGGGAATAATTTAAGCTTGATCCAAATTTGCTGCCATCGGTTACTTTGTTAAAACCAGGAATGTATAAATTTGGGAATCTGTCTGAATCTGAATTACTAACCAAATAGCTTAATCTTACACTTGCACCAAGATAAAAGTTGGCAAAGAGCTCCACCTTTGTCCCTAAAATACACTCAATCCAACTGGCATTTCTATTTTTAAATTCTTCCGCAACATCGGAACCGGGCACAAAATTTTCTGGCTGCCAATAGCGATTAGAATTAAATAAAGAATAATTGTTTAGTGTCTGACTAAAACTACTCATCGCATAACGCCCTCCAAAAAAGATGGAATTACTCATGCCGTACCAATTGCTATAATTATTATAATCTACTCCCAATTTTAGATAACTTCCAGAAGCGGTAAAGTTATATAGGTCTTCTTGCATCGTTTTTTTTTCGTTACCAAGCTCTGCCGCGACATATAATTTCTGATTTATTCTGTAATCTCCACTAAATTCTAATCCAGTATAGTCTTCACTTAGATAGGAGCGCAGTACTTTGCTCAAATCTACCCCTACACGTAGCCCATATGCTTCTTTGTATTGGAGTGGTTTCTTTTCTGTTGTTGTGTTTGTAGTTTCGTTTTGTGAGAGTCCATTAAAACAACTCAAAACAAGACAAATACTAATGAAAGATTTTAACATGTGCCCCTGGTTTATTTTCAATTGTTGTTGTAATTACCTCTATTTTTTTTATCCATAAATCGGAGTCTGTAGTAATCGTATTTCCTAAATCTTCATAGTTAGCTATATAACCACATGCTCTAGAAACAAATATTTCTTTTGTAGTATAGGTGAAATTAAGGATGTCTATATTTCCTGTTTCTGTTTTTACTTCCCCTTCTGAATCTGCAGAATCCTTAATAAAGGAAAAAGAAGTGGTGGTAGCATCTATTTTTAAAGGAAGTCCAATAGAGTCTAATTTACTAGACCTATCTGCTATAGTATTAACCGTAGTATTTTTTCCTTCACCTACGATTCTTAATAAAGGGACTGGTTTTAGTTTTGTTTCATCATTTATATCATAAAAACGAATTATCAATAGTGGGGTGTCTCCATCCACGCAAATATCATCTTTTTCACAATTTGTAAAGAAAATAAGAGTCAATAGTAAGATAAGAAAGCCGAATTTTTTTTTATACCTCATAAATTTACAAATCGTTAGTAATTAACTGTATAATACCCTTTTTTGTCGCCGAAATTATCTTGCCCTTTTTTCCAAAAGTACAACATTTTCTACATGATGTGTTTGAGGAAACATATCTACAGCCTGTACTTTGGTAATGGTATACATTTCGTCCATTAATTGTAAGTCTCGTGCTTGTGTAGCACTATTGCAACTAACATAAACCACCTTTTCTGGTGCTATATTTAATATTTGTTGTACTACATCTTTATGCATGCCATCTCTAGGTGGGTCTGTAATAATAACGTCTGGAACACCATTTTCTGCAATGAAATTTTCGTTAAAAATTTTCTTCATATCACCAGCAAAGAAATCGGTATTTTCAATTTTGTTTAAAACTGCATTTGCTTTAGCATCCAGTATTGCTTCAGGAACAGCTTCAATACCAACTACCTTTTTTGCATTTTTCGCTACAAATTGTGCAATGGTACCTGTTCCTGTATATAAATCGTACACCAATTCGTTTCCTGTTAACCCTGCAAAATCTCTTGTAATTTTGTATAATTTATAGGCTTGTTGGGAATTGGTTTGGTAAAATGATTTCGCATTTATTTTAAACTTTAGACCTTCCATTTCTTCAAAAATATGGTCACGCCCAGCATAACAAACTATTTCTTGATCATAAATAGTATCGTTCTGTTTTGGATTAACAACATATAAAAGTGCCGTTATTTCTGGAAACTCGACTTTTAAATAATCTAGTAAAAGCGTCCTTTTTTCTGGATTATTTTCAAAAAACTGAACCAGAACCATAATTTCTCCTGTAGAAGATGTGCGAATCATTAAAGTTCTTAATTGCCCAAACTGATTACGTGGGTTGAAAAAAGAAATGTCATTCTCTGTAGAAAAAGCCTTTACTGCTAACCGAATTGCATTGGAAGGATCCGCCTGTAAATGGCATTTTTTAATATCTAAAATTTTATCCCACATTCCTGGAATATGAAAACCTAGTGCATTTTTATCGGTAATTTGTTTTTCGGAATTTATTTCATCCAAAGTAAGCCAACGACTATCCGAAAACGAAAATTCCATTTTGTTACGGTACATGTATTGCTCTTCTGAGCCTACAATAGGATTTATTTCGGGTAGTTCTAAATGGCCAATTCTAGTTAGGTTATTAGTAACTTCATCCTGTTTGTAATGCAATTGGTGTTCGTAACCCATATGTTGCCATTTGCATCCTCCGCAAACGCCAAAATGTTCGCATTTAGGAGTAACTCGCTTATCTGAGAACGTATGATAATTTATTGCAGTCCCTTCAAAATAGGCCTTGCGCTTTTTTGTAGTTTGTACATCTACAACATCACCAGGAACAGCATTGTTTAAAAATATAACTCTTCCATCGGGAGCTCTACCAATGGTTTTTCCTTTGGCTCCGGCTCCAACTACTTCAATATTTTCAAAAATTACCCTTTTATTTTTTTTGCGCATGGAGCAAAAGTACTAATAGCATTGTATTTATTACAACTATCTTTAAAAGGAATAACAATAAATTATGATAATAGTGAACCTTTTTAGCTTTTGAACGTCTTTAAGGTAGTAACCCATGGGAATTACAAATAAAATATTTGACGGATTATTAGTTTTGCAATGCCAATCTGGAGATAGGAAAGCAATGACTTTGTTAGTGAATAGATACCATCTGAGATTATGTAAGCATGCATATCGGTATACTCATAATGTAGATGTTTCTAAAGATATTGTGCAAGATTGCTGGACTATAATTACTAAGAAAATTCATAAGCTAAACGACCCAAATAGTTTTGGAAGTTGGGCAATGAAAAATAGTAACAAGAAAGTCGTTGGATTATTTAAAAAAGACGAAACGACAACGGGAAAGTTTGGGTGCATACTATAAGAACTTTTCAGTAGAAGAAACGGCTAACGATAAGGAGAACAAATTAAAACTATTACTTGACACTATTAAGGAATTACCAGATCAACAGCAGTTGGTGCTTCGTTTATTTTATTTAAACGAATACTCTTTAAAAGAGATAAGTGAAGTTCTTGCCATTTCTGTTGGTACTGTTAAATCTAGATTGTTTCATGCAAGAGAAAAATTAAAATCAATTTTTAAAAAACAAAAAAGATGAAAAATAAAGAAGAAATAGATAATTTAATTAAAGAAGCTTTAACCAAGGAAGAGGCTGCTTTTTATGATGAATTAGAGGAACAAAACCTTTTTGAAAAATTGGGAGAAGTGTTTAAAGGTAAAATGGGGTGGTTGGCTATGGTAATGAATGTGGTGCATTTAGTAGTTTTTGGCTTGTTTGCATATTGCATAGTGCAATTTTTGGATACGGATAATACGAATGAATTGATAAAATGGGCTTCCGCAGGATTTTTATGTATGCTAGTTATGGTGATGTTGAAAATGTATGTATGGATGCAAATGGATAAGAATGATCTATTGCGAGAAATGAAACGATTAGAACTACAAATAGCGGCTTTATCTAAAAAATGTTAAAAAATACACTTAATCGTTCTTTTAGGGTGATTTTTAGGACTAAGAATAAAATTGTAGGATATTATAATGAAATCATCAATTATTTAGTATAATTTTGCAGTTCTTCAAAGAAGGATGATTTCTCTCCTAGTTAAGTAGGAATCGCTAAAGTTTTATTTAAATAGTTTATATCATGTCAGTTTTAGAAAAATTAACTTCTGAAGATGCCATTGCATTAGAGAATAATTACGGAGCCCATAATTACCACCCGTTACCTGTTGTTTTAAACAAGGGAGAAGGTGTATTTGTTTGGGATGTAGAAGACAAAAAGTATTACGATTTTTTATCGGCTTACTCAGCGATAAATCAAGGACATTGCCATCCGAAAATTGTTGGGGCAATGGTAAAACAAGCGCAAACCTTGACATTAACTTCTAGAGCATTTTATAATGATGTGCTTGGGAAATTTGAAAAGTTTGCTGCAGAAACCTTTGGGTTTGATAAGTTGTTGCCGATGAATACAGGTGCTGAAGCTGTAGAAACAGCTTTAAAACTTTGTAGAAGATGGGCATATGAAGTAAAGGGAATTGCAGAGAATGAAGCACAAATTGTTGTTTGTGAAAATAATTTTCACGGTCGTACCACAACAATTATTTCATTTTCAAATGATCCTATAGCATGTAAAAACTTTGGGCCATTTACAAACGGTTTTATAAAAATTGAATACGATAATTTAGAAGCTTTAGAACGAACTTTAGAGTCTGATTCTAATATAGCTGGATTTTTAGTAGAACCTATTCAAGGGGAAGCTGGCGTATATGTGCCTTCTGAAGGATATTTAACAAAAGCGAAAGCTTTGTGTAAAAAACATAATGTTTTATTTATTGCAGATGAGGTGCAAACTGGAATTGCAAGAACAGGAAAGATGTTAGCTGTTGACCATGAAAATGTAAAACCAGATATTTTAATTTTGGGTAAAGCTTTAAGTGGAGGTGTTTATCCAGTTTCTGGAGTATTGGCTAATAATGAAATAATGAATGTTATTACTCCTGGTAGTCATGGTAGTACTTTTGGTGGTAATCCAATTGCTGCGGTGGTTGGTATAGCAGCTTTAGAAGTAATAGAAGAAGAGAATCTTGCAGATAATGCAGCCGAATTAGGGAAATTATTTAGAGCTGAGTTGAACAAGTATATTGCAAATTCTAATATTGTTAATGCCGTAAGAGGTAGAGGATTATTAAATGCTATTTTAATTAATGATAGCGAGGATAGTTCTACTGCATGGGATATTTGTGTTGCTCTAAAAGAGAATGGTTTATTAGCAAAACCTACACATGGAAATATTATCCGTTTTGCGCCACCTTTAGTAATGACAAAGGAACAACTATTAGATTGTATTGCTATAATTACAAAAACCTTAGGTGCTTTTGAGAAGTAAAAAGTACTGTATATAGTGTATAAATTAAAAGCTGTCAATTGTTTAATTGACAGCTTTTTTTATGCGTTGAATTGTTTGTGTATTTTATGGAGTGGACTTTCCGTTTCCGTTATTCGATTTTCGCAATTGTTTTTTTATTTTTCTAATTGCAGATTCAATCGACTTTTCTGGCTCTATAATATTGTATTCTCCCCAGAAATCAGGATCTGAAAAGCCAATAGCTTCGTCACTTAAAATTATGGAAGACTTTAATCTTTCTTTACGTTTTATATCGTTTTTAGCAGTATTCTGTTCCCAGTCGGTTATTGCCATTTCAGCAGTCAAACTATAAATAGAATTAAAAAGTTTTTTATCCCAGTTTATTTTAAATTCTAAATATACACTGCTATAACCATAATACCATTTTCCATTCTTTTCTCTATAGTCAACCCTGTATTTTATATTTCTGGGGTATACTCTTGCGTTAGATGGTTTTTTACGAACAAACAATTTAGAAGCTTTTTCTTTATTTGTGATATGTAAGGCATACGTTGCTCTTGTTAGAACTTTACTCTCAGCAGCAATAAACAGTTCTCCTTTGTATAACTGATCTTCTATCCCTTCATATGGCTTAAATTTAATTACATAAATTAACCTGTCATTTATTTTTGTAGAACGATCGTATGTGAATATATAGTTAGAAATTGCTTCTTGCGAAAAGATATATTCTGGGTATTTCATTATATCAACAAAAAGGGTATTGAATGGTCCTCCTTGAAGTTTTAATGCAAGTGTATCTAACCTAGAATAGTCCGTGCTTTTTCTTGCTTTATACAGTTGTAACACATCTTTACGAATAGATGAATAGGAGGCTTTTTGTATATTAACTACTGCTTCAGATAGGGAAACATTTCTTCTTCTTTTTTTTATCGTTTCTCTATAAAAGGCCGTCATAAAAGTAGGACTAGTAAAGTAATTTTCATTTTTCCTTTTAAGGGATTCTCTTACGAGTGCAGCAGCATCCTTCGGAATGGTAACATCTACACCTGCCAGTTTAGTTACAGATGTTGTTAATGAAATTTTATTTTTAGTAGGTTTTAAGCTAGAAAGAGCTATTCGTTTACTCTTATATCCTAAAAATGAAATAATGATATTTCCTTCCGATATGTTTTTTGGTATTTTAAGTGCGAAATGACCTTCTGTATTGGTGACAGTACTAATATTGGTGTTTTCTAAGGTAAGTGTCGCAAAACCAAGTGATTTTCTCGTTTTACTGTCAATTACTTTTCCTTTGTATTGGTTAAAAGAAATAGCCGTTTCTTGAAATGCAATAGCGGCTTGCGTTTTATTATTTACCCCAAGAAGAAATACTAAGCTTAATACCGCTGTTAAGGATTTTTTTGAAATGAATGTATATATTGTTTCCATAGTTGGAGTTTTAGAAGTAGAATAACTCTCTAAATTAATGATTTTTAAATTGAATTTTGTTAATTTTTCGGAATTCGTAACAGGCTTAGAAGCTTGTATAGTTGTACTATTTTAACAAACCTTACAAAGTAGTTTGATTTTTTCACCCTAGATTAAGGTGTAATCAGGTTGTTTTCAAATTCTTTAAAATCAATTTTTAAGGTATTTAATAATTTCTGCTTTTTGTTTTTATCCAAAAAGGAATACGTAATAGAGTTGAAGACAATCTCTTTTAACTCCAAAAAAGTAATTTCTGGATAGTACTCTACCAGTAGGGAATATTGTTCTGTTAAACTAGTCCTTAACACGCCTTCATCATCGCTAGAAATACATACAGGAACACCGTATTCTAAATAAGTGCGTAGTGGATGATTGCTTTTGGAGGTTCCTAAAATGGTTTCATTGCTTTTTAAATTTATTTCTACTGCAATGCCTTTGTCTTTCATTATTTTTAAGATGGAAGTTTTGTTTGTTTCTGAGAGTAAATCTACACCATGCCCTATTCTTGTTGCTTTTGCAGTGAAAATGGATTCGTAAATATGAGTTGTTAAATCGGACTTTTTCACATCTCCTTTTCCCAATGTTAATTCCCCTGCGTGTAATGAGATGTTAACCGTTGGGTGTTTCTTTTTTAAGAATTGAAACATCTGCATATGAAAATCAAAATTCTCCAATGCATTTTTGTTATCCTCAGGAGCAACAAAATTTACACCAACTAAATTTGGAGTTAATTCCGCTGTTTTAAAAGCTACTATTAGTTGTCCGAATATTTCTGCCTGATTTGGGAGTAAACGTAATGCATAGGTTTGAAATTTAAGTGTAACCCCATGCCTGTCAGTTTTTGACATATAGGAATCTAAAGAGTCTGCATTTACTCTTGCCAAATTAGAAATGTTATTTTCTTCAAAATAGGCATACCAATTTGATAATAGCGTAGCATCTTTTTTCTCGTTTTTGAAAGAGCTATTTTTTGCTGCTATTTCTGCAATACTATCTTGTATGTTTTGTACCCTAATAATCGTTTCTAAATAACTAACCTTATCTTTCTTTGCTTTAAGACATAGTATGGTAAGCATTTCTGCTTCGTGACCTATAAAGGCAGGTCCAAACTTAAGAAAGGTGTTAAAAAACCAATAATGGGCATTACGATTGTATTTTTTATAATTTCTAACCGACCAATAGTTTATTAGTGAATCTTTTTCATTCGGATTCCGTTGTAAAAGATCATTTAATAGAACAGTAACTTTGTTTTTATGCTTAGCTGTTTTATAGCTATTTGGGTAAAGTTGGTAATTGGTTGTGTCTATATAGCAACTATCCTTTAGGGCGTTGTTTATATAATATTCTGCATAGGGTGAACCACTGGCGTGATGGTGAATATCACCGCCTTTTGGCATTATTTTAAAAAAGGAAGCTAACTTTTCAGGCTGCTGTTTTAAGTTACTAAAAATATCTTCTATCTTTTTAGTATCGGACAAATCAGAAGTTGTTCTTTTACAGGAATACGATATAAGTATTAGCGCCAAAAAGAACATTGTTTTTTTCATAGAATTGCTTAAAAAATAAATTCAAGATAATCAATAGAATTTTAATAATTACTTATTTAAGCTTCTTTTTAAATCTAGGAAATATAATAGATTTAAAATAGTTTAGCCTTTTATTCTTTTGATAATTATTCTTTTCGCATACGTTTTGGTCCTAGCCATAGCCAAAAACCAGTGAAGGTAAAAGAGAAAAGGGCAAGGCTCATAATAGTAGTGTAGACAAGTTTTAACTGTCCATTATTGGTTTCAAAATAGTAGTCTAAAATAGAACCATCATGTATTTTTTCAATTATATCGCCGTTTCTTTTTTCTATATATAGCAATTCTCCGGTGGCGCCGTCTATTTGTATACCCCAGAAACCGTCAACATAAATAAACTTAACCATGCCTTTGCTTTTTCGGATATCTATTCGGTTTAAAGTGAGAGAATTGGTGGTGGAGATTGAGTCTCTGTAAATTTTATTGGCATTTAAATGTAGTTGATTCACTGGAAGCCATTCTTTTAAATCGGTAGAAGCTCCTTGGCGAGAATCTGCCAAAATAATGCCATTACTATGTTTTTTCCAGCCTAATAGAAGACTTGTTATAGAAACAATAAAAAAGAAAGCGAATAGACAAGCACCTAAGGTTCTATGTATTTTCCGAAACAGCCGTAAAGTTTTTGCTTGTCGTTGTCTTTTGTTTTTAATTGGCATGCAATATTGTATGAGTTGTGCGCTTGGGAAGATAGTATTTTAGATGATATTTTGGAGAAATTAGAATAAAATTATAATTTGATTAACACTATTTTGTTTCGTGATTTAATTGAGATAGTGCTATGCATAGGCTTATAAAAAGCATTGCTTGATTGTCGTTAAATTCTGTGTAATTTTCTTATCGTTTATTTTGAGTTAATCCATGTTATTCATAGTAAGATGCTACTTCATTTACTTCTTTTCGTTTTAAATTAGGAACAAAAACGGGTTGTTTTGCATAACCAACGGGTAATAATAAAAAGGCTCTTTCATTGCTAGGCCGATTCAAAACTTTGGTTAAGAAATTCATAGGGCTAGGGGTATGGGTTAGCGTAACTAATCCTGCATTATGAATTGCAGAAATAAGCATGCCACATGCTATTCCAATCGATTCATTTACATAGTAATTATTGTGCTTTGTACCATTTTCATCATGTTCGTACACTTTTTTAAAGGCAATGATTAACCATGGCGCTATTTCTAAAAAAGGTTTATGCATATCTGTACCAATTGGAGCAAGGTCATTTTTCCAACGATCACTCATCCTTTTTTCATAAGTCTCTTTTTCTTCTTTTTCTGCCGCAGTTCTAATTCTGGATTTAAGTTCAGGATTAGCCACAGCACAAAATGTCCATGGTTGTTTATGTGCTCCTGATGGTGCTGTAGAAGCTGTCATGATTATGTTTTCAATAACTTCTTTAGGAATTGACTGACTAGAAAATTCTCTTACAGATCGGCGTTTATCCATCCAATTATAAAAAGATTTGCTCCTGGATACTATTTCTGCCTCGTCAAAGGATTCAGATATATAAGAAACATGTTCGTAGCCATTAATTTTACAAGTGTCTTGATTCTTTGCCATAAGGTTTAATTTTAGTAAGGATTCCTTTTGTAGTAAAACGTTAGAATTTTGGTTAAATATATAAAAAAGTCCCCTTCCATCATTTAAAATAAAAGAAGAGGACTTTTTTAAGTCTAGTAATGTTAGAATATTAGTCCTTAGTAATTTTTTTATAAGTGTACTTGCTTTTTTTCCAATCTATTAATTTAGAAGGATAGTATTTAACATCGTGTCTTTCCAAGAAAGGAGCTTGGTTTGCTAATCTTACTTTATAGCTTTCCCAATTTCTGTTTTCCTCTGTACTCCAACTTAATTCAGAATATCCAATAACTCTTGGAAATGCTAAATATTCCAATTCATCTATATTGGAAATAGTTTCAGACCACAACGGAGCTTCTACTCCTAAAATATTTTCCTTAGAAAGTCCTTTTACATAACGCTCAGGTGTCCAAACATAGGCTGTATCTACAGGAATATAACCGGCCCAGTGTAGGCCATATTCAGAGATAGAGTCGTACTGCATATCTAGATAAGCTTTTTTGCCAGGAGAAAGTAATACCTTCAACCCTTTTTCTACTGCTTTTGCAGCATTTGCCTCATTGCTCCAAAATTGTGCGATGGTATTAGATTCTACTTCAGCCTGAACTATTTCATCCCAACCAATCATTATCTTATCGTATTTTTTTACAATTTTTTGCACTTTGTTAATAAAATAAATAAAATCTTTTTTCTTTGTTACATGACTTTCATCTCCTCCTATATGAAAATAAGGGCCAGGAGTTATGGCAGAAATTTCTCTTATTACATCATCAACAAAGGCGTAAACAGTATCTTTTCTAGTGTCAAAGGTACTTTCACCTACCTTAGTTCCTTCGTATAATTTTGGTGTTTTTCCATTTCCATTTAAGAAAGGATAAGAAACAGATGCCGCATTGGTATGCCCAGGTAGGTCTATTTCTGGAATAATTACCATATAACGTTCTGCTGCGTAACTAATGATATCTTTGTATTCTTCTTGTGTGTAAAAACCGCCAGATTCTCCTCCAACTTCAGTGCTTCCACCTATTTCTGTAAGTTTTGGCCAAGATTTAATCTCTATACGCCAACCCTGATCATCTGTTAAATGTAAGTGCATTGCATTTATTTTGTAATACGCCAAAAGGTCTATATAGCGTTTTACATCTTCTACACTAAAGAAATGTCTAGCAACATCTAGCATGGCACCGCGATAACCAAAATTTGGATTATCTGTTATTTTTCCTGTCGGAATTAACCACATGCTCTGCTCTGCTAAAGTATCGTTACTTACATCTGGAATAATTTGACGCAATGTCTGAATACCTCTAAAAGCACCTTCCGATGTTTTTGCATTTATAATAACAGAATCTTTTGTTATATAAAGTTGGTACCCTTCTTTTTTAATAGCTGTACTGTCAGATTGGTTTATGTAAATAATCCTGCTTACAGTTGTTGTCTCCGCATTATTTACAGAAATATCTAACTTTGTTTTTCCTTTTATCTTGTTAGAAAGATAATTTCCTACTTCAAAAAAACCAGCATCCTCAGAAGTGAATATTGCAGTGTGCATATCTAAACCGAAAGCACTATTGGTAGCAACTATCTTTAAAGGTTTAGGTATCATATTCTCCATACTCAAGTCCGTATGAGGAAAATTAATAGCTACTTTTTTTTCTTGACAAGCCATAACTAAGCTTATGCCAATTAAAGCTACTAGTGTTCGTAATAAAATTGATTTTCGCATGAATTTAATTTTGAAATTTAAAGAGTGATAGTTTTAGTTAATGTGTTGTTTTAAAGTATGAAACCAGAGGTCATATCCTTTAGAATTCATATGTAATCCGTCGCTGATAAAAATATCATTTTTAGGTTTTTTTTGGTGAAGCATTATATCCCAAATATCCCCAAAATATAAAAATTCATCTTTTTTACAAAGACGTTTCATCTTTCTGTTTAAGCGCTTGTATTTTCGTTTTAAATTCCAACGAGATATACTCGGTTTTGCTGCTATTAGTATAATTTTTGTGGTAGTATTCTTTTCTTTTATTTTTTGAATTATCTCTTTTGTTGTAGCTATAATTTTTTTTGGTCTTTTTCCAGAGAATATATCATTATCTCCTTCATAAATAAAAACAGTAGTTGGATTGTAGTTTAAGATTGTTTCGTCTATAAAATGCAGAAGGTTATTCGCCTGTGAACCTCCAAAACCTGAGTTTACAATTTGATGGTTCGGAAATATTTCTGGTAGATTTTTCCAAAACCGAATGCTAGAACTTCCAGTAAAAACAATAGTCTCTTTAGAAGCGTCCCAAATACTATCGTATTTGTTTTGAATAGCATTTATTTCTTCCTGAAAAGGGGAAATGTCTTGTGAAAATCCTAAAAATGGACAGATTAATAATAAAAGTAAATATTTCACTTTAATTGAATTGAGTGGTTAAGATAAATGTATTTTTAGGATTGCTCAAATTATTTATAAAATAGAGCATATTTTTAGGATAAAGTGAAAGAATAGTATCACATAGGAATGAAAAACAAAAGTTAATTGAGTTAAACTAATAAAGAGACAGGCATAGCATAGATAACTGTAGAATACTGGTGTGGAGTACTTGTGAAACCAGCTATATTTTTGTATTTTACTGATACACAATAAACTAAGTTTGACTATGAGTGCAATTAGGTAGGGGGAAGTCAGCCATTTTTAGAAGAAATGAAAGAAAAGTGAAAAAAGCGAATCATTTTAAAAAGGATGGGTATTATAAGCGAGCACATAAAGAAATTGAATATAATTTTGATAAGCCTTCCGATTACAAATTAGAAAAAATAATTGCAAAAATTAAAAGAAAAGGCAGAACCAAAAGATGGGTAGAAGTTTTTGTATTTACCATACTTTTCGTGATTATCCTTTACTACGTGATTAGAGCTGTATATTTTTGATTTCTCCAAGGTTATTCGATCTCGTAATGTTTCATTATCAAATTAAGTCGCAGCTTCGTACTTTTGTAAAAACCTTTTTTATGAATACTAGAGCTACGCAATTAGAAGCTTTTGATCGTTTACTTACTATAATGGATGAACTCCGAGAGCGATGTCCTTGGGATAAAAAACAAACACTACAATCCTTAAGACATCTTACCATTGAAGAAACTTACGAATTGGGAGACGCTATCCTAGATAATAATTTGGAAGAAGTAAAAAAGGAATTGGGAGATCTTTTATTACACCTTGTATTTTATGCGAAAATAGGAAGTGAAACCAATGATTTTGATATTGCCGATGTTGCCAATAGTATTTGTGAGAAACTTATTCATAGACATCCACATATTTATGGTGATGTTAAGGTCGAAAATGAAGAGGAAGTTAAACGGAATTGGGAAAAATTAAAACTAAAAGAAGGGAAAAGTAGTGTTTTAGAAGGGGTTCCTAAAAGTTTACCAGCACTTGTTAAAGCAAGTAGAATTCAGGAAAAAGTAGCGGGAGTTGGTTTTGATTGGGAACAGCCAGAACAAGTATGGGAAAAAGTACAAGAGGAATTAGGAGAGTTTCAGGATGAAGTAAAAGTAGGAAATACGGATGCTATGGAAGCCGAATTTGGTGATGTGTTATTTTCTATGATTAATTATGCCCGATTTTTGAATATTAATCCCGAGAATGCCTTGGAACGTACCAATAAGAAATTTATAAATCGATTTCAATATCTAGAGTCGAAAGCAAAAGAGCTAGGAAAACCTTTGCACGATATGACCTTAGCAGAAATGGATGTTTTTTGGGAAGAAGCCAAGAAATTATAAAAAAGCAGCTCTTCTTTTCGTTAGAATTCTGGAAGTAAAAACACTTATATTTACCGTCTAAATATTTTTTAATTGTTACAGCAATACACCAAGGAATTTCGTTACAATGCAAAGCTCGCATTTCCTGTTATTTTAGGAATGTTAGGGCATACCTTTGTGGGTTTTGCAGATAATATAATGGTAGGGCAGTTAGGTACAGCTGAACTTGCAGCGGTATCTTTAGGAAACAGTTTCGTGTTTATCGCAATGTCTTTAGGTATCGGTTTTTCCATAGCAATTACACCTTTGGTAGCGGAGGCAGATGCTGCCGGAAACAAGGGGAATGTTAAAAGTGCTTTAAAACATGGCTTGGTATTATGTACCATTTTAGGGTTTGCTCTTTTTGGTGTAATCCTTCTGTGTAAGCCTATTATGCATTTAATGAAGCAACCTCCTGAAGTGGTAGAACTTGCTATGCCTTATTTAGATTTGGTTGCGTTTTCATTAGTTCCGTTAATTATTTTTCAAGCATTTAAACAATTTTCAGATGGACTTTCACAGACCAAATACCCTATGTACGCTACAATTGTAGCCAATATAGTTAACATAATATTGAATTACTTACTTATTTTTGGGTCTTTCGGATTTCCAAAAATGGGAATTGTAGGAGCCGCAATAGGGACTCTTATTTCTAGAGTTATTATGGTTTTCTTTATTTGGATATTGTTAAAGAAAAAAGATAGGTTTAAAGAGTATGTTACCAACTTTAATTTTAGGGTAATACAGAAGAAAGCACTGCGTAAGATTATTAGTTTAGGGTTTCCTTCTGCGTTACAAATGTTTTTTGAGGTAGCTATTTTTACTGGGGCGATATGGTTAAGTGGCGTACTTGGGAAAAATTCTCAAGCAGCAAATCAGATTGCATTGAACTTGTCTAGTATGACCTTCATGGTTGGTATGGGACTTGGTGTTGCCGCAATGATTCGTGTTGGAAACCAGAAAGGGTTAAAGAATTTTTCAGAATTAAAAAGGATTGCTCTTTCTTTATTTTTACTCACCTTTTTTGTAGAAATTGTTTTTGCAACGCTATTCGTAGTATTTAAAGATTGGCTTCCTACCGTATATTTAGATGGCAGTGATACTGCTAACCTTATGGATAATACGGAGGTAATTATTTTAGCGGCGGAGTTATTATTAGTATCTGCTTTTTTTCAAATATCCGACGGTTTGCAAGTCGTAATTCTAGGAGCGTTAAGAGGTTTGCAAGACGTTAAAATACCAACGTTGATTACTTTTATAGCGTATTGGTTAATTGGGTTTCCTATTAGTTTTTACTTAGGCTTATACACACCTTTAAAAAGTACCGGAATTTGGATTGGTTTGCTTGCAGGACTTACGGTGTCGGCTATTTTAATGTATTTAAGGTTTAACCAACTCACAAAAAAACTCATTTTAAAGGAGGCGAAAGCTAAAAATTTAATCAATTTTGGATAGTGTTATAGTTAGCTAATTTGGTTAATTTGAAATACTATTCTTTAAAATTTGCAGAGATCTATATACGGTCTTGTATCTTTGTAAAATAAAGTGCGATATTTAAAATATACATATGGAATTTCCAAAATTTTTAATGGGAGACAACACCGATTTCCCTTCTGCAGTATTTGTTATTCATACAGAGTACCCTAGATTTATTATTAATTTGGAAAATGATGAATTAGAATGGCTTGAAGATTTTTCTACAGATGAGGAAGATGAGCTTACATTAGAAACAGAGAATTCAATTAAATTGGCAACCGAATTTTACGATAGGGAAATTGCCAGATACGAAGATTAATTAGGGCTATGTTAGAAGAGTTGCTACAGTACGATAAGGAATTGTTTTTGTATCTGAATGGTTTAGGAGTTGACTCCTGGGATAGTTTTTGGATGTTTGCAACCAATAAGGTCAATTCCATTCCGTTATACATCCTATTGCTTGTAGTTTCCTATAGACAACTTGGGCTAAAGAAAACATTAGTTTTATTGGTTACTGTTGGTTTTTTAATTGGAGTAACAGATCAATTAGCTAACTTCTTCAAATATGGTGTACAACGTTTACGTCCTTGTTATGATTCAGATGTAACTAATTTAATGCGACTGGTAAAAGATAGTTGTGGTGGTAAATTTGGTTATTTTTCTGCCCATGCTTCTAATCATTTTTCGATTGCGATTTTCTTCACATTGTTGTTGAAATCGAAGTTTGCCTACATCGGAATTCCAATGTTTGTTTGGGCTTCCATGATTGCTTATAGCAGAATTTATATTGGGGTGCATTTTCCACTAGATGTTTTTACAGGAGTAGCTATAGGTCTTATTTTAGGATGGGTATTTGTAAAACTATACAAACTTTTTTTAAAGAAGTTTCGTATATAACGATTGCTTTATATTGTTGTCCGATTAAAACTATTGCATATTGTTTGAAGCCTGACTATAACAGTATTTGTAAAAGCTATGTAGTTTAGACATCTTGCTTTTAATGCTAGTTAAGACTATCTGAATCATTCTGATTTCTGGAAAATAATAATGATATGTGTTTCTGTTCGTTAGTTATAGTCAAGTCTTTGTTCTTGTTTCTTATAGCGGAGCGGTCTTATTATTTTTAGTCGAACACCTAGGATTACTTTACACCAACTTACCACCAACAGTAACATTCTTTATTTTATAAGGTCTTTTGTTTTGAGATTCGTAATAGGTACGGATTAATAATTCCATAACAATACCAATTGTAAAAAGCTGAATTCCGGCTAAAATAAACATCACACCAAAAATTAGTAAAGGTCTTGTACCTATGTCTTCTCCCATAAATTTAACCGCCATTAGATATACATTTATTAACACTCCTACCATTATGAGTAAAACGCCCATGATTCCGAAAAGGTGGATTGGTCGCTGAAAATATTTTCTAATAAACAAAAGGAGCATTATATCTGTAACTACCTTAAAAACACGCTCCAAACCATATTTGGATACGCCTGTATGCCTTACGTGGTGTTTTACTGGTACTTGTTTTATCTGTGCACCTTCTAAATGTGCCAATAACGTAATAAAACGATGCATTTCGCCGTATAGATTTAGTTCTTTTGCGATATCTTTATGGAAAATTTTAAGTGCACAGCCATTATCTTTAATATTTAATTTAGTAGCACTTCGTACTAAAAAGTTAGCAATTTTAGAGGGTATTTTTTTTATATAGGAGTCTTTTCGTTTTTGCCGAATTCCGGTTACCAAATCATATTCTTCATGTATGGCATAGGACAACATTTTAGGAATATCACTAGGATCGTTTTGCAAATCGCCATCCATAGTGATAATGTATTCTCCTTCGGCATAATCTATACCTGCGGCTAAAGCTAAACTTTGGCCGTAGTTCTTTTTTAAAGCAATGAGGTGTACTTTATCATCGTCTAAAGCAGTAATGGCTTTTCGAGTCCTGTCAGTAGAGAAATCATCTACATATATTATCTGGTATTTATAACCAGCTAAGCTTTCATGTATTTTCTTTGTAAGTAAAGCTACATTATCTTGTTCGTTATAAACAGGTATAATAATAGACAGTAAGGCGTCTGTAAGGATAATCATTTAATTTAGCCGTGTTTGGTGCTATTTAACTTCTAAATTTAACAGTAATTCTGCGGCTTTAAAAGGGGATATTTTATTTTCTTGGACTTGCTTCAGTAATATTTTTAGTTCCTTTTTCACCGTTTTATCTGCATAAAATCGTTCTTTTATTCGGTTGTTTACGGTTTGTAATACCCAATATTTATTTTGTTCTTTTCTTTTAATTTGAAAATAACCATCTTTCTTATTTCCCTGAACGTATTCTAGAATAAGAGCCCATATTTCTTCAATTCCAGTCTTTTCATTTGCAGAACAGACGCTTACTTTAGGAATCCAACCATTGTCCTTAGGTGGGTATAAATGAAGTGCTCTAGCAAATTCCAGTTTGGCAATGTTGGCTCTTTTAATATTATCACCATCCGCTTTGTTAATTACTAAAGAATCGGCCATTTCTATAATGCCTCTTTTTATTCCTTGCAATTCGTCTCCTGCCCCTGCTAGTTTTAAAAGTAAAAAGAAATCTACCATGCTATGAACCGCAATTTCACTTTGTCCAACCCCTACAGTTTCTATTAAAATTATATTATAGCCAGCAGCTTCGCATAAAATAATAGTTTCTCTGGTTTTACGGGCAACACCGCCTAAAGATTCTCCAGATGCTGAAGGTCGTATAAATGCATTGGGATCTTTTACCAACTCTTCCATTCGGGTTTTATCGCCCAATATACTCCCCTTACTTATAGAGCTTGTAGGGTCTACAGCCAATACAGCGACCTTTTTTCCTTTGGCGGTAAGTAGTTTTCCTAAAACTTCAATAAAAGTACTTTTTCCTACTCCAGGTACTCCCGTAATGCCTATGCGAATGCTATCTCTTTTTTGCGCTAAACATTTTTCAATTACTTCATTTGCCTTTTTTAAGTGTTTTAGATTAGCGCTTTCTATTAGGGTAATAGCTCTTCCTAGTGCAGTTTTATCATTATTTAAAAGACCAAGTACCAACGCTTCTGCAGAGGGTTGTTTTTTTCTGGAGTATTTCAGTTTTGAAATACGTTCTGAATCTGTGTTTTTTTGACTACTCAATTCTATTTGTTAATAGGGATGCTTATTTTCGTTTTATCCCATGCTAGTGTAAGGACTAATTGATTTTCGTCCTCAAAACCAAATGTTAAACGTTCTACAGTTTCCGTTAAATTAGTTACAGGAACTTCTATTTCTATAATATCTTCTTTAGCATCTCTAGAGGTTTCGCTTCCACCACTAAGAAAGCTTACACCCCAACCAGGAACTTCTTTATTAAAAATAACAACCCAGCTATCCTTGTTGGGTTTTGTCCAAAAGGAATAGGTTCCTGCAGGTAAATTTTTATCAATAATTTTAATGGCAGAAGAAGTTGTAAATGTAGTAGGTTCATTTGCTCCAGTTCTCCATACTGCATTGTAAGGGACTAATTCTCCAAAAATAACACGATTCTTTTTAAAAGGAGCACTGTAATTTACTGCTAAATCTAAACCGTTGTTGGCGTAAATTTCTGTTTGTTCTGGACTAATTTTTTTCGTTTGTTTTTTCATATAAGGCCAACCCACAAATACTATTAAAAGCCCAATAGAAACAAGTACAATTAAAAACCATTTTAAAAATTTCATCTTTTTGCTGTTTAGATTATTATTATTACCTATAAAATTACTAAATCAAAAATAAAACAATAAGGTAGATGGTGTTAAATTTATTTTATAAAAGTTATCCTAAATTGTATTAAGTAATACTCTCGGGGTAATAGTTCTCTTGTATTCCATATTAATTGTATTTTGTTGCATGGTGTCATAATGAAAAAAAATAAGATTTTTTGCCACATTAGAATATTTGTGTCGTCTTTAAGATAACTAACAATTGTAACCAAAAATCGAAACGAAGTCTATGTTTCAAATTGATGTAATTAGTCAATGTAAAGCTAATAACCGTAAGGCTCAGCTACAGCTGTATGAGCAATATTGCGAGGGTATGTTCTGCGTGGCAATGCGTTTTTTGAAAAATAGTGACGATGCAGAAGACGTTTTGCAAGAGTCCTTTATCAAGGCATTTCAAAAAATTAGTCAGTTTAAAGGCGAAGTAACCTTTGGTTCCTGGTTAAAACGAATTGTTGTTAATAAGTGTATCGATTTTTTAAAAGCGAAGCAAAAGAACCTTGTTGCATTGGATGAGAGTTATATGCATATTTCGGAAGATGTAGACTGGACGGTCGAAACTAAGGTGAGCATAGAAGAAGTAAAATCTACTATTATGCAATTGTCTGATAAGTACAGGTATGTGGTAATGCTCTTTTTAATAGAAGGGTATGATCATCAGGAAATTTCTGAAATACTAAACATTACAGAAACGGCTTGTAGAACGAGGTTATTAAGAGGAAAAGGCCAACTAAAAGTACTATTAAAAGAAAAGAATTATGGCACGGGATCTTAGAAAAATGTTTCAGGAGTATAAGGAAGAAAAACACCTTATGAAAAGCGGGCATAAAGAACGGTTTCTAAATCGTTTAGAGGAAGAAATTCCGCGAAAAAAGCGTCATTTTTTAAATTGGAAGATTGCTGCATCAATTGTTTTAATTTTAAGTTCTGGGGTATACTTTTTTAATACTAAAGATTCTGTAGACCCAATTAATAACGCTATTGTAGAAAAGGATACTTCGCCTAACAATACTAATACGATTACGCTAAGTAAGCTTTCCCCAGATTTAAAAACCGTAGAAGAATATTATGTTACTAATATTGGACTAGTACTTTCTGAATTGGAAATTTCGGACTCTAATAAAGCATTGGTAGACAGTTTTATGGAGCGTTTAAGTGAATTGAATACGGAGTATGAAACCTTAAATAAAGAGTTGAATCAAGTAGGACCTAATGATCAGACTATAAATGCATTAATCAATAATTTACAGCTTCGTTTACAATTGTTAGAAAAATTGAAAATTAAATTAAACGAATTAAAATCATCAAGAAATGAAACAGTTACAACAAATACTATATAGAGCAACTTTTATTGTTTTAGGTATACTCTCTTTTACTACTTATGCTCAGAAAGAGAAGAAAACTTATAAAGAGACTTTTAATGTTGCCAAAGATGTTGTTTTAGATATTAATACCAGTCATACGGATATTGTATTTGAAACTTGGAATAAAGATCAAATCAAGATTGAAGCCTTAATAGAAATAGAAGGAGTTTCTTCGGAAGAGGCCGAAGAATATTTTAAAAATAATGCTTTTAAGATTCTAGGAAACAGTAAGAAAGTTGAAGTTAGGACAAATTCTATGAATTCAAGGTCTTTTGGGAATACGGTGGTCGATTTTGATTTTAACATTCCAGAGATTGATGTAGAATCTATTTTGTTTGAAATGCCAGTGATTCCTGAACTTCCAGAGATGCCAGAGCTTCTTGTGATGCCTGAAATGCCAACGGTTCCAAATTTCTCTATGCAAGATTTTGATTTTTCTGCCTATGAGGAGGAAGGGGAAAAGTACCTTAAAAAATGGAAAAAAGAATTTGATAAAAATTTCGATAAGGATTTTAAAAAAGAGTTTATAGAATGGTCTCAGGAGTTAAAGGAAAATGGAGAGAGAATTAGGGAAGAGGTAGAGGTTATTCTGGAAGAACGTATGGAGAGTAGAGAAAAAGGAAAAAAGAGTTTAAAGCGGAGAAAAGAAGTACATGAAGAGAAGCGAAGAGTTTTAAAACGTCATAGAGTAGAAAGACAAAGAGTAAGACGCGTCATGGGCGACACTCTGCTTGTGATTGACTCATTACACTTTAGTAGGGCACCTAGTATATTTTATTTAAACTCAGATGGAAAAGAGAAGCACCTAAAAGTAAAAAAAACGATTAAGATAAAAATGCCAAAGGGTACTAAAATTAAAATGAATGTACGTCACGGAGAAGTGAAATTGGCAGAAAACACAAAGAATATTAATGCAACCTTGTCTCATTCAAGGTTGCTTGCTTCTACAATAGAAGGGGATAAGACCGTCATTTCGGCATCTTATTCTCCTGTGTTCGTAGATAAGTGGAATTATGGGCAATTAAGTACCAAATATTCTGATATAGTAGATTTGAAAGAGGTGTTGCATTTAAGTTTACAGTCTGTTTCTTCTGAAATTAGTATAGGACATTTATTAAAGAGTGCGTTTGTAAAAAATAAAATGGGATCTTTAGAAATACTGAAAGTAGCTGCTGACTTTAAAGATTTGGACGTTAGTCTTCAGAATTCAGAATTATCTTGTAAACTTCCAAATACTGCATATACTATATATGTAAATGGAACAGAATCGGAATTAGTAGTTCCGAGTAGCTTAAAACTTCAGAAAACTAAAAATCATCAAAACATAGTGTATAAAGGCTATTCTAAGAATAAGAATAGTGACAAGTCTATTATGGTAAATTCAAAATATAGCAAGGTTGTTTTAAAGTGATTACTCTTTTAATACTAAGGTTCCGAATATACTAGCGTTAATCCAACCTTGATTTTTATCTTCTCCAGGAATGAAAACAGAACCTATAAAGTTTTCTCTTTCCTTACTAGTATCATTATCGCAATAAGCTAAGGCAAAACCTATTTTTTTGTTTTTTGAAAGGGGTGTTGATGTATTTTCTTCTTCATCTATATACGTGTCAGCATATAATTTCACAGACATTTCCCAAATACTGCGGTTTCCTTCGGTATTTCTTTTAGAAGTAATGTGGTTGTTATAGAGTATTGGATTTTTGTTTTTGTCTAAATCAACAACATTTCCGTCTAAAGCAATATGGTACGCAAAGGCATTTGTATTGTATTGGTGGTCTCCGCCAGAATTATCCTCGTCTATAAACACTTCCATACAATCATCATCCCACCACAGCTCTAAAGGATTGTCATTTTGGTCATAAAGAACATCATCAATGATTTCAACTAATATATAGAGTGCTTTTTCATCCCATAGTAATTTATACCTACCATTAAAATCTTTATTGGTATAGGCATTTCCTAACCAGTTCTGATCCAAATTAAGCCAAGTGGTAGTATTCCAACAATTATCTGTGGCTTTCCCATCTATAGTAGGCAAGATGGTTGTTTTCTGAACTTCGGTTATTTGGCGGTCTTCTTTTCTAATTGTTTCACTACAAGATAGCAACGAAATAGAAAAGACTATCAAAAAGAGATGTTTCATATGTCTAAAGTTACTGAAAAAAGAAATAAGAAGTAAAATTCTTACATTAATGCTTGCTGTTTTTTAGGTATTCTGGAAAGTTTTCCTTGAATCTATTAAGTCTAGGGATAGATACATTTCTTATATAAGAGTTATTAGGATGTAACCTTTCGTAATTTTGATGGTAGTTCTCTGCTTCATAAAATTTTGTAAAGGCAATTACCTTGGTAACAATTGGTCTGTTATATAGTTTGCTTTCTTTTAATGCAGTAATGTATTTTTCGATACTATTTTTTTCGTCCTTATTTTTATAGAAAGCAATAGAACGGTATTGCGTTCCACTGTCTGGCCCTTGTCTATTTAGAGTTGTAGGGTCGTGCGAGCCAAAAAACACTTGTACTAATTTAAAATAAGAAATCTCTTTTGGGTTGTAATATACCTCTACAGCTTCTGCGTGCGTAGAATTTCCTGAACCAACTTGTTGGTATGTTGGATTTTTCTCTGTACCACCAGAATAACCGGAAACTACTTCTTTTACTCCTTTAACAGATTCAAAGATTGCTTCTACACACCAAAAACAACCACTTGCAAAATAGGCTGTTTCATATTTTTGTAGGTTTTGAACTGTTTCACTTTCTATAACAAGCTTTCTTTCTTCTTTGTTTTTAGATAGACAACTAATAGTTATTAAAGAAATACAAGTAAGGAATAGTATTCTGATATTTTTCATGAGATGTTTTTTCTATTTAGTTTCGATAAAGTGCAAATGCTTACAGAACTAGTGGTTAAAATAGAATGTTTTTTAGTTTTAATCCTTATTTCAAACTCGAAATTAAAAATAATCTGTGAAAACAGACCGATTAACTACCTATAATATCGGTATGGTGATTTAGGTGTTGTTTACGTTCACCGAGCATTTTTTGCACTTTAACCGATAATCGAACAGATACCGAATAATAAGGGTGTTTCAGCGATTCAGAAC
>JAZGEQ010000077.1:0-36829 GCA_036478775.1 Cellulophaga sp.
CTTTACGATCATACTTTTTAATCCATACGTTGATCGTACTGGATTGTATCCCGTAAGTTAATGCAATTTGTCTTTTAGAATAGTTTCCTTTGGTAAGTTCTGCTAGAACTTTGAGTTTAAAGCTTTCGCTATATCGTCTCACATATCCATCATTTTTATACATATCCATTTGTTTTTTGTATACATATTTCAGGACGGGTCATTGCACAGTCTGATGATTGGGCTATGATTAGTACGGGAACTAAAAATAATTAAACTTTCGGTATAGTACTTAGCCAAAACTTTTTATTTTGTTTTATCTTTTCGTTTTTAAAGCCAAATTAAAAAATTTGGCGGACTTTATAGATACACATAAGCCTTATACTTAAACACCAAAACCTGTATTAATTAGCTGTTGTTTTTTATTTCACGTTTATGGCTATTCTGAATCCTAAATCTTCTATTTTAAACGAATACGGATGACTCCTTCTTCGAGTTGTCGCCATTACACTCCTTTCAAGATCAAACCATCCTCCGCCACGAAAAACACGATATGAACCATAAACGGTTTCGTCATAAATGTCCGAACACCATTCCCATACATTTCCTAGCATATCGTATAGACCCCATTCGTTAGGTTGCTTTTTTCCAACTTCTTGAGTGGTATTATTTGAATTGTCTTTATACCAAGCAATATTATTCAACTTTCCGTATCTAATATTTTTTGTCCCTGCTTGACAAGCATATTGCCATTCCGCTTCTGTTGGTAATCGAAATCCATTGGCTTTCGAATTAAATGCTACTTCTTTTGTTTCTATATCAATAGAATAGCATTCAGTTTTTCCTAAATATTTTGAAAGTTTGTTACAAAACCGAACTGCTTCAATCCAAGAAACTGTTTCAACTGGTAATTTATCACCTTTTATTTCGGCTGGATTTTCACAAGTTAGTGATTTATACAAGTCCTGTGTGACTGGAAATTTGCATAAATTGAAAGATTCTATTTCAACTTCCCATACTTTTTTGATTCGGTCATCTCGCATTTCAATTCTACCCGCTGGAATAGTAATAAGTAACTCGTCAATTTGTTTTTTGGTTAAATTTATCTTTCCAGTTTCCATTTTTTTTAAATTACAGCTAATGCTTGTATATGGTTTGTTGCATGGTTAAGCAACTAATTTAGTAAATACAAACCGAATAGAAAATCCGCGGGGATTTTCGCAAGTATGCTAGAACTAGCAATAAATTATATACGGTGTTATGTGGCGTTTTATATTTCTAAATTTAACCTATTTTTCAATTCTATTTTACCATTTGAAGTTATAATTAATTCTCTAGAATTTTGTTTTTTACGGATCCAATCTTTTTCTATCATTTTTTCAAGAAGTGACGCTCCTAATGCTCCGGCAATGTGATGTTTTCTTTCACTCCAATCTAAACATTGATGTGCAAAAGAACGTTTTTTTAGTTTGATAATATCAATGTTTAAATCTATTATGCTAAACCACTTTTTCCCATATTTGGTGACTATATAATCTTTTTCCGAAATTTCAATTATTCTATTTTCTATTAATGAATTTGTAATTCGAACACCAACATTACCAGCAAGATGGTCGTAGCAGGTTCTGGCATAAGTGAAATCATTTAGTTTTGGGGTATTTATTTTTTTATATTCTTTATTTAAAGGAATTAAACTAGCCATCGACTCTATTACTTGAACAACTTCATCGTTCGCAAATTTAAAATACCTATGTCTCCCTTGTCTTTCTACAGATAAGATATTTGCTGCAATCATTTTTTTTAAATGATTACTTGCAGATTGTAAAGATATATTTGCACTTGTCGCCAATTCCGTTGCAGTATATGCTCTACCATCCAATAAATTCCATAAGATGATAGAGCGAGATTTGTCTCCGAAAATTGAAGCAATTTTACTGAATTGATTTTCTAATTCTTCGATAATATTAATTTTTGAATTTCTCTAATCCCATATTAATGGTCGTTTAACACTAAGTGTTCTTAAATAACCTAACATTTGACCAGTATGAACAGATTCGTGATAAGCAATTCTATTTAGATAATCTCCTAAATTTTTACTTTGTCCTACTTCACTTCTTTCAATTCGTATATTCTCTAAATCAGATTCATTTAATGCTCTTATCATAGAGACAAAATTTTCACGATATTTTTTAGCTATATCAAGTTCATTTTTTAAATCGACGTAATCTAAATTACTCCAAGGTGATTTATAATCTCCTAAATTACCTCTATTTTGTATAATTATATGAAATAAATGCTCTGTTTCTAGAGTGTGTCTTATCATTTCAACTATAGAGAAAGCTTTTTTGTCAGGTCTCCAATTTAAAAATTCGTTAGGAATTCCTTCCCATAATTTTATACTTCGCCGTCTTGTCTCTGAAAAGTTCAATAATATAATTTCAACTGAGTTCATATTTTACCTTTAAATTTATTGTTATTTATTTGAGTGTAAAAGTAAATGGCTTTTTTATAGAATATTTCACTCTAGAATGTAATATGGAAGTTTTTCAAAATGACACATAACAATCAGATATAAGTAATCCTCATGCCCAATCTATAGTAACAAATCTATAGTGACAAAATAAAAGTTTGATAATCAAAAAGATAAGTAGTCTTGTGTTCTGTGTTAATTTACAATACTCCAGGAAGGGTAGGAGGTAGTAAATAGGGAATTTCCATTTATACAGACATAAAAGATGGAAAATAAAACCCACAGGCTATCTCCCTAAAAAAAACTAAATTAAATGGCCTTGTTCTCCTATTTCTTCGAAAGCAACGATGTAATTTGTTCCCTTATCCGAAGATTTTCGTTCTACAGAACCCTTTAGTTGTCTTGCAAGGTTATAAATTAGTTTTAACCCAAGAGATTCCGTTGTTTTCGGATTTATAGAATCACAAAAACCAATACCATTATCTCCTATATGTAAAACATATCCTTTTCCTTCTTCTTTTAAAGCAATAAGAATTTCCCCCTTCTCGTCATCTTTAATCCCGTATTTAAGAGAATTGGTTACTGCCTCATTAATTAATAAACCTAGAGGAATAGCAGTGTCTATATTAAGTTTTATATCCGGAATATCTATTTTTAGGCTAATGTTGTTTTCTGTACCTTTTATAGAACGCACTAAATATTCGCTTAACTCTAAAACGTATGATTTGTATGCTATTCGCGATAAATATTCATCTCTCATATAAAGCATCTCATGAATCATAGCCATAGAGGTTACTCTGTTTTGGCTACTTTTTATAAGGCTTCTTATTTTTTCGTCCTTTATACTTCTAGATTGCAGACTTAATAAGCTAGAAACTGTTTGTAGGTTGTTTTTAACACGGTGGTGTACTTCTTTTAAAAGATTCTCTTTCTCGTCTATTCGATTTTCTATTTCTCTTTTAGACTTGTATAAACGGTGGTGGGTATTTAATATGATTTTCCCGAAAACACCTCCTAACAAATACACAGACAATAAAACACTTAATAGGCTAAAAATATTTCGAGAGGCACTGGGAACAACATTTTCAGTAAACGGAGTAGGTAGGTAGTCTAAACCAAATATTAAGGCTATTATTAAAAGACTTATTCTTAGGTATATTCTGCTATGTTTCTTTCCTGTGGCATAGCCTGCAAAAACAATAAGCGTTATAACAAAAATAAAAGGGCTGTTTATACCGCCACTATATACCGTTACACTAATGATTGTTAGTATGGCCAGTATAGATGCAAGATTATAGGTGAGAATAATATTTTCATGCTTTTTAAAGGCAAGAACATTGGTTAAACTTAGTACCGAGAATCCTAGAAACACAAATGGTATTATCTCCTTTATATTTAGAAAAAAATAACATATAATGGAAAATAGAAAAACCAAGGCAGAGGCAATATAATTCACTCTTAATGTTAGGTGAATTTTATCTTTTAGTTGGTTTTGCCCGTTAATGGTTTCTGGCATTCTAAGGTGTTTATATTTTATTCTGTTTAATCTCTCCTAGAGGGTTTAATTCTCTGAGATTACCTTTAAAATGAAAATGTTTTTTTAAAACACACCTCGTACTCTTGGGGTGAGGTTGTTAATTTATGCAAAAGACATTAATCGTTTTAAGATATAATTAAGAATGTAAAGCTAAACATGATTTCGACATAATACCAATTATACAAGAAAATGTAGGGTAAAACTTTAAATTTCTTTTTCTAGGGTAAAGCGATTGAAATTCTCTACTGCCTAATTTGTGTTTTGTAACTTCAAGTTTAGTACAGTATTAAATTGAATACTAGTCTTGTAGGTTCTATTGTGTGGCAAAAAAACGGCAGTTAAAAACTGCCGTTCTGTATTCTAGTGGTGTGTAAGTTTATTCCCCGTCAATTAAAACCCAGTCTCCTTTAGTTAGTAAAGGCTCTGCTTGCTTGTATTTTACGGTTTTGCTTTCGCCAGACATTACATTTTTAATTGTTACACGGTCATTTCTGCCAATCTTTGCTTTTTCGCGTACTATGGTTTCCGTAATCGGAGGTCTGCCTCCCTGAGTTTGCCCTGCAGCTCTGTTTTGTGCTGCTAATTCATCACTGTTTGGAATCTCTTCCTTACTAGTTTGTATATTTTCTTTTGATCTACGAACATTTTTCGCTTCTTGAATGCTATCCTCATTTCCTGTTGGTAATTCTCCTTTATAGAGGAAGGAAACTACTTCTTTATTTACTTTATCTATCATAGCCTTGAAAAGTTCAAAAGCTTCAAATTTGTAAATTAAAAGAGGATCTTTCTGTTCGTGTACTGCCAATTGAACAGATTGTTTTAGCTCATCCATCTTACGTAAATGCGTTTTCCATGCATCATCTACTATAGCTAGTGTAATATTCTTTTCAAAGTCAGTAACCAATTGTTTTCCATTACTGTCGTATGCCTCTTTTAAATTGGTGACTACATTTAAAGATTTAGTGCCATCTGTAAAAGGAACTACAATACGTTCAAACTTATTTGTCTTGTCTTCGTATACATTTTTTATTACCTGAAAAGCTGTGGTAGCATTACGCTCCATTTTATCCTGGTAATATTCATATGCCGTTTTGTAAACAATATTTGCTATTTCCTGAACACTTAATTTAGAAAAATCATCTTCTGAAATAGGGGAGGTGATAGAAAAATATTTGATTAGTTCGAATTCAAAATTCTTATAATCCTCTGCGCCTTTATTAGTGTCTGTTATAACTTCGCAGGTATCGTAAATCATATTTGCGATATCTACTTTTAAACGCTCTCCTCGTAAGGCATGGCGTCTTCTTTTGTAGACAACCTCACGCTGCGCGTTCATAACATCATCGTATTCTAACAATCTTTTACGAACACCAAAATTATTCTCCTCTACTTTTTTCTGTGCGCGTTCTATAGATTTGGTCATCATAGAATGCTGAATAACTTCGCCTTCTTCTAATCCCATTCTATCCATCATTTTTGCTACTCTATCCGAACCAAAAAGACGCATTAAATTATCTTCTAAAGAAACATAGAACTGCGAACTTCCCGGGTCTCCCTGTCTACCAGAACGACCTCTTAACTGTCTGTCTACCCTTCTAGAATCGTGTCTTTCTGTACCGACAATGGCTAAACCTCCAGATTTCTTAACTTCATCCGTTAGTTTAATATCTGTTCCACGACCCGCCATGTTTGTTGCAATTGTTACTACCCCTGGATCACCAGCTTCTGCAACAATATCTGCTTCTCTTTTGTGCAGTTTTGCATTTAATACATTGTGTTTTACTTTACGTATGCCTAACATACGAGATAGTAATTCCGAAATTTCAACAGAAGTTGTACCAATTAAAACAGGTCTTCCTGCTCCTGAAAGTTTGGTAACTTCGTCTATAATTGCGTTGTACTTTTCTCTTTTGGTTTTGTAAATTAAATCGTGTCTGTCATCTCTAAGAAGGGGTCTGTTGGTCGGAATCTCCATAACATCTAATTTATAGATTTCCCATAATTCTCCCGCTTCTGTTACTGCTGTACCTGTCATTCCTGACAGTTTTTTGTACATTCTAAAGAAGTTTTGTAAAGTAACTGTTGCAAAGGTTTGTGTTAGTGCTTCAATCTTTACATTTTCTTTTGCTTCAATTGCTTGGTGTAGTCCATCGGAATAACGACGACCGTCCATAATACGACCCGTTTGCTCATCTACAATCATTACCTTATTATCCATGACCACATACTCCACATCTTTCTCGAAGAGGTTGTATGCTTTTAATAACTGACTCATGGTATGAATACGTTCGCTCTTTAAAGCAAATTCTTTGAACAATTCATCTTTAAGCGTTGCTTCTTCTTCTATGGCAAGATTTTGCGTTTCTATTTTAGCAATCTCGCCTCCAATATCGGGCATTACAAAGAAATCCTTATCTGTATCTCCAGAAATATAAGATACTCCTTTGTCAGTAAGCTCTATTTGGTTGTTTTTTTCATCTATTACAAATAACAATTCCTCGTCTACCTTAGGCATTTCACGATTGTTATCTTGCATATAGAAGTTTTCTGTCTTCTGCAATAATTGTTTAACACCTTCTTCACTTAAAAACTTAATAAGTGCTTTGTTTTTTGGTAAACCACGTTGTACTCTAAGTAATAAGAAACCACCTTCTTTTGTGTCTCCTGAGGTGATTAGCTTTTTTGCTTCTGCCAATACGCCTGTTAAATACTGACGTTGTTTTTGTACAATTTCAGCAACTTTTGGTTTTAAGTCATTAAATTCATGACGATCACCTTCTGGTACAGGGCCAGATATAATTAATGGAGTTCTTGCATCATCGACTAGTACAGAATCTACTTCATCTACAATAGCGTAGTTATGTGGTTTTTGAACTAAATCTCCTGGTGTGTGTGCCATATTATCACGGAGGTAATCAAAACCAAATTCGTTGTTGGTACCATAGGTGATGTCTGAGTTGTATGCCGCACGTCTACCATCGGAGTTTGGTTGGTGCTCATCTATACATGCAACAGATAGTCCGTGAAATTGAAATATTGGTGCCATCCAGGCGCTATCTCTTTTTGCTAGATAATCATTTACGGTTACTAAGTGTACGCCGTTTCCTGTTAGGGCATTTAAGTACATAGGAAGGGTAGCTACTAATGTTTTTCCTTCTCCTGTTTGCATTTCTGCAATTTTACCTCTGTGAAGTGCAATTCCTCCAATTAGCTGAACATCGTAATGAATCATGTTCCATGTAGTCATTCTTCCAGCGGCATCCCAAGAATTTTTCCAAATGGCATTGTCTCTTTCTAAAGTAACATACTCTTTATCTCCAGATAATTCTCTGTCAAATTCTGATGCGGTAACTGTAATTGTTTCGTTGTTTGTAAACCTTTTTGCGGTTTCTTTTACAACAGCAAAGGCTTCTGGTAGTAGTTCGTTTAAGCTGTTTTCTGAAACAGTATAAATTTCTTCATGAAGCTTATCTATCTCTGCATACAGTTCCTCGTTTTTATCAATATCTGTAGAAGCTTTTACTTCTTCTTTTAATTGTTCTATTTGAGAGCTGATTACTTTACAATCTTCCTGTATTTTATTTTTGAATTCAGCCGTCTTATTTCGAAGTTCATCATTGCTAAGTCCTTCTAAAGCTGCTTCAAAAGATCTTATCTTATCTACTAAAGGCTGTAGCTCCTTTACATCATTCTTTGCTTTATCTCCTACAAAAGCTTTAAGTATTGAATTTATAAAACTCATATTCGTGTTCTTTTTACCCCAATTGATGGGTATTAATTTGAAAATCTGCTGTTTTCATTTTCAATGCAGACTTTTCAAAATAGTTTAACCTTCCTCTGTTTTAAAGGATTATAGTTTTGTACTATGCTATCTTCTTTTTGCAAAAGAAGAAGTACTAATTATTGTCTCAAAATTACGTAAAAAAAAAGCCTCATAAGAGACTTTTTGTTGTAATTATTAATATTCGTCCTCGTTCCAGAGGTAATCATCTTCTGTAGGGTAATCTGGCCAAATCTCTTCTATAGATTCGTAGATTTCCCCGCCTTCTTCTTCCATCGATTGTAGATTCTCTACAACTTCCAAAGGTGCTCCTGTTCTAATAGCGTAATCTATTAATTCGTCTTTGGTGGCTGGCCAAGGTGCATCACTTAAATATGAAGCCAATTCTAATGTCCAATACATGGGGTACTATGTTTAATTTTTTGCAAAAATAATTTTAAAACGCAAAAACACAAGTTATTTAACGCTTTTTTACATTATTTTTTATTATATATTTTACTTTCAATGATTTGATAACGAATAAATAAGAAATTTATTGGTCTCTTTTTGACGGAACCCACTTCACTTCATTCACGTTATTGTCTTTAGACAATTTCCGTGCCAATACAAAAAGGTAGTCCGATAGTCTATTTAGATATGACAAAACTAGTGGATCAAAAGGTTCGTTTTCATGCAAATAGGAAGATAATCGTTCTGCCCTACGACAAACAGTACGTGCTATATGACAGTATGACACAGTGGTGTGTCCACCAGGAAGAACAAAATGCGTCATGGTAGGGAGGTCGTTATTCATCTCATCCATTTCATTTTCTAATAGTTCGATGTTTACCTCCTTAATTTTTGAAATGTTTAAACGCTCTTTTCCATTTTTAAGCATCATTTTTTCTGGATCTGTTGCTAAAATAGCTCCTAGAATGAATAGTTTATCTTGAATATTTACAAGTATTTCTTTAGAATTGGTATCTATTTCTTGGTCTCTAATTAGTCCAATCCATGAATTTAATTCATCTATAGTACCATAACTATCTATTCTTATATGGTGTTTAGGAACTCTTGTGCCTCCAAAGAGTGCCGTGGTTCCTTTGTCGCCAGTTTTAGTATATATTTTCATGTGTAGTGAATTAATGTAGTAGTTTGCTATTAGAAAAAGAGGTTTCACCTATTTTACTTTTTATTCATAAACCTTCTAGATTTTCTTTGTTTTCTTTTTTTTCTGTTGTTTCGCAGAATAACAAAGAAAACGATAGCCAAAATTCCAAAGACTATATAAGTAGTGTATTCCATTGTTTTTTATTTTTATTAAAAATAAGCGTTTAGGCTGCTTTTTACAATAGTTACCTAAAGGGAGTTTAAATTCTAATTTTAAAATGTTCTTTTACCTGTTCATTTCTAAAGGATACGATACCACAATAAAACATATCTATTGTCACCGTAACGGTATTTTGGTTAACGATACTTTCCCAATACGTAGCGCTCTTTTTATTTTTGTGTATGGCATTAATTAGAAAAATACAACTGTTGTTAGTTGGTTCCTTTTTTTTAAAGTACTTGTGTAGCGTAATCGAATTTAATTCGTCTATAAAAACAATGTCGAAAGGTTCTGTAGTGCTATTTAATAAAGGGAATTCTTTATGAATTAATTCAGATACAATAGACTTGTTAGGGACTATAGATACACTTTTCACCTTAAAATACTGGATACTTTTTAAAAGAACTGTATTTGTTTTCGATAGTTTATAATTCGATTTCACATACAAACATTTGGTAATAAAAAGATATACAAAAGGGGAGTGTACACCATGTTGGTTTGTGCTTGAAAACAGAAATTTTAAATAACTAAAGATGTAATGCACTTTTAAATTTAACAGGTTTTTCTAAATGATTTAAAATAGATACTACTCTTCCATTAATGCAGAAAGTTCAAACCAACGCTCTGTTTTTGTTTCTATAGCGTCTAATATTGTTTTTAGCTCTTTAGAAAGAACCTCAACATCTTCGTTAGAAAGCTCTTCTGTTGCGAATCTTTGTTGAATTACTTCTTTATCTGCTTCTAGTTTTTTAATACCATTTTCTAATTGCTTGTATTCTTTTTGATCGTTAAAAGAAAGTTTTTTTGTTTTCCCCTCGTTTTTCCAAGCGTTTTTAGATGTATTTTCCTCTGCTGGTTTTGTTTTTTCAATCTTTTTGGCAGGACTGTCTTCATAAGATCTATAGTCCGAATAATTTCCTGGAAAATCTTCAATAACAGCATTTCCTCTAAATACAAAAAGGTGGTCTACAATTTTATCCATAAAATAACGATCGTGAGACACTACTATTATGCATCCAGGAAAGTCCATTAAGAAACTCTCTAAAACATTAAGTGTTAAGATGTCTAAATCATTTGTAGGCTCATCTAGAATCAGAAAATTCGGATTTTGAATAAGTATCGTACATAAATAAAGGCGTTTGCGTTCCCCACCGCTTAGCTTTTCTACAAAATCATAAGATTTTTTACGGTCAAACAAAAATCGCTCTAGTAGTTGTTGCGCAGAAATTTGTCGCCCTTTTTTTAAGGGAATATAATCGCCAAATTCTCGAATGACATCAATAACTTTTTGACCTTTTTTTATTTCGATTCCTTTTTGGGTATAGTACCCAAATTTAATTGTTTCACCAACAACTACTTTACCACTGTCTGGCTCGTCTAACCCAGATATTATATTAAGAAAAGTAGATTTTCCCGAGCCATTCTCCCCAATAATACCAATGCGTTCTCCCTTTAAAAAATTATATTCAAACTTATCTAAAATAGGTTTGTTTGGGTAGGATTTAGATATTTTATGAAGCTCAAGAACTTTGTTCCCCATGCGCTCCATATTTATTTCTAACTGCACCTTGTGTTCTACTCTACGTTGACTAGCCTTTTCCTTAATTGCTGTAAAATCGTCTATTCTAGATTTAGATTTTGTTGTTCTTGCTTTTGGCTGTCTTCGCATCCAATCTAATTCCTTCTTAAATAAGAGTTTCGATTTATGTTGTTCTACCGCTTCTTGCTCTATTCTTGCTTCTTTTTTCTCTAAGTAATACGAGTAATTTCCTTTGTAAGAATACAATTGACCACCATCTAGGTCTATAATTTCATTGCATACACGTTCTAGAAAATAACGGTCGTGCGTTACCATAAACAAGGTGAAATTAGCTTTGGCAAAATAGAGTTCTAGCCACTCTATCATTTCTAAATCTAAGTGGTTGGTAGGCTCATCTAAAATTAATAAGTCGGGCTTGTTTATTAGTGCGTTTGCTAAAGCCAAACGTTTTTTCTGACCACCAGATAATAGGTTTACTTTTAGACTTACATCGTCTAGTTTTAGCTTAAAAAGTATCTGTTTGTACTGAGTTTCAAAATCCCAAGCTTCAAACCTGTCCATTGCATCAAAAGCAGATTGGTAGGCATCTTCATTCTCTGGATTCTCTAAGGCTCTTTCATAATCCTTAATAACCTTTAAAATATCGTTATCCGAATCAAAAATGGTCTGTTCAATTGTTAAATTCGGATTCAGACTTGGTTCTTGAGAAAGGTAAGAAACCCGAAGTCCTTTTCGGTAATTTACTTTTCCTGTATCTGAAACATCTTTGCCTGCCATTATATTTAGAATGGATGTTTTTCCACTTCCGTTTTTTGCAATTAAAGCAATTTTTTGGTCCTTATTAATTCCGAAAGAAAGTCCTTCAAAAAGAATTAATTCTCCGTAGGATTTAGATATGTTTTCTACAGTTAGTAGATTCATAAAATATAGTGTTTAAGTGCGTTTTGTTGCGTTTTATGTTTGGGTCTATACATTATTTGATACGCGTTAATTTTTTTTAAAACAGTTGGCTAGGTATATGTAACGAACTGAAAAGCTTATTAATAAAGGTATAAATAATAATGAAAATATCTGAATACCTATACACCATAAAAGTACTGTAATACCAATAAGAGCTAATAGAAAAATAAGGTATGTTATGATCCATTTGGGAACTTCTTTTTTGCCGATAAGATAAAAACCTACTACACAATTGAGTGGGAAGACCCATAGGAAATTAAAATTCACCGCCGTTGCCGAATGGTCTGTTGCAAGCCACAATAATAGAACAATAATACCCGCTATTCCTGTTATGAAAAACAGTGTAAAATCTAACCATTTGCTTCTTTTGTTCTTTTTTAAATCTAAGTAGGTTATTGTTATAATAGCAAAGGCAATAGCCGACAGCCAAAACCAAGGTGTTAGGAAAAAACTTGTTGTTTCTCTTTGTCTTTCCTTTACTAAAGTGGTTGCGTTTTTTGCTAATGGTTTTTTATTTAAGGTTGCATAGTTTAATTGCTTAAAAACATAAATTGGTAAAAATAAATGTTCTTTTGGAGTTGCTTGTGTATCTATTACAGAACCTAAGGCTAAGTTTATGCCAAAAGCAGACCAGGTATTGGTGGTTAAATGTTGGTGTAATAGCTCTCTAAATGTAAATTTCTCTTCTAAATAAGATTCGTTAAACACGAGTTTGTCGCCATATACTTCTTTTAAAACCTCCCAAATTTTGGTAGCGCAATTGTTGAATAAGAAGTCGTATTTATAATCCCTATTTTCTGGTAAATAGTTATTCTCCAAGAATAAAAAAAGTTGGTTTTTTTCTTCGGAACTTAAATCCAATACATGTTCTTTTACCCAACGATTTTCTTGTTTGTAGGACTCTATAAAATATTTGAATTGAAGCCTGCTAATGCGATAATTTAGTTTTCCACTAGCAAATTTTAGATAAAAATTAGAGGTTGTAAAGTCAAAGGTACCGTAGCCGTAAACCACATCTACTCCAATTGTTTTGTCTGTAATTCTGATAGCGCTATGTCCGAATGTAGAAGCCAATTCATCTCCTTGGCCTACAGTTAGTATGCTGATTTTTGTTAAAGGGGATAATTTCGGTAATTGCCCAAAGCAAGAAACGGTCACAAAAAGTAAGAGCAGAAAAATAATTTTGTCCGATTTCATCTTAAGGATTAATTGAAGCGACAAATATCGAATAAATAAAAGGAAAGTTCCTATTCCAAGCTGGGATTGTAAAAAAACAAGTCTGAATTTAACAGATTTTTTTAATTAATGTTACTTTTACATAAAACCATATTTAATTAGATGAAAAAGCACATTCCAAATTTTATTACACTTTTAAATGTATTTTGTGGCTGTGTTGCTACTGTATTTGCTGTTTTAAACCAGTTAGAATGGGCCGCCTTATTTGTGTTTTTAGGAATATTTTTTGACTTTTTTGACGGTTTGGCAGCTAGAGTTCTAGATGTAAAAAGTGAATTAGGTTTGCAGTTAGATTCCTTAGCAGATATGATTACTAGCGGATTGGTTCCGGGTATTGTAATGTTTCAATTGCTAAATATGTCTATGGATGGTGGCTGGAATTATCCAACAGGAACTTTAATAGAGGAAACTGAACATTGGTTGGGTTTACCATTTGCACCTTTGCCTTTTTTAGGGTTTTTAATAACAATGGCTTCGGCTTATAGATTGGCGAAATTTAATATAGATGAAAATCAAACTTCTTCTTTTATAGGATTGCCAACTCCCGCAAATGCACTATTAATACTGTCCTTTCCTTTGATTATGTTATACCAAGGGAACGAAATTTTAAACGATATTATCCTTAATAAATGGTTTTTAATTGGAATGACGCTTTTATCTGCATTTCTATTAAATGCTAAAATCGAATTATTTGCTTTAAAATTTAAGAATTGGAGTTTTAAAGATAATGCGTTACGTTATATTTTTATTATAATTAGCGTTGTTTTGCTAATTGTAGCTAAATTCTTAGCCGTACCTGTAATAATTGCTTTTTATATTTTAAGCTCTTGGATTAGTAATCTTAAGGAAGCCAAAGCATAACTGAATTTTAAGCTTCCCTTTTTAACATGTAGTATGTACTAGGTTTTCTATTTGCATTAGACAGGTTTAATAGTAATAATTATGAAAATTAGAATTACTAAAGGAAAAATAAAAAACACCTTGGTTTGTGCCAGGGAGGATGGCAGTAGTACTTCCATGGATTTGGGGCCTAGTTTTCCACATCATGATATTGCGCATTTTGTGGTGGAATCTAAGTTTCATCTTAAAAACGGGTTTTACGGTAAAATAAAGTCGGGAATGACTATAGTCGAATTGTCAGATAAAACGGTTATCGATAAATTAGATGGAGAAGCTTGGTTGGCAGAAATTCTGGCAAGAAATCTTCAGGCAATTAGTTCTAAAGGAGCTACTATTAATCAATACATTGATTTAATTAAATGGGAGGTAGAGAACTTAAAGTACCAGATTAATATCCCCAAGATGACGCTTGAAGATGTACTCGAAATAAAAATTACATTTGATAAGCTTTGTTTGGAATGGGATTTACTTTTAGAGAATGAAACTTTAGTTTTAGAATTTCAGTGACATTGGACGTTGCCTTTGAGGCAATTCATTGAAACATAAGTGATTTCATTATTTCTGTGAACCATATAAGTTACAGGAATCGCCAGAAAGGATTACTTACCTTTGTCTGAAAGGAAAAACTAGCAATGATTACAGATTTAGAGGTGAATAAACCAGAGCTTATTGATTCTGGAAAAGAAACAGTATCGTTTAATATAGGAACAGATGTTTCGGATGCAATTGAAGTATTGGAGGCAGGAAACCCTATATTAATAACAGCGTTTTATAATAATGGTTTGTCACTTCTTCAGGAGTTACATGCGTATCTGAACAGGAAAATACCGAATAAATCATTTAAGGAGCAGCGTGTGTATCGGTCAGAATATCGTAAGCTTTCAAATCTTATTTTAATAGAAATTGTAGACCATAAATTGGCAGTGAAGAAAGCTCCTTCGATTGGTTGGTTAAAAAAGCTTTATCCAGAGACTACGGATTTCCTATTACCTTTTCCTCAAGTACAAGGTCTAAATAGTGCTTGGCAGTGGTACGAAAATGGGATTTCTATTCCTGTACTTCGAAATAAATTACACCCTTATTATGGCACTTATTTCCCTACACGTTTTGAACATTTGGTGCTTTTTGACAATTGGTTAAAACGCTACAAAGGGTCTAAAAAGTCAGCAATAGATGTTGGAATTGGAAGTGGCGTACTTTCTTTACAAATGGTAAAGTATGGCTTTCAAAAGGTTTTTGGCACAGATACAAATCCCAATGCAATTATCGGATTAATTGAGTCTATGGGAGATACAAAGTTGTCTCGAAAGATAGAATTAGACTTTGGGCATCTTTTTGGTAAGTGGCAAAAACAAACCGAACTAATCGTTTTTAACCCTCCTTGGTTGCCAGAGCTTCATAATGTAGATAACAATGATGAAGCTATTTATTACAATGAAAAGCTATTTCCTGATTTTTTCGCAGAAGCAAAAAAACGCCTTTTAGCTGACGGAAAACTTGTAGTTATATTCTCAAATTTAGGGCAAATAACAAATGTGGCAAAAGAGCACCCGATAGAGAGAGAACTAGAGAAAGGCGGAAGGTTTCAATTAGAAAAATGTTTTACAAAATCTGTTAAGGCTGCTTCTGAAAAAACAAACCGAGATCAGCACTGGCGTTCTTCCGAAGTTGTTGAACTTTGGATTCTTTCAAACAAGTAGTATTTGGAAGGCTGTCAGATAAGCTAAGGAAAGAATCCCTAGTGCAAGGTAAACTCATACTTTTTTTCTAAACAATAAATTGGTTGAAAAGAGAAAAAGCTGTCAATTCTAGATTCCAGTTTTTTTCCAAAAACGAACGATTGCAATGACGCTATTATCTAGTCGATTTGCGCTATCAATGGTAGTTCTATATTTTTGTGTGGTGCATTAAGAACAGAATTTGCACCAATGGAGTTCCTGACCATAATATAGGTCTGGTTTTTGATTTTTGTCATCCCTTTGAAAAAAGGGATTCATCCAAAATTATAAGTGGATTCCTGTCTTCACAGGAATAACACGATTATCTAGTTAACTATGTGTTGGTTACAAAACACGTCAATGGTAGTGTTTTGAGGTGCGAAAAACGTATCTAGAATACCCTTTTTTTGTATTCGGAGGACTGTCAGATTAACCAAGTGGAGAATCCCTAGTGGCTAGAATTGACTGTTCTCTTTATTAATATCTAACTTGTCATAAATTCGTTCTCTAAATAGGAATCGCATAAGAGTTTTTAATTTCACCCATAACAAATGTGCTATGTGCGTTGCCAATATTTTTGATAGACCCTAATTTGTTTAGCACAAAATCTTGGTAATGTTTCATGTCTTTCACATAAATTTTAAGAAGAAAATCATAATCCCCAGAGATGTTATAGCATTCCGTTACTTCAAGTATAGATGCAATATCCTGGACAAATTTATTGCCTATTTCTTTAGTGTGCTCTTTCAGTTTAATGTTGCAAAAAACAATGAGCGATTTGTTTAGTTTGTCTGCATTAAGAATTGCAATATATTTTTTAATGTAACCCGATTTTTCTAATCTACGTATACGTTCAAAAACGGGAGTGGTAGAAAGACAAACCTTCGCCGCTATTTCTTTAGTTGTACTATTTGAATTTTGCTGTAATAGCTTTAAAATTCGAATATCAATTTTATCTAAATGTTCCATAGGTTATTTTTCTGTTTGGGATAATAATTTCAATATCAAAAAGTTTAATTGGATAGTTTTATTTGCTAAAATAGGAGTTTATTCTATATTTAATCTGGATTCTTAGATTAATAATCTTTGTTTATGGTTTTGTATAGATTTTATAAATATGGAGTTGCATGAAAACAAATATATTAGGCTATCCAAGAGTTGGTAGTAAAAGGGAATTGAAAAAAGCATCTGAAAAGTATTGGAAAGGTATTTTTACAGCTGATGAGTTAGTAGAAACGAGTCAAATATTAAAAAGAAAGAATTGGTTGTCTTTAAATGAATCAGGTATTGATTTAATTCCATCGAACGATTTTTCTTTTTACGATCAAGTATTAGATATGTCTCTTACTCTTGGGTGTATTCCAAAACGATTCCAAGAAGTTCAAAAAAGTAAATCGCAGTTAGATTTATATTTTGCAATGGCAAAAGGTATTCAGGATGCGGATTTTGATATTACAGCAATGGAAATGACAAAATGGTTTGATACAAACTACCATTATATTGTTCCAGAATTTGAAAAAGAACAAGAGTTCACTTTATTTTCAAATAAGATTGTTGCCGAATACAAGGAAGCGCTAGAATTAGGGATTAAAACCAAGCCCGTTATTATTGGCCCTGTCACCTATCTTTTATTAGGAAAAGAGAAAGAATCTGGTTTTCATAGAATTGAATTGTTAGAAAAATTAATACCGGTATACATTGAATTACTTAAGGAATTAAGTCTTTTAGGTGTGGAGTATATTCAATTTGAAGAACCTTGTTGCGCACTAAACTTAACCGAAGACGAGCAGAAGGCAATTGTAAATACGTACACTACTTTCTCAAACGAATTCCCTGATTTAAAAGTGATTTTTACCAGTTATTTTGATTGCTATGGAGATAATTTAGAAACTATTTTATCCTTGCCTATTCATGCATTGCACTTAGATCTGGTTTGCTGTCCTTCTCAATTAGAAGATATACTGACTTCAAAATATTTAAACAAGAATATTATTTTGTCTCTTGGTATTATTGATGGTAGAAATGTTTGGAAGAAGGAATACTGAAATTGCAAGAGAATATAAAAGCAAATCAAAGTAGGGGAACATCGCGTCTTATTCATAATCAGCAAGTGAAAAATAGGGTTGTTGCGCTTACAGAAAATGATGGAAAACGACAGTCAGTTTTTAATATCCGTCAGGAAAAACAGAAGAAAGACCTTGGCTTGCCATTGTATCCTACAACAACTATTGGTTCCTTTCCGCAAACGAAAGAAGTTAGAAGCTGGAGGTCTAAATTTAAAAGGAAAGAGCTTACGCAAAACCAATACGACGAATTATTGCGTAAAGAAACCGAAGAAACAATTCGTTTCCAAGAGGAAGTTGGTATAGATGTACTTGTGCATGGTGAGTTTGAAAGAAATGACATGGTTGAATATTTTGGAGAAAGACTAGAAGGTTTTGCTTTTACAAATTTTGGATGGGTGCAGAGTTATGGGAGTAGGTGCGTAAAACCGCCTATTATTTTTGGCGATGTATCTAGAGAAAATCCAATGACGGTAAAATGGTCTTCCTATGCCCAGTCTCTTACAAAAAAGCATGTAAAAGGAATGTTAACAGGTCCTGTAACTATTCTACAATGGTCTTTTGTGCGTAATGACCAGTCAATATCTAGAACGTGCCAGCAAATAGCTTTGGCGATTCGAGATGAGGTTACCGATTTGGAAGCAGCTGGTTTAAAAATTATTCAAATAGACGAACCTGCAATTAGAGAAGGATTGCCACTTCATAAAGAAGATTGGAGCGCTTATTTAAAATGGGCTGTGGAGGCATTTCGAATTTCGGCTAGTGGTGTAAAAGATGAAACTCAGATTCATACCCATATGTGTTATTCCGAGTTTAATGATATTATTGCAAGTATTGCTGATTTAGATGCAGATGTCATTACCATTGAAACTTCCCGTTCGGAAATGGAATTACTCGATGTTTTTGTCGATTTTAAATACCCGAATGAAATTGGTCCAGGGGTTTATGATATTCATTCTGCCAGAGTTCCTGAGGTGAAAGAAATTGAAAAATTATTGGTTAAAGCTTCCGAATTGCTTCCTGTAGAACATATTTGGGTTAATCCTGATTGTGGATTAAAAACGAGAGATTGGCCAGAAACGAAGGCAGCATTATTACACCTTGTAAGTGCGGCCAAGAGTATGAGAGCTAAAGTAAATTAGTGTAAAAGTACGAACACTAATTTGTTCTGTGTTTACGTAATACTATAGTAGTGCTTAAGAAAGGCGCAGTGCAAAATGGTTGCATTGTGTCTTTCTTTAGTATATAAGCTTTTATAAATTCTATTTAGAGAAAAACACAGAAGTATAAGTAGCGTTGTTTGTGAGAATTAAAAATTCAATTTCTTTTTTCGAAGCTCAAAATTCTGCCCAAGATATACTTTCCGAACCATTTCATCTGCCGCTAATTCTTCAGGCTCTCCGGACTTTAAAATACCTCCTTCGAACATAAGATATGAACGTTCTGTAATAGCTAAAGTTTCCTGAACGTTGTGGTCGGTAATAAGAATACCAATGTTTTTTTCTTTTAACTGCGCTACGATACGCTGAATGTCTTCTACAGCAACTGGATCTACTCCTGCAAAAGGCTCATCTAGTAAAATAAATTTAGGATCCGTTGCCAATGCCCGAGCAATTTCTGTTCTTCTACGTTCTCCACCAGAAAGCAAATCTCCCCTGTTTTTTCTAATATGTCCTAAACCAAATTCTTCTATGAGCGATTCCATTTTCATTTCTTGCTCTTTTTTGCTCATAGTAGTTAACTGCAACACACTTAAGATGTTTTTTTCAACACTTAATTTTCTAAAAATGGAAGCTTCTTGTGCTAAATAACCAATGCCATTTTGTGCTCTCTTATACATAGGAAAGTTTGTAATTTCCATATTGTCTAAGTGAATACTCCCGCCATTTGGCTTTACAAGTCCAACAATCATATAAAACGATGTTGTTTTTCCTGCTCCGTTTGGTCCTAGTAGTCCAATAATCTCTCCTTGGTTTACTTCAAGAGAAATTCCTTTAACTACTTGTCGCCCTCTATAGGACTTCATGATATTAGTTGCGCTAAGTTTCATTTTATTGAAATATATTTCAAATCTAATCCTTATAATTCTTCCTTAAGAAATAATTGTAGATTATTTAACCTTTTGCTCTTTTCTTAATCGTTCTTTTTTTGCTTGATTTTTTAAAACGCGACCTGAAATAAAAATACTTACTTGATAAAGAAGTAATATTGGTAGGGCGACTATAATCTGACTTGCAATATCTGGAGGTGTAATTACCGCGGAAAGTATTAAAACAACAACCAATGCTATTTTTCTGTATTTCCGCATTATTTCTGGCGTTATTAATCCAATTTTTGTCAAAAAATAGATTACAATTGGTAACTCAAAAATTATTCCACAGGCAATAACAGAGGATCTAATTGTTGCGATATAGGATGCTAAATCAATATCATTATGTACCTCTTTACTTACCGTATACCCTCCTAAAAAATTAATGGATAACGGAGCAACAACATAGTAACCAAATAGGACACCCATGAAAAATAATACAGAAGCTATAAATATAAAACCTCTAGAATTTTTACGTTCATTAGGGTGTAAGCCAGGGCTTATAAATGTCCATATTTCATATAAAATGTAAGGGAAACCTATTATAAACCCTGCCCAAATAGAGGTCCAAATATGTGCGGAAAACACTCCTGACATTAATCTACTTTGAATTTTAAATAAGGGCTCTGTGCTACAAAATGCTTCTGAGAATCCAACAAGTTTTGAAATTTTACAGAAAAACTGATAGGTTGGAAAATCTGGTTTCTTTGGCCCGAAAAGAACGGTGTCGAAAATAAATTCCTTCATCATAAAAGCTACACATGCAATTGTAACCACAGCAATAGTAGAACGGATTAAATGCCATCTTAACTCTTCTAGATGATCTAAAAAAGACATCTCATTTGGGGTTTCATTGTCTTTTTTCATTAAAGTAAACCTTCGTTAATTAAATTATGTATGTGTACTATGCCACTATAGTTACCGTTTTCCATTGCAAGTAATTGTGAAATGCCTTTTTTCTGCATTAATTCTAAGGCGTTAATAGCCAGAATATCTGTTTCTATAGTTTGCGGATTACTAGTCATAATGTCTTTGGCGGTAAGTTTGCTAATATTGTCGTGTAGGTTTAACATTCTACGTAAATCACCATCTGTAACTATACCAACAATTTTGTTATTTTCTTCTACTGCTGTAACACCAAGCATTTTTTCAGAAATTTCTATAATTACTTTTTTTACTGGTGTAGTTGCGGTGACTAATGGTTTTTGGTTTTTTTTAGAAATATCACCAACACGTAAATACAATCGTTTTCCTAATGCACCTCCTGGATGGTATTTTGCAAAATCTTGTGTTTTAAATTCTTTTAATTCTAATAAGCATACCGCAAGAGCATCGCCCATAACTAATTGTGCTGTGGTACTGGTTGTAGGGGCTAAATTGTTTGGACAGGCTTCTTTTTCCACAGTAGTGTTTAATACAAAATCTGCTTCTTTAGCTAAGAAGGATTCTGTATTTCCCGTAATTGCTAACAATTTATTTCCGCCTCTTTTTATTAAGGGAACTAATACTTTAATTTCTGGTGTATTGCCACTTTTAGAAATACAAATTACGACATCATCTTCTTGAATGTTTCCTAGGTCACCATGAATAGCATCCGCTGCATGCATAAATATAGCTGCAGTTCCGGTAGAGTTCATAGTAGCTACAATTTTAGTAGCTATAATGGCGCTTTTTCCAATACCAGAGATGATTACTCTGCCTTTAGAATTGAAGATGCAGTCTACGGCTTCTGCAAATTCGTTATTTAAGAACGAAACTAGATTATTTATTGCTTCTCCCTCAGTCTCTATTGTTTTTTTTGCTACCGCAAGAATTGCTTTTGTGTTGCTCAATGGAATATGTAAGATTATGTTATTGAAATCCTAAAAGAATGTATTATCTTTATTTTTACAAAATTACATAAACTTATTCTTATTGGATATCTTAATATTGAAACAAACTAAATTTAGTTTGTTTCAAAGAAGTAAAAATAAAAAGTTGTATATTAAAACCAAGGTAATTCGTTGTGTTACATGTGCTTAAAATAATTAAAAATATTAAATTTTGGTATGAATGGAAATGGATGAAATGAATTTGCATGCCTCATTAAAAAAGTATTTTGGTTTTTCTAAGTTTAAGGGGCTTCAGGAAGACGTTATTAAAAACATAATTCAAGGGAAAAATACTTTTGTGATTATGCCAACAGGAGGAGGGAAGTCACTCTGCTACCAACTTCCGGCGCTTATGCAGGAAGGTACAGCAATTGTGGTATCTCCTTTAATTGCTTTGATGAAAAATCAAGTCGATGCTATCAGAGCGGTTTCTACTAAAGATGGTGTAGCGCATGTGTTAAACTCTTCTTTAACAAAGACAGAAATAAGACAAGTAAAGCAAGATATTTTAGATGGCGTCACAAAACTACTTTACGTTGCTCCAGAATCTTTAACTAAGGAGGAGTATGTAGACTTTTTGCAATCCGTTAAAATTTCTTTTGTTGCAATTGACGAGGCACACTGTATTTCGGAATGGGGGCATGACTTTAGACCTGAATATAGAAATTTAAGATCTATAATAAGTCGGTTAGGAGACAATATTCCAATAATCGGTCTTACTGCTACAGCAACGCCTAAAGTGCAAGAAGATATTATTAAAAACTTGGGTATTGTAGGAGCTAAAACATTTATGGCTTCTTTTAATAGACCAAATTTGTATTATGAAGTACGGCCTAAAACAACAAATGTAGATGCGGATATTATCCGATTTGTTAAGCAAAATCAGGGGAAATCTGGAATTATTTATTGTTTAAGTAGGAAAAGAGTAGAATCATTAGCACAAGTATTACAGGTGAATGGGATTAGTTCTGTGCCCTATCATGCAGGGTTCGATACAAAGACAAGGTCTAGACACCAAGATATGTTCTTAATGGAAGATGTAGATGTTGTTGTGGCAACTATTGCTTTTGGTATGGGAATAGATAAACCAGATGTTCGCTTTGTAATTCACCACGATATTCCTAAAAGTATAGAAAGTTATTACCAAGAAACAGGACGTGCCGGTAGAGACGGAGGAGAAGGGCATTGTCTTGCTTTTTATTCGTATAAAGATATAGAGAAGCTAGAAAAGTTTATGTCTGGTAAGCCTGTGGCTGAGCAAGAAATTGGTAATGCCTTACTGCAAGAAATGGTGGGTTATGCCGAAACTTCTATGTCTAGAAGGAAGTTTATTCTTCATTATTTTGGAGAGTATTTTGATGAGGTGAATGGTGACGGTGCAGAAATGGACGATAATACAAGATACCCTAAAGAAAAACAAGAGGCTAAAGATGGTGTATTAAAACTGTTAGAGGTAGTTTCGGGCACTAAAGAAAAGTTTAAATCCAAAGAAATAGTGCTAACCTTAATGGGTAAGGTAAATGCACTTATTTCATCGCATAAAACGAATGAAAAGCCATTTTTCGGAATAGGCTCAGAGAATGATAAAAGCTACTGGATGGCACTTATTCGTCAGGTTCTTGTTGCTGGTTTAATGAAAAAGGAAATAGAGCAATATGGTATTCTGCGGGTGACACCTAAAGGAAAGGAATATCTAGAAAAGCCAGTTTCTTTTATGATGACTAAAGATCATATTTATAACCAACAGACAGATGATGCTATTGTAAGTGCGGCAAAGTCAGCTGGTGGCGCGGCAGATGAAAAATTACTTCGATTTTTGAAAGATTTACGTAAGCGAGAGGCTAAAAAATTAGGAGTGCCTCCTTTTGTAGTTTTTCAAGATCCTTCGTTACAAGATATGGCATTAAAATATCCTATTTCTAGAGAAGAATTAGTGAATATTCATGGTGTTGGGGAAGGAAAAGCAAAAAAATATGGAAAGGCATTTATAGAGTTTATCTCTTCTTATGTGAAAGAGAATGATATTATGCGACCAGATGATTTTGTCGTAAAGAGTACAGGTGTCAATTCTGCTTTGAAATTGTATATTATTCAAAATGTAGATAGAAAATTACCACTAGACGATATTGCAGCTGCTAAAGGCTTAAGTTTAGAGGAGTTGATAAAAGAAATGGAACAAATTGTATTTAGTGGAACTAAACTGAATATAGGTTATTGGATAGATGAGGTTTTGGACGAGGACCAGCAAGAAGAAATACACGAGTATTTTTTAGAGGCTGAATCTGATAATATTGATGATGCGCAAGAAGAATTTGATGGCGATTATGAGGATGAAGAATTACGCTTATATCGTATGAAATTTATAAGTGAAGTAGCCAATTAAAAACAAAACTATACTGTATTAAAAAAGCCACCGAAAAGGTGGCTTTTTTGTGTTTTAAGACAAAGTTTTAGTTAAAATCTCCAGAAGAAATTATTGCTATAATTACCCCAAAATAAATAATGGCTAGAATTAGCATTATTAAAGATAATCCTAATCCTATATAAGATAGTATTTTGGCTGTTTTTACATTGTCTATGCCCGAATAAGTTCCAGGATTTTCATGAAATAATCTTTCTGCTTTTTTTGCATTACTTAAGCCTATAAAGCTAAATATACATGCAAAAGGACCACAGCAGAAAATTGAGCCTACTATAGATATTATTCCCATTGTCATTGCGGTGCTTGCACCTGGTAGTGATTCTTGATTCATATTTTTATTAATTTTACATATTTTGTAACTGTTCCATGTATTGTTCCATTAATTCTTCATACATACCCGTAGATTTCATGTAGAAATAAGAAGCAACAATAAGAACGCTTAACACAAGTCCAATAATTGCTATAATCTTAGCTGTTTTTAATTGGCTAAAATTGGAATAATTTTCAGGGGTTTCTTTATATAATTTTGTGTCTTTGTTTGTGAGAAAAAGTGCTATTCCGGCCAAAACAATACCTCCAAACCCTGAGGTGCAACAACAACCTATAAAAGATAAGATTGCTAATACAAGAGCTATTGTTACGTTTGGTAATTTTTGTTGTTCCATAAATATTAATTTTGATTATATAAATTTAAAAATGTAGTTGGTTATTATTAAGATTACACTAGAGATTGCCAGTGTTATTATAATGTAAGAAGCGTATTTTATTTTATAAAAAGTGTCTGCCAATATAAAACCAAGCAAAAGTATTAAAGTGTAAATTGCGGGGTATATTTTAAAAGCACCAATAAAATCTCCTTGAAAAAGCAATGCTATAGAACGTTGTGTGCCACAGCCGGGGCATTCAAAGCCAAATAATTTCTTATTTAGGCAAGGAAGCATATATTGCTCTGCTGTAGAGACCCAGTAAATTAACTGCATTTTCATAGAAAACGGATTCTAAAGCCGAAAAATACTATTATTTTTACTGAATGAAAACAAAACGAATCATTTATTTTTTATGTCTAGTATTTGGTGCTAGTGTTATGGGATTTGGAAATAGAGTTGTGGAAAAAGAATACGCGCTTAGTATTGGGATTGTTTTTCTAATGTTTGGGATATATAAATTCACTACTTTAATAAGTAGCAAAGAGTTGAATGAAGAGGGTAAACCTAATGATATTGACTTATGAGTGTTTTTCAAATAGGGGATACGGTAGAGGCTATAGATGATATTACTAAAGGTGTTATTGTTAAAATAAAGAACGGGCAAATAACTATAGAAAGTTCTGACGGGTTTCAATTAAATTATTCCGCTTCAGAACTTATTAAAGTATCTGAGTCGAGCTCTTTTTCTGTAAGTAATTATGACGTAGCACAGATAAAATCTGAGAAAGAGAGTTTAAAAAAACGGAAGTCTCAGGTGGTAAAAGCTAAGGATCGGAATGCGCCAAAAATGGAAGTGGATTTACACATTCATCAGTTAATTAAATTTAGCAAAGGCATGTCTAATCATGAGATATTAAATATACAATTAGATACAGCTAAACGGCAATTAGATTTTGCAATGCGAAAACGAATTTCCAAAATAGTATTTATTCACGGTGTTGGTGAAGGTATTTTAAAAGAAGAACTACATTATCTTTTTGGAAGATATGAAGGGGTTAAATTTTATGAAGCGGATTACCAAAAATATGGACTAGGAGGAACTGAGGTTTATATTTATCAAAATGCTTAATTTTTTGTAATTACAGTTCCGTAGTTGGTAATTCTTAAATCGGTAATTCTGGTTCCTGACTCTGTTACCAAAGAAATGCCGCTTAAAGAAATAGTGTGTTCAAAATCTCCTTCTGCATTTTTTGTAGTGGAAATTATAACTTCTCCGCCTTCTGCAATAATTTCTTCTGTAACAGTTGGCTCCGTATGAGGGATGGCATCACAGAAATATTCTTTTGCAACTTTATCAGAGAAAATTCTGTAGGTGATTTTAGACTGACTAGGAACACTGCTCTTGATGGGTTCTGTAGATACTTCGTTTTTTAAAAGACCACTTTGTAGGTCTAGGATTAAAGCTTCGTTGTTCTGGTTAATTTTAAAGAATATTCTTGTGGATGTGGTAGAAGGATTATCACAATACGCAATAGTAGCACTATCAAAATCTATGGTTTCAATTGCGATATCTCCATCGCTACAAGAAGATAGAAAAACTAAAGAACAGAAAAGGAATATTTGCTTCATGCTTCAAATTTAAACCAAAAAATAAAAATAGGCACATATGTTTCTGTCGATTTTAGAATAAATTAACTTTATTTAATTTAATTTTGGCAGTATTCTAAAAATCAGCTTTTGTAATTATGGATAGAATTTACTTAGATAGTGCTGCTACAACGCAGGTAAGAGACGAAGTTATTGTGAAAATGCACGAAGCTTTAACTTTATATGGGAATCCATCTTCAATGCATAGTTTTGGAAGGTCTGCTAAAACGGCCATAGAAAAGACTAGAAAAACAATAGCAAAAGAGTTTAATGCGCATCCGTCAGAGATTATTTTTACTTCAGGAGGAACTGAAGCGGATAATATGATTATCCGTAGTGCAGTGCGCGATTTAAATGTTACAACCATAATAACAACTAAGATAGAGCATCATGCTGTTTTGCATACAGCGGAAGAGATGGTGAAAGAATATGATGTTGCACTTCATTTTGTTGATTTGGATGAAAAGGGAAACCCTAAACTAGATCATTTAGAAAGCTTGCTAAAACAAGATGATACTAAGAAACTAGTAAGTCTAATGCATATTAATAATGAAATAGGAAATAAATTAGATATTTCTGCTGTGTGCGATTTGTGTCATGCTAATAATGCGCTTTTTCATTCAGATACGGTACAGTCAGTTGGACATTATTCTTGGGATATGGAGAAGACTCCGGTAGACTTTATAGCTGCTGCAGCTCATAAATTTCACGGCCCTAAAGGAATTGGTTTTGCATATATTAAAAGGAATACAGGACTAAAACCATTGATTTTTGGCGGGGCTCAAGAACGTGGATTTAGAGCAGGGACAGAATCTTTTCATAATATCGTTGGTTTAGAGGCATCTTTTATTGCTGCTTATGAAAACCTAGAAGAAGAAAAAGCCTATGTTACGCGTCTAAAAAAACATTTTATTGCTAATGTTACGAGAGAAATACCTTCTGCAAAATTTAATGGCCACTCAGGAGATATGGAAAAGAGCACCTATACTTTGGTGAATATGAGCATGCCTTTTAGTGCAGATAAGGCTCTAATGCTTTTGTTTCATTTAGATATAAAAGGTATTGCTTGTTCTAAAGGAAGTGCTTGTCAATCCGGTAGTGCTGCAGGATCTCATGTATTGTCATCCGTATTAAGTGAAGAGGATATGAAAAAACCTTCTTTACGTTTTTCGTTTTCTAAATACAATACAATAGAAGAATTAGATTATGTAGTTGCAGTTTTAAAGGAGTTTTTAAAAGATTAATCTTTTTTCCGTTTCTTTTTTCGCTCCTTATCGTACGGAAATTTACGGGCAGTTTGTTTCATCATTAAATCGATTAAAAGATTTGTGTCTTTACCCGTTTTTTTAGTTATTACTTTTTCAAATTTCCAAAGTAATTTCCCAGTGCTTTTATCGCTAATTTTAACACCTATTCTGCCATAGTTTGCTTGTCCAGAAATATAGTCCATAAAACTGAAACTGGTATTTTCGCCTTTAGATAATAGAATGTTGAGGTTTAAATTGCCGCTTATAATGCCATCTACGTTTAGTATGTTACACAGCTCTTTTATAGTATGAATATCAATATTCTCATAGGTAATTTGATGCTTAGCTAATAAAGCATTGGTGTTTTGTACATTTTGGAACTCTACAGAAAATTTCTTTTTCTTCTTTCTGTTAGAAAAATAGGTTTCAAAAGCTTCTTGTACGGCATACCCTTCTTTTTTTTCTAAGTTTCTTAACTCTTCTGGGCTAATATCTTTTTTTAGCTCTAAATTGGTTATAAACGGAATTATAGCAAGTACTTTATGATTACTGCTTATAGCATCGAAATTGCTATGCTCATAAATATTTTTTTGCGCGTGCAACGAAATAGTCATTAGAAATAATACAACTGCTATTCTCTTCATCTGTATTTTTTTTATGTTAAAAACGCATATTTAGCTTAAGATTTAAAACTCTACTGGTCATGAAATTTGGTACTGCAAATTGCTGTTTGCTTTCCGCATCTCTTACCCATGTATTGGTAATTGAATTTTGATTGTTAAATAGATTGAAAATTTCTATTCCCATGTACAACTCCTTAAATCTGTGTAGCCAGTGGTTTTCTGGGTATTGCTTGTTGTTGTCTACAAAAATATGTGAAATTCCCCAATCTACCCGTTTATAATCTTTTAATCTATGTTGGTATTCGTATGGGTTAGCGTAATTAGGAGAGCCTCCTGGTACCCCTGTACTATATACCAAATTCAAATACATTCTTAAATGTGGTTGTCTTGGAATATAATCTTGAAACAGAATTCCCAATTTTAAACGTTGGTCAGATGGTCTAGAAATATAGCCTTTATTGTTGTTATTCTCTTCTGTTTTTAAATACCCTAAACTTACCCAAGATTCTGTTCCTGGAACGAATGCACCGTTTAGTCTTGTTTCAAAACCATAAGCGTAGGCTTTTGCATTATTGTTTGCTGCGTAGCGTATACGCACATCTTCTAAGGTGTACCGATTTACATCACTCAATTTTTTATAATATATTTCGCTAGTTAGTTTAAAAGGTCTGCTCCACATTGTAAAGCTATATTCGTTTCCAGCAACTAGATGAAGTGATTTTTGTGCTTTCACATTAGAAATAACATTCCCTTGTTTATTTCTAAGTTCTCTATAAAATGGAGGTTGTTGGTATAGACCTCCTGAAATTCTAAAGAGCATATCTTTTTCCCAATTTGGTTTTATTGCAAATTGAACTCTTGGGCTGATAATAGAATGCGAACTGCTTTGGAGTCTTTTGCCTGAGACTATCCAATGCTGTCCTCTAATACCGATATTGTAATACACATTGTGGGAATTCCATTCTTTTTGATTGCTATATTGTAAGAAGCCAGAAATACGATTTATTTGAATGAAATTTCTAGCGTTTACCCCTTCAAAAGGTGTAATTGGTGTTGTAAAAGGGGTTTCTGGTTGGTTGTTATTGAAATCTGTTAAAGGGGGTCGAATAAAAAAACCTAAAGAATCTATAAATTCTGATTCTCTTATTTGATCTCTAATATCTTCATAGGTGTATTTTAATCCCCATGCAATAGCTTGATTGTCTTTCACATAGCTGCCTTTGTGTTTAATGGTGAAAATAAGGGCGTCTAAATTGTTTCTGGCTCTGTTGTATTGTGAACCGACACCTTTAGAAGAAGTAACTTCTCCTAAATTGTCACTAGTCAAATCGGTTTCTATTTCTCCTATGCTATAACTAGCAATAATGTCTGAATATTCGTTTTCTTTGGTGTGGTATAAAGAGGATATTAATTTAAGCGTAGTATTCTCATTTAGTAAATAAGTAGCTTTTATCGCGCCAAGTGCCGTGGTGTAGGTATTTTTTTCTTCACCTTTATAAGACACTAAAAATGCCTTAGGGTTGTTTAATGTACCAAAATTTGTTTGTCTCGTGAGTGGTTTATTTCTGTACTTGTTTATGGAGAGATTCCCAAGAAAATTCAAGCGTAGCTTTTTAGAAAAGTAATACGTAGTGTAATGTTGTAAATCTATAAATAGCGGATTGTAGTTTGTTTTGGTTTGTTTGCTGTTTACTAAAAGGCTATTGTCGCGATGCCGTATTCCTGTAATACTAGATAGTTTTTTGTTTTCGGATATTGTTTCTAAAGAGATTCCTGCTCCTAGTAAATTCACATTAGCTTGTACAGCAAATTCTGTTGGACTTTTATAGGTGATGTCTAAAACAGAAGATAACTTGTCGCCGTATTTAGCTTGAAATCCGCCTGAAGAAAATTTTAAACTTTGCACAAGATTACTATTCACAAAGCTAAGCCCTTCTTGTTGTCCAGAACGAATAAGAAATGGGCGGTATATTTCAATCTCATTTACATAAACCAAGTTCTCGTCATAATTGCCTCCTCTTACAGAAAATTGAGTGCTTAGTTCGTTATTTGAAGTAACTCCAGGTAGTAGTTTTAAGATGTTTTCGACTCCAGCATTTGCGCCAGGTATTTTACGAACCATTTTAGGAGAAAGAATTGTAATACCCGTAACGCTTTTATTTCCTGTGGGAGTTACCGTAACTTCATCAATCTGCGTAATGTTTTTACTCATTATAGGGTTAAACTCATAGGTTTCGTTTGTAGTAAGTAGTAATTTCTTTAAGATAATATTCTTATGACCTATATGGGAAAAAGTAATTGTAGTCTCCGTATCGGCAACTATTTGTAAAAGGTAAAAACCATTTTTATTCGAATAGCTACCGATATTAAGTGACGAAATATGAACATTCTCTAAAGGTTCATTTTTTGAATCTACTATAACGCCAACAATAGTAGCTGTCTGTGCTCTTGTTATCTGTACAGAGCACAGCATAAAGAAAATGAATATGAGTTTAGAGCATTTCAAAAGATTACTTTCTGTAGAATGAACTGTTGAATGTGTTGGTGTTTCCAACATTATCTGTTACGACAACTTTAAGTTTATAGGATTTTGCTTTTAAAATCGTGTCTTCAAAATTGTAAGTTAGTGTGTTTTTCTTTGGCTCGTATTCCATTAGAATCCAGTTTCCATTAAGCGTAGCAGAGTAGGAGCGTATACCGCTTAAATCATCTGAAATACTAACTTTTAAATAGCTGTAATTGTTTAGCCATTTTTTCTCTTTAAAATTTTTAGCCTTTATTTTTGGAGCAGTAATATCTTTTGCTAAAGTGTAAGTGCCTAAATTCTTTGTACGGGTAGTAAAGGTTGTTCCTCTTTTATAGGTATATGCGTAACTAGGTTTTAGTCTGCTATCTAATCGTGCTATAAAAAGCTGTTTTCTCTCTTTTTCAGAATACTTAGAAACATCAAAAGTTATGGTGAAATTACGATGAACAGGAATTCTGCTGTTGTGTATGGTTACGGTATCTTTTCCTTTTTTCAAATCCATATAAAAATTATTGTAAAAGGTGTTTGTTGGGAAATATACCTTGGCTATATCCAAATCATAATTGTTAGGTTTTTTTGCAACAATATAAGTATCTGTTTTCTTTTCTTTCTTCTTAATTTTTGCCGCTTGCCTTTTTCCTTCAATAGGAATAATTACTTTGACTAGGTTGTTTTCTAAATCTTTGATCCTGAGTTCTATATTGTAGCTTAGTCCTTCCTTTACTTCGATCTTTCCGTTGTTCCGTAATTTGTTGTAAATACTTAATCTGTTTTCAGGTACTTTAAAACAACGTTGAATTCGTTGTCTGTATTTTCCAAAATGCGCATAATCTATAAATGTGTTTATATACCTTGTTTCTGTAAATGAAAAGCTTTCAAAATCATAGTCCGTATACACTTTTCCGTTTACTAACTGCTGTACGGAGAATATGCCATTTTTGTTTGCCGCTAAATCTTGTCGGTCATAACCAGTAAATCCAATACCTATTGTGCCAATTGCATATACCTTGTCTGCAAGAAAACTACCATCCTTTTGCTGACTAAAATTCAGTTGTATTTTATTTTGACTTTGATTTACCTGAGCGTTTTTAGACAATGGATACCCATACAATTTTAGTAATGTTGGGTTAGTGGCATCTCTGACTTCAAAACCATATAAGAGCGGATTTGTAGGTTTTTCAGAAAGACTATTTCTAATTTCAAAATGAAGATGAGGACCAGAAGAGCTTCCTGTATTGCCACTGAAAGCAATGATATCTCCTTTTTTTACTTTTAGCTCGCCGTAATCTGGGAATACTTCAAGCTCATAAGCTCTTTTTTTGTATTGTATTTTCTTAATATATGCTTCTATTTCTGGAGAGAATTTTTGTAAATGGCCGTATACAGAAGTATGTCCGTTAGGATGTGCTACATAAATAACTTTACCATAGCCCCACAAGGCTATTTTAATTCTGGTAATAGTGCCGTCTGCAATAGAATATATTGGAAAACCAACACGTCTTTGGGTTTTAATATCTATTCCGGAATGAAAATGATTCGATCTAAGTTCGCCAAATGTTCCTGCCAATATCATGGGAATATCTACGGGGGATCTAAACGCATCTTTGGGGTAGTTTATCTGACTTAAACTGTTTAGCGAATGAAGTATAAAAAAACCGAATAAAACTATTCTCATATTATGTTGTATATTAAGTACGAAAATAGGTATTACCGTTTAATTGGTAAAAAATCGATCGACTTAAAATTACGAAATAGAAGATCTTAGCACATTCCAGTAGAAATTTTAGTTTAACTACAAGAATAATTGAAAAAACTATTGCGAAGTCTGTAGAGGTGTGTTAACTTTGTGTAAAATGCATTGCTATTTGCATATGAGTGAATTAGTAGAAATTGTTGATTCTTTAGAAAACAAGATTAGTAAATTATTGCACAAGTTAGAGTTGCAAAATCATGCTAATTTAGTGCTTGAAAAAGAATTAATCTCTTTGAAAGAAAGTAACGAAACAACAAAAACTTCCGTTTTGGTATGGGAGGAAAAGTACAATTCACTAAAACTTGCAAGTTCAATGCTGGGTGGTAATACGAATAAAACAGAAGCTAAGCTTAAAATAAATACATTAATTAGAGAGTTGGATCATTGTATAGCCCAACTTGCTGAATAATTAATGCTCAGAAAAACTATGGCAGAAAAGCTCAAAATAAAGCTTTCCATTGCAGACAGGGTGTATCCTTTAACAATAGACCCAAGTCAGGAAGAAGGATTGCGTAAGGCTGCGAAGAATATAGAACAGCTTGCAAAGAAGTTTGAGCAGAATTACGCTGTTAGAGACAAACAAGATGTTTTGGCCATGTGTGCTTTACAGTTTGCTTCTAAAATAGAACAAAAGAGTATTGATCAAACAGAGGATACGCAAGAAGTTACAGCACGATTAAAAGCATTGGATCAACTTGTAAATTCTAAGCTTAGTATAAAATAAGTTCTTTTAAATAAATTAAAGTTACTGCCCACATTGGTAATATTTTTGACGAACTCAACATTTTTTGTTTAAAAAGGGTGAGTTTAGAGTGTAAAAGCGTGCCTTACTTGTATAAGGATTTTTGAGCATTCTGTTAGCCCTAAACCTGTTTATAGGAGTTCGTTCAAAACCTCCGCTAATGTGGGTTTTTTTATATAAAAATTTCAACTATGGATAATACATCATTACTTATAATAGCTGGCTTAGCAGGCCTCGTAATCGGATTTGTGATTGCGAAGTTTATGGAAAAGGGCAAAGCTTCTAAAACCATTTCTAGCGCAAAAAGAGAGGCTTCTACAATATTAAAAGCTGCTAATGTAGAGGGCGATGGGATTAAAAAAGATAAAATTTACCAAGCAAAAGAGCGCTTTTTAGAATTAAAGACAGAACATGAGAAAGTTATTGTCAATAAGGAAAGCAAAATTAGAGAGGTTGAAAAACGTACTAGAGATAAGGAGTCTCAAGTGAGTAATGAATTATCTAGAAACAAAAAAATTACCCAGCAGTTAGAGGATAAAGTGAAATCTGTTGATTATAAGAGTGATTATCTAGAGAAGAAACAATCCGAACTTGATAAATTACATAAAAATCAGGTGCAACAATTAGAAGTTATTTCTGGATTATCTGCGGATGATGCAAAGAGTCAGTTAGTAGAATCTTTAAAGGAAGATGCGAAATCAGACGCCATGTCTTATATGCAAACGACCATGGAAGAAGCGAAACTTACAGCACAGCAAGAGGCACGTAAGATTGTAATTAACACTATTCAACGTATAGGAACAGAAGAGGCAGTAGAAAACTGTGTATCTGTTTTTAATTTAGAATCGGATGATGTTAAGGGAAGAATCATTGGTAGAGAGGGTAGAAATATTCGTGCTATTGAAGCAGCAACAGGAGTAGAAATTATTGTAGATGATACTCCAGAAGCAATTATTCTTTCTTGTTTTGATTCTGTTAGAAGAGAAATTGCACGTTTATCTTTACATAAATTGGTAACAGATGGTCGTATTCATCCTGCCAGAATTGAAGAGATTGTTAAGAAAACAGAAAAGCAAATAGAAGAAGAGATTGTAGAGGTTGGTAAACGTACTATAATTGATTTAGGAATTCACGGATTACACCCAGAACTAATTAGAGCCGTAGGGCGTATGAAGTATCGTTCTTCTTATGGACAGAATTTATTACAACACTCTAGAGAGGTTTCAAAACTTTGTGGTGTCATGGCAGCGGAATTAGGATTAAACCCTAAAGCAGCTAAACGTGCTGGTTTGTTACATGATATAGGAAAAGTTCCAAATACGGAAGTAGAGATAGAAACACCTCACGCTATTCTTGGTATGCAATGGGCAGAAAAATACGGAGAGAAACCAGACATTTGTAATGCTATTGGAGCCCACCATGATGAAATAGAAATGACATCACTGATATCTCCTATTGTACAGGTATGTGATGCTATTAGTGGAGCAAGACCAGGTGCGCGAAGACAAGTGTTAGACTCGTATATTCAACGTTTAAAAGATTTAGAAGAGATAGCCTTCGGATTTGGTGGTGTGCAAAAGGCATATGCTATTCAGGCAGGTAGAGAACTTCGTGTTATTGTAGAAAGTGAAAAAGTAACAGATGATAAAGCTGCGGAATTATCGTTTGAAATTTCTCAAAAAATTCAAACGGATATGACTTATCCAGGACAGGTAAAAGTAACAGTAATACGCGAAACGCGTGCTGTGAATGTTGCTAAATAGTAATTGTATAATTATAATAAGAAAGGCTGTCTAAATTTAGACAGCCTTTCTTATTTCTTTCTGTTTTGTAAACCGAACAATAGGAGTTAAGCTTCAGGGTTTACTATATTTTCAATAACCGTTTTCGCTTTTTTAAGTTCGTCATTGTTTACATACAATTTTTGAAACCCTGGCACTGCACTTGCAAAGCCTGATAAAAGAGCCGACTCACTTTCGTCTTTAATAACAGGAATAATACCTATATCTTCTAGCTGTGCTACCATTCTTTGGATTAAAATGAAATTCCCTTCGAATATTTTTGTGTAGTTTGAATTGAACATAATTTTGAGCGTTAAAATGTCCTAATAATATACAAAATAAAAAGGAGGATTCCAAATGTAAAAGCCTCTAAAACAGTATCGATTTAGAGGCGTTTAGTATGTTTCTTTAGGATATGCTAATCCCTAGTTCTATTAGAATTAGGTTTGTTGCTGCTTCTCTTATTTTGCCAATAATTATTTGAAGACTTTTTCTTTGCTTTATTTTTCTGCTGTGATTTACCTTCAGAAGAAGGATGAGGGACTGCGTTTTCGCCTTCTGCATTTAAAAAAGGATGGTCCTTTATAACCGGAATCTGTTGGTTAATTAGCTTTTGGATACTTTTTAAATAAGGTCTCTCCTCTACATCGCAAAAAGAAAGAGCTATTCCACTTGCGCTAGCGCGGCCAGTACGCCCAATTCGGTGTACATAGGTTTCTGGAATATTTGGTAAATCAAAATTAATAACCAGAGATAATTCATCTACATCTATACCACGAGCAGCTATATCCGTAGCAACTAGTACCGACAGGCTACCGTCTTTAAAGCTGTTTAATGCACGTTGGCGTGCTCCCTGAGATTTATTCCCATGAATTGCCTCTGCTCTAATATTCGCTTTGTCTAATTGCTTAACAATTTTATTTGCGCCATGTTTAGTTCTTGAAAAAACAAGGATGCTATCTGCCTCCTGTGTTTGTAGTATATGAACTAGTAATTTGGTTTTGTCTTTTTTAGGAATGTAATAAAGACCTTGGGTAACCTTTTCCGCGGTTGCCTGTTCTGGTTTTACAGTTACTCTATCGTATTCTCCTAGTATTTTTTTAGATAAGGTTACAATCTCTTTCGGCATAGTTGCAGAAAAGAAAAGAGATTGCCTTTTAGAAGGTAGCTTGGCTATTACCTTTTTTATGTCATGAATAAAGCCCATGTCTAGCATATGATCCGCTTCGTCTAATACAAAGTATTCAACATCTCTTAAAGAAATAAAACCTTGATTCATTAAATCTAACAAACGTCCTGGTGTAGCTACTAAAACGTCTATGCCATTCCGTAACGTTTTTACTTGTGAAGCTTGTTTTACACCGCCAAATATTACCGTATTTCTTATGCCTGTGTATTTGCCATATGCAGTAAAACTATCCGCAATTTGAATGGCTAGTTCTCTTGTAGGAGTTACTATTAGCGCTTTTATTTTTCGCTTTCCTTTTCTGGCATAATCCCCATTGTAAATGTGGTGTAAAATTGGAATTGCAAATGCTGCAGTTTTTCCTGTGCCAGTTTGTGCGCACCCTAGCAAATCTTTTCCATCTAATAAAATAGGAATAGATTGCTCCTGAATTGGAGTAGGGTTTGTATAGCCTTCTTCTTCAAGAGCCTTTAGTATAGGCTCTATTATATGTAGTTCTTTAAAAGTCATGTCATTTTTTGTAAGGGAGCAAAGGTAGGCGGAATATATACGACAAACATGATTTTTTGTTTTTTCTGTAGTTACTATGGTGAAATCTTTCGAGTTTTAGGTCTTGGATATGGTTGAGGTGTGGTTATAAAGTAATTTATTTTCAGATTAGTGCTGATTTAATAATTTTTCCTATAAATTACAGTTGAATGATGCACTGAATTTATATTTAGGAATTAAGGGAGGGGGAAATTCCTATGATGTGAATACGAACGGATTAATTAGTTATGGAATAGGAGAAGATGCTTCCTT
>JAZGEQ010000078.1:0-3248 GCA_036478775.1 Cellulophaga sp.
ATCTGTGTAGAAAAGAGAGGGGATTTTCAATGTTGACGAGATCTATAGTCTCTGCGTGTATAATAACCTTATTCCTCTCTTTTGTGCTTTCTGATTTATAGACCTTAATTTAGTGTTTTTATTAAAAGACAAACTTAAGCCGTATATAACTCATAGATAATTAGTTGCTTAATCGAAGTTAAGGCATATTTGGAAAGTCGCCAAATTTTTAAATTTGACGATTTCCAATAAAAAAAATAAATAGTAAAATTTAAAAATCTGGCTTGTGCTTAACCCGAAAATAATCGCTAATTTACACGCTACGAGCCATATACAAGACCGTTAGTGGCAATGCTAAAAAAACATTTTGCGTCCTTTTGAACTTTTCTACGTCATTAGGTTATTAAGGAACAAATTGACAAACTGAATGAATGACATAACCGAAAATATTTGGAACGATTTCCATAAAGAATTAAAGAACTTCATCCTAAAAAAAGTAAAGGACGGAAATATTGCCAATGACATTTTACAGGACGTATTTCTCAAAATAATCAATAATGCGGACAAAATTGCACAAGCCAAAAGTGTACAGCAATATATTTACGGTATAGCAAGAAACACTACAATTGACCACTTCAGAAAATCGACTAAAGAAAATAGCATAGAAAACGAATACACGCTAATTTCCGAAGAAGAAACTCATTCATTGAATGAAACTATCGCAAATTGCTGTATCAAACCTTTTATCAAACAACTTCCAGACAAATATCAAGTAGCATTGACTAAATCGGAATTTGAAAATATCAGCCAGAAAGAGTTGGCGGAACAGCTTAACATTTCCTATTCAGGTGCAAAATCGAGAGTTCAAAGAGGTAAAGAAAAACTGAAAGAACTAATATTAGCTTGTTGTAATTTTCCAAGCGACAATTATGGAAACTTGATGGGCACAGAAGATAAAAATTGTGGTTGTTCCTAATTTTGCGTCTTTTTTATATTTCTACGTCATATAGATAAGGGTAATATTGCCCGAATCCAAAAACCTTACAACAATGAAAAAAATGGTAATCATTACATTGGTTGTTTTTGGTACTTCACTTGCTGTATATGCAGGAGTAAATGACCAAAAAGCAACCGAAAAAACAAAAACCGAATGTTGTGATAAAACAAAATGTTGTCCGACAAATTTGGAAACGAAAAGTTGTTGCACAAAGAGTTGCGACTAATTTTCTAAAGCGAGCCTTCGGCTCGCTTTTTTTTGCGTCTTTTTTTCTTGTTTTCCGTGTTTATATAAACAAATCAAAAGACAATATGAAAATTATGTACATCTTTCCACATCCTGATGACGAATCATTTGGTCCTGCTGGAGCAATCGACAAACAAATTAAAGAAAGAAACGAAATTATCCTTTTAACACTTACAAAAGGTGGAGCGACCAAAGTAAGGCATCAACTCGGACTGTCAATTCAAGAAATGGGAGCAGTAAGGGAAAAAGAAATGCAAAAAGTACAAAAGACTTTAGGCATTTCAGAAATGACCATATTAGACTACGAAGATGGCGGACTTGCAAAGCTCAATCCATTATACCTTGAAGCCGAAATACTAAAATGGTTGCAACATTACCAACCCAATGTGGTAATTACATATCCAGTTCACGGAGGTAGCGGACATCACGACCATATTGCCCTTCACCATATAATCAAAAGACTTTTTTTCGATAAAAAGGATAATCTAAAATTCTGGAAACGGCTTGCCTATTTTACAGTAGTCGACACAGGTAAACCTATGTTCTTTGAAGGCGGTATTCCACGAGTAACTTGGACAAAAAAAGAGGATATTAAGGTAACCGAAAACCTAAATGAATCTAACATTAATCAAATGAAAGAAGCTTTGCTTTGCTACGATACTTATCAAGAAATGGTAAAGACAACCAATGTAATCGACAGAATTGGAGACAAAACATACTTTGAATTAGAAAATGAAACGCATCCAAAAATACTTTCATCAATAACAGAATTAATGAACAATTAAATTTCAAAAAAATGAAAACAGAAACAATTAAAGAAGAAATCAAAAAATCCTATGGAAACATTGCAAAAGGCGATATCCAAGTAGGTTGCTGTTCAACAGATTCAGGATGTTGTACCACAGACGAGTTTAGCACATCAATGGCTGAAAATTATGAATTCATAGAGGGTTATGAGAAAGACTCGGACTTATCTTTGGGTTGTGGAGTTCCAACAGAAATCGCAAATATCCAAAAAGGAGATACAGTCATTGACCTTGGTTCAGGTGCAGGAAATGATGCATTTGTTGCTCGTAGAATTGTAGGCGAAGCAGGAAAAGTAATCGGAATTGATATGACACCAGAAATGGTAATCAAAGCTTTGCAGAACAATCAAAAATTAGGTTATCAAAATGTAGAATTTGTATTGGGCGAAATCGAGAATATGCAGACCATTTCGAGTTCGGTGGCAGATGTTGTCATAAGCAACTGTGTGATGAACCTTGTACCAAACAAAGAAAAGGCGTTTCAAGAAGTTTTCAGGACTTTAAAAACGGGCGGACATTTCAGTATTTCCGACATTGTTTATGTTGGTTCACTTCCCAATGGTATTTTGGAGGTGGCAGAACTATATTCAGGTTGTGTAGCAGGAGCAAGTGAAAAAGGCGAATATTTAGGAATTATTAAATCCGCAGGTTTTAAGAACATCCAAATTAAAACCGAGCGAAAAATAGACTTGCCAGACGACTTGTTGTCAAAATATCTGAACCCGAAAGAATTAGCTGAATTTAAACAATCAGGTTCGGGAATTTATAGCGTAACAATCTATGCGGATAAATTGGACGAAGGTAGTTGTTGCGAAACAACCGACAGCGGATGTTGTGGGAGCGAAGAAAGTCCAACATCTGAAAAAGCAAGTTGTTGCGGAACGGAATCCAGCGGAGGAACGGGTTGTTGCTAATGTACAAAGTTTGCGGAAAGCACAGCCACTAACAAAGATGTATATAAAAAATAGGGCAGAAAGTGCTTGAACAAAGGCTAGTACGTGTCTGCGAGGTCGCCATATTTTTAATTTGCATTTTAGCTAACAGAAAAGTTAAAAAGAAAATTAAAAATATGGCTTCGTGCTTTATCGAAAGTTAAGTGCTTACCAACTGCCCTACTTTTCATATACGAGACGTTGTAGGCAATTTTGACCCGTCCTGAAATATGTATACAAAAAACAAATGTATATGTATAAAAATGATGGATATGTGAGACGTTATAG
>JAZGEQ010000079.1:0-2459 GCA_036478775.1 Cellulophaga sp.
GAAAAATAATATCAAATAGAAATAGCTGCTTTTATATGTTCATGCGCTTGATATTCCTCAATCTCAAAATCTTCAAACTTATAATCAAAAATTGTATCAGGCCTTGAATTAATCTTTAGCTTAGGTAACTGATAAGGTTGTCGAGTCAATTGTAATTTTGCTTGTTGTTGATGATTTAAATACAAATGTACATCGCCTCCTGTCCAGATAAACTCGCCCACGTCAAAATCGCACTGCTGAGCCACCATATGCGTCAATAATGCATAACTGGCAATATTGAATGGTAAACCTAAAAACGTATCACAGCTGCGCTGGTAGAGCTGACAAGAGAGCTTTCCATTAGCTACATAGAATTGAAAAAATGCGTGACATGCCGGCAAGGCCATTTTTCCATCGGCTACATTAGCTTGTGCACTCCTTGTTTCATCTGGTAAATCTGCTACATTCCAAGCAGATACGATAATTCTTCGGCTATTGGGCGTTTCTTTTAATTGTTTAATAATCATCGCTATCTGATCTATTGACTGCCCTTCTGGCGTTGGCCATGATCTCCATTGATGGCCATATACAGGCCCTAGCTCACCCTCTTCATCTGCCCACTCATCCCAGATTTTTACATTATGCTGTTTTAAATAAGCAATATTGGTATCACCTTTTAAAAACCATAATAATTCATGAAGTATGGATTTTAAGTGTACTTTTTTTGTGGTTATTAAAGGAAAACCCTGTTGTAAATCAAAACGCATTTGATGGGCAAAAATAGACAATGTTCCACTGCCAGTTCTATCTCCTTTTTGAATACCCTCATTAAGTATTTTATCCAACAATTCTAAATATTGTTTCATGCTGCTTTTTTATAGGCATAAAAAAATAATCCTGCACCAATCATAATCATTGGTGTTGATAATATCTGCCCCATAGTTAGCCAATCTAATGCCAAGTATCCTAAATGAGCATCGGGTAATCTAAAAAACTCTACAAAAAACCTAAAACAACCATATAGAAATAAAACTAACCCTGTAGGTGCCATCACAGGCCTTTGCTTACGAGTATAGAACCATAAAATAGCAAACAAAAATAAACCTTCTAATAGAGCTTCATATAGTTGTGATGGATGTCTAGCCAAGGGCCCACCATTTGGAAAAACCATTGCCCAGGGAACATCTGATGTTTTCCCCCATAACTCTGCATTAATAAAATTTCCAATTCGACCCGCGCCTAGTCCAATTGGAACAAGAGGTGAAATATGATCAGTCAGTTCAACCATGGTGCAATTTTGTTTTTTTGCAAACCACCACATGGTAATAAATACACCTATCATTCCACCATGAAAAGACATCCCACCTTCCCAAAGTTTAAACAAAATAATAGGATCATTAATAAAGCGAGCAAAATTATAAAATAAAATATAACCTATTCTCCCACCTAGTATGACACCCAAGGCTCCGTAATAAACCAAGTCTTCCATTGCTGCAGGTTTAATTACTGAATATGGTTTTTCTGCCCGTTTTTTTCCTAATAACCAAACAGCAGCAAAACCGATCAAATACATCAGACCATACCAGTGAATTTTTAATGGTCCCAATGCAATTGCGACTGGATCTATTTGTGGATAAGCTAACATAACAGATTGTAAATATTTAAAGAAAAAGGTGATTTTAAACTATTACAAAGAAGAGAAAAAAACACTCCCTTTCTCAATAATATTTGAAATATAAGTACGGTTAAATTACCAAAATATTATACATCTAAATTAGCAACATCTAATGCATTTTTAACAATAAAGTCTCTCCGAGGTTCTACTATATCCCCCATCAATGTTGTAAAAATTTCATCTGCTGCAATCACATCTTCAATCTTTACTTGTAATAATCTTCGGCTATTTGAATCCAGTGTTGTTTCCCATAATTGATCAGGATTCATTTCTCCTAATCCTTTGTATCGCTGAATATGTTGTCCTTTCTTGACTTCTTTCATCATCCATTCAAATGCTTGTTTAAAATTACTGACTTGTTGCTGTTTTTCTCCAATCTTCATAAAAGATTGATCCGAAAATAACCCTACTGTATCACGAGCATATTGAGCTATTTTTAAATAATCTTTTCCAGCAAAAAAAGTAGTATGTAAAATAAAAGTTTTAGTAATACCATTCATTTTTTTATTCACAACAAGATCAAAATCATCTTCACTCTTATAATTTAATTCTATGGAATAAACAGCTTTGATTTTATTCTCAGCGATATTTTTTTCTAATTGTTTATACCACTCAGTCATTTTTTCCTGACTTTGTTTAATCTCTTCAGTTAAAGGTAAGATATATGTCATTTCCTCTAAAAAGATAGAATCATAACGCCTACTTAACCGATTAATGACTGAGGTAACACCTGCATATTCAATGGCTAGTTTTTCTAAACCTTGACCTTGAATCATTGGAGTTGAGTCATCTGTATATAGTTGAG
>JAZGEQ010000080.1:0-37103 GCA_036478775.1 Cellulophaga sp.
TACAGTAACAATTGTTACTCCTACAGTAAAGGAAAACAGTGTTGCACGTTTATACAAATTCAAAAATTCTAAAATAAAGAAAGCTTTATCTTTCTCTACTAAGAAAAACAAATCAAAATTAGCTTAAGAAAAACAGTTACTTTATTCCTGGTTGTTTTATAGTATAGTTTAGCTCTTTCTTTTTAGCATCTACCATTTCTTTTACTTCTTGTAATAGTTTTTTAGCATCATAGATAATACCATCTTTAATAGTATACTTTACACCACCAACACGAACTACTTTATTATCATCGGTTAGTTTTATGGCTCCTGTTCCATAAAGAACCTTTAAGTTTTTAAGCGGATTTTCTTCTACAATTGCGAAATCGGCCAGTTTACCTACAGTAACAGAACCAATTTTTTTATCCATTCCTAAAGCTTCTGCACCATTTAAGGTAGCAGAACGTATAATTTCTAATGGGTGAAAACCTGCTTCTCTTAGAAGTTCCATTTCTCGGATGTATGCAAATCCGTAAAGTTGAAAGATAAAACCTGAATCAGATCCTGTTGTTACACGACCACCTCGGTTTTTGTATTCGTTTACAAAGATCATCCATAACGTATAGTTATCCCTCCATGCTACTTCTTGTTCCGTTCCCCAATTATGCCAGTAAGAACCATGCGATATTTTGCTTGGCTGGTAAAAATCCCACAAGGCAGGCATAGTATAGTCTTCATGCCATTCCGCTCTACGCGCACGCTGTAAATCTCTACTAGCTTCATAAATATTAAATGTTGGGTCTAGCGTGAAATCTAAACTTATTAATTCGTTCATTACAGAATTCCAATGGTCAGAAAATGGTTTTGCAGCTTGTTTCCATAATTTACCTGCTTCTTCAAACCGATGTTGTTCATTTTGGTAATTATAGTCCAGCGGATAGTTTTGTACAGTTCTGTCATTGAATAATGCTTCTGGTATACCATACCAATGCTCTACACTTGTTAATCCCGCTCTGGCGGAATGTAAAACGTTCCAACGAGATACATTTAGTTGTGCATGATGGCATGCCGATCGCAACCCTAACTTTTTGTTTTCGTCTAAGGCGGCAGCCATAATTTCTGGTTCCGCACCAAAAAACTTGATGCCGTCTGCTCCCTTTTTAGCATTGTTTCTAACCCATTCTCTAGCCATTTCTGGTGTGCTAATGGTCTTTTTACTTCCTTGTCCAAAACCAGTATATGCAAATATTCTGGGCGCTACAATTTCATTCTTAGCACTTTTTCGTTTCAAATCTAATGTCCAATCAATACCTCTGCCGCTAGGTTCTCTAACAGTAGTGATGCCATGTGCCATCCATAATTTAAATACATAGTCGTAATCTGCTCCTTGAGATTTACCTCCTATATGACCATGCATGTCTATAAATCCAGGCATTAAATACATACCATTACAATCTAGTTCTTTACCACCTACTTTTAATTTGGGTCTTCTAGATTCTTCAATTGCGACTCCAGGATACCCAACAACTTGTATTTTGGTAATGATATTCTTCTCTACTACAATATCTACAGGGCCTTTTGGAGGTGCTCCATTGCCATTAATAAGCATTACACCTCTAATGATTAATTGTGAAAATGGCCCTTCACTATTTTTTTCCTGTCCGTAGAACAAGAATTGTGTACTTAGACAAATCAGAAGTAAAATTAGTTTCTTTTTCATATTTATTTATTAGGTACGTTTATTTTATCTCCTAAAAACAAAGCATTTAAAAACAGTCTGTTGGTGCCATACCAAGATCCTCTAAAGTTTGGATTATCAGCAAATAATACAACTCTTCCGCGACCAATTCTACTAACAATTAAAGAGGCAGATGGTTTTATAAAAGTTTCCATGTTTTTTTTAGTAATGAATCCGTCAATATGTGGATTTGCAGCATACTTTGCTACTGTGGCGTATTCACTTTTAGTCGGACTTAAAAACACCGTATTGTTCTTGTAAACAGGAATACTGCTATCGTGGTATCCAAACGCTAATGGATGTGTTATATCTAAATCAACCTTTAAAATAACCCCACCTAGACTTTCTTTGCCTCTATTTGGCCCTGCATCTACATAAGGTTTACGAAGAATTATTTTTGTGGAATCCTTTTTTTCTTTGGTTAGTTTTTCCTTTACTAATTTTTTTTCAATTGCCCATTTAGACGCGGATCCAATAGTAATTAGTGTATTTCCTTTACTCACCCAATCTTTAATTTTTGCTTGGTTCTTTTTAGAGAAATTATAGGTGCCCGAAACCATTACCAAAGTAGTATACTTGTCTAGGCTAGCACGGCTAAAGTTACGCATTGGAATTTTCGTTATTGGCATATGTACTCTCGTATCTAATAAATGCCATATCTCACCAGCTTCATAAGACCGAACACCATTGCCTACCAGCATAGCTGCTTTTGGTTTTTTAACGGATTTAATATTTCCGCTTCCTAAATCAATTCCTTTTGTATTGTACCCTGTGCGAACCGAGTAAATTGGTGTATTGTGCTTTTTCTGAGCCGCTTGAATAAACTTATAAACTTCTGCAGAGTTTTTCTTTTGAAGACTTACAGGAATTACTAAAGAACCATAATTGAAGGTCTTGTTTCCTGATTCAACTGTAGTGCTTGTAAAAGGTTTAAAAGCAGTAGAAAGTACTATTCCTTTGGATTGTAAATTGTAAAGAACGGCAGGTGTGTTATAATCATCACCATCTATAATATAGGCGTAATCCGATTTTTGAACTGATTTTACTTTCCCTAAATCTTCTAAAGATGAAATTTTATCTCCTAATTTTATGGAAGTAACGGCCTTGTACTTCATATTATAAAAGTTAGCTACAGACCATGCAGATGCATCGTAGTATACACTATCTCTGTATTTTTTATAGGTTTCAAACATAGACTGAACCATTCTATATTGCGGTTGGTTTGTTGGAACAGTGTACGTATTAGTTCCAGATTTATAGACATCTATCTTATGTATTAATAGCTTATCTATAAACGCTTTTGTCCTGTTTTGATCAAAATTATCCTTAAAAGTATACCCTTTTATTTTACTTTTTGAAGCATTGGTTAAAGCACTTTTAAAGAATTTTTGTTGGTACTTACGCATGTACGCCTTGTTAGCTACCGCTGCTTTTACGGTTGTAATACTAGATACAAATTGATTTCTAATTGTAAATGCAAAGGTAATTTCACCAAAAGCTGTTGTTTGTTTATGGCCTCTAGAACTTGCTTGTTCAAACAATAAGGCTAAACCACCTTGTAAATCTGGATACGAAGAACCATATCCAGGATAAGTGCCATCAAAAGATTCTTTGGTATAATAAAAAGAACCAATACTGTCCAGGGCTTTTGCAAATTGATTACCAAACATATTGTTTAGTTCTACATAGTTTTCCTTTGGCATGATTGGTTTGTACGAAGCATTATCTTTCATTGGCTCAAAAAAGTAACTGCTTTGAGTACCCATTTCATGAAAATCTGTAACTACATTTGGATACCATTCGTGAATCCATTTTAATTTACCTCTACTTTCTGGGTTAATAGCTAAAAGCCAATCTCTATTCAGATCAAACCAATAGTGGTTTGTTCGTCCTCCAGGCCAGTATTCACTATGCTCGGCATCTTGAGGGTCTGCAACTAAAGGAACACCTTGGTAGGTTGTAACCCATTGTGTATGTCGATCTCTACCATCAGGATTAATGGTTGGATCCAAAAAGATAACTGCATTTTTTAAATAGTTTTTTACTTCGGAACTATTAGAAGCAACAAATGTATAAGCTGCCAATAAGGCTGCTTCTGAACTAGAAGGCTCGTTACCATGTACATTATAACCCAAATTAACAAAGATTGGAACATCGTTATAATTTGTTACACTCTTTTTAGGGTCTGTAAATGCCAAATGCTGTTGTTGAATTTGGTCTAGGTTCGCTAGATTTTCAGGCGTAGTAATAGTGAGCATAACTAATTTTCTTCCTTCATGTGTTCTTCCATACTCATAAATGGATGCTCTATCGGAAAGTGACGCAAGCTTCTCTAAATATGCAACAATACGATCATGTCTGGTATGGTGGTCTCCTATACCATAACCAAGAAACTGTTCTGGTGACGGAATTTCGGAATTAAATGGCTGGTACTTTTTTAAAAAATAATCTTGACCGTGAAGTGTAGAACCACAAAACAGTAGTAATAGAAGTACTTTCTTTAACATTGGTTGATTTTTTGAATTAGCTCTTTAAATATAGAGATAATAAGTATGAACCAAAGAAGTACGGTTAATTGTTAAGAAATTTTTAACTTTAATTTAAGAAAAATGAGAAATGTAATTTTTCACATAAAACGATTAGTATCATGTCTAATGTTAGGAATAAACTAATTTAGTTTGATTATTACTTTTTTAGAAATTTCAAAAGTGGCTTTCTCAAATTTTGGCGGAAGAAATAAAAATCTCTTTTTTCCAGAAAAGACAAATGTCTCCTTTTGAATTTTTAAAAAATTCCTGGACAAACGACCATTTCCATTTATATCGTGCGTTGCTACATAGGCGTATTTTGTATTTCGTAATAAAGAATACAATTTATGTGTAGTTTTATTCGACTTTATAGCAATACTACCTCCGTACGAGCCTTGTCTTCTATAATTAGACTCCGAATCGGCTAAGAAATACCGAACTGTTCCTGTAGTTTACGCATTTTGATTACACTCAGTATAAACTAAAGTCGAAAGGGCAGAGAGAACAAGAATTTAAATATTTTCGACAGCTTTTATGCTGATAATAATACCCTTAACTTAATGACATTAGGGGAGATAGATAACGAGTAATTAATCTATAGTGTTTGGTACATTAATGATCAAATAAGTTTTTAAGAAAGTAAAGACGCTTTTATTCTTTTTTTCCGCGAAATTTTATTAAAAAGAGAAGAACGTGTGAAATACTAAAAAGGAAAAAGTAATAAAATAGCGATTGCTATTTTCTAATATTTCCATAATTCCAACTCACTCCATTTTTCTTCTCTCTTTACATTCTTGTTTTGTAAGCTTTATTTAACCAATGAAGAGCTTGTTGCTCACTAGTTAAAGTGCCTTCTCCCTTAGAATGCATCTGTGCAAGATTAAATTGTGCTTGGGCTGACCTTGCTCTGCACTTTTTGACACCAATAAAAAGCTTGTTATTTCTCTTTTTTTAGTTGAAAATTGGTGTTGTTGAATTTGTGTTTTTTATAAAAATTAGACAATCAAAATCTTTGACAAGGGGTTGGAAATAAATGTCTTCTTCTGTTTCTTTTGAATAACCGATTAACTTAGTTGGACCGATAATCTCGTCTGTGCTCAGTTCATTTTTTAGAACTGCCATATCCACAATAAATGAATTGCCGTTTTTTGCCATAACATTTTCCCAAAACAGTCCTTCTTTTTGTTGAAAACTTGCAGTTTTAAGTTTTTCTGTATAATTGTGGTCTCCATTGATGAATTTTTCATCCATATATGAATAATTCCCGTTTAATGTTGTTAGTCCGATGGTGTAATAATCTTTACCAAATTCCTTTTTTAAATCACGACCCATTATTCCTATCTCATTATTTGTAATAATTTCGTTCGAAATATGTGCGTTGTGCGCCCATACAATTATTTTTGTATCTGATTTTTTCGCCAAGCGTGATATTCTATCCGCCATTATTTCATCTCGGCTTTGAATTACCTTTTTATTTTTAATGTTAACGTAGTTGATATATGTGTTTTTTCCATTGGACAAAACTTCTTCAAGAGGCTTGGTCAATTTTTTTGTAGATTTCAAATGATTTTCTATTGCCAAAATATCATTGTAAATCGAATTATTAATTTTGACTTCTGTCTTCCTATTATCAGTTGAACTCTTTGAAATATTGGATTCTAACCTTTTTAAGAGCTTATCCAGTTTTTTGTCATTTATTGGATTGATACGGTTTTTTAGTAGTTCATAGAAAACCCAATATGAATCGTCGCAACCCTTAAATTCAAGATTATAATTAGACCGATTGCCCTTGTACCATTGCAAGAAGGATTTCATTTCTTGTGTCTGGTAAATAGAGAATAGATGTTTACGGATTAAACTGTCCAATGGCGATGCGTTCAAATCTCTGTTTAAGATTTCAATATCGTCGTATGGATTTTCTAAAACCACAAGATTGAATCCTTTTTCTTTAACCAATCTCTTTGTAATTATTTCCCTGAGGAGGTAAAATTCTGAGGTTCCGTGCGTACTTTCTCCAATCGCTACTATTTTTTTGTTAGCTGCTTTTGCTATTATTAAGTCCAAACTATTGCTCAGAGTTTCTTCGTTGGATAAGTCTAATTGAAATGAGGATTTAGACAACGCAGTTGTAAGTTTGTTAGAATTGTAGTCTTCCAAGGTCAATCTTTTGGCTTCTTTTAAAGTCTGAATATCTTTTCCATCAATAGTAACTTTAAAATCGTCAAACCAAGCAACACCCTTTTTGCCTAAAATACCGCCAACAAAAATAGTTTTTGCAGTTGCTGGAAAAGGCATTTTTATAGAGTACTCTTTCCAGTCATTTGTCCCTGTTATTTTGAGATTTTGCATACTTTTAAATGCTAAAGACCTTTTTTTTGAATTGCCGTCAATCGGCATTAAAAGTCCGACAAATCCTTTAACATTTTCATATTTAATCCTTCCAGATAGCTTAATGGTATCTCCAACATAATTTGCAGGTATTCTATAAGTTATACACCCAAATTTGCCATTTTTATCGGAAACCACTTTTCCTACGGAATTTTCACCATTTTCTTTTTCCCCTGTAACGGTCTTGAAATTCCCCCATTTGAACCAGCCTGTTGGTATTTTTTGTTCTTCTGGATTAAAATCGTCAAAATTCAGATTGTAATTCTTTTGGGAAAAGATTAGAGAGGGTAAAATAAAGGTTAATGAAAGCAATAAATGTAATTTACTAATTCTCATAGTTTTGATTTTTTTTAGAGTTGTTACCAATAATAATTAATATAAGAGATTTTTAACCAATATAACATCCATGATCCTATATTACAATACTTTAAGTATGGATAAAAAGATGCTAGACAATGAAAAATATAGATGTTATTGTGTTTTTTATGCAATAGATTGAAAGAGTTCTTCATCCCAATTGTACTTTCCATCAGCAACCTTGGGGTAGTAATATTTTATAAAGCCCCAAATTTTGGCAGTAGTTGTTAGTTTTTCATTTTCGGTAAATTGATTTTGTGCAACAGTTAAATTTCCACAAGTAAAAACAAATAAGAGAAGAAGAATTGTTTTTTTCATAGGAGTTGTCAATTTTGGTTCCTACCAAAAGAACATATATCTAATTCTAAAACTGTTAATTATTTTCCAATTGGGAAAATTTTAGAGATCTAGTTTACTTGATAATATTTTCCAATGGTTGGCTATTATTTTTTTTATTTAAATAAATTTATTTGGAATGTTCGTTCTGTTATTTGTATGTTTGCATCAGGAACGAACGTTCCTATATTTAATAACACCCAAAAATTTATAATAGAATGAATACATTAGAAGGTAAAGTGGCGGTAATCACAGGAGGTAATAGTGGAATTGGTTTTGCATCTGCAAAAAAGCTAAAAGAAAAAGGAGCAAGTGTAATTATCACAGGAAGGTCTGTTGAAAAAGTAGCAATTGCTGCGAAAGAACTTGGAGTTATCGGAATTGTTGCAGATGTCAACGATTTAACAGCAATCGATTTATTGGTTTCTAAAGTGAATAGTCAATTTGGGAAAGTGGATATACTATTCGTAAATGCGGGAGTATATATTCCTGCTCCTGTTGGAGAAATTACAGAAGAAATGTTCGACAATCAAATGGGAACTAATTTTAAAGGTGCTTTGTTTACTGTGGAAAAATTTCTGCCAATACTAAACGAAGAAGCGTCTATCATTAATTTGTCATCAATATTTGCATATACAGGAATGGCGAATACAGCGGTTTATGCTGCTTCTAAAGCTGCAATGAATTCTTATACACGAACAGCATCAACAGAATTAGCACCAAGAAAAATACGAATTAACTCGATTAATCCAGGGCCAATCTACACACCTATTTATGGTAAAATTGGATTAGCAGAAGAAGACTTAAATAATTTTGCGGGAGCAATAGAAAATAGAATTCCTCTGAAACGATTTGGTCAGCCAGAAGATATTGCAAATTTAGTTGCTTTTTTAGCTTCTGATGATGCTTCTTTCATTACGGGAAGTGAATATAATATTGATGGAGGAACAAATATAAATCCAATTCTGTAAAAAGGTATTTTTTTCAATTACATTCGGAATTATCGTTCCGTATAATATATCTTTGAAGGGCAGTACAATCTGCCCTTTTTAATATGTAATAATGCCCAAAGTAAAATTATTTGATGAAAATAGAATTCTTGAAAAAGCAATGGAACTTTTTTGGAAGAAAGGATACCATGCGACTTCTATTCAGGATTTAGTAAATTATTTAGGATTAAGTAGGTCTAGTATTTACGATACTTATGGTGGTAAAAAAGAGTTGTTTAATAAATCATTTCAACTTTATAGAAATACGAATATAAAAAAGGTCACTGCTTTTTTAGAACAGCAGAGTAAAGTCAAAATAGGTTTTAAGAAGTTATTTGAAATGACAATTCAAGAATCAATTAATGATTTGGATAAAAAAGGTTGTTTTGTCGTAAATATCACTACGGAATTAATTCCTGGAGACCTTGAAATTCAAAATATACTAAAAGAAAATAAAGATGCTTTTAGTTCTCTTTTCTATGAAATCTTATTAAAAGGAGAAAAAAGTGGCGAAATCCCAAAAGGAAAAAACTTAAAATCTATTGCTAGTTTATTTTACACTTTATACAGTGGGCTTAAAGTTGTTTCTAAGATACAGCCAAATTCCAAAGAATTATCAGATTCTATTAGTGTGTTTTTGATTTTGTTAGAGTAGCCCTATAGGCAATAGACTTTTATTTTCTGGTCGTTTTAAATTCGATTAAATATGGTTTTAAAGGAATTCCATTACTATTTTTAAATCCAGACCCAACTATGATTTGATACGTTTTATTTTCTTTTAGGGTTTCAATTTCGAAACGTAAAGATTTTCCATTTTTCGAAAAACCAAAAAATCTTTTGAAGTGTATTAAATTATTCTCTCCTAAAGGGCCAATCTCAAAATTTCGAAATCTAGTATCCATTTCTTGGCTAAAACTGATTGTGATTTCTTCAGTTTTCAAACTTACTTTTTTGTCTCTGTTCTTAAATGGTTTAATATTTACAATGGTGGGGCGACTGCTCTCAAAGTAATTCTTATAATTCATTAATGGTTCATTAAAATAATTCGATGCCTCCACGAATTTAATTAGTTCCTCTTCATTATTATAATCCAATTCTACCATTTGTCTAATTGCCTCTGATTTATTCGTTGCCAATTTATAGTGTTCACTGCAAATTTTATATCCGACATAATAGGCTAGGTCACGTATTCCGAACTTATTGTCAGGACTATTCCATATCCAATTATATAGATATGGCGAGAACATTTCTTTAGAAAATGCTGCTTTTATTTCTTTGTCGTTTTCATCTCCGAATTTTATTTGTGGATTTGGCGACTCCACTTGCAAAACATTAGAGGCAACGAATTCCGCCACACCTTCAATTAATGTTTGGGCTAACAAAGTTTCGCCTATTGTGGTTTTTTGCTGTGTGTGAATGTATTCGTGGATATTGAGAAAAACAATATTATTTATAGGTTCATTATCAAAATATGCTCTTAAATGAGATAGGTTTTTAGGAAATTCTTCGGTAGGAGTGTCTTTGTTTGTAAAAGCGAGTTCAGAACCTACTAACACTAAACTATCCATTGTAGTGCCTCCACTTCTTAATGCTCCAATCGTAAAATAAATCTTGGCAGGTTTTAATTTAGGATATATTTCTTCAAGTTTACCAATTGCAGTTTGAAGCTCTTTATTATATTTTTCTGTTTCTAATGTTTTTTGGCGTATTGAACTCCAAAATTTTGGAAAATGATTTATTGCATATAAGTATTCCTTTATTGAATATCTTCTAACGTCTATCATTGCTTTTAATCCAGGAGTTCCTTTGTCAATGAAATATTCCTTTAAAAATTCCCCTTGTTCTAAAGTGTCCTTTGTGGATGTGACCTTGTCATAAGCCTTCCAAAAGTTTTCGATGTCTGAAGAAACAATATCTGTAGCAGTTTTTTTAGATTCTTGTTTGCATCCTATAATAGAAATAAACAGAATTGTAAGTAATACAGTATTTTTCATATATATCCTTTCAAATAAGGATATACTTAATAGAATTTTGTTACAGTTTTCAGCTTGTTGCTAATAATTAGATGGAGCTAAAACTATTACTAAATTATAGGAAGGTATAGTCCGTCGTTCCTACCAATTATTCTCTTAAATAACTCTTCCCAGTTTTTTGGCTTCCTCATCTTTTTTTGTGCCATACACCATTCCAAGTAGCATTCCAACACCTATGCCAACTGACAAACCAATACTTATTCCGATTACTGGGTTTATAATACTTCCAAACCCTAATCCTATTGCAACGCCAAAACTCATCCCAAAAGTCATTCCTCTTTCTCGATAGTATCCCATAGGAGTAAAGGAAAAGTCATTTTTCAGAAATGCTATAAATTCAGAAAGCTTTTGTTTGTAGTATTTCTTTTTGTTTTCTGTTGTTGCCTCTAAATTTAGTGAGGAGAGTTTTTCTTGTATTAATTGAGACTGAATTTCTGTTAAATCCCTATTCTTTAAAGCAGATAATGTTCGGATAAAACAGTTATAAACTTTTTTTTCAGTTTTTTTATCCGTTTGCGATAGTAAGGTATTTAATATTTCTGAAGTCTTGTTTATAGTCATAGATGCTTTTATAGTATATGTCGTTGAATTTGTCTTTTTGTTACGGTAATTCTTTCATAAATAGATTTCATTCCAGAAATGGGCTAATTATTTTACGCGTTTATATTAATAGCTATTAATGAAATGAACAAGTAATCTAGATTTCATAGAGGTCAGGTTTAGCACCTAATTTAGTAAATATTATCACAAATCTTATAGCATATAGCTTTTTACCTAAGAAACCAAGCATTAAAAATCAAACGATTAAAACAAATCGAGTTGTTATGTTTTAATCGAATTTTAATCGAACTCAGGTTGTTATTAAATAATAATTTTAACCGTTTTAAATTATTATTTCCCCTGTCTTCTATATAAGTTGTCTGTAGCCTGCAATAGTTTTCTCATTAAGTTTTTATCTAGCTCAGGATGTGTCGAAATGTAGCTTTCAACAATGGTGTAAGCATCTTTAGACGTATAGCGGCCTATTGTACTACCCAACCATCTTGATGGGAAAAATATATCCCCTGTTTTTTGGATTTCCTCAAGAAGCTCTAGACTTAGCGCTATACTTTTAATCCCTTCTTCTTGATTTAATGGATGGTGTATATATGAGCAAGCGATTCCAATCCAATTTTCTTTTTCTCTGTTTTTAACATCTTTAAATGATTCAAAAAATGCAGTTCGTATTTTTGGATCGGAATCTAGTGCAGGGGTTAAAAATTTAAAACGTTCTATCTTATCAGGGTTGGTGAGTTCTGATTTGGCTTTTGCCAGAATTTCTTTTGCGTCAGAGTGGCCATATAATGCTAAAAGTTGTGCTAAGCTCGTATAATTGTCTTTGTTAAGAATAAGGTTATCTATAGTTTTTTCTTTATTCCAAATGCTGTATAGCTCTGCAATTCCTGTTTTGGAATGTGCTACCGATTTATAGGTGCTAAACAGCGTCTTTTTTATATTTTTAGATTCAGATTGTTGTAGCCTTGTAAATAGTGTTTTTTCTAAATCGGACTGATAGGTAGCACGTTGTTCTTTTGTAAATGAGTTCCAGTAAAGATTAGATGCTTGTCCCGAAATCAGTCTTAAAATTAATTCATTAGATTCCGTTTGTATTCCTTTTTTAAGGTTTTCAAAGGCTACGGTATTTACAACTTTACCGTTGAGCGTATTTTCATAGATATTTATATAAGAATGTGCTCTAGATACGTCATCTTTTATCAAAGCAGTTGTTTGCATTGTAACAGTCTCGTTAACAGGAAATACACCATATCCGTATCCATTACTGTTATATAAAATATATAAAGGTTTTTCGACTCCTACGGCTTCAGGTATTTCAATACTTTTTTTATCGCTTAGAACAGCGATTCTGGTGGTGCTATTAGCATAAACAAGGCTAATATCAAAAGATTGTGGCCAGTACTTTTCAGAGCCATCTTCTGCTTTTTGAGTGAGTGTGAATTTTTTAATTTTATGTGTATCATCATATTGAATATCTCCTGAGAATACTGGTCTTCCTGTAGAGTTTACCCATACATCACTCCAAGCTTTTAAATCAAGATCTGTTTTTTTATCGAGAATATCTACTAATCCATTCCAATCTGCATTACTATTTGCATAAGTAGATACGTAGGCTATAATACCTTCTCTAAATTTTTCTTTTCCCAATGCTAATTCTAATTGACGCATCATAATTGGAGCTTTACTATAAATAATACTTCCATAAAGAGACCCTGCGTTGTTAAGGTTATTCAGTTCTTGACGAATGGGGTTGGTTCCTCGTGTGCGGTCTACGCCATATGCACTAGAGTAATTTGAAGTTAAAAACAGAAGGTCATGGTTGATGTCTGTAAAAACAGGGTTCATGATTTTATCTGCCATAAAACTCGCGAATACTTCTTTCATCCACACATCATTAAACCATTGCATGGTAACTAGGTTTCCAAACCACATATGGGCTGTTTCATGGGCAATAAGCTTCGCTCTTGATAATTCTCGAGAACGTGTAGCTGTATTGTCTAAAAACAAGCTAGACTCTCTGTATTGTATAGCGCCTGGATGTTCCATACCGCCATACTGAAATCCTGGGATTGTTGCATAATCAAGCTTTTGAAACGGGTAATCATGCTGTATGTATTCTTCTATAAAATCTAATGAAGACTGATGTAAATTAAAAATAGTGGCTAAGCTTGTATTAATTTTTTCTTCATTCGTCTCTCTATAGAGCAAATTCATAGAGCGCTTTGTTTCTTGTGAGGCAATTTCTGTAAACTCTCCAGCAACAAAAGAGAACAAATAAGTACTCATTTTATCAGATTTTTTAAACTGATGAGTTATCGATTCTTCATGTACCTCCTTTGTTTCTATAGGGGCACCACATATTACCTTCCAATTTTTAGGAGCTGTAATATTAAGCACATAATTTGCTTTGATATTGGGTTGGTCAAAACAAGGGAATAATGTTCTGGCACGATCAGGAACTAATAGAGTATAGAGAAAATTAGTATTTCTGTTTAATGATAATTCTCCTGCATTAAATTTAATTTCTATGGTATTCGTACCCAATTGTAGTGATTCACTAGGGATGACAAGATGTTCTTTAGCGTGAATAATAGCGGTGACTTTTTTATTAACTATTAAGTTTTGTAAAGCAGATGAGTCTTCCTTAAAATCTAAATATAATGGGTGGGATAAATCGTTTATGGTTACTTCCAGAACAAGGCTAGATATTATTGGAGTTTCTTTTTTTGCTGGAATATTGAATGATAGATGGTATACAACATCTTGTACTTGTGTACTTCTATAGTTTGCCATATCTAATGGAACTCCATTATCATTAAGAGATAAAGTTTTTTTTGCGGTTTCGGAACATGATATGCAACTAAGAGTAATAAGTAAGAATAATAAATGTTTTGTCATAATAATTATATATAAGATTGTTTTTCTTTAAATTTAAGATATCACGTCCTAAAATACGGTTACAGGTAAATAATTAAATTTAAGTCCATGATGGTCATATAATTATAAGTTTTTTTCTAAAGATAAATGTAATCTTTTAGAGTTAATAATCAAATTGTAAATTTGGAGAACTTTGTCCCAAGTTTTATGCTTGACCCCTAGTTGCGGACATACAATAACTAATTTAGTAAATACAAACTGAATAGAAAATCCACGATAATTTTTGTAAGTAGGCTAGAACCAGTAATAAATATTATATGGCACGTTACAAGATGCTTTTAATTTGTTTATCAATTAATGCTGTTAGCTCCTTTGTCTTTTATTCCCATGTGTTGAAATGCTTTATAAGTTACATTTCTTCTAATCATAGGAAACATGTTCATATCAAATCGGTCATTAGGTTCAACATTAGTAGCGAAAAAGTATGTTTTGTTTTGAAGTTCAATAAACCCCACAAACCAACCGTTATTATTTCCGTTTCTAATTGACCAGCCTGTTTTTCCACTTAATTTATATTGTTCATTTTCTTCAATTACCATCATCCTTTTCATTATTGTTTCAGTTCGTTTAGAAATCAGTAGTTCCGATTGGTGAAATCTCTTTAAAAAATCTATTTGTTGAAATTGATTAATTCTGGATTCTCCTCCAAGCCAAAATAAATCAATATTTGTTGAATTAACTTTCATATTTCCATATTCGAGTTTATTCAGATATTCGGTCATTCTTATAGCACCAATTTTTCTTGCTACTTCTTGATAACATGGTACACACGAAAAATGAAAAGCTTCTTTGAAGATTAAATCTTGCTCCCAGTTTTTTAGACTTCTCTTTTCTCCGTTCCATTCGAAAAGGGTACTGTCACTTTCAATTACTCCTGTTTCTAACGCTATAATTGAATTAGTAATTTTGAATGTAGAAGCTGGTAAATTCCCTTTTTTTGCCCATTGAAAATTGTTAGAATAGTACTTATCATCTTTTAAGTCATAGATTAAGATTGAACCTTTTACATCAGCTGAGTCAATAATTGTTTGAAATTCTGGAACTACAACTTCTTGCTCTGATACTTTCTTTGCCTTTCTAATAGGAGTAGTCTTCTTTCCTGTGCAAGAAAAGAATAACATTAATATAGATAAGAAATGAATTGTTTTCATAGGATGCTATTGGTACTAACGTTTAAATAAGAGTAATAATTATGTTGAAGCTATCGTTACGAATCTATTACAATAAATTTTCAGCACCAAAATAAAAAGCTGATAATCAAAAGGGTATATGTGTTGTTTTCTTTTTTTTGTTAAAGGAACTATACTTCCTCCAATATTCTTCTTAAATAATTTATCTGTCCTAAATGATAATTTAGATGTGAATGTAAATGAATAAGGGTAAATACCATCCCTGTTTCTTTTTCCCAAATTACCATTGGAAAATCACCATTAAACTGTTCTTCATTAAGTTTATCTATGCCGTAATTTACTATATGAATTGTTTCGTCTATCTCTTTATAAATTTTAATTCTATCTATGTTTTTTGCCGAAAATTCCAATTCTCTATGTCTTTGATATCCGATTTGAGATAATCCATTCCCAATGTAGGTTTTCAAATTTCCGATTATATGAAGACATAAATTTCCTCCTGAATTTTTTATAGAGTTTTCAGTTTTCCATAAAGTTGTTTCATCTTTATAGAGTTTAATTTCCTGTTTTAATTTTTCTAAATCTCTATGGAATAATTCTTTTAATACTTCTTTTGCGAGTACCATTATTTTAGATTTTTATTCCTTGTATTAGAATGGAAGCTTTTATAGATTTCTCTTTTAAGTGTAAGAATTTTTTTCGCGCTTCATCTTTTTTAAAATTATCAAAATCTTCTTGCGTATTAAATTCTACAAGATGAATTTCATAAGGTTTTTCAATATTATTTTCAATTATGGAATCATTTTCTAGTCTAATTCTTAGTGTTAGTCTACCATTGTATTTTAAAATAATCGGTATTGCGATTTCTTCAAATTGATTAAATACATCCTCTTGTCCCTCATTTATGTATATTAATTGCGTTAAATAGATCATTTTATTTTCAATATTGTTTTTATAAATTATAACAATTCGTTGTTAACCATTTCCTTAATTTTAATAGCTTTTTCAAAATGGTTCAGCTTATGTGTCCTAATCCACCATTGAGCAACTTCCATTAACAATTCGGGATTATCATTTTTATTAGCAAAAAAAGCATAAAATGAAAGACCAACATTTGGTCCCTTTTTCTCAATTTTTTCTGTACATATTTTAATTATTTTTCGACTTATTTCTTTATTCATTTGTGAAGGTGTAGCGTTTTTTTATGCGTTCGGATAACTTTTGGTACAAAAATAATAGGGCAGAAGATAAACTAAAACTTTATGGCTTTACTACCGCTGCCCAATTTTTTATGTGATGTTGTACACCGTTAATCTTTCTTATAGATTGCTTCGTAGTTTCCTTGTTTTACCCATAATTCATTTTTCTCTGTCGAAAAAATAAAAGTAAAAGACTCAGCATAGACTTGCTCGAACAAGAATTTATGATTTCCTTTATATCGCAAATCACCTATCATACCTTCCCCTATTTTCAGGATTAGAGCGTTTTTTTCATGTGAAAATGTGAAGGTATCATCGGTATCTTTAACAGAGGTATAACTTCCTGCATATTTTATTAAATCTGCTTCCATAGCTTCCATAAAAGTATCATTAAAATAATAGCCTAAAGCTTCAGTCAATATCTCATGTTTTTTACCTATGTCTCCATTAGATACTAATGCGATTCCTAATTTTTCATTCGGGAAATACATCGCTAAAGAGTTGAAACCTGCTTGGGAACCACTATGTCCAAAGCTTTCTCTGTCGTTTATTAAAAACCGAGAAACCCCCATTCCAAAACTTCCTTTAATAGTTTTCATTTTTTCAATACTTTGTGCCGAGATTATTTTACCAGTAAACAGCGCTTCCATAAAAGTAGTTACATCACTAGCAGTAGACACTATTCCGCCTGCTCCCATAGGTATAGACATATTGAGTTCAACTCCTTTAGTCCATTCGGTGGTAAGTTTATAAGAATTAGATTCATTATCGGCTATGTTTATTTTTGCTCCATAATAGGTGTTTTTAAGATGAAGAGGAACAGCTATTTTTTCTGTAATTAGATGTTTTAAACTAGAATCATACACTTTTTCGAGTATAATGGAGAGCAGTACATAATTTGAATTGCTATAATCACCTTTATTGTTAGGTTCAAAATCACTTTTGAAACTTGAAATAATTTCAACCATTTCTTCTGGTGTTTTGTATTCATTAAGATAGGTTAAAAATGCTTTATCATTGGTGAAATTAAAAATACCACTTCTGTGATTTAGTAAATTTTCAATGGTAATCTTGTTGGCATTTTCAACTTTTGGAAAATAGGTCTCAATAGTTTGCTTCAGTTTTATTTTATTCTCTTCTATAGCTTTAAGAACTAAGGTAGCGGTAAACATTTTAGAGATTGAGCCAATTCTATACTTTGTGTTGCTAGTGGCTTTTTTTTGCGTTTCTATATCCGCAAAACCGATTGCATTGGTGTAGATAATTGTTCCGTCATAAGAGAGTGCAATACTACCCATAAATTCATTATTCTTATCAAGTACTTTAAATAGACTATCTAATTTAGAAGTGTTTAAAGTATACACATTCTTTGTAATGGTATCTTGCTTTGGAATTTCTTTGTTCTTCTTTTCAGAACAAGAAGTTAGGAACGTAGTAATTAATACTACGACTAATAGTTGATTTTTCATTTTTTTGATTGATTTAATGAATCACAAACATATAGCATGATACTATGTATTACAAGGTATTGTTTAAAAATTAACAATTAATTATGATTGTTTAATCATAGCGTGATAGTTCAAATTGGTTTGATTTATAGGCGCTTTGTATAAGAGGAAATAGAATTTCTATTTAAGACTTCGTTCTCAAGGGGCTTTATTTGATGTTCAAAGGTATGTGGAGTAAATGTGTATAATGGAGGGGAGGTCTACTTTAACTTAATTAGTGCCTTTGATAATCCCGTATTTTTTTAACAGAGGCCTCTCCAAATACACTACAATCAAATATGTTTTGCGCAGTTTGACGGTTTAGCTATAATTAGTACAGAAGTTGAGAAGCTTTTGGTTTCTGTTTTAGTTTATAGCTAAAGCCTTTCATTTTATCTTTTCTATTTTAAAAGTCAAATTTGAAAAAATCCAAGGTCTTATTGTAAATAAACACAAACTTTTCGGAAATCCTTTATGAGCTATGTTTTATATATTGGGTTACTGGAGGGTCTACCTTAGATGTTACTATTTTTTTGAGTTCATAACGTATATATTTGAATTATGGAAAAAAAGAAAATATTAATTACCTTTAGAGAACTAGAGAAGGGCTTTTCATAGGAGTTTTTGTTGTAGCACGTTATTTTTCAGCGCTTTTTCCGTTTTTTGTAATCTGATACCAATTTTTACTATTCCAATTTGAGTGCTCACCCTCTTTTATCGTTTCACAATTATCAGAAACCTTTGCAAAACCTCCTCTGAATGGATAAGCACAATCAAAACTTGGCTCAATAACTATCTCTCCATTTGGATTAGCGTATCCGATTTTTCCATTTTTTATTATTCGAAAAAGTCCGCTTTCTACATAATCAGGTCCATTGTCAAATTTAAAAACCTCATACAGTTCAGCCCCGTTTTGGTCAATTCCAAGTATTTTCCCAGTTCTTTTTTCTATAACCATTCCAAAATCTCGAATCGTGTCAGTATAACAATAGTAATATTTTCCAATAGGTATAATCGTGTCTCCTTTTGAATTCAAATAGCCAGAAGGAACTCCAATTTCGTTAAACTCTCCTTTGTGAAATTTAACCAAATAATTTTCATCTTTCGAACTACAAGCCAAAATCAGTAACGTTATTATTATTCCTAAGATGAGTTTTTTCATAATGTGCTACAACGGGAGTCTGCGCATAAACTAAATTTCAGTTTCTTAGAATCCCGTATTTGATTTTCTTCTCCGATACCTACCTGAATATGCTCCTAATTATAATAGGTTTTTGCGCAGTCTGACGGTTGGTGTATAATTTCGTTGCGTGTTTGAGCAACTAAATTAATAAAATTGCACATAACTGGCGGAAAATCCGCAGGATTTTCCAAGTGCAAAACTAATTAAGCAATGAATTACACATGGTGTTAGCGTAAGTTTTATGCTTTTTTAAAGTCCAACTCTAATCCATTCTTCTATTCCAATCAAAAGTGTTAGAATCCAAACATATGTCAATGGAATGAAAAAGACACTTGGAGGTTCTGCAAAATTGCATTTTAGAAAGGAGCAGATTTTATTTACTATATAACCAGTTCCTTTTTGATTTTCTTCAGATTTCCATTTTAAATATAAATTGTAGGCGAAATTGTTTAGGAGTATTCCTAAAATCAAGATTACTGGAGTCATAGCAAAGAAAAATCTTGCAGATGATTGATCAGGATCAATTCCAAAAACTTTCCAAACTATAAACCCTGTAAGAAATGTTGCGTGCAGTCCTGCACCAGTCCATATAAACATAATTTTATTTTTTAGTTCATTTTAATTTACGCTAACAATCAAATATACGTAATCCTTATACCTAATGTATAGTCACAAATCTATTAAAATAAATATTTAGATCTGAAATATAATATTGATAATCAAAAAGATAGCCTTTTTTTTTTATCTGAATTTCTTAAATATTTCAGTACTTATCCAATAAATATCTTGTCTACTAGTGTATAATAAGTACTTGCCATCTTTTGTTACAAAGGGGCAGAGTTCATGCTCTTTAGTATTCACAACGTCCCCCATGTTTTTAGCTTTCGTCCATTCTCCATTTTCCTTAAAACTAATATATAAATCTCCTTTGCCTAAGCCATCTTTTCTTGCAGAGGAAAATATAATATAAGATTCATCTGGAGAGACAAATACATCTGCTTCATACCGTCTTGTGTTTATAGAATCGTTCAGCTTTTTTGGTTTGTCAAATTTTCCATTTGTTTTAGTAGCAGAATAAATATCAAAATCATGAGTTCTATTTTTTTCTGCATTTTTGTTAGATGCAAAATACATTTTACCATTTGATGCGAATGAAATATAATATTCATTCTTGTCAGAATTTATTGCTTCCCCTGCATTAATTGGACTAGACCACCTATTGTTCACCTTTTTAGAATACCAAATATCAATATCAGGTATTGTATCCATTTCATTTCTAGGCATATTAGAAATATAGAAAAGTTCTTTTTCGTCTGGTGATAAAAAAGGATCATTATAACTATACTTTTTACTAGATAATATTGTTTTGGGTTTACTCCAGTGTAAATTTTCTAATTTAGAATATCTGATTTCTGCTTTTCCATTTATATCTACAGCATAATAGAATTCTGTTCCGTCTTTCGAGAAAATAGAACCAAATTCCGATTCATTTTCTTTAGAAATAAAGTTAGGAGCAAATATTCTTGCAGTTAATAATGGTTTATTAGAGTCTATGTATAGGAGCGAATTTGTTTGTTGAGAAACACAACTTAACGAACTAAAGAATATTAGATGTACTAAAAATATTTTGCAATAATATTTCATTTTGTAAATTTAGCTAATGTTTAGAATATCAGGTGTTTGTTAAAAATACAATAATTTTTGATTTTGACCTTTGTTGTTTACAATTCAAGGTTAATTTCCATAATTTCAGTGTAATACTCTTGTTTTATCTCTTGCTTAAGACCTTATAAACTCGGTAAATACTTTCCACGAAACTCAAAAATTATTGGCTTATTACCAGTAGTATGTGTTATATCCCTTTTTAGTCAAGCAATCGCAATGCTTCTCTATTACTTAAAGTACTTAATTCTGTTTTGTTAGCGAATTCAATTACCCATTCCGGATTTGTCCTACTATATTCTCTTAATACCCAACCAATAGCTTTGTTAATGAAAAATTCTTTAGACCCCAATAGTGAATTAATAACATGACTTAAAAGTTCTTTGTCCAAATCGTTTTTATATTTTAATTGAAACAATAAAGCGGACCTCTGTAGCCATATATTATTTGATGCAAGCCATTCCTTCACATACACTTCCCTTTGTTCTGGGTATTTTTTGAAGTATGCTCCCATTAGTTTGTTGGCAATAAAATCAACAGTGTCCCACCAAGAATTGTGTGTTACCATATATTCGAACAGGTCTATGTCTTTTTCTTCTAATTTAGTTACATATTTGAAAGCAAGTTCTTGCGAAAAATGGTGAAATTCTCTTTGCGGTTTTTTCCAAAACATTTTTATTAGTTCGGTCGATTCACTTTTTTTAGGTAGGAAATTATTAATTAAAAACGGTTTTTGAATTTCGCGTCTTTCGGTTGTTTTTAATCCATAGAATTCAAATAGATTTCGAACATATGCTTTTTGCTTCAAGGCTAGTGTAGTATTAGCACTAGCCCGAAATTCGTTTTCTAAAGCATCTATAAATTCAGATTTTACCATTTATTTACTACTGTTCATTTATTGAAATTTTACAATATAACTAAAACATATAATTTTACTATTTGCCAATGACCACAAAAGATATCGGCTTCAATTTCTCTTTGTAAGTAACACAATAGCCTATAGATTTTTAACAAATTTTATATACTTTATTCCTTTTTCCAATTTTTTAATTTTTTCTGTTGCTTTGAGTAGGGGGTACCATCTAAAATCCAGTCTTTCGCAGGTTCATCTTTTAAATAATGACCAAACCATGTCAAAATGCGATTGTGGTAGTCAAAACGGTTTTTATCTTGCTTTAAGCCATGACCTTCTTTAGCATAAACGAGCATCACCATATTTTTTCCTGCTCTTCTGGCGGCATTATACATTTCAATTCCTTGTCGCCAGTCAACGTTTTTATCATTATCACCAACCTCAAATAGTAAAGGTGTATTCATTTTGTCAATATTAAAGACGGGGGAGTTTCGCACATAGGCATCTATGTCCTCCCATGGTGGTCCCATCATTCTTTCCTGACTTACTTCAAAATGAAAGTTTTCTGGCGTACCACCAAAAGCCCAAGCAACCATTCCATACATACTTACAAGATTTGTTAATCCTGCACCAGCAACTGCCGCAGCAAAAATATTTGTATTTGTAACGGCAAAAGCAGATTGGTAACCACCCCAAGAGTGACCAACCAAACCAACTTTATCAGGGTCTATCAGTCCTTTGTCTATTACTGCCTGTACCGCAATTTCCATAGTGCTAACAGAAGATATACCTGGGTCGCCCGCATCAAAAATAATATCTGGTTGTAGTACAAAATATCCTTTACTGGTAAATACTTTATGGTTGTAATAATTCCTTTGAGAGGGCACCATATAGCGATGAAGATTTTGCGATCTTAATTCATAGATGTAGGTAATCATTGGGTATTTTTTGGCGGGGTCATAATCATCTGGGTAGAATAGGGCGCCTTGTAATTTCCTGCCTTTTTTATTCGTGTATTCTATCAATTCTGCTTTACCCCAGAGAAAATTCTTTTGGAATGGATTGGTTTGCGATACCTGTTTGTTTTTTGAGTCTCCATTCTTATGAACGAAATAATCTGGGGAATTATCATACCTTTCTGCAACATAAGCTATTGCTTTTGAGTCCTTCGCTTTTATTAGCCGTGATACATAGGTGTCCTCCCAATGAATTGTTTGTAAACTCTTGCCAGGAATTACCTTTGCGTATCCCGATTTTTTTGTCCATTCTCCAAAACGCCATACATATGCTGAACTTTTAGAATTGATATACTCTTGATCGGAATCCACTTTTATATAGCGACTGATAATTTTATCTTCGGCTCCATTGGTGATGTTTGTATTGGACTTTTCCAAATTGATTTGCCATACATCGTATTTTGAATGTACGAAGAAAGAAGCACTAGACATATCCCAACCAATAAACCCATAAGGAGGTTTTTGAGTTACGGGATGGTCATCGTCTTTATTAACAAATGAAGCGGCAATATTCTTTGTCAGATTTGAAAATTTTTTTGATTGAAAATCATAGACATGATAGTGGTCATTCTTTAGATAAACCACTGTTTTTCCGTCTGGACTTATAGAATACAGGTGATTTATTTTTTTAAGAAATTTTTGCTTTTTTCCATTTTGAAGGTTAATAGCATAAACATCTGCATTATGTCTACCAAACATTCCATCAAACTCATAGGGAGTAGCGTCTAAGCCCAATGCAATTGGTGCATCGTACTGAAATCTTGTTTTCTCAACCAGTTGATCTCCTAATTGAACAAAATGATTGTTTTTTAAATACCAAACTGCAAGATGAGAAAATTCTCTTTTTCTTTTAATCAATTCCTTTTGCTCAGGGATAATATGCACATCTTTGCTATGCCAAATTTCTAGAGCTGGTGCGTCTTCATATAAGTGACTATTTTTCTTAATTAACAAGGAATCAATATTTTCAGAAGTTTTATCCTTCGTTGTATTAACCGTTTCCTTATTTTTAATCCATTCCTTTGTTTCTAAAAAAATTGAGCTCCCATCTTTTGACCATTTCAAGGGCTTATTATTAACCACTCTTTTGTCTTTTGAGAATGCATGTGTTTTTGTTTGGTCAAAAGTGAACGATTTGGTGTTGGCGGTCGACAAGTCTTTCCATGCTATTATAACATAGGTTGAGTCTTGGTATGCTTCATTCTTCATTGATCTGTAGACAGCTAAATCATCACTTTTCTTTCGCCAACTTAGACCTATATAAACGGCTTCTTTATTATCTAATAAACGTATTGTTTCATTTTCTCCATCAAACAACTGCACGCCATTGCCCGTTTTGCCTTCAGTTTCTACAATAAATGCCATCATTGCACCTTCGTTTTTCCAGCTATATTCTACAACATTTCCAAAACTAAAATGTCTGTTTGTTTTTAGGTTACGAACAATCAGGTCAATCCCTTTTTGCTTAGATCTTTTTGGTAGATATTTTTTAATTGCAACGAACTCTCCATTTGGACTGAAACGGAAAGCAGAAACATTTTCAATTTCAATACTATCACCACTCTTAAGGTTTACCAAACCAAGTTTTTTACGAATAGGCTTCTTTGCTTTCTCTAGCTTCTTACGTTCAGCAACTGGTACATTAATAAGATAGCCTAACCATTTATTGTCTTTTGAGAATTTTGGATTGGTTCCATTTGCTAGAATTTTGACAGCTCCCGTTGCCAAATTATGTAACCTAAGTTCATTCTCGTCGTTATTTCTACGGATAGGATACACAAGAGAATTACCATCATTTGTAATGGTTCCTCCATAGCCAATATTTTGCCATTTTCCATAATCTTGCGTGCTGAGGAGTTTTAAGCTATCCTGTTTTTGATAATTTGTTTTTGCTTTAACATAGGTATTACATAATAGAAAAAGCAGTACTATTAGTAGGTTTAGATTATGCATCTTTAATAATTGCCAAGAGAATTGAGTTAATTTCATTTTTATCATGTTTTGGAATGGTGAATGGACTTTTTAATAAGGATGTAACAAAATTGCAACAACCTTTGTTTACGTATAAAAATAGTAATTATTTTTATACGTTTTATTTCCCCTCATAAATAATTTCTAATTAGTATTTTCTGAAATTGAAGTTTTCGAAAACCTTTGTATGCTGTTAAAATAAAAAGAGTTACTATAATATGATTTTGATTGTTCTCATGCCCAATAGTATTCTTTTTATCCCCACCAGTAGGTTTAATACCCCCGACGCTTGCGTCGAATATAAATGGTTTAATCCTTATTAATGCCTCTGGGCTTGCCACTAGGTTGTTTACAGAGTGCAATGTTTTTCTTTAGATTCATTACATATTTTAAGTAACATATCTAGCAAATAGAAATCGAAAATCTACAAGAGATTTTATACATAGACCAGTATTGGTTGTTAATCCTATGCTCTGTGCCTGTTTCACAAAAGCAAAAAAGGAAATAGACCTTATTTTATGTAATTACAGCATCTAATATTATACTTAATAATAAGTAGCTTGTATTTTCTGGTATAATAATTTTTACTTTTTATTAGACTCAAGACATTGTGTAAAGGTTATTATTGTGCTAAAGCCTTACCTAAATCCTCCCCAATATTAAAAAACCAACCAAATACAAGCATAGCTAAAATTAGAATAATTACAATATACCACCAGTTTATTTTCTTAGATTTATTCAAAATAATTAATATCATATTTATTATATGGGTCGTATTTAAATTTCTTTATTTTTATAGGACTTAGAGTTATGTTCGAGTTGGGAATTCTACCACATTATCAATCCGTTTGAGTAAAAAGTTCTGTTTAAAGTTCTTTGCTCTGATTAGCTTTTGTGTTATAACTTAATCTGCCCTTCTTCTAATTTCTAACACTTATGGAGTTCTATTCATTTGGTTGCCAGTAGTGTTTATTTTCAACATCTTGCTGTTTTTCGCTTTATTCCAATTCTTCCTTTGGCAATAACTTTATCTATATAATCATTGGCGAGTGGAACTTTACAGGATGTTCCTCCCACATCTACAGTAACTTTACCTATCTTTTTTGCTATTTCTTTTGATTTTTCAGTCAATGCTTTTACATAGGTGCCTACGGCAATTACAAAACCGTTCATAACATATCGAACCCTATTAGGAGCTTCGTGAATTTCTTTTTCAACTAGATCTAGTAGTTTAATGTACACCTTGGTATCTAGCTTTTCATCTTCATGCACTGCGGCAAAATAAGCCAAGGTTCCCCAACCGGCAGAAGCAATTGTCTCTATATTTGATTTAATCCATTTTAGCCCCAATTCAAAGCCGTATTCTGTTTCTGCAGCAACCCACGGTACAGTATATTCACTCAGATATGAAAAGTATGCTTGGTTTACCCATATTTCTAGTTGTTCTTTTGTAATTTTCTTTTCGTCTGCCATTAAACCTGCCAAGTACATAGCATCATAGTTTCCTGTAGCATACAGTTCTATAGAGATTTCGTGATTCTTTTTTGTTTTCTTAAGTACCTTCTTCAAATCTTGAACTTTAACACCGAAAAACGGTTCTTTTGCTCCTAGTGTCTTATAGGTGTTTTTGGTTTTTTCATCTCCGTACTCTTTAAGCTCAGATAGAATTTCTTTTGTCGTCATAACTTTCCTGTTTTCACTGATTTGAGTTTGTTTGGTGTAAATGGATTACGGGTTTGTTGCGGGATTATGCATCTAATATAATTAATTTAAATAATTTAAATAATTTATAGAAGTTATACCTCAGAGTCTACAGAGCAAACTCACACTTTTTTTAAAAAAAGGAGGAGGTGTAATGACGTAACTATATAGTTGATTATAAAACATATTAATGGTAGTTCTACGTTTTTGTGTGGTGTATTAAGTACAGAATTATAGCACCAATGGAGTTACTAACCGTAATATCGGTTTGATTCTTGATTTTTGTCACCCCTTTGGAAAAGGGATTCCTAAACTAGTATAAGTAGATTCCTGTCTTCACAGTAATAACAAATGGATTATGAAATGTAAATTCGAATGATTGGCAGTAAAAGCTATTAAAATTATAAAATATAACACCTCTTTATAAAATAAAGAGGTGTTATATAGAACAAGATTTCTAGTCTAGATTATAATCCTTTTTTAAGCTCTTCTATAGTTTTAGCCATTACAACACCTGGTAATTTTATAGGAGCAGCAACTTGTGCCAAGAATGTTCCTTTAACTTCACCTGTTTTGTAAGTAGTAAAACCAATACGGTATAATCCTACTGTTAATGCTTTTGTTGGGTCAGAAACTTGACTTTTATATCTTAACAAAGAGTTGTACTTACTTCCACTTGGTTGTTTTGGCATTTCGCTACTGTCATCATTACTAGCCAATACTGTCCAAGTTGCGTTTTTAGCAGCATCTACACTAATAGCGTCTTTAGTGAAGATAGAAGATCTTTCTAAGGTAATATAAGTGTCAAAATAATCACTTGAAGATGCATTAGCTTCAAATGCAGCAGATTTTATTGCCTTTTTAATTTTTGTTTTACCTACTGGAGAAATCATTCTTACACCCAATTCTGGAGCAACAGCTGGCACCCATAAATAGATATAATAGAATTTTTTACCATCTTTTACTTCATCTTCATTCCCTTCAGCTGCATATCCTAAGTATGAAATTACATCGGTATAAGGCACTTTTATTGTTTTTGGTCCTATCTTTTTTTCAATAGAACTTCCAAATTTCTTTAATTTTTGTGCTTCTGCGTTAAAAAAACTACAAAATGCAAATACTGATAATACTACTAATTTAATTCTCATGACTTTAATTGTTTTTAATTTGTGTTAACTATTTTAATGTTTAGGCAATAGCCTCTGGGATTAGTTTTCCGACGCTTATATCGAAGTAAAAAAAGAATTTTTATTTGGTGCCTTATGAATTTACTGCTAGTCTTTTAGTTCAAAAGTTACAGTTACATTGTGTGTTTGTACATCATTAATACCGTAACTATTTACAAACTGTGTTTTTGAGTTATTGTCTATTACTCTTAAAATAGCACCAATATTTTTATTTATTTTTTTTGCTAATAATTTTGCTGCAATTTTCGCATCATCTATAGCTTTATTAGAAAGTATTGCCAATTGTTCATACGTTAGCTTTTCTGTGGTTACTTCTACATTTACAATAGTAGTACCGTTTACAGCAAGCTTGAATATTTTTCTCACTTCGTTTTCATTGGTAGTTGAAAAATGATAAAATGATGTTTCGCGCTTTTCAGAATAGGATACAGCAAACTCATAAGAAACATTTCTTTTAAACTTGCTAAAATCTAATCCATTTTCTTTTAATTTTTTAGCGTATAACTCTTTAACTTGGTCTAATGATTTAGGCTCCATTTGCTGATACCCGTCAGCAATTATCTGCTTTAAAGAAATTATAATAGAATATTTGTTTCCAATTACTGTTTTCTCTGTTTCGCCAACAACTGTAATTGTTTTTTCGCTTTCTTGTGCTACTAACGGTATGGTAAACACTAGTAACATTAGGTAAATAAACTTTTTCATAGTAATTAATTTTTTAAAAGAAAAGTATAGAAGCAACAATCATCCATGCGCCTACACATAACCCAATAATTCCTAGTTTACCTTGTTTTGGAGCTAATTTCTCTCTAATTAGGATCGCCTTTTCTTTGGCAGCCTCATTTTTAGATAAGAAAAATTTGTTAATTAAACCAAATCCTAGCATAAACCCTAATGCTGCTTGTACAATGCTACCAGCTAATAAGGTTACCCACCATATAGGGAATGATGTTATCCATCCTAGGTTTAAAATTGAAGAAACTATACCCCATATCCCATAAAAACATAAAATAAGACCTATCCAACCTTGGTATGGTTCTATTTTTTCCAAAAGCTCTTTTGCATTTGGTTTTTTTGATAATAGTAATGATGGTACTGCGATAATGCTTAATAAAATTAATGTAATTCCGAAACTCATAATTTAATTTTTAAAAGGTTTGTATTATTTGTTATGCAACAAGGGAGAAAGGTTTTTTATTTGTTATCTCTATCATGTCTTTATATTCTGAGACAAAGATACTCTTGCAATACGCCTTTAGAAACCCCGTATTTAGTGAAAATTACACCCCTGTTTTCAGGGATTAAATTAGTAATTTATTGATATTCAGATAGTTGCAATGAAAGTGAATTTATTAAACAAAAGAATTGAATTACACAGTATTGAATACTACACCTATTCTTATTACATTATAAATGAGCACTTTATTTTCGGTAATTAGTGCTGAAAAAAAAGGAGAATTACTTTAAAAAAAACCTCATTTTATTTTTAAAATGAGGCATACAACTATGTACTATAATAACTTTAAAATGTTAAGAATCTAAATATCCTTTTTTAATGGCATATTTGGTTAATCCCGCTAAATTTCTAACATTTAACTTCGTAATAAGATTTTTTCTGTAACTTTCAATGGTGTGTTTACTTAAAAAAAGTTTATCCGCAATTTCATGTGTAGTATACTCTTCAGCAATAAGTGTTATAACCTCAATCTCTCTTTTGGTTAATTTAATTTCCACTTCTTTTTTCTTAGTAAACTTATATTTAAGATAAATATCTGTGATCTCCTTGGAAAAATATTTCTCTCCTCCTAAAATAGTTTCTATTGCTGCTAAAAATTCTTCTTTTTCTGCATTTTTTGGCACATAACCATCTACATCACTTTCAATTAATTCATCAATAATTTCAGGAACATTATGCATACTAACTACTAAGGTTTTAATGTCCTTAGTATTCGCTTTTAACCATTTATTTAAAGTAATACCATCTACTTCTGGCATAGTAACATCTGTAATTACAAGATCTATTTTCTCTTCCGTATTTACTGTTAAATATTTTTGCACATGTCCACCGTGCTTTGCTGTATATATAATGTTATACTTACTTTCTGTTTTAAGAATACTTAACAAACCATCTAAAAACATTTTATGATCATCGGCTATAATAAGGTTGTGTTTCATTTATCTTGTTATACAATAAATATCTTTTTGAAAAGCTATTTGCTTGTAATTGGTATTTCTATATTAATAATAGTTCCTCTATTGGGGTGCGAATCTATATGCAATACGCCTCCAATATTAGCCACTCTACTTTTTACATTTGTTAATCCTATTCCTGAGGCTGTTTCTGCTATATTAAAACCAACACCATTATCTTCAAAAACAAAAAATATGCTATCGTTTAATAAATCTAGTTGCAAGTCTATTGAAGTTGCTTTTGCATGTTTAATTGTATTGGTTGTTAATTCTTGAAAAATAGCATACAAGTCATTCTGTAATTCTTTAGCAAGATTATTTAATTTTTCTTCGGAGTAAAATGCTGTATTCACTTCTATTTTACAGGCATCAGCGATGTTTTTAATATATTCATTAATTAAACGTATAAAATCTGTTTCTCTTACTTTTTTAGGAAGAAGATTATGAGACAAACTTCTTACCTGTTCGTAAGTGTCATCTAACTGCCTGTAAATCAAATCTATCTTGTCTGGGCTGTCTGACAATTGACTAAATTGTAATTTTATAGCCGCTAGATTACCACCAATGCTATCGTGCATTTCTTGTGCTATTTTTTTACGTTCTTGATCTTGACCAGCAATAGATGCTTTTATCAATTTTATTTCCTGATCTTTTAGCAAAGAATTTACTTTCTGAACATTTATTTCTTTCTCTTTTAAAAGCAGTAAACTTTGTGCTTGAAGTTTTTGATAGTAAATAACTAAAAGTCCAATTATAGGAATTAATAAAATAAAAAATGCAATAAGGACTACATATTGTATTGTCTTTTGCCTACTTAACTCAACCGCTTTTAGCTCTTCTCTTTCTTTTAGTAATGCAATTTCATTCTTTCTTTTTTCTGCTCCATTTTGGAATTGTAAAACTTGGTTTTCATTTTGTTTAGCAATAATACTTTGTTCTAATTTATAGGTCTCTATTGCTGCATCTCTATTCTTAATTTTTAGCGTCTTATTATTACTTTCTATTTGTAATATTTTTATAGCTTTTTCTTTTTCTAAGGTTTGGTATTTTATTTCTAAACGATTTATTTCTTCTCCTTTTTCTAAATTGGCTATAGAGTCTTTAATAAAAATATAATTCTTTCTATTAGTATATGCGCTTTTATAATCACCTTTCTTTTCAAATATTTTAGACAACATTTCATAGCTATGCATTTCGGAGCTTAAAATCCCAAGATCTATGGATTTAGAAAGGTTTTGTGAAAAAATTAAAGAGGCATCATTATATCTTTTTTGCTTAAATAGAATTGTACCTATCTTACCCAAAGCAAATAGCTCTAAATTATATAACTTGTTTTCTTGGCTTTTTTTTTGAACTTCGTAAAAGGTTTCCAATGCATCATTTAACAATCCTCTATCAAAAAAATTATTACCGATATTAAGAAGTATAGAAGCCAAGGCGTTATTTCTACCGTTATTTTGGCACATACTTTTGGCTCTGAGTAAATAATTATTCGATAAGTCATATTGTCCAAGAGAACTATATATGGCGCCAAGATTAATGCAACTACCCAAAATTATTTCGTCATCACTGCTGTTTTTAAGACATTCCTTAAAAATAACTAAAGCCTTATTTTGTTCATCTAATGACAGATAAGAATTAGCTAAGCCATGCAAATGCCAATATTTTAGGTTTGTTTCGTTAGCTTTTTCACTTAATTCCACACCTAATAGATGCCATTTTTTACTTTCTTGATTTAGCCCTTTAATTTTATTGTTTAGTGCATATAAATTATACCCCAGTATGGTTAATCTAGCTTGTAACGAGTCGTTATTAATCTTATAATCAAGTGCTTGTTTGGTAAAATAGAGCGAAGAATCTATACTAGATTGATTGTGAAAATATTGGGCCAACAATAAGTTTAAATTAGCTTTTGACTTATTAGTTTTAAGTATTTTTAAGTTTTTTTTTGCTAGTTCATAAGCTTTTTGGGGAGCACCATTATTAAAAAATATAAAAATACGATCTACCTTTTCTTTTTCTTTAGCATCAATACCCACAGCCTGAGCCATACCTGCATAAGTAATGCAAATAAATAGATAAACAAATATGCTTTTAAGATTGAAAGACATATGCAAATATATTAGTTATAAAAAATATACTCATCACTGAAAACAGGGGATTAAATTTTTAATATACTAAACTAAGAATAGCTTAAAATATTTTGTTTTTAGAATAGAAACACAACAACTCAAGATTTGACAGGAATAATTGGAAACTTAATTAAAACAAAAAGTAGATTGGGCTTCGGAAAACAAAAAGCATTAGAAACCTTAATGAGCAAATAAAATATTGAGGTAATTTTTCCATTTTTATAGTATATAGTTTTTACTGCATATTATTTATTAAGCTTTATATTTGAGATGGATATATACCACCAATATATAAGAAACAGTCTTGTGTTTAATTATGTGTTTTGCCTCATTAAAATATAATCCAAGCTTATTTAAACGCTAGCATATTAAATTATTATAATTATGAAACTAAACTTATTGTCTTGTGATGCTCAGAGACCAGATAGAAGAGCGATAGCCAAATGCATCGCCGATATTTCAACTAACATTGGTGAATCCTTGTCAAATGAACTAACAGGTATACTCTTAGAAGGAGATGCTGTAGCTATTGAGATTGAAGATAAAAATTCTGGTTCTGTTTTAAGAGCTTTGCGAAAAATAAGTATAGATTACGAAATTATAGAATGAACCGAATCCCCTGATTCACTAATTTGTAACTAGTGGTGATAAGAGTAAGTAAACAAGCTCATGGCAATTTCAGAGATATTAATTAAAGGAATAAACCATTTATATTTTGACGCAAGCGTCGGGTTATTAAACCCACTAGTGGGAATAAATTAAGGTTAAAAGCCGCAACGTTTCTACACTCGGATATACTTTTTACAAGTCTAAGTTGACGAATTAAAAATTAAAAGAAACCATACAAATAACTAAGTTTGCATGGTTGGTACAATCTAATAGCTTGGATATAAGAATAAGGCAGATAGCGAACAGACTCCTGTTGGCAACAATCAAACTATAATATATTATTTAAAATGATTCGGATTAAGTATAGCATACTACTATTTTTACTTTTAAACCTCATTGGACTTAATGCTCAAAAAACTATGGATTATACTAAAGAGGAATTTCAAACAAAAAGTAAAGACCAGTTAATTGAGATAGCAATAGAGTTACTAAAAGAAAAACATCCAGAAGTTAGTATAGATTTAAACGATTTTGATAGTAGAGCTTGGAGTGATAAATATGGTGCAACAAAAGTTATTTTTAGAAGAGCAATCCGTTATGTTTCTAATGAAACAGAAAATAGTTATTTTGATATAAAGATTAACCTGGATACAAAAGAGATTATGCCTTTTGATGATAAGGAGCTGCTGTTTTATACTTCTTCAAAAAAAGCAGATAAAACTATTAGAGAATTAAAGGAAAAAGGATTATTACCAAACAAGAATCTCCCAGATATTGAATATACCATTACAGAAAATGCGGAGCATTACTTAATTTCTTGTTTTGATGATCTACATGAGATTGATAAAAACTTAGCAGGTAATGACAAGCACCCTTATTTAAGTAAGACTATTGTAAATAAAAACACAGGAGAAATTCTTTTTTTTAAAGGGGAGAATCCTTTTTACTTCCTTCGTCAGATAACATCTGAACATTATTATAAAAAGAGTTTATATGTTGTTTTAAAAGAGGAAAATATAGCAAATAAAAGGAATACTATTATTGAAATTGCTTCTTCTATTTTAAAAGAAAAACAACCAAATTTAAAATTAAATTCCAACGATTTTGAAATTGTAATTTTAGGTAATTATAAAGATATCATTGTAAAATATAGACGTTTTATCAGGTTTGAAAAGAGTCATGAAAAAACAGTTTTTGATCTTGCTGTAAATATAATTACTAAAGAGATAGTCCCTTTTAATTCTTCTAAAATTTCATTTTATATTCCATCATTGGCAGACAAAAAGGCTATTAATACCATACAGAATATATTACCTCTGGAACTGAGTGCAAACATGGAACATACTATTTTAGAGAACGAAGATTATTTTTGGATTGCAAGCCTCTCCCAAAAAGCTGCCAAAAAGTATATTATTAATAAAAAGCACAAGCAGATTATATGGAGTGAAGCATCTAATAATTTTCAAACTAACAATCGTGAAGATTTAACATTAGAAGAACACTACAAAAGAATGAATGGTTTTTATAGTATTGACTCAGGATACAATACCCCATTAATAGCTATGGCTGTGGATATATTGAAAGAAAAACAATTTATTCCAAATATTAATCTAGCGGATTATAGTGTAGCGTATAAGGCTAGTAAAAACGAAGTAGAAATTAATTTTACTAGGTTAGTTACCTACCTTCCATTAAGACACAAAGAAAAACCGAATCTTAATTATAATTTAGATGTTAGTCTAATTAATAAAACGGTAGCTCAAAATAGTGCACAATTTTATTTTCCTACTAAAGAAGATGCCAGTACTACAGAATTAGTTAAAACCAAATTAATAGCATCTCTAAAAGATTTTGACACTACCTATTACCCCATAGAAATTATTGAAGAAAAAGACTTTTTTACCATAAGGACTTCAGAAGTTAGTAGCTTTAGAAAAGATACAGTAAAACAGTACCGAATGGATAAAAAAACAAAAACAATAGAAGTAATTGTATCACCAACTTATTTCTATCCAAGTCCGGCAATGGAACCAAGGCGCCTTAAAGAGATTAAAAATTAATAGTAGTGTTGTACTATAGTTAAATAACTCTTTCGCTTTTGTGCTATTTGTAGAAGTAATTGCTATCTCAAATCCAATATCATTAAGTTAAGGAGATTTATTCTATTTTGTCACGTTAAGTGTAGTCGAAACGCAATAAAGAACAAAGGTTTAAGTGTCTTCGACTTTAGCCTGTCTTGAGCGAAGATGAAAGACTCAGAATGACATTTGCACCCTTAATTAATGACTCAGTTTTGCTTTTTGGTAGTAATGTCAAATTTAAAATTTTTAAACCCGTTAGCAAATCCATTCAGGTTTAAGGCAATGAAAATTATAAAAGCGCCAAGGAATAATCTTTTTATAAGGTACTGTAGCCTTCCCTTTCATAGTGCCAGAATATAAATTTTTCGAAATAAGATCTCCTTTGTTTACATATATTCCATTCAATTGTATTGATTGGTTTTCGTCCAAATCTAAATCGATATGCGCATATAGTGTAACTAACTTTCCAATACTATTATTTTCGGAGTCTTTAATTTCTTTAGTAATCGTTAAGTAGTGTCTATATTTAGGGCTATCTATGTAGGTGTTTATAATTCCTTTGTGAGCAGCATAGATATTGATGCTTGAAGAATTGTCAGGATGTAAATCTATCGCTGGATGATGTTGTGCTGTTCCACCCATTCCAATTCCAGTACCAAACTCTCTGTTCATTGAATAAGGAGCAATATCTCTATTTGAATTTTGAAACGGATGTTGATAGCCTTCAAGTTTTGCAAAGTGAATAAACTTATTAATTTCATCTCTCAAATCATTTTCATTAGTATTGTAATAGTTTGGAGTTAAAAAGTCTTGATATGTTCCGTTTTCGTTAATTTCATAAGAGGTTTGCTCTACAAAATCAGTTGTATCTTCCTTTTTGCAACTTGATGAAAATATTAATATTATTAGACTTAAATAAGATGTTATCTGGTTCATAATTTTCAGTTTCTTTATTAAGATATAAAAATTGATGAATAGTTTAATCGTATAAGCCTAATTTGAATTATCAGCGGTCGTTCTATATTTTTTGTTGTATGCTTTATTTTTTTGTTTTAAAGTTAAATTCAGCCATAATCGGATAATGATCAGATAAGGTTGCCGCTTCCCTTTTATTATAAATTGTCACATTCGTACATGATTCAGAAATAATAGGGCTAGTCAAAATATAATCTATTCGTTCTCTAGTTTGTATTACTTCATCCATTGTTTCTCTATAAGACCCAATTAATACAGGTGATGGATAAGTATATCTCTCAGTGATATCAATAAATTTATTGCTAATATCTATGGTTGGTAATGCAATGAATTTTGAAACTACCGAGTAATCAAATTCTCCAAGTCTTAGGTTTGAATGCTTATCCGACCTATTTTTCGAATATTTTTTTTTCAATTTTTGATTATGCTTTAGCAATTCTTCATCAAATGGTGAGTGTGCATTGAAATCGCCAAGAATAATATATCTATCACTTTTGGTGTCTATTATCTTTTTTGTAATAATAGTTGCTTCTTTGAATCTGAAGTCACAATCAGCTGGCGATAAGTGTACAACAAAGAAGTTAATCCCATATGTTTCACAATGTAACAAACCATGCCATAGCTCATCAATAACACGTTCTTTTATCGTGATTGGTTTTCTGGAAGTCAGACCCACAGGATAGCCTTTTGTTTTCAATATTTTCACATAATTGTGTCCCCATTTTGCAGCATCCGCTTTAAGTTTCTCTTCGCTGTATCCGCATAATTCCTGTAAAGCAAGAACATCTGGGTTTTTGTCTTTAACCCACCTAATCCAATTCTCCTTTCTTATAGTGTCTTTACCCCAATCAAATCCATTCCAAATATTATAGGTCATGACTTTTAAGTTTGTATGGGACTCTTGTGCAATGACAGATGGAAGACTCATCATTGCAATAAGAAATAGAGCCATTAGGTGTATCCAATTATTTCGTTTCATTTTAATGTGTGATTAATAAATAATATAGCATACAACGGTTTGAACTAAGCGTTGTGCGGAGGCAAGGAAATTTTTCGTTTCCGTCTATACACGAAGCTAAAGCTTATTGTTTTGATTTATTTTGTCCAAAGCTAAATCCATAAGATTTAGCGACTTTATAAATATACGCAGACTTTTCGATTTAGCACCTTAGTCCGCATTATGTTTAGGTTTTGTGTGTGCCCAGCATGGGCATCTTTTACTTACCGAAAGGTAATTAATTAATCTAGAGGGAGCAAGTCCCTTATGCGCAGGAGTAACGTCTTGAAGCATTAGTAAGTCATAAGGGTGAAAACCGTGAGGTATGCAGTGAAGGAAGCGAGACTACAAAACTCGGTACTGGTCCTTCGACTCCACTCAGGGTAAACCAAGCATAAATCGTATACAGAGGCATAATTACTTGGGTAAGCAAGCACATTATTGTAACGCCTCAAAGAATACCAAACGGGTATTTATGTAGATACGGCAGGAATTGAGTGAAAGAAGATGCCATTAGCTGGGAAGGTCTCCAAAGTCACGAGTTGGCATATTGGAGAAGTCAGCAGAAGTCATAGTACCTATAGGAAACAAGTTGAGGAAATACCTCAGATGGTCTCACAAGTAGGGAAGGACTGCACGTAATTCTCTTTAAAATTCGCATAGGAGCACTAGTTGTAGCCTATGCCTAAACTAGAAGATAGTGCCAAGGGTGAAAAGAGCTTTAATACGGGATAATTCATCGTCTGTTTGCACGGTTACACGAGTGTTCATTAAATCTTTACGATCATACTTTTTAATCCATACGTTGATCGTACTGGATTGTATCCCGTAAGTTAATGCAATTTGTCTTTTAGAATAGTTTCCTTTGGTAAGTTCTGCTAGAACTTTGA
>JAZGEQ010000081.1:0-7850 GCA_036478775.1 Cellulophaga sp.
ATTTTCAATTCCGATTGATTGATAATTCGCGAGTGAGTGTTCCACTTAATTCAGTTTTCCAAATTTGAGAGAATTCCATAAAGGTTTTCAATTCAGAATTTGAGTGTTTTTAGTTTTTTTTCACAAACTTAATTCGCTTTTTTTTCAGCGTTTCAATTTTTTTGAACAATAAATTACAACGGTATTGTGTATGGAAAGTGCTGTTTTGTGCGAGGCTGATTTTCCGCAGGAAAATCCGACTTAGCAAAAAAGCACAGGCTTTTAGTTAAGCACTAAAGTAAGCATTTTTTATACACGTTGTTATGTTTTAGTGCTTTGAATTCCGTTGTTAATTTTCTTTTTAATTTATTCATTCAAAGAGTAATTCCTCTCAGATTTTTTTCGGTTTAATTATAATTTTCGTTTTATAATTTTTCGTTCCAACATTTCATTCCGCAAAGTTGAGTTTTCCGTTTTCTAATTCAAATCCGCAAAGATTGGTTTTTCCTCTGCCAATATTTTTCTCCGCTGTTTTGAGGTTTTCCGTTTCAACTTTAAATTCCGTTGTTGTGCTTAATTTTCCGCTGTAATATTCATTTCCGACAAGTTGATTAAATTCCACTTTTAAAAACTAAAATTTTTAGATTTCGGCGAATTTTTCGCATTAAACATAACGTGTTTGTGTATGATTTGGTGCGTGTTTAAGCGACTAATTTAGTAAATACAAACTGAATAGAAAATCCGCGAGGATTTTCGTAAGTAGAGTAGAACTAGCAATTAATTATACACGGTGTTCTACGCAGTTTTTATTCTTTTTTTATCAAATCCGTTGCTTTTTTAATTCCGCAACCAATTACAAAAATTCTCGTTCTCCAGTCGTTTATTCCACCATAAGGAATTTTGTCTGTCCAATATTGAATTTCACGATTTTTAAGTTCCGATAATATTTTTTCTACATCATTACTTTCTTTATACATTCCAATATAATTCCGATTAGAGTGTTCGTCCGCTTTTATTTCTTTTAGAGCATATTGAACAGCATCTTTTTCAGTCGCAAAATATTCCAGCGTTCTTTTGTCTCCACGTTCTGTATAATACCATTCATAAAGTCCTCCATTATTTTCAATTCCACATCCTTCATAAATGAAATTTCCATTAATGCTATAACTATTCATTGGATAACAATTCTCTTTTAACCATTTTTCCAATTCTAATACAGTTTCTATTTCTGTATCGTTTTTCAAGTTACTCGTCATTTGGTTTCTTTTTTGAAAATTCCGAAAACCCACTTTAGGTTTATAAAAATCAAAATCACTAAAATTATTCCTATGATTATAAATTCGTTTGTCGGAAGATTTTTAAAAGTTGGACGTTGTATTTTTTCAATTAACGCGATTGAATAAGCAAATATTAAAATACCTGTCATAAATACAAGAATTGACTTTCCAATAAATTTAATTGTATTCAAAATTTGATGTTTAATCATTCAGTTTGTTAGTTTGGTCAAATTGCGTAGAACGGTTTTGTGCATGATTTGTTTGCGTGAATTTAGCGATTAAATTATTAAAAAACACAAACCTTTGAAGTGTGCGAGGTTTTTCCGAAGGAAAAACTTTGTAAGCAATGAATTATGCACGGTGTTGTAAAATGTTATTATTCCTAAATTTCTATTTTTATTTCTTCTGGCCAAATAACAAATTTCCCATATTGTCCTTCTTTTTCAATTCCACCAAATTCTTTTCCTTTTTTTGTAGCAAACCAATCATCATCTTTTTTATACATCAGTTTTTTGTCGACAAGAATAGAATTAATTTTCCTGCTACTTAATTCAGTTTCTTGAGATAATTCCTTTGTTGTTTTATATTCAGATTTTGAAAAATTAGTTTTTGATTTAGTAGACTTTTCAGGTTTTGGTTTTTTTTCTGATTGTAATATTTTTTGTGGTGCTTTTACATATGAAAAATCTTCACTATTATGAATTATAGACTCAATATCTTTTGTTGCATCTTCATAAACTTTTCTGTCCTCTTCATTTTCCGTATCAATTAAAATTCCCATTTCTCGGTTATTTACTTGAGAGAATTCATAAAGATTCATTGAAGCAATTATCATTTTACTTTCGTTCAAATAACATTTTGCGTGAAGGTTTTTAGAGAAGTAAAGTCGTACATATTTCAAGTCTTCTAAAAAGGCCATTTCAGTTGGTGCAAGTTCTTGCTTTCCAAAAATTATTCGGACATCAACTTTCTCTCTTTCTTTGTCATTCAGAAGTTCTCTAACGTGGTCAGAAAGTTTCAAATATGGACTAATTATATAAAGTTCTTTTCGTGCATCTCTGATTAAGTTTTCTAATTCAGCACTTATGCTTGAAGTTCTTAAGTATTTCGCCATTTTAATTTTAGTTACAATTTTTTTTTAATGTTTTACAACGGTTTGTATATGAAGCGTTGGGCATTTAAAAGCACTTCATTTTTGGTTTATCACTATCGTAATTTATAAGCACTAACTTTGGCTTTATCACTTACTGCCCAATGATTTATATACTTTGTTACCACACGTTATTCTTTTTCAAGGATTGTCATTAGTCTGTGATTAAGGTAAAGTTTCTCTTTTCCTAATTTTATAGATTTTAGAAAACCTTTTTCCTCTAATGCTATTAAATAATTCCCTACGGTTTTTGCTGTTCCTAAACCTGCATCAACTAAATGCTGTCTTTTTGTATAGGGAAGTTTATATAGTATTTCTATTAAATCTTTAGAATACGCTTTTGGAAGTTCTTTTTTAATTTCTTCTGAAGTTGTTTTCATTGAATTTAAAATGTTTTCCAATCTCGTTATTCCTTTTTTAGAAGTCCATTCAATCATATCCAAAATATACATTATCCAACTTTCCCAATCTTCTTTTTCAGTTACTTGTCTTAATCTTTTATAATATTCTGATTTGTTTTTTATAATATACTCGCTTAAATAAATAGCAGGAATATCAAGTAGTTTTTCAATTTTAAGATAAAGTAAGAGTAGTATTCGTCCTGTTCTTCCATTTCCGTCAGAAAAAGGATGTATTGCTTCAAATTGATAATGTAGCAATGCTAATTTTATTAAAGGGTCTAATGAGTTATCTTCATTTATAAACTTTTCAAGATTTCCTAATTTTTTTCGAATTACAGATTCTCCAGATGGAGGAGTATAAATAACTTCTCCATTAGTATTAGAAAGTGTTGTTCCTGGAGTTGTTCTAATATTAGATGTGTTTTGTCGAATGCGTTGCATTATTTCAACACAGAGATTTGTAGTAATAAAAGGTCTTGATTCTAATTGTTCAAGTCCGTGCCAAAGAGCATCTTTGTAACTTATAACTTCTTTTGCTGTTGGATTCTCAAATTTTTTGTCTGAAATTACAGATTTGTACAATTCATCATTAGTAGTAATGATGTTTTCGATTTCAGAACTGGCTTTTGCTTCTTGTAAATGAATTGTATCTAAAAATAATCTCGGATTTGGAAGATTTGTTATTGCTCCATTTAATTGGGCTAACGCTCTACTTGCAGTAATAGTTTTACGTAAAATTGCTGTGGTTTCCAAGTTTATATTTGGAGGTAGAATAGGTAAACTATTATAAGGTTTATCTTTTTTAAAATCTTTCATATTGGACGAAGGTAATTTTTACTCTCTTTTGCTTAACGAGTGTAAATATAGTAAAAAATTACGCTCGTTAGTGTTTTGAGAGTAGTTTTTACTTCCGAGATAGATACTATTATTTTTTGTCTTTTATATAGGAGTTTGTTTTCTTGACAGGATTTTTAAAAGCCTTTTCCATTCTTTCGGAAGCATCTATCATAAACTCTATCATTCTATTCCAATCATTTTTTTCAAAGTAACTTACTCCAGTCAATTCAGATTTGATTCGGCAAGATACTTTGTCATCCATTCTTTCCCATTCCAATTCTCCACCAAAACTATTTTCAATAGTATCTTTCATTTGATAGATGAAATCAAATAGGTCTTTATTTTCTTCTTTACTTCCTCTATTTATGTAAATTTCACTGCGACAATAGTTTTTACTCATTGCTAAATTCAAATTTACACCAGTCATTCCAATTCCAATTCCAATCCAATTGTCTTTTGAAGGTGAAATATTAGAAAACAGATTATTGATTTTGTTACTTTCTCTTATGTACTGTTCCCAAAAATTTATTCTAATTAGATGTCTATTTTTTAAGGTATCTTGAACTTCAACTTCTTCTTGTGCTTTAGAGGCTATTCCAATTGTAAAATCTTCTGTGTCTTTTGTTGGTAGTATTTATTCAAAGTTTAAAAACAGTTGTTCATTTAGAGAAAATGGTGTCACTTTAAAGCATTGTATTCTCATTTTAAAGTTCATTAGCCATAAAACGGAAGAAGTAACCTCTTTTCTAAATTTTGCAGCAATCATTATTAGTCTTTGTGAGTTTAAACCTTGATTTAGTAAAATCTCTTCTATTTCTTTGTTGTCGTAAAATTCTGAAATTTTATCTTCAGCCTTTGATGTTGTTCCCAAATATTCTTGAAAAATTTTGATTATTTCTTGTTTGGTCAAACTTGAACAATATGAAGCGTATTTAATTGTCTGCCAAGTAACGTCTTTTCCACTATCGTCAAGTTTATTTTCAATAATCACTAAGTTTCCGAACTTATCTAAAGCAAGTAAATCAAGTCTTTCATTTGTTTCGCTAAATCCACTAAATTCCTTTTGAATTATTAAAAGTTCCTCTCCGAGTGTTGAAGGATTATTTGCTATCCACTCTTGTAAATGTTCTCTTTCTCTAAATTTCAATTCAGAAAATGTCTTCTGTTCAAGTTTAGTAATTCTATTTTCCGCTTTGTTTATCAAGTACATTTTGAGTTTCGATTTTTATGTGTGGTAACGTCTCGGCTATGGTTAGTACGGGATTTCAGAGAACTGAATTTTCGGTCTAGCACTTAGCCAAATTTTTAATTTTTTCTTTATTTTTAATAGACACGCAAAATTTTCAATTTTGCGGACTTAATTCAAGGCACTTCACTTTGGGTTAAGCACCAAAACCCGTATTAACTATAGCCATTGTTGTGGTGCGTTTATATTCGTTCTCTTGTCACTAAATTCCAATAATGTTCGCCTAAAATTGTTAGTTTGCAACCTTTAGAATTCATTGCTGCAAAATACATATGTTCCTCATCAACTGGTATAACAAGATTCACACGATTGTATTTTTGTAAGATAGCAAACTTGTCCGTATTTTCTTCAATGCAATCTTTATATTCAGGTTCATAAGTTGGGTCTAAATTATATATATCTTCCTTTTTTGGGAAGAAAACAACAAGTTCCTTTAAATGAGATAAGGAAATTGGTGCTTGAACTTTACGTAAACTGGTAAAACTTCTAACATTTGTTTTAAATATTGGTCTTTGTTCCCAAGGTCCAAGTGATTGGTCAATATGTGCATAAACACTTCCTGGTGTTATCTCCCCAACTAAATTTGAAGCACTACCATTTAAAGCATCAACAAGTAAACTTGTAAATACTCCTGAACCATTTTCTTCTAATGCATATTGTGTTTCAGAAGAAGCGGTTAGAATAGTCATTCCTTCACTCATAGTGGAAGTATTTGTGTTTCCCACATCTTTACCCATAAAACCTGCGTGGCAACAGTCAAGAATAATAATTTTATTTCTCGCTTTAGATTCATTAGCAATTTGTAATAATTCGGTTAAGGGAAAGCCGTCATCTCCTTCAGAACATTCGCTTGTAATTAAATATCCACCTGTCTTTTCTACATATCCGTGACCTGAAAAATAAAAGATTGCAACATCCGAATCATCTTTAAAAAGTTCTTTTGTTAATTCTTTTAGGTCTTTTCGTTTTATTGCAGATGATGAATTTGTTGCTACTTCAAGTTTTGATGAGAAATTAATAGTTCCATCACTATTTCTTTCAAGAACGGATTTTATAGAATATGCATCATTTACACATCCAAAAAGAGGCGAAACATTTTCGTAATGGTCTATTCCTACAATTAGTGCTTTCCTCATTTATCCTAATTCTTTTATTGCATCAGCCACAGACTTACTTTGCCATTTAACAACTTTATCGGCATTATCTTTAACAACTTTGGAAGTTTTATCAGCATCCCAAGGTTCTACAGCAATAATAGGTTTGCCATATGTAATAGCAATGTCAATTTCTTTTTTAATCCATTTGCTATAACTCGCATAAACACCTGCTAAAATTACAAGACAACTTATTCCTTTTATTTTTGCATCTATTGCTTCAGTTAATTGTTTATCAGTTCCATTAGTATGAATTGGGTCATCTTTTGGTACAGAATGGTCATAATAATCCAAGTCTTGGTCTTCTAAAAATTTGATTATTTTTTCGTAAGCATCTCCATAAGCCCAAGAGTGACTTATAAATAATCGGTAAGTTTTTGCCATAATTTTTATTTTATATTGTTAATGAATGACTCGATATTAGGCCAAGTCCATCTAATTACTTTTTTATTTTTTAATTCTTTTGGTTTTGCTCCTTTATCATTCCATTTTATTTGCATTCCAATTGTCGGAACTTTTTCTTCCAATGCACATTTCATTTCCCATCTTGCTCCACTCGCCAAATGTGTTCTTTTACTGATTAAAGCGATAACTCCGTCACAACCTTTAATTTTTGACCTACATTTTCTTTTCCATTCTTCTTGTTTCCAAGATTTTTTAACCGACATATCAATGAAGTCAAAAGGTGAGTTTTCTTTTCGTGCTTGATTAACTAAATGATCTCGATATTCTATATCTTCAATTGCAAAACTTATAAAAATTCTCTTTTTTCTTTCTTTTTCAGTTCCAAATAAATAATCTAATAACCCCATAATCTTGTTCTATTCGGATGTTTCTTGTAATGCACCACAACGGTATTGTATAAGAATAGTGCGGTTTTGTGTGCGAGGATTTTCCGAAGGAAAATCAGACGTAACAAAATTGCACTAACCTTTGATTAAGCACTAAACTACGCATTGTTTTTATACGTTGTTGTGAGCCGTTATTTTTTTAATTCCGTCAGTTCTTTTAGATATTCATTATTATTCCTCATATCATTACCACATCCTCCAAAATTTAATTTTAGAGATTCAGTTTCATCTTCGATAAGTATACTAATTCTGCCACACCATTGTGATGAGTATGGTGTCCAAAACCAACCACTATTAAGTTTTTTTCCTTTTACAACAATAATAAATGGTTTTCCAAATACTGACATATTTGTCGGTTTTAAAGATTTAATTTTTTCTTTTCCGCTATCTGTTAATTCAATTGTATTGTCAGATTTTGAGTAATATTTTATATCAGTTAAATTCAGAAATGGTTCGTTCTCAATTTCACTGTTTTTAATATCAATGTAATGCTGGCAAATGGAATCTGGAATTGTTGAGTTTTTGTTGTATTTCCGTTTAAATTTTTTAAGTTCTTTTTTGTCAAATTCAATATATGAATTCTTATTCGCTTGAAAATTATTAATGAAATAGATTTCAATTCCACCATATTTTTTATTTTCAGATTCGGATTGTCCGTTTGCGAAAAAGTAAATTCCAAAAATCAGTAAAAACGTTATTTTTATGTTCATTTTTTTAATGGCTCACAACGTGTTTGTGTATGAGTTGTTGCGTTGATTAAGCGACTAATTTAGTAAATACAAAACCAACTAGAAAATTCGCGAGGATTTTCGTAAGAAAGCAAGAACTAGCAATTAATTATACACGTCTTAAGTTTACATTTTATAAATTTACGTAATTAACCAGAAAGAACAAAAGAGAAGAATAAGATTAGTATACACGCAGAGACTATGATCTCGTCAACATTGATAATCCC
>JAZGEQ010000082.1:0-41167 GCA_036478775.1 Cellulophaga sp.
ATTCCCTTGAACCATTATAAGCTTGAGAATTAAATTTGTTGCACCAATCATCATAGCTTATCTAACCTCTTATCCAGTTTTTTTATTAGTTTTCCCATCGCATTTAAAGTCGAGTTTAATTCGGGTAAAGTCCCAGTTGCAAAAGTTACCATAAATTGTTCGTGAGACGTAGCGAATTTACCAATGTGTCTTATATCTGCACTAACCCTACTTATTTGTTGGGGAAGCAATAGAAGACCCTCATCAAAGGTCATATTTTCAAGACCCATTCTTTGATTCATAAGTTGTAGGTCTTGAGCATATTCAGCATCGTTTGTTTCAAATTCAAGGGTTCTATCAATTTTCCCTGACGGTAATTTCTTTTCACTCCAATCCATCCAAACTCTTGCTTCTTGACCCATATCTTTACCCTGCAAATCTTTAGCTTTTCTTCCCAAGTAAATTTCAGTTTGGGTTAAATTGAGGTGGTCAAATTCAGGCATAGTTGTAGCAATTTCTTGATTAACCATGTTGATTCTTACATCGTCAATAATCCACCCAAACTGTGCCAAACAAGACCTTACCATAGTAACGGTGTTCAGTACCTTTTGTGACAATTCTAAGTATCCGGCATATCCGCGTGAGACATATATTCTGTGGGCGTAGAGCCTCACATTTTGAGTTGTTAGTTCTACTGTTGCAGGAATTGGAGCTGGTAAGTCTAATAATTTTTGAGTCCAGTTGTTAAGGTCATTTGTTTTTTTGATTGGTAGTGGTCTTCCTTCCTTTAGTATTGGAATTAGAATTTGTAAATTTTGAAGAACAATCATGCCTTTAGGTGGCGGCCCCATTTTCTTTGGTCTTCCTCTTCGCTCTCGGACATACCGAGATAAGGTTAAACTCCCTCGATTTTTAGAAACAATGCCTTTTGGTGTTAATTTTAAAATGTGAATCCAACCTTTAGTGTCTTCGGTAATATACCCATATTTAACAAGTCTCTTGATTCGCTTTCCAACAGCCGTAGGTGACACTTTTAGAAATCTTGCTATTTCACTTTTACTGTGGTCTTCTTCAATAAAACTAAGTAATTTTAAGTATGCCTTTTCATCAGGGGTTCTTACCACAAGAATAGTATACCTTTAAACCTTTTAACCTTTTGGTTTAACCTTATGAAAAAGGGTGGGGGAATAAATTCCCCCTGCGGATTTCAGAACTTCCCTAGAAAGGGTCGAGACTGCATCCAGTTAGGTCATTTGAGGCGACACTAACTTTCTGCATAAGAAAATATACCGCGTTAATTTATAACTTCCGGTTTGTCAAAAAATAAAAAAGAAGGGGATTGTCCCCTTTCATAGTTTCTTTAGCTCGGTTTCAAAGTCTTCTAGTTTCCACCCGTAAACTTGTGGGAGTCCTAGAACCCAGAAAAGCAAAGCTATTTCTTTTAGAATCTCATAGTATTGTGTTGCTCCATACAAGGGTTTATTTTCTTCCTCTCGTCTGTCTAGAATAGCCCTTGCTTCACTCATTCTAAGTCCTAACCTTTCCTTTATTGTTTCTTCACGTCTCATTTTTAATCCCGTTCCTTTATGACATCCTCATATCTTGTGAACTCATCTTCACCAAAGTTCATGTCTTCTCTTTGTATCCAAGTAATCTTGCGTAGCTCTAACGCGTCTTTGTTGGTTTCAAATTCCTTTACCGCCTCCTGCTTTCTGAGACCAGTTAAAACTTCATCAATTTCATCAGGTCTATCTTTATTTCTCAAAGCTACTTCCCATTCGATTTTTCTTTTAATTATTCTTGACATTTTAATCGCCTACTTCCCTTGTCTTGTAAATTACGAAGTTACCAATAGCCTTTGCTAAGTCAGTTGCGACTTCTTTAGCTTCTTCCAAAGTTTGGTAAAAACCACAATCAATTTGGTATGGTCTTCGCTTGCTTGTCTCAATCATCTTTTGTCTTAACAAAACTCTACAACCCCTTGAGGTTCGTCTTACTGCAATAATGTATACAGCATAAGACCCCATGCTTCCCACAGATAAACCAGTTAGACCCGGAACTCTATCAATTATTTCAATTTTCATTTTAATCAATCCTCATGTAATTTACTTTCAGAATCTCTTACTCTTCTGAATCCATTGTCCTTAAGCATTTCTACTTCTTGGAATCCATTCCATTCTACGTCACTGCAATCGTTCTCACTACGCTGTTGCTCAATCTCTGCTTTGGTTTCTGTTTGATTTAATCTGTAGTGTTCAGTCCTGTTGCTATAAACTATTTCAAGCAAAACTACTCCATCCCCTCTATTGTGCCTCATTACAACTGGGAAGGCTTTTTTATGTTTTTCTAATTTTAGTCCTTTAAGTTTGTCCATGTATTACATTTGTGCTACATATTAATAAGGTTAACGTTGCAACTGTCGTAATACAAGTGTAATACCAAAGAAAGATTACGACAATTTAATAAAACGCACCTTGACCCAGTTTCTTTGCGACCTTATTTGCTTCTGACTTGTTTTTAAGATTTGAAATATAGGGACGCAGGCCACCAATCTTCACATCAGTAACAAAGATGTTTTGGTATTTTTTGGGCTTTAGCCTGGCAGTTCCTACAAGCACTTGATAACCCATTGGTCCCGGTGCTGAGATGAAAAGTGGCCCTTCGACTATTGTGAAAGGGTCATTGGATGGCCCCCATCTGACATAACCAGTTTGCCCTCTAATGCTTACTTTTTCTAGTTTGCCTATCTTCTTAGGTCTTAGTTTAGCAACCTGACTCACTAGCTTTTGCTCTTCTGCGGGGTCTCCTAGAATCCTAATCTTAGCTCCTTTCTTGACTCCCGAAAAGAAGTCTCTCACTAATCCCATTGGTTCGTTTAGGCATGGGTAAATAAAAGGATACCGATTTGGCAAGTTACTTGACAAACTTAAAGACTTTTGATGTGTTAGTTTCCAAGTCCCCGTTTTCGTCTATGTGTTCTTCACCTAATTCAAAGAAAGCAAATTCATTAGATTCCATGTAGTTGTCAATGAACTTAATTATTTCCCTCATATTTCTGGGGTCATGGTTCAAATATCCACCTTCCTCATCCACAATCCAACCAGTAGTGTGAAAGGCACTTTTGCTAACTAATCCATGACCCATTGCTAAAATAAGAGGGTCTAATTTTGGCATCAATCTATCAGCAAGTTTAAACTTATCTTTGATTCCAGAAAAGTCTAAATTAATTAATTTTTGCCTTAACCATTCTTCTTTGAAAGCTTTCTTCCACCCTCTCTTAGATGTATCAAAGGTTTGGTGTATGTATTCGTATTCATTCTCCATTGGCTTTAAGCATCTCCTTGTCTTTTGAGAAGGGCAATACAAATCCACAGTTTTCTTTCGTGGCTTCGTTGTAGTGTTTCTTATCATCGATTATTACTAGAATGTTTGTAGTAAGTAATCCATTGGCAGAGTAATCACAATCCTTAGAGTAACAGTCCCCTTCGATAAATAGCTCAGTCCCTTTCTTAAGTAAGCCGTATCTCTTTGAGGGGATACCTTTTTCTTGTTGTTGTCTTAGTGACTTAACAGATTGTTTATTGTCGCACGTGGGACAATTAAATTCCCATGCCTCTATGTCCTTTCCATATAGCGCTTCCCCGCGCTTTACCCAGTCGTTTCTTGTCAGTTTCATTTTGTTCTACCTTCCACAAGTTTTTCCTTTATTGTCTATAAATTTACTAACACTCTTAGTGCAGTATCCATGACCATACTCTCCGCCTTCAAGATAAGCTCCATTGATGTAAAGCTCTGTTGCATTTGGTTGTCCTACAACCCCAAAGTTTAATGTGAAATAATCGGTTGCAATGAATTGTTCTTCTACATATTTAGGCCCAACTAAAAATGGTAGTAATGTTACTACGACTCCAAGTGTTATGAGAACCGGTATAATAAAGTAATATGTTGCTTCCTTCATTTTCTATCAGCCCCCCCAGACATTTTCATAAACTCTTCAAAGTTTCTATACTTTGTTTCCTTAAATACCCAAACCATCCAATGCCCGTTTATGAAGAATCCTAGAACAATCGATGCGTAACCTAGACTCCAATGGTAATGTGAAAAGAAAGAACCCGCTATGAAAAATGCAAGTGGAATCCCCCCACAAATTAACCCTATGAATAATGCCCCAACAATCAGTATAAAGAATCTTGATAGTTTATTTTGTAATCCTTCTTGGATGTTTTCACAAACTATACACTCACAACCCTCACCATGACCACCTAGCCATTCATTAACTTTGTTCATGTTTTTTTACTCTCCTTTTTTTTAAAGTCGTGTTTTATTCTTCCGTGTCCTAACCAAAAAGCAACTAGGGTAGGTATTATTAGTAAAAGATAATACCACATTGAATCTGCGGTTATTATTATACCAAGTGTCCCAAATCCTGCTACAAAACCCATAAGTATTCCAAAATTAAATCCTATGTGAGTTTGTTCTTCCGCTATATCTCTTATTGTCGGTTCTTTAATCATCACTTTTCAACTTCTTTTTTTCCATCTACTATCCACTTGTAAGGTATCCATTTGTGTATTTTACGAGGGTAGTCACACTTCCTTGTGTTTCTAGTTTTATACTTCTTGAAGTATCCACAGTTCTTACAGTACACTGTTAAGTTGTGTTTGGGGGCAGGTTCGTCTTTTCCAATCATTACTGTTTCCCATCCACATTTAGGACATCTATAATATGGTTTAGGTTCCATACCCTCAAGTTCTTCAAGAATACCATTGCACTTGTGGTTTGGGCATTCGTTCTTAAACGCAGAATATTCTTGTTTAATTATCGTAACAGCCCACTTAAGACCTTCTGCCGTTATTGAATCCCCTATTGCAACATAATGTCTTCCTAATGCACCTTCTTTTTTAGCTAAAACTTTTTTCATTTTTGCATTCTGTAAAAGAAGCTTTGTAAAACAATCAATAAAGTTATCCATTTTTTTAATTTCACCTTCGCGGGCTTTTCGTATTTCAATATGAGCTATTCCTAATAAAACTAAAGCCTTTCCCCTCGCTTTGTCCCCTTTGGGAAATTGAGAATCTATACAATCTTCCAAAGCTTCATTAATTTTTTCATTACTTGTCATTCTTTACCCCTCGCTATCTTAAGTTCTTTCCACTCGGTTGCAACTTGCGTCATAGACAATCCCTCTTTCATTTTTTCAGAACTAAATTTCTGCCATTCTGAAAGTTTGTGTTTCCTTTTCTTGCGTTTCATCCTTTTCTCAATGGCTTCTAACTTGTCCATTATTTGTAAATATGTCCAGGCTTGCATCCTGAAATAATATTCTGGTTTGTGGTCTGGTTCTCTACCTTGTATTTTGACGTGTTCCTTGCGGTGAAGCCCTTCTGCTAACTCTTCAACTCTTTTTCCAAATGTTATATACGGTTTCATTTTTTATTCCCCCATTTATCTTTCATTACATCTATCGTGAATTCAACTACTGCAACCATTAGGCCAAAGGCAAAGCTTAAAACATAGACTGTTACAAGCGTCATAAAGATTAGTGCTAGAATAGTTGTTGCCACCCTGGTTTCTATTCTTAAATTAGCTAATTGATATGACCAATAAAACAATGTAAAAAACCAAGAGGGTGCGTAAGCGACTATTAGCCCTGCTGTATTAAGCCAATTCCAAAAGAATTTATTGTGTCTTGTTTTCTCCTTGACAAATCCTTTGAGATACTTCTTCTCCTTTTTAGTTAGTTCTTTATCCACGTAATACACCTCTTGTTGATTCTATTATGTTAATTGTGAAAGTATAAATTGGTTTGAGTATCATAAAAACCAATATTATAATAGTGGATGCCACAGTAGGATTAAGAAGCAATAGACCTAAAACTAAAGTAGACATTCCAGAAGCACGAGTCCAATAGTCTTTTGCAGTCATTGTAGTCCAAATCCCTGCTGTTAATACATAGGCGACTAACACGAGGTAACTTATTGCTAATAAAATATCAAACCAATTTATTTTTGTTTTATTCAATTTATCATCTCCATTATTATATGGTCATATACATCACTGATTTCTTGCTCTGTTGCTCCATGATGTAAAATGAGTTCACTTATTCTTTGCTTTAGTCTTGGAAACACTACGCCCCTTTTATCTTTTCTAAGCAAACCTAATTGTTCAGTTTCCCCACAGAGTTTTGAAATCTTACTGCGACTGCTTCCATGAACCACTAAAAAGAAACATTTGGAGATAAGGTCTTTCTGACCCACCCCTTTGTTCTGGGACTCAACATACTTTATTATTTTATGATGGTTTGGTGTCAGTGTTTTTACATCTGCAAAAATCTTATTCTTAGCTTCTTCCTGGAAGTCTTTTTTAAGTTTCTCAAGGGGAGCTATTTCATAAGTTACTGAACCTGCCATCTTTGGAATTTTTGGAATGACCAAATCAACAATGGTATTAATATCAATGTTAGGACTGCTACTTGTTGGAATTTTTTGAAGGACTTTGCCAATGAGTTCCTCTTCATTTAATTCTGTCTTTTTGTTTTCAAGGACATAGACTTGAGTTGCAATCTGTCGCATATTATTTTGTATCTCTTCTGCTTTTTTGAAAAAATCAACTCGAAGCTCTGTAAGGTCTGTTTTTAGTTTTCGTATGAAAGGTGATTCAACTTTCGTTTTATCTGTTTCTTTTGCTTGAGGAGTAATTAGTTTATTACTTAGAGTTTCAGGTTTGACAACAGTCTCAACATCAAGTTCACCAAGTGCAATGTTTTTAGCATCAACATCACTTAACCAGTAAGGTTGAACATAAACTTTTCTGACTCCTAGACTGCCGGATAAATAGAACTGTCCTTTTTTCAAATTCATTATATCGTCAGGGGTCGGTTTGGACTTTTTAGGCAGGGGTATTTGGTCAATAGTATGCTTAACTTCGTTACGTTCAGATTGGTACCCTAGAATCCATGTAGAGACCTGTTTAAGGGGGATTTTATCGACACCTGCCATGTCTTGGCTGTCAATCCAAATAAAGTTTTTATTGGTCGCGCCTTGCCTAATGAAGCTTTCTACCCCACGTTTACAAGGGTTGTTATATCGTTGTGGGATAAACTTCCATGCTTCCGGGACAACAATTATAATTCCTTTCATCTTTGCGAGGACTTCCTCAAGCACACTGCTGATAATCAAAGATTGGGCTTCCCCTGTGAATCGTTCTAGGTTCATTATGTTTATTCCCTGATGCACAGTTAGAACGCTTGATAAATCTTCCATTCTGATTTGTGGTATTAATTGTTCTAAGTAGTGTTGCAACCTGATGTGAATTTCTTTTGTAATTCCTCGAAGCTTTCCGGTGTCAAGCTTTTCATCAACTTTTTCTTTAATTTGTATTAGAGACTTTGTGCCTTTACAAAGTTCCATAAGTGTTCCTTTTTCGATACTCATCTTGTCCCTTGAGTAGGCTTCAATAAGTGATTTAACAAACTCATAATCGCTTCGGTCTTTGAAGTAAGGTTTTACTTCGGTGCCTTCTGAAAAGCTTTTCTCCCCCACTTTTGTTTTGAAAACTATCGCTTTCTTTTTGCTTCGCCTAATTAGGGCTTCAAGGGTTGTAGTCTTCCCGGATAGTTGTGTCACTCCTGCTACAATAATATGTGAAGGCGTAATACCAACTTCTTCACCTGTCTCCATTTCATATCCGAGTTTAATTTGTTTTGACATTATTTTTCACTTTCCTTTTTCTTTACAAGTTGAATCTGACGTCCCACTGGACTCAAGCCTTTTTCGTTAAGTTCTTTCACAATCCCCTTAACATACGATTTGCACTTGTCTCCGTGTTTTCTACATTCCCATTCGTGTTTGTTTTTTGGGTCGGGCTTTAGTTTAATCAGTTTTTTAGTTTCTTCGTAGTTCACATCAACCATAATTCTACAGTTGTCAGTTACGTCTGGTAAAATTCCAAGCTCTTGTAATAAACCACCATAGAAAGCTTCTCCAAATGTTCTTAGGCTCTCCATCCACGTTGTTAAAGAATCATCAGATTTTTCAATGGCCTTTTTTAGTGCTTTGAGTGTATCTGACATTCCTGAAATGTAACCATCTCTTGCGGAAACCATCCTTGCGATTCTATCTTTTTCACCCTTAAGAAATTTTGATTCTCCATAGTGTTCTTCAAAGACCTTACTTAGTCTAATTATTTCATCAGGTACATTTATTTCAGTTATCATCATTTCTCAACTCTTTTGTTCCATCTTTTAATTGTTATTTCCTTATCGTCTGAGTAGTGTGTTCTTAGTCTAATTTTACATGAACTGTTAAAACATTCAACAGCGTATCCACCACAAGGGGTTCCGAGTGTTACTTCTCCCCCGCAAAAGGGACATGGTTTTAGTTTAGTTGCCATCTTCTTTTTGCTCCGTTTTGGTTTCTTCAAAATTATATCTTTCAGGTTTTCTTAGCATCCTTGAACAATCAATATGGCCATGTCCGTAACCTTCTTCATACTTACCATCAGGTTCTACTTTTCCTATCTTCTCAAATCTATTAGCCCATAACTTCCTTTCAGCTTCCCTGCCTTCTGCCTGGCCTACTTCGCGGGAGTCTTGCATTAGGTCAACAGTTTCCTTATAGTGTATCCACTTGCTGTCTCTGTCCTTGATTCCTTTTATTCTCTTTTCAATTAGTTCTTCGTTGGTTAGCATATTACTTCCCCCCTAAATTTATGTGACTTGGATTGTGTTTTCTAAGGTTAATTACGAGTTCATTAACGGCGTTTCCTTTCATCAGTTCTTCAACTCGTTTTCCTATTTCTTCCCAGTTCCATGTCTGAGTGTCCTCGACTTTTGCTGATTTGTTGTAGTCTTCTTTTATACCTATACTAACGCCGTATTTCTTTTGTTCTTTAGATTCCATAACACCACTCCCTCAATAAAGCTGTCATATTCAACAGCGTCTCTTTAACTTGCTGTGCCTGATAAGGAGCCATTCTATCTTGAATTAGAGTTACACAAGTCATAGATTTAGATATTGCTTCAAGCACTACCTGACACTCTCCAAATGTTGGCGTTGCGTTCTTTATTTCTATCTCGTAAACAAGACTCTGACTTAAGATTAAAGAGTCTTTTGCATCATAGCATACATCTGGAGTTCCCATGAATGGACTAAGGGTATAGGCTACTAGGTCTGTTCCTGTTTCTTCTTTGTAGTAATCGAGACCCAACACATAACCAACTAAAAGTAAAACAATTATGATAGTTCCAAAAATAATTGTCCTTTGCGATTTTTCTTGCACCATTATATTACCCCCAACAGCCAGTTACATATTTGCGCCCCAACACCCACCCCTAATTGGGCGCCTGCAAGTACCAAAAGAGTATGACCTATTTTTTCTTCTAGTCTAGTTTTCTGTCTTTCTTTGTTCCAGTAAGGACTCTTACAGTAAGGACACCACTTTGGATTTTCAACTCTTGGAATCCAAGAATGTCCGCATCTTTTACATATTAATTTAGATAGTTCTTTCATCGTTTACTCTTCTCCTTTCAGTTTTTCTACCATATCCTGAATTGACATAAACTCGCTTTCTGGAGCAGATTCATCCCAACTTTGACCATACTCTGCGACCTTCCACGTTTTAGTTTTTGTGTCTAAGTTGTATTGAAAATTAGGGAAATCACCATAGCTTTCAATTTTACCAATTTCATAATCATTGGCAGAAATTACTGCTGACCGTCTTATTCCTTCTCCAACTTCTTCACGGGTTATTCCGTGCTTCTTCATTATTTCTTCAATTCTTTCTTTATTCACTTTCTTATGGAAATCTTTTCTCACAAAGTCAATAGTGAATTTTTTAGCAATGTTAATTATTTCTTGTGGGGTTTGTGGGTTCACAGCTAAAATTTTAGAGCCAAGCCCTCCCCCATCAGGATAACCGTCCCAATGGGTCGCTACTAAAGGTTGCCTATCGATTGTAATTATAGCTCTTGTTCCCACTTCGTTCTTCCCCTTATTTTCTTTTTATATTAAGTGTTGGGTAATCTGCGCCTCTGTAAAGAGCCACACGTGTTCCTACTGTTAGAAGGAACGCCCAAACTACACAAAACAATATTGCTAAGAAATAAAGCTTTAAGCTTCCAAATAAAGTTCCTAGAATAGCCAAGAACACCCAAGCAGGTGTAAGTCCTAGACCCACCCAAAATGCAGGTTTTCTTTCAATTCTTTCCGTCCAAACTTTTCCGTCCTTATCGATATAATCTACTTTGTATTCCATTTTAATCTAACTCCATCCAAGTAGGTGCAGAATCTTTTGCCTGTTCTGGGTCAGATTCAATAACCCATTTGTTTAAGTCCCCGTCATAGCAAAGACTTTTCCTTTCACTCTTCCAGAGCTTCCAGAAGAATTGTTCTGCTTCGTCCAATGTCCTGAATTCCATTGTTATTATATTATTATGTTCATATATAAAGATATGTGTGGTTAACTATACAAATAGTTAACCTATTCCTGAGTTTGTATTAGACCCATTTCCTTTAGTCTTGCCTTTGCATTAAGAGTGTTGTTAAAGGATACCTTCCCTAGAAAAACAACTTCCCCTTTCTCCATTATTTCTGAGATAAGTTCCTCTATATCCTCTTCCGCGAAAAACTGCTTTCTAAGTTGCAAGACCGGGCTACCGTTCTGTTTAAAGACGGTAGCCCAAAATTGATATTTCTTTTTAGGTAATTTCAAGGCGTTCCTGCTCCCTCTCCTGATTCTGGCGAATCTACTTTATCTAGGAAGTCTGCCATAATACTCAAAGTCTCACCACTTATTCCTTTCATCATTGCTTTGTTTATTCCTGTCACGTAAGTTTCAACATGTTCCTGTGTTGGTACAGTTGCTTTCATAAGTTTGTCGTATGCTGTTTTAAGTGCCTTAATATTCTTAGCATCTTTGTTTTCAAGAACGTCTTCTAGTGCATTGAACTTTGTGTTTATTGCAAAGACCATCCTTCTTAAAGATTGGATTGCTACTTGCATATTGGTTTTTTCTTCGTTGTTTAGATTTGCATCCCCTTCCTTTCCGCTATACTTAATTCCTATCTGTAAATACAGATTAAGGTAATCTGCACTCATATAGGTTAAGTTTTGTACATCGCCGTAAAACGACATAACATATCCTGCGTATGCCTGGGCTTTCGCCATTCCTTTTTTATCCATTTTCTCAACTCCGTTATAGTGGTTGAACGAGAGTTTGTGATAACTGCGCTCCCCCACTCCCAATTCCTGAATAGACTAGCCATATTACAATTATGACTACTATTATTATCGCTACTGCAAGCATCATTCCTTTTGTAATCTTAAAGCCAGGTCTAGTGCTTTCCACGATATATCTTGCAAAGTCCCTTACTGGAACTGAAAGTTCACTAATCTTTCTTACAATATCGCGCATAAGACTATGCTCATATCTTTCGTCTTCTCTTGCTTTTAAGAAATCTTTTGTGATAAAGGTATTTGAGTTCTTATCAAATAAGAGTGTTGGGAACGCATCGAATTGGAAGTTATGTTCCCATAGTTTATTGGGGATTTTAAGGTATCGATTTGTCTCAATAACAATTCCATCTTTACCTTCTTTATCCTTTGTTTCGACTATAAGGTGTTCTACACCCTTTGTTTTAGGTGGAGTAATATAGTGAACAAGACTTCTATCAAAAGTTGTGTCTATTAGTTGGTCATTGACCCTTGTCACAATTTTATTCGGCGCCACGTTAGATAAGAAAGGAATTATAGTTCCCGTACTATCCATTGTTAGGGTTAGTAACCCTTCACCTTTTAGCATATCCAGAAGTGGATGCTTTATTATTTTCTCTGCTATGAACCTTAAAATCACAATAGTTACTATTTCTAATCCTAATGCCCACCATATTCCTAAGAACATAAATGCAGAAAACATTACCAGTGCAGGTATCATTCCCATTAGAAACCATGCAAACCAAAATTTAATTCGATACATATTCATATTTTACACCTCATTGTCTCCAACCTCTCTTTTTCGCTATATCATACTCTGAAAGTTTTTGAGAATATTCCATTCTGTTTGTTGTAAAGCTCTCAAACGCTTTTGCCTTAAGAGACAGAGTTGAACGTGATAAGTAAAGGAAAAGAGTCACTAAAAATTTAAAGTCGTGTTGGAGAGTCAGCATACCTTTATTGCCTGTTTTTAGTTGTTTTTCAATAAATTCCGTTCTTCTTGTGAATTCTAACTTTCTTTCCTTAAGTTTAACTTTCTTTTTACTTTTTTCGATGCTCTTGGTTTCTTCTTCGTATTTATTAAGTAAGTCATATAGCTTCTCTGCAACTACTCCAAATTCTCCAATCCAAATTAGAAATTTTCCTAAAAGATATCTGTCAAAATCATTAAAGCTTAGAAGTTTTGTTTCTGCACCCGAAAGCAAACTCATTATTTCTAAGAGTTCTGGTCTCGTTAAAATGTCCTTTTTCATAAGTGCCGTTATACGCGATACTTCAGTCTTTGATAAAATAATACCGGTGTTACTGGTGGTTTGTAGGGGTTGTTGTAGCTGTCCCTGTAACCAGTCCCCGTCAATCTCCATTATTAATTAGTATGGTAAACCTTTTTAAAGGTTTACGTTGTTCCTAAATATGGATAAAAATTGGGGGAGAGTAATCCGCATTTCTGAAAAGGCTCACTCTGTTCTCAAGAAAGCTTCTAAAAGAATGGGTTATAGGACGCCCAGTAAGTTTATTGAAAAGGAACTTGATGATTATGGCAAAGAAAAAGGGAACTAAAGAGAAGATGGTTTCTGCAAGGGCCGTTGCAGGAGAAAGAATGGATATGCTTAAGAATTTAAGATTGTATCATCTTCTTGCATCAATGTTAGGTATAGTTGGGCTAATTGTTGCTTATGTAAATCTTTTGATAGGAAGTATTGTTGCTTTGTTTTCTGTTTGTGTGAATCTATTTGCAGTTGTTAAAATAAACCAAATTCTTCTGCATTACGCAAAGAAATACAAGTTAGAAGATATTCTTCCAACTGGTTTTATGGGTATGAGTAAAAAGCCATCTGGCGACCCACCAATTCCAAAAAACAATGACGGATTCCGGTGATTAAATGGGTTTCTTTAGTAAAATAAAAATGCCTTTTCTCGGTGGAAAGAGAGAAGTTACTGTCGGGACAAAAGGGGACTATGACCTCAAGTTAGGCAAAAGAAGTGAATTTGAATTGATAGTCACATTAGAAATGCCCAAGGCTACTTGGCATAAATACTTTCTAAAAATTAAAAGAGCTTTCCCAAAAATTAAAAGATTCAGACTTGAGGATGCTGAAGTTATGCACCCCCCAAGTGAAGTAAGACAAGTTATGGAAGGTCGCTTTCTTAAATCTGAAGTAATCAAAGATGTCCTTAAAATGGAGCATTTGAAAGATGCTCCTATTGGAAAGACTGGGCTGACTACAAAGACTCTTGCTTTCTCAGGTATCTCAGTTAAGGATGTCAAAATAACTATTCCAGACAGAGGTAAAACAAATGAAGCGGAAGTAACCTTTGGGGGGTTATGGAGTGCTTGATTTAGTTTCAAGTATCTACATTTTTCCGAATAACTTTGGAATCTTCTCTATTTACGGATTCATTTTCTTGTTGTATAACGCTATTCGAGATTTCAAAACAGGCTACATTGATGAGAGATTCAATACCTTTATGGGTGGTGTGATACTTACGCTATACAGCATAGAAGGGATTTCAGGAAGGCTAATTCTTAATGCTATATTTACTGCCTTTTTGATTTGGGTCTTTGGTAAGTTTGGTGGCTTTGAACAAGGAGACCTTTCAGCATTTTCTTGGTTGTTTTTAGGCTACCTTCTTTGGTCTCCTTTCTTTCTATTAATATTCTTGTTCCTCTTAACTTTCATAGGAGTTATTGCTTCGATATCCATGAAGAGATTGTATAAGACTGAAAAATATCCGTTTTATCCTTTCATACTTTTAGCTTTTGGACTGGCTAATTTCTTTATTGCATCAGTCTTGCTAATTTCTTAATCTTCTTAGGAGACATGTGAAGATATGGTATAACACTGGAGACGTCTTTTGAACCTTTGAAGTGCATTAATTCGTTCATGTCAGCACCCTTTAATGCCAATTCAGATAGCCTATTGTGTCTAAAAAAGTAAGGAGTTAGTTTTTTCCCGGCAAGTTTACTCCATTTCTTAATCCAGTATTCAATTTTGTAACTGGTGACTTCATACTCCTTTCCGTTTACTTTCTTGATACTTGAACCCTTAAACTCCCAAATAATGTAGAACTTAGGTGGTAGGTTTTTCACATACTCCCAAACTTCTTTTATGTCTTCGTTCATTGGTAAGTAAATGTAACTTCCCCTACCCCTCTTTTTTGTTTGCATTTTTACGTTTAGATACCTTCTGTCTCTCTCAAAATTATCACTTTGCAATTCTAGTATTTCAGAAGGTCTTCTTCCAGTATAATAAAGAAGTGTAACCAGAGTCTTTGCCTGAATTGAATTATGATGGTTCTCTCCCGCCATTCTCTTTATTTTTTGGTATTCTTCCTTGGTCAAGATGTTAATTAGACCAGTTTCTAAAAATTTCAAATACTCTTTGTTCTTTATCTTAGGCACAATAGTTAACGTTGGTTTACCTTAAATATTTATGGAAAATTCGGAGAGGGGGCGGAACCAAGCAAGTGGGAACTTGGACGTGATTTGCTTGGCCCCACCAAATAGTATTTACTCTAGCGCCTCTTCTTTTGTGTGCGCTTTGTTAAAGCGTTCTGTGTCCACACCTAGGACAACTATATACTGGCTTGAGCTTTCCTTTTCCACCAGGTTTAATCTTGCCACTCTTTTTTAGTTTAGCATTTCCGCAAGAAGGACAGGTTTTTGCCATTCACAGCACTCTTCCGTATCCACCTTTACCGCCGTAGCTACCCATTCCAGTACCAGTACCTAGACCCACAGATGCAAAAGCTCCAAAGATTAACACAATAATCAAGGATACAACGCCTGCAATCACAATCAGGTTAGTGTATTGTGAGGCAGTTGCTTGTGCCTTAAAGTTGTTGCTCATTGCTACTTTTAGATACCCTTCCGCAGTTGGATTTCCGTATTGATAACCTGCATAGACTGGAATTGTTGCGTTACAATATACTGCTGTTGAGTCAATTATCAAAGTTCCAGATTCAGCTAGAGTATAGTTCCCTGATAACAAAGTAGTCCCACCACAGTAAATAGTTTGTGAACTAGCTACGACTGGTGAAGAATCAAGAGTTGTAGAAAGATACCCTGTTGCATTTGTCCCTGTGGCTACTGTCTCATTTGAAACTGTTTGTGCTATCAAATCAATGTCAGCTTCGGTTTGCTGATACAGTTGCCCACTTAGGATACCAATGAATATTTGAAGGAACGTTACCATACCAATTCCCAAAACCAAACTTATGAAGACTGGCATTACTTCAGTTACGTTACCTTTAGATTCATAAATAATCTTCATGGTGTTTTCATTCACAGTATATTAAATAGTTAAAGTTTTGGCAAAATAGCTTACTCCAGATTTGAGAAAAGATAAAAAAAAGAAAAGTTTGGGTTAGCCCTATCTAAAGGACTCTCCCGTATCCACCGCCGTATGCACCACCACCACCGCCATAATTCATGGCGCCAGTACCTAGACCCACAGATGCAAAAGCTCCAAAGATTAACACAATAATCAAGGATACAACGCCTGCAATCACAATCAGGTTAGTGTATTGTGAGGCAGTTGCTTGTGCCTTAAAGTTGTTGTTAATGGACGCCTTTATGTAGTTCTTGGTCGTGTTGTTGGTAATGGCATTGATGTCAGCTTCGGTTTGCTGATACAGTTGCCCACTTAGGATACCAATGAAAATCTGCAAGAAAGTTACCATACCGATACCCAGTATCAAACTTATGAAGATTGGCATTGCCTGAGTGACGTTACCTTTAGACTCGTAAACGGTCTCCATGTTGCTCTTGCCTTCCGTATATTAAATAGTTAAAGTTTTGGCAAAAGAGTTTACCTAATTTACCAATTAAAGATGTTTACGATAACTACAAGGAACTCAAACAGAATCAGGAGGAAGTTTCCAATGAAAATGTAGGCTGATAGATTCAATAAGAAAGCAGATGCTTTAGTTAGTAAGGATACAGTTGCCACAAATGATAGTGCTAGGAAAAAGACGGATGCAATGAATCCAATTATAATTCTTGTATGGTCGTTCTCTCTTTTCTGTTCGTTAAATAACCTAGATAAAGCCCATAATTCAATAGCTAGTATTGTGAAGTTTCCCAAAACACCAAGCAATGCTAATATTTCTCCTAAATTCATACTACTCCCTCCCCTTGTCTGTAAGCTGAATAAAGTGAAAGTGATAAGCCAACTGTGCTAGCGAAAAGTAGCAGAACAGGAATTACATAATTCCATTCTAAGTTGTAATAAACTATTATTGATAATGCACTAAATACCAACTGGACGATGTACCCAATCGTTATGTCTTTGCTTGCCGCGATAAATGCCGCCCCAAACAATACGATTTGGATTATGTAAGGTATTGACAGGCCTAAGTTCGTTTCCACCAAACCTATAAAACCTGGGTACAAAAATATCACGATACTCTCACTCCTGCACTTCTAAAGCTTACTAATACATTAATTAATCCTGCGAGATATGTAACTGTTAGAATGGCTCCTATCGTCATTTTTATTTGTAGTGCCAAATAACTATCGACATTGAATAAGAACATAAATGCGCTTACCAGAAGAATCACCATTGAAGGCAGTGCAGTTATGAAATTCAAAAGTAAGTCAACAACTAGATTTCCTGAATAGAAAATTAAGGTTACAGTATTTACAAATGGAGCCTTTCTTTCTTTTTCCACTATGTCTTTGATGTCTGTTTGTATTTGATTTGATGTTGAAGTTGACTTCTCTACATCAAATAAATCTTCGGACCAAGAGAACTGATAGTTCTCTATAATTTCATCTGGGAGGGCGTAAATGATTGTGGTAGTGCAGAAAGAGTATAAGACACTCATAATGAAAACAGCCTTTAGTACATCTAACATATTATCACATTACTCCCATATTTTTAAGGTTTACCTTTAAGTTAATTTCTTGACGCCTGAACCTCCCATCAAACCTAAGAACAAGGTAATAATTAGCATTATTCCTTGCATAAATGTAATCTCCCACGAGGGCGGTGAGAAACTAAGTATTGCTACACTTATTAATCCAGTTACAACACCAAACCAACCGGAAACAAGGCCCATTGAAACAAAAGTAACACCAAATATTACTAGCATAGCGGAAAGGATTATTGTGAGTTCTTTAGGTAAGTCACCAGTTTTACCAATTAGGGTTAAAGCCTTTGTGACTGTTGAAGTATCTCCATTTGTTTTTGTAGCTGTTGCTGTTACGGTTATTGTACTTTCACTACTTAGACCTATTGTTGTGTAATCAAAGTAAAGTGCAAAGTCGTTTGGGTCTGATGTTTCGGTTACTGAAAAGATAGTTGAAGTGCCGTTTTTTATTGTAACAGTAAGCGCTGTGTTGTCATTATCAGGATTTCCGTAATAGATGTAAAATGTTGTATTTGCGAGCTTTGAGATACTTAGAAACTCTTCTGACGCATCCAGAGTAAAACCTTCTGAATTATATTGAAGAACATCTAAATTTACTTGTGAAGCTGTGGCCCCGTTAAGTGCTGACAGGAAAACAAGTTCATCATCGTCAATTATGTAGAGATAATATATTTGGTCTATTGTATGCGCGAATGTCATTAGTGCTGTTTCAAAAGCGTATTGGGTATAGTCAGATACAATGTAACAACCAGTATACTGACTTACTACATACACTGCTTTATTCTCAGTTGAGTAAAATATTTGTTCTGCGAAGGTGCTTAGTTCGTTAGCACATACTGGGGTAATTGGATATGATAAACCGACATCAAAGTTTCTTACAATAACATCTGAGTAACCCTCATAAGTTTGTTCAAAACGTAATGAGTCTGTTGAATTTGAAGTCCAGTAAAAGTATGTTTGGTTTTCTGTGTTAAAATCAAAAGATATTCCATTATTTATTGCAAAAACTGTTACATTTGCATTTGATAGAGTAAAGTTTAAGCCTGTGTCTTCATCAATTAACATATAATATTTTGTATAGACTGTTGATGTATCTGAAATATATGCGTAATTTCCTGCTAGGTCTGTGCAGTTTACTGTCATGTTGTTAGTCCCATCGTTTAAAGTGTAGTTGTAGACGTAAGTTGTTGTATTAGTGAATGTTGCATTATAGGAATTTGAATTAATATTTACTTCACAGCTTAGATTTGTAGCGAAAGAGTCGTTGAATTGGAAAGTATAAGACTCTGTGATGTTGTTTCTAAATCCTTGGTAAAGTGTTTTAGACCAGTTTCCTGTTGGGTTGTAAATATCTGAATAGTACCAAACACTGACGTTTTGGTATGCTTCACTTGCATTTATTGGTTGCATCACAATCCCTATTGTTCTATTTCCTTCAACTGCACTTTGGCGTGTAGTTGAAAGGATTTCCGAAGAAAAAGGACAAGCTTTTGATATGCTTCCGTATGAAGTTTCATTCTCTTGGTAAGCAATGGTTACGTTTCCAAAAGACCAACGACAACTTGCATTATAAGTTACATTAATTGTGTTGTAAGTTCCTCCTGCGGCTGGAGATGTGATTGCTAAATCATACAAGTCAATAGTTAGTATTTGTGAATTTGTTACTGTTGTGCTTGAAAATGTCTCAGTTGCATTGGCTGTTAGATTGAATATCCCATCGTATAAATCAATAGTTGGTAGGTTAAAATAAAGAGTTCCATTTGTCATTGAACCAGTCCAGTTTGTTAACTCGCCATCATTTAGATAAATTGCTAGCGTGTAATTAGTTGCATCTGATTCTGGCCAATAGAGGCTTATGTTTGCTGAAGTGCTTTGCGTATAGTATGTTCCTGTAGTTGGTGCTATTATTGAAACTGACATTGCGTCTTGACTTTCTTGCGCCCCATAGTAAATTGTTGGTTCATCTGATGATTTGTGCATTACCATCAACCAATTAATACTTAAATTTTGATTTGTGTTGTAATCCCACAATCTAATACTCATTGGTTGAGCGTCTGGAGCATAAGTATCAGTGTAAGCTTGTAATACTCCATCAACATAAATCGATGAATTAGTATGACGTCTTACTTCATAAGTAGCCCATTGACTGAATGGTGCAAAGTATTCATCAACTTTTCCAAGTGCTGTATCTACAGTATTGTTGATTCTTATTGTCATGTTTCCCGGAGTGAATCTTTGATTTAATAAGATTAAAGAAAGTCCCGCAGTTCCATAACCTACAATATTGTAGTTTGTGTCTTCGTGCCACCCATCATATTCGAGTATGTACTCATTGCCATAGAAGTATCTATTTGTATGAACTTTTATGTCTGTACCACTTCTACTTAAATCAAATATTCCTCCCCCTTCTGTTGGGCTTCCACTTGTTACATTCCATAGTTCTGTGTTAATAGATGCATCATCAAATAAATCACAAGTTGGGAATGTTTCTTGACAATTTGAATCTTGAGATGCACTAGAATATCCATAATACATTTCGATAGTTCTATTAGCCTCTTTTAGTAAGATTGGAGTTTCCACTATAATACGTGTATCATTTGTGTTTATTGGATAGTCAGGGTGAATGAAATAGTCAAGCTGTCCTCCTTCTGAAATTATGCTGAAATCGTCTTCATACCAAACTCCTTCTAGTGGGCCTCCACCGCTAAACCAAAGTCGTGTTAATTCTTCTGCTGTTCCACCTAATTGTCTGTATTTGAAATTTCCAAGGTAGGCATCGTCAATCCATAAATCGTAGGTATATGTATAACTATTTTTTTTTACTTTCCAATTTACCCAAGTATCAAGTGAGAAGGTTCCATTTGTCATTGTTTCCCCTATTCCTTCTTGCCATAGCATGACTCCAAGTGATATGTTAAATCCAAATTGTGGGCCATAATGGTCATCTTGGTCGAAAAGTGTAAAATATGGGCCTACTGTACCAGCAGTTAATTCATCTACATATATCCATCCACTATAGATTGCGTCATTAGATGGTCTTGGTTTTACTGTCTCCCATTTCATTGCTGGGTATCCTGAACCACTATTGTCCGTCATCTTAACTGATTTAGTTCCTGAATGAGCTTGAGTTGAGCTAACTTCTACTACTCCGTTCACTCCCCCATCTTGCACTACCCACCCACTAGGGTCTGCTCCTAAGCTATCTCCTTCAAAATCTCCATTTATGTCGTGAGTGAAGTTTTCCATCCAAAATCTAAGGTCGTCTCCATCAGCTTCAAGATAACCCGATGAAATCATTGCGGCTGTATCCCTAACGAATGTGACGTGATAATCAGTTTGGTTTGTATCGTCTGCTATTACTGTTTGGTTTTCAACATAATTCCAGCTTGAATATTCACTTCTCCATGCAAAGCTTGGGATAAAGACCATCACCATAACTAAAAAAAAAATACTTTTTCTTTTCATACGAGTCCACCCCTCACGCCGCTACCTACTCCTGATTCAGAATACATTCTTGCCAGTAAGAAGAAGAACATAGTCACTGCTATAATCATTATTAGCCATGAATATTTTATTAAATATCTCATTATGCTTGCTGAGTTTACCGCGCTTGTTTGTGCATCATTTAGAATTGCATGATAAGACGCATTAAGTGATTCATTTTGAATTGTAATTTCTATACTGTTCATTATGTCGTCTCCAGAATTAGCAAAGGCAGTTGTAATACTTAATCCAAGAGGATTCAGGATAAAAAATAGAAACAGTCCAACTATTATTAGCATTAGGAACCCTGCGACAAAAGTAAATACTCCTTTCACTTTCTTGCACCTCCAAGTAAGTTAGCCATTACATTTCTGAAATACTGGAATTCCCTCCCGTAAATACGTCTCAATCTTTGTTCTTCCTTAACACTTCTTCTTGGTACACCTCTTCTTAATCTTCTTGGACCAAAAGGAGGTTTCCCTACTGGTGGGAAGAATGGGAATCCTGGAAATGGTAATACAGGTTCAGCAGGATATCCAAAACCAACTATCTGTAATTGAGCCGGGACTTGTCTTTGACCTATGAATTGTTCTTGTCTTATTTCTTGTTTAGACAATCTTCTTAAGTCTTCTTTAGTTGCTGGTTGCATATACTGAGCCACTCTGCTTTGTAATGCTTGAACTTCTAAAGCCCTTTGTTTTGCGGCTTTCTTTGAGAATTGCTCCTGAGCTAATCTTGAAGTAACTTCCTTAACACTTGGAACTACTGGTCGTCTAGGTCTTGGAGCCACCGCCACCCTTCTTCGTGGTTTTAATTTCATTCTTAGAGTTGGCGCTCCTAAATATCTTGATACCCTCTGTCCCAATGCTCTGGCCCTTGCACCCACTAATTCCGCCCTTGATTCTGCCGCTACTTTTCCCATCTCTCTCAATACTTGAGTAGGCGCTCCTGGAAGTTGTTGAAGTAGTTTTTCTTGTCGTGTTATAAGAGTTCTAGCTTCACCAATACTTATTCCCCTTGACTTTGCTAACCTTATTTCAGCAAGTAATTTTTGAGCTTTTGGACTTAATCCTACTCCTACTCTTTGTGGGGGTTTTCCAACTTCCCCATAAAGTTCTTTCAAGAAAACAGACCCGCTTTTTTTCTTAACTCCTAATTTACGAAGTGACTTTAAGGCACTTGAGTATTCTGCTTGAGTCATTGCTTGACCCCTTCCAAGTCTTGCGAAAACATCAGGTTCAGCATAAGGAGCGCCCGCACCAATTTCAAATTCTTTCATTCTACCTATTAGTCGTTCTCCTTCAAATGCCGCTACTCCTCTCTCTGCCCCTCCAACAAACTGTCTTCTTTCTCCAATCTCTGCACCCCTTTCTATAACTTTGGCAAAGGTTGAAGGTTCTTCAGCAGTTCCAAAATAAGCATCATAAATTCTGTTTCGCGTAGTTGCTCTTGTTGTCCCCTTTCTTAACTCAGTTTGCATTAAGAGTTGTTCAGCCATTCTAAAATCAAAATCTTTTAGTGGAATATTAACTGATTTGGTTTTTCCATCAGGTAAGACTAACTTATACTTTCCGGTTAGTGTTCCTCTACCAGTTACTCCTTCTGCAATTATAGGAGATTCACCAACAGCCCTTATTAATTTGCTATATGTTGCATCTCCGATTGAGCCAGTTAATTCTATTTCTCGGACTAGGGCTTTTCTCAAACTCTGTGGAACTTTAATTTTGTGACCTTCAGCTATTAACTCAATACTGAAATCTCTAATTGGGAAGCTCTCAGTCCCGAAGGCATCGCTTACTTCAACAAATCCTTTTCCGATTGCTCTTTTACCGATTCTTACATTTGGGCTGTCAGTTCTCACAACTGAGCCTGACCTCAATTCTAATTCACTGTAAGTTTTAGCTGTTCCCCTTGCTAATCTAGTTACACCCTTTCCAACTTTTGCTGAAACTCCTCTTCCAAGTCTAGTAAGTGCTTTTCCACCTAAAACTCCGCCAGTTAAAGTTCCTGCAAAGCCGTATGGGTCTTGTGTTGCTTGATAAACATAAGTTCCTGGAGTTTGCCCAACAAATCTTTGGAAAGTTGAAGGCTCACCTGGAAGTCCCTTCATTCTTCTAACTCCCCTTCTTCCAATATCTGCCAAGACTTCTCCTCCATAAACAGGTAGTCCAGTAGCCATTGCACCTAAATAGAATGGAGATGCCACAAATGCTCCTGTTGCTTCCCTTGCATATCTTCCTGGTCCAGTTCCAGGCAGGAAAGGTAGACCCTCAGCAACAAAGGTTTGTACTGTCTCACCAGTTCTTTGTAGTCTGCTAGTTATCCCCCCCAAGAAGGGAGCTTCTCTTATTCTTCTCTGGATTTCTTGTTGTTCAGGTGTCAGACCTCTACTTGATAAAGCTATAGGATAACCTAGAACCACGTTGACTAAGTTATAGTCTTGAAGGTCTTTTAGCACCTTCTGTTCTGTCTTAGTAAGTTGTTGGTTTCTTTGTAGTTTACCAACTAATTTTTGGACTTGTTTATTAAAGTTAGATGATAATCCTTCTTGGACTTGAGCCGCCGTAATAACTTGGCCAGGTGTTACTTGGCCTCTGAATCGAGGATTTTTTGCTAAGAACTTATCTGCCGCTTCTTTAGGTGTTCCCGGCTCAAATGTTAAGGCAGATATGGTTTTGGTTTGCCTCTCTAGGTAAGTCTCAGGTAAAGAAGCTACTTGGCCGTATTTACTTTGCCAAGTTGTGTTAAGATAATTTTGTAGTTGATAAACTGCTGAACCACCTTTAAGTGCTGACTCTGAACCTCCTAAGCCAAGCTGTTTTCTAAATTCTACTGGAATACTTATTCCACTCCACTTTCCAGATTGCACATTAGCTATAACTTCTTGTAAGTATCTTCTCTCTTCTTGAAGGCTTCCTAGAAGCTTTCTTTTTTGTTCTAAGGCTTCTTTTGGAAGTGGTCTCTCAATAGATGGCATCTCTTGAATTGTTTCCGTAAGGGTTCCTATCGAGACTGGTCTCTTTCCTTTAACGAGAAATTTATGAGGTGCATAAGTTCCTAAGTAACGTGAAGTTGCTTCTACATCTTGGTATCCTACAAGTTTGCTACCTTTAATCAAGCTTATAACTTCTCTTGGAAGTCTTGGAGGTGCAGGGCCAGCGCTTACTCCAGTTCCCCCTCCTTGTTCAAATAAAGTCTTTGGGTCTGGATATGTTACACCCGGCTTTTCAAATGATGCAGGAAATGGTGCAAAAGTTACAGGTACGCTAGCTACATCAGAAGTTAAAGCGGTTCCTTTAGCAGCTTCTATTATCTCTCCTGGAGTTACCATTAAATCACTGACTACCTAAGACCCAGTAGCTTTAAAGTGTTCCTCTTTGCCTAGTCAAAGTTGTAATACGCCGTAAATACTTGGTTTTCTCCCGTTTTTACATATAGATTTTCACTGGTTTGCCAACAGGGTTCTGTTGTGTCTTCGTTCAGGCAATCAAGTGTTTCTTTCCCAAGCTTAACCGCATTTATAGTGCAAGCATTTCCTCTTGATAGCTCATAAAAGCAAACATCAGATTTGTTGAAGGTTCTAACATCCCCTTGAAGTAGATTCAGTCCCCCCACTGTTATTTCTGTCGCGTATTTTCCTAACACAACTTTATTTGATAGATATTGGGTAAAGACAACGCCTATTAAAATTCCCAATATTAAGAAGAGCTTACCCTTCTTTGTCCTAGTAGATGCCTTAAGCATCGACTTCATATTTTCCCATATTTTGTTTTTCATACTATCACTGCTCCCTCTATTTCTTGACTTCCAAAGGCTGAGTCCAATAGTCGTTTTAATTTTCTGTTGTATTTCATACTTATTTTAACTTTGTCACTTAGCTTATCCCAGTCTTCTGATTTCTTTAGTTTTTCCATGTCTTTATTTACGCCTGTCTTTATCTTTGCAAATTCTCCCTCAGCAAATTTGTCAGAAGAAAGCATAAAGGATTCCAATAAATCTATGTTCAACATAAAAGTCGTTACATCATCTCTTGGCGTATCGAGGATTTTTGTAATTATTTGATGTATGTAAAAATCTGGATTCAAGGTTACTTGACTTCTTAATTCAAACGTTTCTCTTATGTCCTTCTTGGTTTTTGTTTTTTCTTTAGCCATATTCATTACCTCATATACTTTTCTTTGCTTGTTCAACCATACCTTTCTTTTCAAGTTTTTCCATCAATATTTTTTCAAACTCTTTGGATTCTTTGACAGTAAACCCGTGAAGTTTTTTAACTTCCGTTTTTGCTTTTAGTTTATTTCGATACCGCCTCATAACTAAGTGAATTGATTCAGGATTGTTTACATAGTAATTTGCAATCGTAGTTACTCGTTCCAGTGGCTCGCCCAAGTCTTCTTTAATCTCCTGTAAAATGGCGTCAAGTTTTCTTTTAATTATGTCTCCTTTTGCTTTTGTGTTTGTTTCGTTGTATTCTTTCATAATTTTTTTAGAAGGCATTTCTACTTCAAAATATTTTGGAGTAAAAGGAATTCTTTTTCCGTCTTTAATTATGTAGCCTTTCAATCTTCTTTTCCTCAGTCTTGGATTTTCTATGTCTCTATCATCCATCCACAGGCGCCAAATCTTTACACGTGTTCTTTTCCCAAGTGGTCTTGATGCAGTCATATAGTAAGTCAATGTGCTTCTAATTGAGCTATCAATGTCCTTTATCTTTTGTGAAATAATGATTGTAACTATTGGTTTGATTGCTCGCGTTAATACGTTAATATCTGCTAGTGCTTGGTTGATGAATGTGTACCACAGCTTTGCCTTAATTACTTCACGTGCTTCATCCAGTTGGATAGCTCGATACTTCTTGAACTTCCCCTTCCCGTATAATATCTTCTTTATTTTATGTGCATACTCTAATGGGATGTAGATTATCTGATTCTCTATATCTAATTCAACTCCATAAGCTTCATCAACAATCTCAAGAAGCTTTATCCCGAAGGTAGATTTCCCTTCCCCAGAATCTCCCCCTACAAAGATGATACACGGCTTGTTGTATTTGAGCCTCATTGTAGTTATGTTCTTTAGTATTCTCTTTCCAACTACTCTTGGGTCAGGGTCATAATCTACTATGAAGTCTACAAACTTTCCCACGTAAAGGTTTACCCCGTAAGTTTAAATCCCTTTTGGTAGGTAGCTAGCTTTAGTATTATATATATATAGTCGTAAAAAACGAGGTGATTTAACGGGATTCATGGAAAATCGGGCTTTTCCAGATAGATTAAGGAAAGGAGGGTTTTTTAAGACGGTTGGTTAATGTTTTTTGTTGCTAGTCCCGTCTTCTAGCAGTCAAGGATTCAGGGCTTTGGACCCTGGGACGCAGGTTCAAATCCTGCCGGGACTATACCTATAAAGTATACAATCATCACGTAAAAACATATACCTATAGGTATATTATAAAAAATCAAAGCCCAATAGTCCAAGTCAGCACAGGAACCCTGGCCCTGTTCTCTTGGTATTGCGCGCCTTTATTCGCATACCATAGTATCCCACCGTATGCCACAGGAAACTGAGCGCCAAATGGAGCATTTTTAAATTTGCCTGCCATCTTTGGAAAAATTGTTCTAGTAGATGTACCTTTCTTTGCATAGACTCTGTAATATTCCCCTTCAAAAAGAGCTTTTCTTGGCATAACCTTAGTTGTTTTTTCCCTTTCAGGTTGGGGCATATTAGATAGAGTGCTAGAAGTATATAAAACTGATACTTGCCAAAGCGGTATCTTTTTATTAAACTCTTCTAAGAATTAACAATGATGCCACGCAGATATCCTTTGCCGTTTGGTTATGTCCCAAGATATCAGAAACCTGTTTTTGTCCCAGCACGCTTTAGTAGTTATGGAGTAAGCCCAAACTCAAGACTTGCTTATGTACCTCAAAACGTTTTGAGACTTCTTAGACGGCTCTTTGGTACCAGTGATGTTGGTAGGCCACTTGCAAAAAGAGAAAGCCGGGGAAGAGGAAGGGGTCTTGGTCTGATAAAGAGGGTTAGGTAATCATTTTTACTTTCCTGTTCTTTTTTTTATGCAGTCTCTACAATAGTAACCTGCGCTTCTTCGGTCCCAATGCTTGTATCTAATAACTACATTGGTTTGGCATCCATCACATTTTGGCATTTACTTTTCACCATCCTTTTTCTTAAATCTTTCCAACATGAATTTATTAAACTCGTGAAATTTACTGGTCCCGCACTTGACACAAATGTTCTTCCTGTAATTTCTAGTTCCACATTTGTCGCAATCCCATGCTTTATGTTTTTTTCCCACCTTCTTTTGCCTCTTTTTCGAGTTTTCTTATTAAACTCCATAAAATATCTTCACGCCTCAACTTACAGGAACAGTCCGGTATAATGCAACCTTTAATTTTATTGGTAATCATTGAACTATTATGGTTGTACCAAAGGTGTTGACACTTCTGACAAATAGGGTCTTCATTTCCGTATCTGTCTTTTTTGAATCTGTTGATTTCATCCATTACTTTTCACCTGTCCTTTAGGAACTCCTTTACAATCCTGACATTCAATCATTTCTTTTATTTTTTCTAAGTCTCCTATTAATACCCATTTCAGTAACCCACAGTTCTTGCACCTAATTCTGTATTCTTTCATATAGTAATCACCTTTCTTAAAAATCTGTCTTCAAGCTCTGTATCTTTTAATATTCTAATTATCCTTTCAGATACTTTAGTCCCACCCCAAGGGCTTTCATAAATACCAATCAAGTTCATAACATAATTAATTGTATCCCTAACTAATTTGTGTTCCGGCTCAACAAAAACTAAGCTCTTAGAGTGTTCCCTACCTACATTTCTGCTACCTACATTAATAACTCTAAGGTTGAGTGCGGGAGCCTCAATTATTCCACTGCTAGAGTTTCCTATCATTAATTTAGCGTGTCTCATTAAATTAACAAATAATTTGTGATTCAGACTTTTGAAGGTAACAAATCTTTTAACTTTACTGTAGTCTATAATTGAGTTAATTATTTGGTTACTTCCTTCGTCTCCGTTTGGATATATAATAACTGCTTGAATTCCAGAGAGTCTAACACCTTCTAATAATTCTTCCATTTGTTTACCCATACTTTCTTTTTCATGTATTACTGGATGAAACAAAACTATAGCTGTGTCTTTGGTTAAGTCAAGTCCTATTTCTTTACTGGTCTTTTCTACACTATATTTTTCAGTATCTAATAAACTCTCAACCCCCAGAGTCCCTACATTATGAACTCGGAACTCTTGTTCACCACGTCTAATTAATCTTTCTTTACATAACTTAGTTGGAGTAAACATTAAATGTGAGAATTGAGACACAGCAAACCTTATCTGTTCGTCAATATGGCCACTATCCGTTTTATCTCCTGCGTGAATATGTCCTATTGGAATATTAAGAGTAGATGCAACTATAGTAGTTGCTAGCACTTCAAGCCTGTCTCCAAGGAGTAAAACAATATCGGGTTCTAACTTCTTAAAAGACTTTTCAAGTTTCAAAATTAAATCACTAACATATTCAGCTTGTGAAGGCATATACCGTATATCTGTTGGGATTGCTTTTTCATTTATTAAGAATCCATCCTTTATTATTTCATTAACAGTTTCTCCTAATGATTTAACAAAATGAGTCCCAGTAACAACCAGTTGAGCTTCTAGGTCTTTGTCTTTTTCTATTGATTTTATTAAGGGTTTGAGTATTCCATAGTCAGACCTTGAACCCGTTATAATTGCTACTTTTTTAATTTTCATCTTGTTTTTAACTCCTTTTTTCTGGACCTACAAATATATAATTAATTTTTTGTTTTCTACTATGTTTAAACAAGTGATTTAGTTTTCTGTCATAATCTTTTTTTGTGCAACTAAGACATAGTTTTAGTTTATTCTTTTCTCTGTATTCTTTTAATGTGAAGTATTCTGCAAAAGCTAATGCAGTTGAGTTCATAATCACAGGTTTCAGTTCCTTTTTGCAGTTCTTACATTTTTTCATCTTGTTTTTTGCTCCTTTTTTATTTCTACATATATTAATTGATTACAAGTTGGACAAGAAACAGATTTAATTCTCTTGCTTCTTTCAATAGCCTCTTTCTCTGCTTTCTTGAATAACTCTATCTCTTTTGGAGTTGCCTTACTAACCTTCACACTTAATCTATGTTTAAACATCACTTCTCAACCCCTTCTTACTCTCCTTTCTTTAATGTCCTTGCATTCGATACACTGAGACAAAACCACACACACGCCTTCGTGAACGCCTGTTAATTCAGTTACTTTTTTCCATCTGTGTTTGTGTTTAATCATGATTTTTTCACGTCCTTTTTCTCTTTTCTTTTGAGGCTCCACATCTTTTGATGAATTACTTGTGAATTAATACCTAAAAGACGTGGCCCTCTTCTGTTGTCTTGTTTTGCATTGATGTATTTGTAAGCATGGTTCTCCGCAGAATCCCATCCTTTACGTTCAATAAGAGATATTGTTTGCTCCAGTAGTTGGTCGAACATCTTCTTGTCTAAGTCTTTTTTACTGTCAGAAACCTTCTTGCTCCATTCAATTAGTTCTTCTTTAATTTCCATCTTCAACACCCACCAAACCACATCCGCATAAGACTACCAATAGCAATTCCTGTTAATACAGAAAGCACTATTGTTGTTGTTATATCTCTGTTTGTTATTGTTTCTCTCCTTCTCTTTTTCTCCTTTTTGATTTTATCTTTTACTAAGTCCCACATAGTAAAACCTTCTATACCTGCATTACAACCGATTGGAAGAAAAAATAACACAAAAATAATGACCATAAAAACAAATATTATTTCAATCATCACTTTTCAACTCTTTCTTTTTCTGATATGTATTACACTTAGGGCAACGTTCTTCTTCCTCTTTCGAGTACCACACATACCCGCAGTTCCCATTAATACATTCGTTGTGTATTTGGGAAGCTTCACCACCCGAACCATTCTTCCCAGAATCCTTTTTTGCGTCTTTCTCCTCTTCTTTTAGGTCTTTTTTTGAAACACATTCCTTACCACCTCTGCCCTTTCCAGCACTTTTTAGTTTCTCTTCTATTTTGTTTTTAGTCTTCACTCCAATCTCTTTTTCTATATCAGTTAAATCAGTTTTCCTTAAAACCTCACCCAGAGTATTTAGACTTTCAGCTAATCCCTCAAATCTACCTTCTTGGCGGGCTTTTTGCACAATTCTATTTTCAATATCTTCCTCACATGAAGGAATAGAGTGCCAAGGAGATTCACAGTTTTTCTCGTGTTCCCTCTCAGCTTTTTTAATTATCTCTTCATTACTTTGCATTTTTATTCTCCCCTAAAACCCAATCATATTGGTCTATTAAAATTTGTAGGCTATCTTGTACGTCAGTGTCATGTGCAAACATCTTTTCTTTGAGATACTTCAAAGTTTCCCTGCGTTGTCTTATCTCTGCTTCTGTTTTTATGGCCAGGTTTTTTGGTGTTTTTGTTTTCTTTGGTTTTTCCTTTGGTCTAACCAAGGGTAAACCTGGCAAGTAACATAAATTGTCCTCAACTAGAATCTCATTTGAATCTATCATGCTATTAACAACTCTAGATAGGTCTGCGGCCCCCCCTTTCACTCTACGAGTAAGATGTGATTTTTGTATTCCTACTTTATTATCTTTCATATATTGCATGATTCTCGTTTTCAGTTCTTCGTCTGTCACAAACCTACCCTTCTTTACGTCTGGCTTTTTCTCAGGTTTAGGAGTCTCTTGTTTTGGTGCTGTCCCTCCCTCGATATAGTATAAAGTAAAGTTGCTTCCCGGCATGTGTGAAACTTTTACCTCCCCTTTATTCATCATTGGTTTTATGGCTTCTCTTACAACATCTGGACTTTCCCCTATTGCTTGTGCAATAGTTATTAGTGACTTGGCTACATTTGTTGTAGTCAAGTATTTTCTAATGTTGGCTTTTACTGTTTCTTCAGTCATTGTTTTCTCGCTCCTTCTCTTTTTCCCTTTTCATAGGCTTCATCAATCATTCCCTTAACTGTATCATAGGTAAAGAACGTGAGTTTGTTAGTAAAGAATATAAATTTTAGAGTCTTCAAATTGTTATCAAGGAAAACATCTGTCATTTTTTTCATTGCTTCACTCATGGTTCTTCTCCCCTCTTTTCAAATTCTTCCACTCCATGCATTAATTAATCCCTTGTGCGTCTTCTCAAAGTGTGGCACTATTTCTTTAGTATGAAATACCCACCCCTCACACATATCACATCTGTATCCATTAGCAGAAGCTCTTTTAAAGTGTCCTCTAGCGTTCTTGTAGATTCTTTTTGTAAGTAGTTCTTTGTCAGTTTGCATTTCTTTCCACCCTAATTAATTCCCCATCCTTTTTGTAGATGTAAGTTAAAGTCTCAATATAAACAGTTTTAGTAATCTCAATTTGAACGGTGTCCCTCCTCTTGTCTTCTAAAGAAGCCTTAAGAAGTTTCCAATGAAAATTGTTATCTTCCTCAAATTCTTCTACTGACCTTTTAATTAATGTGTCTAGTTTATTTTTCAGTATCATTTAATCACCCAAACCATAGCTCCCACCAAGTCTTTTTTCTGCGTGTGGATTCTCTCCCACCTTTACGTGGTCTTGGTTCTCTTAACTTTCTGAAATACCATCCTGCTAGGAACCAACCCAAACCAAGCATAATTACGCTAATTGCAATGGTGCTTAAGTTTGCAATAATGGCGTGTTTCCAAATCTCATGTATTATTTGGCTCTTTATTTCTTCCCAGGCCCCCGCATTACAAATTTGCATAAACTCTTGCATAGTTTGGTTAAGTCCTATTAGCGTTTCATTTGCTATTTCAAATGATATGTTCATTCTAAAGCCCCCTTAATACAGTCCATGTATCCTTTTGAAATCTTAGGTGCAATCGGTTTACTCCTATTTTTGATTCCATTTTCTATTTTGTAACACATATAATCTTGAGTCCCGCCAAAGCCATAACTAAACGTTTCGTAAGATGTATAGTTTAGTTTTTTACAGAAGTCTATTGTTGCATTCATATCTATCATTCCATGATGTTCAATTTCACACATTTGTATCCCGTGTAATTCCGAAGTTATTGTAGATAACGTCCAGAAGAAGTATCCAATATAAATCAGCATTAAAACTGCTAAAAATATAAATACTTTTTCTAAAATGTCCATTTTTGTTCCTATCATTTTCAAAACCCTCTCCCTTTCATAGCTGAAGTAGTTGCTCCACCCTTTTGGCTAGTTTCCCTTTTTTTAGTTGGTTTCTTAACAAGCTCTAGGCTTTGGGAATCAATTCCAACCTCATCTATTGGTTTATTATCACCCTTAACTTCTGGTAATACTCCATACTGAACGCACCCGTTTATGAATTCAGTTTTATACACTGCTGTTCCTGTGAACCCGGAGTATATGCACCTAACTTTGCTTCCTAGTTTAATTTTTTTCATTATGTTTCACGTTCCTTTTTCTTATCCAAATGGCAAATGTCCCAAACTCCAATACAATTATTAGCATAACTGCAATTTGCCACCACTCCCAACCTTGTGGATTCCACCATGTTGTTATCATTTCTTAACGCCTCTTGTGTTCTTTTACTACGAAGTCTGATAACTTCCTGTTTTGATTGTTAATTACATCTTCCATGATTTCCCTTCCAGTTGGAATGTCCTTTAGTTCTCTTGGTGTTTCACTTTTTTTGTAATCATCGTAAATTTGTGTTAGCGCGTATTTGTTTATTTCAATCATGGGTAAATGCTTCTGAATGTTCCCCCCATAAGTTAGTTCTTTTCCTATTGCTTGCCAAACCTCTAAAGGTATCTTGTACCACCCTTCTTTCTTCTTGAACTTGAAGCAGATTCTTTTCACTCCTAAAAGCTCAATGGCATTTAGTATTTTTTTCTCTATGCCGATACTATTCCACTTTCTAAAGACGTGCTTTATTGGGTCCACATCAGGTTTGTAATATTCCATAGTTGCTTTTCTTATGTAGCCTACTTTTCTGTTGTATAACTTAACCTGATTGGCTTTCTTTCCCCTTATTACTTCTAGTCCCGGAAATTCTATTTGTTGTATCATCATTGATATCCCCCTCCAAAAAGGTATGCAATGATACATACTCCTAAAGTCAGTAGTGATATTGCGTATCCATATAGACTTTCTACCAAGGTAACGCTAAGTAGTAAAGCATAACCCATAATTAAACAGAGACCTATAAATTTAGGTAAAAAATAAGTTCCCACGTCTATTAATTCCTTGAAACCTCGACCCATTCGTTTTATGTGTTTATTTTCCTTGTTGTCTCGTAACCAAGAAAATAGATTCCTCATTAAGAACATGAACAAAGAGAGTGCTATTGTGAAGATTACTGTATCAAACAAATCAAAAATCGCTTTTATGTTCATTATCATACCTACAAATAGTCCAAATATGTAAGCCCAATCCCCGTCTTTCAACCATTCTATTTTGTTTTTGTCACTCATATTTTCCACATCCTGTGTCCCCACCAAAGTTTTATTCCTTGAATAGTTCCTCTAACTAAACCCTCTACTGCAAAGAAGGGTAAATATATTATCCAGATTATGTGATATGCTATTTGTTGGTGTATCATACGTCCCCACATCCTGTTACCACGCTTAAATCTACTTTGTATTCACTGTATCTTTTGAATCCGTTTGAAATGTCAAAGCAACGGTTTACCTCGTCTCTAGTATACCAAGTTTCATTCATGTTTTGAGAATCAACATAGTCACTAAAACCTTGCTCTCTGCAAAAATCGTTTAGTTTTGGGATTGCACATTCCATGTAGTCTGCTTGTGCTTTTAGTCCCTTTGTAAATCCATATCCAAGATAAATCAGTATACCGATTGCTACTAATACGGTTATTTTTACTTCAACTGGCATTTCATCGTTAGTATCCATCATCATCTTCTCCTACCTTGTCTTGGAAATTTCTTAGAGTTTCCTTGTCTCCTTCTTCTCTTTCTAGCATCTCATTGAATTTATCCATGTCAATCCTGTCTTCAATATGCTTAGAAACAAGTTTGTTTAGTGTTTCAGGGTTAAGCGCGTCTACTTCCCATGAAACGTTTCCATGTTCTTGGATATACCACTTAGCTCGCGGGTCAGTAATCTTTGCCGGGTTAGGTGGTGGATTGAATTTGTCTATTTGACTTCTTGTAATTCCTATGTGTTCTACCACTGGATTAACCCCAAACTCTTCGAGTCTAGTTTCAATGTCCCTTATCATGTCAAGTCCCGATGGGTCGTGGTCTCCAAGATACAGTATTACAGTTTTTTTATCGTCACTTTCCTGTTCTTCAAGTCTGTTGTAAGCATCATACATTGCTGAACAAGAACTGTATCCCCTGTTTACCATCAGGTTGATGTGATACTTTGAAGTTATTTTTTTCAAGACTCCACTTAGAGCATCTTTTTCTACCCATAGTTCGATATAGACGTCTTGATTTTCCATTCGGTCTAACCTATATGAACGTAAAATATCGTTAATAGCATCTGGGACATCAGAAGCCCAGTAGGGTAGATATGGTTTTCTTAGTCTGTCTTCTATTGCATCCCAATCTACAACGCCTGCCATCCTTCCTTTTACTAGGAGTTTTCCAAGCTTCTTGTATTCAGAATCTTTATTTTCGATTAAGTCTCTTGAGACTAGCTGATAGTAAAGTTGTCTTAGGGTTAGTTTGTATCCTTGACCCCTAAATTCCTCGATTATCTTATTGATTGTGTCGAGCTTTTGTATGTTGTCTGCTCTTAATCCAATGTTGAGTCTAAATTTTTGTTTCATTTTTAATCACTGTCCTTTATTTCTTCTAAATGATGTGAGCCACTATCATAACTATAGAATCCAGATGAATATCCAACCCGTTTTTTACCTCTAGTCAAATCTTCTAAGTCCTTTTTTATTTTCTTGACTATTTCCCTTTTAGCCAATCTTACGGCTTCTTCTTTCTCGGTTTCTTTTCCGTCATGGTCATAATCTGCTCTTTGTTTTTTGAGTTCTCTGTTAAGTTTTTGAGTTAATATTTCTAAGTAAGATTTAATTTGTCGTTTCACTTCCTTTGCAGATTCTATTTCTCTTAGTTCTCTTTGTTTTTCAGAATTCCAGTCCTCTTCTAGTTGTCTTATTCTCTTCTTACCAAACGCTTTTGCTTTTTTTTCTGTTGATTTATCTAAGTAGTATGATGTATTACCAACTGCTATTTCAAATCTATCCACGTGTTTAATTTTAAATTCAAATTTTGGCATCTTAGCGTTAATTATGTTGTCTCTCATTTTTTCACATCCAGAATATACGCTTCAATTTTCTTTGAAGTTTTTAGAAGTTCTTTTAGTTCATCCTTGCTTGTGTCAAATCCAGTTAATTTGTGATAGTCCACTGCTAAATTAAAAGCTTGAGACCGTCTAACCTGATTATTTTTTATTAGTTCAAACTGTTGGTGTGGCATTGGAATAAAATCACGTGTCCTGCCCTTTCCTTTTGGTTTGAATACTGGTTTAAGGTGAATAATAACAGGTTTGTTCTTCAAATCCTTTTTTACCAAATATTCAATTTTAGAATTATATGGGATTGCTTGTTGCGCATAATTGTATGCGTCTTCACTCATATCAATCATGTTTCCTTTTTCATCAATCTCTGCCGACCTTTTTTTGTCTTTAGTGTCTGATAGTCCTAAGAGTTTTCCCTTTAAAGTTTCGTGCGGTTCCATTCGTGTCGCCTCATTATGATAACATAGCCGAGTTTAAAAGGTTAACCTTTTTACACTACATCGCCCCCTTGTCTATAGGCTGAGTAAAGTGAAAGCGCTAAACCAACTGCGCTAGAGAAAAGTAATAAGACCGGGACTATAATGTTCCACTCTAGGGCAATATAAACTATCATTGACAATGCGCTGAGTAGTAGTAGGGTTATGAATCCTATTGTTATGTCTCTACTGCCTGTAAGAACGGAAATAGCGACTATTCCTATTTGAAGTATGAATGGTAATCCTAGACCCATGTTTGTTCTTACGTTGGCCTGAAAGGTTTGCCACCATCCCGGTAGTAGGGGTATTGGTTGTGGTGGAGGTGGAGATTCTCCAGTTACAAAAAGTGGCCCTTCAAAAAACGTTGTCTCTGCTGTTGCTGAGGATAGAAGTATCAGTAATAAAAAGGCTAACCAAATTTTGAGTTTTTTTTTAAATGCACGTTATTCACTCCCAATTTTATCTATTTCATACTCTATGTCGAATGACATTAACATTGCTGAGTCTCCGTATGTATCGTATGTTGGATTATTACTTCTGAAAACTCTTGCCTTCAAAATACTGCCTTCAGTCATTCCCGCTCCACTAATCACTATATCATCAGTAACTTGGTGTTTTGATGGTGACAGTCCTGCGGAATCTATAACGTAAACAGTTGTTCCTACTGGGAAAGTCCCGTCTATGTTTGCCCACTTATATTCCAAACCCCACTGAACATCTCCTGCGTTTGTTGTTGTTGGACTCCAATGGAAGTTTATTTTAATATTTGAACCCGCTTTTCTTGAATGTGGCATCTCGGCAATTACAATTACTTGGTCCCATTTGTCAAATCTGTATCCCCACCCATAACTTGAACCATCAAAAACTGGGTCAAATGTTCCAGTTAATAAAAAAGTATTAGCAGGGAATCTTAACTCTTCATAGGCAGCAATATTGAATGTGAAGTTGCCACCAACATATAAATTTCCAGTAAAGTTTCCATCACCTATTACATTTAATGTGTTGTAAGGGGTTGTTGTCCCAATACCCACATTTCCATCAGACAATGCAGATAAAACATATTCCCCATCACTCATAATATATGTATCTCCTCCCCATCCACTAATATCTCCTATGTAAAGGTCAGTTGTTCCTCCAGGTCGTTGAATTACTGGAAGTGGATTGCTAAATGTGTCGTCCATATAAATATTCAAGTTTCCACTACCATCATCATCAAAAGATATTTGTTTATTCCCACTACTGCTGTTAGTATAAATTGAAAACAAGTTTGGTGGAGAACTTGTTCCAATACCTACTCTTCCTAATGAATCAATAGCTATTGAAGAATGTCCACCACCTTCTTGATATACTCCAAGTTTAAGACCAAACTCTCCCCGAAGAATTGTATCATTTATTACGGCATCTGTAAAATAATTTCCATCCCCATCAACACTTGCCAAATAACCAGTAGTAATACCATCATGTTTCATTGTCAATGCTGGATTGGAATCTCCATCTATAGTTATTCCTCCAGCATTACTTTGTGAGTAAACATGTAATTGGTTAGTTGGAATTATTGTTCCAATTCCAACTTTTCCCAAAGTATCTATAGTAAATCTATATTCTCCATCTGTCCTATCATAAATATAAAGTTCATTCTCATCTGTTCCAATACCAAATTCACCTTCAGAATTGTTTAATTCTATCCATGCACCCTCATTTGATATTCTTGAAAATTTAACAATTTGACCATTTGTTGGATTTGCTGAAACATGCAATGGGCTTACAGGGTTTGTTGTCCCAATTCCAACACTACCATTATCTCCATCTAAGGTCATTACAGTAGCACCACTTGACCAAAAACCTAATTTGTTAGCATCACCCAAATCTCCAAGACTTGAATCATCCATATAAATATACCATTGATTTTGTGACTGATTTGTGGATAAAACTAATTGTGCTTCGCCCCAAGTAGACCCATTACCAGAAGATGTAACATAAACAACACTTCCTAACGTTCCATTTACAGACTCAACCTCAAGTGAAGCGCTTGTATCAGAGAATACATGGAGTTTAGCAGATGGAGTTGCTGTTCCAATTCCAAACTTTTCAGTCTCTACAATAAAGTTACCTAAAGACACCGTTCTTCCAAAGTACAAATCATCACCGCTAAAAAGTGGGTCTATACTCGCACTACCTAAAAATCCAGCAACACTTATTCCATATCCACTTGAATCTTCCATTATAGCAAGTGTCTGGTTTGCTTGGCTGTGTTTAATGTGAAATGGAGCTAGTGGATTATTTGTTCCAATTCCCATATCACCATTATCATTTATGAAAATGTTTGAACCAGATTGAATGTATTTCCCAGAGGTTCCATCAAATCTTGTTACTTCATTATCTAAAGATGATGCTGGCCCAAAAACATCTCCACCTGCGCTATGAACCCACGAAGTTCCATCAAAATATTCGGTGGTGTTTGTGTCTGTATTAAAAATGAGCATCCCATCTTCTGTTGCGTTTGCTGTACCTATTGCATCACGTTTAGCAGTTGTTAATCTATTCAAAATCATTGCATTTTGTGTGCTGTCCAATCTAAATGATACATAGGGTGAAAATCCAGTTCCACCAATATTCAATCTGTTCCCAATTATATTTCCGTTGACGTGTAGTGAGGCTATTGGGTCATTTGTTTTAATTCCAAAATTAGTTTCCATTATGTAACTTTTCCCCCAAGAAGTTAATTTCACAGTTTCAACGCTTGCATTTATGTCACCGCGAGTTCTATAAAGTCTGAACTCTCCGTATGAATTGGTGTAATTCTGTGCATTGTGAACTAGAATTTGCGTATTAGTTGAAGATGGATTACTCATAAAATCATAGGTGTTCAGACTGTTATTTAACACACTAAAACTTCCCTTTAGTGCAACATCACCAATTTCATAAGGAGTATTGAAATATCTATCATCTGTGTAATCTGTATCAAGACTAATAAATGAAGATTCACTTATGTTGATTCCAACTCCAGCTTGATATATTCCAGCCCCCTCTCCCCCTGCCGCTCCAGAACCAAACCAAATATTAGGGGCAGTTAGAAAATCAACAGTTGCACTATCACTCAAATCTGTAGTTCCTGTCTTGAAAATCAACCACCCTCTTAACTTCGCTCCAGATGTTAATTCTGCATTTATTTTAAATGCGTCTGTAGGACAGTTCATTCTAGCATCTTCAATCTTTCCGTATAATTTTTGTCCGTATTGCACGGCTACTACTTGAGAATATGACCAATGCCATAACTGCTGACATTGAAATTTCTGTGCAGGCATGTCTTCTAAGACTCCGTTATTTTCCCATTGTGTTTGTATGGTACTTGTTACGTTGTGTGCCGTTGCATTACTTGTAAAATAATAATACACGTCTATTCCTAGAACTTGTGGGTCGTCTCCAATATTTGGACTTGCTGGATGGTCAATAGACCATGCACCATATCGGAATGCCTTCCCAGCATTTTTATTCAGAAGCATGTTTGCTCCGTTAGCTGAGAATATGTTTCCTTCAATATTAAACGAACTTCCAAAAGTAACAATTAAATCTTCAAGTGTTTTTCCGTAACCATAAGCTGGTTCTACATAAGGGCCAGTTCCTAAAATATATCCACTTGTATCAGTCCAAAATCTTCCAACAATAGCGTAGTCTCTCCTTTGGTCTGCTGTTAAATCCAGAGTTAAGAAATCCATTTTAGGTGTTCCATTTGCATAAGCACTCAAGGCTACCCATCTTTCCTCATTAATGACAGAACCTATACTCACATCATTTGTTGCAGGAAAAGTATATTCTTTTATTTGAAGGTTGTTTCCATCTGTTTGATTTACAATAACATAATGGATGTCAGAAGAAATGTTAAAAGTATTTGTTCCTGGATTATAGGCTAGTCCACCTCCAGAAAACCATCCTGAACCCTGAGCATTATTATTTGTCGGGCCTAACTCTTTCCACTTATCATAATTACTCTCAAATGTTCCTGTTTGAACTCCGTCTCCTGTAGAGACATAAATCTTTCGCGTAGCATAATCAATATACCATTCCCCCTCAGTGTGATTCATTCCTGGCGTCCACTCTCTAGTTACTAGAGCTTCATTGTGGTATGTTGTGAAAATATTAAATGCCAACCACTCTTCTGTTATATTTGCATTGGTTTTTAAACTGAATATATTATCCGATTTATATGTAACAGAAACAACGTCTCCTTCTTCAAATTCAATAAATCCAGGCAAATCGATATTTATTTCTGTGTTCGCTGGTGAAAATGTCGAAGCTGGATAATTCCAGTCCCAAATTAAGTTACCTGTTCCGTTAGCACCTGTGCGAACTTCAACATGAACAGGTGATGTTGCGGCAACTGAACCAATCTTTACATAGACTCTTGACAATAAAGCATCAAATTGAGTGTATACTGGTCTGGTAAAATTAGTTCCAATAAATTCTCCAGAGCTATCTGGTTGAACTATTACCCTGCTCTGCATCCTATCTAAATTCAATACCTTTAATGTTTCAGTTCCATTAATACTATGAATTTCTGTATGAGCGTATAAGTGGGTATGTAAATCTGCACCTTCAGTCATAAAATGGTATCCAGCCGCAGAAAGTCCTAGACTCTGACCTAAATACAAAGTTCCAGGGCCAAGAGCAAGGGTAGAAGGTTGCCAGGCTCCTTCATCCAACCTCTCTAACTCAGTTTCATTCATCTCATTAATTGATAATCTTCTACTCCCATCCGTTAATGAGTCTCCTTCTATGTAAAGGTAATTTAAGTCATTTCTTTTGTTAACTAGATTTGGTGCGTCTAGGTTTCCAATAACATTTAGGCTTTGTGAGAAAGTATTGTCAAGAGTCAAATCAGCATACTTCAATGCTTTTAGAAATCTTCTTGGTGATTGATATACTCCGTTTATGTTTATGTCTAGGTAGTAGTTTTCATTGGCATTATTACAAGCATCAGCTACCCCAAGTTGATTTGTGTCCCACCATTTGTCTGAATCTGTTTTCAAATTAACTGTGTTAGTCCAACAACTGTTTCCAATAACTGGGTCGTCATACACTGTAAACTTGAATTGGTATTGTGTGTTTGGGCTTCCGCTTAGGAACTTTCCTTGCCAAGTTTGAATGTCTGTTGCTGACGCCGATTGTGCTAAGATAAGGATAAAAGCTAAGGTTGAAAAAGTAAATCGGCGTAGTATATTTTTCATGTGCCACCACCTTGAACCCCCAGAATATGCATATTTCTAATATGCTTACATATTCTTATACCTATCTTTTTGATGCCCGTAAACTTTAATTGCAATAAAAGGCACGTGATTTATCTTCGCCTTTTCATGTTTTGAGTCTAGTGTCTCCCTAGTCCTAGCATAGTCCATTATTTCCTGGTGTCTTTTGTTGTGCGTTTTAATAAAGTGTTGGTGCATGGTTCCTTTACTTCCATTAACAAAGTCACAATATCTACACCTATATTCCATTCTCATTTCTCAAACACCCACGTTTCCTTATAACAAAGCTGACATAATTTTTTGTCTTTCTTAGACCTGAAGTATTCAGTTCTTACCTTCCCACATTCCCCGCACTTGAAGTGTCCTTTTTTCATTTTACCACATACTTTTGTTTTACTTTTACTGCAACCCCTTGAGGCTTGTAAATTATTTGGAGTTTTGGCTCCACTTCTTTTTTTTGATTCCCTTGAACCATTATAAGCTTGAGAATTAAATTTGTTGCACCAATCATCATAGCTTATCTAACCTCTTATCCAGTTTTTTTATTAGTTTTCCCATCGCATTTAAAGTCGAGTTTAATTCGGGTA
>JAZGEQ010000083.1:0-14067 GCA_036478775.1 Cellulophaga sp.
ATTTTCAATTCCGATTGATTGATAATTCGCGAGTGAGTGTTCCACTTAATTCAGTTTTCCAAATTTGAGAGAATTCCATAAAGGTTTTCAATTCAGAATTTGAGTGTTTTTAGTTTTTTTTCACAAATTTAATTTGCTTTTTTTTCAGCGTTTCAATTTTTTTTTGAACAATGAATTACAACGTTTAGTATATGAAGCGTTGGGCATTTAAAAGCACTTCTTTTCGGTTTATCACTATCTTAATTTAAAAGCACCAACTTTGGTATAATCTCTTATTGCCCAATGATTTATATACATTGTTACCACACGTATTTCTTATGTTTCTCGTCTTAAATCACAATTACAACCAATATGAAATGGCATTTTCGGTGGATTTGATTTTGAGTATTTCTTTTTGCATTCTTCTCTTGCTCTTTGGCAAATAAAGTTTGAATTTAGGTCTTCAAATTTTTCTATTTGAAACTCTTTTATCCAAGAATTATCATCACGTCTTACTTCTGCATTTCGTTCTGAATTTCGATAGGTGTCAGCAATTAGTTTTATATACTCTTCAAGATATTGCCAATAATCAGAAATAAGGTCAGCATTCACATTATTAAATTCCTTTGGTAATGGTTTTAATTTAAATAATTTCCGTGTTGATACATATTTTCCGATATTTTCTAATAGAGTTTTATTTTCTTGTAAATACTCAATTGCTTTATTCTTCCGTTTAAAATGTCCTTCTTCTTTTTCAGATATTTTGTTAAGTATTTTTAATGTTTGAGATTTAAGTATTTCTTCAATGTCAATTTCTTTATATGTAAAAACTAAATCTGCTTTTATTAAGTCTTCAAAATCTTTTCTTTCCCAATGAGAAACAATTTTGTCTTTGTAGTAACTAAGTCCAAAATATTTAGAAATAGTATCAAAACTATATTTTTTAATTAGTTGGTCGTCAATAGTAACGTCAATATGACTAAAATCAAAAAGAGTTTCAATTGAACAATCTGCTTTTTCTGGTAATTCCTTTATTAATTGCTCTTTAAATTCGATTTCAATATCTAATTTGTCCATTTCGGAAGAGTTTTGATATTCTTCTGACTTGGTTTTTAATTCTTGAAGTCTTTTGATATAAGTAGGTTTATATTTAAAAATATATTCTTCAACTTCTTTGCATTTTATATTATGTTCTGCAAATAATGGAAGTAATTCTTTTGTTTTGTTCCAAGTATCTTCATTTTTCAAAACTTTAACTACGCTCTGCAAAGTGTTCTTTGGCGAATTATAAAGTGTTAGATGAAATGAACCTTTTGGGTTTATTACTATTCCGCCTTTAACATTTATTTCTGTCGCTAATTGTGGTATCGTTGCTTGATTATTATTAAAAGTATCTCTTTTGTCTTGAATTGTTTTTATGTATTTTTTATACTTTTCTTTGTCAGACCCATTTTTGTCAAATTCTGCAATTATTTCGTTAGCAACACTTACAATTTTTCCTTTTCTTCTTTTTTTAGCATCTTCTCTTTTCAAATTAGCAATTTGGTATTCTTGTTCTTCTACAAATTGATTGAAGCAATTATATAAACATTCAGAATAATAATCGGTTAGGTTTTCGTTTTCAGGTTTAACTAAAAGTTTTAATTCAAAATCATTTATGATTTTATCATAATACATTGTTTTATATTCATCAACAGCAACTTGAATATCTGAAATATATCTTTTCTTATATGACGCTTTAATAAAATCATCATACATTTTTTGTATAAATTCATATCGACTTTTTAAAGTATCAATATTTTTCGTTGTATGCAGAATGTTTAGACTTTCAAGAAGTTGAATTCCTTGTCTTTGGATTTGAAATGGTTGATAATTGAAATTTTTTATTTCTTGCTCTCTTTCTCTTTGGTTTTGTTTGTATAATTTGACAAGATTTTCTTGATTTAAATCAATTGTCATTTCAGTTCTATTTTTCCCAACTGATTTTGAAGAAGTAGAAACCACATCTTTTATTGTTATTTTTTCAGATAGTTCGTTTTCTTTTTTCTTACCGAATAGTTTTTTACTGATTGGTGGAATTAATACCAAACCAACAGAAAGCATTATTAAGCCTAAAAAAATATCTCCACTTAAAAGTCCACCAAGAGATATAAGACTTAAAAAAATCCCAATTATCCATCTTACTACATTTATCAGAGTTTTCATTCGTTTTTTTTTATGTGTGGTAACGTTTAGTATATGGTTAGTACGGGATTTCGAAGGACTGAATTTTCGATTAAGCACTTAGCCAAATTTATAATTTTTTCTTTAATAATAGACACGCAAAATTGAAAATTTTGCGGACCTTATTCAAGGCACTTCACTTTGGGTTAAGCACCAAAACCCGTATTAATTATAGCCATTGTTGGCAATAGTTATTTTTTTATTAACTGCTTAAATTTGGTTATGTATTCCTTTTCATAATTTAAAATTCCTTCAATATGCTCTCCTCTTATTTTCCAAAATGAGGTGTTAGTTTTATTTGATGCATTATATAATTCTTCTCCAAGTGTAATTGGAATTTGGTCATCGTCTTCACTATGAATTATAACAATAGATTGAGTGATTTTTTTTATTTCTTTCTCAGCAGGAAAGTCATCATTTAAAATTAATGGAATTAAATATTTTATTTGTGGTACAAAATGCTGTCCAACTCTTGTTAATGAATTGAATGTTCCTTCAATAATTAATCCATTGATTTTATCATTTCGTTCCGAAGCATTCATAGTTGCAAATGCACCGCCTAAAGATTGTCCCCAAATAATAATTGGTTTGTTTTTAACATCCTTTCTTTCAATAAAACTGTCAAAAACTGATAGAGCATCTTTTTTTAACGTCAATAAATTGTTAGATATGCCATTAGAGTTTCCGTCTCCTCTTCGTTCAACTGCAAAAACTTGAAATCCGTTATCTAAAAGTGGTTTATAAAATTGTTTCGTGTATTCAGCGGTCAATCCCTGTCCAAGGTGATGATATATTGTTGCAATAATTTCTGTTGTATCTGGTTTAAATAGAACACCGTGTATTCTTATTTCAGAATCTAAGTCAAAATAAAGGTCTTTGTATTCAAGTTTTGTTTCTAAAACTTTATAAGAAGTATCTGTATTTCCTCCAAATGAATAATCAAGCATTCGTGAGAATCTTACGTAACCAATTCCAATCAATAGTATAACTAATAATACAACTGAAATCCATTTTAGTATTTTAAATATTTTTTTCATTAAAACTCTCTTTTTAATTATTGCCAACGTTCAGTATAAGAAACGTAGGGCAGGTGATAAGCACTTTCGTTTCGGTTTATTACTTAGCTAAATATAAATATTTTGCTTTTATCTTTTCTACTATAAATGCCATATTTTATATTTAGCGAACTTTATTAAGATTCACAGACCTTTCAGTTTTGCACAAACGCCCTATGTTTTTTATACATTGTTAGGTGTCTGGCTTTTCTTTCCGCAAACTTGCTAGCGTTGGCGTGAAAGCTCTTTTAAATTTGTGAGGCACGAGTAACTTTAAATGTGCTTGAACTTGCGTAGGCTTTATTTGATGAACCTTATTTGTAAGTTTAGCTTAAAATACAATTCTCCATTTTCTTCGTAAATTGTTCCAAAATCGTGTCTACTAGAACTCGCTGTATCTAATTTAGTGTTATTAAATAAGTAGTTCTCAAATTCGTTTCTGTTATAAATATGGTAGCATAGAACATCTCCATTTTCCTTTACAATCAAATATCCACCAGTCGCATCATATTCTCCAGTCCAAACTTTAGAAGGCATCATTCCTAACGCAATGTCTGTTAAAAATCGCTTAATTTTGTATTCGTAAAATTTATGCTCATTAGAAACGTCAAAACCTAAAGGATTCTTGGTGTTTATATTTACTACTAAATCTGAAACGCTTGATTTGTCGCTCGAATAAAATTCATAAACGATTTGTGATAATATTTCTGGCAGTTTACTGTCAATTAGAATAAGATTATTCGAGAATATTTGTCTTTCAGTTTTAGTGAAAGTTAATTGTCCTTTTGATTCTAAAACGACATTAATTCTGTCCATTATTTTACTTCTAGAATCTATAGAGTTAATTTTATCAATTTCAGAACTTGTTAATTTTAGATTGTCTATTTTGAAAATAAAATTTGTAGTTTTCCCTGCGTTAAGTAGGGTAGAAGGGCTTCCTAGTTGTGATTTTATGCTAAATCCTAAAGTTGGTTGTTGATTAGTTCTTTGGTCGTGAACAACAATTGTAATATCTGTTTTGGCAGTTGAACTAGCTTTTAAAGAAAGGCAATTTATGGATTGCATAAACTGCTCAATTTCGGGAACTGAAAAAGTTCTTTCTTTATTAGCTTTGATTTTTTCGAGCAAGAATTTCGCTTTTTCTTTGAACTCTGAAATTGCAATTTTCAATACTTCTTCTCGGCCAGAAATCAGTATAATTTCATCTTGAATTGAGTATTCAAAATCTCCGTTATTTTCGGTTCTTAAAACTCGTAAAATTGGATAAACTATTCCTTCAAGTTTCTCAATATCTTTATTTCCAAGAAATAATTGTTTGTCTCCAAGTAATTTGAATAGCGTGTAAATTTCACTCCATTCTCCTTTATTTCCTGTAATCATAAACTTTTAAGTTTTTCTATAATCTTTTTTGCTGTTGCTTGAATTGCTGGAACAGCAACTGAATTGCCAAATTGTTTATATGCTTGAGCGTCCGAAACTACAATTTTGTAATCGTCAGGAAAACCTTGTAATCTTGCCCATTCTCTCGGTGTCATTTTACGAATTCCTTCTCTATTTACTTCGCCAGTTATGTGAGTTACTGGAGTAAAATCTTCAAGTCTAAAATCGTAAACTAAATTCCGTTCTCTTCCCATTCCACCGCAAACAACTGCGTTTGCAGTTCCAGTATTTGGAATGATTTCGTAACCAAAACCATTGCCTTTACTCTCGTGTCGGGCTTTGTGGTTTCTTAAAGTATTTACATAAGTTTCAGATAAATAGTATTTAACAGAAACAGTTTCTGTTTCTAAAATATCTTCAAGTGTCGGTTTTTTCTTAACGGGTTTTGGGTATTCAAATTCTGTAACTCCCAAATCCTTTCTAAAACCAACTATAAAAATTCTTTCTCTATTTTGCGGAACACCAAATTCTTTTGCATTCATCACTTGCGGTTCTGGCACAAAATATCCTAAATCTTCTCGTAAAACATTTAAGATTGTTGCTAAAGTTTTTCCTTTATCGTGACTTCTTAAACCTTTTACATTTTCTAAAAATATTGCTTTCGGTTTTTTCTTTTTGATAATTTCGGCTACATCAAAAAACAATGTTCCTCTTGTGTCTTCAAATCCACCACGCTTTCCTGCAATTGAAAATGCTTGACAAGGAAATCCTGCACATAAAACATCAAATCCATCTGGAATATAGTCTTTTGTTGCTTTTTTTGTGATATCTCCAAATGGAACTTCTCCAAAATTGGCTCTGTAAGTTTGTTTTGAATATTTATCCCATTCACTTGTGAAAACACATTTTCCTTTTAAATTTTGAAAAGCAAGTCTAAATCCGCCAATTCCTGCAAATAGGTCAATAAACTTAAATTCAGGCTTTTTCGGTGCAGGAAAAGGAATGTTCTCTTGTTGAAATATTAAATATTGTAATGCCTTTTCGGCTGCTGTATTCGATATTTTTTCTTCTGGAAACTTGTATTCAAATAAGTTTTTAACGTGTTCAATTGCATCAGGTTTATAGAATTGAGAAACTCCGTTTCTGTGATTATGCAAATAGTGAGTAAAAGCAGCTTCTGTATCTTTTTTGGATTCTACAAGTCTGATTTTGAATTTTTTATCTTCAAAATTTTCAATCGATATTTTTTCTTTTAGAAGCACTTTTGTTAAAGTTTAATTTGAGTTCACAAGTTACGAAAATTTTGTCATTCTGTGGATGGAAGAAAGCAATGTGTGCCTTTTTTGGCACTCTTTGGTTTTGTGCGGTGGGATTTTTTTTCAGCTTGCACCTAACGTGTTTGTGTATGAGTTGTTGCGTTGATTAAGCGACTAATTTAGTAAATACAAACTGAATAGAAAATCCGCGAGGATTTTCGTAAGTAGAGTAGAACTAGCAATTAATTATACACGGTGTTACCTGTAGTTTTTTTATTCCTCCATTATTTCTACATATCTAAATTGAAAAATACTTGTTAATTCGTAATATTTTTGCATTTCGATTTCTTTATCTTGATTTCTTAACTCTGATAAAGTCTTTCCATATCTTTTAATAGCATATTCATTTCGTACTTCGTTATACGCGTTGAAAATTTTGTTCCTTATTTCATTATACTTTTTATAATTCAAATTCTTGTCAAATAAGGCTGAAATAAATAAGTTTTTATTTGTAATAACTTTTCCAGCGTATGTGAATTCCTGTTCAATAGTTTCCGGCATCTCCTTATTTTGAGGATTTGGTATTAAGTATTTTTTCAGTTCAGAAATGATTAAATTAGGTTGTACTAATTTTCCTTCTAGTTCAAAGTCTCCATTTTTATTCACATTGATTTCAAGAATATTTCGTTCTCTTATAATTAAAGGTTTCGACTTCTTATTATCTCTAACATTTGTCATATAATTATCATAACCATAATAAAATTCGATTACTTTAAAGTCTGTTTCAAGCACTTCTTTAACCTCTTCTTTACAAGAAGTAAAGATTAATGTTATAGTTAATAAATATATTCCTATTTTGTTTTTTTTCATAATTACAGGTAACGTGTTTGTGTATGATTTCGTTGCGTGTTTCAGCAACTAATTTAGTAAACAAAAACGAACCAGAGGAAATTCCGAAGGAATTTCCAAGTAGGCGAGTACTAGCAATGAATTATACACGGTGTTAGCAAACGTATTTTTCGGCATTTATAATTTCTATATTTTCAGAAGTAACTCCTTTTTTTTGATATCCATCTTGGTCAACTAAATATGCGTCAGGATTTAATTTTCTGTTGTAACTTGAAACAATAATTTTCCCCCAAGGATTTTCAATGAAAGTTTTTATTTCGTTTGGGTCAAGAGTACACTTTAGAATCATTGGTTTTCCTATTTTTTTAAGTTTTTCTCCGATTGTCGGTAAATCATACAATGGAAAGTAGATTTGTTCTCCGCCATAATATTCTAATAAAAGTTCCGCTCCGCCATTAAAAAGAGCATCTTTTGTAAAATTAAAAAAAGTCCTAAAGTCTCTGCTTTCAGTGTCTTTTTCTCCAAATCGGTTTAACCATTTTTCTTTAATCAGTTCTTGTTCGTTATTGTCAAATAAATGAAAAAATCTTTTCATAAAATCATTCCTAATATCAACTCCAGACCTAATAATCATTCCATTTTCTCTTATATCACTTTCTATTGCATTCGTATAATGAAAACCAATAATCTTATTTTTAAGACAATAATTATTGATTTCGAAAATCAAACTATTTATATTTTCGTTGTTTTCATAGTTTTCTAAAAATCTATGCGTTTTGAATATCTGGTCAAACTTTTTTAGTTCCGATATGTACTCGTTAGGTAATCCTTCAAAATTTTCAAGATTGACAATCATTTTGTTTTTCAGAGTGATTTGGGTATATGTTTGCTAACGTGTTTGTGTATGGTTTCGTTGCGTGTAAATCCGCTAGGATTTTCCGCCGTAAACCAAAGATAGTAAAAGTGCGAGGAATTTCCGATAGGAAATTCAGAAGCAATGAACTATACACGGTGTTCTACACAGTTTTTTGTTCAGTTTTATGTAATTCTTTATGGCAATCCGAACATACAGAAATTAAGTCCGACAACTTTTCATCAAATACATTCTCGTAGGTTAGATGATGAACTTCTTCCGCTTTTTTTGTTTTACATTCTTGACATAAAAATTCGTCTCTTTCTTTTACTTTTTCACGTAATTCTTTCCACTTGTTACTTGTCAGATATTCGTAATATTTATATTGTTTGGAATTCCGTTTTCTATATTCAGATTTTAATTCCGCTAATTCTTGTCTTTCACGTTCTTTATTTTCTTTAAATTCCGAAAACCGAGAGTTGCTAAATTCAGTCCGAATATCCTCTCCGTATTTTTTCGTACTTAATGGTTTATTCCGATTTGGCGAACTTCCACAACTAGTGCATTGATAATAAAGAGCAATATGTCCACTCGGTTTATGGTCAATAGTAATTATTTCGTGTATGTCTTTACAACATTCATCAGAATGTCCATAAGTCCAATACATACAATTAGCACATTCATATACATTCCAATGCTCGTAATTCCTTTCGGTTACTATACTTTTTGAATTACATTTAGGGCATTCTCGCATTTCGGTTTAAATTGTGTAGAACGGTTAGTATAAGAAACGTAGGGCAGTAAAAAAGCACTTTCGTTTCGGTTTATTACTTAGCCAAATATAAATATTTTGCTTTTATTTTTCTCTTAAATGCCAAATTTTATATTTGGCGGACTTTGTAAATAGACACAAACCTTTGAGTTTAGCACAAATGCCCTATGTTTTTTATACATTGTTACCAACTGGCTGTTTTCTTTTCATTCTGTTGATAGCGTTGGAAAAGACATACTCTTTTGCAATTTTTGGCTTGTGTGGTGGCTGTAGCGAATTGCAAATGTGTATGGCTTTGGTGTGGACTATTGTCCGTTGCACAGAAGTCAACTTATACTGACCTTTGCAGTTATGGATATTAAAAAGAAATTCGGTAAAAAAGTTAAACTACTACGTTTAGAAAATGGACTTTCACAAGAGAAATTTGCTCATTTAGCAGATATTGATAGAACATATATCTCAAGTATTGAGAAAGGAGAAAGGAATGTTTCTATCGTTGTAGTTGAAAGGATTGCAAAGGCACTTTCGGTTAAAATCTCAATACTTTTTGATGATTAATATCTGTATTTATATAAAGAAACTAATTAGAATGACAAAAGAAAAAATTATTGGAAATAGTAAAAGAACTTGGAACAAAAAGTTTTTAAAATATACAGAATCCATTGTAAAACATCCAAATTATAAGGGTTTATATTTTGAAAGAGGAAATGATGGGAATGTCAAATGGGTAATTACTGGTAAATCTGTAAATGGTAAAAAAAGAAGAGAATGGTGGGACGAACAATGTAAAATTCATAAGATTAAAATTGAGGCTGGTTGTTATGCTAAAATTGCTTTAAAAATTCATCCAACAAAATTACATACGTGTCAAATATGTGGGAATGAATTAAGCATAGAATATGTTTACCCTAACAAAAGGACATTAAAATCTATTGAAAAGAACTTTGCGAAAAGCATTACGCCTTTTGATAAAGATATTTTTGAAATAATTGAAGAGTTAGTTAAAACATCTGATGATGTTGAAAAAATGAAATTGATTTTTAAAATTGATAAGTCAGAAAACCTTTCTAAAAACGAAATTAAAGACTTTATTCGCTTGAACATTGTTGATGTTTTTTCTAAAGGTTCACTTTCGCCAGGAGTTATGAGTAATTCGCCTGATAGATTTGATGGTTATCATTCTGATGGTGCTTGTTGTCGACATAAAAGTGATAAAGGAAGACATAAGTCGAACTTACAGAGATATGGACAAGATAGAAGAGTTTATGAAAACTGGGCTGATGGAAATTGGAAAATGGCAGACAGGTTAATGTCTGAATTTAGAAAAAGTGGAGTAAGCGCAGACCATATTGGGCCAATTTCTCTTGGGTTTTGCCATAGACCAAAATTTAATCCATTATCAAAAGAAGAAAATTCTGCTAAAAATAACAGAATGAGTTTAGAAGACGTAAATGAATTGTTACAAGATGAAAAAACAGAGCAAATTGTATCTTGGCACTCACAATTTATTTGGGATGAACTTAAAAATAAAGTTAAAACAGATAAAGACGCTATAAAATTAAGTGATTTGATGAGGAAAAATATTCATCACGTTCTTATCATTTTTTCTATGATTGATGATAAAGGTTATAAACCTTTCCTTGAAAGTTTTTTAAATCCTCAATACTCATTTTTTGATTATAAATTTGAAGGTTTTGATCCTAAAACAGGAAGGTATGAAAAAGTAACTTCTAAAGAACTAACAGGAAAAAATCAAAAAAACAATACAGAAAGATATTATAGAGTTGCTTTTGATAAATTGAAAGAGTATAAAGAAATTGATAATAGGAAAGTCAATATTTGGAAAAATGATGATGTGGATAAAGAAATTGAAAAACTATTTACTTTGTTAAAAGTAAATAGTTTTAAAGATGCTAAAACTCAATTAGATAAAACATTGAAATTATTAGCAGAAATATCAAGTCAAAACGGGTAGTTTTTCAAAACATTTTTTGTAAAATGTTTTGAAATCTATTTTATTCATCATTAATTCCTCATAAGGAGAAGTTGACTTGTAGTTACATTCAAGTTCAATTTCTCCTGAATTAGTTTCTATTTTTGGCAAACCTCCAATTGCTTCTCCAACTGTAATTGGATAAGGTAAATTTTCATTTGTTCTTGAAAATAATATTTCGGGTGATTTTATTTCTGTTTTAATTAATGAACCAACTATAAAAACTCGTTTCCTTTTTTGTGGGACTCCAAATTCTTCTGCATTCAATTTAAAAGGGGTATTTACGTTATAACCTACTGCTTTAAATGATGCAACAATTTCTTTAAATGCTTCTCCTTTTCGCATTGTTAAAATTCCGGGAACATTTTCCATAATAAAAACTTCTGGTCTTATTGCGTCAACAATTTCTACAAAATCTTCAAATAACTGATTTCTTTTATCTTTTGGGTCTCGCCAACCTGCATAAGAAAAACCTTGACAAGGTGGACCACCAAAAACTACTCCTACTTTTTTGTTTTTAGCAGATTCAATTATTTGCTTTTTAACATCTGGAATAGTAACATCACCTAAAATCAAATTTTCAGAATTTGTTAAGTCGGAATGGTTTTGTTTATAGGTTTCAAAATAATGTTTTTCAATTTCATTGGCTGAAATTAATTTATAGTTTTCCATTAAAAAACCTTCCGACATTCCACCTGCACCAGAAAATAAATCTACAAAAGTTTTATTTTTCAAATGAGGTGTTATTCTTTCTGCAATTGCTCTTGCTAATAAAGGAGGAACAGCATTTCCAATTTGTTTATATTGAGATGTTTTTGTTCCGTGAAAAATAAATTTATCACTAAAAGACTGTAGTCTTGCACCTTCTCTCATTGAAATAATTCTTTGCTGAGTTGGATGTAAATTACAACCATTCCCTAATCTATTAAAATAAGTTGTAATTGTAAAACTTGGTTGCTCATTTAAAAGTCTTCCATAATAAGTAGTTCGTCCACCAGAAAGCCTAATTTGTGCAAGTCTTTTTGATGGAATATGTTCAGGTATATTTTGCCAATTTCCTCCAGCAGGAATATGCTTTGCCATTTCCCATTCTAAGTCACTCAATTTTGGAGCAATGTGATTATATAACTTCATTTTCAAGTATTTTTATTTCTTTTTTGATTGATAATTTACCTAAAATATAGGTAGTTTCTTTTTTGTTCAAACCATATAATTCGCAAATTAATTGGTTATTATAGTCTTTGTCTTCCGAAAACATATCTAAATCCAAATTATCTAAATTGATAATTGGAAACTCGTCAATTTCGTAATTATTAATATGATTATTGCTACTTGTAACTTTAAAACGCCAGTTTAAAAGTTCGCTATTTAAAATGAAATGTAGTTTTTGTAAATCTATTGAATCTCTCAAAGACGTAATGTAATTACAAGAATTAGCCATTATATCTGTAGTTTCAGAGAATGTAAATTTCAACCTTTTCTTTAAATCAACATTTGAAATCTGTTGACAAATTAACCTTTCTTTCTTGTAATCGTTTAATTTGTATTCGTTAGATTTTTTATTAATAAAAGGCTCAATATCAACATATTCTTTGTTTTTGTCAATTATGCCACTCTCAGAAATCATATTACCTCTAATCAATCTCCAACCAGTATTCTCTTTGGTTATAAACTCTTTAAACAAAGTCAAATCAAGTTCGCCTCTTTTATTTCGGATATATGGTAAATTTTTTATTGTTTGATGTTTGGATAGTTTAGATAAAATTTTCCAACCTAATTCATCAATCAATGGTAACTCTTGATTTTTAGGAAAAACAGTTTGTACTGTTTTTAAATCAATCTTAAACGCTTCGTTAGCAAATTCTATATCTATTTCATTTGTTGTGTTACCTTTTTGTAGATAAAAAATAACAGTCGATTGGGCAACATTTTCAAATAGGTTTGAAGCCTCTGAATAATATCGTATAAAGTGAAGTTTGTTTGAATTTATTAGATGCTTTCTTAATTTGGTAGATGTCAAATCAGCAAATAGGGAAGAAGGACAAATTATACCAATTTGACCTTTTTCTTTTGTTAATCGAATTATCATTTCAATTGATAATTGATAGTAATTCAGCATACCTTCAATGGAGTAATTATAAACTCCAGACTTTTTAAAGAAATTTAATTCGTTCTTTATTTTATTTTGAAGGTTTACAAAATATCCGTTTAATTCAGAACTATTTTTTTTGTTTGCTTTAAGTAAATAATAAGGTGGATTTGAAAATATAGCATCAAAACCTTTATTCAAAAAAACTGTTTTAAAGTCTGTTTGTAAATTTATGCTGTTATTGTATTCTGGAATTAATGTTGTGTTCGGAATTAAAGCATTTCTACAGATAATATTTTCTTTCAAAGCATTAATTATATCTGTATCAAGTTTTGTGAATAAAGAGGTTACTTTACATCTTAAAACTGATAAAGCAATTTCATCTACATCAACTGCGTGTAAATTTTCACAAACAATAGTCTTTAAATTTACTTGATGTTCTTTATTCAATATTTTAATTGCTTCAAAGTAAAATCTACCAGTTCCACTGGCAAAATCTAAACAAGTAATTTTACTTTTATCTTTTTCAATAGTTTTATTAATTGTATTTCTTACAATTTCTGATGTTATTGTTTTTAAAGTATAAACTGCTCCAATTTCTTTTAAATAATGCTTTGATTTTTTTCTTGTTAATTTATGGTTTTGAATAGAAAATTGAGAATTCAAAAAGGCAATATGAAACTCTTCAATTAGGTTTGGTATTAACTCAATTTTGTCTGTTACTATGTTGTTTATTAGTTCAGTTTCCTCAAAATTAAATATAGTTTTTAATTCAGATTCGTTTTTACTAAATTTTGATTTTAAGAAAATTGTAATTAGTGAATTCATAATACTTTTGTGTATTCTGAATGCTAAGTTTTCTTGGTCAGTTAATAAAAGGTTGGCATTAATTAAATGTATTTCCTTTTCTGTTGTTGGTTTTATTTCGTCAGAAATAAACTCTCTTTGAATGGCAGTTGAAATTAATTTTTCTTCGCTATGTAGTACAATACTTAATAAGTTTTTCATAACGTTTTATTTTTTAATGCTCGTTTGTATTCAATTTTTGCTTCTGCGACTTTCAAAATTTCAGAATATGTATTCTCTTCTCCGATTTCATATGAAACAATGTCACTATAAAAATTCACTAATAATTTCTTTTTATCTATAGAAAATACTTGTGCTATTTGCTCAATAATTTGAATATTTGCTTTTCGTTCTCCTCTTTCAATTTTACTTAATGTAGATTGGTCTATTTCAAGAAGTGATGCAAGTTTTCTTAAAGGCATTTCTGCTTTTTCGCGTAATTTTCGGATTTGCTCCCCAATACTGTCTAAATTTTTCATAGAAAATAGTTGTCTTGACAATTATTGTCCAAAGTTAGTTCTTTTTTCGGGATTATTGGCTTGAGCGTTGGGAAAGTTTTACTCTTTTATTTTTTTTGGCGTTGGAATATAGCGTTGGAGAAAAAATAAATGTGTAAAATGTGCGGTTGGTTTTTTGCTTGTTGGTAACGTTATTGTATAAGGAAAGTTGCGGTTTTGTATGCGAGGAATTTCCAACGGAAATTCAGAAGTATGCAAAAACGCAACTACCTTTGATTAAGCTAAAATTAGTAATTTTTTTTATACGGTGTTGC
>JAZGEQ010000084.1:0-98434 GCA_036478775.1 Cellulophaga sp.
GGAGTAAATTGAAATTTTGGAGATTTTGGCTGTTCGTGTGTTCCGATTTCTTATCGGAAATGTATCGGAGAACATAAAAAACGTATTCTCGATACATTTTTAGTACCTCAAAATACTCGAATTGACAGCTTTTTCATTTACTTAATCCCAAGTATTTTATTAAACGTTTTTAATTCACATTGATAAAATTGACTGAATTTTTGTTTGAGTGATTTTAAAAAATTACGCATATTGTAAAATATTTTAAGTTTAACTATATGTCGGAAAACTATTCAACTTGTTACAAATTTTATAAAAATTAAGCAATAGAGCTCTTGAAACTTTTATCAGATTTAAATTTCATTTCCAAACATTAGCAGTTATAATACCTAGCTTACTACATGCTAGTAAGAGATATAGTAACTATTAATCCGAAAGAATATTAACAGATATGTTACCTGAATTAAATTTCGAATTGCAATAAAACTGTGTTGAACTATATGTTCTATGAAATGATAAAACAAAATAATAAGTTTCGGTTAATTACTTAATCAAAAGTTCACTACTTTTAATTCCAGTACTAACTATAGCCGAGATCATTATCGCCAATTAAAACATAGAATTATGAAAAAATATTTTCTCTTATTTATACTTTGTTCTTTTTCGATTTTATCATTTGGACAGATAAAAGAAAGTAAAGCATTAGATAGCATTTTTATTGATTGGAATAAAGACGATGTGCCAGGTTGTGCTTTGGGAATTATAAAAAATGGTGAACTGGTTTATGCCAAGGGATATGGTCTGGCAAATATGGAATATGATGTTCCAAACTCCGCTTCTTCAGTTTTTAGAATTGGGTCAACTTCCAAACAGTTTACAGCTGCTTGTATTGTACTACTTGTTGAAAAGGGAAAACTAAATTTTGAAGACAACTTAAAGAGCATTTTTCCTGATTTTCCCGATTATGCTAAAAAAATTACCGTGAGACATTTGTTAAACCATACTAGCGGCATTAGGGATTACCTTCAAATAGCTTATTTAAAAGGGTTAGGAGGTGATGATTTTTATGTTGACGGTGATATTATGAAATGGTTAGTTAATCAGTCTGATCTTAATTTTAACCCAGGAGAAGAACATTTATACAGTAATTCTGGGTATTGGCTATTGGGTCAAATAGTTAATAAAGTTGCTGAAATGAATATGGCAGATTTTGCTCAGAAAGAAATATTTGAACCGCTAGAGATGAACAATACCCATTTTCATAATGACCATACTCGAATAGTGAAAAATAGAGCATCAGGATACGTTCCAGCCAATAAGGATACCTATAAAATTAGCATGACCACCTTAGATATGATTGGTGATGGTGGAATTTTTACAACGATTAATGATATAAAAAAATGGGATGATGAATTTTACAACGCAACCGTATTAAGTAAGGTGTTTTGGCAAGAAATGACGCAACAAGGGGTACTGAATAATGGTGAAGTTATCAGTTACGCCTCTGGCTTAATGATTGGGGAGTATAAGGGATTAAAAACCATCAGGCATGGAGGAGCTTTTGTAGGCTTTAGGGCAGAATTATTAAGATTCCCAGAAGAACAGTTGTCCATCGCGATTTTCGCCAATAGAGGAGATGCAAACCCATCAAGAATGGCCAACCAAGTTGCTAATCTTGTTTTGAAGGATAAACTGATTGAAGAAGCTCCTAAGAGTGATGATAAAGTCACTATTGTTGAGCCTGTGCTAGAATTTGAATTAAAACAAGTGGTCGGGGATTATGAAATACGAGCTGGAGTTACAGTCAGTTTGAGTATTAAAAATGACTCCTTAAATGTGCTTCAAAACTGGAATAAGTCAACGTACAATATTATTAAAACGAGAGGGAATACATTTCAAATTCCAGGAGAAAAAGCCATAAGTTTCACCTTCTCCAATCTAAAAGAGGAGTTTACGAAAACACTTACAATCCTACAAGGAGGTAGAGAAACAAAGGCTGAAAGAAAAAAAGAAGCTGATTTTTCAGGTATTAACTTAAAGGATTATTCTGGTAGTTATTTTAGTGAAGAATTGGATGTGACTTACAATTTTGAGGTTGAAAACGGAATTTTAAAAGCTAGAATTCAGGACAAAGAAGCATTTCTAGATTGCACTATAAGTGAAATAGACAAATTCTTTATGGAATACGGACTAGTAAGGTTTCACAGAACGGATGGTCAGGTTTCTGGCTTTGAGCTTGACTCTGGTAGGGTGAAAAATTTAATGTTTTATAAAAAATAACTTGCACCAACAATCGCCATAATTAATACGGGTTTTAGTGGTTAACCCTAAATTATAATTTAGGAAACAAATTGATTTATCAAATTGTTATCCTGTGCAGCAAGAATTTTGTACTCTTGCTGCTTTTTTTAATTATGGGTAGTAAATCTCATTGTTCTTCTATTAAGATGAAGATTAATAGGAATAACTTTTTCTTTACTGGTGCCAAAGCAATTAACGGCTTAGCCTTTTTGGTCTCAATCTTGTGTAGAATTGTTTAATTTACGATTACAACGAGCGCAGGTCATCTAAGGCATATGCAAAACCCGCTCTTATAGGATTATTTCCCTTTTTACGGATTCTTGTTTGATGCATAAATTTTGGTTAGACTATAGAGGGAACATTTTATAATTTACAAAAACTAAGACCTGATTTTAAAGATTGATTTGTTTGTTAAATCCAAACAATAAAATAGTATAGTTTTTGTTTTGTTTTGTAATTTTTTTCTTAGAATTTTAAATGCTTTGTTTATATGAGACTCTACAGTTCTAACAGAAACATTTAATATAGAAGCAATTTCTAGGTTTGTTAACCCTTCTTTTTTGCTTAATAAAAAAGTTTCTTTACACTTAGGAGGTAGTTTTTGAATTTCACGTTTTACTAATGAAATTTGTTTTTTTAATAAAGGTTCATTATTATCTTCAGTAATAGTGTTTAAGGTCTCTAAGTGTATTTTTTCAAGAGACAACATTTTTTTATCTTTTCTCCAATAATCAATAAATCCGTTATAAGAAGTTCTGTATAAATAATTTTTAATAGATTTTATAGACTGAGTTTTACTTTTGTTTTCCCAAAGTTTTAAAAATACATTTTGTACAATATCTTGCGCACCTTCATAATTATTAGAAAGGCTGTATATGTGCAGACATAGGGGGTGGTGGTACTTATCCATTAGGAAAACTAATGCCTGATGATTTCCTTTTTCAAGTTCATTCTTTAGTGTTTTGTCATCTGAAAAGTCAATCTTCAATCTAAAAATTTTGTTGCAATATAAAAAAAAAATAAAAAACACTAAGTATTACACATATCTCATACGTCTTTATAAAAATGATTAGCCAATATGCTAAACAAAAAGATTGAAACTATAGTAATTAAATATCTTTCAAAATCTGTATCAATAGATGAATTGATTGAATTGACAGTATGGGTAAATGAGAATCACAACTATGAGCTACTTAAAGATTTTATAAAAACAGACTATTTAATTAACTTTAATATGCTTGATTTTGATACAGAAGGGGAAAAAGAAATTATACTGCAAAAGATAAAAAGAAAAGAAAAAAACATTCAAAAAAATAAGATAAATAGAGTCTTTAAATACGCAGCAATAGTTGTAATAATTCTGGGGTTAAGCTATACTTATTTTGTTGATAATTTTTCTTCACAAAAAAAACAAAATCCTGTTACAAATACAATAATACAACCGGGAAAAGACAAAGCTATTTTAACACTGGAAAACGGCTCTGAATTGGTTATTGAAAATAGTAAAGATGTAAAGTTAAAGGGGAGGTTACTTACTAGTAAAAAGTTAGTTTATGATGTTAAACCAATATCTAAAAATGATATTGTAAAATATAATAGTTTAACAATACCTAAGGGCGGTAAATTTTTTGTGATATTATCAGATGGCACAAAGGTTTGGCTAAATTCTGATTCAAAGCTTAAATACCCTATTAACTTTAAAAAAGGGCAGCTACGAAAAGTTGAATTGGTATATGGCGAGGCATATTTTGATGTGTCACCAAGCGCAAGTCATAACGGAAGTACATTTAAGGTGCTAACAGGCGTTCAAGAAATTGAGGTATTGGGGACAGAGTTCAATATTAAAGCCTACCAAGATGAAGATGAAATTGTAACAACCTTGGTAGAAGGGAAGGTGACTATTGGTAATGGTAAGGAAACGAGGTTCCTTAATCCGTCAGAACAATCAATAATTGTCAAAAAAGAAGGTGTTATAACTATTTTAAAAGTTGCTAAAACATTTAATGAAACCGCTTGGAAAGAGGGGTATTTCAGTTTCAGACAAAAATCAATGAAAGAAATTATGAAAACACTATCTAGATGGTACAACATAGATTATGTTTTTAAAAATCCAGAGAAAGAGAATAAAAGCTTTACAGGAATATTAGACCGAGAAAGTGAAATCACTCAAATTTTAACTTATATACAAAAAACAAATGAAATCAGTTTTCAAATAAATAATAACACTATAATTATTGACTAAAAATAAGAAGGAACAAAGTCGCCACCGCCTAAAGTTTTGACTTCATTCCTTTTAAGTAAGATTAATCAAATTGTTTAACTAATCCAAAATGCTAATTTATGAAAATTAACTTTACAAATGCTTTTCTCTACAGAAGGGAAAAATTATTACAAATTGTTATGAGAACATTTTTATTTCTGTGCTTTACAACAGCTTTTAGTTTTTCGCCAAACAATATATTTTCTCAGAATGTTAAGATTAAGGTTGCTAATAATGAGACAATATCTGTACATCAAATCTTTGAACTTATACAGCAACAAGCCGGCTATAAATTTGTTTATAGTGATGATTTAATTGTTGAGGCTCCTAACGTTGAGTTAAAAAAAGGTACAATACTAGCAAAAGACTTGCTGAAAAAGGGACTATTGCCAATAGGTTGCACTTTTGAGTTCACTAAAAATGAAACTATTATAGTGAAAAGAGACAATAGTTTAGACCTAATTGAAATACAACAAGCAATTAATGGCACTGTTACTGATCAAAGCGGAGTACCGTTACTGGGAGCTGCCATTTTAGAAAAAGGGACTGTTAATGGAGTGCAATCTGACTTTGATGGAAATTTTAGTTTAGAAACCAAAAGTGCAAGTCTAACTATTGTAGTCTCATATATAGGTTTTAAAACCCAAGAGATTATTGTTACTGATGTGCAAAATAAGTTAACAGTTATTTTAGTGGAAGCCGCAGATTCATTAGATGAAATTGTAGTAACGGCGCTAGGGATCAAAAGAGAAAGAAAAGAGTTAGGATATTCTTTTCAGGATGTTAAAGGGGATGCCATTGCAAATAATCCTACGCTAAGTGTAGCTCAATCTTTGTATGGAAAAGTATCAGGGGTAAGTATATCTCAAACAGCTGGAGGTGTCGGAGCTAGTTCTAGAGTTGTTATTAGAGGTAATAACTCTATTAATGGAGACAATCAACCCTTATATATAGTAGATGGTGTTCCATTAGGAAACACAGGGCTAGGAGGTGTAACGGATAGTAAAGCTGGACAGTTCTCTTCTGGAATTGATAATGGAGATGGGTTATCTAGTATAAATTTGGATGATATAGAAAACATATCAGTACTAAAAGGTGGTGCTGCTTCAGCATTATATGGAGAGCGTGGTGCCAATGGTGTTATTGTTATTACCACTAAAAAAGGAAAGAAAAACTCGTTTAAAATCAATTGGAATAGTACTACAACTTTTGATGTTGTAAATGCGAAATACGACGATTACCAGACATCATATGGTTCTGGAACTCAAGGAAGATTGCCAAATATAGATGAGATTAGTACTTCTCAAGGAAGTACTACAACTGCCTGGGGACCAAAATTAGGAACAGAAAGTGTAGTTCGTATTTTTGATGGTTCTTTTAAACCTTATGAACGAGTAACAAACAATATTCAAGGTTTTTTTAAAACAGGAGTAAGCTATAATAACAATTTTAGCCTTTCTGGTGGTGGAGATAATACTACTTATAGATTTAGTTATGGGAAACTTAAAAACGAAGATGTTATTCCCAATAGCGGATTAGAAAGAAATAGCTTTTCTTTAAGAGCAACTACCAGCCATAAGAAGTTGTCCCTAGATGGAAAGCTAACCTATACTACAGAAGAGGTAAACAATCGTCCTGCTTTAGCTGATGATGCTAATAATATTGGGTTTTCATTAGCCGGTTTAGCACCAAATATAGATCAGGCTTGGTTGCAACATTATGAAGATGGATCTGGTAATTATTACGAATGGAATAGTAATAATCTGCGCTTAAACCCATATTATAGCATATCAGAAAACAGTAATGTTTCTAATAAGAATAGAATATTAGGAAACTTTAATGCTATTTATAAAATTACAGATTGGCTAAGTGTTGCTGGGAAAGCTGGTATAGATAGGTTTGATTATAATACCTTTGATTTTTTAAATGCGGGAACCAGTATTCCTGGAAGAGAAAATGGAGGATTAACAGTACAAGATATTGTTTTTCAGGAATATAATATTGAAGCTTCTTTGTTGGCAACTAAACAGTTCGGGAAATTTGGAGTATCTGTTGGTATTGGTGGTAACCACCGTAAAACAAAACGTACAAGTGAAGGCTATTTAGCAACGGATATTATAAATGAAGGCATCAGTAGCTTGGCAAATTTTTCTAATAAGATATTGGGACCAAAAACCAGTCAAGAGATATTAGTGAAATCGTTGTTTTCTTATCTAAGAACTAATTATAACGACTATTTGTTTTTAGACCTAACAGCTAGAAACGATTGGAATTCTACATTGGCTACAGCAACTGGTTTTAATCAGAATAATAACTATTCTTTTTTCTATCCATCGGTATCTTCTAGTTTTGTGTTTTCAAAAGCGCTTAATATATCGCCACAGGTATTAAATTTCGGTAAAATTAGAGCTTCATGGGCAAGTACAGGTAAAGCACCAGAAAACCCATATGCAACAACACCATTTTATAGCATAAGATCTCAGCCTCTTTTAGGACAGCCATTAGGCCTTGTAGGAAGCTCGGTAGTGCCAAATGGAAAATTAAAACCAGAAATTTCTGATACTTTTGAAGTAGGGGCAGATTTATCTTTCTTTAAAAATAGATTGAGTGTAGATTTTTCGTACTATAAAACAAAAACAAAAAATCAGTTAATAATTTTGAATACCTCACAAGCTTCAGGGTTTCAAGGAGCGTGGACAAACGTTGGTTTGGTAGAAAACAAAGGTATTGAAGCATTAGTTAGCGCAAAAATACTTCGCAATCCAAAAGGATTTAATTGGAATTTAACGCTTAACTATTCCAAGAACAATAATACATTGATTAGCCTTACCGATGATACCGATATACAAGTAATATCTAATGCACGATGGGCAGGAGCACAGATTGTTGCTGAGGTAGGTAATAGTTCTTCTGAGATATATGGGAAGAAATTTTTACGTTCGCCCGATGGTCAGGTAATTGTTGGAGCTAATGGGTTGCCACAATTAACAGAAACCTTTGAAAGTTTAGGTAAAGCCGTGCCAGATTGGATAATGGGCATTTCTAATGAGTTTTCTTATAAAGGATTTAGTTTAAAAACGAGTTTAGATATGCGTTTTGGAGGCAATGTATACTCTATGACCAATGCTTATGCTGCATCTTCAGGGTTGCTTATTGATACAGTAGAAGGTAGGGATGAATACAATGCTTGGATACAACAAAAAGTAGCCGAAGGTCTTACAGATGCACAGATTAATGCTTTGGTGCCAGATGCAGGTTTGGTAGTTGACGGTGTTGTTGAGGTTGTAGATGGGGATAATATTACGTATCAGAAAAATGCTAGAGCAGTAAACCCACAGGATTATTGGAGGTCACTATTTGGAAACGATACTACGCCAGAACCTTTTATTTATGATGCTTCCTATGTAAAGTTACGAGAGTTAAGTATTGGATATAGTTTTCCTAGGGATATATTAGAAAGTATTAAAATAGGAATAGATCAATTACGTGTTTCTTTTGTAGGGAGAAACCTTTGGACTATTTATTCAAACATTCCAAATATAGATCCTGAAGCTACATATACTAGTGGAAATGGACAAGGGTTTGAGTATGGTTCTTTGCCATATAGGAGATCTTATGGAGTTAATATTCAAGTATCATTTTAAAAAAAAACAAACTATGAAAAAATATATAACAATGCTAAAATATGTTTGTTGTTTTTCTATACTATTAAGCATATTGTCTTGTGCAGATGATGAGCTGTTTAGGGAAACAAATACTAATAAAGAAGGGTTTGCTACCTTAGATGCTAACTTATTATTAACTACTGTACAAGCTTCTATTTCTGGAGGAAGAAGAGAACAATGGAGAACCAACCTGGTCTATGGCGAAGGAATTGTTCAGCACTTAGGAGGCTCTTGGGCAGCATCAGAGTATGGTGCATTTTATAAGCATAATGAAGATTATGAATCTGCATTATGGACTACCAATTATGGAGATGGTATCGTTAGAGATTTAATTGATATTCAAGAGCGAACAAAAGATAAAGAAGAGTTTACAAACCTTAATGCAATAGCAAAGATTATTAAAGTGATGGTTTTTCAACGTTTGACAGATACTTATGGCAATGTTCCGTTCTCTGAAGCTGGTTTAGGCTTTTATCAGAATATTTACTTGCCAAAATATGATAATCAGCAAGAAATATATACTCAGTTTTTTATCTTATTGGAAGAAGCCTTTCAGCAGTTGAATGAAAATGCAGATGAGGTTACTGGAGATAATTTTTATGGAGGTGATATTGCTCAATGGAAAAAAATGGCAAATGCTTTACGGGTAAGATGTGCTATGCGAATTTCTATGGTAGATGAAGCAAAAGCAATTACCGAAATTAATGCGGCTATAAGTAATGGTCTTTTTGAAAGTAATGCTGACAATTGTTTTGGACATCATGATAATACTCCATTTAATATTAGTGGAGCAGAAAAAAGTGGAAATGGGTTCTCCCAAGCGCTAAAAGGTGCAGGGGCTATTTATGATCATCCTACTGAAATAATACTTAGTAAACTAACTAATGATCCACGAAAAGAGCTGTGGTTTTTACCTGGAGCTACAGGTGTTATTGAAGGAGTTTCAGCTAATAATTTTAGATGGGACCATCCAGGAGGTTCTGGAAACCTAGGTGTAATTCAGCCAATTATAAGTAATAACGATTCACCATACTTACATTTGTCATATTCTGAAGTACAATTGTTATTGGCAGAAGCTTCGCAACGAAATCTTATTGTGGGCAATGTTCAGGAGCATTATCAAAAAGGTATTGAAGCAGGAATTTTACAGTGGACTAGTTATGGTGCTACTGTAGATGCAAGTGCAGCTACTGCATTTGCAGCAAGTAAAACACTAACACCAGGAAATGAAATAGAAGAAATAGCAACCCAACAGTGGTTAACACTATTTACGAATGGGATGGAAGCCTATGCAAATTTAAGAAGAGTTAATTTTCCTATTCTTGATGCTGTAACTCGGTTAGACAGCCAGACCAATGGTGTAATGCCAAATAGATTGGGCTATCCTGTAGAAGAATCTACTGTAAATAAAAAAAATTATGAAACAGCCAATGCACAATATCCAGAAGGATGGTTGTCGCGTGTATGGTGGGACATAAATTAAATTATAAAGTATTAGAATTGTACATACTTAAATATATTATTTAAGAGAATGATTATTAGCGAATAGTATGTTACATTAAAAAAACAATAAATATAGACACATGAAAATAGTATATAAATTATCTTTTATATGGATGTTATTGGTTGCAGGAATAGTTTCTTGTAATACAGATAACCCAGGTGTTGATTATTCTGCACCAAACCTTGATCTTGTTATTGCAACATTAGAAACAGAAATAGAATTGACAGTAGACGAGTCTACTGCTCTTAAATTATCTTTTATAAATGCAGAAGGAGCAGTAAAGTATATTTGGACAACCAGCGGTAATGTGCTTTCTCAAGAAGAAGATTATACTTTTTTATCTTCAGAATCAGGATCATTTACAATAAATGTATATGCCGAAGATACTAAGGGGAAGTATGTAAATACTACGTTTACCATTAAGGTTAAAGATGCGCCACATGTTTTTACAAATGAGAAAGTAGTAGTGGGCTATTTGCCAAGTTATAATAACAGTACTATAAAATGGAATGAAATAACACATTTTATATATGCTTTTGTATATCCAAAAGAAGATGGAACATTAGATATTAGTGATATGTCAGAACTAACTTCTTACGTAACTCTAGCACATGATAATAATGTGAAAATTTTAGTTTCTGTTGGAGGAGCAGCATATCCAGGGAGTGATGTTAGGGTGTTTACAAGCACTATACTCGATAGTGCAAAACGTGCAATTTTTGTTAGTAGTGTCAATAGTTTTGTAAGGGAGTATCAATTAGATGGTATTGATATTGATTATGAAGAATTAGTAGGAGGGGGTGCAACTGTTGATGATACGGATACAAAAAAACTAGTACCATTGTATCAGGAGTTAAGAGAAGCATTGCCAAGTACAAGCTTAATTACAGCTGCCGTTTCTGGAGGATATGGATGGACAGCTTATCATTTTAGAAATATTATTGTTGAAATGACTAAGGAGTTAGATTTTGTGACAATAATGTCTTATGATAATACAGGAACATGGGGAGGATCTCCATTAGGGTCACATTCATCTTTTACAGATGCGCAAGGTGCTTTAAATCGTTATGAGGAGTTTGGCGCTGCAAAAGATAAGTTAGTCTTGGCAGTTCCTTTTTTTGGCAGAGACTTTTTAACAGCGGATGGAGGAATAGGAACGCCTGTTGCATATGACGACATTGTTACCACCTATTCGCCAACGGCAGCAGAATTTACAGCAGGAAACATTAATAGAGATGGGCATAATATCTTTTTTAACTCTCAAGAGATTATTGTACAGAAAACAGTTTTTGTAAAAGACAATAACTATAGAGGAATTGGCATATGGGAATTGGGTCAAAATACCACAGAGGAAAACTTAAGCTTATCTAAAGATATACTTAATCAGTTTTAAAGTATTAGTGTCTGATAAAAAAGCTTTATTTTTTTGAAGCTTTTTTATCAGCGCTTAAAAAAAAGAAAACGAAGTTAAGAATTAACTAATATTTTTTCTTGTCTTAAATTTTAAAAGCACTTTTATTAGTGAAACCGTAGAGGTGAATTTTGATTTCACATAAAGAGAATGGTCACTTCATAGGAAATTATTTGAGCAGAATTTAGAAAAATTTTTACACATAAAAAAAGGCCACTCCAAAGGAGTAGCCTAATCTAATACCTATGCTAAATACTAGCTATTCTTCTTCCTCAGAAGTCTCTTTTTCAAGTTCTTCTTCGGCTTTCTTATTTAGTTCGTTTTCTAAGATATTAATCCTCTTAAGTTTTGCCTGCCAAGTTTCAAGAGATTTCTTATGGTTGTTAATGTTTTTAATAACATCTTTCACCAAAGGATTATCTTCAGAAGCATTAGAAAAGAACTGTAGGTTGTTTTCTAATTGGCGCACTTCATTCTTACTTTCGTCTATCTTTCTTCGGATAAAAACACGTTCGTTATAAATGGCTCTTTCATTATCTTTCTGAACCAATTCTTTTAGTTTATCTCCGTATTTTAAAAGTTCGGCTTCTTGCGTGCTAATAGCTAACTTTTTGAAAATAGCGTCTAAAATTCTATTGAATTTATCGTTAATATTTTTCTTATTATAAGGAACTCTACCATAAGATTTCCATTCCGAAATAAATTCTTTAATGCTAGAAATATCCTTGTCTTTATCCTCTGATAATTGGAATTCTTTCAGCTTTTCTAAACAAGTATTTTTCTTTTTGTAGTTAGCCAATTCTTCTTCGCTAGACTTATTTTTAGAAGTATGTAGTCGATCAAAATAATGGTTGCAAGTGTTTTTAAACTCGTTCCATATTTTGTCGGAATACTTTCTAGGAACATGGCCTATTTTTTTCCAGTCACTCTGAATACGTTTCATCTCAGAAGTGGTAGTTTGCCACTCCTCACTATCTTTCAAAGAAATTGCTAAGTTTAACAAAGCTCTTTTCTTATCTAGATTGTCTTGCTGTTCTTTTTTAAGATTTTTGTAGTATGCGTTCTTATTTCTATTAAAACCACGTACGGCTTCTTTGAAAGCAGCCCATGTTTTTTCGTTTACTTTCTGTGGAACCTTACCAGCCTTAAAGAAGGCCTCTCTTAATTGTTCTAATTCTTTAATTTGCTGTTGTAAAGCTTTGTGGTTATTAGAAACGGTAGATCCAATTACGGTTATCTTACTAATAATTTCATTCTTTTCCTCTAAGTTTTGCTCATAGACAACATCTTGTTCTTTATAATATTCTTGTCTACGTTGGTGAAGTACTTTAGTCGCATTACTAAAACGCTCCCATATTTCTTCTCTATGTGCTTTGCCAACAGGTCCAATATCTTCTTTCCATATTTTGTGTAGGGTCTGTAACTCTTGGAATGCTTTACTTAAATTTTCTTCACTTCCTAAAGTTTCCGCTCTTTCAACAATTTTTAATTTCTCTTCTAAATTGTGCTTGAAATCTAAATCTCTTAACTCGCGATTAAGGTGTAAAAAGTCGTAGAATATTTCTATATGATGGTGGTAAGTACGCCAAACATCGTTATAATTGGCTCTAGGAATTGGTCCTGCACCACGCCATTTGTCTTGTATGTCTTTAAAGTTTTTATAGGTAGTATTTATGTCTTCTTCTACATTTACAAGACCTTTTAGCTCATTTATTATATCTAATCGCTTTGTTAAATTGTCTTTTAAAGAATGCTCTAATTTTTTATAATACTGATTTCTTTTTTCTCTATATTCCGTGTAAACCTCACTAAACTGTCTTTTGGTTACCGAGTTGTATCTAAAATCTATTTCATTTCCGCCACCGGCAATAAATTCTTCTTTTTTGTGGTCTATAAAATCGTGAAATTTAAGATCGAATTCAGTTTTAATACCATCAATATGTTTTTTAATGGCCTGTACTTTCTCATTTTTCACTAAGCGTTGGAGTTCACCAACAAGGTTTTCCATAGACATTTCATGGTAATCCAAAACAGGAATCTCGTGTCTAGTATTGTTGTCTTTATCCTCTGCGTCTTCAGCGTTCGTTTCGTCTATTTCCTCTAGAACGGCTTCCTCTTTTTCCGTAGCATCTTTTGTTTCAGAGCTGCTATTTTCTTCAATAGTAGTTTCCGTAGCTTCTGTTTCTACGCTATTTTTTGGAGTTTCGGAAGTGTCACTACTGGCATCTTCTGTCTCCGTAGGTTCTGCTACTATAGTTTCCGCAGTAGTATCTGTTTCTGCTTCGGCAAGAGTTTCTGTAGTGTCTTGCGCTTCATTAGTATTGTTAGCAGCTTCAATTTCAGTAGTTTTCTCTGTGCTTTCCTTTGTAACAGTAGTTTCTGAATTGTTTTCTTCCTCTACATTTTCCAGTAGTTTATCTTCTTTCTCTTCTAACATTTTAAATGTTTTATCTGATTATTCCCTTTGGGATTTGCATTGTAAGATACTAACAACTGCATTAATTATAGGTAAAATAAGAGATTTTTATTTTGCTATACGAATGAGAAGCCTTAGTGCATAATGATATTAAATAAAACTCCTCGACGGATTAATTGCTATCTGAGTTCCATATTTCCCAGGCTTTTTCTGCTTGTAATTGTAGCATTCGAAGTCCATTTACTATTGTAGCACCGCGATTTTCACCTTCTTTTAGAAAAGCTGTTTTTTCGGGATTATATATCAAATCAAATAGTAAATGTTGGGTTTCAATATGTTCATACGGAATAGTTGGTTTATTCTCTATATTAGGGAAAGTACCCAAGGGAGTGCAATTTACAATAATGGCGTATTCGCTTAGAATAGTTTTATTTAAATCGTCATACATTAGACCGTCTTTTTTTGGCGTTCTGGAAACATATTTAAAATCAATTTTTAACTCATTAAAAACAAATGCCACCGCTTTGGAAGCGCCTCCAGTTCCTAGAATTAAGGCTTTAGTGTGGTGTTTATTAAGGAAAGGCTCTATGGATTTTTGGAAACCATATACGTCTGTATTATAGCCTATAAGTCCGTTACTTGTAAATTTCACAGTGTTTATTGCCCCAATTTTAGCAGCGTTTTTTTCTAATGTATCTAGAAAAGGGATCACGCTCTCTTTGTAGGGAGTGGTGATATTAACGCCTTTTAAATCTTTTGTGTTTTTTGCAAGATTTTGGAATTCTTGAATGTCTTGTAAATCAAAATTCTGATACGAACACTGATCTAAATTGTTGTCTAAAAACTTTTCTGTAAAATAGGTTTTAGAAAAAGAGTAAGAAATATTTTTTCCTACTAGTCCATATTTACGTTGTTTGTCTTCTTTGTTTTCCATACCAATCTAATCCGAGTAAAGTAATGATTCCAATAATAATATATAAAATAGCCCACCAAGTTTCCTGAATTGTTAGGTCTGGAAGGTATTGCTGGTAATTTAAAATGACTTCGTTTCCGTTAGAGTCTAAGGCAGTGTTCCCTATTTCATTCACTTTAAGAATGGTTTTTTTCCAAGGCCAAACCACGCCAAGAGAACCTGTTATGAAACCAATGATAACTGCGGTAGAAATAGATTTATAATGTTTTAGCACATAGCCTAAGAGATGTGATAATGTAACTAAGCCTGTGGCAGATCCTAAGGTGAAAACACTTAATATTTTTAAAGTTTCTAGTCGGTTTGGATTCTTAATAAAGCTGAAATTACCTCGAATTATTTCAGAAAAAGTATCGTATAAAGCATTAACAGAGTCTACTAAAAGTAATACGTAATTGCCAAGTAGAATTAGAATAAAAGAGCCAGATAATCCGGGTAAGGTCATTCCGGAAACACTAATCATTCCACAGAAGAAAATAAAAACTAAGTTATTATTTTCTTTAGCAGGACTTAAAAAACTAATAGAGATTCCGATGACTAGTCCTATGGATCCAGCAATTATTGTTTTCTTACTCCATTGGTTAAAGTCTTTGGCGATATAATAAATAGAACCTAATATTAGTCCGAAAAAAGTAGCCCAAACATATAATTCATTTTTTTGAAGAAAGTAATCTAGCAATCTAGAAACGCTAAAATAACTAACAAGCATTCCGAAAATAAGAAGAAATAAAAAGCGGCCATTTATATAGCGATAGAAGATTTTAAACCTACCACTGATGAGAAGTTTAAAGGATTTGTAATTTATTTTTTGAAGAGAATAGATAAACTCTTCATAAAAACCCCCAACAAATGCGACAATACCACCCGAAACACCTGGAACTTTATTAGCCGTTCCCATGCAAAGTCCTTTAACGACTAGAAAAAAATTATCCAGAAATGTTCTAGGTTTTTGCATGTAATCTTAGGGTTACTTTTTAGAAGCTACTTTTTCTAGTATAAAAATAAGAGAAAAACCTACAATAGCTACTGTAATTGCTAAGAATAATTGATTGTCACCTTCAAATGCATATGGAGAAATACTTTGGTCCTTAATTACTTTAATTTTATCTCCAAAAGCTTTTGTTTCTAGAATTACCTTCCAAGGCCATATCTTATTAAGAGAGCCCAAAATAAAGCCAGTTAACAATGCTAAGGTGATGTCTTTATGTTTGCTAAACATCCATTTTAGCAGTTTCGAAAAACTTAATAATCCAAAAATGGCACCTAAGGCAACTGTGATAATAACTTTAAAATTTCTCTCGTGAACAGATTCTAATATGGTACTATAAGAGCCTAAAAGTACAAGAATGTAAGCTCCAGAAATTCCTGGAAGAATCATAGCACAAATAGCTATTGCGCCAGAAAAGAATAAAAAAGCCAAACTGTCTACATTTTCACTCGGCGGAAGTGTTGTGATGTAAAAAGCAATACAAGCACCTAGGATTAATGTGGTAATAATTTTGGCGTTCCATTTTTGAATAGATTTCCCAACAAAAATTACACTGCCAAGTACAAGTCCAAAAAAGAATGCCCATAAAGGAACATGCTCATTCTCCATTAACCAATGTATAAGTTTAGAGAAGGAAAAAATACTAACTAGCATTCCTAAGAAAAGTGTTGCTAGAAAATTTCCGTTTAGTTGTGTCCAAAACGCTTTAAATCCATTTTTTTGCAATGTCTTAAAAAGCGAAATGTTTACATTGTTTATAGATGTAATTAGTTCTTCATAGATGCCAGATATAAAAGCAATTGTGCCACCAGATACTCCTGGGACAATTTCGGCTACACCCATTGCCATTCCTTTTAGGCCTATAAAAAGATAGTGTAAGAAATTTTTATTTTCCATGTAATTATTTAATAAAAAACAAGATAGTTTTAATTAGAGGCTTTTTTAAATTCGGCAATTAGGTTCTGTGTCCATTCCGTTTTGTAAAACTGAGGAAACTCCGATTTAAAAATAGAGAGTTTATCAATATCTATGTGCATTGCTTCTAGTAATTGATTTTTCGCCTTTATATCAGCATCCATTAGAAGATAAATTCCAGTCAACTTATACGATATCTCCGCTTCGTCTGGATAAAAATCCATAGCTTGGGATAGAATTTGCGCTGCGGAATTTAAATCGCCAATAAGTATCATTACCTCGGACCATACCAACCATGTGTCTAAGTCATAATTGCCTAAATCAATGGCTTTTTTATAGGAATTATTAGCCTCTTCATAATTTTGAAGTGCAATGTGTATTTGTGCATTTTTTTTCCAATAGGAGGCATTGTCCACATCTATATTGATTGCTTTGTCAATATAAAAAAGTGCTTTTTCGTAATCCCCTTTTTTATGATAGAAATTTGTAATGGCTAACCAACCTTTATCTGAGGAAGGATCTTCATGCACAGAATTATAATAGTAGTATTTTGCTAAATCGTTGTTGTTTAGTTTTTCGTGACATTTAGCAATACGAAGGAAGGCATGAGCGGTAGGGTCATCTATATCTATGGTTATTTCATAGTTTTCAATAGCCTCGTTATATCTTCCTAGTTTTTCTAAGACTTTACCTTTTTCAAAGTATGCACCTATAAATTTGTCATCAGAAATGATAGCAAAATCAAAAGCTATTAAGGCTTCGTTATGCATATCTTTTGTGTTATACTGTTTTCCTAACTGATGCCAAGCAACTTCGCAATACGGGTTTCTTTCTAGGTATTTGTTTAAATAAAGTATTGCACCGTCGTAATCTTCAAGAAATTCAAAGCAATGAATAATATTGTATAGCGATGAATAATCATATTCATCGGCATCTACACATTTTATAAAATTGATTTTTGCCATTTCAAAGTTATCCATAAATAAATACTCCATTCCTAAGAGTGCGTATATATCTAGGTTGTCACTTGTTAAGTCTAGCGCCTGTTCTAATAGGATAACAGCTTCTTCGTGATTGTCTTTTTTAGAGAAAATATTGGCACGTTGAATATAAATTTCTTCGTTGGTGCTATCTAAAATTTGAAGATCTTCTAGTAGTTTTTCAGCAATTTCGAATTCGTTTTCAAAAACAAGAACTTCCACATCTAGAAGTTTTAATTCTATAGATGCGGTATGCTGGTGCAGACCAATTTTAATTGCTTTTTTAGCCAAAGAAATTTTACCATTGTTTAAGTAATGGTGAATAATATCTTCGAAATCTTCGGAGTCAAAGAAGTAGACGTCGTCTGTCTTTAACATTGACTCGAATTTAACTATAGGCTTATTTGGTTTTTCGTTAGCGTCTAACGCCATAGGAACGTTATTTTTTTTACTTTGGAGTTAAAAGTAATGTATTACACTTTTATTTTTATTCGTTTTCGGGCTATATTATTAACAAATTAGTTAACAAATTATTGCGTGTAACTATCTATAATATTGCGTATTATCCTGCATCCACCTTCTATTTCTTCCTTGGAAATCGTTAAAGGAGGCGAAATACGAACGGCCTTGGGTTCAAATAAAAGCCAAAAAAGGATTAAATTTTGTTTTTTACAGCTAAGAACTACATGATTTGCAATTTCTGCATTGTCAAAAAGTAGGGCTAGCATTAATCCTTTTCCCCTAATTTCTTTAATCAAACTATGAGAAAGTAATTTTCGGATAAGTTTTTCTTTTTCTAAAGTGGCAGCTATTAAATTGCTGTCAGAGATTTCATGTAATGTAGCTAAGCAAGCAGAAGCAATTACAGGATTTCCGCCAAATGTTGTAATATGTCCTAAACTTGGATTTTCTTTTAAAGAGCTCATTATTTCTTTTGAGGATGTAAAAGCACCAACAGGCATTCCGTTTGCCATTCCTTTTCCTGTGACAAGAATATCTGGAATACAGTTGTAATGTTCAAAAGCAAATAGTTTTCCTGTGCGTCCAAAACCAGTTTGTATCTCATCTAAAATTAATAAAGCACCAACTTCTGTACAGCGTTCCCTTACTTTTTTTAAATAATCATTAGTAGGTTGAATAAAACCAGCACCACCCTGAATTGTCTCAAGTACTATAGCAGCCGTTTTTTTGGTGATTTTTTGTATTTCAATTTCATTGTTAAAAGTAATAAAGGAAACATCTGGAAGGAGTGGTCTAAAAGCACTTTTTCGTTCTTCGTATCCCATTATGCTTAAGCTTCCCATTGTATTTCCATGGTAGGCTTTTTTTGTAGCAATAATCTGGGATCTGCCTGTGAATCTACGAGCTAATTTTAGAGCTCCTTCAATAGCTTCAGTGCCGGAATTTACTAAATAAGTTGTTTCTAAAGGTTTTGGTAAAAGAGAAGCAAGTAGTTTTGTGTATGCCACGGCTGGGTATTGTATGTACTCTCCGTAAACCATTACATGGGTATACTTGTCTAATTGTTCTTTTATCGCATGAATAACTTTGGGGTTACTATGACCAATACTACAGGCAGAAACACCAGCAATAAAATCTAAATGGGCGTTGCCTTTTGTGTCATAGATATAACTTCCTTTAGCATGAGAAACTTCCATTGCTAATGGATGTGGCGTTGTTTGTGCCTGGTGTAAAAAGAAATCCTCTTTCATCAGTTACTTTTAAAAAGCTTTTTTTAGTTCTTTCTTTTTGGTAGCTCTTGCCTTTGGAGTGGGAATTGGATCTTTTTCATCTTGAGAACCGTCTTTTTTTTCTGTATTAATGTTCATATCCATAGGTTCATCGATACCTTTTATTTTGACAAGGATAATGTTGTTGTCGTCTTCATCAAAAATAGCTTCTTTAGTGAGGATGCGTTCGTCTCCTCTCCAAATAAACCCTTTTAACTTACGGCTGTTAGTAGGGAGTTCTGATTCTGGAAATATATCCCCTTCAGGTTCTTTTATAAATGTAAGTTCTGCAATGTCATTATTCTCAAATACAATATTGATAGCACTACAGATGGTTTTGTTTATACCAATAAGCTCCTCCTTATCATTATACAGATAATATATTACCTCAGTGTTTTTTACAAGATCAATAATTTTAAGCTCGTTGTCTACAAATTTACCGAACAAATTTATCCCTTTGGCTTGGTTGTAGCCATTTGTACTAAGGGTGTCTTTAGAAATTACAAAAGCATTGTTCAATACTTTTAAGGAGTCTAATTTTTCTGTTTTTAAATCGGATATTAAATGAATACTATCTCCTGTCATCTGATTTTCCCCATTCCAAAGTACAGGGTTCGTAATTAGTTGCGTGATACCAGTTTTCTGACTAGAGTGAATGGAGTCGCACTTTGCGCTAAGTCCAGTTTTAAACATTTTAGCATTTCTAAAAGCTCTTAAAATTTGGGCATCTGGTTTTCCGGTAATCATTAGAGTGTCGCCATGTACAAAGAGGGAATCTTTTTCTTGTTCTAAAACATTGATAGCAACTGCACGTTTGGTGGCGAAAACGGAATCTTTTGCCTTAAAAACTTCCGCATAATGCGCTCTAATAATTGCATTATTAATGGTGTCCGTAATGACTATATTATTAGTAGCAGAAGCAAATTGTGTTTTCTTATCAAAATAGACACTATCGCCTTGAATAATACGATCGTTGTAGTCAATTCGTGTATTTTTAATACCATAGCCTTGCTCAATAATAGTATTGTAAAAACCTCGTTCACAATATATTTTATAGGTTTCTCCTGTTATTGTAGAAGAACCGTACAGATATGCGTATTTGGAATCTGTATAATAATCTAAATGCTTTGAAAGTAAGGTGTATTGAGGGTTTTTTATGAAAACACTATCTAAAAGGCGGTATTTTTTTTCTTCCATAAAATACCTGCCCTTATTACTGGTGGTGGTATTAACAGAATCTATAATAGTGCCAAAATGATCGTAATAAGCAATTTGCTTTTCGCGATCCATATAAAGGGTATCCGTCGTTAATGTCATGTCAGAATTTGTTAACATCACATCTTCCCAGGCTTTTGCAAGTTTTATATCGCCATAATAATTAATTTTCCCTCCGGTCATTATTATAGAATCACCTTGTTGTAAACGTACATTTCCAATGGCTCTTAGTCGGTTTTCTTTTTTGTAGTGTACGGCGATATCACACCATAAATCAGCTCCCTCATGTTCAAATTGAACCTGTTGGTCATCCTTACTGAAAATAGCTGCACCAGGAAACCTGATTTCATCTTTAGTTAGTGTTCCACCATGTACAACATTAATTTGTTTCTTTTTTTCTGGTTGTTCTTGGGAAGAACCAATAGAAACAACAAAGAAGAGTACGAATAAGAATTTGAGCTTGTCCAACCTTTTAAATTTGTTCAAAAATAGGATTTTTTACTATAGAAGGGGAAGGTTTAGGATAGATTTAATAATTACTAAATATAAAAAAAGCCACTTTAAAAGTGGCTTTTCTATTATCTATGTATTGTCTGTGTTCTATCTGGTCCAACGGATACTATTTTAATTGGCACCCCTAGTTCTTTTTCTAAGAAGTCTATATAGTCATTTAGAGCTTTCGGAAGTTCTTCTTTCTTACTTAACTTGGTAAGGTCTTTATCCCATCCGTCTATTTCCGTATAAATAGGGGTAACGTTTTCTTCTTCTATATTAAACGGTAAATGCGTAATAGTTTTTCCTTTGTAGTTGTATGCAGTACAGATTTTTAATTTTTTAAAGCCACTTAATACATCAGCTTTCATCATAATTAATTCTGTAACACCGTTAATTTGAACGGTATATTTTAGAGCAACGAGGTCTAACCATCCACAGCGTCTTGCTCTGCCAGTGGTAGCACCAAATTCGTTACCAACTCTTCCCATTGTTTCTCCATCGGCATCAAAAAGTTCTGTAGGGAATGGGCCACTACCAACTCTTGTAGTGTAGGCTTTAAAAATACCATAAACATTGCCAATTTTATTTGGAGCAACACCTAATCCTGTACAAGCTCCTGCTGCAGTTGTGTTAGAGGAAGTAACATATGGGTACGTTCCAAAATCAATATCTAATAAAGAACCTTGAGCACCTTCTGCTAAGATTTTTTTTCCTTCTTTTTGCGCATTAAAGATGTACTCTTCACTATCTATGAAGGTAAGTTCTTTTAATTCTTCAACAGCAGCAAAAAATTCGTCTTCTAATTCCTTTAAATTGTATTCGATTTTTACATTATAGAAGCCAATCATAGACTCATGCTTGTCGGCTAATATTCTGTACTTTTCTTTCCAATTATCAAGCTCTAAATCACCAATACGTAATCCGTTACGGCCAGTTTTGTCCATATATGTTGGGCCAATACCTTTAAGTGTAGATCCAATTTTGGCTTTTCCCTTTGCAGTTTCAGAAGCAGCATCTAATAAACGGTGTGTTGGAAGAATAAGGTGTGCTTTTCTAGAGATATATAGTTTTGCTTTAATATCTAGATTAAACTGTTTAAGGTTGTCTAATTCTTTTTTGAAAATAACAGGGTCAATAACAACACCGTTACCTACTATATTTTTAGCGTTTTTATGAAATATTCCAGAAGGAATGGTGTGTAACACATGTTTTATGCCATCAAATTCTAGTGTGTGTCCTGCATTTGGGCCTCCTTGAAATCGAGCAATAACATCATAGTTATTAGTTAGTACATCAACGATTTTTCCCTTTCCTTCGTCTCCCCACTGAAGCCCTAGTAGTAAATCTACTGCCATTGTATTGCTATTGTAATTTGAATTAATTATTTGTGTTTTCTTTTTTATTTTTTGTGCCGTAGAAGTATAGTGAATGCGCATTTATTTTGATATCGAAAACTTCTTCTATTGTCTTTTTTATAGACTGAATACGAGGGTCACAGAACTCCATTACTTCACCTGTATCCGTAAGAATAACATGGTCATGCTGTCTGTCAAAATAAGATTTTTCGTATTGTGCTTGGTTCTTTCCAAACTGGTGTTTTCGAACTAACTTACAATCTAATAAAAGCTCTATAGTGTTGTAAAGCGTAGCACGACTTACTCTATATTTTTTGTTTTTCATGTTGATATAGAGAGACTCTATATCAAAATGTTCATCACTTTCATAGATTTCCTGAAGTATAGCATAGCGTTCAGGTGTTTTTCTATGTCCGTTATCCTCTAAAAAGGTGGTAAATACGTTTTTTACAATTTCTTGATTCTTGTTAGTTGCCATACCTGTTTTCACTACATTATTTTACAAATGTACAGTTAAAATTTATATTCTAGTTACTTTATCAATCCCGTTAATGCGCTTTAAATGATTAATCAATTTATTCAGTATAGAATTATTTTTAACCACGACCTTAATTTGTCCAGTGAAAGTACCTCCGTCTGTACTAAAATTAAGGTTTTTCATGTTTACGATATGGCTATCAGAAATAACTTGTGTAATGTCATTAACAATGCCTAAATTATCGATTCCCGTAAGTTTTATCTCTGCACTGAATTCTTCTTGACTGGAGTCTATCCATTTTGCACTAATAATTCTATAAGCATAATGTGCTTGTAATGATATTGCATTAGGGCAATTTTTTTTATGTATTTTAATTCCTTCGTTTATACTAATGAAACCAAAAACTTCATCTCCAGGAATAGGGTTGCAACAAGGCGATAATTTATAGGATAGTTTTTCTTCTTCTTTACCAAAAACAAGTTTGTCATATTTAGAAGTAATTTCCTCTTTGTCAATATTTTCTGGAACAGTATTTCTTCGAATTCTATTTTTGAAAAATGTTATAAAAGCATTGTTATAAGACGAAGCAAAATCTTTTAACATTTGGTTGTCTATAGCGCCAATTCCTACACGATAGAATAAATCAAGACTAGTTTTCAGCTTGAAGAAAACTACCATTTTATTAATGCTATCCTCGTTTAGTTTTACTTTCTGTGATTTTAATTTCCTTCTCAGGATTTCTTTCCCTTCAAGAGAAACCTCTTTTTTCTCTTCACGAAGCGAAGATTTTATTTTGGCTCTAGCTTTTCCTGAGGTAGCATAATCTAACCAATTTTGATTCGGTTTTGCATTATCCGAAGTAATAATTTCTACCTGATCACCACTATGTAACTCTGTTCCTAAAGGCACTAGTTTTCCGTTTACTTTTACACCCCTGGTATGCATGCCAACCTCGGTGTGAATGTAAAATGCAAAATCTAAAGGTGTAGATCCTTTGGGTAAAGACTTTAAATCACCATTAGGGGTAAATACAAAAATCTCTTTGGAATAAAGATTAAGTTTAAATTCTTCCACAAAATCAATAGCATTAGAATCTGCATTTTCTAAGACTTCTTGTAATCTGTTTAACCAGATTTCTATACCTTGTTCTTTCTGTTCTCCGTGTTTGTATTTAAAATGAGCGGCGTATCCTTTTTCGGCTATTTCGTGCATACGTTCACTGCGTATTTGTACCTCTACCCATTTTCCTTTAGGTCCCATTACGGTTATATGTAGAGCCTCGTAACCAGTAGATTTTGGAGAAGAAATCCAATCCCTAAGACGTACTGGGTTAGGTGTAAAATGATCGGTGACTACAGAATATATTTTCCATGCTAAGAATTTTTCATTTTTCTTATCCGACTTGTATATTATCCGAATAGCAAATTTGTCATAAATTTCATCAAACGGAACATTTTGCACCTTCATTTTCCTTCGAATGGAAAATATCGATTTCATTCGCCCTTGAATAGTGTAGTTTAAACCTTCTACATCCAAAGTATTACTTATAATTCCTTTAAATCCATCTATATATGCTTGTTGCTCTTCTTTTGTAGCTGCAATTTTTTCGGAAATATCGTTGTATACATCGGCTTCTGTATATTTTAAACTTAAATCTTCGAGTTCGGTTTTAATATTATAAAGACCAATTCTGTGTGCCAAGGGAGCATAAATATATAATGTTTCCGAGGCAATTTTCACTTGCTTATGCTCTGGCATGGAATCCATGGTAAGCATATTGTGGTAACGATCTGCAATTTTAATAATGATTACCCTAACATCATCATTAAGTGTTAGCAGCATTTTTCTAAAATTCTCTGCTTGTTGCGATATATTAGTATCCTTTTTTAGGTGTCCGATTTTGGTGAGTCCGTCTACAATACGCGCAACGGTTTCTCCAAAAAGTCTTTCAATATCATCAAGAGTGTACTCAGTATCTTCTACAACATCATGTAAAAGAGCCGAAGCGATAGAAACACCATCTAATCCAATTTCTGAAGCAACAATTTTAGCTACAGCAATAGGGTGAAATATATAAGCTTCACCAGATTTTCTGCGTTGGGTTTTATGCGCATCAACGGCAACATCAAAAGCAGAACGGATAAGTTTTTTATCCCCATTTGTAAGTGTTTGATAGCTTATTCGCAGTAGTTCTTTATACTGCTTTGCAATTTTTTTATTTTCTTTTTCTATATCAGCTTCTGTCATATCTACATTAAAAGTAGCACAAACTTTACTAGTAACCAATAAAAATTAGCGCATTAAATTTTGTATTCTTGCAATTAGTGGTGGATGTGAATAATGCATAAACACATAAGCTGGGTGTGGAGTTAAATTGCTTAAACTGTTTTTAGATAGTTTTTTAAGTGCATTAATAAGAGGTAGTGCGGCGAAGGTATTTTTTGCATAATCATCTGCCTGGTATTCAAATTTTCTAGAAAAATAATTCATAATTAATCCCGTAATTTCAGAAATGGGGCTGTATAAAATTGCAAACCCAATTAAAGAGGCGTGAAAACTAGGAACTGTAACACCAATAGCGAGGGATACTTCTTGGTTGTTTACAAATAGCGATAGGATAAAAAGTGTAAGCCCGGTTAAAAGGATAGAAGAGACAAGATTAAAGACAATATGTTTGCGTTCGTAATGTCCCACTTCGTGAGCAAGAACAGCAACAATTTCGTCTTCTTCTAAATCGTTAATTAAAGTATCGAATAAGGTTACTCTTTTTTCTTTTCCAAATCCAGAAAAATAGGCGTTTGCTTTGGTGGATCTTTTAGATCCATCTATAACAAATACTTTCTTTAACTCAAAACCTACTTCTTTGGCATAATCTTCAATTTTTGTTTTTAAAGAACCCTCTTCTAAAGGGGTTTGTTTATTAAACAAAGGAACAATTAGCTTGCTGTAAAACATATTCATAAAAATGGATAAGACAGCTACAACGCCCCATGCGTAAATCCAAAAGTTTACGCCAGCCCATTGGTAAAACCAAATAATTAGAGACAAAATGCCACCACCAAGAATTGCGGACATAAGCCACCCTTTTAGTTTGTCAAGAAAGAATAGTTTTTTTGTGGTTTTATTAAAACCAAATTTTTCTTCAATTACAAAAGTTTGGTAATAGGAAAAAGGAGTGGTAATAATATCGCTTCCAATTAGAATTATTCCAAAGAAAATTAATGCAATTAGGATGGGGTTTTCTGTTGTATTTCTGGCGATAGAATCTATCCATTCAAAACCTCCAAAGAGTAAAAAAGTTAAAGTTAATACTATGGAAAATGTAGAAGTTAGTAGTCCAAACTTGTAATTTGTGTTTTTGTATTTTTGTGATTTTTGATATTCTTTAGCATCAAAAACATCGTTTAGTTCGTTAGGAATGGGATCTGTATATCTCTTTGCGTTTATATAATCTAGAATAGTTTCCATTAAAAATTGAACAATAAGAATAGCAATGATGCTATAGAACAAAATATTATTTTCCATTTCTTTAAGGTGTAATTTTCAGTAATTAGTTATAATTCTCTTTGTCTTTTAGCCTCAAATATAAGTATTGCAGCAGATACCGAAACATTCATGGAGTCGATTACACCTTCCATTGGAATTAGTATATTCTGAGTCGAGTTTTGTAACCATTCCTCGGTAAGTCCTGTAGATTCTGTACCCATTACAATAGCAGATGCTGCTGTGAAATTAGTATTTGTATATTTTTCAGAAGCAGATAAAGCGGCACAATAGATAGCAATGTTTCGTTCCTTTAGAAAGGCGATTACCTCTGCGGTTGTTCCAATTCCAATTTTGGTAGTAAAAACACAACCGATACTAGACCGTATAATATTAGGATTATATATATCGCTTTTAGGATTTGCAATTAGTACAGCGTCTAAATTTGCTGCATCTGCCGTACGCAATAAAGCACCAATATTCCCTGGTTTTTCAGGAGCCTCTACTATTAATATAAGTGGATTTTTATTTTTAAATTGAAGTTGCTCTAAAACATGTTCTTTAGACTTTACAATAGCAACAATTCCTTCTGTAGTTTCTCTATAAGCAATTTTTTGATACACCTCTTTGGAGACTTCAATAATCTCTGTGGACGTATTATTTACGAAAGAAGTAGCCTCTTTTTCTGAAATTATTGTAGCACAAAAAAGTAATGTTTCTATATAGTAATTCTCTTTTATCGCAAATTGAAGCTCACGAACACCTTCTAAAATAAAAAGTCCAGTTTTTCTACGTTCCCTAGATTTATCTTTAAGAAGTGAAATTTTTTTTATAACTGGATTTTGTTGGCTACTGATTTGTTTTATAGAACTCATTGTCGCAAAAATAATGTAATAGCCTCTAATTATTTAGTAATACCAATTTAAATATCATAGAGAAGGCTTTGTAAATAAAGTTAGATTCATTTTTTCAAGACCCGAATAAATCAGTTTTAGTGCATTCTATTTTTCAGCTAGAATATTAAAATAGAAACAACTAAGTTTTAGCATGTATAAAAGGGTTGCTATTTAGAATCGATTTTTATTACCTTAAGAAAAGGTTAAAATCACAGAATAGGAAAATAGTTCCACCATTTTTTGTTTAAATTTAAGTGCTTTGATAAAGTGTTTTTGTCAAAGCATGAACCATTTCCTTCAAAACGCTTAGAGGGATAGATAGTGACACCAATAGAATTTCTAGTTGTGTATTTAGAAGTTTTGTTGGTATAAATATAACGCAATACCAAAACAATATGCCAACGTACACTTTAAAGATTAATGGGGTGGAACAAAATGTTGAGGCCTCGGCAGACACACCATTATTATGGATTTTGAGAGATAATTTAGACCTGGTAGGTACTAAATATGGATGTGGAATAGGACAATGTGGATCCTGTACCGTTCATGTAGACGGAACTGCTACTAGAAGCTGCTTATTACAAGTATCCCAAATTGAAGGGAAGGATATTACAACAATCGAGGGGCTTTCCAAAGAAGGGGAGTTGCATCCTGTGCAAGAGGCATGGAAAGAGGTAGATGTGCCGCAATGTGGCTATTGTCAAGCCGGGCAAATAATGACGGCTTCCGCTTTTTTAGATAAAAATGCTAATCCATCGGAGAAGGACATCAGTAATGCAATGCATGGAAATATATGCCGTTGCTCAGCGTATAAGCGTATTCAGGAAGCAGTAGTTTTAGCTGCAGAAAAAATGGATGCCTAACTTATTAGGTCATAATCAACCTCTAAAAAAACAAAATCATGTCAAGCTTACTACCATCAACATTTAGTAGACGCTCGTTTTTAAGAACATCGTCTTTAGCCGGAGGCGGAATGCTAATCGGCTTTAATCTGTTTACAGCTTGTAAGCCAAAAGTGGAAATGCCAATAGATATTTCCAAACTAAATTTTAAAGACTTTAATGCTTTTATAAAAATTGCAGCTAACGGAATGGTGACTTTGTATTCTCCAAATCCTGAAATAGGACAAGGTGTAAAAACATCGATGCCAATGCTTATTGCGGAGGAATTAGATGTGCCATGGAGTCACGTACACGTAGAACAAGGAGCTTTAGATACTACTAATTTTACACGGCAAGTAGCAGGAGGAAGTAATTCTTTAAAAACTGCTTGGGTGCCATTACGACAAACAGGAGCAACAGCACGACAAATGTTGGTGAATGCAGCTGCTGTACGTTGGGGTGTAGATGCATCTGAATGTACCGCTAAACAAGGGGTAATTACCAATGCCAAAGGAGAGACTTTAGGATATGGCGATGTGGTAAAAGAAGCAGCACTTCTTGAAGTTCCAGAAAATGTTGGGTTAAAAGCGCCAGAAGATTTTACCATTATAGGAAAGGATGCTTCTAACGTAGATATTACAGAAATTATTACAGGAAAACCTCTTTTTGGTTTGGATTATAAAGCCGAAGGAATGGTATATGCTTCCGTATTAAGACCACCTTCTTTTGGACAATCTTTAGAGACAGTAGATGATACCATTGCCAGAGGTAAAGATGGTGTTATAGATGTAATTCGTTTTGGAGATAAAGTGGCGGTTTTAGCCAAAACTACATGGCAATCTATGAAAGGTAAAGAAGCTCTTATTGCAGAATGGAAAACAGAAACAACTTTGGAAAGTACAGAATTTCATGACAAAAAAATGTTGGCTTTATTAGATGGAAAGGATTTTCAAACACTTAGGTCCGATGGCGATGTAAAAAAGGCATTTAAAGAAGCAGATAAAGTTGTAGAACGAACATACGAATCTCCTTTTTTACCACATAATTGTATGGAACCAATGAATTTTTATGCTAATGTAACAGCAGAAAGAATACATTTGGTTGGCCCTGTACAAACACCAGCATGGACGGCGACTAGGGTTGCAAAATTATTAGAGAGAGATGAAGAGGATGTTCATTTAGAAATGACTAGAATGGGTGGTGGTTTCGGAAGAAGATTGTATGGCGATTTTGCTCTGGAAGCAGCGGAGATATCCAGTTTAGCAAAGAAACCTGTTAAAGTTGTATTCTCTAGGGAAGATGATATGTTAGCAGGGACGTATCGCCCGGCAATAAAGTATCGCATTAAGGCAGCAATAAAAGACGGAAAAATTAGTGGGTATCATTTAAAAGAAGCCGCTATAAATGGAAATATGTATGGGTTAATTCCTAACTTTTTCCCTGCGGGAACTGTAGATAATTACCAAGTAGATGTTGCCAATTATAAGAGCAATATAACTACAGGGGCTTGGAGAGCGCCATATACTAATTTTCTTGCTTTTGCAGAACAAAATTTTTTGGATGAGATAGCAGAAATAATGGAAATAGATCCTGTGCAAATGCGATTAGATATGTTGCAAAAGGTTAAGGGGACAACCGATGAGCGTATTAAATATTCTGCAGAGCGAATGGAAGATGTTATTAATTTGGTGGTAGAAAAATCGGGCTTTAAAAACCCTAAAGAAGGAATATCTCAAGGTTTTTGCGCTTACTATTGCCATAATACGCATGTTGCAGAAGTCGCCGATGTTGTAATGGAAAACGGAATTCCTTTAATTAAAAAGGTAACTGTTGCGGTAGATTGTGGCGTTGTGGTAAATCCGTTAGGAGCATTAAATCAGATAGAAGGAGGCGTAATAGATGGTGTAGGTCATGCCATGTATGGCGATTTTACATTCCATGATGGAGTTTCCGATGCTAAGAATTTTGACAGGTATAGATTAATACGAATGGGGGAGGCACCAAAGGTGGAAACTCATTTTGTAAAAAATACTTTAGCGCCAACTGGACTAGGAGAACCAACCTTGCCACCAGCAGGTGCGGCTATTGCTATTGCTATAAAAAAAGCAACGGGACATCGTTTGTATAAGCAACCTTTTATTCGTAATATGGAACCTAAAGAGATAATAGGATAAATTTGGTTTCTGTATGATTTTAACAATAGAGAGTCTGGTACTATTATGTATTGGCTTTTTTATAATAGCCAGCCTATATTCATCCGTAGGTTTTGGCGGAGGTTCTAGTTATTTAGCATTGCTAACGCTGTTTTTTGCTGAGTTTTATCACATACGATCCATAGCGTTGTTGTGTAATATTATTGTGGTCTCTGGCACAACCTATTGGTATTTTAAGGAGGGGCATGTAAGACTAAAAGAAATGGTTCCCTTTGTAATCGCGAGTATTCCACTTGCATTTATTGGTGCTTCATTTCGATTAAATGAAAAAGTATTTTTTATAGTATTGGGGGGTGCTCTTATTGTTTCTGCCTTGTTTTTAATAGGACAAACTTATATGGAAAATAAGGAGGTAGAAAAGGGAAATAAAGATCAAAAATTTGTCACCTATTTATTAGGAGGAAGCATTGGGTTATTATCTGGAGTAGTGGGAATAGGAGGAGGTATTTTTTTAGCACCCGTATTAAATCATATAAAATGGAATGTTTCTATAAAAATTGCGGCATTGGCTAGCTTTTTTATTTTAGTAAATTCAATTTCAGGGATAGGAGGTTTGGTCTATAGCAATACCTTTCAAGTGCCATGGATAGAGACTATAGCATTGGTGTTAACCGTTTTTATAGGTGGACAAATTGGAATACGGATTAGTTTAAAAAGGCTATCCGCTAACGGAATTAAAAGAGTAACAGCCATATTGGTTTTTATTGTTGGATTTAGGGTGTTATTAGTAAACGGATTGGATATTACATAATGCACTGGTTTAGGGCTAAAAAAGCAACGAGAAACAAAAAATGACACACGAGTTTAAAAACATACTCAACGATTTTCAAGAAGCGCAAAAAAAAGGCATGCAGACCATATTGGCTACTGTAGTTGCTTTGGACGGTTCTTCGTATCGTAAGCCTGGTGTTCGTATGCTTATTCGTGAAGATCAAAAAATGACTGGAGCTGTTAGTGGTGGCTGTGTAGAGAAAGAAATTCTACAGCAATCTTTAGAAGTTTTCAAAACAGGAATTCCTAAAATAATGATTTATGACGGGCGCTATCGTTTGGGTTGTGAAGGAGTATTATATATTCTGATAGAGCCTTTCTGTCCAGCAAAGGAGCTTGTTTCCGCATTCAATAAAACGATACAGGACAGAACATCCTTTGTTATTACCTCTTATTTTTCTAAAACAGAAGGAAGTTTAGAAAAGGCAGGTTCTACTATTCAATTTGATGGAAAAGAAGAAATGTCTTTTTTACAAGATGAAACGAAAAATAGTAAGTCAGATAGAAGAAAATTATTATCTCTATCCGAAAAAATGAAACCTTGCTTTAAATTGGTTCTCATCGGTTCTGAGCATGATGCGGTACAATTATGTCAGTACGCATCCCTTACTGGTTGGGAAGTTACCGTTGTTGCATCTATTAGTGAAGCAAAACATATTTCTAATTTCCCAGGAGCAAAGGAGTTGGTTTATTTATCCGCAGAGAAATTAGATGGCGTTTCTATAGATTCCCAGACAGCAGTGCTATTAATGACACACAGTTATGCTAAAGACTTGCAATATTTGGTAAAATTGAAAGGAGTACAGCCTGCGTATATAGGTATATTAGGGCCAGCAAAAAGGCGAGAGAAATTGTTACATGAGGTTATTTCTTATTGTCCAGATGTAGAAGAAGAATGGTTGGAGAAAATTCATGGGCCAGCGGGAATAAATATTGGTTCTATAACACCACAGGAAATAGCAATTTCAATTATGGCAGAAATCTTATCTGTTGTTAGGAGAGAAGTTCCAATACCACTTAAAGATAAAAAAGGAAGCATTCATGAGTCTGTTAAAATCTAATATTGCTATTCTAATATTGGCCGCTGGAGAATCAAAAAGGATGGGCTGTATAAAACAGTTATTACCTTGGGGAGATTCTAGTTTGTTGGGGAATGCAATACAAATTGCACTTCAATCTAAAATAGAAAAGATAACGATAGTACTGGGTGCGAACGTCTCGATTATTAAGCGAAAAACAGATTTATCGCAAGTAGAGATAGTTGTAAATCAAAGATGGAAAGAAGGAATGGGAAGCTCTATTTCTTATGGTGTTAAAGCAGTTTTAGATAAAGAAAGAGAAACAGATGCTATTCTAGTTTTATTGGCAGACCAACCTTATGTGACATCGGAGCATTTAAATCTTCTAAAGACTTCATACACGGACAATAAAAAAGGAATTATAGTAACCTCAAATACAAACGGAGTAGGTGTACCTGTTTTATTTGACAAGACTTATTTTGAGGCTCTTTTACAATTAGAAGGAGAGAAAGGAGCGAAGCAAATCATCACTTCCAGTCTAAACGATACTATGGTGTTAGAAGCAACAGCCTTAACTACAGATCTAGATACCTATGGGGCGTATGAAGAAGCTTTAAAGGGGTAGTTTCAGGAAAAAGCTAAGGATTTTTTTTAATAGAAATTATCTTTTCCGTTAAACTATATCCAGCAAAAACACCAATGCCATTTTCTTCTTCTATATTATCAGGAGCAATACTATATTCAATAAAAGGGTTTCCTTCGTTGTAGTTATTTAGTTCTGATGCACGTAAGTTTTGATATAATAAAGCTTCTACATGCGCCACTTGTAGTTTTACTAATATTTCAATTTCATCTTGGTTATTTAGAAGAATAGTATTCTCCGCATTAAGTTCTGTGCCATCCTTAAAGGTGTCGGTTAGAAACCGATCCAAATTAAAGTCTAAGCGATTAATATAGCTTTCTTGTTCTTCAAAAATAACTTTTGCATACCCACCTAGAATATAAAAATCTGGAACCCCTGCAAAATCATTAAAAGCAAGTTTTATGGTAGCCTTTCGATTCCCAAGCTCATCCGAATATAGGGAAACAGTTTCTGTAATATTTTCTACTTTTTTCGGTATTTTACAAGATGCGTTAAACTCTGATTCCTTAACAATAACTTTCAAAAAATAACGCTCATCTTCTAATATAGGTAAACTAGAAGGTAATGCAATATAGGCTTCAGATTCTTCAGAATAATTAAGGTTAACAATATCACCATCTTCATTGCTAATTGTTACCAATGCATTTTTTACTAAAAAAATATTTTTATTAATTTGGTTATCTGTTCTGCTCAAAGGAGTGCCTATTATTGGTAGTGCTTTGGAAACTCGTATGCGTAGCAATGTGTCAGAGGGGGAAAGGTATCCATTGATAAATATTTTTTCTTTCGTGTCTAAGAGATTATCAGCATCTACTACTTTTTCACATCCTATGAAACCAATACAGGAGACTAAAACTAAGAGGTATATTTTTTTCATCTGTTTGTTTTTTAACAAAGATTGATAAACGTATTTCAAAATATTAAAATTTAAAAGTATAGCTAAAGGATGGAATTAGCATGAGAACAGAGGTACGGATTAGTTCCTTGTCTTCCGTTTCAGGTATAGCATTCTTATCGTAACTAGAGTCAAGCGAATAATAAAATGGATTCTGTCTTGCGTATGCATTGTAAATAGAGAAAGCCCAAATACGTTCCTTGTTATTCTTTTTCTTTTTATGGAATTGCACCCCCAAATCTAACCGATGGCTTGTCTCTCCTCTAAAGTTATTACGTGAAATAGAGAAGCCCTCTGTTGTGTCTGTATAGTAGGAGTTAGGATTTAAAATAGGGAAATCATTGGGTGTATTTAGTCGTTGTAGGTTTGGTAAGGTGTAATTATTACCTGTAGATAATACCCATGTAGCTGATAATGTTATTTTTTTACTTGGTTTATAAATGCCAACCACAGAAATGTCGTGTCTACGGTCATAGCGGCTGAAGAATTTTTTGCCAAGGTTTAATTCATCAAATTGACGTTCGGACCAGGATAGGGTATATCCCAACCATCCTGTAAGTGCTCCTATTTGCTTTTTAAATAGAATCTCCGTTCCATAAGCCCAACCTTGACCAGCTGTTATATTATCTTCCCATTTAATGTCTTTACCGCTTTCAATATCGTCAAAAGCCAAGAAAGAAGCCCCTTCTTTATAAGCAATAACATCATCCATTTTTTTGTAGTAGGCTTCTACGGTTAGGGAATAGCTTTTGTTTAGAAAGTCTTTAGCGATACCAATTGCTAATTGTTGTGAACGTTGCGGTTTTACATTATTTGTAGAGGAAACCCATAAATCTGTTGGAAGCCCAATTCCAGAGCTAGAAAGCAGATGAATATATTGGTTCATTTGGGAATAGGATGCTTTAAGTGCCAAATCTGGGTTTATATTATAGGATAAGGCAAGTCTGGGTTCTAAGTTTATATAATTTGTATTCTTATAATTAAAATGACTTAGTCGAATGCCAGGAAATATATTGAGTTTATTGGTTATTTTCCAATCATCTTCAAGGTATACTGCACTTTCAATAGAATTAATCTCTTGGGTGGTGTCAATATCATTTGCGAAATTATCTTTCAATAGAAGTTGTCTAGGCGTAAAATTATGATGTGTACTTGTTGCACCAAAACGTATGCTGTGTTTGTTGTTAGGGTAGTAATTAAAATCCGTTTTCAATACATAGTCGTTAATCCCCGAACTAGTTTGAAATTTATAATCGTCTTGACTATACTCGGATGTTCCTTCGTAATCCGCATTTATTTGAAACTTGTAATTACTAAAAACAAGAGAGGTGTTAGCAAATAATTTATTTGTGAACTGATGATTCCATCGTAACGTAGAGGTGATGTTTCCCCAGCCCATTTCTATTTTTTCTTTTGAATCATTGTCCTTGGAATTTGCATAGAATTTATCCTGACCAAGGTAATTGCTCCAATATAATTTATCTTTAGAACTAAAAACATGGTGTATTTTAAAATTAAAATCGGTAAAGAAATAGCCGCCTCTCTCTCCTTTTTCTTTTTTTATAAATGGTTGGGCAATAATATCGGCATAGGTGCGACGAGCACTAAGAATAAAAGAGGTTTTTCCTTTATTTATTGGCCCTTCTAGAACAGCAGAGGTAGATATTAAACCAATGCTAACCTTACCAGAGAATTTTTCTTTATTACCATCTTTCATATCAATTTTGATAACCGAAGAAAGCCTTCCGCCAAAACGTGCCGGAAACCCTCCTTTAAATGCTTCAACAGATTTTATAGCATCTCCATTAAAAACGGAAAAGAAACCGAAAAGGTGGTTGGAGTTGTATACAACGGCATCATCTAAAATAATAAGATTCTGATCAGGAGTTCCTCCACGTACAAAGAAACCAGAGCTTCCTTCTGTTCCTCCTTGAATTCCAGGGAGAAGTTGCAAGGTTTTTAGTACATCTTTTTCACCCAAAAAAGAAGGAATGTCTTCAATGATTTTTGGGTTCAAACGAACCGAACTCATTTGGGTAACTTTGCTTTCCTGAGTGGTTCCTCTTGCGGTTATTACAACTTCATCTAAAGATTCAGAAGAGGTACTTAGTACAATAGACCAGTTTGTATCTTTGGTAAGTTCAATCTCTTTTTTTTGCGTAGTAAAACCAATATAAGAAATGGTTATTTCGTGTTTTCCCTTGGGCAGGGTTAAAGAATAGAAACCATAATCATTTGTGGTAGTTCCTAGTCTAAGTTTAGCAACATAAACAGATACACCTAATAGATTTTCACCACTACCATTTTCTTTAATATACCCGCTAATAGTATATTTTTCTATTTTCTGCCGAGAATTTAATTTTAATAAAGGGGTGTTTTTTTTTGCGGATTGTTCTTTTTTTATTTCCTCATTTGGATGCTTCAAAACGGGTTTAGCTTTGATGGAATATATCATTCCGAAAAGGAAAATTAAGAGAAATATTCTTGACTTCACATCATATAAATTAGGACCTCATGAATAAATTTGGTCTGGTTAGTTTAGTAGCTATCTCAAACGAAAAAAGAGATTTTCTAATAGGCATTCGATTAATTTTTAAGCAATTAAGAAATAATTTGAATAGGTTGGTGTTAAACAAAAGATAATTTTCTCTTAAAAGATTACTATATTTTTTGTATTGAATGGTCGGAGCTGCTAAAGACAGTGGTGTACGGGTGTAAGTGAGAGATTAAAAATATGTATGTCAATTATTTTTCTTGAAAATAATCTCAAATACATTTTACGTTTGTTATTAATGGAAGGTATATAATTTTCATTTTTCACCTTCTTAGGCAAAGAATGCTATGGTTAGGAATTACGCTACTGTAGTATCTGGATTATGTTCAATTTTAAAATTACAAGAATTGGCAATAAAACACATTTTATTTGCTTCAGTATGTAACTCATTTGCTTTTTGGATACTAGTCGAATTTGTTATTTTTACAACCGGATTTAAAGTCACTTCCGTAAATTTTCCACTACCATCCTTTGTTTCTTCCATAGTTCCTGTGGCAATATCAGTATATTCAGTAACTACAATATTATGAAGAGAACATAAATGTAAATACCATAGCATATGACAGGCAGACAAAGAAGATAGAAATAAATTCTCTGGATTATATTTTGTTTTATCTCCTAAGAAATTAGGGTCAGATGAACCATAAATGTTGTCATATTTTCCACTAGTGGAAATCGTATGATTCCTGTTGTACGATTTATAATTTAAAGTTCCTTTACCTTCATTTCCTGTCCATTCTACTGTTGCCTTGTAGTTATGTTTCTTCATTTGACTAAAGTTATCGTTTTTGAATTCGTTATAAATCTATTAATACAAATATTAGGATTTGCCTTAGACAGTGGAGCAGTAATTGTGCTGTGATTTACATTCCTTCAAGCCATTTTTTAAAGGCAGAAACTTTTTCTCTACTCACTATTATTTCTTTATCCGTGTTTGTTTTTAGCACAACTTTTAAGCGACTGTTGGAGAATACAACCACATCCTTTATGGCATTTATATTTATAATAAAGCTTCGGTTTACACGAAAGAAATCTTGGTTTTTCAATAAGGAGAATAAGTCTTCCAGGGTGTAGTCTAGAATAAACTTTTTACTTTGGTTAGTGATTAGAAAAACAGTTCTTCCTTCGGCATAAAAAAGAGAAATTTCTTCTGTTTTTATAGAATGAATGTGATTTCCCAAACGAACAAGAAATCGGTCTTTAGTTTTTTTATGTGGTAGTGTATTAGCAATTTTCGCAATGGTAGTATTAGTAGAAAACGCTGTTTGAACTCGTTTTAATTTGTTCAGGGCAGTAGATAAATCCGTAAATGTAATAGGTTTCAAAATATAATCGATGCTGTTTACTTTAAAAGCATCAATAGCATATTCGTCAAATGCCGTGGTGAAAATAACAGGTTTGTTAATTTGTATTTGGTTGAATATTTCAAAACTTAGACCATCTGTAAGTTGAATATCCATAAAGATAACATCAAAGGTGTTTACTTCGTTTTGAAACCAATGAACCGCTTCTGAAATAGAAGAAAGTGTTGCTGCAATTTCTATATTGGCATCAAACTTAAAAAGGTAGCGTGTTAATTTTTCTGCAGCTGGTGTTTCATCTTCTACAATTACTATTTTCATGGCTCAGGAGGTTTGTAATTTAGGAATACGAATTATTCTATGGGCATTGTTTTCTACTAAAGAAAGGTTAGTAGTGCTATAGATACTATATACTCGTTTTATTTCGGCTAGGTGTTCTGGTGCCAGTGCGTTTGTTATTTTGTCATTCGTTTTGTAAGCCAGTTCAAAAAAATCAGATTTTTCTGTTATTGCCAAATTTATGGAGGTGTTAGAAGTAACAATAGTTCTCCTAATAATTTGTTCTAGAATATGTAGTAAACTCCCAGGAACAACCAAGAAGTCAGTAGCTATTCTATTTTCCAAATTCAAGATGCTATACGGCAAATGGTTTAGTAAAAACACTAATTCTTTTACGACGGAAAGTTCTTCTTTTACAGAAATAAGTTGGTTCGATTTTGAATTTAGAATATACCGGTATATTAGGGATAAGTGGTCTATGAATTCATCTGTTTTTTCTTTGTCTTGGTGCATTAAAACGATGAGGTATTCTAAGCTTTCGAATAGTAATTTTGGGTTTATTTCTTTTTTAAACTGCATGAAATCCTCCGTAATATTTTGTTTTAAGAGCTTTTCTGCTAAAAGTTTTTCGGTATTAATTTTGTACAAATAATGATGGCTAATAGTCAGCAAAATATAGATAAGGGTTATGCAACTAAAAATGCTATTAAAGAGATAGAGTTCGCTAAAGTTTGGGGTATAACCAGAAACATATTTATAGTATGCTGTAAATGAAAGTGTAACTAGAATCACGCCTAGAATCAAAGCAATTATAATCTGAAAAGAAAGGGTTAAAACGCTTAGTTTTTTTAAAGTGTATTTTTTAAATAGTAAGAGTAGTCCTCTAGAAAATTCCTGAATAATATACGATATACCAATACAAACATAGATTTCTTCTCCTAGAAATTGTTCTTGTAATTGGGTGACATTATTGTTTAGAAGTAAAATTAGTAAATAGGCAATAACACCATTAAAAATGGGACTCAATAGTCGAAATAGCGGATGGTGTATAAATAGCTTTTTCATCTGTTACTTGTTATGAGAGTCGTTTGTTTTATTTTCTAGTATAATTGGAATTTTAACAATGAAGTCAACTTCTTTTTCAATCACAATTCCTTCGCCATGCAACAGTATATAACGATCATGTATGTTACTTAATCCAATATTAAATGAAGTGGTGTTTTTAGGCACTTCCGTAGTATTGTTTTTAACATAGATGTAATTACCACTTGTCGAAATTTTAATAGTTAGCGGATTACCAATACTCATTATATTGTGTTTTATAGCATTTTCTACAAGCATTTGAAGTGTGAGAGGCGGAATTTTAGAATCTCTAATTTCTTCTGGAATTTCTATTTGGCAAGTGAATTTATTTTCGAATCTAGTTTCCATCAAATACGAATATGCATTCACAAGATTAATTTCTTCTTCTAGCGGAATTAATTTTTCACTATAACTATCTAAAGTAAATTGGTACATTTTTGCCAGGCGACGAATAAAGGTTTCCGCTCTTTCGGTATTGCTGAAAATTAAAGAAGAAATACTATTCAAACTATTAAAAAGAAAATGTGGACTTAACTGGGATTTTAGTGCTTTTAATTGAAGATCTATTTGTTTGCGTTCTTGTTCAATAGTTGCAATTTGTAGGGTAGCATAGGTATAGTAGGAGTAGAAGGCGAAATAAATAATGCTGTAAAACAGCATTAAGATAAAAAGGATAATAGCTAGTTTAATAAAAATTTCGTTACTCAATAAGATATCAGAGTCAATTATAAGCTGGTGGTAGCCATAAATACATACACTAATAAAAGTAAACGCAAACAAGAAATGTATAGTAATTCCAGCGAATAATCTATTAGCTAGCTGTGCTTGCCAAGGAATGACTTTATCTAGTTTTAGAGAGATGCGATAACAAAGTAGCGCTACAAGAATTCCGCAAAGTGAAGCCAAAACAACTTCTAAAGAAGAAAGGGAACTTGTGTTGTTAGTACTTTCTTTGAGGTAATAATAAATAAGGATACCTAGAACAAGACCAATAAGTGTAACTAGAATATATTTTTTCACCAGAAAGGTATTAAGAAAAGAATTGATCTTCATAATACCAAGGTAATCATCCTATTTTAAAATTGGAGAATTACCTTGGTACTGATTTATGGTTGTTGTAAAATTGTTGCAGTTAAAATTTAATCTATTGCTTTTATAACTTTTCCATAGGCCGAATTAGAGCTAAGAGACTTCGCTGCTTTTCTATATGCATTTTTAACAGTTTCTGAGGAACGAGCTTTACTTGCAAAAGCTAAAAGTACTTCTTGTAAATAATGATTAGAAGAAATAGTATTCGATGCAGAGTCTAGTGCACTAGCAATTTGTGAGTCGGTAAGTTTGTTCTTTTTAGCCATTGCCTTGTACATATTAGCAGCGTAATTATCAGAGCTTACATTATTTTCTAATAAGGAAAGTAATTTGGCAAGAGAATTTGAATCAAGATCTTTTTTTAGCAACATTCTTATAACTTCTGTTACATAATAATCGGAGCCAATATCTTCTAAAGAGCCAATGAAAGTAGCGTAGTTAGTACTAGATATACCTTCTTTATTTAATGCTTTTTTAAGTACTTCAGATTTATAATAGTCAGAACCAATTTCATTTGATAATTGAAGTATTTTACCCATGTTTTGTTGGTTCAATGTTCTGTTGTTCAGAATTTTTATTAGAACTTCAGATAAATAATAATCAGAGCCAATATTTTCTGAAAGGCCCATTACACTAGTCAATTGCGTATCCGATATAGCCGTATTCGTAATCACGTTTTCTAATATACTTGCCAAGTAGTAATCGGATTCTACGCTTTTAGCAGCAGATATATATGCATCAATAGTTTGTTGGTTATTTAAGAATACTTTTTGGTTTGAAATTAATATTTCCGATAGGTAATAATCCGATTCAATCTGGTTTCCAGCAGTTTTAATAGTGCGAATTAGCTCGTTTGGACTAAGATCATATTGCAACAATAATTTTAGATAAGTAGATGCTACATAGTCACTCGACATCTTTTTTATTTCATTCAAAACGGATTGTGCACCTCCTTTTTTATGAAATCGTGCCACTCTAGATTCTGCACCAATACCAGTTGTACGTAGTATATCTGGTAAAATTTCAGCTAGCCAAGCTTTCCCTTCTGGATTAAATGATTTTTTAGAACGACCAACATAATATTCTTTTGTAAGTCCTTTCCCTTCTGCCTGAATAATAATTTTTCTTTTACTTCCGAAAGTAGATTTTTTGATTATGAGGAAACCACCTCTAGAAATAGAAACAATATCTTTATCATTGTCAGAAATTGTAATATCTCCTTCGTATTCTATACTGAAATTCTGACCATTTTTTTTGGTTTTAATAATATGCCTTCCATTGGAATTATTATGGCTTATCGAAATACTTTTCCGATTAGAAGTCTGTCCATAGAAGTTAGAGGAAAAACAGAATAATGCAATTAGGGTGATTAGTCCTAGAAAGTTGTTTTTTGATGTACTTAAATTTTTCATGACAATTCGCTTTTTGATTGATGCTGCAAATGTAAGTTGGACATTTCCATTTTTAAAACGATTTGTAACCAACTGTAATAGAATTGTAGTGAATTGTGTTTTTTTTACATTCTTCCATACTACAGCACGAAAAGCTACCTAAGATAGAATCTATAGTATGCAGTAGTGAAGCGTAATAATGAGTAATAACCTTTTACAATTTATAATTATCCTCACCGCCAAACGGGCAAGAATTAAAATAAGCTTCTATAGAGAATTTACGGTCTTCAAACTTTTCTTGTAGAATTTTAAAGTGCTGAATTCTATCAATACGAAAAGACCGATATTCTGTTCTAAGATGGCACCATGCAATTAAAATCCATTTATTATCCGAAGAATAAAAGGCACAAGGTTCTATTTTTCTGAACGAGATATTTGTGTCATTTGCTTTACGGTAATTGATTTCCGCATAATTGAAATTGGTAATTGCAAGTTGGATTTCCGAAAGCGCATTGCTTGAGATATTTTCGTTTTTCCTGTTAAAAACATAAATTTTACCACTTAATAATTCACTTTTTTCTTGTACAGAGCTTCTAAAAACCGATTTTATTTTGGTTAAAGCTTCTTCAAAGTCATTTACAAAAGAGGCATCATTAGATTGGTTAACCAAATGCTGCGCCGTAATTAAAGCATTTGCCTGTTTCTCTGTAAATTGTACAGGAGCCACAGAATACCCTTCCATAAGTGTATATCCTTTGCCATCTATTGTAATTACAGGAACGCCAGATTCTTCCAATTTACGCATGTCCCTATATATAGTTCGGACACTTACCGTAAATTTTTCGGCAAGTTCAGGAGCTGTTATCAATCTTTTAGATCGTAGCAGTGTAAGAATGGAAATAAGTCGGGATAACTGTGACATAATAGTAAAGGTAGTGAACCCATATAGGATTCACTACCTAACATTTTAGTTTTACTTCATAGAATGAAGTCCGATTCTATTACCGTCTTGATCCGAGAAAAGAGCAATAAATCCGTTTTCTTGAATATCTGTTTTAGGCATTAGAATTTTTCCGCCTGAGGATTCTACTCTCGAAAGGGCATTACTTAAATCGTCTCCACCATTTAAATAAACACAACAACCATCTGCTGATGGGTTAAAATCTTTCATTTGCACAATAGCGCCACCAACACAGTGACCTTCCATTGTATATGGGAAAATACCGTATTCCATATTCTCCATAGGGTGGTTGGTAATTTCTACTCCTAAAACTGTTTCATAAAAGGTTTTTGCTTTTTCGAAGTTGGTTACCGGAATCTCGAACCAGTTAATTGCATTAGTCATATCTGTTTGTTTTTTGCCCGCAAAAGGGTTTTTGATTATATACTACAAATTTAAAACAGCAGTATGACAAAGGATGTCAGGGGTGTTTTTTATTCTGAATATTTCTTGAAAAGCCTTTTTTAAATTGTTATTGAAAGTGATTTTATTAGGGGATATTAATGCTTTTTTTTCAAAAACGAGCGGTTGCAATGACGTAATTATCTTGAGGGTTATATGCTGATTACAAAAAACATCAATGGTAGCACTACGTTTTTTGTGAGGTGTATTAGTACAGAATTATTGCGCCAATGGAGTTACTAACCATAATATAGGTTTGGTTCTTGATTTTTGTCATCCCTTAAAAAAAAGGATCCATCCAAAATTATAAGTGGATTCCTGTCCTCACAGGAATGACATGATTATCTAGTTAACTATGTGTTTTGAGGTACGAAAAACGTATCGAGAATACCCTTTTTACGTTTTCGATACATTCCAATAAAAAATCGGAACACTCAAACTGACAAGAGCTATAAAAATCACTTGATTTATTACTGTTCTCGGACATACTATTGAAGCATACAAAAGTGTGATTTAGCCTTAGTGATTTTCTAAAGAAAGTTTTATCAAGAGTAGATTTTAATTGTTGATGGGATTAGCTTAAAATTAAGCTGTTAATCAGTTTCTATGTCCGGGTTTATTTTTTGTAAGTGGTTTATAAATTCTAATTTGTCTTTGGGAGATATAATAACCGTGCTATTGCTATAAAAAACTTCAAGTCTATCTAAGGATAGAGCTGGAGAGCTAATTAGATTTTTTGTTTTTGTTATTTTCGTTATAGCGCTAATTTCTATAGTTTCATTAACTAGAAACCCAGATTTTACAAATAGTTGTGCGCCAATAATTGTATAATAGGTATTTAAATACAAATAGGTTATAAAAATAATGGTTACAGCATTTATCGCAATACCAGACCACGCTTGAGAATAAATTAAGAAAATTGTTGTACCTCCAAATACAGTAATAAGAAAAAGTAGTATTCCGATTCCTATTTTTGAATTGTATCTTTTCATTTCCATTTCTCTAGGTGTACTATTATTTATTGAAGCCTTCTTCTTTTTTACATCCAATAGAGGTAAAAAGGAATATAGAAAGATACAAAAAATCCGTACACAATTTCTCGTGTACGGATTTCAAAATTACTATAGTCGGATTATTTATTTTCCGTTATATTTTCCCATATAACGTTTCCATAATTTTGTCTGGTGTGTTTCTAAAGAAAGACTTCTGCCATCTATAAAAGCGTGACTTAAAATGTTTGTTCGCATATCTAAAGCATCCCCTTCAGAAATAAATAAAGTAGCACTTTTACCAACGGTAAGTGTACCGTAATTAGCATCTATTCCAAGGATTTTTGCTGTATTGCTTGTAATCATTTGCAATGCTTTTTCCTTATCTAAGCCTTGCCCTGCAACCTGACCTGCATAAAAAGGAAGGTTTCTTACTTGAAAATTCATTGCATTCCTGTTTTGTAAGCCAACCGTAAGTCCAGCTTCCATCAATAACTTAGGAAGTTTGTATGGCATATCATAATCATCATCATCTGCATTCGGAAGACTATGAGCAGCCCTTACTAAAACGGCAATATTGTTCTCTTTTAGGAAATCGGTTATTTTGTGCGCTTCATAAGCACCAACCAAAACAATATTAGCGATGTTAGCTTCTTTAGCAGTACTAATCGCATCAATAATTTCTCTTTCTCCATTTGCATACACATATAGTTTTTGAGAACCATTAAATAGCCCTTTCATAGAAGCAAAAGCCTGATTTAATTCCTTCGAAGTACTTTTATTATACGCTGCGGAGTTTTGTAAAAAACTAGTAACAGAAGCAATTTGCTTTTGGTAATTTTTACTTGGCTTGTATGCACTAGATTCCCCTAGCCACCAACGACCTCGCGAAAAACTACTTGGCCAATTAAGGTGAATAGCATCATCCGTTTTAATTGCAGCATCTTCCCAGTTCCAAGCATCTAATTGCACAACAGAAGAAGTTCCTGATATTCTACCACCTTTAGGAGATACTTGTGCCAACAGGATTCCGTTAGGACGAATACTCTCTACCACTTTAGATTCCGCATTGTAAGCAATTATGCTACGAATATGTGGAATCATATCTCCAATTTCATCAAAATCTTTAGTAGCTTTAACAGCATCTACTTCAACAAGACCAAGAGAAGAACAAGCAACAATGAATCCCGGATATACATGTTTTCCAGAAGCATTAATTACCGTTCCTTTTGTGGTAGTACTTGCATTTCCAATAGCAGTAATTTTGCCATTTTCAAAAACAATAGTTGCATTTTCGATTAACGTACCATCGCCAATATGTGCTGTAACTCCAGTTATGGATATTGCTTCTTTTTGCGCCGAAGCAGGCGTTTGCTGTCCAAATCCAGTATAACTGATAAGTAACAGTAATAAGATTAAATAACGTTTCATAATATTTTTGTTTTTCACTTTTAGTTTACAGGCTATCGCAATGCAATAATTTCTTTTTACTTTTCTTAGGGCTTTGCGTTGGCTTACCACCATCTTTTTCTTTCAACATCATTTGAATAAGGGTATTTCGTTCCTTTTTAACCGCAATACGCTTTTGCTTATCATCTTCAAGATTAAAGTAAGTAACACCTTCAATAATTGTTTTTTCAGCCTTAGTATAGATAGAAAGTGGGTGTCCGTTCCATAATACAAGATCGGCATCTTTACCTATTTTAATACTCCCGACTTTATCGTTTATATGTAATAAAGTAGCAGGGTTAATAGTAATCATTTTCCAAGCCTCTAGCTCAGACATACCACCATATTTCACACTTTTTGCAGCCTCTTGGTTTAATCTTCTAGACATTTCGCCATCATCACTATTAATAGCAACAGTAATACCTTGGCTAGTCATAATTGCAGCATTATAAGGAATAGCGTCATTTACTTCATACTTATAAGCCCACCAATCACTAAAAGTAGAACCGCCAACGCCGTGTTTTTTCATTTTGTCAGCAACCTTGTATCCTTCTAAGATATGTGTGAAAGTATTTATATTAAAGTTGAATTTTTCAGCAACTTTTATCATCATATTAATTTCACTTTGTACATAAGAGTGGCATGTAATAAAACGTTCTCCATTTACGATTTCGGCTATTGTTTCCATTTCCTCATCAAAACGATATGGCTGTCCACTTTTCTTTTTAGCATCGTATTCTTTTGCCATTTGAAAGTAGTTGATGTAAAGTTGTTCTACACCCATTCTCGTTTGAGGAAAACGACCACCAGACCAGTTAGATTGTTTTACATTTTCTCCCAGAGCAAACTTGATAAATTTAGGAGAATTAGTGTAAAGCATAGTATTGGCATTAGCACCCCATTTTAATTTAAAAATAGCAGATTGTCCACCAATAGGATTAGCCGAACCATGTAATAGTTGCGCTGTCGTTACCCCACCAGCTAAATTACGGTAGATTCCTATATCTTCTGGATCTATAACATCTGCCATCTTAACTTCAGCAGTAGAATTATGTCCAGCTTCATTAACAGATAAAGCAGCAATATGTGTGTGTTCATCAACAATACCAGCAGTTAAATGTTTTCCAGTAGCATCGATAACTTTAGCTCTACCAGCTTTTAAGTTTTTACCAATTTTAGAAATCTTGCCATCTTTTATAAGAACGTCCGTATTTTCTAGAATTCCGGCAGCTTCACTTGTCCAAACTGTAGCATTTTTAAACAAGATGTTTTCTTGTTTTGGTATAACAGTATTTCCATACCCTACATTAGGATAAGTAACGGCAACTACAGTAGGTGCTTCTTTGTCCTTCTCGTCTTTATCTTTTTTAGAAAATTCAGAAGTTCTTCTAGCTGTATATTTAGATTCATTTCCGTTAGGCAGAATTAATCTTCCTGTTAGGTTTTTAGAATTAGCAGAAGTTAAACCCGTTAATCTATATGTTTTTTCCCCTTTATCTGTAGAGAAAGAAAGGTCTAACCAGTTGTCTTTATAAGAAAGCTTAGATTTTAATTTAATAGTATCCTGCATTATTTTTGCCTTTGGTTTACTTGGCTCACCTGTAATAGAAAGCTTGAAACTGGTATTACCAACAGCTAAATTATAATCTCCACGGATATCTCTTAAATCTTTATTGTTTACAATAGTTCTGTTTCCTTGTACCCAGTTTTCGTAAAGCACTGTTTCTTTTGCGAAAATAGCACCAGAAGTAATAAGAAAGTTAGCATAACGCCCAGTTTGTAGCGAACCTATTTTACTAGATTTCCCTAATATTTGTGCAGGAGCAGAGGTTAATGCCTCTAAAGCTTTTGTTTCCGATAAACCATGGGCGATAGCTTTTTGCAGCTTGCTTTTGAATTTCGAAGGTGATTTTAAATCGTGCAGTGTAAAAGAAAAAGTAATTCCATTATCTGCCATAGCCTTTGGGTTTGTAGGCGCTTGGTTCCATAATCTCATATCTCTGACAGTAACATAACCAGCTTGGTAAGGGTTAGAAACATCGTACGCTTCTGGAAAGTTTATAGGAACAATAAACGAAGCATTTGTAGCTTTTATATCTGCAATGTTTTCATATTCGTTACCACCAGCAACAATAACATACTGGGTATTGAAAGCATCTCCAATTTTATCAGCTCTAAGCACATGTCCTTTGTCTTTTGCTTCAAAAATTTGAACCATTCCTTTATTTTTTAGCAAAGCTTCTAAAGAACGATCCTTAGTGTCCACATTTCCTTTAGCGTACCAGTCAGCATCGTGGTGCATTTGACGAAGTAAGGACATAGCACCCATAAGTGATGTTGGGTACGATTGTCTTTTTGTTACACTCTTACGAAAAGAAAAATGTTGCGCTGAGGTATCGTCTAAAATTCGGTCAGCATCATTGCCAACACCATTTAAGGCAACTAAAACACCAGAACCACGGGCAACTCCGTCTTGAATATGGGTGTTTACAACACCAAATCCAGCTTCGCGAAGCTCTTTTGCTTTTTTATCGTCATAGCTAAAAACATTTATAGCATTAGCATCTGGCATAATATGGTCATTCCAATAAAAACCATCTCTAGTTGGTCCATATTGGGAGCCTCTACCACCTCCAGAAGGGCGTTTCGATTTTGCGATACCAAAGTTGGAGTAAATATCAATAAAAGAAGGATAAATAGATTTTCCTTCTAAATTAATAATAACAGAGTTTTTTGGAATAGTAACCGATTTTCCTACTTGTACTACTTTTCCATTTTGAATAAGTAATGTACCGTTAGTAACAATTTGTGTAGGAGTTACATAGATTTTAGCGTTAGTAAACGCTGTGTAATTGTTGTTCTTAGATTTTACACCGTCATTCTTGGGAAAGTAATCTTGTGCAAATAAAGAAACGCCGCACCATAACATGGCAAGCGCAAAGAGTCTCATTTTCATAGTGATGTTGCTATTAATTAGTCCGTCTAAAGGTAAAGGATGTTGGGAAAATTTAACAAGCCTTCACTTTTATTTAACATTAAGTGTAAGAACTAGGAAGGGATTTTGAAACCTTTTACTTTTCAGTTTAATACAGAAGAAAATAAAGACCCTTTAAATTAATCTCTAAAATTTTATTTTTATACGTTAGGAGTAGCTTTACGCATCTTTCAAACTATTAACTTTTTTGAAGGCGAATTTTGGTGCTATTCTCGAAACTCTATAAAGTAATTTCGCTCCTGCGACTCTAATTTCCAATTTTCCTTTTTCAAGTCCTAATAACATTTCATCAACTGCCTTATCAGTAGAAATGGCAATTTTAGGTGGATTTCCTTTATGCCAAGTCGTTTTAACCGCAGGGAACATCACTTCAATTATCGCAGTTTTGGATTCTTCGGTTTGTTTTCTAAATACCTGAGTAAAGGAATGAAGCGCAGCTTTTGTTGCGTTATAAAAAGGGTAATCTGCCCGTGGTGCGTATATTAATCCTGTCGTTATATTTATTATTGCAGAATTTTCATTTTTTTGCAGTTGTGGGTATAGAAAATGAATTAATCTTACTGGAGCCATGAAATTGGTTTCCATTTCTTGTTTTGCCATTTCGATTATTCTATCCGTTTCAAGGAAACTGGTTTTGTTAACTATTGCAGCATTATTAATTAGAAGGTTAAGTCTTGGATGTTCTTTTTTTATCCAAAGGGCTAAATCATAACATTGATTTTTATTAGATAAATTACATTTAAATATTTCTAGTTCTGGTATTTGTGCTTTTGCATCATTTAACCGTTGCTCTGAACGGCCACAAATAATTACTCTGTTATTTCTTTCAATAAGTTGTTTGCTTAACTCAAGTCCAATGCCAGAACTTCCACCTGTAATTAGAATAGTGTTACCTGATAGTTTCATAAATATAACTTTTACAATTAATAATAAGCAAAAGTATTCCTATGAAATTATCTGTGCATTGATGTATGTTAAGAGTTGCTGTTTTTTCTTATTCGACTGAGACTTTCAGGTCGTATGCCGAGATATGACGCGATAATTGTTTGATTTATTCTTTTATCAATATCTGGATATTCTCTTAAGAAAATTAAATATCTCGCTTCAGCATTGAGCAGCAATAATTCTCTTTCTCTTTTTTCTTTTACAGAAAATCCTTTTTCTATAAGTCCGAGTAAAAACTTAACCCAAAAAATGTCTGTTTCTAGTAAAACGAGCCATTTATTGTAAGGTATTTTGAGGATTTTTGTATTTTCTATTGCTTCAATAAAGAAATGAGATGGAGAATTGGATATCATAGCAGAGTAAGAGCTGATGAAATTATTTTCTGTGATAATTCCTTTAGTAAACTCGTTTCCCTTATCGTTGATGTATACGTATCTGAAAAGTCCCGAAAACACAAAGGCAAAGTTTTTCGGAATTTCCCCTTCGCGAATAAAATAATCGTTTGCTTTTAGAGTCTCAACCTGACATATAGAAAATAACTCTTCCATTTTGTCATGTGGCATTATTTTTTGTAATGCTTCTCTCATTATTTTGAATGTTTGTTAAGTAATATAGCTGAATTACCGCTAACATGAAAGACAAAAGTAATAGTTGAAAATACTAGTATGATTTTGTCTGTAAAAAAATGTGGTATCGTATTTCTTATAATGGATGTTCTAAATGGTAGGTAACCAAAAGAGAAACCACTTGGTTATAGCTATCAATTCCTTTTTTCTGATTGTTAGCTTTTAAGAAAGAATTAAAAATAGATTTGAATATTGGTTCTAACGGGTTTTCATGTGCCATCCAAAAGTTAGACACTTCTTGGTAGTTTTTTTTAACGCCTATATTTAGTTGTGAAAATAAAACTTGAAACGCAGTTTCATCTCTTCGCTTAATATCTCCCAAACAATAGCGTAATGCGTAAGCGTAAGCTGCATATTTAAAATAGATGTCTTCATTATTAACAGCCGCTAAATAGCCTACGAAATTTGTTTCATTTTCAGCGGAATAGCCGACCTGATGCCCCATTTCGTGACAAGAAACTACAGGATATCTAAAATCTGGAATTTTACCATTTACTTGTGCTTCATTTGTAAAGGGATTCAGGTAACCACCATATCCCATGTAAGTCAGTGTAGTGCTAAAAAGGGATTTTTTTAAACTTTGTCGCTCGTATTTTAGAAAAGGCATACTTTTTTCTAGCACTTGGTATCCTTCTATAGCTTTATTAAAAGTCACTTCTTTGTTATAAGGTATTTGAACCATTTTTGTAGAATCGGCCGTAATACTAAAATGTGCTGAATTTGTTTTTTCTAGGAGTTTTTCAACAAAAGAAATTAGTTCTTCATTCGTGTGTGTTTCTTTTAATTCTAGCTTTTGAGCAATCGGTACTCTATAATAATTGAATCCCCAAAGTAGATGAAAAGTAAAATAAGCAACAGATAAAACTACTGCTATATTTCTGAAAAGTAACTTTGGTTTGCGTAAAATGAGCCCTCTATTTAAAAAAAAATATCCTAATGCGATTAGCAATAAAGAGAGGTATATTAAGTCGCCAATAGAAAAGGAAACCCATCCAAAGATTGTTCTAAAAAAGCCAGAAATTATTGGGTAAATACCAGTACTGTAATATTTTTCAATGAACTCCGGGTAATTCCCCAACCATTTAACGAGTAGTATTTGCGGAATTAAAGCAATGGCAAGACCATTTTTAATTTTGTTTTTCATTACTTCAAAAATAAATAAATATATAAGATGAAATGTTAATTATATCAGAATAGTTACTTGGTTTTTGAAAGAAAGTAGTTTTGTTTCTTCCGTCATCTATCAGTATTTTTGAAGTCTGAATAAAAATAGATATGCAAAAAGAAATACGCCAATTAGAACCAATAGCAGTATGGAATAGGTTTGCCGATTTAAATGAAGTACCACGACCTTCTAAAAAGGAAGAAAGGGTAATTGCATTTATGCTAGCATTTGGAAAGTCATTGGATTTGGAAACCTTAGAGGATGAGATAGGTAACGTAATTATTAGAAAACCTGCCACAAAAGGGATGGAAGATTGTAAAATAGTGACACTACAATCGCATTTAGATATGGTACATCAGAAAAACTCGGATACCGATTTTGATTTCGATACCCAAGGAATACAAATGTATATAGAAGATGGTTGGGTAAAAGCAGAAGGAACAACTCTTGGTGCTGATAACGGAATGGGAGTTGCGGCAATTATGGCATTATTGGAAAGTACAGATATTCCACATCCTCCTTTAGAAGCACTATTTACGATAGACGAAGAAACTGGAATGACGGGAGCTTTGGGGTTAAAAGGTGGAATTTTACAAGGTGAAATCTTATTGAATTTAGATACAGAAGAAGATGATGAAATTGGTATAGGTTGTGCTGGCGGTGTAGATGTTACAGCAAGAGCTATTTATAAAGAAGAAACTCCATTAGAAAATACTGCGTCATATAGTTTAGTGGTCAAAGGACTGCGTGGTGGTCATAGTGGCATGGATATTCATAGAGGTTTTGGTAACGCCAATAAGATTATGAATAGACTATTGCAAGAAGCAACTAAAGGATATTGTATTCAGGTAGCTACCATCAACGGAGGAAGTTTACGAAATGCAATTCCTAGAGAGAGTTCTGCAATTATTGTTGTTACTTCAGATAAAAAAGAAAATTTTGAAAAAGAATTGAAAGTTTGGATAGCAGCAATTAAAAATGAATTGTCTACTACAGAGCCAAATTTAGTAGTTGAATTAAACATAACAGAAATTCCTAAAACTGTTATGACTGCAGAAGCGCAAGATAAGTTGCTACGTGCAATACGAGCAGCCATAAATGGTGTTTATTGTATGAGTGCTGTAGTAAAGGGTTTGGTGGAAACCTCTAATAATGTCGCACGTGTTGTAGTGGCTGACGGTTCTATTAGGGTAGCTTGTTTAACACGTTCTTCAGTAGACTCTGCAAAATGGGATTTAGGACACTCTTTGCAATCTGTTTTTGAATTGGCGGGGTATGATGTTGTTTTAGATAACGATTACCCTGGTTGGGAGCCTAATCCCGATTCTTCCATAGCAAAAGTTTTAGTAGCGCAGTACAAAACCCTGTTTAAAGAAACGCCAAAAGTAGCTGCTTGTCATGCAGGATTAGAATGTGGTATTTTAGGAACAAATTATCCGGATATGGATATGATAAGTTTTGGTCCAATAATAAAGGGAGCGCATTCTCCGGATGAGCGTGTAAATATTGCATCTGTACAGAAGTTTTGGAAATTTACTTTAGAGACGTTAAAAAATAGTCCGAAGAAGTAAATTTAAAGGTATTATAAGAACGACCCACATGGTTTTAAAAGACCTTGTGGGTCTTTTTTTTGTTTTTTAGCCTGTATCAGGCTAAGCAAAGCTTTTAGAAATAGGTATATAAGTAGGATGTGACAGGAGTAAGTAGTGTCACTATTCTTAGGATGAAAGAGTATAATTCAGTAGCTTTAAGAGAATGAAATTTTATATTATGGGAATAAAAAGTTTTCAAGGGGCTAGAAGGCGGCAAGAACCGACTGAAGGAGTTCCGCTAAAAGTGAGTGATTATATGACTAAAAAGTTAATTACATTTAGTCCAGAACAATCCGTGGAAGAGGTTATTGAAGCGCTTATTCAGAATAAAATTTCAGGAGGCCCCGTAGTGAATAAGAAGAATGAACTGATTGGAATGATTTCTGAAGGTGATTGTATAAAGCATATTAGTGAAAGTAGGTATTATAATATGCCAATAGGGGAGCATAAAATAGAACATAGTATGATCAAAAATGTGGAGACCATAGACGGTAATATGAATATTTTTGATGCAGCCACTAAGTTTATAACATCGAGAAGAAGGCGTTTTCCCATTGTTGAAAATGGAAAATTGATTGGCCAAATTTCTCAAAAAGATATTTTAAAAGCAACAATAGGGCTTAAGTCCCAAAGTTGGAATAAAAAAAACTAGAGAAATAATTTTTGGCAAAAGATGCAATTAACCTGCAAGTTTTCTAAGATCTTGCGAATTTTTTCATGTTCGTTTTAAAAGGAATATAGACAGGTTATTATAATTAAATAATCATTTATCAGTAAGTAATTATTGTTTTTCGATAATTTTATTCATATTTGCAATGCGAATAAAATAATTATGAAAGATAAAATCACAATACTTACGGTAGTAACTTATGTTATAATACTCTCCTCTGTGTCTATATTGATTAACGATATGCGAGAGTTTGATATGGAACAGTATAAAGCTTTTATAGATTGGGCAAAAACAGCAGATAAAAATGAAAGTTGGTTTACTTCGGAAAATTCTATTAAATGGAGTTATTATTTTCTTAGTACTGCGATTTTCTTTTTTAGGGGTTATCTAATTTATGGATTTACGTATTTTTTTTCCATACTGAAAGAGATAGAGAAAGAGGATTATTTTAGTAATAAGAATATTGGTTATTTTAAAAAAATTGGGAATATATTTATTACTTATACTATAAATATTCTTGTACTTCGGTTTTTATTGGCGTCTATAGGTAAAGCTTCATTTAATGTTTTTGATGAATTTAGAGAAGAGTTTACATTACTAATTCCATGTGGTTTGGGGTTTTATTTGTTAGCGGAAATTTTTAAAAGAGCAAAATCCCTTAAGGAAGAAAACGATTTAACTGTTTAGCTATGTCAATAATTATAAATCTGGATGTGGTATTGGCCAAACGAAAAATGAGGAGTAAAGAATTAGCGGAAAAGATTGGCATAACCACAGCTAATTTATCAATATTAAAATCTGGTAAAGCGAAAGCAATACGTTTTTCAACTTTAGAGGCTATTTGTGAAGCTCTGGATTGTGGGCCAGAAGATATTTTAGAATACAGACGGGATTAAATATACAATAGGAATTACTTTTTCTGTTAAGTTTGATTCTTTTTTAACTATCACTTCGTGAAAATAATTTCAAAATTAGTTGTAGTAAAACTTAAAATATTTTTTCCCGATTGATACCTCGATGGCTCTGCCTCTGGCTAGTTTATTCCTCGTATTTAGGGTTTTTTCTTTTTATTTCTGTTCTAACCATTTTTCCAGATTGGGTAAGGTTACTAGTAGGCCATCCACCTAAATTACTTGCATTAGTCATTAAAGCAGCAGAAGTTTCTTCTTTGTCTGCCAAAGACCAATTGCACCAAGAGATATTGTTTTTATCTAAGAAATCCCACCAGAGATTCGCTTCGGTAACATCAATGAATCCATCTCCAGAATATTCTGTAACGCCATATTCTGTTACAAAAAGAGGAATTCCATTAGCAATAGCTTCCTGAGCAACATCTCGCAGTTCTTGTTTGTGAGACGAGGCATAGTAATGTAAAGTGTAGGCAACATTTGCGTCGTTTATAGGGTTTCCTATAACTTCATCTACCCGTTGTGACCATGTTCTGGTGCCACATATAATAATATTGTCAGAATCATATTCCCGTATAGCAGCTATAATTTCTTCATGATAAGGTTTTAAAACAGTGTTCCAAGCAAGATCCAAAGGCTCATTATAAGTTTCATATATAATGTTAGGTGTGTTTCCATATTTCTGTGCTACCTCAGAAAAAAAGGCTTTTGTTTCTGTAATATAATCTTCTGCATGGTGGCTGTGCCAGTCCACTATGACATATAATCCTTCGGCAATAGCAGCATCTATAACTGTAAATATTTTTTTCTTTTCCACATCTGGATTATCAATATAACCATCCGATTCATCTACAGCCAAAGATGCTCTAACAACAGTACATTGCCAATCTTCTTTCAGCCATTTTACAACTTCTTTTGTGTAATATTTTCCCATCCATTGGCTCCAAAAGAAAGACATGCCTCTTAATTGAACTATAGCATCATTTTCGTCTACAATAGTTGTTCCTTTAACACGTAATTGTCCATGTTCTTCTACAACGGATTTAAATTCAGATATTTTTTTCTCTTCGGGTGTAATCGTATCATCACTAGAAGATTTACAAGAGTTATTTGAAAAAAACAGGATAGTTGTAAAAACAAGAAATAGTATATTTTTCATTTAAAAAGTATTTGCAATCTAAGAACAATCAAAGAGGTAAATTTTAAATACACGATATCATTCTCATAGAGATTTCATGTATAAAGTTATGCTTTATTTGTTTAGTGTTTGATGTTTTTTTCGGGTGTATATGGTTCATGAATTCTCGGTACAACTATTTTCACAAGATTTAAAGTCATTTGTTTGTGTCCTATTTATGAAGTAAATTTGACCAAAGTATTAGCAATTCATCTTTCTAAAAACCCTATTCTTTTGAAGAACACATTCAGACAGGTAGAACTCAAAGTTTTAGTATCTCGTTTTTTTTTAGCCTACATTTTTTATTTTATAGCTAGGCTACTTTTTGTGCTTTATAATAATGATTTGTTACAGGTTGAAGACATAACCACTTTCTTTAAAATTTGTATTTATGGACTGGCATTTGACACATCGGCGATTATATACCTTAACCTCTTGTTTTTGTTGGTTAGTATTCTTCCATTTTTTATAAATACAAAGCCTAAATTTCAAAAAGTACTATTCTATATTTATTTTGTTCCGAATCTCATTGGTTATGCTACGAATTTTGTGGATTTTGCATTTTTCAGGTTTAATATGGGTCGATCGACCTTAGCAGTCAAGGAGGTGTTAGAGAACGAACAAAATAAGATCAAATTATTGTTTCATTTCTTAGGAACTTATTGGCATGTATTTCTTCTATTTATAATTTTAAGTTCGGCTTGGGTTTTTCTCTATAAAAGAATAAAGCTAAATGAGGCTGCTGTAATCAAAAAGCCTAGTTACTTAATTGCTTCTCTGGTTTTTATTTTGGTAATTCCAGCTTTGAGCATTGGAGGTATTCGTGGCGATTTTAAATATAGCACAAGGCCTATAACGCTTGTAGATGCCAGTAGGCATGTGAAGAACCCAATGCATTCAGAGGCTGTATTAAACACGCCATTTGCCATTATAAGAACCGTTAATAAGCATACATTTAAGAAGGCCAATTTTGTAAGTGATGCTATGCTCTTAGAAAAGATAAACCCCATAAAGAAATATCCTCGCGATAGCCTAACAATGGACAAGCCTAATGTGGTTATTCTCATTTTAGAGAGTTATGGTAGAGAGTATATAGGTGCTTTTAATGAGCATTTAAAAATTGATAATTATAAGAGTTACACCCCTTTTTTAGATTCATTAGCGAAGAAGAGTTTAATTTTTCCGAATAGTTTTGCTAATGGAAGAAAATCGATACATGGTATGTCTTCCATATTTGGAGGGATACCATCTTTTGAAGTAGCTTTTACGTCCTCTTCTTATGTTAATCAAAAAATAATGTCGGTAGTATCTGGATTAAATGAGATGGGTTATGACACCTCTTTTTTTCACGGAGCTCCAAATGGGTCAATGGGCTTTTTAGGTTTTTCTACTATCTTAGGTTTTGATCATTATTATGGTAAAACAGAGTACAATTATGATGCAGATTTTGATGGAATATGGGGAATATGGGACGAACCTTTTCTGCAGTATATGAAGCGAACATTGGATAAGAAGAAAACACCATTCATGGCAAGTGCTTTTACGGTTACTTCACACGAGCCTTATATTATTCCAGAAGCCTATAAGGATGTTTTTGAAGAGGGAGAAGTGCCAATGCATAAGTGTGTGGAGTATACAGATTACGCTCTAAAACGATTTTTTGAAGAAGCAAAGAAGGAGTCTTGGTTTAAAAATACCATTTTTGTTCTGACTGCGGATCATACGAATCAAATACATTATGATGAGTATAAGAAAAACATAAATAAGTACGCAGTTCCTATTATGATTTATACACCAAATGAAGATTTTGTTGGAGTGGATTATTCACTGGCACAGCAAATTGATATTTTCCCTACAGTATTGGATATGGCAGGTTATGAAAAGCCTTTTAGAAGTTGGGGGAGAAGTTTATTAGATACTAACTCCGTTACTCCTTTTGTAATGACGCACAATGGTACTTTATATAATTTTATGCAAGGAAATTACATCTGTATTTTTGATGGGGAGAAGGCAATTGGTTTTTATGATATAGAGGATAAAAATCTGACAAACAACTTAATCGGTAATAGAACTCCAGAAATGGAATCGGTAGAAACAAGTTGCAAAGCATTCATACAAGATTATATGAGAAGAATTATAGATAGAAAAATGAATGATAATACAATGCTAGAGTAAAAAATGTTGAACTGGATATGTCAAGAAATTTAAGGAGTTCATTCTAGCAGAAGTCATCTTTTCTTTTTAAATAGTTCAGATATCCAAGAATACTTTTTTGCTGTTTGAAATCTTTAATTTAGATATAGCTCCAGTACCCTCAAACCGATACTTGATTCCATAGATTTGATTTGTCCTTCCTTCGAAAGGGGCTTCGTACGCAACTTTATCGTTCACATATATTGTTAATGTACCACCTTTAGAAACACACTTTACATTTACCCAGGAGGAAAAATTAACGCCAAAATTGGAAAGGTTGTTTCGATTACCATTAATACTCTTGTCCAATAGATGTAAATTCAGATCTGCGACACATCCCTTGATGGATAAAGGGATGAGGATTACCTCGCCTTGACAGTATAGAATTATATCACTTTTTTGGCAACTTCTATAATTTTGAAATGGAATATTCTTGAACGAGGTTTCCATTTCAAAATCATCTACTTTAAGTTCCTTGAAATCTTCGACCCAATAGTAATTGACTACAGTATTACTAATGGGGATATCCACGTTATAACTTTTGATCAATTCTGGGAGAACCGATACTCCTTTTTTAGATTTGAATTCGCTCGGTTTTAAATATATTGGCGCATTATTTGTTTCCAAAAGGGCGAGCCAACCTTCTGAAGGAATTAAAACGCCATGTTGTTTTACTATCTTATTGTTTACAATCAGCTTAGCGTCAAAATAACCAGGGTTATAATAAATGGAAGTGACCAAGGAATCCTTTTTATTTATTATTTGTCTTTTACTCACATCCCAACTTTGTTGAATTTCGATTTTATCAGTATCGTTAGAGGCTGAGGCGTCCACCTTGAATAGTACAGAATTGGGTAATCCGTCAGCTATCTTTTTTGAAGTAAAACTAAAGTCCTCTTTATTGACGCTGGTTTTGGAGAAAGATACAATTACTAAAACCACGATGACAACGGTAATTATTGTGGAGGCAATAGCGGTATTCTTTCTATCCCAAATAATTCGATGGCTCTTTATACCAGTAGATGCATTTTTAGAGTTACTAGCCTTAAAAGCACTCCAGTTTTCATAATCTATAAAGTTCACAAGCGTATTCAATGTAACTGTACTAGGGTCGGAATTATATGGTATTCTCCCCCATAACCGTTTCAGTGTATTCTGACTTATAGTTACACCAGTATGTTCTTGAATTTTTTTACTTAACTGTTCAAAGTTTTGTGACGACCAATCGGAACTACTGCCCCAGCCTAATTTCTCTTCAATCTTTTTTAAACAGTTTGACAAATCAGTTTCTGAATGCGATGTAATCATTTGAATTTACATTATGTATGTGATTGTACGAAGTTGATATTGTGGTGAATTGAAAATAATACCTACTTCGTTTTTCTTTGCAATGTACTCAAACTAGATTAATACATAAAAAATAGAACATCATGATAGTAAAAAAAGTAATCATTATAAGTCTCCTAATCATAAGTGGAGTTGTAAATTCTCAGAACAAAATAATTCCTGAATTTACAGCTGATGCCTGGGAAGTGAAAGCGAAAAACCATGAATTCAAAGAATACAAAGGAAAACGAGCATTGTATTTAGATAATGGGAAAGCTAGATTGAAAAACTCCAGTTTCAAAAATGGAATAATAGAATATGATATTAGCTTTGAAAAAGGACGAAATTTTGCAGGAGTACATTTTCGAATTCAGGACAAGCTAAACTATGAAGAATTATACTTGCGACCGCATCAGTCAGGTAACGATGATTCTATACAATACGCGCCTGTAATTAATGGAAATGGGAGTTGGCAACTATACCATGGGGAAGGACATTGGGCAGCATTTAATTACGAATTCGGGGAATGGATGCATGTTAAGATCGTCATTTCTAATACTAAGATGGACGTTTTTATCGATGATATGGATTCCCCTATACTTCATGTGCACGATTTAAAACGGGAACTAAAAACTGGAGCATTAGGATTCGGGACATTCTTGGGAGCAACCTACTATGCCAATCTTACTTATCAAGAAATAGAGAATCCCACATTATCCACTAAAACGAACCCTTCTGATATGATAGAAAAAGGAACAGTATTAAATTGGCAAGTTTCAAAGGCTTTTTCTTCGGACAAATTAAAACAAATAACGGCTTTGAAAAATTTGGACATTACGGTAGTCCAAAGAGTATTGGCTGAGAGATCAGGAACGCTCAATTTGTCAAGGGTTTCTTCTGTAAGCAATGAGACAAATGCCATTATAGCAAAGTTTAATATTGATTCGGACTCAGAGCAGCTGAAGGAGCTCCATTTTGGATATAGCGATAAGGTAATTGTTTTCGTAAACGGCAAAGCTGTGTATACAGGAGATAATAGTTTTAGAACGAGGGATTATCGCTATTTAGGGAGTATAGGTTATTTTGACACCATTTTCTTGAGCCTTAAAAAAGGAAAAAATGAGATTGCTTTTGCTTTAACCGAGAGAATGGGAGGCTGGGGTGTGAAGGCGAAACTAGGAGACAATAATGGTATAGCTATTGAATAAAACTAGCACCAAGTAGTTTCGTTCTTAAAAAGTGGTTTACTGCTGAAAAAGCCTATAAATAAGAAAGCCTGCTTTAAGCAGGCTTTCTAGTAGTATTATATTTTACTTTATTACTTCTGTAATTTCCAAATCAAAAATTAAATCGGCATTTGGAGGGATAGGACCACCGCCTTGAGCACCATATCCTAAATGAGGAGGAAAGAATATACGAATCTTATCGCCAACATTCATAGAAAGTAAGCCTTCTTTAAATCCGGCTACTAATTGTGCATCGGGACTATAATCCATAGCATTTGGCTCGTAACCTTTACCGTCTTTTCTTCTTTGGTCAAACTTTCCATATTTTGTAGCAACGCTTTCAATATTACTATCGAAAAGGGTTCCGTTATCTAAATAACCAGCATAGTAAACACCAACTTTCTGACCAACTTTTGGTTTTACGCCAGTTCCTTTTTTAAGTGTAAAAATCTTAAGTCCAGATGGTAAACTTTTAGCCTTAGTTTTTTGTGCAGCAATATCGGCAATAAATTTTGCGATTAAATTTTTCTTTTCAGCTTCGATTGCAGCTTTTTTTAGAGCAGCCTCTTTTTCCGTAGCCTCTGCTTCTTCAAAATAATCGGTCATAATTTGAACAGCATCAAACTTTCTAGCAACTTTTCCATTGCGTATAATTTCAACTGTTTTCATGATGACATCATCTACAGGCTTGTCTCTATCCGCAGTTTTTACATTCGCAATAGAATCTACAATGTTTAGTCCTTCTATAACTTCACCAAAAACAGTATGCCTTCCATTTAAAAAAGGTGTTTCTTTATGAGTGATGAAAAATTGACTTCCATTAGTTACTGGACCAGAGTTCGCCATAGATAAAATACCAGCTTTATGGTGCGTTAAAGAATCATTAAATTCATCTTTAAATTTATAGCCAGGGTTACCAGTTCCTGTTCCTGTTGGATCTCCCCCTTGGATCATAAAGTCTTTAATGATTCTATGGAAAATTAGACCATCAAAATATTTTTTTCCTTTTAAATTTTCACTTACAAAAGGACTTTCTCCTTCCGCAAGAGAAACAAAACTAGCTACAGTGACTGGTGTTTTTTCATACTCTAATTTTATGATTATTTCGCCTTTATTGGTAATAATGTCAGCAAAGACACCATCTCCTAAATCTGCATGTTTGCTAGATTTACAATTGGTCATAACCAATACAATGGCTATTAATAATACAGATACTTTTTTCATTGTTAACTACTTTTAATATTAAATACTATCTTTTTGTTGCTCTATTTTAAGTATGGTAATGGTTAATTTTATTGGCGTATTAGGACCTATTCTGTTTTCATCTCCATGGTAGCCAAAACCTAAAGAAGACGGAAAAAGAAAGGTTGCTGTTTCGTTTTCTTTTAATAATTTAATGCTATTTCTAAGACCAGGGAAAAGTTTTGTTTTGTCAACTTTATAAGTCAAAGTGTCTATTTCTTTACTAGAATAGATGGTGTCATTTGTAAAGCTTACAATGTTGTAGGTAAGGGTTACCAAGTCGTCCGTTCTTGGGTATACGGCAAGAGTATCCCTATTTTGAGTAGTATAAAAATACCACGCCCCGTTTGCAGTTATACGGTAAATATTTGTAGAGTCTTTATCGATTATACTTTGTATTTGCTTGTTTTCTTCCGCTAAGAGTTTTTTATTTCGTGCAACAGATTCCTTTATATAACTTCCAGATGTTACTTTAACTGGTTTCCGGGCTATAGGGCCATCACAACTTAGAATACTTAGCGCTAGGAGTAAAGAGAAAAAATGCTTCATGCGTTTAATTTGTCTTTATAATTTTTTAAGAGGGATACAAAATGAGTAGCAGTTTCTTTTAAGGAAAGATCACTTTTTCCACCAGCAGCATTGTTGTGTCCGCCACCTTCAAAATGGCTTCTGGCAAATTCATTTACAGAAAAGTCACCTTCAGATCGGAAAGAGATTTTAATAATATTTTCTTCTCTGTTTTCAATAAAAATAACGGCAAAAACAATTCCTTCAAGAGTAAGTCCGTAGTTAACAAATCCCTCGGTGTCTCCTTTTTTAAAGTTGTTTTTGTCTAGTTCTTCTTGGCTAATGGTAATATATGCGGTTTTGTATTCTTCCAAGATAACCATATTACTAAGGGCACAACCTAAAAGCTGTAACCTACTTTGCGTATTGGTATCGTATATTTTATTGTGAATCTCTGTGTTTTTCGCTCCTCTATCTATAAGGTCAGCAATAACTTTATGAGTTCTGCTTGTTGTAGAAGAGAATTTAAAAGAGCCAGTGTCTGTCATTATACCAGTATACAGGCAATTTGCAATATCTTTCGTTATTTTATCTGAATCTCCAAGAATCTCTATGAAATTATACACCATCTCACAGGTAGAACTCATAAGAACATCGGAGTACATAATTTGTGCGTAATCGGAAGGTTCTTGGTGGTGATCTATCATTACAAAAGTGGCGGATGCATTTTCTAAAAAAGATTGCATTTGACCAATCCTGCCCATATGATTAAAATCTAAAGTAAAAATTACAGTAGCTTTTTTTATAAAATCTGTAGATTGATTATGTTGTTTTTCAAAATTTAAAATAGTTTCATTTCCAGGAATCCATTTTAGAAATTTAGGGTAATCATTTGGTGCTATTACAACTACGTCTTGCCCTGTGATCTTAAGGTAGTGGTAAAGTCCTAGGGTAGATCCAATAGCATCACCGTCAGGGTTTTTGTGAGGCACAATTACGATACGTTGTGGGGTAGAAAGTAATGCCTTTACTGCTTTTATATCCTCTAAATTCATGGAGGCGAAGATACAATTTAATAACATAGAGTTACATCATAAAAAGCTATTTTTGTAATAGCCCTGATGCTTAGTAATCAGATTTTAATACTATTGATTATATTGAAATTTACATTAAACAGAAAGGAAAATGATTACTTTTAGGAGTAATGACTCTATAAAATTAAAAATTAACCAATGAAAAAAATAGTTATAGTTGCTTGTATTGCCATTTTAAATTTTGCTTGTAAATCTTCTAAATCGAGAGTTTCTACAGTAGAAAAAACTACGGATTTTACAATTGCCTTTGGATCTTGTAATAAGCACGATTTGGAAAATTTTTTATGGGATGATATTCTTAATGCAAAGCCAAATGTGTGGATTTGGGGCGGAGATATCATTTATGCAGACACAGATGATATGTCTAAAATGAAGAGTGTATATAAAGCACAGAATGCTGTAGAAGGGTATAAGGAACTAAGAAGTAAAGTGCCGGTTATAGGAACGTGGGATGATCATGATTATGGATTAAATGACGGCGGAATAGAATTTAAGGCGAAAAGAGAAAGTCAGCAAGAGTTTTTAGATTTCATGGGAGTAGCTGCAGATAGTCCAAGAAGAAAAAGAGAAGGTGTATATGCCGTGCATAATTTTAATTTACCAGAAGGAAAAATAAAAGTTATTGTATTAGATACGCGTTATTTTAGAACTGCAATAACACCAGATACAGAGACTAAAAAGCGACTTAAGCCTAATGTTTATGGAGAAGGAAGTGTTTTAGGAGGACAACAGTGGAAGTGGCTAGAAAAGGAGTTAAATTCCTCGAAAGCAGAATTTAATGTGATCGTTAGTAGTGTGCAATTTTTGTCTAAAGAACATGGTTTTGAGGGGTGGGGAAACTTTCCTCATGAAGTAGATAGGTTAAAACAGTTAGTAGTGTCTTCCAAGGCGAAGGGCGCAATGATTTTGTCTGGAGACCGACATATATCTGAATTTTCAAGAACAAAGGTAGAAGCTTTAGGATACCCGTTGGTAGATTTCACCAGTAGCGGATTAACTCATGTGTATTCCGATTTTACAGGGGAGGATAATGCCTATAGAGTAGGAGAAGTTGTTTTTGTACAAAGCTTTGGAATTGTCGAGATTAACGTAAAGACAAGAGAAGTGCTCTTTAAAATGGTTGGGAATGAAGGTGAAATACTAGGAATGTTAAAACAACAGTATTAAATAGTGTTGTTTCTAGAAGAAAATGTATTTTTGCGCAAAATTTATGATAATGGCAACAAATAGAACATTTACAATGATTAAGCCCGATGCGGTAGAAAACGGGCATATTGGAGGGATTTTAGAAAAAATTACTTCAGCAGGGTTTAAGATTGTAGCAATGAAATATACGCAATTAAGCGAAAGAGATGCACAACAATTTTACGCTGTACATAAGGAGAGACCTTTTTATGGAGAGTTAGTAGAATTTATGTCTAGAGGGCCTATTGTTGCTGCTATTTTAGAAAAAGAAAATGCAGTAGAAGATTTTAGAGTTTTAATAGGAGCTACTAATCCAGAAGAGGCAGCAGAAGGTACTATTAGAAAAATGTTTGCTACTTCTATTGGAGAAAATGCAGTACATGGTTCGGATAGCGATGAAAATGTTGTTATCGAAGGATCTTTCCATTTTTCAGGAAGAGAGATATTCTAAAATAGAATTTTAGAAATATAAAAAAACGCAAGATTTTAAAAGTCTTGCGTTTTTTTGTGCCTTCTAATATCTATTAACGAAGTACTAATTTTTTAATAAGTTCTTTGCCTAATTCTTCATTAAGCATCGAGATTATTTTGCTTTTCCCGAGGCTTAATTCTTCTCTTAAGACAGAGGAAGAAAGTGAAATGAATAAAGTTTCGTGACGTAAATCTATACTAGAGGTGTAGTTGTTTACACCATTACCCATAAGTTTCTCCCAGGCCTCTTTTACATTTATTTTGTCAATCCCTTTTTGTAATTTATTCTCTTTGATAAAATTATTTAAAATTTCATTAATGGGTAAATTAGCTCGGTTTCTTTTTGCCATTACTTCTGAATATTGATTGGTTGGTAGCGGTTATAAGTGTATGTAACGTTCTCTTCACTTAGTACAGAAAAACTATTTTCAGAGATTGTTTTAATCTGCTCCTTCCATTCACTTAAATTATTTTTGTACACCATTGCTAAAGCACCATCGCTATTTAAAATGGAGAAATATTCGGTGTCATTTGTAGTGGTATAGGTGCCGTCAAATTTTGGTTGCATTTTCTTTTTAAAGCCTTTGTTGTTGTCAATTTCAATATAATCAATTGTCATACTCGCCTTATATTCCTTAGTTGTGCCATCAGGAAATGTAACTTTTTTAATTTCCCAGTAGCCATTTAATAGCGGGAGCGTTTTTTCGGAAGGGTTGCTAGAGCATCCGAAGAGAAGAAGAAAAACACTAAAATATAGAAGGTGTTTCATATTATAATTTAAATATTTTATACGATTGGTGTGTATCTTTAATTACGTTCTCCGTTCTTTCTGCATGTGTATCGCTAATGAATATTTGACCAAAATTATCATTATTTACTAAGGTTACAATATGGGCGACTCTATTCTCATCTAGTTTGTCAAAAATATCATCCAACAATAGTACAGGTGTTGTTTTAGCCTGTTCTTTTGTGAAATTAAATTGCGCTAACTTTAAGGCAATTAAGAATGATTTTTGTTGTCCTTGACTTCCGAATTTTTTAATAGGATAGCCGGTTATTTCAAAGCTAAGGTCATCTTTATGTATGCCAACACTTGTATACTGGAGCGCTTTATCTCTGTCTAAATTTTGATCTAATAAAGAAAGAAGGTCGTTTTTAAGCAACTTTGTTTCGTAGGTTATAGCAACCTCTTCTACATTTCCAGAAATAGCAGCATATTGTTCTTTAAAGATAGGGATAAATGTTTCTAGGAAATTTATTCTTTTGTTAAATATTTCGGTACCGAAAGAATGAAGTTGTTCATTATAAACCTCTAGAGTTATCTTATCAAAAGTATGATTGACAGCAAAATATTTTAAAAGCGAATTTCTCTGCGCCAACACCTTGTTGTACTTAAGTAGGGATTGTAGGTATTTTTTATCGGATTGGGAAATAACTCCATCCATAAATTTACGGCGCATATCGCTGCCGGCAATAATTAAATCACGATCCGCAGGAGAAATAATTACCAAAGGCAAAAAACCAATATGATCCGAGAATTTCTCATATGCTTTTCCATTTCGTTTTATAATTTTTTTTGCCCCTCGTTTTAAACCGCAAAATATTTTTTCATTTCTTTCGTCTTTGTGGAACTCTCCATCAATAACAAAAAACTCTTCCCCATGTTTAATATTTTGAGTTGCAACAGGGTTAAAGTAACTTTTTCCAAAAGAAAGATGGTAAATCGCATCTAGAATATTTGTTTTTCCAATACCGTTACTTCCAACAAAACAGTTTATTTTTTTATCAAAATCGAAGTTTTGGGCACTAAAATTTTTGTAATTTAGGAGCGATAAGTTCTTTAAAAACATTGCTAAATATTGAGTTTTATTGGGAAAGTTGCAAAATATTGAAAAATAACGAATAAATAAGCTTTTCAATTTCAATAAAACCGTTATTTTTGCGCGATTAATAAAATTAACTATGGCAACTTATAAGAAGCGCGGTTACAAACCACAAAACAAGGCAGAAGAAGTACAAGTAGAAGAGCATGATAGTGCTACTGCTGAGGTTTTTAATACTCTAGACGAGGGTGCTTCAAGATCTGAAGAGTGGATTCAGAAAAATCAGAACTATATTCTTGGGGTTATTTGTGTTGTTTTAGTTGTAGTATTAGGTTACTTGGCATATACGCAGTTTGTAATGAAGCCAAAAGAGGCTAATGCAGCAAATGAAATGTACTACCCACAGCAATATTTTGAACAAGCTTTAAATAGCACGGTGGCACAAGATTCTTTATTTAACTTAGCTTTAAATGGAGCAGAAGGTAAATACGGATTTTTAGATATTATTGAAGAGTACAGTGGAACTAAGTCAGCCAATTTAGCTAGCTATTCTGCAGGTATGGCATATTTAAATATGCAGAAATACCAAGAAGCAATAACTCATTTGGAAAACTTTTCTTCTAACGATGCTATTTTAGGAGCATTGGCAAAGGGAAGTATAGGAGATGCATTTGTTCAATTAAATCAGGCAGGTGATGCATTGGGGTATTATGAAAAAGCTATTTCACATAACACTAATGATTATACAACTCCAAAGTTTTTATCTAAAGCAGGAATTACAGCATTAGAATTAAACGAAAATAGTAAGGCTTTAAAATATTTCCAAAGAATAAAAGACGAATTTTCTACTTCAGATGAAGCAAGAACCGTTGATGTTTTTATTGGAAAAGCAAAACAATAGAAAATGGCTACGGCTAATCATAACCTTTCGGTTTACAATAAAGAGACAATCCCAAACGCGAAAAATTTTCGGTTTGGGATTGTTGTTTCTGAATGGAATTCGGAAATCACAGAAGGATTATATAATGGAGCAACAGAAGCTCTTTTGGATTGTGGTGCACTAGAAGAGAATATTATTCGGTGGGATGTTCCAGGGAGTTTTGAACTTACCTTTGGATGTAAAAAAATGATTTCCTCTCAAAATATCGATGCAGTTATTGCAATAGGCAGTGTCATACAAGGAGAAACGAAACACTTTGATTTTGTATGTAGTGCTACAGCGCAAGGCATAAAGGACTTAAATGTTCTTGCAGGTACGCCAGTAATATTTTGTGTGCTTACGGATAATACATTGCAACAATCTATAGATCGTAGCGGAGGCAAGCACGGGAATAAAGGCACAGAAGCGGCAATTGCGGCCATAAAAATGGCAAATCTAAATAAGTAGGTTTTCTAGAATTTCTTTTTTTGTTTTACAAGAAGTTCCTTTCCTTAAATTGTTTTATTGGAAATAACTATTTCAATCTTAGAAGTGAGATGTAAAACGGAATAGAATGTATTTATGCTAATGTTGTGGCGAAAGAGTTAAGCCTCTGAAAGTTTAGGCAGTAGGAGTAAATGGATGAAATCTGTTAACAAATTTTAATACTAGCATTCTTAATTTCCACTGTATTTTAAGTACATTTGAGTAGACTATAAATATTATGAGACTTCCAACACTCTTTAGGCAAAACAGGAATAAATCGTATGATTATACCCCTCGCTATTATAACGAGCGGAAAGAGCGTATTGCTAGTTTAATGAAAGCGAAAGAAGCAAAGCCCAATAAAGATTATTTTGAAGGCTATCGCAAAAAGAGCTTTAGAGATGATTGGAAGGCTAAAAAGAGTGAAGAAATGGATAAGAATAGAAAGATTCGTTTCGTAGTAATTTTTATTTTTCTTTTAATTTTCACCTATGCATTGCTTAGGTATGACAAACTATCCTTTTTGTTTTAATGTCAGATATAATTAAACTTTTACCAGATCATGTTGCAAATCAGATAGCAGCAGGAGAGGTGGTACAACGACCAGCCTCTGTAGTCAAAGAATTGTTGGAGAATGCAATTGATGCAGGAGCAACTTCCATTAAATTAATAATAAAGGATGGCGGTAAGGTACTTATTCAGGTTGTAGATAATGGTAGTGGTATGAGTAGTACGGATGCCCGATTGAGCTTTGAGCGTCATGCAACATCGAAAATACAGAGTGCAGAAGATTTGTTCAATCTTAATACAAAAGGTTTTAGAGGAGAAGCTCTTGCTTCTATAGCGGCAATTGCTCATGTAGAGTTACAAACCAGAATAGAGCAAGACGAAGTTGGCACAATCCTAAAAATAGAAGGAAGTAAGATAATAGAACAAGATGTTATAGCAACTTTAAAAGGAACCTCGATAGCGGTTAAAAATCTATTTTTTAATATTCCAGCGAGGCGTAATTTTTTAAAATCGAATCAAGTAGAATTTCGACATATTACGGACGAGTTTCATAGAGTAGTACTGGCACATCCATCCATTCAATTTCATTTTTATAATAATGGAAGTGAGTTGTTTAATTTACCTAATAGCAATTTTAGACAACGAATTGTAAATGTTTTCGGGAATAAAACAAATTCTAAACTAGTCCCAGTAGCAGAAGAAACACAGGTTATAAAAGTAGCAGGATTTATATGTAAGCCAGAGTTTTCTAAAAAGAGTAGAGGAGAGCAATTTTTCTTTGTAAACGATAGATTTATAAAAAGCCCTTATTTGCACCATGCAATAGTTTCAGCTTTTGAAGGACTTATAAAACCAGGAAGTTATCCGGGGTATTTTTTGAATTTAGAGGTGGATCCAGCGTCCATAGATATAAATATACACCCTACTAAAACCGAGATAAAATTTGAGGATGAGCATACTTTATATGCAATACTTAGATCTACGATAAAACATAGTTTAGGGCAATTTAATGTAGCGCCAGAAATAGATTTTGAGCACAATCAAAATTTAGAAACACCTTATGCTTACAAAGACAAAGAAGTGGTACAGCCAAATGTAGTTGTAGATGCAGGGTTTAACCCATTCGCAGAGAGCAAGCAGCAATTTTCATCAAAATCTAGTTATACAAAACCGCAAACTGGCAGTTGGGAAGGTATGTATGTAGGTTTAGATTCTGAAGTCGGAAAAGAAGAAGAGTTTAGTAGTATTAGTTTTGAATCGGAAACTATAACTGGTTCTATTTTCGAAGGACAAAATGAAAATATAGCAACCACAACAACCACATTTCAGTTAAGAAGAAAATATATTGTAACGACTATAAAATCGGGTATGGTAGTTATAGATCAGAGTAGGGCACACCAACGTGTTTTGTATGAGGATTTTTTAAAGAATATAACGATAAAAGAAGCTGCTAGTCAGCAATTACTTTTTCCATTGTCGCTATCTTTTTCAAAAGCAGATATTGCGATTGTAAAGGACATAAAAGAGAGTTTAACAACGGTAGGTTTTGCTTTTAGTAAGTTTGAGAAAGAACTGGTAGAAATATCAGGAGTGCCAATGATGATGGCAGAAAGTGAGGTTGGTATGGTTTTAGAGCAATTGATAGCGGACTACCAACATGATGTTAGTGAGGAGAGTTTTTCTCAGACAGATATTTTAGCAAAAACACTGGCTAAATCAATGGCAGTAAGGACAGGAGAGGTCTTGGATAGTGCTTCTCAGATTGCTTTGGTGAACAATTTATTTGCATGTAAGGAATCAAGAGTTAGTCCGTTTAACAAATCAATATATGTCACAATTACAGAACATGACATTGATAAAAAATTTATATAAATGGGTAGAGTAACAGACGCTGTAAAGCATTTGGTAATAATTAATGTGCTGTTTTTTATTGCAACCTATATATTTGGAGACCAAATGTACCAATGGTTTTCTCTATGGTTTCCTGCAAATGAAAATTTTCAATTGTGGCAGGCGCTATCACATATGTTCATGCATGGTGGTTTTACGCATTTACTGTTTAATATGTATGCTTTATGGGCTTTTGGCTCAAACCTAGAACGCATGTGGGGCAGAAATAAATTTTTCTTCTTTTATTTTTCTGCGGGTTTAGGAGCTGCATTAATTCACACAGCAGTTAATTATTATCATTTTAATGCAGGAATAGATGCATTGGTGAATTCTGGAATGTTAAAAGAGCAAGTTTTAAGTATAGTAACAGAAGGAAAGTATAGTCCAGATTGGTACAATATAGCGTCTAAGAGCACTATAGATAATTTTTTAAGTGCATATAGCACACCAGCAGTTGGTGCGTCTGGGGCTATTTATGGGATTTTAGTTGCTTTTGGAATGTCTTACCCAAATACAGAGCTGTATTTAATGTTTGTCCCCGTTCCTATAAAAGCCAAATATTTTATACCTGTTTTGATAGGACTAGACTTGTTTTCGGGCATAACAGGTTATTCAATTTTTGGTGGAGGTATTGCACATTTTGCGCATGTAGGAGGTGCATTATTTGGATTTATTATGATGTGGTATTGGAAGAAAAATCAATTCGATAAAAATCGTTGGAATTAGTATGAATACAGGAGGATTAAAGTATCAATATGCGCGATTAAATATTGCAGAAAAGCTGATTGCTATAAATGTTTTGGTGTTTGTAGTTAATGGTTTGTTTTTAGGATTAGGGAATGTTGCTTTGGACCAATGGTTTCACCTTCCCAAAGATTTTTATGACTTCTTAAAACAGCCTTGGTCGTTAGTTACCTATGCTTTTTTTCATGGAGGGTTTATGCATTTGTTTTGGAATATGCTAATGCTGTACTTTACGGGAAGAATATTTTTGAATCTGTTTCCTGCCAAACGTTTTATAAATGTTTATTTCCTTGGCGCTATATTAGGAGGTCTTATCTTTTTATTGAGTTATAATATCTTTCCAACTTTACTTGGAATAAATGCGGTGCTTGTTGGAGCTTCTGCAAGTGTAACTGCAGTTTTAATTTATATATGTACTTATATTCCTAACCAAGAGGTTCGTGTTTTTATTTTTAATGTGAAGCTTTGGTATATTGGAGTTGCTTTTATTTTAATCGATTTAATACAAATACCTTATGGAGGTAATGTAGGAGGGAATTTGGCACATTTAGGAGGTGCGTTATTAGGTTATGTGTATGCCAGGCAAGTGCAGAAAGGCAGAGATATAGGAGAAGGTTTTTCTAATGGTTTAGACGCTATCGCAACTTTGTTTAAAAGACAAGAAAAAAAATCGCCCCTAAAAACGGTTTATAAAAAGAAAAAAGGGAGTGCGAAATCTACTGTCAATTATGACAAAGAGAGTCACCAGCGCAAAATTGACGCCATCTTAGATAAGATTAGTAAGGCAGGCTACGAAAGTCTCTCTAAGGCAGAAAAAGATTTTTTATTCAAAGCAGGTAAAGGAAATTAGTATTGTGAAGAATTTAGGATTTTTTAATAAAATCGTTTTTGTAGGGAACCTCTTAGTTGGGGTTTTATTGCTTTTTTCTTGTATTGTGCCTTATGTCTCTGTCACGATATTTTCTTTTTTTTCCATACTAAGTTTGGGTGTTCCTGTTCTGGTATTTGGGAATATTTTATTCCTAATTTATTGGATGTTTAGGAGAAAGAAGCAGTTGTTATTTTCACTTTTTGTTTTAGTTATTGGCTATTTTGTTTTGGGGACTTTTTTTCAATTTGGAACTTCGTCAGAAGAAATAGAAGAGGCAGATGACCTAAGTATTATGACCTATAATGTTAGAGGGTTTAATAGATACGAGGTAATAAATAGTCCTACAGTGTTTGAAGATATTAAACAGCTTATAGATGATGAAAAACCAAGTATTATATGCTTTCAAGAATTTGGTTCTTTAAAACGCAATAGTTTTACGCAGTATAAGTACAAGTATGTAAAGTATATTCGAATGCAACATAAAGTGATTATGGGTTTTTATTCTAAATACCCAATAGTTTCCGAAGGGCTTGTTAACTTTCCGAATAGTGCTAATAATGGCGCTTATATAGATGTTCTTTATAAGAGAGATACCGTTAGAGTTTATAATTTGCATATGGAATCTTTGAAGATAAGGCCAAATAGAACAGCGCTTTCCAATGAAGAATCTGGAAAATTGTATAAAAGAATTGCTAAATCTTTTGAAAAGCAACAAGAACAGGCTGCTATTTTCAGAAAACATAAAGAAGCGGTTTCTTATAAAATAATCGTTTGTAGCGATTTAAACAATACACAGTTTTCTAATGTCTATAAAGTTGTAAAGGGGGATATGAGAGACTCTTTTATGGAAAAGGGCGCGGGTTACGGACGGACTTATAATTTTAGATATTTTCCGTTACGGATAGATTTTATTTTTGCGGATCCTGAGTTTCAAATTATTTCACACAAAAATTACGATGCTAATTTATCCGATCACTTTCCAGTAATGACAACCCTACGTTTATTGTAGCCAGCAATCTACTTGGTCCGCAATAATATGAAGTGTTAGAGCAATTCCAAAAACTCTACTTTTTTTAAAAAACAACATAGAAAAATAAATAGCAATCGCCCAGTAAGAGTGTAGTGGATGAAAATTAATACTGCATCTGTTTGGGTCAAAAATTGGATTTGCCAATAAATGATCTAAGTCTATTACGATTGCAGCAAGTAAAATGAGAATTACTTTAATTCTATTTTCTTTAAAGAAGAGTAGTCCAATAGCAATAGGGACCAAAAAGTGAATACCGTAATGAATGCAGAATCGTAGCATTCTAGAAGTTTATTTTTTGGTTGTTTAAATAGGTTAAAGTATTGGTGCCTTCATTGAATAGAAGGTCGAGGATACTGCAGTTTTTAACAAAATCATTGCGGTCCGAAAATACCTGAACGTATTCTTCTTGCTCTAATTCGAATCCATTTTTAACTTTAGCTAATAATCTTGCATCTATAGTATCGATAAGTTTCTTTTCAAATACGGTAGTTCTTTTCGTAGGTATATCCAATTGAAGACAATCGAAAATAATAGCGATAGTTTTTAAATTAAATTCTAATAAGGTGTCGAACTTTTGAGTGTATAAAGGGAGAATGTCATCTTCATAATATTCGAAATAAGGAGAGGTTCTGTAGGCTGTTTCTAGTGTTCTCCAATGTTGTCTTTGCCAAGGGTATTTATTATCTAGTTTAATATCTTTGTATAACCGTTTTCCTCCAGACCCTACGTGTTTAATAGGTATGGTAAGCATATGTTCACCTCTGTCGGTACTAATATAGCATCGGTTTCTTAAGGTTTGCTTTTGGTAATTACCAGATACTTCCCAGGTAATATCATGAGAAATAATTGCTTTGAAATTTGCAATATTAGGGAAGTATGTAGGATGTAAAACAAGCTTCATTTTAAAGTGTTAAACGTGTAAAATAGTTGTTTAGTTATCTTTAGGACTTCGTTTTTTTCTAAAATAGTCAAAGGTGAAAAAGCCAGCTAATACAATAAGAAAATATTTAAAGTAAGACCTAGGTTCACCATCACCACCAACCGTTGTGAAGATTCTATCCCATCTAAAAGACCAGTTTTTAATGCCGTCATTAATTCCGTCGATACTCATCCAAATGAATATAGGTTTCCCTACAATATGATCTTCTGGCACATAACCCCAAAATCTACTGTCTTCAGAACGGTGTCTGTTATCACCCATCATCCAGTAGTAATCTTGTTTAAAGGTATAAGAAGTTACAACTTCACCGTTAATATGTATTTGGTTTCCAGCAACACTAATTTCATTTCCTTCGTACTCTCTAATTATTTTTTTATAAAATGGAAGCACCTCTAAATTTAAGGCAACGGTTTTTCCAGCTTCAGGAATGTAAATAGGGTCGAAAAAATCTTCCGTTCCTTTGTGTTCTGTATCTTGAGGAAATACTCTTGTAGAGGCTTTGGAATAGCTGAATTTATCAACAGCGGTTATTCCGGATTTTCCGATATATGATTTTGCCTTTTCTTCGGTCATATTGAAAAGAATCATATTCTTAACCGTTGTAGCGTTTAGATATGTAGCGACTTTACTCTCGTTAATACCACCAGTATAATAAACATAAGTAGAATCTTCTTTTATGATTTCAAGATTTGTTTTCCTTGACATTAATTCATCGACCTTATCTTTTTTTAAGATTTCCTGTGGAATTCGAATGACATTTCCAGAGAAATTATCTCTTCCGAATAAATTAATTACAGTATTTGTTAAATCCCCATTAGTTGTTACAACATGAACAAATTGTGGCTTAGCTCTATAAGGAAGTACGGTCTTTTTTCCATTAATATGTATGTAGCCATCGACAATAGATAGAGAATCTCCAGGAACGCCTACGCAACGTTTTACATAATTAGATTTTTTATCAATAGGTTTTCTTACCCCTTTTTCTTTTTTAAAGAACCTGTAAACGGTATCTGCTGGCCAACTAAAAACAACAAGGTCATTACGTTTTACTTTCTGAATTTTTGGCAAACGCAAATAAGGTAATTGTAATTTATTTATAAAAGATTCCTTATAGGTTTCTGGGTTTACATCTGCAACATAAGATTTTGTTTTGAAAACAGGTAAAGTATCATGAACCATAGGAGCTGCGAGTGTAGTCATAGGAACTCTTGCGCCATAATGAAACTTACTCACAAACAGAAAATCGCCAATAAGCAGTGTTTTTTCTAACGAGCTTGTAGGTATTACATAAGGTTGAATAAAATAGGTATGTACCAAGGTAGCCGCAACAATTGCAAAAACGATAGAGCTTACCCATTCTCCTAGTCCTGTTTTAGGTTGTAAACTACGGTCTTCTATGTATTTTACATCTTGGGTGTAATTAATATAATAGGTGTAAAAACCTAATGTAAGAATTGCTAGCCAGGTATCTATGGTCGAATTTTTCCCAAAACTACGAATGGTTTCTACCCATATTACTGGGAACATTAATAGATTAATAATAGGAATGAACAAAAGAATCACCCACCATTTAGGTCTGTTGATTATCTGCATTAATACAATTGCATTGTATACAGGTATAGCGGCTTCCCATGCCTTTCTTCCTGCTTTTACGTATAATTTCCAAGTTCCTAAAAAGTGAATAAGTTGTATAAATAGGATGAAAATAATCCACTGTGTACCGTTCATATTACTGTTTTTTATAGTTGCTATTTTCTAATCAGAATTAGAAAATATAATTTTTACTTTTTAATTATTCCTGATATACCAGTAAAACACCTGATGCCAGAATTATTACTATGTAACTTTTAGTCTTATGATTTAAAAAAGTGTTACATTTTTAACCAATGTTTAACACGTCTTTCATAGAGAAAATACCAGTTTTTCCAATAATCCATTCCGAAGCAATTACCGCTCCTAAAGCAAAACCTTCCCGATTGTGTGCTGTATGTTTAATTTCAATTGCATCAACATTGCTATCATAGGTAACTGTATGCGTTCCAGGAACGTCATCAATTCGTTTGGCTGAAATTGCAATTCTGCCATCAGAACTATCATTTAGTCTCCATTTCTCATAGTTCGTATTTTCTATAACTCCCTCTGCGAGTGTAATAGCAGTGCCACTAGGAGCATCTAATTTTTTTGTATGATGAATTTCTTCTAGAGCAACATTATACTGTTTTAAGTTCTTCATCATTTTAGCTAAATAATTATTCAGCTCAAAAAAAACATTCACGCCTAAACTAAAATTCGAAGCATAAATAAAAGTACCTTTTTTTTCGTTACAAAAAGAAACAGCTTCATCATAGTTGTCTAGCCATCCTGTTGTTCCAGAAATTACTGGAACTTGGTGGGCAATACAATTTTTTATATTATTGAAGGCAGCGTTGGGCTGACTAAAATCTATTGCTACATCTATTTTAGAAAAATCTATATCTGTGGTGTCTATATCAATTTTTGCGACTATGGTATGGTTTCTTTGAAGAGCAATCTGCTCAATCATTTTTCCCATTCGTCCATATCCGAACAATGCAATGTTCATAAATTAAAACTTAATTGTTAATGCCATTCCGTATGTAGGAGTAGCTGTTATAGGGTTGTATTCAATACGAGGTTTTATGTCAAAACTAAGTTCGTTATCAATATTAAACTGTTTTAAATGCGCATCTACATTAGCATCAATAATATTTAAAGCATAAACTGCGATAGAAACTAGTAGCATTAAATCTCGATCGTTTTGGTATTTTTCTTGTTGATCTTGTAATTTTTCATCACTAAAATCATTAGGTATTCTTGGATCTCCTAAATCTGTGAATCCAGCTTTTTTCCTTTTAAATGCAGTTCTGAAAATTTTGTACCTATCATCGTTCCACTTATAGGCATATACAGCTGTACCTATTGCAGCAATTGCTATTGGAGCTTTCCAGTACTTTTTGTTGTAAATCTGTCCTAGACCAGGAAGAATAGCAGAATAAAATGCCGCTTTACTAGGAGCCAAAGGGTTTATAGCTTTTCTTTTTTTTGTGACAGTATCTATAACTACTAAGTTTTTCTCTTTCTTAAGGTCTTTTTCTAAAGCCGTAGTATTACCTTCTTGCGCTATACTAACTTGTGCAAAAAGAGAAAATAAAAATAGAATGAGAATGGGTTTATTCACCAGTCATTAGTTTTTTTAACCGTTCTAGTTCCTCTTTAGAATTAAAAGGAATTGATATTTTCCCCTTTCCTTTTTCGGTTGAATTAACAACTACTCTTGTAGATAGAAAAGAGCTTAACTCGTCTTTTGCCTCTGTCGCATAATTCGGAGTTTTAACACTACTCTTGATGGCTGGAACTTCTTTTTCTCCAGTTTCATGGTATGTTTTTACCATTTTTTCTGTGTCTCTTACAGAAAGGTTGTCACCAACAATTTTTTCGTAAATATTAATTTGATCTTCTTTTTTATCTATATTGACCAAAGTTCTTCCATGTCCCATACTAAGGAAACCATCTCTAATGCCAGTTTGTATAATTGGATCTAATCGTAATAGGCGTAAGTAGTTGGTTATTGTAGATCGTTTTTTTCCTACTCTTTCGCTTAGTTTTTCTTGGGTGAGTTCAATCTCATCCAATAGTCTTTGGTAAGACAATGCTATTTCTATAGGGTCTAAATCTTGGCGTTGAATATTTTCAACCAAAGCCATTTCTAAAGCTTCTTGGTCATTAGCAATTCTAATATACGCGGGAATAGTTTCTAGACCAACTAATTTAGATGCTCTATACCTTCGCTCTCCAGAAACTAATTGAAATTTATTAAAGTCTAGTTTTCTAACCGTTATTGGCTGAATAATTCCAAGTTCCCTAATAGACGAAGCTAACTCGTGTAAAGCTTCTTCATTAAAATTTAAACGTGGCTGAAATGGATTCACTTCAATGGCATCCATGTCTAATTCCACAATGCTACCAACGACTTTATCTGCGTTTTTATCCGAGATAGATTTTATGTCATTTTCAGGGTCTTTTAAAAGGGCAGATAGCCCTCTTCCCAATGCTTGTTTTCTAGTTGCTTTTGCCATTACGCTGTAACCTTATTTTTTTTCAAAATTTCGTGTGCCAAATTTAAGTAATTTGTAGCTCCTTTACTACTAGCATCATATTTTATAATGCTTTCGCCGTAACTAGGTGCTTCACTTAGTCTAACATTTCGTTGAATAATAGTATCAAAAACCATATCTTCAAAATGCTTTTTTACTTCTTCAACTACCTGATTAGATAGTCGTAATCTTGAATCGTACATTGTTAGCAGCAAACCTTCAATATCTAAATCTGGGTTGTGTATTTTTTGAACACTTTTAATGGTATTCAAAAGTTTTCCAAGTCCTTCTAATGCAAAATATTCGCACTGTATAGGTATCATTATAGCATCAGAAGCAGTAAGAGCGTTTAAAGTAAGCAAGCCTAAAGAAGGAGCACAATCAATAAGAATATAATCGTATTTCTCTTTTAAATGTCTTATAGCTTTTTTCATCATATACTCTCTTTCCTCTTTATCTACTAGCTCAATTTCTATAGCTACAAGATCTATATGGGAAGGGATTAAATCTACATTTGGGGACGTAGTTTTTATAATGGTTTCTTCAGCCGTTTTAGAGTGTTCTAGTAATTCATAAGTTCCGCATGTAACAGAGTCAACATATATACCTAAACCAGAAGTTGCATTTGCTTGGGGATCTGCATCAATCAGTAAGACTTTTTGTTCAAGAACACCTAGCGAGGCAGCTAGGTTCACGGAAGTAGTTGTTTTACCAACTCCTCCCTTTTGATTTGCGATAGCAATTATTTTGCCCATAGTCATAGTAAGTTAGGGGCTAAAAATACAATTATTTACGTTGTTATAAAATGTATTTTGTTAACAGTTCGTGAAAACTGCTGTGTAATAGAGGTAAAGGGAGGCGAAAATATGTGAAATAGTAAAAAAACGATTTAAACAGAATAGGTTTTTTTCTTTTTGGGAATTAGCTGTTTATTTTAGTCTATTAATATTTCTAAAATCTGAATAGCTGCTTCGCTAATTTTTGTTCCAGGACCATATATTGCAATGGCTCCATTGTCAAAAAGAAACTGGTAGTCCTGTTTTGGAACAACGCCACCAACGATAACCATAATATCTTCTCTGCCATGCTTTTTTAACTCTTCTACCACTTGTGGTACTAGTGTTTTATGCCCTGCAGCCAAAGACGAAACACCCAGAATATGCACATCGTTTTCTACTGCTTGTTTGGCGGCTTCTGCCGGTGTTTGGAATAAGGGGCCTATATCAACATCAAAACCAAGGTCAGCATAACCAGTGGCAACAACTTTAGCACCTCTATCATGACCATCTTGTCCCATTTTTGCAATCATAATACGAGGTCTACGGCCATCTTGTTCGGCAAATACATCTGCCAATTCTCTCGCTTTCTTAAAACTTTTATCGTCTTTAATTTCTTTAGAATACACTCCTGTAAATGATTGAATTATAGCTTTATGCCTTCCAAAAGCAACTTCCATAGCATCACTAATTTCTCCTAGAGTAGCTCTTGCTCTTGCCGCTTCTACTGCTAAAGCTAGTAAATTTTCATCTTCCTGTTTAGTATTTGTACTGGTTTTTCTTTTAGCAAGTGAAGTTAATCTACTTAGGATAGAGGATACTTCTTCAGAATCGCGCTGTTTTTTTATAGATTCTAATCGCTCTATCTGTTGTCTTCTTACTTCGTTATTATCTACTTCTAAAATATGAAGTTCTTCTTCTTCATTGGGTTGAAATTTATTAATGCCAATAATAATATCTTGTCCACTATCAATTCTCGCCTGTTTTTTTGCAGCAGCTTCTTCTATTCTAATTTTAGGAATTCCCGCTTCATTTGCCTTGGTCATTCCACCTAAATCTTCAATTTCTAGAATTAGTTCCCAAGCTTTTTCTGCAATATCATTGGTTAATGATTCTACATAGTAGCTACCAGCCCAAGGATCAACAGTTTTTGTAATTTTTGTTTCTTCTTGTAAAAATAGTTGGGTATTTCTTGCTATTCTGGCAGAGAAATCGGTTGGTAACGCAATAGCTTCATCAAGTGCATTTGTGTGTAGACTTTGTGTTCCTCCAAATGCAGCAGCAGTAGCTTCTATAGTAGTCCGTGAGACATTATTAAAGGGATCTTGCTCTGTTAAACTCCAGCCACTAGTCTGACAATGTGTTCTAAGACTTAATGATTTTTCATTTTTAGGATTGAATTGCTTTACCAATTTCGCCCAAAGCATTCGCGCTGCACGAAGTTTTGCAATTTCCATAAAATGATTCATTCCAATACCCCAAAAGAAAGAAAGCCTTGGCGCAAAACTATCAATATCTAGTCCGGCGTTTAAACCAGTCCTAATATATTCCAATCCGTTAGCCAAAGTGTATGCCAATTCAATATCAGCAGTAGCGCCAGCCTCTTGCATATGATAGCCAGAAATGCTGATACTGTTAAATTTAGGCATCTTTTTACTAGTGAATTTAAAGATGTCAGCAATAATTTTCATGGAAGGATTAGGAGGGTATATATAGGTGTTACGTACCATAAACTCTTTAAGAATATCGTTTTGAATAGTTCCTGAGAGTTGTTCTATAGAGACTCCTTGTTCCTCTGCGGCAACAATATAAAATGCCAAAATAGGTAATACGGCGCCGTTCATAGTCATAGAAACGGACATTTTATCCAATGGAATTCCGTCGAATAAAATTTTCATATCCTCTACAGAGTCTATTGCTACTCCCGCTTTTCCAACATCGCCAATAACACGTTTGTGATCACTGTCGTAACCACGGTGCGTAGGTAAATCAAAGGCAACAGAAAGACCTTTTTGTCCCGCAGCAAGGTTTCTTCTATAAAATGCATTACTCTTTTCGGCTGTTGAAAAACCTGCATATTGGCGAATAGTCCAAGGTCTTCTAACGTACATAGTAGAATAGGGACCTCTCAGATTAGGAGCAATACCAGCAACAAAATTTAGATGCTCTATATTTTCGCTGTCTTTTTCGGAGTAAGTCTCTTTTACAGAAATACCTTCCGCTGTACTGAAATTATCGGTTTTCGGACTTTCGTCTTTAGAGTCCCTGTTTAAAGTAATATGTTGAAGGTCTTTTCTACTCATTTTTCAACCTTTCTTTTTCTAATTTCTCCGCCAGTCTTTTTTCAATAATGGGCTCTAAAAGTGTTTTCTTACTACTCTTTTTAATGAAAGGATAGAGTTCTAGGTCGTCCTTCATTTTATCTTCCGAATTTTGGTATTTATTAGAACCAACCAAAATTTCTTGTTGTGTATCAAATAATTGCTGCTCTTTTTTGGCAGCTTGTTTTATTTTGGATTGAATAGTATTGTTTTTGAGGTTCTTTAAAAAACCATCGTTCTTTTCGATCTCTTTAAATAATAGTAATGCTTTTTCTGCCAATTGCTGGGTTACGTTTTCTATATAGTATGTGCCATCAGCAGGATTATTTACCTTGTCAAAATAGCTTTCGTGTTGCAGAATTAACAATTGGTTTCTAGCAATTCTTTCACCAAATTCATTATCCTTGTGGTATATTTTATCGTAAGGTAAATTACAAATAGTATCTGCTTCACCAATAATGGCACTCATACATTCCGTAGTCGTTCGCAACATATTCACGTTATAGTCGTACAAGGTTTTATTTCTTCTTGTAGGTATGGCAATAATATGGCAATCTGGATCCATGTTATATTCAGAAGCTAGAGAACTCCATAATAAGCGCAAGGCCCTAAGTTTGGCGATTTCAAAAAAGTAGTTACTTCCCAAACTAACCGTAAAGCTTATGTTCTGTTCTATTAGTTTTTCGTTTTGAAGAAAATTTAAATATTCATTAGCGTGTGCCAAGGTATATGCTAATTGCTGTACCATGGTAGCGCCAGAATTTTGGTATAGCGAAAGGTTTATGCCAATAGTACTTTTTACAGCTGTATTCTTGGTTAAAAGAAGAATCTCTTTAAGAATTTTAAAATCTTCTATTAGATTATAATACCAGTTTCCACTCCTTGCTAAGCGACCAATAGGATCTATATTTAAATGAATATTTTTTTTGGCATTTTTAACAAAAGCAAGGAGTTGTTTCGTATAGGATGTGGATAAAAAATTAAAGTTGAAATAAAGCGTTGTTGTGTCCAAGTCAATATTAAGAAGCAACTTACTTAGAACAATTTCTTTAGACGGAACACTAAAAATAATACTGTTAGCACCTCTTTCAATAGCATTTAGAGCTTTGTTGTTTGCTTTTGTTGCATCAGAAACATATATGTTTTGTGCAATAGTCCATTTGTTTGTTTTTGTCGATTTGTAAAGAGGTGTTTCCTTAAAATCATCGGCATGGTAAAAAGGCTTTACTTTAATTCCTTCGGGAGATTCCCAGACTAAGGTTTCATTGTAATCAGCTCCTTTTAAATCAAACTGAATTTTTTGTTTCCAGCCTTTGGCAGAAATTTCAGGAAAATCGCTAAACAAATCAGTATGGGACATTAGCTTTTGTTTTTTAAACTGTCTTCATGTTCTATTAAATAAATTTCTTCATTCTTTTTTTTAAGATAATACTGTTCTCTGGCAAACTTTTCTAGTTCGTTCTGATTAGATAGTTTTTTGAGTACTTTTTTATCTTTTGTAATTTCTTTTTGTAAAAATTCTTTTTGTTTTTCTAATTTTTCAATTTCATTTTCTAAATCCCAATGAAGAAAAAAGGAGTTTGTATCAAAGAAAAACATCCACACCAAAAAAACAGTAGTTACTAAAATATACATATTAGTAACGATTCCAAACCATTTTTTCTTTTTTAAATTTTTTAAACCCATTTGGTTATATAAGTTTTTCGTTTATGATAGTTCGTACAATATTTACAGCTACAGTATTGTATTTATTGTTTGGAATTATAATGTCTGCAAACTCTTTTGTTGGTTCTATAAATTGATTGTGCATTGGCTTTAAGGTGTTTTGGTAGCGGTCTAAAACCTCGGTAAGATCTCTTCCTCTTTCCTCAATATCTCTTTTTAAGCGTCTAATAAGGCGCTCGTCAGAATCGGCATGAACAAATATTTTAATATCGAACATATCCCTAATTTGTGGATTGGTCATAATTAAAATTCCTTCCACAATCATTACCTTTCTTGGGTGCGTTAAAATGGTGTCTTGTGTACGGTTATGTTTGGCAAAAGAATATACAGGTTGGTTTATAGCCTTTCCTTTGCGCAATAAAGTCAAGTGGTCAATTAGCAATTCAAAGTCAATTGCTCTAGGGTGATCAAAGTTTATTTTTGTTCGTTCGTCATAGGATAAATCCGACAGGTCGTTATAATAGGAGTCTTGCGAAATAACACCTACCTCCTCATTTTGTAACTCATTAATAATTTGATTTACAACAGTAGTTTTCCCGCATCCCGTACCTCCTGTAATTCCAATGATCAACATGCTAGCGTATTTTGTTCAAAAATAAGAATTTGAAATGAGAATTTGGGTTATATGTTTTAGGTTTCCTGCGATATCGCTAATTATTGAGGTAAAAAGAGCACCCCACCTGAAGAATCTCTTTTCGCTCCAGTAACAGAACATAGGCAGTTTGTTTCTTCTTCTGCACGTAAAACTCCCATAAGTGCAAAAACCAGAGCTTCTTTAAATTCTATTAATAGGTTAGAAGGAACAATTATTTTAGCTATTCCATTTAATTTGGATTGAAGTGTTTTTGTAATGAAATTGTTTAACGCACCACCACCAGTGACTAGAATTGTATTTTCATTAGAAGAAGCGAAATGTTTAACCTGAACAGCAACTTGCTCACAAATATGATGTATGGCAGTATGAAGCAAGTTTTCAATAGAATCCTCCGTGCGGTCTACAATAGGAACAACTTCTTTTACAAACCATTCGTAACCAATAGATTTTGGAAAAGGAAGTTTGTAATAGGGTAGTGCATTCAATTCACGCAGCATTTTAGGATTTATAGAACCGCTACTTGCTAGTGCCCCTCCTTTATCGTATGCTAAATCTATTTTTTGGGTGATATGATTTAAAACCATATTAGCCAAACCAATATCATATGCAACACGTTTGTTTTTAAATTGAAACGAAATATTACTAATGCCACCAAGATTAAGACAAAAGTTATAAGAATGAAAAAATAGTAAGTCTCCAATAGGAACTAAAGGCGCACCTTGACCACCCAAAGCAACGTCATTAGTTCTAAAATCACAGATAACCTTAGAGTCGATTTCGTTAGCTAAGTGTTGTCCAGAACCAATTTGAAATGTGAAGCCTTTCTCCGGTTGGTGGTGTGTGGTATGTCCGTGACTTGCAATAAAATCAATTTCTAAATTGTGTTCTGAAATGAATTCTTTTGTCCATTTCCCGAGCGAAATGCCATATTCATTGTGGAATAAAAGTAATTCTTCTGCTGATAGAAAAATAGAGTTTTTAAGTCGATTTTGTAGACTGGAATCATACGAAATACTTTTGGTTTTCTTTATTTCGAAATCCCATTGGTCTTCCTTTTTCCAGATATGGCAATAGGCCAAATCTAATCCGTCTAAAGAAGTGCCGGACATAAGACCAATGACTTTGTGTATTTTCATATTATATAATAGTATTATTTTGGATTGATTTTAATATTCTAATTCTACATTTATAGTAGAGCCACCATTAAGTTTTGTCCAAGAACCTTGACTGTTTCCCCGCTGATATCCTTTACCCTTTGTAAGTATACATCCAAGGAAAACTTGCTGCGGTTTTTTAAAGTTGGGGATAAACTCAATGCCTACGAAAAAATCTTCCTCAAGGTAAATATACTCTTTGGTAACATCTATTTTTAGCCAACCTTTTTTAATTTTTTCATGAATTAGAATGTTTTTAAAAACAATTTTCTTTCCTGGGCTTTTATTAATTGTACTAGCATAAAAATTTACTCTAACATAGGAACTGTCCGCATCAAAACCCCTTCTAAGGTATAGATTTATATATTTTACACGAACTCTTTTATCTGGAATGTTTATTCTCTGGGCATTTTCAACAATATCATTTTCTTTAGAAGTAGCTCTTAACCATAATAATGGATTGTAACTTTTTACACCAATTTTTCTTTTCCTCTTTTTTCTTTTCTTATACGAAACAACAACCTCATCTAAGGTCGTGGTTTTTGGTTGTAGGTATATAATTATGTTATTTTCATTACGAAAGGTAATTTCTTTTGGTTCGTAATTAACATGACTTATAAGAATAGAATTGTTTTTATTATTTTCAGAAACTTGTAAACGGAACCTTCCTTTTAAATTAGAAATAGTTCCAATATTTTTACTTTCAATACCAATATTTACAAAGGCAATAGTTTTGTTGGTTTCAGAATCTATAATTTTTCCTTTAACCACTATTTCTTGAGAAAGTAAAGGCAAGGAAATGAGAATAAATAAAAAGAAGAATGCTTTTTTTACTCCCATATGTCTTAGTTTGTACATTAGGTAATTGCGTATTGTTTGGTATAACAAACCTAAATAGATATCATGAGAAACAGGAATATAATCTAATATTTTGGCAATAATTTAACCTGATTTAATCCTACTATTAAGAGTTTAGGCTAAGGGAATTATTCGAGGTTGTACTCTGGAGTTCCCGTTGAAATTGTCATTCCTGTGAAAACATGAATCTAAGAGCTATTATATCTGGATCCTTTTTTTCAAAGGGATGACAAAATTACTTTAGATACATCACACGAAAAAATGAACCTAAATAACAATTTGTATAGCTACTCATATGTCATTCCGTGAAGACAGGAGTAAAATAACAGAATTTCGATTTTTAACCATTATGGTCAAAGCTTTACCGTAGCTTAACTGGTTGTGAAATGAACGAATCACCTCTATGGCTCTTGTATGAGGGGCGTTAATTTTAAGAATTTATGTCTAGTTAATAGTTACAGGTAGTTTTCCTTTAGCTTCTGCATTTCCTAAGAAGTGTTGTGCTGCATTCTTCTGAAAAACTTCAAAATCTTGGTATACCACTACTACAGTTTTTACTTTTTTAATACTAAATAGATTAAGCACATAAGGATTTCCAAACAAATAGAATACTACATTTTTAGTTTGAATTAGTTCTTGAATATACTCCAATTCCTCGGCGCCAATTTCAAAATTATTACTAGGTTTTATCTGAGGAGGAAATAAGGATAAAACAATATTATTGGTGTTTTGTAGCTCGTTTTTTAATTCTTCAATAGTAAAATCCTTTGTAGAGAAAGTAGCAAAATTAATTTTTTCCCGTATTGAATTTGAAAAATTGGTATCTGATTTTTTTCCTATGGTAACCATAGAGAATTCTTCTTTTATAAAGTTGGCAATAGAGAGTTCCTCTTTTAATAAAGTCAGGCTTTTTTGTGCAAGTTTAGTGTTTAGAGAATCGGGATTTATAAGTTCTTTCAAGTCCTTTTCTGCATTATTAATAGCACGCTCTTTCAATTTCCAGATACGTTCAAAACTTTCTTCAATTTGGTTATCTTCCGCTTTCTCCAAAATTGTTTTCACTCCTTCAGTAATATTTTCTGTAAAACATAAAATATCATTTCCAGCATCAAATGCTAACCATTCTAATTCCCCTTTGGTAGGATACATTTTAGAAACACTATGCATGTTTAGAGCATCAGAAACTACAAGACCTTTAAAATTCATTTCACTCCGAAGAATCCCTTTTATAATATCTTTAGATATAGAAGCAGGAATATTTTTTCCATTAGATAATGCAGGAACGGCTAAATGACCAACCATTACAGCATCTATACCATAATCTATTATTTTTTGAAAAGGAAGTAACTCATGTGCTAATAACTCCTCTTTGGTTTTTGTAATAATGGGAAGCCCTAAATGCGAATCGGTTGCCGTGTCGCCATGTCCAGGAAAGTGCTTTATAGAAGTTAGTATTCCTTCGCTATTAGTGCCATTTATAAAAGCGGTGGCTTTGGCTACAATTTGGGTCTTGTTTTCGCCAAAAGAGCGATAGCCAATAACAGGATTGTTTGGGTTGTTATTGATGTCTACAACGGGACTGAAATTCCAGTGAATACCACTTTGTTTACAGTCTTTAGCTATGTTTTTCCCAACCTTATAAATTAAATCGTCATTGTTCTGAATAGCACCTAGGGTTATGCAATAGGGGTATTGTGGTGTGTTTTCAATACGCATTGCCAATCCCCATTCTGCATCTATACTAATAAGTAAAGGATATTTAGAAGTTTTTTGATAGCGTTTAATTAGCCCCTTTAAGGTTTCATGGCTCTGTGTATTAAAAATAACTTTCTTTTTTCCTTCAAAATTGGTAGCAGCACTTGCTCTACTATGAAAGAAACATAATCCGCCAATATGGTGTTTTTTTATACTGTTTTCTAATAGGAGAATTTCTTCCTCTGTATCATTAATAAAAGCAGCAGGCATAAATAATTGTCCAACTTTTTCCGCAGAGGTTAATTTATTTTTTGCCTTTTGAAAAGGGATAATATTATTCATTTACAGTTTTTACTTTTTTACCATAATCGGCAGGGTAACTAATATGTTTTAATAGAAATAGTGCAGGAAGAGCTGCAATAACAACCCAAACAAAGAATCCGCCATAACCGAGCCATTCTTGTATGTAGCCACTAATCATCCCAGGAAGCATCATTCCTAAGGCCATAAAACCTGTAGCAATTGCATAGTGCGATGTTTTTGAAATACCTTCCGCTGTATAAATAAGGAATATTAGGAATGCGGCAAAACCAAAGCCATAACCAAATTGCTCCAAAATAACGGTGCCAACAACAGCGATTAGACTAGTTGTTTTCGTCAACGCTAGAATTGCATATAAAGCATTTGGAATATTTAATGCTAATACCATTGGTAGCATCCATTTTTTTAGACCATTTCTGGAAATTAAAACGCCACCAAGGATTCCGCCAATAGATAACATAATAACACCAACAGTCCCATAAATTGTACCTACGGCTTCCGTGGAATATCCTAATCCGCCAACAGTTGTATCATCTAGCAAAAAAGGAGAAGCCATTTTTACCAATTGAGATTCTCCCAATCTATAGGTTAAAATAAATGCTAGAGCAATCCCAATATTTGGTTTTTTAAAGAAAGAAGAGAAAATTTCTAAAAATCCGGCAGGTTTTTCTTGCGGAATGGATGCAGATGATTCGTATTTTGGAGCAACAAAGAAGTTAGATATGGTTAAAACAAGCATTAATAGGGCTGTAATAATCATAGTCATAGACCATGCTTTTGTATTATCCCCATAATGGTTTTCTAAAAAACCAGCAATAATAACAATGAGACCTTGGCCAGTAACCATGGCTAGGCGGTAAAAAGTACTTCGTACACCTACAAAGAAAGATTGCTTTTTTTCTGTTAGTCCGATCATATAATAACCATCCGAAGCAATATCATTGGTGGCGGAAGCAAAGGCAGCCATCCAGAAACAAGCCAATGTTGTAATAAAGAAAGAGCTTGTAGGAACGGCAAAGCCAACACCTAAAAGAGCAATAGCAATTAACAATTGCATACTCAAAAACCAATTGCGTTTCGTGCTTTTTAAATCGACAAAAGGACTCCAAAGAGGTTTTAGTACCCAAGGGAGATAGAGCCAGCTTGTGTAAAGTCCAATATCCGCATTGCTAATGCCAAGTCTTTTATACATAATAACAGATACGGTAACTACCATTATATAAGGAATACCCTGTGTAAAATATAATATAGGAACCCAAGCCCAGGCGCCTTTGTCTTTTTGAATCATATATTCATTTTTCATAAAAATAGACTTTTTGAGCAGTTTAATCAGGTTCAGTAGAAAAAAATATAAGTAGAGGTGATAAGATAATTTTTTGTTGCTCAAATAACATTGTTTTTTCTATAGATACCTTGATAATCGATTCCTAATTTATATATTTGGGTTTACTATATTTTCTTTTTTTTCAAATAGAAGTAATACCTAAGAATAACTATGTCTACATATACTAAAATTACCGAGCAGTCTTCTGATTACGACAATTTAGAACAGATGAGTACAGCCACTATTTTGGATAGTATTAATCGCGAGGATAAAAAAGTTGCAGATGCTGTTTCTTTGGTAATACCTCAAATTGAAAAATTAGTAGATGGTTTGGTAGAAAGGTTTAAAAAAGGAGGCCGTCTTTTTTATATAGGGGCAGGTACTAGTGGGAGGCTTGGTGTTTTAGATGCATCCGAGATTCCGCCTACTTTCGGTATGCCTTATGACCGAGTAATTGGCATAATTGCAGGAGGAGATACCGCAATACGAAAAGCGGTGGAGTTTGCAGAAGATGCAACAGATCAGGCATGGAAAGATTTAGAAGCGTTTACTATTACTTCAAACGATACTGTAGTTGGTATTGCAGCTTCGGGAACAACACCTTATGTAATTGGCGGCGTGAATACAGCAAGAGAAAAAGGGTTGTTAACCGCTTGTGTTACGAATAATCCAGGCTCTCCTTTGGCTGATACTGTCGAAATTTCTATAGCAATAAATGTAGGCCCAGAATTTCTTACTGGGAGTACAAGAATGAAAAGTGGTACAGCTCAAAAACTTGTTTTGAATATGATTTCTACAGCTTTAATGATTAAAATTGGTAAGGTAAAAGGAAACAAGATGGTGAACATGCAATTAAGTAATGATAAACTCGTGGATCGCGGAATACGTTATTTAGTAGAGGAAATAAATGTTTCCTATGAGGATGCAGCAGTATTATTGAAAGAGTATGGTTCTGTAAAGAAAGCAACAGATGCATATCGAGAAAATTTGTAGTAGATTCTAAATCTTATAGAATTTACTGAATAAAAACACTTCAATTTTAAGGAGTCTTGACTGGGATTTTTGGACTTTTCTATGTTAGAGAAATCATGTAATTTATGAGCCTGAAAGGGAAATGCCCAGCAGGTTCCTATATACGTTTTTATTAGAATTTCACCTATTTTAAGCTGTTGATTTTGAGTGTTTTATTCCTTAATAGAGTGCTTTTAGTGTAAGAGTAATAGTGTATTTCATCGAAAAGACAGAAAATAGTACACTATAGTTTAGCCTTGATCGTTAATTATTTAATAATAATCCGAAAACCTTTCGGCAAATAGTTAAAAACAAAGTTATAAGATAAACAATTACACCAAAGAATATTTTTGACCCCAAATCTTAATATTCTTACCAAATCTTAATTAACCTATGCTCCTAAAAAAAATAAGGCATCTTATGTATGCCGTGCTATTGGTAGTAATACCAATAGTTTGCACTTCTGCAATAGCAAATACAAGGGTTGATGATTTTTTTACTGGAATATCTTCTGCAATAGAAGAGGGCGTGTCTGAATTGTATACTTTAGATACGGAAAAAACAGTAACTAATTTGTCTTCTACGAATAAGACTACTGCATCAATAAATAAAAAAGAAGAACTAGTTTTAACACCTATGTTTGCTACCATAATTAATGGAGCAGATCAAGAAGTAACTTGTTCTAACGGTGGAATTACATTAGCAAAATTCTTTCTTTGTGGTACTGGAGATGATAGAACCTTATCTCTTAGTCAATCTGGTAGTTCGTATGACTGGCAGAAACTTACTTGTTCTTTAGTTGGTACAGATACATGTCCTATTTTAGATGAGACATGTTATACTAGTGTAGCTACAACGGCAACTTTTTTCTTAGATGCCAGTGATGCCAATGTAGATGGTGATTATAGAGTACGAATAAATTCAGATAGCTTTTATTATTTTAGAGTAAGTTCGAATCCATTGAATCCACAGTTGTCTATAGACGATATTATTTGTGGTAATCCAGGAAGAATAGAAGTAACGAATGTACCGTCTGGTTATGAGTATAGTTTAAACTCGGCTGCAGGCCCATACCAAGACACACCTTATTTTGATATTGCAACAGCAGGATCCTATCAAATTTTCACTAAATTAAAAAATGCTTCCTCAGGGACATGTATTTTTCCATCCGCGATAGAAACAATTAATGCTGTAGATATGAGTGTTAGCGCTTCTATGGTAGATGTTGCTTGTAGTGGAGATCAGACAGGAAGTATTTCAGTAGACATAACAGGAGTACCAGGTTTTTATAGTTATAAATTAATACGAAATGGGGTAACTATAGATACGTTTGGTCCAAATAGTTCTAGTTCACATACGTTTGACAACCTCGGGTCAGGTACTTATTCCATAGAAGTCCAGGCAGGTAGTAGTTGTACAGAAACAGTAAGTACTATAAGTGGAAGTCCTATTGTAATAGGAGGAGGATTAGATGCTTTAGGTGTTATTGCTTTCGCAACGGATAGTTTTGGCTGTGGTGCGGCAACAGTAGATATAACGCTAAATGTAACTGGAGGAACAGCACCATATAGATACAGCTTAAATAGCGGCGCACTTAGTGCTACTTTTAGTGGTTCACAAACGATTGTTGTAAGTAGTGCAGGTAGCTATTCTATTGAAGTTTTTGATGCTAATAATTGCCCAAAAACTGCAGCAGTAGAAGTTCAAAATATACCAGTACCTTTATATACGATAAACCATACAGATGTTCGCTGTAACGGAGAAGATAATGGTACAATAACGGTTAATGTCACCAATAGTAATGGGTACAATTTAAGATATAGTAAAGATAATGGAGCAACGTTTCAAAATAGTAATGTTTTTTCTAACCTAGCACCAGGTAATTATGCTATTATAGTAGAGTATGAACAAGGAGTTTTTTCTTGTGAAACTGCAGCTATAAGTGAAAGTGTAAGTGGAATATCGGCTATTGTTGGATCTGCTTCCTCAACAACAAATCCAACTTGTTTAAATGAAAGTGGGGGAGTAATAACTTTTTCTGCAGCCAGTGGAGGTCAAGGGCCTTATGATTATAGTATTGGGGCTGGATTTATTTCTGGAAACACAGTGTTTTCTAACCTATCCGTAGGTACTTATATTCCGCAAATACGGGATGCTAACAATTGTATAGAATCCTTACCAGCAATAACTTTTACGTCTTTAAATAAACCAACAGATATTGCATTTACAATTTCTAGCTTGGATTGCACAACAGGAACAGCTTCCGTAAGTCTATCTGTATCTGGAGGAGGAACAATAAATACATATGAAATAATTAGTCCGACTTCTACAAACAATGGAAGTAATAATACATTTACAGGATTAGGTATAGGAAGTTATACCTTTAGAGTTACAAATGTTGACGGTTGTTCTTATACAGAAAGTTTCGCTATAACCGATATAAGTTCTATAGGGGTAGCCCGTCAATTGGTAAGTGACGTAACATGTAGAACTGGTACGGATGGAGAAGGTCGTTTTATTGTAGATGGATTTGCTGGTACCTATAGTTATCAAATAGGAGGCAATCCAGTAATTACAGGTCAATCTACAAATATCATCCCTTTGAGCGGATTAGTCTCAGGGAGTTATACTATTGTAGTTACAGATGAAACAACAAATTGTACAGATACAGTAACATTGGTGATTTCAGAACCTGCAACGGCACTTTCAATCTCACCTATTGTTACAGACATGAGCTGTCAGAATAATAATAGAGGAGCAGTAAATGCAAATGTTTCAGGTGGTTGGGGAAGTAATCGATATACCTTAATAAGACCGGTAGGAGCACCACTTGGTCCAAGAAGTAATCCGAATTTTACAGGATTAACAGATCCAGGAATGTATACTATATCCGTAAGAGATAGGGAAGGCTGTGTAGTTGATTCTAATTTCACGCTAACCATAATTAGTTCTCCTTCTCTGGTGCTAGATACAACAACCTCAGATTTGTGCTATGATAATTCAAATGCAAGTACAATAAATGTTACCGCAACAGGAGGAGATAGTAATTACGAATACCGTAAAAATGGCGGTCCATGGGTAGCAAGTGCTTCTTTTTCTAACCTATTGCCAGGCCTATATACTATTGAAGTAAGAGATGGTAACAACTGTAGAGACAGTATTACAAGAAGAATACGTCCTCAAATGACTACTGTAGAAACGATAATTCAGGAATTGGAATGTGGCGGTGTTTCCGCAGAAATTCAAATAGATATAGCAAATGGAAATCCACCTTATGCTTCCTATGAAGTAAGTACAGATGGCGGGTTAACCTATACGCCCGGGGCAGTTATAACTGGGAATAGTTTTGTTTATGACACCCCAATCGCAGGAACATTTTGGTTCCGTATAAGTGATAATTTAGGTTGTCCTGTAGTTACAAATGCGGTGGTAATTAATACTATAGAAGTAATAGCAGCATTAGCACCAATAGTTCGTAATCCTGTATGTAATGATATAAATACAGGTAGGGTAGAATTAGTGCCAGATACGTCTGTAGGTATTCCACCATACGAATATAGTACAGATGATATTACGTATACAAATCAGGCAGTATACGGAAACTTAGCACCAGGAAATTATACGTATTATATAAGAGATAGTAGAAAATGTAATGTTGCAGTTCCTTTTACTATAGGAGCTCCAGATCCAGGAGTAGATGCAATGGTAGTTCCTAATTTGGCAATTTGTAATGCAGGAACAACAGAAGGATCTATAGATGTAACGGGAATTACCAATGGAGTTCCGGATTACACCTATGTTTTATTAGACGTAGGAGGAGCAGCTATTGCCACATTTGGACCAACATCTAGTACTACACATTCGTTTTTAGGAATAATACCTGGGGATTATACCGTAGTTACTACAGATGCAGCAGGTTGTGAAGATAGAGATCAAGTAACAGTAGGGCAAACTACGGTTCAGGTAGTACCTCTTTCTAATATTGCCTTAGATTGTGTAGCAGGCTTAAGTAATACAATAGAAATTCAAGGAGGAACGGGACCATTTTTAATTAGATTAGTAGGAGAGGCTATCTCTAGATATGCGCCTAATATTCCACCAAGGCAACATCAATTTATAGGTTTAAATTTTAATACAACGTATTTTATTGAGGTAGAAGATACAGGAACGGGTTGTACTTATATAGAAGAAATTCCGCCAGTAACAGGGCCATCACCATTATCCGTCGTAGCAACAGCTACAATAGCTTCTTGTAATGGTTTTAATGGGGAGTTTAGTTATATTGTAAGTGGCGCAACAGGAAATATAAATGTTGTTGTAATTAATACAGTAACAGGAGTAACCATATATGATCCAGCAGGAGTAGAGCCAACAAGCGATTTGATACAAGGATTGCCGCCAGGAAATTACCAAGTTAGAGTAGAAGATTTAAACAATAGCTGTACTGCCGCGGCAGAAGCAACTATCCTAGAAAATACACCATCTATTGTAATTGATAGTAATACCAATGCCAATTGTAATAATGCAAACGGACAAATAGTATTTAGAGCAGTAGGCGGGACTCCAACCTATAGTTTTGCTGTAGTAAATAGTGGTGCTTCTGCACCAGTTTTAGGAGATTATACCTCAGATACAGTATTTAATTTAGCATCAGGAACTCACGATGTATATTTAAGAGATGCAGCGGGTTGTACCGCTCAGACAACAGTAACTGTTACAATGGATCCAGGGGTTATAACACCAACGGTAAATGTTATTAATCAATGTGTGGCAGTGGCCTCTTATAATGTGCTAATAACAGCGCCATTAACCGTAGGTTCGGATATTTATGAATATGATTTAAGTGGAACAGGATTTCAAAGTAGTCCAAATTTTACAATTAATACACCAGGGTCTTATGTTATAACAGTACGAGATAGGTTTGGTTGTGAAAATACGGTAATAGCAGAAGTTTTTGATTACTTTTCTATCGGAGCATCGGCAACAACATTACCAACATGTAATAATTCTGACGCAATTATAACAGTGGATACAACAGGAGGTAGTGGAACTTTTGAATACACTTTAGACGACGGAATTAATCCTGCAATAACACAAAACAATCCAATATTTAATAATCTTGGTCCAGGAGTATATACCATAACTGTAGAAGACCAATTATCAAATACGATACCTTTATGTGTGGATGTGACTACAGTAGAAATTGTAACAGTTGATGTACCAGTCATTAGTTCTATTGATGCTACTGATATTTCATGTTTTGGAGCAAATGACGGAAGTATATTAGTGAATTTAAATCCAGTAACAGCAACCGATGGGCCGTTTACGTATACCTTATACAACAGTTCTAATACTATAGTAGCAGGGCCACAGTCCGAAGCTATATTTGAAAATCTTGCACCAGATGTTGCAGGGTATGAAGTTGAGGTAATATCTAGTAGAGGATGTATTGTACGATCGGTAAGCACTTCAATTACAGAACCAACAGCATTGCAGGCTTCAGGAGCTGCACCACCATTTAGTTGTAATACTTCTAGTAATTCGTTTAATACAACCATACTTACTGTATATAATGATACAAACGGAGATGGAACAGGAACAATTACAGGTACAGGACCATATAGTTATAGTATAAATGATGGTACGGCAGTTTTTGATGGAACAAATTTTCAAATTAACAATACTTTTGAAATAATAGATAATGGAACAAATCAATCCATAACTGTTACTATCCGAGATTATAACGGCTGTGAAGCTACAGATATAGTAGCAATCAATACGCCAACCGATTTAACTTTTACCTTTTCAGGAACACCAATGACGTGTGATGCTTCAGGCTCAGGTTCCTCTCCAGGAACTATCAGAATAACAATAGATCAGGGCGCTGGGAATTATGTGGCAGAAATACTACCATTAGGTTCAAATCCAGTACAATCCTCTGGAGGAAATGACTATATAGAGTTTTCTGTAAATACACCAGGCGATTATATTTTTGCAGTTAGAGATATTAATGCAGGAGGATGTTTATTTGTAACACCAACATATACCGTATCCGATTTTAACGTAATTGAAGCTATAATAGCAGAGGAAGAACCAATAACTTGTTTCAATGGAAACGATGGGGAAATTAGCATAGAGATAAATAACTATTCAGGAATTTATAATTACGAAGTGTTCTCCAGAGATAGTGGAGGAGTAGAAACTACAACAGGAGTAACAGGCTCTTTCGATACTGCAAATCCTATAAATACACCGGAAATTATAACGGGACTTCCATCGGGAACTTTAATAGTAAGAGTAGAGGCATTAGGTAGTCCGTTTTGTGACACCCAAAGTAATGTTGCTACGGTAAGAGCACCAGATAGAGCATTAAATGTTGCTCTTTTACAGACGGCAGTAGTAACCTGTTTTGTTCCAGGAAGAGGACAAATAACAGCCACAGGAGATGGTGGTTGGGGAACCTATGAGTACCAGTTAGAGATTGAAACCACTACTCCAGGTACATTTACAGAAGAAAGAGCATTTTCTTCAAATGCCATATTTAGTGATTTACTAGCGGGGAATTACAGAGTAAATATAAGAGATGCAGAAGGGTGTATTGTTTATAGAGATATTTTGTTAGATCCACCAACTGCAATTTCAGGAATTATAAATATTACACAAGCATTGCAATGTCCAGGGTCAAATAATGGTATTATTGAATTGCAAAATGTAGTAGGAGGAGAAGATATTGACGGAGATGGCGCAGAGTATTTATTTCAGTTAAATAGAGAAGATAGTTCTGGTACTATTATAAATTCAAGTGGATTGCAAGAAGCACCTATATTCCCTAATCTGCCAGCAGGATATTATACGATAAGTGTATTTGATGGCTGGGGATGCGATTTTAAATCAGTTCCTATTTATATGCAAGATCCACCACCAGTAACGGCAGATTTAATAGAAACTGTAGCGCCAGGTTGTGGTGCAGGAGGAGAGATGCGATTAACAATTACGAATCCGGTTTCTGGAATGGAGTATTTTTACCGTAGATCAGGAACAGCAGATGTATTTGTATCGTTTGGAGGAGTCGATGTTCTTTCTGTAGATATTGCAATTTTGGATGTAGATGTTAATCCAGGGCCATACCAGTATGATGTAATAAACGGTAATGGTTGTCCACAACAGCAATCAAATCAGATATCACTAGACAAAGCATTGCCATTAGTAGTTGCATTAAATTTAGTTGATGCAAATATTAAGTGTGCTAATGAAGCAACAGCAATTATTCGTTCGGAAGCATTTGGAGGAATAGGTGACTATAAATATACATTAGTAAATAATGATTTAAATGGCGGGACAAGAGTTCCTACAGCAATTGATATTGTGAAGCCAGAGCAAGATTCAGGAATTTTCAGAGAGTTAATAGATGGCAGTTATTGGGTATACGCACAAAGTGGAGGTTGTTCAGCGGTTTCAGGTTTAGTAACCATAAGTCCTATAACACCTTTGGTTTTAGATCGTTTAGATGGTATTGCCGTAAGTTGTCAAGGAGAAGTAGACGGACAAGTAATTATTGAAGCAAGTGGAGGGACAGGAGATATCCACTTTGCTATATCGGAGACTTTAAGTGAATTTTTTCAAGGGGACGACCCATTATTTCCTAATAGAATTACTTTTAGTGATTTGCCACCAGGAAGATATGAGATTATTGTTCAGGATGATGTAGGTTGTAGTATTTTGCAAGAAGTAATTGTTTCAGAGCCAGACATGTTAATTGCGGCAGCTGTAAATACAACTCCAGAAGTTTGTATTAATGCAGAAAATGGTTCTGCACAATTGTCTATTACGGGAGGAACTCCATTTGTAGATACAGGTGTCAATTATTATGAAACAAAAATAATAGGACCAAATTCGGATGGATCTGAAGTTTATGAAAGAAATGATGCTTTGTTTTTTGAAAATTTAATAGGAGGAGAAACCTATGTTATTTTTGTTAGAGATGCCAGCGGATGCGAAACCAATGCAATAGTGCCAATAGAAATTGGGGTAGATTTAGCATCGGAAGCAATTATTCAATATGGCTGTGACGGAATATTTCCTAATAGCACGGTAACGATTCAAATGCAAGATACTAGTTTATTGTCTAACTTAATGTTTGCATTGGATCCCATAGATGCTACAGATGCAATAACATCACATGCCGGCACAGAGAATGTCTTTGGTGATTTACCAGCAGGGGATCATATAGTGTATATATACCATGAAAATGGATGTGCAACTCTTGTAGAGTTTAGAACAGATTCTCATGAACCATTAACATTGGAAGTAGAAAAAACAGGGCCAAATGAAATAACAGCAATTGCGTTTGGCGGCTATGGAGGATACGAGTATTTCTTCCAAGGAGATTCACAAGGGGATAATACTGTATTTACATTAAACAAAGATGCAACTATAGAAGTGAAAGTAGTAGATCAAAGCGGTTGTGTTGCTCGAGTGATGATGCCTTTTGATTTTACGGGTATGGTAGAGATTCCAAATTTTTTCACGCCAGATGGAGATAATAAAAATGATACATGGCATCCACTAAATAGAAGTTTCTTTGCGAATTTAGAAGTTAAAATTTACGATAGGTATGGTAGAGTAGTGGCGGAATTAAACAATGTCACTTCTTGGGATGGTACGTACCACGGCAATGATCTTCCAATGGGAGATTATTGGTATGTTGTAAATGCAAACGATGAAGATGAGCAACGTTATGTAGGCCATTTTACCTTATATCGATAGGCTTATTTTAAGTAAAAAGCTAAATGTTAAAGCATTAGTATAATACTATATTTTATCTCTATTTTTTAGTGTTTATTAGTAACTAATAATATACCTTTGCATCCCGTTACATTTTCGGGGTGTAGCGTAGCCCGGTTATCGCGCCTCGTTTGGGACGAGGAGGTCGCAGGTTCGAATCCTGCCACCCCGACAAAATCATTTTAAATGATTTTAATTAAGGCTTAACTAAATGATTTTCAGA
>JAZGEQ010000085.1:0-149936 GCA_036478775.1 Cellulophaga sp.
GTTTATATAAAAAATAATAGAGCTATAAGATTCTATGAAAAAAATGAATTTAAAAACGTTGGAGAATTAAATTTTATAGTCAATGGAAAATCATATGAAAACATTGTATTCTCTAAAAAACTATAAATTAGTTACAATGCTTCCTAAAATATAGCGAATTAGCCGATAATTGTTTCCAAAAGTTTATGCAGCCTTGAATTTTTGTTTAGCTCGCCTCTTTTATATTTGATAAATCGGAGCTCGTGAATCTCGCAGGCTCGATTTCTTTTGTTTCAAGACAAAAGATAATGAATCATTAAAAAAAGATTAATTGAAGTTTTAAATATAACAAGGGCATAGAATTTTATTTTTCTTAAAATTTATGCTCTTGTGGCAAGCTTACGAGAATCGATTAAATTTTTTTATTACGTACATTTTATCGAATACGCGATTTTTAATAAGAGCAAAAAGGTTAGCTTTTATTTTGGCGCCTGCCTACCGCAGGCAGGTTGGCAAGCGATGGATAATTGTGTGTAAAATAAATTGCCAGAGGAATTTGATTTTATAAAACAATCGAGCGCTTGGTAGCGGCTATTTTACATAACGGCTAATTATAGATACATAATGTTTTAAAAACTCTGCGAAGCAAACCGCTTATTAGTTTAATGACCCAAGTTCCAATTATTCTAATGAAAACAAGTGCTTCTGGAATATTTTACATAATATAGAATTATAGCTACCATTTGGAAGCATAATGGAATTTCGCCAGCGCGCCATCTTTCTTGATTATTGCTTCAGCCTTTGGGCTAAACCAATAATACAAAATGTACTATAATGTTCTGCGTTATGTAACTTTGCTTGGGTACGGCATAAAAAGAGAAAGTCTAATAGACCTTCTCTTTTTTGAGCGGGTTGATGTGGCTGCGTTCTTACCTCAATTTTCTTTGATTTTTTTCTTTCTAAAAGTTTCTTAAAAAATGTAATGGAATACGCTTTGCCCGAAGCGACGATAGGAGTGAAGTGGGAATGTGTATGGAATGGAATTTATATACCCTGCGTTTTAATTTTTTCTGACTTTTTGACTATTTACTAGTTCTCCTTGTTCTACAAATAGATTATCCCTATAATAATTTAAGAATTGAGCAGGAATCCCTAATCCATTTAAGCTCCCTAATGTACCTCGTAATTCATAATGTAAATGTGGAGCAGTAGAAGCACCACTATTTCCTGCTTTACCAATTTCTTGACCTTTGATAACAGTATCACCAACAGAAACTATAATTGACCCTTTTTTCAAGTGCGCCATTATTGAAGATTCACCGTTTAGATGATCTATAACAATATAATTACCTCCAGGTTGATCTCTATTAATAGTACCAGGTTGATTATCATCTACGTTATTTTTAATCTCTATTATTTTTCCGTTACCAGGAGCATTTAAACGTTTTCCAAAACAATAATGATTTTCATTTTCACTACCATCACCAGTACGTATTCTTCCATCTATTTCTATAACAATGTCAGATGCATATCTTTCTCCACGTGAGATAAAATGATGGAAATTTTCTCTATGAGTTCTTCCTCCAACTTCTATATGCCATTCTTCTTCAAAAGGTAATTCTAAATCGGTAATCGTTTCGTAGTTTAAATAAATATCTTCATCTAGTTTTCCTTCATCTCCTATTAAAGTATCTGCGCAAGAGGTTAGTGTTAAAATAAACACGATTAATAAAGTATAAATTAATAGTTTTATATATTTCATGATTAATTAAAATTTAAAGTTAATACCTAGGTTAATTTGATGTTGCAATTCCCTGTATGTATTAGAAATTTGAAGTCTATCGTAATTAAAATTATAGTTTAGTTTTATGTCAAAATGATTAGAGAGTTTATATTTGTATTCAGTACTCCACAAAACACTTTGATACTTTTTTAATGAATAAAAATTTTCGTCGAAAGTCGAAGTTCGCCACATAACAAAAGGAAGTGTTAGTTTAGATGATAGTGAGTGTTCTTCATCTATCTTAAAAGTAAAACGACCAGTTATTCCAAGTTTTTGTTGAAAATCATATAGTTCCCATTCAAAAAAAGAAGATACATTGGTTTGTAATTGTAAACCTGCGTGTATAGCAATCTTATTTTTATTATAAACTTGTTTTAAATAGGAGAAATTAAGGGCAAATTTAGAATAGTCTGCTATATCTAATGCAGGAATCAAATCTGACTTTAATTCTGAGTTTAAATAGTCTAGTTGTATTTCGAATAAATTGTCTTTCTCACTAGTACGTGTATATTTTAATTGATAATTTAACCCACTATACTCATAGCGAGAAAGAGGGGCTAATGCTAAATTTTTTAAGAAACCAGAATTGTAGCCTGTTGAAAACTCAAGGTTGTTTTTTTTAGTATTGGTTTCTGTTTGGGCAAATCCAGTAGTATAAGACAGGATAAATATGCATAGAAATACAAAAATATATTTTCTCATGTTTACATTTAAAATTTGATACAAAAAAATAGAAAAAGGAACTTAAAATAATAATAATATGATAACCGTTGCATAATTATTGATGAGCGTAGAAAGTTAACATAGCATTAATAAATTATATGTTTCTTTGTTAAAACATTTAACATGAATTCATCTAGAATAGCTTTAATTGCTGGTCACATTCTATTCTGGCTATTTAATTATTGGTTTATTGCTTTTGGGTCAGATTTTAATTGGAATGGTTTTACTACGATTTCTGGTAGTTTTGGGTATGCCTACGCTTACGGACTTTTTTTTAATGCTGTTTTATTTTACGCACAAGTTTTTTTGCTATTCCCGCTGGTATGTAGAAACAAAAAAAAGCGCAATTTTTATGTGCTGTCCGTTACTGTAATCATTACAATTACACTAATTGAAACGTATTGTGATTACATCCTATATAATATTTACAATGTACAAAATGAACGGTTGTCTGGAAGTCTAAGCAGTAATTTTATAGTGCATATCATCTATACCATTGCAGGCTTTTATTATAGTCTTAAGTTTGCATTAAGAACATCTAAAAAAGTAAACCAAAAACTTTTAGAAGCATCCTATAAAACTGAGTTAAAATATTTGAAGGCCCAATTAAACCCTCATTTCTTATTCAATGGAATCAATAGTGTTTACCATTTAATTGGAAAAAATAATGACTTAGCTAAAGAAACATTACTTCAATTTTCAGGATTATTGCGCTATCAGTTATATGAAACTAGTACCCACATTCTATTAGAAAAAGAACTTGATTATGTATTAAAATATATCAAAATTGAAGAAACTCGTAGAGGCTCAGATATTCGATTAGATTATGATATACAATCTCAGAGTCCTAAATTGAAAATAGCACCTTTATTGTTGATTCCCTTTATAGAGAATTCCTTTAAACATTCCAGCAATTATTTGGATAGTAATGCCAATACAATTAAAATAATAATTAAAGAAGCAGGAGGGAAGCTTAATCTAAATGTTACGAACAGTTATGACCAGTCAATTAATGAGAATATAGTAGGTGGAATTGGATTATTCAATGTAAAAAAACGATTATCGTTATTATACCCAGATACACATCAGCTGAAAATCAATAAGGTAGAGAACAATCACATAGTAGATTTATCTATTAGTTTATAAGACTCAAAAAAAATGAAACAACTCAACTGTTTAATTATCGATGATGAACCCATAGCCAGAGAAGGCATTGCCGACTATTGTATGGAAATTTCGTTTTTAAATGTTGTTGCACTATGTAAAAATGTATTGCAAGCAAATCATTACCTAGAAAATAATCAAATTGATTTAATTTTTTTGGATATCAATATGCCTATAATATCAGGTATTGATTGGTTAAAAGACTTAAAAAATTCTCCTTCAATCATTATGACTACTGCCTACGAAGAATATGCTTTGGAAAGTTTTATGTATAACGTTTTGGACTATTTAGTTAAGCCCATTTCATTTGAGCGTTTTTTACAAGCAGTTAATAAAGTCAACAACTATTACTTCCATAAAACTGAAAATGAAGTATTGTTTTTAAAAAGTGAAAAACAACTTAAAAAGATAAATGTAAATGATATTCTATTTGCAGAAGCGATGCAAAATTACATCAAAGTAGTAACACTAGAGGAAACTATAATTACACATATGACTTTAATGAGTTTTAAAGACCAATTACCAAAAGATAGTTTTATACAAACACATAAATCATATATAGTTTCTAAATATAAGGTGGATAAAATTATAGAGAATCAAATAATTATTGGTGAGTATGAAATTCCTATAAGTGTCCGTCTCAAAAGAACAGTCTTAAATAATTTTTAAGTTTTATGCATTATGTAAAATAGAACTAGTGCATTTTTACCCAGATGTAGCGTTGACAAAACGGCCTCAGAAAACTTTGGCTAAAACAATAGGCAAAGGAGCATAATATTTTAGAGGTTTAGTAATAAGGTTTAATCAAAACTATAGATATTCATTCTAGTTCTAAACGATCTTATGAGTCAGAATGTTTTCTAAAATATAGCGATTAAGCCGTGATTGTTTCCAAAGTTTTATGCAGCCTTGATTTTTTTGTTTCTTTTTTTATCAAGAAAAAAAGATAATAATAAACCATTAATAGTCACGATTTCAAATTTTAGTTCTAAATGTTGTTAAACAGCTCAAATCAAAAAAAACTTGAATAATATCAGAATTAGAGCAAGTGTATAGAAATTTATTTTTCTTAAATTTTATACTCTAGCGGAAACCTTTACGAGAATGTCGTAGAGAAAAATATTGTAGGATTATTATCAAATACGCGAATTTTAAACAAATCTAAAAAGATTAGCTTTTTTTGGCGTTGACAAGCGATGGATAATTGTGTTTAAAAAAATTACTGCGACAGCATAATTATTTTTAAAAAGCGATCGAGCGCATTCGCGTGCGGCAATTTTACATAACGGCTAATTATAGCTACAAACAGCAGAATGTTTATTATTTAGTACTAAACCCAAGAGCCTAATGTTTAATGACCCAAGTACTATAGTTTATTGTGTGTACAGAACTTCCTGAGATATTTTACATAATATAGAATTATAGCTATCTAATTTATGAAATGAATTTGTACTATAATTTATATTATGTAAAATAGAAATATCAAACGGCTATTTAACTACTACTACTACTACTACTACTACTATAATTTTGTCCATATTTGCTATATATAGATATATTTTGTATATTTAGGCTCATTAAACAGATTATTATGAATATAAGTTTTACAAAAACGCAAGAAGAATATATCTCTAAGCAAGTGTCTACAGGAGAATATCAAAATAATAGTGAGGTAATACGAGATGCTTTAAGACTTCATAGTATATATCGGGATAAAGTAATCAAAGATTTGAGAAAAGAGATCGAGGAAGGTTGGAATGCGCCTGATAGTTCAAGAACTATGCAAGAGATTATCGATTTGAAGAAAAAAGAATAATGCATAAATTTATTTTATCAAAAAAAGCTGATGATGATATAGAAGAACTGTTTGATGATGGAGTTTACAAGTTTGGAAAAGCACAATCTATTAAATATTTAGAAGAACTTAATCTTATGTTTATTTTTCTTTCTGAAAATCCAGAAGTTGGAAAAACAAGGGATGAAATTAAAATAAAACTAGTAAGTTTTCCTTACAGTTCACACATTATATTTTACAGAATATTTAAAACACATATTCGGATTGTTAGAATTCTATATGGAGGAAAAGATTTAATAAAATTTTTAAAATGAGGAATATTAAATAGGAACAATATTTTTCTTGTACGTCATTAATACCTTCTGTTTATAGGCAATTTGGAATTATATGAACAAGTAACATTGAACACTTGTAAAATAGAATGCCCTTTTACCTCAATAACATCAATTATCCCCCAACATTTCGGTTGCCTCAAATACATGCATCTTAGCCTTTCTATCATACCCTATTACCAATTGTTTTAATAATTGCAATCGGTTTACAGGAACTAACACAAATAGAATGTCTTTGCTTTCTGTTTGATTCAGATCTTTTCCTTTAACAACCGTACCAGATACTCCAATTCGTTGTCCAATAACAATGCCCAATTCAGATAGATTTTCATTCGAAGATATATGTACAATTCTCTTATTGGAACGTCCTGTTAAAACAGCATCCACCAATTTTGTAGTGGTATAAATACTAATCATACTCCACAATGCCAATTCTATACTTTCAAAAACAACTCCAGCAGTTATAACAACTATTGTATCTAATAATAGAATTACTTCTCCTGTTTTTAAAGATGTTTTTGAGGTTACAATTCGTGCTATTATTGTTCCTCCGCCCGCAGAGCCTCCTCCTTTAAAAATTAGCCCCAATCCTATTCCTACTGCTACTCCCCCATATAGTGTGGCCAGTAACGGATTTTCACTTAAAGCTTCTATTGACAAAACATTAGACAGGATTTCTATTAATACTCCCATTAATACAATTGCTACGGTAGATTTTAAAGCGAAATATTTCCCTAAATATTTAATGCTAACCAATAATAAAGGAATATTTATAAGCCCAAATAATACGCCTATGGGTAGGTTAAATAAATGGTGGAAAACAATGGCTAATCCGGCTGTACCACCTGTTGCTATCTCATTCGGACTTAGAAATCCAACCACGCCAAATGCAAGGCAGATGCACCCTATTAGAATATAGATATAGTTAAAAACTTCATTTTTCATAGTTATTCTATAATTTGTTGTAAAGTTACTACTTAGGAGGTATTTTTAATTGTTATTTTACTTTTGATGCTTAAAAATACCGTTCCTTTATTCTATCGTATATTTTTCTTGGCGAAGTGTTACAAATAGACACTCTTAGAAATCAAAATTGTACCTTTGTAGAACTTTAAGAAGAGATAATTTTTATTGCATAATGGAGTTTTAGTGTACTCCTTACTTGCCTGAATTTATACGATTAAACCTAATTGACAATTCTACAGAGTATACATGAGTATTAAAAAAAATTCCCAATTTGAATTTGTAACCCTAATGGCATTTTTAATGTCAATAGTAGCACTTTCCATCGATGCGCTATTACCTGCGCTAGACTTTATTGCTTCTGATATTGGAATCACAAATCCTCACGACAATCAGTTTCTTATAATAATGATTTTTCTGGGTCTTGGTATTGGTTCCTTATTTTTTGGCCCTTTATCAGATACTCTAGGACGAAAACCTATTGTATTTATTGGTTTTTTTGTTTTTATTCTTGCGAGTATTATATGCATTTATGCAACCAGCTTGGAAGTAATGCTATTTGGTCGTGTTTTACAAGGGATTGGACTCTCCGCTCCTAGAACGATTAGTATCGCTATGGTGAGAGACAGTTATAGTGGTAATTATATGGCGCGTATTATGTCTTTTATTACGGCTATTTTTATTCTTGTTCCCATAATAGCTCCCTCTTTGGGAAAATTTATTTTGGATGAATATAATTGGCAGGCAATTTTTTATATTCAAGTTTTCTTTTCCGTAATAGTTTCTTTTTGGTTCTGGATACGACAACCAGAAACCTTGGAGAAAACTAATCGAATTCGTTTTACACCACATATTTTTATAGATGGTGCTAAAGAGATATTAAAATACAAAGCGACCATTGGGTACACTTTAATTTCTGGTTTTATTACTGGGGCCTTTATGGTATATTTAAGTGCTTCCCAACAAATATTTCAATCACAATACCACTTAACTGAAGAATTCCCATTTATTTTTGCAGCTTTGGCAATTTCTGTTGGTATTGCTACTCTTCTTAATGGTACGCTAGTTTTAAAGCTTGGAATGCTGAAATTGGTGACTATTAACATGATTTTATTTTTCCTTATTTCCCTAAGTTATGTGGTTGTTTTTTATGGAAAACCTAATCCTAGTATTACTGTTTTGTTACTCTTTTTTGGACTCCAATTTTTTTCAGTCGGATTCCTATTTGGAAACTTACGTGCTTTAGCCATGGAGCCTGTTGGGCATATTGCAGGTATGGCAGCAGCAATCACTGGTTTTGTTTCTACACTTATGGCAGTACCTATTAGTACATTTATTGGTTCCTATATTTCGGATACAGTACTACCCCTATTTGCAGGATTTGCTTTATGCGGTTTACTTTCGCTTGTCTTACTTTTTTACACAAAAAAACCTCCGTCAATAGCCAAAACGGAGGGTAATTAGTGTTCAAATTGGTTTGGAGGCTATTTTGTTGGGTTTAATGCATTGTCAATTCGTTTTATACAATCTTCGTAATGGTACTTGGTAATGGTATTTACACCTCTTGTTTTTGCAATTTTTATTTTGCGCATTAGAAGGTTTAATTCTCCACGAACCAAAGCTCTAACATCGGAATAATTTACATTGAAATATTGTCTGCTTCTCCCTGCTTCCAATTCTTCCGTCATTAAATTTACCATTTGGTCTATATAGACACGTTGCAAATTTCTACGAAAAAGAGATATGTTTTTTCTAGAATCAGCTTCTAACCATATTCCTTTACGAAGACCTTTAAACATATCTAAAGCAGAATATTCGGTATTTACTACTTCGCCATCTATTAATCTACCTATTCTATCTAAACGTAATAGGTTTCTTAAATGTCGTGCTTGTAATCTTCCAAACTTCTCTACATAACCCGCGTAATTTGTGTTTTTTAAATTATCTTTATGTACTAACCATGTCGGACTTGCAAAAGCATTTTTATGCAACCACTGCATAGAAGTTTGCTGTAATTCTTTTGATACTACTGTGTATACGCTTCCTTCCTGATTTGGATTTTTCTTTTGTTCATATACACCACCAATATTAGTAACTACATGGCCAATATACCTATTCCAAACACCTAATAATTCACCATATAATTCTTCCAAATCATCGTAATTATTGGTTACATCACTTGTCCATTCGGATAAGTGTTCGGATACGTATTTTAAATTTTTCAATCCATAATCACTTGCTTTTAGTGCATTATTTCCAACATCTTCTGTCTGTGCAGTTGGGTCAAAACGACTTCCTTGATTCCCAAATTTGTACTTAGGGTCATTTGCCTTTTCAAGAATCCAGTTATTTAAGGTTGGTAATTCTTCTTCTTCTGATTTTGCATCTGGAAGAAAACGATAGCCCCAATTAATTGCATAGGTATCGTACGGCCCAATCTGGCGAATAAAGCGGATATTCTCATCGCCTGGTTGTGCTATATAATTATAACGTGCATAATCCATTATACTCGCTGCAATTCCGTTTTCTTGCGTAAAAGCACCATTTCTATAATTCTCTACGTCATAGGCATAACTTGCACTCATATTATGAGGCATCCCAAGGGTATGACCAACTTCGTGTGCTATTACCATTTTCATCATCTCCCCTATTTCTTCCGGTTTTGTATCTAAGGTCCTGGCAGACGGATTTGCAGCTCCTGTTTCTAACAAATACCTATTTCTATAGGTACGTAAATGATTGTGGTACCAAATAATATCACTCTCTATAATTTCTCCTGTTCTTGGATCCGATACACTTGGACCAGTTGCATTTCTTGTCGTACTGGCTACATAACGAATTACCGAATAACGTATGTCTTCTGGACTAAAATCTGGATCTTCTTCTTTTGTAGGTGGATCTTTGGCTATAATAGCATTTTTAAATCCAGCTTTCTCAAAAGAAGGTTGCCATAACTCTACGCCTTCCTTAATGTATTTACGTAGTTTTTGTGGTGTTGCTGGATCTAAGTAAAAAACGATTGGCTTTATTGGTTCTACAAGTTCTCCTCTAGCATAAGCTTCAGGGTCTTTTGGCTCTAATCGCCAACGGCGAATTAGCGTTGTTTTATCCGCTTTTAATTTCTCACTACTATAATCATAATGACTTGTAGTAAACCAACCTACTCTTGGGTCAAATATTCTGGGTTGCATTGGTTTTTCAGGGAGTAAAATCATAGACTGATTCATTTGTATACTAATCGTTTCTGTACTTCCTAATGCTGGTGGTTTTGAAGCGATATACGTGAAATCTTGTACCACTTCAATATTCAATGGAAAACTTTTCATCGTATTTATAAAGCTACGAGACTTGTCCAAACTTTTTACTTTGTACTGTGTACGCATTCTAGCATTAATGCCGCTTAAAGCTTTTACATCGGTACTGTAGAATTTGGTAACATCTACAACTACAGCAGTAGAATCTTTGCTAAAGGCTGCAATATCAAAAGCAAATAAGGTTGGGGCATAATTGTTTAATCGTACCGAAACATCTATTGGCAAGCTATCATTTGCCACGGCGCTATACGACTTTTCTTTAATTAGGATTTTATTTTGGAAACGTTCCCAAATTATCATACGCTGATTTCTTTTGGTTCCAGCATTCACATAACCGCCACCAAAATTAGAGGGTAGTTTAGAAATTCTACTTACCAAAAGCATGTCTTTGTTTAGGTAGTTGTTTGGGATTTCAAAAAAGTACTTCTCCCCTACTTTATGAACTTTAAATAAGCCTTCATCCGTAATAGCCTTGTTTGTAATTACTTCATTGTAAGGTTTAATTTGGCCTTCTTTTTTCTTCTTTGAAGTGTTGGTGTTTTCCTTTTTAGCTTTCCTGTCTTTTTTCTTTTTTGATTGCGCAACTGTAGTATAGGACGCAAAAAAAATACACACCATGAGGGCATGTAGAATAACTCTTTTCATTTTCGTAAGTGTTAGTTAACTATCTGAGTCTAAAAATAGTGAATTGATAATGGTCGTCTTATTTTAAAGACAATAATTCAAATAAGCACACATTATTTTAACATATTGTTAACTTTTTTAGGTTTTAATAGGAGTTGAATTTAAAATACTACAACTAATATTACTTTAAAATGAAAGTCTTGCAACTAGATGGAAGTGTTTTTCATTGTACGAAATAGATTTTTGATGAAGGCTGAAAAAAGCAAGAAAGGTTCCATAAAACTTCTTAAAATATAATTATCGGAATTCCAAACAACTAAGAAATCCACTCGTCTAGGATACTATACTTTCTCCGAAATAATTTGGATATAATTGAAGTTTTGGCTACCTTAAAAGAAAAACTTAAACCTATGAATATAAACTTTGAATATAGTAATGTTAAGGCTAGTGAACGACTAGAAGATTTTACAGAAAAAAAAATTGAGAAGCTTTTTAATCGGTACGATTTTGTACAAAGAGCAGATGTTTTTATATCGAAAGAGAATACTTCTTCCAAAAATTCAGGTAATATTTGTAAAATTAGATTAAGTGCTCCAGGGCCACAATTATTTGCCGAATCGGATCAAGATAGTTTTGAATCTTCTATTGTAAATACAGTGTCTGATTTAGAACGACAATTACGTAAGAAAAAAGAAAAAATGAACACACACTAAAGGCTATTGCTTAAAGAACTCGTTTAAAATTGAAAAAATCCCAACAAAATTTGTTGGGATTTTTAGTTGATACAAATAAAACTAAAGGTTACCCCTTAATTTTCTCTTTTTGCTACCAAGTGCAATATATTTTACATATAGAAGGATAAGAAGTATAGTTCCCTCCTACTTTATCCTGTTTACAAATTTTTAATTGTAAATAGGTATATGTTACATACGTTTAAAAGCAAAAAAATAGTTCATTCTGATATGTTAATATATTCTTAAAATATAGGAATTCGTAATCTTAAAATGAAGTGATACACTTTTCTATATTTCGATCTATTATAAGCTTGTGTGTCAGAACTAGCATTCTATAACCGAAGTGTCGTTCCTGTGAATTTAAGAATCTATTGGTAAGTGTATATGGATTCCTTTTTTTTAAGGGAGGATAGGGTTGGGCAAATTAGCACAGCTATTTATGTTTTGCACAATGCTAAACAACCCCAGTATAGAAGTTATTAGAATTTGAATATAGCCTGTTTAAAAGAATCATTCTTTATTCATTCTATAGTAGCAGTTATTTTTCCATCTTAAAATAATAGTCAACGGAATGCTTTCCAGATCCATAGATTAAGAAAAATACACAAAACAATAAAACAAATGATGCAGACAACATATTTTCCGTATTCATCGGTCCTATAAAATTAACAAGAACAGCGCCCAAAATAATTGGTAACTGTGCAAATACCGCCCAACGCGTTAGTAACCCAAAAGCAATCAATATTCCACCTATTAGATGGGCTGGAACAACATAATGAATAAGCATCATACCGCTACCAGACATTTCTTGCAATGGTTGTATCACATCTATTAAAATTTGTGCACTTCCGATAAAATAAACTCCTTTCATAAAAAGAAATACGCCTAATGCCACTCGTAAAAAATCTAACGGATAGTATGTATGTCTATTGGCCCATTTATTAAGTATTTTAATTGTACCCATAATTGAAAAAGTTTTATACACATGCTCTTTAAGATACTAAAAATTAATGATTTATAAAAATACAATCAACTTTCCTATAGAACCTACCTGTTTAGCTCTTTAAATTTTCTTATATTAATAAGCTGCCAATAGAGTATAAACATATTGTTAGTCAGACGATTAATAGTAGTTCTATTATAGATACAATGATTGTCAGTTCGAGTGATTTCCAATTTTTCATTGGGGATTGTATTGAGAACCTGTCTAAAACAAATACACTAATCACTACCAAAATAGAACAAACAAATATATAACCTTAATAGGCTTCTTAATTTCTAGTACAAATATTTTAATGATATAAATAATTCATAGTTTAATTGACTTAATGTAAAGTATTATGTACTTTTGGGTGAAAATCATAAAAAAATGAAGATTCAAGTATTTCCAAATTGGTGTAAGAAACTAGGTTTGCTCTTTTTTATTATTGCTTCTTTACTTAACGGAAGTTGTAATTTTATTAATAATTCTATTTTAAAGTATGAGCTTACGGGAATCGATTCTAATCAATTAGAAAGTCTAAGTCCTGAAAACGGTATAAGAGGAATATTAAATGCTTTTACTGGCGGAGCCATACCAATACTTATAGATTTTATTGCCATTATAGGAATGTTAGTTTATATGCTTTCCAAAGAGAAGGTAGAAGATGATTACATTAATAAATTACGTTTAGAATCTTTTCAGCTTACAACTATTTTCGGCTTATTAACCACCATACTTTTATATATTGTTGCTAAAGACTTAAAACTAAGCTTGGATTATTTTATTTTCCCTTTGTTATGGTCGTATATACTATTGTTTTTTATTAAACGAAGAATGTATTTATGAAAAACCTAATAAAAGTTGAACGTGCTAGACACAATTTAACACAGGCAGATTTGGCAAAGGAATTGGGAGTTTCACGTCAAACTATTCATGCCATAGAAAAAAATAAATTCAATCCTTCTGTTGTATTAGCGCTTAAAATGAGTCGTTTTTTTAAGGTAACTGTTGAGTACTTGTTTACTGTAGAGGAATGAATAATTTTTAGGTATTAAAAAGGAATTCTTTTTTGGACGAACACTTGTTGTTCCTGTGAAAACACGAATCTATTTGTTAGTATATGGATCCTTTTTTCAAAGGGATGACAAAATTTCGTCTAAAAGATTTATTGAAACTAAAGTAACTGCAAAATTGTTGAGCTTTAACCGTTAACTATAGTATAAAAGAGTGCATAAAGAAGATTTAATCCAATTGCAACACTCTAGATACTTCGCGCCCATATCCCTTTATTACTACAGAATCTTTAAAGAATGATGTCGTTGCAAAGGAAGTTGAATCTTTGGTGTCTACCATACCTTTAAAGGTTACATAATGAATTCCGTTTTTATGTGCATATTCCCCATCATGATTATGGCCATTAAAGAATAATTTCACACAAGAATACTCCGAAATTAGGGAGAGTAGATCGTTACTGTTCCACATATTATGGCTACTAATTGGTTGTAACGGAAAGTGGCAATAGAAACCAACCTGTTCTTTATTTGTGGTAGCCAGTTCCAATTCTTCTTTTATCCATTTTAACTGTGTAGTACTCATGCCTCCGTTCCAAGTTTGTAAATAGGGTAAACTATCGTTTTTTAATAAATTATAAAGAGAATCCGTCTGTTGTTTTTTTAAGGTGCTTAATGCGCCATGAAAACTAAGATCATTGCCATCCAAAACAATAAATCGCCAATTGTTTTGCACAAAACTATAATAACGATTCTTTAAATTTAATCGTTTCATTACACTTGATTTTAAGGAATCTGCCACTTCAAAATCATGGTTTCCTAAGACATGGTACTTAACCGATTTTAATTGATTCCATATAGGTACTACCGTATCGAAACTACTATAGCCTTTGTCGATAAAATCGCCCAAGTGAATTGTATATTTTAGATTTTTCGTATTTAACTCTTTTACAGCTTTTTCTAAACGTTGAGGCGATTTACTATAGAATCTATTCCATTTAATAGCACATTGACAATACTGACAATCTGCAATTATTCCAATCTCAAAGTCGGTATGTATGGCTTGTTTTTTCTGTTCCAATTTGCAACTAACAAATCCAAGGAAAACGATACAAGCACCAAGTAAATATTTCATTTTATACTATAAATTAATAAGCCAACAACTTTTTGAGTTCTGTTTTAAATCTATCTTTTGGTAAATAATTATTTTCTAAAATTTTTAAAAACGGAATTGGTGTTTCTATACTTGCCACTCGTTTTACAGGAGCATCCAAATGTTCAAAACAATTCTCCATTACCAAGGCAGAAATATCACTTGCTATACCTCCAAAAAGGCTGTCTTCTTGCAAAATTATTAATTTCCCTGTTTTCTTTACAGAATCGAATATTGCTTCTGTATCTAAAGGTTGTAAGGTTCTTAAATCGATTAAGTCCGCCTTAATTTCTGGCTGCTCTTCTAAGGTTTCCAACGCCCAATGTACTCCTGCCCCGTAACTAACTATTGTAATTTCATTTCCTTCTTTTAAAAGACTTGCTTTTCCAAAGGCAAGCGTATAATAATCCGTTGGTACATCTTCATAGAAACTTCGATACAATGCTTTATGCTCAAAGAAAAGAACGGGATTTGGGTCATTTATTGCTGTAGATAACAAACCTTTTGCATCATAAGGAAATGCCGGATACACAATTTTCAAACCTGGTGTTTTGGTAAACCAAGCCTCATTGGTTTGGGAATGAAATGGACCGGCACCTACTCCACCGCCACATGGCATTCGTATGACAACATCGGCATTTTCTCCCCATCGGTAATGTATTTTTGCTAAATAGTTTACTATCGGATTAAAGCCGGAACTAACAAAGTCAGAAAATTGCATTTCTACAATGGCTTTCATACCATTTATAGACAATCCCATTGCTGTAGATACAATAGCCGATTCACATATAGGAGTATTCCGAATTCGTTCTTTTCCAAAACTATCTATAAATCCTTCCGTTATTTTAAAAACACCACCATAATCGGCTACATCTTGTCCCATGAGGATTAATTTGTTGTGCCGTTCCATGGATTGTCGTAATCCGTCTGAAATGGCATCTACTAAGCGTATATTTTTAGTTTTGGTTCCATGTGTGTACTCTTGGTAGGTATATTCCTGATACACATCTTTAATTTCTTTTTCTCTATTTAGTACAATTTCGTCTTCATCAAAAGCCAATTGCAAATGGGCATTAATTTCGGTTGTTATTTCTCTTTGGATTTCTATAATGGTATCTACATCTAAAATTCCTTCATCTCTTAAAAATTTCTCATAGTTTTTTATGGGATCTTTTTTAGACCATTCTTCTAGCAATTCTTTTGGAACATATTTAACGCCACTTGCCTCTTCATGTCCACGCATTCGAAACGTTTTAAATTCTAGAAGGACAGGTCTTGGGTTTTCGCGCATACTTTTACAAATAGCTCCCACTTTTTCGTAAACCTCCAGAATATTATTGCCATCAATACGATGAGATTCCATGCCATAGCCAATACCTTTATCTGCTAGATGCTCACAATTATATTGCTCGGACACTGGTGTAGATAGTCCATATCCATTATTTTCAATACAAAAAAGAACTGGTAAATTCCAAACAGAAGCTATATTTAGTGCCTCGTGAAAATCTCCTTCGCTTGTACCACCATCCCCTGTAAAAACTGCTGTTATACGTTTGTTTTTCTTTAGAGTATCGGCTAGAGCAATTCCATCTGCAACGCCAAGTTGTGGTCCTAAATGAGATATCATTCCCACAATTTTGTACTCTTGTGTGCCAAAATGAAAGCTACGATCTCTTCCATTTGTAAATCCATTTGCTTTTCCTTGCCATTGGGAGAATAATCGACTTAATGGAATATTACGGGTAGTAAAGACACCTAAGTTTCTATGCATTGGCAAAATATACTCTTCGTCCTCTAAAACACTGGTTACACCAACTGAAATCGCTTCCTGGCCAATACCACTAAACCATTTCGATATCTTTCCTTGTCGCAACAGAATTAGCATTTTTTCCTCCACCATTCGGGGCTTTAGCATGGCTTTATATAAATGCAATTGCTCCTCCTTACTTATGTGTTCGTTTTGGTATTCCATCTAGATTATTCACGCTTTGGTATGAATATTTTATAAATGTAGCAAAAATTAGTGTGGCATGTTAGTCAAGTTTAATTGTATAGTAAATAAATTCTAGCAGAAATTAATTGCATAAAAAAGAAGGCTATTGCAATGTTTTTTGTAACTTAATGGGCAATGTGTAAATGGATGGGATATGAGAAAGATAGAATCACAGAGGATTTATTTAAAGTATGGCTTACTTATAGCAATGGCGCTTATAGCATTTTTTTTGCTAGTTAGAGTTTTTGGGTTACATGAAAATATATGGCTACGCTTATTTAATGGAGTTATAATTGGTTATGGGATTTATGCGGTTATTAAAAAGAAGAAACAGATGGAGAAATATGAATTTGATTATTTTTCTGGCTTTATTACTGGTGTTTCTGCGGGAATAATTGCAACGGGGATTTTTGTTCTTTTTATGGCAGTTTATATGTTTCATTTAGACACTGCTTTTGCAGATGATTTGTTGGGGAATTGGATGGGTAACTACAATCACGGTCCTGGAATTTTAGTGTTTGTATTAGCAGTCGAGGGAGCTTCGTCTTCTTTAATATTATCTCTGACTTTTATGCAAAAATTTAAGCAGTCAAAGAATATTGCGTTTTAAACGCTATATACGTTCTTAACAAAATAATTCAATCTGCAAAAGAAGTTGTTTTTACGCGAGGATATAACTGTATAGAAAAGTAAAACATACTGTAGGGACTCTAATGAATGCTATCTTGTGGTATATTTACCTACACTAGTTATAGTATTAGAACTCTTGTTTCTGTTAATTTTCGATATAATTACATAAATATTTTATTAAATTTGAAGTGTACTATTAAACAAAGACTATGAGCGTAATACCAAGTGTTAATCTGGAAGATTTTGTATCTGGAGATATGACTAAAAAACAAAGGTTTATTAATGAAATCGGAAATGCTTTTGAAAATATAGGATTCGTTGGACTAAGCGGTCATTTTTTATCCGAAAAATTGGTTGCTGATTTATATAGCGAAATAATAAACTTCTTTGAATTACCGCAAGAAGATAAAAATAAATATGAGTTTGACGGACTTGGTGGGCAACGTGGGTACACCTCTTTTGGTAGAGAACACGCTAAAGGAAGAAAGGAAGGAGATCTTAAAGAGTTTTGGCATTTTGGACAGTATGTTGAGGATAACCCCAAATTAGAGGCAGAGTATCCTCCTAATGCGAGTGTAGCTGAGTTGCCAAATTTTAATGAGGTTGGTAAAGAGACCTATAAAATGTTAGAGAAAACAGCCAAGTATGTTCTAAGGGCTTTGGCTTTGCATTTAGATTTGGAAGAAAACTATTTTGATTCGTATATAAAAAACGGAAATTCGATTCTTCGTCCAATTCACTACCCTCCTATTACAAACGAGCCTAAAAATGCCGTTCGCGCTGCTGCACATGGCGATATAAATCTTATTACATTGTTAATGGGTGCGCACGGAAAAGGTTTACAGGTGAAAAATATGCAGGGACAATGGGTAGATGCTATAGCACAACCGAACGAATTAATGATTAATGTGGGTGATATGCTTTCTCGCCTAACAAATAATAAACTTAAATCTACCATACACCAAGTTGTGAATCCGCCTAAAGAATTATGGGGAACTTCTAGATATTCTATTCCTTTCTTTATGCATCCTATTGGAGATATGCCTTTAAATTGTTTGGAGAATTGTATTAGTGATAGCGACCCAAAACAGTTTGAAGATACTTCTGCTGGCGAGTATTTACATGAGCGGCTTATAGAACTTGGACTTATTAAGGAATAAAAAACACACGAAATTTATTGAATGGGGTATAATATTGTACTTATTGAACCAGAAATTCCTATGAATACAGGGAATATTGGTAGACTTAGTCTTGCTTCTGGCTCTACACTACACCTAGTAAAACCTTTTGGTTTTGAGCTTAATGATTCTAGAGTGAAACGTGCAGGATTAGACTATTGGAAGCATATTTCTCTTTTTATTTATGAGAATATAGAGGAGTTTTTTGAGAAGAATAAAAATGCTAATATGGTGTTTTTTTCTAGTCATGGTGAAAAAGAATATTGGTCTATCGATTATCAAGATAATATGTTTCTAATTTTTGGGAAGGAATCTGCTGGACTTCCAGATAGTATTTTATCTGAATATGCCAATAAAACATATAAAATACCTCTTTATAGTTCCTATATTCGTAGCTTAAATCTAGCTAATGCCGTTAGTATTGTTGTATATGACGGAATAAAAGCAATTCAGAAACACTAAAAAATGAGCATATCGGAGAAGTTGGGATTTTCAAAAAACACCAAGCTATTAATTATTCATGCCGATGATGCTGGCTTAGCAAATGCTGAAAACCTGGCCACTATTACTGCACTAGAAAAGGGATTAGTTAACTCCTATAGCATTATGGTTCCTTGTCCTTGGTTTTTTGAAATGGCTGCCTTTGCTTCCAAAGAAAAACAATACGATTGTGGCATTCATTTAACCCTCACTTGCGAATGGAAACATTATAAATTTGGACCAGTTTTACCTGCTTCAGAAGTTCCTAGTCTTGTAGATAAACAGGGATATTTTCATAGAAGTAGAGAAGAATTTAAAGCAAATGCTACTGTTACAGATGTAAAAAAAGAACTTAAAGCGCAGATAGAGAGAGCCTTGGAATATGGTATTTCTCCAACGCATTTAGATTCGCATATGTATACTTTAGGCGTGGATTCTATTTTTTTACAGGTTTATAAGGAGTTAGGTATAGAATACAACCTACCCATTTTACTAAATAAAACGTTTTTAGATTCTTTTGGAATTGATACAGAGAAGCACCTTTCTTCTTCAGATTTTTGTGTAGATAAAGTGGTTTTAGGACATTATGATTATTTTGAAAAAGGAGAACTGGCAAACTACTATGAAGATTCTCTGAATAGTATTACTGAGGGTTTAAATATGATTTTAATTCACCCTGCTTTGGATAATCAAGAAATGCAGGCTATTGCTATCAATCATCCAAATTTTGGCTCCAAATGGCGACAAATAGATTTGGACTTTTTTACCAGTGAAAAATGTAGGTCTTTATTGCTGAAAAATAACATTCAATTAATTACTTGGAGAGATATTCAGCTTGCATTGCATACATAATTATAGTCCACTCATACAGAATACTGGTGCATTCTTAAGGTTGTGTCTTTTCAACCCTACAAAACAGTTACCTTGTACATATATTTTTCTAATTAAAAGAGTCTAGAAGGTGTCAATAAAAGACGGATGTATATTGTGTTATGTCCTTTTCTTAGTTTCTAGAATAATTTCGAAATTAGTATCTTGGAAGGCCAACTATTTTATATAATTTGAAATGTATAATTCTAAAACCATACAATTAATTACAGCTTTAGGAAAAGAAAGATATGTCTACTCTAAATTTACAATTCTTTTTTTTCTTTTAGTAACTCCTTCTCTTTTTTTTGGACAAGAATTGGAATATTCTATAAAACAATTAAGCTTAGAGGACGGTCTTTCTCAAGTAACTGTCAATGATGTCTTAGTAGATAATTCTGGGTTCTCATGGATTGCTACCCAAGATGGTCTTAATAGGTTTGACGGTACTAATTTTAAACAATTTCGATATAATGAATTAGATTCTTTAACCGTATCTGGTCAATTTATTAATACGCTTATTGAAGATTTAGAAGGACGTATTTGGGTTGGTTCTTTAGGAAATGGTTTAAGTTTCTACAACAAGAAAAAAAATATTTTTTCAAGAGTAATCCTTCAATATTCGAATAAAAAAAACGAAACAATCAATGATTTAGCAGTAGATAGAAATGGTGCTATTTGGGTAGCCTCTTCGTTTTCTGGTCTACATAAATTAAGTCCTAAAAAGAACGATACATTTCTACAAGAAAACTATTTTACAGGGAAATCTTTTACTGCAGCTTATATAGATAATGAGGATAGAATTTGGGTAGGGAATCAACAAGGTGAGGTATATGAATTAGATTCCAAACAAAACCATATTAATATGGAAGTCCTTGCTATTACAGTAAAAGGAGAAGTGAATGCCTTTTACAAGCAAGAAAACTATTTATATATAGGAACTCGTTCTGGTTTGTATAGATATGATTTTTATACCAAGAATACAGTGCATATAGAGCTAGAGAAGAATGGCGAAGATGCGAATAAGATTATAAAAAGCTTTCTGCCAAAAGGAAAAAATGAATTGTGGGTTGGCACAGAAAGTGGCCTTTTTCTGTTAAACCTTTCTACTAATAAAACAATAGGAAAGATAAATGCAGAAGAAAAACAATTGGATAAAAAATTAAGTAACAATCATGTATATTGCCTAACCCAATTAACTAGTAATCAAATATTGGTTGGCACCTACAATTCCCTCAACATTGTTCAAACTTCCCCCCCATATTTCAATAATATTTCTAAGGATAAACATGGGGAACATTTATTAAATGATAATGTTGTTATGTCAATTTTAAAAGAAAATGAAAATTTATGGGTTGGTACAAGTAATTATTTAAATCTTATAACAAAAGATACCACCTATATTTTTAAAGAAAACCAGAAAAACCTTCTTAGCCTTCCCGGAAAAGGAGTCCTCTCTATTAAAAAAGACAGACTAAATGACCGTATATGGTTTGCAACGATACATGGCCTTGCTATGATTCAGCTAAAAACTTTTAATCCTGAAAAGCCTAAATTTCAAGTTTTTAGAAATAACCCAAAAGATTCCAATTCTATAAATGGGAATTTTGTTAAAGATATCGCCTTTGATGCCAATAATAATCTATGGGGGGTTGGTAGAAATGGCATGTTTCAATTACAATACAACAACGAAAAAGACTTCCAATTTAGAAGATTTCTTAATGATGTCAATACTATAGAATCCTTAGGGAATAATCGTTTAAATAATATTACAATTGATAGTACAACTTTTTGGTTAGGATCCTATGATGGTATTATAAAAGTAGATTTTGAAAACACCAATTACCAAGACCCAAAATTCACCAATATTACTAAAATCGATTCTTTAGATGCTAGTGTCTCTAGTAATTCCATAATGAAAATCCTTAAAGGTAAAAAACAACGTATTTGGGTAGGTACAGGACATGGATTAAACGTATACCAAGAGAATAGTACGTTTAAATCTTGGGTTTATGAAAAGCAATTTCCAAATCCGTTGATTTACTCCATTGAAGAAGGTGTCGCTGGTAATCTTTGGATGGGTACAAGTGATGGACTCGTAAAATTTAATCCAGAAACAGAAACATTCTTGCATTATGGTATTGAAGATGGCATTCAAAATAAAGAGTTTAACGAACGTGCCAGTTTTAAAGACTCAGATGGTACTATGTATTTTGGTGGTATGGGTGGCATCAGTATTTTTAATCCTGAAAACTTAAAAAACATTGATATTCCTAAATCTTTGTATTTTTCTGAATTAAAGGTGAAAGATAAGGTGGTAAATGCATATAATTCTCCAAAAAAATGGCTTACAACGGCTATTGAAAGCACTGAAAATTTGCATTTTTCATATAACGATTTCCCCTTTTCTCTTAATTTTTCTACTGTCGATTATAGATTTCATAAAGATGTATCTTTTGCTTACAAATTGCTACCTACAGATACAGAGTGGCATGTGCTTAATGATTTAGAAATACAATTTTTAAACTTGCCAGCAGGAGATTACACCCTTTTGGTTAATGGTTTTTCTAGAGGGAAGGAATGGGAGCAATCTCCTTTAGAAATGAAAATTACTATAGGTTCGCCTTGGTGGGCTACTTGGGTAGCTTATTTTTGTTACGCCCTACTAATAGCATTACTTGGCTATTCTTTTTATAGATTTCAACTGGATAAAAAAATGGTTCAAGCAGAAAGTAAACGATTGCGAGATATTGACCAGTTAAAAAATAGCTTGTACACTAATATAACCCATGAGTTTAGAACACCACTTACGGTTATCCTTGGCATGGCAGATAGTTTGAAAACAAACTTAAAAGAAAGAGAGTTTAGCAATGCTGAAAACGCTATAGATATGATTAAACGTAATGGAGGAAACTTGTTACATTTAATTAATGAAATGCTAGATTTGGCAAAGTTAGAAAGTGGAACAATGGAATTACAATTGGTACAGTTAGATGTTATTCCTTATGTAAAATATATAAGTGAAAGTTTCCACTCTCTTGCCGAAGAGAAGAGTATAAGTCTTACTATATATTCTGAAATTGATGAATTAATAATGGACATAGACACGAATAAAATGCTGTCCATTTTAACTAATTTACTTTCAAATGCCATTAAATTCACCCAAGAAAATGGAAATATAGTAGTGCATCTTAAACATACAAAAGAGAAGGATTCCTCTTTTTTTACTGTAAATATTAAAGATGACGGCCTAGGGCTTTCTAAAAAGGATTTGCCAAATATTTTTGATAGATTTTACCAAGTAGATGCTTCTACTTCCAGATCTGAAGAAGGTACTGGCATTGGTCTTTCTTTAGTGAAAGAACTTATACTAGTAATGAATGGTTCTATTGATGTGGAAAGTAAATTAGGCAAAGGAAGTACGTTTTATTTTAAAATCCCTGTTTTCAATTCAGCAATTCCTGTAGTAAATTATAAAAACGATATAAAGAGTGAAAAGTTTCCTTTTTCTTCAGAAGAGAATAATTCTAACCAGATGTCTAATGGTACTAAAGCGTCTAATTCTGAGCTCCCTCTAGCACTTTTAATAGAAGATAATAAAGATGTTGCTTATTATTTGGAAACATGTTTAAAGGGAAAGTACCAAACTATACATGCTTTAAATGGTGCTATTGGAATAGAAATGGCATATGAAAGAATTCCAGATATCATTATTTGCGATGTAATGATGCCTGTGAAAGATGGATTTGAAGTTTGTGGAATTCTTAAAAAGGATGAGCGTACTGATCATATTCCAATTATTCTATTAACAGCTAAGGTTACCGTGAAAGATCGTATTATAGGACTTTCCCAGGGTGCAGACGCTTATTTGGCAAAGCCGTTTGTAAAAGAAGAATTATTTGTAAGATTGGAGCAATTAATTGTGTTACGCGAAAAAATGCTCAAAAAAGTTAAAGTAAAAAACTTTGGCTTATTAGTTACCACAAAAGAGGATTCGCCAGAAAGTAAATTTCTTCATAAAGTGATACGTGTTATTTCTAATGAAATACACCAATCCACTTTTGGTCCTGTTCAATTAGCGCAAAAATTAAATTTAAGTGAGTCTCAAATATATCGAAAGTTAAAAGCAATTACGGATACTTCTACGGCGATATACATTCGTTCTATTCGTTTGCAAAAAGGAAAAGAAGCACTTGAGACTACATCTAAAACAGTGTCAGAAATTGCTTATGCTGTTGGTTTCAATGACCCTTCATGGTTTAGTCGCGCTTTTAAAGAAGAATTTGGAATATCTCCGAATAACATTCGTAAATAGATATAATATAGAATGCTACGTGTGTAAATTGGTTTTCTATGCCAGAATAGTACATGTTTATTTTACTTTGCAAAAATAGTCCTAGAGTTTTCATAAATAGTACACATTGTTTTTTGAGTACTACACTACTATTGTATCCTAATTAAAATAAAGTAGTTATGAAAATAAAAAATGAATTGCAGCTAGCAAATAAAACTATAGTATTGTTTGCACTTTACAGTTTTATTCTACTATTTCAAAGTTGTGGCGTTAAAGTTGAAGAAACAAAAGAACCTATAGTTACAGAAAAAGGAATAGCTGTTGGTAGTATAATGCTCCCCGATTCGGGAAAACATTTATGGGTTTTTCCTGAAAACAAAGATAAACTAAGTTCAGGTGGCAAGCTCCAAATATATATGGATGCCGAAAGTCATCCCCATGCATCTGCAAGTTTTGCAAAATATGAATTAGGTGTTGGTGGTGCTCTTCCTGAACACAAGCATGATAAAACAGAAGAAATTGCTTATTTCCTTTCAGGTGAAGGTATTGTCGTAACTTATGAGAATAAAAAGCGTATTGAAACTGCTGTAGGGGAAGGCTATGTATGGTATACTGCTCCAGGAGAATACCACTCCTTTAAAAACACAGGAAATGAACCTTTAAAATTGATTTTTGCAATTATACCAAATAATAAAGATGGTTTGCTTTCTTTCTTTAAGAAAGTTGGTGCAGCACCTGGAAAAGAAGCAACGGTTTTTAGCCCAGAAGAGTTTGGCAAGATTGCAGCAGAACACGATTTAATTCTAAAACCAGTGAAACTAGATTAATATTCTTATAACAACTTGTAAATTAATAATTTAGTCCATATCGAAAAACCTTGGTGTACTTAATAATTAACTATCTTACAGAAACCAAGGTAACACATTAGAAGAAAAACATCAATTATGAGCGAAATTAGGAAAACACCAATTGAAATTGGTAAAGAAGAATTCCGAAAAATTGGATACAAATTAATCGATGACATTTCTGATTTTATAAATACAATTGATAAAAGACCTGTTACTACAAGTGAAAGCCCTAAACAAATTCAAAATATACTAGGAATTTCATCATTACCAGAAAATGGCATCCCAGCAGCTGAATTAATATCCAAAACAACCAATTTATTATTTGACCATTCTTTATTTAATGGACACCCAAAATTTTTAGGATACATTACTTCTTCTGCTGCTCCAATTGGAGCATTAGCCGATTTGTTAGCCGCTTCTGTAAATCCAAATGTTGGCGCACATATTTTAAGCCCTATGGCTACTGAAATTGAGAAACAGACCGTTCAATGGCTTGCAGAATTTATAGGCGTTTCACCCAATTATGGAGGAATATTAGTTAGTGGCGGTAATATGGCAAACTTCACTGCATTTTTAGCGGCAAGAACGGTAAAAGGACCTAAAAATATAAAAGAAGATGGACTCTCTAATACATCTCAGAAACTAACTATTTATTGTTCTAAAACTACACATACTTGGATTGAAAAGGCTGCTATATTATTTGGATTAGGTTCTAAATCTATTCGTTGGATACAAGCTGACGCGTCAAATAAAATGGACATTAAAGTTCTGGAAGAAACAATTAAAAAAGATTTAGAAAATAATTTTAAACCAATAATGATAATCGGTACCGCTGGCGATGTTAGCACGGGAGTTGTTGACAATCTAAAAGGGATTTCAACTATTTGTAAGGCATATGATTTATGGTTTCATATTGACGGAGCCTATGGTGTTCCTGCAGCAGTTATTCCAAAACTTAAAAGCTTATTTGAAGGAATAACAGAAGCTGACTCTATTGCTCTTGACCCACATAAATGGTTATATAACCCACTTGAAGCAGGATGCACTTTGGTGAAAAATCCTCAGCACTTAATAGATACTTACAGTTCACATCCCGAATATTATAATTTCACTAACAATGAAGAAGGATTTGCTCAAAATTATTACGAATATGGCTTTCAAAATTCACGTGGTTTTAGAGCTCTAAAAGTATGGTTAACATTACAACAAGTTGGTAGAAGTGGTTATGAGAAAATGATTAGTGAGGATATTGAGTTATCAAAATATTTATTTGAACTAGCCAGAAAACATCCTGAATTAGAGGCTGTTTCTAACAATTTAAGTATTACAACTTTTAGATACATCCCTTTAGATTACACAAATAAAGAGGATATAAAAAACGATTATCTAAACAAATTAAATGAAAAAATAGTAAACAAATTACAGATAGGAGGAGAAGTTTTTCTATCTAATGCCATTGTTAATGAAAAATATTTATTGAGAACTTGTATTGTGAATTTTAGAACTTCTAAAAAAGACATTAAGGAAATTGTTGAAATACTAATAAGAGTTGGTAGAGAGACACATAAAATTTTAAAGTTTGATATACTGGCCTAAACGCTTTTTATAAAACCGTATAGTACATTATTAGAGCTTTTAAGTAAATCCATATTAAACATAGTTGAATTAATAACAATAAAACATAATTATGGAACTAAATGAAGATAGATTAAACGAATTATTAGGCAAAGTAGTTACCGAAATGGGGGCTGCTGCAAATGGGCCTCTCATTACAATTGGAGATAAATTAGGACTCTACAAAACGCTTTCAGAATCCGATTCAATGTCATCACAACAATTGGCAGATGATACGAGTACAGCGGAACGTTACGTTAGAGAATGGCTTTCTGCACAAGCAGCTTCGGGTTATATTAATTATGATTCAAATAGCAACACCTTTTCAATGTCACCAGAACAAACAGCTGTTTTTGGAAATAACAAAAGTCCTGTATTTATGACAGGTGCATTTTATGCTATTTCATCTTTGTATTTTGATGAAGCAAAAATTGAAAATGCTTTTAAAACTGGAGCTGGTGTTTCTTGGGGTGATCATAACAGTTGTTTGTTTTGTGGTACAGAAAAGTTCTTTAGCCCTTCATATGAAGGTAATTTAATTGATAACTGGCTACCAGCTTTAGATGGTGTTGTTGAAAAATTAAAGGAAGGAGCTAAAGTTGCAGATATAGGCTGTGGACATGCAGCATCTACAATTATTATGGCTAAAGAATTTCCAAATTCTACTTTTATAGGTTATGATTACCATAGTAAATCTATAGATCAAGCTAAGGAAAGGGCTAAAGAAGCAAATGTTACTAATGTATCTTTTGAGGTTGCAACTGCAAAAGATTTTTCTGGTAAAGATTTTGATTTTATATGTTTCTTTGATTGTTTACATGATATGGGAGATCCTGTTGGAGCCTGTACACATGCAAAAGAAGCTTTAAAACCAGATGGAACTTGTATGATAGTAGAGCCATTTGCAAAAGACTCTTTAGCCGAAAACCTAAATCCAGTTGGTCGTGCTTTTTATGCCTTTTCTACTATGCTTTGTGTTCCTTGTTCACTAAATCAAGAAGTAGGTAAAGCTTTAGGTGCACAATCTGGAGAAAAACAACTAAAAGAAGTAATTACAAAAGGAGGGTTTGCAAGATTTAAACGAGCAACAGAAACTCCGTTCAACTTAATATTAGAGGCTAGACCTTAACCTCTTGGGAATGTTGTTCCCAAGAGTAAAATTGTAAACAACATATAAATATTTAAAAATGATGAAACATTCAAAATGCATATTAATTCTTGTAAGTATATTTTTGTGTTTATTAGCTTGTAAAGACAAAACACCAAAATTAAATCCCGCTTTGGCTTCCATAGATTTTCTTAGAGGAGATTTGTTATTATGTGGTGATGGGCAGTTTGGAGAGCTAAAATTTTCACTTTCCTGTAATTATGAAACAAGGGCAAATTTTGATTTGGCTGTGGCATTACTACATTCATTTCAATATGCCGAGGCAGAAAAAGCATTTGTAAGGGTATTGGATGAAGACCCTAATTGTCCAATGGCATATTGGGGTGTGGCTATGAGTATTTACCATGCAGCTTGGTTCCCTCCTACTGAAAAAGACTTAATTAAAGGTGCTAAAATATTAATGGTGGCCAAAGAATTGTCGATGGATGATAAGCAAAGAGATTATATAAATGCGATTGATGCTTTTTATACGGATTGGGAAAATATAGACCATAAAACAAGAGCCAAAAGATTTGAAATACAAATGGAGCAGATACATTTAAAATATCCAGATGATGTGGAAGCTGCCATTTTTTATGCGCTAGCGTTATTCTCTACCAGAGATAGGGCTGGAAAAGAGTACGTGAATGAACGAAAAGCTGGTGGAATTCTTGAATCTCTATTTGCCGAAAATCCAAATCATCCAGGAATTGCTCATTATATAATTCACAATTATGATAATCCCGTTTTAGCTTTTAAAGGTTTGGAAACAGCAAGACGGTATGCGAAAATAGCACCTTCTTCTTCGCATGCGCAACATATGCCTTCACATATTTTTACTAGATTGGGTATTTGGGAAGAATCTATTCAGTCTAATTTATTATCTGCTAATAGCTCTAGATGTTATACAGAAGCAGCGGGATTGGATGGTTCTTACTTTGAAGAATTACATGCTACAGATTATCTGGTATATGCGTATCTCCAAAAAGGAGATAATGTAAGTGCCGAAAAACAGTATAACCAGATAAAAGGGTTAAAAGCTTTTTACCCAACTAATATTACGGCAGCAATTTATCCCATAACCGCTATACCTGCAAGATTAGTTCTTGAAAATAGAAATTGGGAGAAAGCTGTAAAACTAGAATTACAGGAGATAGATTTGGGCTGGGAAAATTTTCCTTGGCAAAAAGCAATACATCATTTTGCAAGGGGTTTAGGAGCTGTAAATACTAAGGATTTTAATAGGACAAAAGAGGAAATTGAAATTCTAAAAGAATTGCATCAAAGTTTAGTAGCACAAAATGATCGTTCGAAGTCCATTCAAATAAAACAAGTCAAAATTCAAATAAAAACAATACAAGCATGGTTAAATTTCAGAAATAATGACAAAGAGAAAGGTCTTTTATTAATGGAAGAAGCGGTAGCTATAGAACGGAAAACAAGTAAGCACCCTGTTACCCCTGGAGATGTTTTACCCGCCATAGAATTATTAGGAGATATGTTTTTGGAAATGGATAGATACGAAAATGCCTTGACTGCTTACCAAGAAAATTTAAAAATGCATCCAAACAGATTTAATGGTATTTATGGGGCAGCTATTGCAGCAAAACACGCTGGAAAGAAAGAAATGGCAACTATATATTTTAAACAGTTGTTGGAACTTACAACAAAACAGAATAGTGACCGACCAGAAATAAAAGAGGCTAGGAATTTTATTAGATTAATGGAAATGTAATAAAAAAGAATACCTATAGGGTTTAGTTCTAGGTTTCCGTTGAAAGTGTAACAACCCCCTTTTACAATTCGAAGAAAGCTTCGGAGATAAAACGCCCTAGTGAGAATAAATTATTTACACCATGAAAAATTATAAAAAATCTCTAGTTTTAGTTTATTTAAGTACTCTTTTGGTTACTTCTTGTAATCAAAAACGAGTTGCTGACTTGCCAATTTATAATCCTTCTGATTTGAATCCTGAGCTGGTAGACAAAACACTTTGGAATATAAAGGAGAAGCACACCGTAACAGATTTTGAGTTGGTAAATCAGAATGGAGAAAGAATTACACAAGAGAATTATAAAAATAAGATTTATATAGTCGATTTCTTTTTTACAAACTGTCCCAGTATTTGTCCGGTAATGACAAATAATATGGTTAAAATTCAAAAGGAATTTGCTAAAAATACAGACGTTTTACTCTTATCCATATCGGTAACCCCTAATATTGATAGTGTTCCTGTTTTACGAAAATATGCAGATAAAAAAGGTGTGGTAGATTCCAAATGGAATATTACTTCAGGAAATAAAAAGCATATTTATGAATTGGCACGAAAAAGCTACTTTGCAGCAGTAGATCAAGGAGATGGTGGTTTGCAAGATTTTATTCATACGACCAATTTTGTATTAGTCGATACAAACAAACAAATACGAGGAATCTATGATGGAATAGATGATAAAGAAATTAATCGACTTATTGATGACATTAAAATTTTAATCCAGTAATGATCGGTTCATTCTTTAAATCTTGTCTTTTTTATATATAAATAAGTATTAAAACACTGGTAGTATAGTGTCTTCTTTCTGTTTTTAAATTCTTAATGCAAGAATAATAAATGAAATTTTATACGGTTGCAAGAATACTGCTAGGATTTGCATAAATAGTCCATAGCTTATTTTTTATTTCGTCCTACTATTGTACTATAATTAATAGTTAAACAATACATATGAATACAATTAAGAAATTTTTCAGGTTTGGATCAATGATTTTTATTTTGGTAATTGCTTCTTGCGCCAAAGATGGGGATGTTGGTATTACAGGAGCTCAAGGTATTGCAGGAACTGATGGAACAAATGGAAAGGATGGAAATGCCAATGTGATTTCTGTTCTATTTGAAGACCAAACTATAGCAAATGGGGTTACTGTTTTTGATATGTCTCAATTGACGCAAGAAATATTTGATACTGGTTTTGTTTATGCCTATGTAACGGTAACAGGCAATAATTATTGGGAACCACTACCACTTAGTCAAGCTAAAGAAATTATATTGGAAATAGACAGAATTGAAGTTGGGAAAGTTACATTACGAGCCACTTTTACACAATCGAATCTTAGGTTACGGTTCGTACTTGTAGAAGGTATTGATGCTAGTGGAATTAATTTTAAAAATTATGAAGAAGTAGAATCTTATTATAACTTAGGAGAGAATAGTGTTAAGGGTATATAGTTTGGAATATGTTTAGGTAAACTCCTAATTAATATTTATTATATTCTTGTCTCGATAGAAGCCTAAAGAAACCCCTCTGTATATGTGTCGAATTAATTGATTTTATCACAATTAAAAAAAGCAAGCTATGAAAACCAAAAAGTATGTGATTTTAAGTGTAGTAGGTATCGTTACATTGCTTTATTTCTTCGGAAATAGAACGAATGATAAACAAGAAAGAGTACGCTCTGAAGCTTCCTTTAACTTTATTAAATGTACCGTGGCTAAATATTTATTGAAAGATATAGATACCACCCAACAAATAGCTCCATTATTTGAAAACTTAGGAAACCTTAATTTTACTATAAGTACGACTTCTGCAAAAGCACAAATTTTTTTCAATCAGGGATTAAAGCTTTCCTATGCATTTAATCATGCGGAAGCACATCGTTCCTTTATGGAAGCTGAGCGATTAGACCCAAGTTCTGCTATGGTTTATTGGGGGCAAGCTTTTACTTTAGGACCTAATATTAACGATCAAATTCCAGATGATGAGCGTAAGACGAAAATTAATGAAGCCTTAAGTAAAGCCGTAAAATATGCTTCCAGAGCAACACAAAAGGAACAAGCTCTAATCCATGCATTGACTGCCAGATATAATGAAAATTTAAACGATTCTATTGCTAATCTTAATATGGCATATATGCATGCTATGGAAAAGGTGGTAAAGAAATATCCTAAGGATGCAGATATTTTGATTCTATATGCTGCTTCTGTTATGAATACGGTACCATGGAATTATTGGGATGAAGATGGGAACCCGTCTCCAAATATTAAAGAAGCAAAAGCAGCATTGGAAACTGCAATGAAAATTGATTCTAATAACCCTGGTGCTCATCATTATTATATTCATATGGTTGAGTTGCCTAAACCGGACTTAGGTGTTCCAAGCGCAGAGAAATTAGAAACTTTAATGCCTGGAGCTGGACATATTGTTCATATGCCATCGCATATATACATTCGAGTTGGTCGTTATTTGGATGCGGTTAAATCTAATCAAGCAGCCATACTAGCAGATGAGGATTATATATCACAATGTTATTCTCAAGGTTTATATCCTTTGGGATACTACCCTCATAATATTCATTTTTTGTGGTCAGCTTCTAGTTTGTTAGGTAGTAGTGAACTAGCTATAGATGCGGCTAAAAAAACAGCAGAAAAAGTACCTATAGGTGAATTGGTAAGCATGCCTTTTTTACAGGATTTTTCCTCTACTCCATTATTAGCATATGTTAGATTCGGAAAATGGAATGAAATATTAACAATCCCTAGTCCAAGCAGTTCTATAAAACATTTAACTTTAATTAGACATTATGCTCGTGGTATTGCATTTATTAGAAAGAACAATGCCAATGAGGCTCGCGAAGAACTCAATGCTATTGAAGTACTTAAAAATGACGCTGACCTCGAAGGTTTAATTGCAACAGCAAACAATTCTTCCATGTCTATTGCTACCATTGCATATGAGGTGGTTGCAGGCGAATTAGAAGCTTTGGAAGGTAATTATGAAAAAGCTATTGTTCATTTAACAAAAGCGACCAATTATGAAGACAATTTAAATTATACAGAACCTTCTGCATGGCATGTTCCAACACGTCAAAACCTTGGAGCAATTTTATTGAAATCCAAAAAATATGAAATGGCAGAAAAGGTCTATAAAGAAGATTTAGCGGTGCTTAGACAAAATGGTTGGTCATTAATTGGATTGTATCATAGTCTTATAGCACAGGGAAAAGTAGATGAGGCTAAAAAAATTAAAAATGAATTTGATAAAGCCTGGGAGCATGCAGATATTAAAATAGATACATCTGTATTATAATCATTAAGAATATAATAATTGCATTATGAAAGAGGCTGTTCTAAAAAGGATTACATCCATAGATGTTTTACGGGGTATTGTAATGGTAATAATGGCACTTGATCATGTTCGTGATTACTTTCACTTTGGATCATTTTTTGTAGACCCAACAGATATGAATACGACTACTCCTATTCTGTTTTTCACCCGTTTTATTACTCATTTTTGTGCTCCTGTATTTATTTTTTTAGCTGGTACTGCTGCTTTTTTATATGGTTCAAAGAAAACAAAACTGGAATTATTTAAATTTTTATTCACTAGGGGCTTATGGCTTATTTTTTTAGAATTCACATTGAACAATTTTATATGGACATTTGATCTTTCGTATAGCTTTCCAGTTTCTCAGGTTATATGGGCTATTGGTTTTAGTATGTTGTGTTTGGCACCTCTTATTTATATTCCAAGAAAATTAATTTTGCTTATTGGTGTTGTTATTGTTTCTGGACACAATTTATTGGATGGCGTTATTGTAGAAGGCTCTAGTGTATCCTCTATTATTTGGTATTTACTTCATCAAAATAAGTTTCTACCTATTAATGACAGTTTTGCTTTTTATTTCTACTATCCAGTGATCCCATGGATAGGCTTAATATTATTAGGATATTGTTTTGGAGCTCTCTACCATAAGGATTATAATGCTGAAACTCGAAAAAAATGGCTGCTACGATTAGGAATAGGTTCTCTAGGGCTTTTCTTTGTTCTAAGAGGAATAAATGTTTATGGAGATTTGGTTCCATGGAGTATTCAAAAAGATTTAAGCTATACCGTTTTATCCTTTTTTAATATAACTAAATATCCTCCTTCACTTATCTTCTTATTAATGACCATGGGACCGTCTTTATTACTATTACATTTATTGGAAAGTAAAAAAAATAGGATTACCAATTTCTTTTTGGTTTTTGGGAAAGTGCCATTGTTTTATTATTTCTTGCATGTGTTTGTAATTCATTTATTGGCTATGATAATTCATGTTTTGTTGGGTGGATACTGGAAAGACCTTATATTAACAGGCGCTTCTTTTATGAATGCGACCTTATCTACTTACGGTTATCCATTATGGATAGTATATATAGCTTGGATTAGTATTGTGCTATTACTTTACCCTATTTGTAAAAAATACATGATCTATAAGGCTAATAATAGGAGTAAATGGTGGCTAAAATATTTATAAATGCTAATGTGTTATAATTCATAATATACTGTAATTAAAATTATTAGGTCAAATGACGTTCTATGTATGGTTTGTTTTTTTATTCTTTTTCAAAAAACGAAGCTTATAAATATGTGATTTATTAGCTATACCTTGCAAATCATGCAAGATTCTTTAATTAGCATTTTAATTCCTTTTAAAAATACAGATAAATATTTAGTAGAATGTATAGATTCAATAGTTTCTCAAACGTATAAACATTGGGAAATAATTGCTATTGATGACCATTCTACAGATACGAGTTGGTCAATTATGGAATCTTATGAAAAAAGAGATTCTCGTATTTCTGTTTTTAAAAATCAAGGTAAAGGAATCATAGAAGCATTGCGAAAAGCATATTCTATTAGTAAAGGCTCTTTTATTACACGTATGGATGCTGATGATATTATGGCTCCCGAAAGAATTGGTGTTATGCACAGTTCTCTTCTAAAAAGTGGAACTGGAAATATTGCTATTGGTGGCGTAAAATATTTTGCTAAAGATGGGGTTAATGACGGCTATAAGAGGTATGAAGAATGGCTTAATAGATTAACTAAAGAAGGAAGTAACTATTCAGAAATTTACAAAGAATGTGTTATTCCTTCCCCTTGTTGGATGATGCATAAATCTGATTTAGATGCTTGCGATGCTTTTATACCAAATAGATATCCAGAAGATTATGATTTGGCATTTCGATTTTATGAGAATAAACTAAAGTGTATTCCGTCAGAAAAAGTATTGCATTTTTGGCGCGATTATGATAATCGGACTTCTAGAACTAGCGAGCATTATGCCCAAAATTATTTCTTAGATATTAAAATGCATTACTTTTTAAAACTAGATTTTAATAAGCAAGTTCCTCTTGTAGTATGGGGAGCAGGAAAAAAGGGAAAGACTATAGCTAAAAAGTTACTAGAAAAGGAAATCGATTTTCATTGGGTTTGTGATAATCCTAATAAAATAGGAAAGGACATTTATGGAAAAAAGATGCTCTCTTTTGAAATTTTGCAAAGTAAAAAAGAATGGCAGTGCATTGTTACAGTTGCCAATGTGGAGGAACAACTGGAGATAAAGAATTTTATAGAAAAGAATAAAGCTTTGGTGAAAATAGAAACCTTTTTCTTTTGTTAATACGTTTTAAGTAATCCTTTAAATAGATCGAAAAGTAAAAACTTAGCCATTTCTATTGGGTATATGTAGCTTTAAATCGACTATTAAGATTAATACGGACTTTTAAACTATGATTGATTAACACTTTTAGTATATTTGTGAAACTTAAAATCAGGAATGCAGTTTAAATATCCGGAACTTCTTTGGGCATTGTTCTTACTACTCATCCCTATTTTTATTCATCTTTTTCAGCTTCGTAGATTTAAAAAGATTCCTTTTACCAATGTAAAATTATTGCAGGAAGTGGTTATTGCTTCTCGAAAAAGTAGCACTCTAAAAAAATGGCTTTTACTTTTTACAAGAATGGCTGTGTTTGCAGGATTAATTCTTGCTTTTGCGCAACCTTTTTTTGCTAAGAATTCGGCTTTAAAAGAAAAGGAATCTATAGTGTATTTAGACAATTCTTTTAGCATGCAGGCTAATAAGGATAAGGAAACTCTTTTTAATATTGCGGTACAAAATCTATTAAAAACTATTCCAAAAGAGAAAAATTTTAGCCTTTTCACAAATGATAAAACGTTTAAGAATGTAGTTTTAAAAGATATTCAGAACGATTTATTATCCCTTACGTATTCTCACAAACAACTTAACTTAAAGGGTATTTACTTAAAAGCAAATACTTTGTTTAGCGGTAAAGAGAATACAATTAAGAACTTAATTATAATCTCCGATTTTCAGAAAAATCAGAAAAAAGGGAATCTAATACAAATAGATTCAACAAATAAGGTACAAACACATCTTGTGCAATTAATTCCGGATAGCAATGGAAATATTGCTATTGATACAGTGTATATGTCATCTAACACTGTAGATAGTAAAGAAATTATGGCTGTGCTTTCTAGTAATTCTTTTGTTGAAGCTGTGCCGGTTTCCCTATATAATAAAGAGGAATTAATTGCAAAAACGTCTGCAGTATTTGGGTCTAATAAAAAAGCAGAAGTACTTTTCTCTATCCCACAGAATAGTATTATTGATGGTGTGATTAAAATTACAGACCAGTCATTATCTTATGATAACCAATTGTACTTTAATTTTAACGAAAAAGAAAAAATCCAAGTTTTAGTTATTTCAGATACAGAAATTAAGTACTTGGAAAGAATTTTTGCTAAGGATGAATTTAATCTTTCATCTTTCAGTCTTAAAGAATTAAACTATAGTATTTTTAAATCTAAAAATCTTATTGTTCTAAATGAACTTAGTAGTATTCCCACTTCTCTGAGTAAATCACTAATGTCATTCACTAATAATGGTGGAAGTTTGGTAGTTATTCCTGCCCCAAAAATTGATGTGGAGAATTATAATACCATATTGAATACTTATTATAGCACTTCTTTTTTAAATGAAAATAAAAGGGAATTATTAATTACAGATATTTCATTCACCCATCCAATATATAAGGGTGTATTCGAAAAGAAAATCAGTAATTTTCAATATCCAAAAGTTGCTAGTCATTTTAGAATAAAAACAACAGCACCAATAATACTATCTTATGAAAATGGGGCTCCTTTTTTAGTTGGAATAGATGATTTTTATCTTTTTACGGCTGCTATTTCAGTTGGTAATTCAAATTTTAAAAACTCCCCATTAATTGTTCCTGCTTTTTATAAAATGGGAGTCAATAGTTTAAAACAAGCGCAGCTATACAACCAAATAGGAAACACTGTCCGCATAGATGTTCCTACTAAAATTGCTAAAGACGCTATTTTGAAAATCACGAAAGATGCTTATGAATTTATTCCTGAACAACGCTTATTTGCTTCTAAAGTTACTATTTCTTTAAGAGAGAATCCTTCTGAAGACGGAATTTATACTATCAAAGAAAGAGATAAGGAATTGAGTAATATAAGTTTTAATTATAGCCGTAATGAGAGTAAGTTAACGTATCTATCTTTAGACGAATTTTTGGCTACAACAAAAGAAACTACTATTGCAGCTATTTTTAATACCTTGGAAAAGAATAATAGTATAACCGAGCTTTGGAAATGGTTTGTTATTTTTGCTTTGTTTTTCATTCTGGGTGAAGTTCTTATTCAAAAATATTTTAAATGAACGTACTTTTAAAGTCTACCATAATTGTTGATGCCGCAAATAAGAATCTTCACTTAAAGAAGAGAGATATCCTTATAAAAAATGGCATTATTGAAAAAATTGCTGCTAAAATTGTGGCAGATGGAAAAATAAAAATAATAGAACATAAAAACCTCCATGTATCTATTGGTTGGTTTGATAGTAGTGTTAGTTTTGGAGAACCAGGATATGAAGAGAGAGAAACTGTTTCTAACGGATTATATACGGCTGCAAAAAGCGGATTTACAGATATTGTATTAAATCCAAATACCAATCCAAATCCAGACAATAGCTCTAATATTGTGTTTTTAAAGAGCATCGGAAATGGACATTTAACAAACTTATATCCTTTAGGTTCCTTAACAATTAATGCAAAAGGAGAAAGTCTGGCGGAACTCTTTGATATGAAAAATGCAGAGGCCGTTGGTTTTTATGATTTTAAACACCCTGTAACGAATGCTAATCTTTTAAAAATAGCGTTACAATATGCGCAAGGTTTTGATGGATTGGTATATTCCTTCCCTTTAAATACTGAAATAGCCGGAAAAGGAGTGGTGAATGAAGGGGAAGTTTCTACACGGCTTGGGCTAAAAGGAATACCGGCTTTGGCGGAAGAGTTACAGATTACAAGAGACTTATTCATTCTAGAATACACTGGTGGAAAACTACATATTCCAACAATATCTTCTGGAAATTCTGTGAAACTAATAGCAGATGCGAAGAAAAAAGGCCTGGATGTTAGTTGTAGTGTAGCAATACATAATCTTTGTTTGACAGATGAAGTATTAGAAGAGTTTGATACTCGCACCAAGGTGATGCCACCTCTACGAACAAAAAAAGATTGTAAAGCTTTAATTAAAGGAGTAAAAGATGGTATTATTGATTTTGTAACCACCGATCATACTCCTATAGATATTGAACAAAAACGGGTAGAATTCGACAATGCTGCTTTTGGAACCATTGGTTTAGAAAGTGCTTTTGGAATGCTTAATCAAATATTTGATACTGAAATGGCAGTACAATTATTAGCGAAAGGAAGAGAACGATACGGTTTGGAAACACCAAAGTTGGTAGAAGGTGAAAAAGCACGTTTAACACTTTTTGAAGGGGAAACGGAATATACTTTTGAGAAAAGAAATATACTGTCTACATCTAAGAATAGTATTTTTCTTGGAAGTTCTTTAAAAGGAAAAGTAATAGGGACTATTGCAAATAATAAAATGTATACGAATGAGTAAAAATGAAGAAGGAAAAACAGCGGCAGTAGTTGCTTATTTTACAATTATAGGATCGCTAATTGCTATTTCTATGAATGCTAATGAAAAGAATGATTTTGCTCGTTTTCATATTCGGCAAGCATTTGGAACCCACCTTTTATTTCATGCTTTTGCATTATTCCTAAGTGTTTCTTTTAGTGAATATGCATGGTATGGTTTGTATGTATTCTATGTTGTTTTATGGGGGTATGGTTTTATTGGTGCTATCTCTAAGAAGAAACAATCTATTCCTGTTTTTGGACCTTATTTTCAAAAATGGTTTACTTTTATTCAATAATATTTTCTGAAATATACAAATGACAACAGCTCCCCTATCTTTAGTACATATACTTAGACCTTCTTCAATTACAGATACCGCTGCTCCAGTATTATTTATGTTTCACGGCTATGGCAGTAATGAAGAAGATTTATTTTCATTTGCGAATGAATTACCAAAAGAGTTATGTATAATATCTGTACAGGCGCCTTATGCAATCCCTCCACAAGGATATGCTTGGTATGCTATAAATTTTGATGCAGATAAAGGAAAATGGAGCGATGAAGATCAAGCCAGAACTTCTAGAGATAAAATGAGTACTTTTATAGATGAAGCTTGTACAGCCTATGGTCTTGATAAAACTAATATTACGCTATTAGGTTTTAGCCAAGGGACTATCTTGAGTTACGCCATTGCCCTCTCCTACCCCGAAAAAATAAAAAATGTAATTGCTCTGAGTGGGTATGTGAATGAGGCTATTCTAATAAATGATTACAAATCTAAAGACCATAAAAACCTAGCAATTTATGCTTCACATGGATCTGTGGACCAAGTAATTCCTGTATCCTGGGCGCAACAAACTCCTGCCTTTTTAGACGGACTAGATATAGAACATATATATGAAGAATTCCCAATAGGACATGGTGTGTCTCCTCAGAATTTTCATTCTTTTAAAACGTGGTTAAGCGATAGAATTTAGTTACTTCTTGTATATAATAAATGGTCTGTTAACGTGAAATCGACCCCTAAATCGTCTTTAAGTTCGTATTTTACAAAAATTTCTCCCCAGTATTTTCCATCGGAAAAATCGGCTAAAATCCATTTATGATTAAGGATTTTAATTTTATTTATTTTGAAATCACTCTCCATTCCAGCATAAGGAATTAATGGATTGTCTCCCTTTTTTTCGTTAGTTTCTAGTAATTTATCTGTAATATACAGTTCTGGATTTTTAATTTTTAAATGCGTGTAGTAAGCCAATGCATCATCGTTATTTTCTAAGGAGAAATACTGCATATCTAGAACTCGTAATTCCGTATTTTTTAAAGAATCTTGTAATTTTAGTATTTTAGCGTCTCTTTTTTCTATTGCAGCATTTTTTACTTTTATCATATTATCTGCACTAACAAATTGAAATAAGGCAATTAATGCAGCAAATACAAACAGGTAAATAAATAATTTGTTTTTCATAATTTTATTCTAAATGTGCAAAGTTAAATTATCGTACGCTAAATGTACATTTTTAGGCAGGTTCTTTTCAACTTCGTCATGAAAGCCTAATAAATGACTAATATGAGTTAAATATGCTTTTTCTGGTGCTACTTTTTCTATAAGGGCTAATGCTTCTTCTAAGTTAAAATGTGAATGATGAGGCTCTATACGTAAGGCATTTACAACCAGAACTTTTGCATTTTTTATTTTTTGAATTTCTAGGTTCGAAATGGTTTTTACATCCGTTAGGTACACAAAATCATTTAAGCGAAAACCATATACTTTCAATCTATTATGGTGTGCTTCAATAGGAATAACGCGTATACCTCCAAGTGTAAAAGGAGTATTGTTTTTTATCAAATTGACAGAAACGGCAGGTGCTCCAGGATACCTATTCTCATTAGCAAAAATATAATCAAATCGCTTTTTTAAAGCTTTAATAACGTCCTCGTTTGCATAAATAGGAATATCACCTTGTCTAAAAAAGAAAGGCCTAATATCATCCAAACCATTTGTGTGATCTGCGTGTTCGTGCGTAAAAAGTATGCCATCTAAATCGATTACATTTTCACGTAACATTTGTTGTCTAAAATCAGGACCACAATCAATCACATAATTATAGTCTTCCCAAGAAATTAGAACGGAAGATCTAAGACGTTTATCCTTATTATTTTTACTTAGACAAACGGGGTGTGTACTCCCAATTACAGGGATTCCGTGCGATGTTCCCGAACCTAAAAAAGTAATTTTCAATGTCTAAATAATTTATTCCAAATTTATAACTTATTTATTAAAAATATCAACCAAACTTTTTAACTTTGTTTTAAATTAAACGATAAGAATGGCTTCTGTTAGAAAAAAAGAAACAGGTTTTACCAACATACCTTCTATTAAGGCGAAAACGCTTCGCATAAATTTGAATCCAGATATCTATGGTACTTTTGCCGAAATTGGTGCTGGACAAGAAACAGCAAGACACTTCTTTAGATCTGGTGGCGCATCAGGAACTATTGCGAAAGCAATGAGTGCATACGACAAGGATTTTAGTGATGCCATTTACGGAACAGAAAAAGACAATAGGTATGTAACCCAACCAAGGTTAAAGAAAATGTTGTCTCATGAAATGCGCCTTATGGAAGAGCGGATTAGTAGAGAAAAGCATCCTGATAAACTTTTCTTTTCCTATGCAAATACTGTAGCTACTATAGATTTTGCAAAAAAGTACAAAGGTCACGGGTGGTTGGGAATTCGTTTTCAACTGGATCCTTCACAAAAAGAGTTTGATGAGATTATCATTCATATTCGTTTTAAGCAAACGGAAGCAAGATTGCAACAAGAAACTTTAGGTACTCTAGGAGTGAATCTTATTTATGGAGCTTTCTTTAAATACGATAGACCTAGAAAATTATTAAAATATCTATATGACCATATAGACAGAGATACTGTTGAAATTGATATGATTAATTTTGATGGCCCTAATTTTAAGGAAGTGGATAACCGTTTAATGAGTTTACAGCTTATAAAAAACGACATGACAGATGCTGTTATGTTTGGTCCTGACGGGAACAATTTACTGCCTGCTACCATTTTATATAAGAAAAACATTTTGGCTTTACGTGGTAGTTTTAGACCTGTGACCAAGGTTAATATGGATATGTTTGAGAGATCTTATGATATATTCACGACAGAGCAACGGGTTGAAGAAGATAATACTATTGTTATTTTTGAAATTACACTTTCCAATTTAAAAGCGCACGGAGAGATAGATGAACAGGATTTTATGGACAGGGCAGAATTGCTATGTTCTATGGGACATATTGTAATGATTTCTAAATTCCAGGAATATTATAAGCTGGTGGAATACTTTAGCAATTATACCAAAGCCAAAATTGGATTAACCATGGGTGTTAATAATCTAATTGAAGTTTTTAATGAAAAATATTACAGACATTTAAGTGGTGGTATCTTGGAAGCTTTTGGAAAATTATTCTTTAAAGATTTAAAGGTGTATTTGTATCCAATGAAGAATCAAGACACGGGTCAGATAATGACTAGTAATAATGTGAAAGTCCACCCTAGAATGAAAGAATTGTATAAATTCTTCAAGTATAATGGAAAGGTAATGGACATTATAGATTACAATCCAGATGTTTTAGATGTTTTTTCCAGAGATGTTTTAAAGAAAATCACAAATGGAGAAGAAGGTTGGGAAGAAATGCTTCCTGAAGGAATTTCAGAATTAATAAAGGAAAAAGGATTGTTTACAAAAACGGCAGTTCATGATGACGAATAGAAACTAACTATAATAATAATAATACAGCAAAAGCCCTTTCTAATAAAAAGGGCTTTTGCTGTATTAGGACAAAAAGGATTTATGAATCTCCTTCTGTTTCTAGTAATTGATTAGCGTGGTATTTGGTTTTGACTTTATCTATTACTCTAGTGACAATTCCTTTTTCGTCTATCACAAAAGTTTTTCTATGAATTCCGTCGTACTCTCTACCCATAAATTTCTTTGGTCCCCAAACTCCGAAGGCTTTAATTACAATATGTTCCTCATCTGCTAGTAAAGGAAAAGGAAATTCATATTTATTTCTAAAGTTTGTTTGCCTTTTTTGAGAATCGGCACTTACACCAAGTAATTTATACCCTGCTTCCTGAAATTCAGCATAATTATCTCTTAAATTACATGCTTCAACCGTGCAACCAGGAGTGCTTGCTTTGGGATAAAAAAACACAATTAGTTTTTCTCCTTTATAATCTGAAAGATGGATGGTATTTCCGTCTTGATCTTTTACTGAAAAATCTGGCACTATATCCCCTACTTTTAAAGTATTCATCTTAAAATTATTTAATTTTACGTAAAACTAAATAAAAATGACCAAAGCAGAAAAGATCATTTTCACAATTAATACTCTTCAAGAGATTTATCCCACCATTCCCATTCCTTTGGATCATAAAGACCCATATACTTTGTTAATTGCTGTGCTATTGTCTGCTCAAAGTACCGATGTTAGAGTAAATAAAATTACACCTAAGTTGTTTGCAAAAGCAGATAATCCGTATGATATGGTAAAATTATCTATCGAAGAAATTAGAGATATTATTAGGCCTGTTGGCTTATCTCCTATGAAATCTAAAGGGATTCATGGTTTGTCTCAAATGCTTGTTGAAAAATACGATGGTATTGTTCCAAGAGAATTAGAATTGTTAGAGGAGTTCCCATCTGTTGGTCATAAAACTGCAAGCGTGGTTGTTTCACAAGCTTTTGGAATTCCTGCTTTTCCTGTGGATACCCATATTCATAGACTTATGTATAGATGGGGTTTTACGAATGGAAAAAATGTTGTTCAAACTGAAAAAGATGCAAAACGTCTTTTTCCAAAGGAATTATGGAATACATTGCATCTGCAAATGATTTGGTATGGAAGAGAATACTCCCAAGCCAGGGGTTGGCAATTGGATAATGATATTATTACAAAAACTATAGGGAGAAAAACGGTGTTAGTGGACTATTATAAAACAAAAAAGACTCGCTAATTGCGAGTCTTTTTGTTTTAGTTTAAACTTATTTCAAAATAAATGTCCTTGTACTTCAAAATTCTAGCAGATTTTGAATAACTCAACAAAAACTCAACGGTTTTTGTAGAAGCTTTTGCGAAAGTTCTGCTGTCCTCGTTTCTTGCGTAAATTTTTTCCATCTAAAATAGTATTGTTGTGTTAAGATAACGCAGCAAAAATGGAAATATTGTTTTATTGGTTTGGGCGGATTTTAATTTGTTAGAACAATGTTGTTCTTTTCTATAATTTTTCTAAGGTTAATTAAAGCATAACGCATTCTTCCTAAAGCTGTATTAATACTTACTCCAGTGTTTTCAGAAATTTCTTTAAAGCTCATATCTTTATAGATACGCATTAATAATACTTCTTTCTGATCATCTGGTAATTCCTCTACCAAAGATTTTAAATCACTATCTATCTGGTCTTTTATGATTTGCTTCTCTGCATTAAGTTTATCATCACCTATTACAGAAAAAATATTAAAATCATCGCTACCTTCAAACTTAGGCATTCTTTTATTTTTTCTAAAGTAGTCTATAATAAGGTTGTGTGCTATTCGCATAACCCAAGGTAAAAATTTACCTTCTTCACTATAAGATCCTTTTTTTAATGTCTTAATTACTTTAATAAATGTATCCTGAAAAATATCTTCCGTAACATCTCTATCTAATACTTTAGAATAGATAAAACTGTTAATACGTTGGTTGTGTCTATTAATAAGAATTTCCAACGCTTTTTCCTCTCCATTAATATAATCTTTTACTAATACTGAATCTTCGATTTGGAGTTCCATACAATTTACTTTTTTTATTTAGGCCTTTCCTTATGGAAAGGTGGTTTGGTTTAATTAGTATTTTTGAACAACTTTTTTTTAGGTTGTTTCTAATTACAGTTTAAAAGTATATAAAACATGAAGTGAGGAAAAAAGTATGTTGTAAAACACTGTTTTTACGATGTCAAACTATAGATTCTTATTTCTTAAGTAATAAGTTGTGATAATGCACGTTGTCTACAACTATCTTTTGGTAGGTATTGGAATAGTGAAATGGGAAGTGTGTGTTTGTCAGTATATAAGTACCTATTATATAGTAGACTTCCTTTATAATGCAAAAATCACCAATTGCCATAATAGCTATTGGTGATTTGTTTTTATTTGTTTTATTTCGCTTAGGTGAAAATAAACAAACTTATGTGTATTGTATTTTTACTAGTAAGAATACCTTTTTTGTTTGGCTTAGTTAAAAGCAGTAACTAGTTTTTATTGCTTTCAAACTTAATTCCTTTGTAATCTATAATTTCTAAAGACTTAGAATAGTTTAATAAAAACTCAATTGTCTTAGGACTTGCCTTTGTTAACTTACAAGTTTCTTGCTTTTTTGTGTAAATATTTTCCATATATAGTATTTGTTACAAAAGGATAACGGAACTAATATACAGGTATTTTTATAAATCGACCTATGGAAGATTAATTCGTTAAAACGATATCATTCTCTGCAATAATCTTTCTAAGGTTAATTAAAGCATAGCGCATTCTTCCTAAAGCAGTGTTTATACTCACTCCAGTATTTTCAGATATTTCTTTAAAACTCATATCCTTATATATACGCATAGATAGTACTTCCTTTTGGTCATTTGGTAATTCATTTATAAGTACCTTTAAATCGGAATCTATTTGATTTTTTATGATTTGCTTTTCAGCATTCAGCATATCATCACCTATTATAGAAAAAATATTAAAGTTATCACTGCCTTCAAATTTTGGCATTCTTTTATTTTTTCTAAAATGATCTATAATTAAGTTATGAGAAATACGCATTACCCAAGGTAAAAATTTTCCTTCTTCATTATAGGCACCTCTTTTTAAGGTTCTAATAACTTTTATAAAAGTGTCTTGGAAAATATCTTCTGTAATATTTCTATCTCCTATTTTGGAGTATATAAAATTACTGATACGTTTATTGTGCTTGTGGATTAGAATTTCTAGAGATTTTTCGTCTCCATTCATATAGTTTTTTACCAGTATTGAGTCATCAATTTGTAGGTTCATACAATTTACTTTTTTGGGTTAACACTATCGGGTTCCCTCTTATAAAGAACCTTTGGTATTTACATTAATTTAAAAAAGTAATATTGTTGTATAGGCTACTTGGTTTTAAAATTCTTCTTCAAAGATATAAAAAATAAGGACTTTTAAAAATCTAAAGTAATGATTTACTCATTTATAGGTATAAAAATTTTGATTCTAGTTATTGAAATACACATATTGTATCTTTGTAAACTTAATAACTTTCATGGTAAATATCAATCAAGTAAATCCCAAAGAGAACATTATTATTAAAGGTGCTAGACTACACAATTTAAAAAATATTGATGTAGTAATTCCTAGAAATAAACTTGTTGTTATTACTGGTTTATCTGGTTCTGGAAAATCTAGTTTGGCTTTTGATACCCTATTTGCAGAGGGACAAAGACGTTATGTAGAAAGTTTGTCGTCCTATGCCAGACAGTTTTTAGGGAAGTTGAACAAACCAAAAGTCGACTATATTAAAGGTATTGCTCCAGCCATTGCGATTGAGCAAAAAGTGAATTCTACAAATCCAAGATCTACTGTCGGTACGACTACCGAGATATACGATTATATAAAATTAATGTTTGCTAGAATTGGTAAAACAATTTCTCCTATTTCAGGGAAAGAAGTTAAAAAACATACCGTTTCAGATGTTATAAATCATATAAAAGAATATTCTGAAGGAACAAAACTTCTTTTAATTGCTCCTATTGTTGTGCCGAAAGATAGAGATACAGCAAAAACATTAGCAATGTTATCTAAGCAGGGCTACGCACGTATTAAGTATAAAGGAAAGGTGCTTCGTATAGACGATGAGTTAAAAGTTAAGGGTAAGGAATTTATGTTGGTTATAGATCGTATTATTACTAAAAATGATGACCTTGACTTTTATAATAGATTGGCTAATGCAATTGATACTTCTTTTTTTGAAGGAAAAGGAGAATGTATTATTGAAGAACTAGAAACAAAGAAGCAACATCTTTTTAATAATAAATATGAGTTAGATGGAATTCAATTTTTAACTCCTAATGTCCATTTGTTTAGTTTTAATAACCCTTATGGTGCGTGTCCTAAATGTGAAGGTTATGGAGATGTTATTGGAATTGATGCAGATTTGGTTATACCAAATACCTCTTTATCTGTTTTTGAAAACGCAATTTTTCCATGGCGTGGAGAAAGTATGGGAAGGTATAGGGACTTACTAGTAAATTCAGCCTACACCTTTGATTTCCCTATTCATAAACCTTGGTTTGAATTAACCGAAGAGCAAAAACAACTAGTTTGGGACGGTAATAAAGACTTTAAAGGTCTTTTTCCATTTTTTCAAAAGCTTGAAGAAAAGAGTTATAAAATCCAAAACCGTGTGATGCTTTCGCGTTATCGCGGTAAAACCAAATGTGGTATTTGTAAAGGAAAACGTTTGCGTATAGAAAGTGATTATGTAAAAGTTGCTGGTAAATCTATTTCTGATTTGGTAGAATTACCAATAGATGAACTTATTGCTTTCTTTGATACAATAGTGTTAGACAAACAAGATGTACAGATAGCATCCCGATTACTTATTGAAATTAAAAGTCGTTTGGGATTTTTACATAAAGTCGGACTTACGTACTTAACCTTAAATAGAAAATCGAATACTTTATCGGGAGGAGAAAGTCAGCGAATAAACCTAGCTACATCACTAGGTAGTAGTTTGGTTGGTTCTATGTACATTTTAGATGAGCCGAGTATAGGTTTGCATCCTAAAGACACCGAAAACTTAATTGATGTTTTAAAATCCTTACGAGATTTGGGGAATACGGTGATTGTTGTGGAACATGATGAAGATATTATGAATGCGGCGGATGAAGTTATTGATATTGGTCCAGAAGCTGGGACACATGGTGGTCATGTGGTTGCACATGGTACAATGGATGCTATTTTAAAATCGGATTCTCTTACCGCTAGTTACTTAAATGGTACTTTGGAAATTGAAGTTCCCAAGGAACGTCGTATTTCTAAAAATTATATTGAGATAAAAGGAGCACGAGCTAATAACTTAAAAAATATTGATGTTACTTTTCCATTAAATTCCTTAACTGTAATTACTGGCGTTTCTGGTAGCGGTAAAAGTACCTTGGTTAAAAATTTACTATATCCTATTCTTTTAAAAGAAGTTGGTGGGTATGGAGAAAAGGCTGGACAATATTCTTCTTTCTCTGGCAATTATGCAAGTGTTAAACATGTAGAATTTGTAAATCAAAATCCAATTGGTAGATCATCTAGATCTAATCCGGTTACTTATATAAAGGCTTATGATGATATTAGATCCTTGTTTGCAAAACAAAAATTAAGTGCTATTAGAGGGTACCTTCCAAAACATTTTTCTTTTAATGTGGATGGTGGTCGCTGCGAAAAATGTAAAGGGGAAGGTGATATTACTGTAGAAATGCAGTTTATGGCAGATGTGCATTTGGAATGTGATACTTGTAAAGGGAAACGATTTAAAAAAGAAGTGCTAGAGGTTAAATTCATAGACGCCAGTATAGATGATGTATTAAACATGACTATTGATGATGCTATTGCCTTCTTTCATGAAAATGAACAATTCAAAATAACTTCAAAATTACAACCACTACAAGATGTTGGGTTAGGATATGTAACTTTGGGTCAGTCCTCTTCTACCCTATCTGGCGGTGAAGCACAACGAATTAAATTGGCTTCTTTCTTAGTGAAAGGAACGACTAAGGATAAAGCTCTTTTTATTTTTGATGAACCAACTACGGGACTTCACTTTCATGATATAAAAAAACTATTAAAATCGTTTAATGCTTTAATTTCTAAAGGACATTCAATTGTTGTTATTGAGCATAATATCGACTTAATAAAATGTGCCGATTATATTATAGATTTAGGTTTGTCTGGTGGTGATAAAGGCGGACAACTTATTGCACAAGGAACTCCTGAGGAAATTATTAAAAATAAAACATCCTATACGGCACATTATTTAAGAGATAAATTGAAATAAATCCTTTTGTTATTTGAATATAAACCTTTTTTTTATGAAAGTTTGTCTTTCCACACTTGATGTGGAATTCATTCTTTTTCATGCTATAGACTCTTGTCTTAACAAGAATGACAAGTAGTTGAATGATTATTCTAGCAAGGAATTTTTTTTGAATTTTTTCAACAGAAATTCTTCATTATATATTTTTTACAAATTATATTGTTGATAATCAGAACATTGAATCTGTATAAGGATTTCTGGCACGCTGTTTGTAATATACTAATCGAATGTGAATGATTGCATTCGGAAACTTAAACCTTATATTATGAAAAAGATAATACTCCTTTTAACGGCAGTGATTTTTAGTACCACTACTATTGTTGCTAGTACAGTTGAAGATAAGGTTGCAATACGCAATGCTTATAGATACAACAACTCCTTTATTTTTGTTGAAAATGGCATTACGTTTTCAGTATATCCGGATGGTGAATTTGATTTTCACATTAATGATAGAAATAGTGTACAAGCAAATGTAAGTTTTGGTAACACGAGTATATCTTTTAATTCGGGTAATAACTATGGATCGTATGTTCAGTATGATGATTATGGAGCCGTAATTCAAGTAGAAAGTGTTGGTATCTATTATGACCATTATGGTCGTGTTTCTCAAATAGGAGATATAGATATACGTTACAGACGAAATAGGTTATACAGACTTGGTGGAATGTATGTTTATTATAATTATAACGGACTTTACGATTACCACTCAGGATATATTAATAGGTATAACAGAAATTATGTATACAGACCGTTTCATAATTATTTTGCGAGACCATCATTAGGATTCTGTTTAGTATATGAAAGACCATATAGAAGGTATTATTCTCCTATTAGATATACTTATTATGGCCCATACAGAAATAATTATAGAAGAGCATATACTTCTATCGGAAAATCTTATGGAAGAAACTATTACAACAAAAATTATTCTAGAAATTACAATAGAAGATCTAAAGTTTATAGAAATGATAATCGTGTAACTGTTCGAAAAAACAGAAATAGAAGAAATGATGGATTAAGAACATCCTATTCAAGAATTGCTTCTAATAGAGGAACAGATGCAAGAACTAGAAACAATAGAGTAACTAGGAGTAATACGGTTAGAAAGTCTAGCAGAAATAATACAAGAAGTACTAGAAGCGTTGACAGAAGTTCTTCTATTAAAAAAGGAAATACTAGGTCTTCTAGACCGGTAATGAATAGAGAAACAACACGAAGAACAGTTTCTACTACGCCTAGAAGTAAAACGATTACTAGAAGTACTACTACCAAATACAGAAAACCTGTAAGTAGAAATAATGGTAGTTCGGTTACTAAAAATAATAGAACAAAACAAAATAGAAATTATAGAAGTACTTCTAGAAAAACAGTAGAACGAAGAGTTACAAGAGCTCCTGCTAGAAGTAAAACCGTACGAAGAAGTTCTTCAACAAGAAAAGCTAATACAGCATCAAGAAGCAGTAATGGCAGAAGTACAAATAGAACTGCAAGACAAGGAAGAAGCAGAGGCGTACAATAAAACATTTTTAGATTGATTAGCTAGTTAGCTCCGTGAGAAACACAATTCTTACGGAGCTTTTTTATTCCCATCAGTGGGTATAATAAAGCGACACTTGCTTGGAGGATTATTTATTTCAATCGTAACAGCTTACGAAGTATATCATTAATATCTTCCGAAATATTTAGCTTGTAGATTATCCAAGTAAATGAAACAACAATAAGACTACTTTTTAGGACTATATTTATAATAGGATTAAAGGAAAATGGATAAAAATAAAATAAACCACTTGTCCCTAGTAAGATGGCAAAGACTTTTAAAGTATCTACCGTAAATGGATGCATTTTAAATTTTCTTTTTATATACATTAATTTCACTGTATTATAACAACACATTGCCAATAAGGTTGCAAAAGCAGCACCATTTATTCCGTATTTTGGGATAAATACTATATTTAGTAAAATAATTAATATCGCCAGACCTACTCCCAGAAAGAGGATAGTTTTGTAATAATCAGAATTGTAAAGAATAGCGTTATTATTGCCAAGAAGGGCATCGTAGACCTTAGAAAGCCCAATGCAAAAGACAACTATAGAACCACCACGATATTCAACAGGCAGAACCATGTATAAATCATTTAGGTTTAAAAGGATTAGTAGAAATAATAATCCAGATATAATAAATAAGGTTAAAGAGCTTTTTTTGTATAATTGATTTAAAGCTTTACTATCCTTTTTAGTTAGTAATTCTGAAGTTAACGGATAGGTAATTTGATGCATTGATCTAGAAGGGATTGCTATTACAGCTGCAATAAAAACCGCTACACTATAATATGCCACATTTTTAATCTCTACATATTGGTTAATCATAAAACGATCTACCTCTAATAGTATTACTGCTGAAGACCCCCCTAAAATTATTAAGGTGCTATATTTTAAAATTGAATTTATATTTTCAGGAAAATGAAAATTAAGCTTGGGGAATTTCATTTTAAATACATACAATTTCATTATAATGGTTCTTAAAATATACAGAACTACCAAGGTTTTTAAAAATGTATCTACAGAAATAAGGGAGTAATATACGAGAAGTAATAAAACGAAAACACCGAGTCTGCAAAAGACTTCTTTCATGAAATTGCCGAAAACCGATTTCATTTGTACTCTAGACCAAGCATAAAATATTTCAAAATAGGCCATTCCCATTCCTATGAAAAATATATACCAAACATAATTTTTTACGATTGAATTTTTCTTTGCCAATAATGTCGCTACAATATCGTGGGCGTAATAAGCAAAACAGGCTGTTGGAATAATTAACAATAACGGTAAAAGAAGCATTAATGTAAAAAAGCCATTCTTATTTTTACCGCCTTTAAAGCTACTATAAAACTTAACTATTGTATTATGTGCTCCAAAAGCAAAAATAGGCATCAAAAGGGTCGATGTGGACAGTATTACCGTTACCAAACCATAGTATTCATCTGTTAAATAACGGGTATATAGGAAAAGGGTGTTTACTGCGCCAATTCCAAAACCTAAAAAGGTTATTATCGTATTATTTAAGGATTGTTTTAATACTATTCCCATTAGATGTTTTCTGCTAATTTCTTAGTAAGTTCTTTTCTGCTATAGGTATCTATATTAACAGAATTAACTTCTAAATTTTGTTGCTGGTAGGCAGTAAACCATTCTAAAAGTACACTTTTCAAATTAGAAAAATCTGTATAGGTAAATGCTTTTCCAGAATTAGTAGCTTTTACAATACCACTTACCTCCCACTCTTTTGGACCTATACTTAAAATTGGGCGTTTTGCAGCCATATATTCGAATAGCTTCCCAGGAATAATTCCTTTTGTTTCTTCAGAATCTATTTCTGCCAAAAGCAATACCTGTGATTTTTGTTGGTACACAATTGCCTTTTCATGGGATACATAACCAATTATGTTTAAGTTGGACTCTAGCCCATAACTTCGTATTGTTTCTAGAACATCGTCACTAAGTACTCCAATAAATTGAAGGGTTAAGCTTTTTTTGAACGCTTCATTTTCTTGTGTCAATTCACTTAAAGCCTTCCATAGATTTTCTGGATTACGACCAGTCAATAAAGAACCAATATGCGATATAGTAAAAGCTTCGTCCAAAACAATGTTCTTAATCGTCCTAGTATCAAATCCATTGGTAATAACAACAATTGGTGTATTGGTAATCTCACTAAATTCTTGTTTGGTGGTAGCGCTGGTTACAATTATTTTATCGGAATTCGATAAAACCAAATGTTCTAAGTATTTATGTTTCTTTTGAGAAGCCTTCGTTAGCTTTAATTTTTTATGATAGCCTATGGATGTCCATGGATCTCTGAAATCTGCCAACCAACGGACTTTCATCTTTTCTTTAAGGCCATGACCAATTAAATGGACACTATGTGGTGGTCCGGTGGTAATTATAGTATCAATACCTTCTTTGGTAATTATATCCGTCAAATAACGAATAGAAGTATTTATCCAATATTTTCTAGCATCAGGAATAAACAAATTGCCACGAATCCATAACATTGTCTTTTCTAAAAAAGATTGATTTTCACCATGAATCACTCCAGAGCTAATACGTTTTGTTTTGTTTTTCGAAAAAAGACTTGCGATTTTATAGGGCTCAAAAAAAGCCTTTTTATAAATTGTAATTCCCTTGGGAATATCTGCTGTGAAACTTTGATCTTCTAAAGGGTAATGTGGATTTTCAGGGATATAAACTATAGGTTCTATATTAAAATCTCTAAGGTACTTTACAAACTTCAACCATCGCTGTACACCTGGCCCTCCTGCTGGTGGCCAATAATAAGTGATGATGAGTATTTTTCGCATTAGACTTTTTCCTTTTTTCTCTTAGGGAAAATAGAAAACAGAAGCCCACCAAGAACAATAAGTCCAATTAGGATAGAACTCCCTAAGGTTATTTTACTGCCAAGCTCTACTACTTCTGGTTCAAATTTAAACTCAATTTTATGATTTCCAGATGGTACTTTTAGTGCACGAAGAACTCGATTCACCTTAAAATGAGCTGTTAATTTTCCATCTATATAAGCGTTCCATCCATGTTTGTAATACATTTCTGAAAATACAACGATTCCCGCGTTTTCATTTGTTGCACTATAGGTTAAAAAGTTAGGCTTGTAATCTATCAGTTTTACAATAGTCGTTGAATCTGTCTGAAAATTGAATCTATTTATTGTAGTGAAAACTTTGGTGTTTACTACTGCTTCGTTTTTCGAATCTAAACTATCTAAAGCAAATATTTCCTCATCGGCGGAACTTACTTCTAGCAACTTTTTAATAAACCAAGCATTTCCGTTTGCATCAGGGTTTACGGCAGGGACACTTCTACCCTCTTCATCCTGCTGAATTACATATTTTACATTCAACATATTTAAAACAACAAGTGTATTACCTCTGCTTATTTGGTAATCAAATAATTCTTCTATACCTGCCGGTTTTGCGGCATGGTATCCTCCAATGGATTGGTGAAAATAAGAAGCTCTAGAACCATTAAGACCTTGCGCCTGATCAAATACTCTATATATGGAAGAATCCTTTAGAATATGTTTTTCAAGTGCTGTTTCTTGAAAAGGCTCTTCCATTTGGCGTGCTTTTACAAAATTGTCATTATTTACATACCGTAAATCGACACTTACTAAATCAAAAACTATTACTACGGCAATAGCAAACATTGCTAGGTTTGTTTTTAATCTATCTTTTAGAAATAACCAAAGAATAATTGCGGCCAAAAGCACATAAACCATAAAGCGAATTGTATCACTTACATAAACTGCTTCTCGATCTAATACAACTAAATCCATTATTTCATTGCCATAAGCACCTCTTAACATTTCGTCATTTCTGCCAATAAAATCGAACATTCCTTTAAACAACAATATTGCGACTCCTAAACCAGCAGAAATAAAGAAGCTTAATTTTACCGAATTCAATTTTTTTGTAGTCGAATTAGCGGTTTTAAAAATTTCAACCAATGCCATAATTGCTACTATTGGCGCACATAATTCTAAGATAATTTGAATAGAAGATACCGCTCTAAATTTATCATACATTGGCATATGATCTATCATGAAATTTGTTAAAGAACTAAAATTCTTTCCCCATGAAAGTAATAAGGACATAATAACGCCACCTAGTAGCCACCATTTATGCTTTCCTTTTATCAAAAATAATCCCAGTATAAATAGGAAAAAAATAATACCCCCAATATATGCCGGACCTGATGTCCCTGGTTGTTTTGACCAATACAAAGGTAATCCGCTAGAAAATTCTAAAGCTTTACTGTGGGACAATCCTTTTTCTCTAAGGAACTCATAAGATTTTGCACTTTCGCCTATATTTTCACCATCAGAACCGCCAAATAACCGCGGCACAAATAAGTTTAAAGATTCTGATATGCCATAGCTCCATCTTGTAATATAAGCTTTACTTAGCCCTCCTGTATTCTCTTTTGCCAATCCATTAGGGCTTATAGTTAGTTCTGACTTTCCACGTGTACTCCAGTCGGCATACTCTTTTGTCGCCATTAAATTTGTAGCGTTTGCCGCAATACCCAAAGCTACTGCTACAATTAAAAGTCCGATGGATATAAAGTAATGTTTTAATTCTTTTTTAAGGATAGCATCTACTAAAAAAGCAATTCCTAATAGGATTACCAACAGCATAAAATAATAGGTCATCTGGTAGTGATTTGCGACTACCTGTAAAGCCATTGCTATAGTAGTAAGTACAAACCCCCAGAGGTATTTCTTTCGGAAAACTAATAATATTCCACCCAAAAGCATAGGCATATACCCCATGGCGTGTGCTTTTGCATTATGGCCAACTCCTAAAATAATAATTAAGTAGGTAGAGAAACCAAAGGCCAAAGCTCCAATAGCAGCTAGTTTAAAATCGACTTTTAAGCAGCAAAGTAATATGTAAAATCCAATAAAATATAAAAAAAGATAATCTGCTGGTCTGGGAAGAAACCGAATAATTTTATCCAATTTCTTCACATAATTATGTGGATAATTGGCTCCTAACTGGTAGGTTGGCATTCCTCCAAAAGCACTATTCGTCCAATACGGCTCTTTCTCTGTGGCTTTTCTAAAATCGTTTTGTTCCTTAGCCATTCCAGTATACTGTACAATGTCTGACTGAAAAATCTTCTTTCCCTGAAGTACTGGACTAAAATATGCCAAGGCTACAACAATGAAAAAAGCTAAAACAAAAAAGTGCGTTAAAAGAGCTTTAAATTTGGTATTCATTAGGTTGGTTTAAATTGTACTATTACTCTATTTCTTCAAAATCTATATATTCTCCTACTTTTTTGGATGGATTAGATTTTGGCGTATTTTTATTGTCAATACTTACTTCTCCCTCATTTTGTTTTGATGGTGTTGGTTCTTGCGTAAAATTCCCGAATTGTCCCTTAAAATGCGCTTCTGTTTTTTTTGCAGCATAGCGAAACAATTTAGGTGCAAACCATTTTGATAGTATTTTAAACAAATAATATACTAAGAGTATATATAATATCGTTCTCAAAAGACCCATGTTCTTACTGTATTTAACCTCAAAAATACAATTCTAGGATTATATTAACTGTGCAAATGTCATAAAATAATGATAAAAGTGTTGCTTAATAATGCTTTTAGAAGGTTAAGATAAAAAATAATCAAGATTGGATAACGGTATTGTACATATCCATTAATTATATAATTGAAAAAAATGACAATAATTAAGCAGGCTCTTTCCTTAGTTCTATTTACCATTCCTTTTTTTGGAATCTCTCAGTATACAGATGTTATTAACTCTAATAGACCAGGACAATCTGTTAGTGCTTATGCTGTAGGAAGAAATGTTCTACAGGTTGAATTTGGAATATCCAATGAAAAGCAGAAACACAAGTTGCTTGAAACAGAATCTAATTTTATGGCTGCAGATGTTTCTCTACGTTATGGATTGTTATTTGAAACGTTAGAAATTAATTTGGAGTCCAGATATTTAAATGAAAGTAGAGATTATCTAAATCTTGGAACTAGTGATAAATTCTCTAATTTTTCTAGAAATAGAATTGGACTAAAATACCTCGTATTTGATCCTTTTAAAGATCCAGAGAAGAACAAGCCGAATATATATAGTTGGAAAGCAAACCACGGATTTAAATTAAAAAACTTAATTCCAGCAGTTTCTGTTTATGCAGGTGCGAATTTTACTTTTGGGGATAATCCTTTTTATCCAAACGAGCCATCTTTTTCTCCTAGAGCTATGGTGGCAACACAAAGTAGAGTAACTGCAAGAATGGTGCTGATTACAAATTTCATTTACGATAGAATTGGAACGGATTTCCCTGAAATGAGTTATATCGTCTCCATTTCTCATGCGCTTAAAAATCCTAAATGGAGTGTTTTTGTAGAGAATCAAGGAATACAAAGTGATCGTTACTCAGATTTGATTATGCGTGCAGGAACAGCTTATTTATTTAGTGAGAATTTTCAAATGGATTTACATTTGGGTGCTAATTTTAAAAATACACCATCAAGAGCTTTTGGTATGTTGGGCGTGTCTTACCGTTGGGATATGCACGTAGATAAACAAACTTCTATTGAGGACCAAGAGGCTGGTAAAAATGGAGGGAACATTAAAAAAAGCGATGTAAAGAAACAGCGAAAAGCGCTTAAAAAGAAAAACAAAAAAAAGAAGAAAGATAAAGGGGTTATCGATTTTTAGTTCTTAATTTGGTGCTTGAAATGAATTTTTATGATAACTGTTAAAGAGGCTACAACCACATCCGAGCTTAAAAAATTTGTTAAATTTCCTTTTACAATTTATAAGGGTTCTCCCTATTGGGTCCCTCCTATTATCAAAGATGAATTGGCAACCTTTGACAAAGAAAAGAACCCTGTTTTTAAAGATGCAGAAGCCAGATTTTTTCTAGCATATAAAGACAATACCATAGTTGGTAGAATAGCGACTATTGTTAATTGGATTGAAGTTAAAGAGCAAAAAACGAAAAAAATGCGTTTTGGCTGGTTCGATTTTATTGATGATGTAGAAGTGTCCGAAGCCTTACTTAAAAAGGTTGAAGAAATTGGATTGGGGCATAAAATGGAATTTATGGAAGGGCCTGTCGGCTTTTCTAATTTAGATAAGGTTGGCGTACTTACAGAAGGTTTTGATCATATAGGAACTATGATTACTTGGTATAACCACCCGTACTATGCCAATCACTACGAAAGGTTAGATTTTGTTAAGGAAAAGGAATACATGGAAAATAAATTTCCTTTCGAAAATGTAAAGCCTAAATTTTTCTTACGTGTTTGTAATTTAATTAAAAAACGCTACGGACTTAAAGAGGTGAATTTTACCAAGACAAAAGATGTTATGCCAATGGCTAACGAGATGTTTGATCTTTTTAATGCTTCTTATGCGTCCCTATCTTCCTTTGTTACAATTAATGCTATTCAAAAAGAATACTTTAAAAAGAAATACATAAGTTTTATAAATCCGGAGTATATAAAATTTGTGGTAGATAAGGAGGATAAACTTGTTGCTTTTTGCATTGTGATGCCTTCTTTTTCTAAAGCATTACAGAAGGCAAATGGTAAATTATTTCCTTTCGGATTATTTCATATGCTAAATGCCAGAAAGAATAGTAAAGATGTTACTTTCTATTTGATTGGTGTACATCCTGATTATCAAAATAAAGGAGTTACGGCAATTTTGTTTAACCAGTGCTATGAAACTTTTAAAGCGAAAGGAATTGAAACGTGTATTCGGACTCCAGAATTAGAAGAAAATATAGCAATACGTCAATTATGGAAACACTTTGATCCTGTAATTCATAAACGAAGAAGAACGTATAGGAAAGAGTTAAGTGCTTAGAATTATTTTATTCATGTTGATGGGTTAATTAATGGAATTTGTCTAGGTATATGGTAAAGGTTTAATACTTTTGGAAACAGGAAACAGGAAACAGGAAACAGGAAACAAAATTAAAAATCCGCAATTCTAAAATAGAATTGCGGATTTTTAGTAGTATACTTTAAAATTTTATTCTCCCATTGCTGCAGCAACAGCAGCCGAAAGTCTTTTGTATGTTCCGTTTTTCAAACGATCTCTAACACTAGAAAAAGCGTCTAAGGTTATGCTAACATCTTCCAAGTTATGCATTGCAGTAGGAATCATTCTTAATAAAATTAATCCTTTTGGTATTACTGGATAAACAACTATAGAACAGAAAATTTTGTGATTCTCTCTTAAATCTTTTACCAATGCCATAGCTTCAGGTATGCTCCCATTTAAATATACAGGGGTAACACAGCTACTTGTAGCACCAATATCAAATCCTTTTTCTTTAAGTCCGTTTTGTAGTGCATCTACATTTTCCCAAAGCTTGGCTCTAAGCTCTGGCATTGTGCGTAGCATGTCTAGTCTTTTTAATGCGCCTTTTACATATATCATAGGTAAAGACTTGGCAAACATTTGCGAACGAAGATTGTATTTTAAATAATCTATAATTTCTTTATCTGCTGCTAAAAAAGCACCTATACCAGCCATAGATTTAGCAAAAGTGGCAAAATATACATCAATATCATCTTGTATTCCTTGCTCTTGCCCTGCTCCTGCTCCTGTTTCTCCTAAGGTACCAAAACCGTGTGCATCATCGACAAACAATCTAAAATTGTATTTCTGTTTTAATGCAACAATTTCTTTTAGTTTCCCTTGTTCTCCACGCATTCCAAATACGCCTTCAGAAATAACAAGAATTCCACCACCAGTCTCATTAGCCATTTTAGTTGCACGAACTAGGTTTTTCTCTAAGCTTTCCATATCGTTATGCATAAAGGTAAAACGCTTACCCATGTGCAAACGAACACCATCTATAATACAGGCGTGAGAATCTACGTCGTAAACAATAATGTCATTTTTGGTAACCAATGCATCAATTGCAGAAACCATTCCTTGGTATCCGAAATTTAATAAATAAGACGATTCTTTAGATACAAAAGTAGCTAGTTCTTGTTCTAATTGCTCGTGAAATTCTGTGTGTCCACTCATCATACGAGCACCCATTGGATAAGCTGCTCCGTATTCTGCAGCTGTATCACCATCAACCTTTTTTATCTCTGGCAAATTAGCCAGGCCTAAATAGTCATTTATACTCCAAGTAATTACTTCTTCTCCTTGAAACATCATTCGGTTAGAAATAGGACCTTCCAGCTTTGGGAAAACAAAATACCCTTCTGCTTGTGATGCCCATTTTCCTAAAGGTCCTTTATTTTCTATGATTCTCTCAAATAAATCTCTCATCTAATCTAAATTGGATTTAATTGCAAAAATATAGATTTTTGGGGAGCATTCATAAAATATTTTCTTACATAAAAAAAGGGCTAACCAAATTGGTAGCCCTTTCTATTTTTAATGTTGTGATTTATGTCCTATTTTATGACTTCAACCTGTTGTGTTTCTACAACATTTTTAGTGTCAAAAAATCCTTGATCTTGCATCCATTGGTTGCTATATATTTTACTCATATAGCGGGATCCATGGTCTGGAAAAATTACAACTATATTATCTTCCTCTGTAAATTTACCTTCTTCATTTAAGAGTTTAAGAGCCTCTACTGCTGCTCCACTTGTATATCCTGCAAAGATTCCTTCCGTTTTAGCAATCTCCCTTGCGGTATGTGCACTTTGTTCATCGGTAACTTTTATATACTCGTCTATTATCTTAAAATCTGTTGCAGCTGGAATAAGATTTTTTCCTAAACCTTCTATTCTATATGGGTAAATTTCGTTGTAATCAAAATTTCCTGTTTCATGAAATTTCTTTAAAACAGAACCATAAGCATCTACGCCTATTATTTTAATATTTGGATTCTGCTCTTTTAAATAACGCCCAATTCCAGAAATTGTGCCTCCTGTTCCGCTACAAGCAACTAAGTGCGTAATTTGTCCATTGGTTTGCTCCCAAATTTCAGGCCCTGTAGTTTTATAATGTGCATCTATATTTAATTCATTAAAATACTGATTTATATAGACAGAGTTTTCCGTTTCTTGGTGCAAACGTTTAGCTACTTCGTAATAGGATCTTGGATCATCTGCACTTACATGAGCCGGACATACATAAACTTTCGCACCCATAGTACGAAGCATATCTATTTTATCCTTTGATGATTTTGAACTTACCGCTAAAATACATTCGTAGCCTTTAATAATACTAACCATTGCAATGCTAAAACCAGTATTACCAGAGGTTGTTTCTATAATAGTACTACCTTTTTTTAGTATCCCTTTTTTCTCGGCTGCCTCAATAATATGTAAAGCAATCCGATCTTTAGAAGAATGTCCAGGGTTAAATGCTTCTATTTTAGCATAAAAATTACCTTTTAATTTTTCTGTTATTTTATTAAGTTTGATTAGGGGAGTATTGCCTATGAGCTCTAGGATATTGTTATACACATTAATCTTACCTTCCATACAATATTATAGGTTAAAAAATAGTACAGCATTTGAACACTGTACTATCACTATGCAAATTTAATCATTTTTTGGTTATATAATATCAAATTCCAAATATGGTATTTATAAGTTGAATTATTTTTTCAAGCTTCAAAATCCATTTTAATGATATATCTAGAATTAGTTGTCAATTTTATTCTCTAAATCTAATAAGAATGAATAATCTTTGGCTACTTCCTTTAAAGATTCAAATCGTCCTGAAGCTCCACCATGGCCCGTATCCATATTTATGTCTAACAATAAGAGTTTTCCATTCGTTTTATAATCTCGTAATTTGGCTATCCACTTTGCTGGTTCCCAGTATTGTACTTGAGAATCATGTAATCCTGTAGTGATTAGTAAATTTGGGTAATCTTGCTTTTTAACATTATCGTAGGGTGAATAACTTTTCATATACTCATAAAACTCTTTGTCGTTAGGATTCCCCCACTCGTCATATTCTCCTGTAGTTAACGGAATTGATTCGTCTAACATAGTTGTTACCACATCTACAAAAGGTACAGAAGCAATAACGCCATTGTAAAGTTCTGGAGCCATATTAATAATTGCACCCATTAATAAACCTCCTGCAGAACCACCACTAGCGTATAAATGTTTTGCGCTTGTATAATTTTCTTCGATTAAAAATTTAGAGCAATCTACAAAATCGGTAAAAGTGTTTTTCTTTTTTAAAAGCTTTCCATTGTCATACCACTTTCTTCCTAAATACTCTCCTCCACGAATATGAGAAATAGCGAAAATATAACCCCTGTCTAAGAGACTTAATCGAGTAGTTGAAAAAGAGGGATCTATTGTATGACCATAAGATCCGTATGCATATTGAAGAAGCGGACTATTACCATCTAGCTTTGTATCCTTATGATATACTATTGATATTGGAATTTTTACTCCGTCTTGAGCGGTAGCCCAAACCCTTGAAGATTTGTAATTTTCTTTCTGAAATTTACCGCCTAAAACTTCCTGTTCCTTTTTAACCTCTTTTTCTTTGGTACGCATATTAAAATCGATAACAGAACTTGGCGTTGTTAACGAATTATACCCGTATCGTAAAATTTCGCTGTCAAAATCAGGATTTGTGCCAACGTAAGATGTGTATGTTTCATTATCAAAAGGAAGGTAATAGCTAATACTATTATCCCACCGAATAACTTTAATAGTATTTAGTCCATTTTCACGCTCAGAAAGCACATAGTATTCTTTGAAAATATCTATATCTTCTAACAATACATCTTCTCTGTGGGGAATAAATTCTTCCCAATTTTCAGATGCAGTAGTAGTCTCACTAACTTTCATCAATTTAAAATTGGTAGCTTTGTCTTTATTTGTTAGTATATAAAACTGATCTTTATAGTGGCAAATAGAATACTCTACACCTCTTTCTCTTGGAGAAAACATTTGAAACTTGGCATCAGCATCATCTGCATTTAAAATCTGATACTCAGAAGTTAATGTGCTATAAGAACCTATAACAAGATATTTTTTAGATTTAGTCTTGTAGACAAATGTACCAAAAGTTTCGTCTTTTTCATGAAAAACTAGTTTGTCTTCTTCTGAAGATGTTCCTAGTATATGTTTGTAAATTTTATCGGATCGTAATGTTACTGGATCCTTTTTAGTGTAAAACAAAGTTTTATTATCATTTGCCCAAACAGATCCTCCAGTTGTGTTTTCTATTTTGTCAGCATAAACTTCTCCTGTTTTTAAATTTTTAATCTGAATAGAATACTGTCTTCTAGATACAGTGTCTAAAGAAAAAGCTGCTAATTCATTGTTAGGACTAATAGCAACTCCACCCAAACTGAAATAATCATGCCCTTTTGCCATTTCATTACAGTCAAATAGGATTTGTTCTGGTGCTTCTTCTTCCTCTCTTCTTGAGTAAATAGGATATTCCTTTCCCACCTCATAACGCGTGGCATACCAATACCCATTGTTTTTATAAGGTACAGAGGAATCATCTTCTTTAATTCTCGATTTCATTTCCTCAAAAAGTAATCCTTGAAAATCCTTCGTATGTGCAGTTAAGGCATTGTGGTATTCATGTTCACTATTAAGATACGATAATACTTCTTTATCCTCCCTGTCATTCAGCCAGTAATAGTTATCTACACGAATGTCTTCATGTTTCACCAATTTTTTTGGTTTTTTTATGGCTATAGGAACTTTTACGTTAGTCATATCTTTTATTTGATTTGGCAAAAGTAAGGCTTAATAGAAAAATAATTTTTGTTTTTGTAAACTCTATCCTAAAATATTTATTTACCCCTACAATTTATTACATTTGGTAGTTGAATACTAAAATGAAAAAATAATGTTTGGAGACATGATGGGTATGATGGGAAAACTAAAAGAGACCCAAATAAAAGTAGAAGAAACAAAACAACGCTTACATACAATTATAGTAGAAGAAAAATCTTCAGATAACCTATTGGCGGTAACAATTACTGCAAATAGAAGTATTAAAACCATTACTATCAATGAAAGTTTGTTAGCAGATAAAAAGCAATTAGAAGATTATTTAATTACAACAATTAATAAGGCTATAAAAAGAGCAACACGGGTGAATGAAACAGAGCTTGCCGCTGTTGCAAAAGAAGGGATGCCTAATATTCCAGGAATGGATTCGTTGTTTAAGTAAACAACTTCGCTGGAGTATATTGGCAGGATTGTTGTATAAACGAAAATGACTTCGATTGTAGGTGAGCGGTGTTAACTAGGGAATTCCTTTTTATTTCGTTCTAAGTGCTTTAAAATAAAACCAACGGGTTATCGTCTAAAGATTAAGATATTATGAAAAAAGTACTGTTATTATTTTTATTACCATTATTCTTAACTGCACAAAATAAATCTAGTACAGAGAATAATTGGCTTACCAATTATGAGGAGGCATTAAAAATAGCTAAGAAAGAAAAAAAGAATATTGTAATGTATTTTACAGGAAGTGATTGGTGCCCGCCTTGTAAAATGTTGAAAAAAGAGTTGTTTTCTACACAAGAGTTTAAAACGCTTGCGAAAAATTATGTGCTTTTGTATGTAGATGTTCCTAGAAATGCTAGGTTACTTACTCCAGAGCTTATGGTGCATAATAAAGCTTTACTTAAAAAATGGAATAAAAAAGGAGTTTTCCCCTTGTTTAAAATCCTAAATAATAAAGAAATATTGGTAGATGAATTATCTGGATATACTATGAATGGTAAAATTCAATTTCATTTAAATCTTCTTAAAAAACACCAATAGCTGTATTCTAAGTGAAAAACTAAGTATACTACGCAGAAATTATATCTAAGTTGTTTATTAGAATTAAAGAAGGCTTTCAAAATGAAAGCCTTCTTCATGGTTAGTGTTTAAAAAAACGTTTGCCGTTGTTTAGTTCTGGTACTAAGAATTATTTCAACTACATTTAAAAAGTACTGACAGTTAATGGTTAGTGCTTGAATACTCCTGTTCTTTAAACTGGCAGCAAAACTAATTTTTTAAGAAGGGTTAAGAAATTTTGGTGATGTTATTATTTCAAATATCGATTAATGATTATATTTCATCGATTAAGTGCTATAATTTTCATTCTGTGTTAAAATGGATTCCACCCTTAATAGTTGAATAAATTTAATACCTTTAGGAAAAACGTTTGTTAATGGTTGAAATAATAAAAAAAAAGGATACAACTTATAATTTTTTATTGAAATCTAAAGATGGATTTGTACTACTAAATAGTATTAATTACTCCGAAAAGATTACGGTAGAAAAGGTTATTGCTAGTCTTGCATTTTTGATTACGCATCAGAATGCTTTCGAGAGAAAGACAAATAGTCAAGGTAAGTTCTATTTTAATTTAAAAGATATACATCAAAAAATTATTGGAAACAGCCTATTATATACTTCTGAAGCTGGATTAGAAAATGGAATTGTAAATCTAAAGAATAGTATTCAGGAGATTTCCTGAATTTTCATATTCTCACTTTACGTTACATTTTTTTAAGATTAGCGTGTAATAAATAAGTTTTTTTTTCATTACTTTAAAAACGCCTTACACTACTCTATTTTTTATTGTTGGTATTATGCTCACATAAGTTTTGTTTTAAAAATTAGACCCCTGCCATTGCTTAGTCTTAATTAGTAAAATTTCATTTATATGGTTTAACACGCTTAAAAACACCTAGTTATGTTTTTAGTTTTTCTTATAGTGCCAAGTGTTTATTGTGTTTTAGTTATTCCATAAAAAAAATAAAAAAGCACTACAGTTTGACATTAAATAATTTCATTACTTTTAGGGAATTATTTTTCTAAATTATGACAGATACAATATTAGGAAGAATAAAGTTGGGAGATGACAAGGCTTTTGAACTTTTGTACAGAAAATATTTTGTTAGACTTTGTGCTTTTTCAAATAAGTTTTTGTGCAATCCTAACCTGTCAGAAGAAATAGTTCAGGAAGTTTTTCTTAAAGTCTGGAAAAATAGAGCACAATTAAAAAATTCACAAACAGAAAAATCATACCTCTTTCAGGCTGTTCAAAATACAAGTTTTAATGAACTTAATAAAATTAAGAACAGAGATGCTTACCAAGAAATTCTAAAAAGTGTCTATATAAGTACAACTACTTTTGATGCTCATGATTCTTTATTGGCAAAAGAATTGGATAAAAAAATAAATACGTTAATATCGAATTTGCCCAAGGAGTGCAGAAAAATTTTCTTGTTAAGTAGAAAAGAGGGAAAGAAATATCGAGAAATTGCTAATGAATTGAATATTTCGGTGAAAACTGTTGAAACACAAATGCATAGAGCTTTAAAAAAATTAAGACTAGAATTAAGTGATTATATTACCATACTCCTTATTTCATTGTTTGAAAATTTTTAAAACCGCTTAATCTAATGCACATGAACCACCTTTGGTTCTATACCTATGAACCTCCTTCTCTATAGAGTATGAGAGTATCAGAGTATCAAATTTACTTAACCCCTTTATGGGAAGCCCATATAATAATAAGTTTTATATAAGAAAAATTAGAATTTATCTTAAAATTCAATATGGGTGTAGGGGTAAATTGCAATACAACTGTATAGACTTATATAGACATAGGATATAAATGAAAAATAAGATTGAAAAATATATTATTAGATTTTTTAATGAAGAATTAAATGAAGAGGAACTTAACTATTTAAAAGAGAGTTTAAATAGTTCTAAAGAATATAGAAATCTATTTAATGAACATAATGAAACTTTTCAAACTGCAAACAAGTATCAGTTTCACAATAATGTTGATGCTCGCTGGATAGAACTTTCTGAAAAAATAAACTTTAGAGATACTACTAAATCAGGGAAAAGATTTTTTGTCAATAAATTAACTATTCGAGTTTGGCAATCCGCTGCTGTAATTATGTTTTTAATATCCATACTATTTTTGGGTAATTATATTTTGGAAGAACCCGAAAGTGCCGTTGTTTCGGTTAGAACACAACGTGGACAGAAATCAGAAATTATACTAGCAGATGGTTCAAAAGTATGGCTCAATTCTGGAAGTGAATTACTAAATACTGGGGGGTTTAGTCTAAAAAATAGAGTGATAGGTATTAATGGTGAGGCATTTTTTCATGTAAAAAAGAATGCCACATACCCATTTGTCGTTAATTTAAAAAAAGGGAAAATAATTGTATATGGTACAAAGTTTAATGTAAGCTCTTATGACGATGATGATACTGTAATTGTAAGCTTAGAAGAAGGGAGTGTTGGCTTTATTAAAAAAGAAAGTAATAGCACGATTATTATGACTCCAAACCAACAACTTATATATTCTAAAAAATCAGGAAAAATAAAATTACACCATGTTAATACAGACTTATACACATCTTGGAAAGATAACAGACAAAGGTTTAGTAATGCTACATTTTCAGAATTGATAAAAAAAATGGAACGCTGGTATGATGTAAATATTATTGTAGCTCCTGATGTTGAATATTTAGAAAGATTTACCATAACTATTAAAACAGAAAGCTTAAAGGAAATGATGGAAATACTAAAAAAAGTATCTTCTAATATTGATTATAAAATTGATAATGACAACGTATATGTATACAAGAAAGGAGGGAATGCTGAAATAAAGTAATATAAAAAAAAGGAAAGTGCTCTAACACTTCCCTTTCTATGAGATTTGTGCAATAACACAAATAATTTTGAATGAAAATCCTAAAAAAAGGATTTATCAAACTATAAAAAACAAAGATAATGAAAAAAAATACTAACTCAACCTTAGGTGAGGGTCTAGGCTTATCATCTAGAATACTTCGACTTATGAAACTAACTACATTTCTTTTTTTGATTACATTTTTTCAAATGTCTGCAAAAGGATACTCGCAAAAAAGCATTACTATTAAAATGCATAATGTTTCTTTAAAAGAAATGTTTGAAGAAGTAGAGCGATTAGCAGATGTTACTGTGTTTTACAATGATACCCATTTAGATATGGAGCAATTGGTTTCCTTAAACTTTAAAAATAAACCAATTGATAAAATTCTATCTTCTGTACTAAAAAACAAACATATTGTATATGAAATAAGCAACAAACACATTATTTTGAAAAAAATAAGCACTGCTAATTTTGTTCAAAGAGAAAAAATTGAGGGCTTAGTCAAAGATAATAATGGGCAGCCTTTAGTAGGTGTTACCGTGTTAATAAAGGGTACTATAAACGGAACTAACACTGATTTTGATGGAAAATATAGTATAGAGGCAGTTAAAGGTGCTATTCTGGTCTTTTCTTATATTGGCATGAAAACAAAAGAAGTTATTGTTGCAGAAGAAACAACACTAAATGTTTCTATGGAGGAAGATGCAGCTAATTTAGATGAAGTTGTTATTGTTGGTTATGGTTCTCAACGGAAAAAGGATATAACTGGGTCAATTGTTACTATCAAAGCGGAAGAACTAGAGAGCATGCCTAATGTAAATGTGATGGACGGTTTACAGGGAAAGGCTCCTGGGTTAAGAATTACATATTCCAATTCGGCTCCAAATTCTACACCAACACTTAGAGTTAGAGGAGAGAATTCTTTAACAGCAAATAATTCGCCATTAATTATTTTGGATGGTATTGAGTATAGTGGCGCTATAAACGATATAAGCCCTGGTGATGTAGCGTCTGTGTCTGTCTTAAAAGATGCTTCATCTACGGCTATTTATGGAGCTAGAGCATCTAATGGCGTTATTATTATTACCACAAAAAGAGGTAAAACTGGTAAGGCTCGTATTTCGTATAGAGGCTCTACTTCTATTCAAAGTGTAGAATCTAAACTAAATCTATTAAAAGGACCTGGCTATGTTAAGTTCTTGCAAGATTGGAATTCTGATATTGGCGCTACAGATTTGGCTCCTGAAAGTTTATTGTTTTCTTCAGAATTACCACACTATCAATCTAAAAATGAATTAGATTGGCAAGATTTGGTGTTTCGTCAAGCAATTCAACACGATCACCAAATTAGTCTTAGCGGTGGTTCTGAAGATACTAAATATTATTCTTCTCTGTCCTTTCTAGACCAAGAAGGTATTTTGGAGGGCAGTGGTCTTAAAAGATTATCTGCAAGAACAAATGTAGATTTTAGAATTAATGACTATTTGCAAATTGGATCTAATATACAATTTACTTATAAAGATTTTGGCGGAGTATCTCCTAATTTAACAAACGCTGTTAAGGCAAGTCCTTATGGTGATTTAAAAGATGACCATGGCAAATACACCTTTTTTCATCAATTTCCAGAAACATACTATTCTAATCCATTTGCTAACTTTGGGTCAACCAGTGATGATATCAGCAAAAGAACATTAATTAATCTTTTTGCTAAAGTAAAATTACCTTTTATTGAGGGACTTTCTTATAATGCAAATCTTGGTGTAGATAGTTACAATAGAGAGAAAGGGACTTATAACCCTATTACTACGTTGTCTGGATTACAACCTAAAGGAAACGCATTTAAAGGAATTTACACTAATTTAGATTGGACTTTTGAGAACATACTAAAATACAACAAGACAATTGGTAAAAATGTGCTCGATGTAACTTTACTTTACAGTAGAGAGTCTAATAAGTTTGAAAGTACAGAGGCTAGAGGAAAAGGCTTTGTTACCGATGATAACTTATATCATAATTTAGAAGCTGCTGATTCTAAAGAAATATTTTCAGAACTCACAGAAACCGATTTAACGTCACAAATGGGACGGTTAAATTATACTTTTGACAATAAATACGCAATTACGCTTACTGGTCGTAGAGATGGGTATTCTGGTTTTGGAAAAAATAATAAATATGCTTTTTTCCCCTCTGCAGCAATTGCCTGGACCCTTAGTAATGAGAAATTTCTAGAAGATTCTAAAATAGATTTTCTAAAAATACGTGCTTCTTTGGGTAAAAATGGAAACATGGCGGTTAACCCATATCAAACGTTAGATAGGTTTGGGATCTATACTTATGTTTATGGGGATAATGAAACCAGTGTTAATGGATCATACATTAGAGGTGTAGGAAATCCTGATCTTAAATGGGAAACCACAAAAAGTTTTAACCTTGGTTTGGATTATAGTTTATTAGATAGCCGTATTTCTGGTAGTATTGAATACTATAAAAGCCAAACTAGTGATTTATTGATGTCTCGTGCTGTTCCTATAATTAATGGGTATAGTTCTATACTTTTTAATGTTGGTAAAACAGAAAATTGGGGATTAGAATTAAACTTAAATACTAAGAACATAAAGACTAATGATTTTGAATGGACAAGTTCTTTAAATATATCCTTAAATAGAGACAAAATTGTTGCTTTACGGGGTGATGGTGTTGATGATATTGGAAACAAATGGTTTATAGGTGAATCGTTACGTGTTTATTATGATTATAAAATGAATGGCGTTTGGCAAACTAGTGATGATATTGCAAACTCGCATCAGCCAGACGCTAAACCAGGGCATGCCAAAATTGAAGATTTTAGTGGAGACGGTGTAATTTCAGGTGAAGATCGCCAAATTATTGGATCTCGTTTACCAGATTGGACAGCTGGCTTAACTAACACCGTAAAATACAAGCAATTTACTTTTTCAGTTTATGTAAATACTGTTCAAGGAATTACAAAACGTAATGATTTGTTAAACCCTGGGGCTTGGCTTATAGAAAAAAACACAAACTATTTAGATATTCCTTACTGGACTCCAGATAATCCTTCTAATACTTATGTGGCACCAGCTTATAATGAAAACGCTTTGGGGCATTATTTTTATCAAGATGCAAGTTATGTAAGAATTAAAGATGTATCGCTTTCTTATGATTTTTCTAATAAAACGGTAAGTGCATTAGGCGTAGAAAAGCTGAGAATATTTTTAAGTGGTAGAAATCTACATACGTTTACAAATTTCTTAGGATATGATCCAGAGTCAAATGCAAACTTTGCAGCATACCCTAATGCAAGAACGTTTATGCTAGGAGTTAATCTTAATTTTTAATCAAAAAATATTATAGAAATGAAAAATCAAAAAATATTTCAAATACTGATAGTCTTTGTCGCATTATTAAGCACCATTGCTTGTAATGATGATTTTCTTGAAGAAGCGCCTAAAAGTTTTTTAGCTCCGGAAAATTCATTGGTTAACACTCGTGGTTTTGATACAGCTTTAACTGGTCTATATGTAATCGTAAGAGATGAGTGGGGTTGGTATGGAGGAGGTCTAATGTATGCTCCAATGTTTGCGGGTACCGATGTTGCTGTAATAGGTAATGCGCACGGACATATAAGTCCTTTTGAAAAATATGATAGTTCTTTAAGCCCTACAACGAGAATCGTTAAAGGATATTGGAATTGGGCGTATAAAGTAATTGGTAATGCAAATAGTATCATCGAAGCTGTTGAAAATGAATCTGTAAATTGGGATAGTGACAGTGACAAGTCAAGAGTGTCAGCAGAAGCAAAATTTTTAAGAGCATACGCATATAGAAAGCTAGTAACACTGTATGGAGATGTACCGTTGGTAAGAGAAGTTGCTAAACCTTTTAGATTAGATTACACAAGACAACCAGTTACAGAAGTGTTAGAATTTATTGTTCAAGATCTTGAATATGCAAGTCAAAACCTTCCAGAAACCACAGAAAGAGAAGGGAAATTAGTGAAGGCTGCTGCACAACATTTTCTTGCAGAAATGTATTTGCATGTAGGAGATAATGTGAAAGCAGAAAGTACAGCCAAACTTGTAACAGGAAGTTCTAGTTTTTCTTTAATGACCAATCGCTATGGTTCGCATATAAATGAACCTGGCGACGTGTTTTCCGATATGTTTAAAGAAAATAACCAGAATAAATCTAGTGGTAATACAGAGAATATCTGGGTTGTTCAACAACAATATAATGTTGTTGGTGGAGGTAATGAGCGTTATACAGATTGGTCTCGTAGAGCTTGGGTACCTTATTACTCAAACCTATCTGGAATGCAATTAGCAGATTCTTTAGGAGGAAGAGGACTAGGTAGAATTAGACCTTTAGCTTCTTGGATTTCTTCTTATGACGCTCAAGATATTAGAGCTTCAAAATATAATATTAGAATGCAGTATAAGTATAATGACCCATCTCATTCTAGTTATGACTTAGACTTTCCTATTACAACAGAAACAAGAAATAATGGTCGTTTGTATGAATCTACAACCAAATTTAATTTTGGTGTAACCGCAGATAGCCCTTCTTTTCTTAATAATTTAAAAGATCGTATTAAAATTAGATTGGCAGGAACATATCTTCTGTTAGCAGAAGCACAATTAAAGCAAGGAAAATTTACGGAAGCGGCAGCTAGTATAAATGTTGTTAGAAACAGAGCAAATGCAACTCCAGTAGTTCCTTCAGAGGTGGATCTTGATTATCTTTTAGATGAAAGAGCAAGAGAGTTATTTGGAGAATTCCCTAGACGAATTACTTTAATGAGAACTGGGAAGTTATTGGATCGTGTAAGAGCTATGAACTCAGCGTCACAAAATGTAATTCAAGATTATCATGCATTATGGCCAATTCCGCAATCTGTAATTGATGCCAATTCTGGAGCTGTTCTAGAACAGAATACAGGATATAATTAAAATATTATTTTAGTTAGTTTCGTTAATGAACCAGCTTGTTACTTAATTGTTAACAGGTTGGTTTGTTTTTTTAATCAAATTTAGATGCAGAAAACGAAACTATTTACAAACTTAATCGGTTCTTTTAAAGTTTCTAGTTTCGTTAATTTAGTTACTTCTGAAATCCCGTAAATGGTATAAGCTACATGTTTTTAAGTATGCTTAAAAACTCCTGATGCATTTGATCTGTATAATCTAAGTGAGTAACAATCCTAAGTTTTCCTTGTCCCATGCCAATAATATGGATGTCATTATTTTTTAAAGTTTGAATAAATTCTTCTGCTTTAATTCTATTCTCATTTACTTCAAAAATTAGGATATTAGTTTCTATTGGTTCTACCTTTTTTATACTGGGTAAATTGTTTAGAACCTCCCCTATCTCTTTTGCTTTTTTATGATCTTCCGCTAGTCTGTTTATATTATTGTCTAGAGCATAAATTCCTGCTGCTGCTAAAAAACCTGCTTGTCGCATTCCGCCACCGAATACTTTACGCACACGTATTGCTTTTTGAATAAATTCAACACTTCCTACCAACACCGATCCAACAGGGCAACCTAAGCCTTTACTAAGGCATACACTGATAGAATTGAATAATTGACCATATTGTTTTGCCGATTCGTTTTTTGCCACCAAAGCATTCCATAAACGTGCACCATCTAAATGATAAGCCAATCTATGTTTACTACAAACTTCTTTAATGTTTTTTAATTCTTCAAAATCCCAACAGGCACCACCTCCTTTATTGGTTGTGTTTTCTATACAGACTAGGGTGGTTAATGGGCTATGGTAAAAATCAGGTGGATTTATTGCTGCTTCCACTTGTTCAGCGGTCATCATTCCTCTGGTTCCATCTATTAATTTACAAGAAACACCACTATTGAAACTTACACCGCCACCTTCGTAATTGTAAATATGTGCATATTTATCGCAAATTAATTGTTCTCCTGGTTGGGTGTGTATTTTTATGGCGACTTGGTTGGCCATTGTCCCACTAGGGAAAAATAAGGCAGCTTCCATTCCAAATAACGCAGCAGTTTTTGATTCTAATTGGTTTACTGTTGGGTCGTTTTTAAAAACATCGTCTCCTACTTCTGCATGTAGCATTGCTTCTAACATTTCAGAAGTTGGCTTTGTTACCGTGTCACTAATTAAATTTATTTCCATTACACATATAAGAGTTAAAAACCCTGTAAACATACTATTGTAAACAGGGTTTTGAAGTTGTAGATTTTATCTAAGGTTGAAAATTAATACTTCATACAGCTCATTCCAATAGGAGAACCATCTGGTATTTTAGATACAGGGATTATTTTAAATAATTCTGGTTTGGCTTTAAAAGCATCAATTCTTCTAGCCATTTCTATAGTATTTTCATTTTTATCACTAGAAAGTAATAGTGATTTAAAATCACTTAACTTTTTGTTTGCTATTGCATTTACTTGTGGATGTACATTCTTATGTGCCGCTAAATTCATAATGTGAAACAAAACTCTATAATTAATATTTTGCTGTATTTCACTAATATAGGTATCCTTGTGCTTTTTACTAATTGTTTTAGTTACTAATTGCGATAGCACTTCATCTAAACCATATTGTTTAGCATCGATACTTTTTTGCTGTATTAATCTAGAGGCTCTTTCTGGATGTAATAGTAAACCCAATGTCATATCCGCCGCCGTTTCTGCAGCAGAAAGTGGGTCAAATGCAACTCCGGTTTTTCCTCTAAAAGATTCTCTTGATCTACCATACCCTTTTGCTCTTGGCGGAAATAAAGAAAGTTTATTTTTAGGAATAGCTATTACAGAAGCATCTAATGTTTTTAAAATGCTTTTTAAAGCTTTTTGCTGCTCCGATTTCCCAATCATTTCGACTGTTGTTTGTCCATCTCCTTTTACAGAATAGTTGTAATCTAAGCCTCCAATAACTTTTGCAACAGCTTCCGTTTGGTAACGATGAAAGAAATATAATGGAGCAAATACATCTTCTAATACAGAATTTGGCTCGTTTGTTTTAATGTTATCAATAGAAAAATTACCCATGGCTAATTTTCTAATTGCTAAAACATCTTCTAATTCTTGACTAGCTGTTTTACCATTATCCCATAAATGTGCAAGTGCATGTGCACCTCCTTGTGGCCTTGCATCACTATCCGATATAAAACGAAGTCCATCTGTTTTTGCCTTATTTAAAATAGCGTTTAATGCATTTCTCTCGTTGGTTCCATTAGGAAAATGAGAGTACGCATAGGCTACGGTTACTTTGTCCCAAGAACCAATTTTGGTATCATATGCATTTGAGAAATCGATCTTTCCATCTTTTAGTTCGAATTGTGGATGCGGATAATCCATTACAGATGATCTGTTATTAGTACTTGCCGCAAAATTATGGGCAAAACCAATCGTATGCCCTATTTCGTGTGCGGAAAGCTGACGTATACGTGCTAAAGCCAAATCTAACATTTCCTGGTAGTTATCGTCTCTTTCCGCAAATGGCTTGTTCATTAATGCCTGCGCAATTAAAAAATCTTGGCGAATACGCAAACTACCTAAACTAACATGTCCTTTTAGAATCTCTCCAGTTCGTGGATCAGAAATACTACTTCCATAACTCCACCCTCTTGTAGATCTGTGCACCCACTGAATAACATTGTAGCGAACATCTAAAGGATCTGCATCGTCTGGTAATATTTTAAGTTGAAATGCATTTTTATAACCTATAGCTTCAAATGCTTCGTTCCACCATTTTCCTCCGTCTAATAATGCAGAACGAATTGGTTCTGGTGTACCATTATCTAAATAATAAATTATTGGTTCTACTGCTTCGCTAACTGCTGCGTTTGGATTTTTTTTACGTAAATCATGTCTGCGAATATATCTTTTAGTAATTGCTTCTTGTACGGGTGTTGCATAATCCATATAAGAGAACATATTGGCACCACTTCTTGTATCGTACACTCTTTTCTTATACCCATTATCTGGTAACTCAATAAATGAATGGTGTTGTGTTACCGTAACCAAATTAGCATTTGGAGTAACAGATCTTATGTGTCTCCCTTTGGCTTCTCCACTAAACGTTAATAAAACATCGAATTCTACATTTTTTGGAAAAGCTTTTGTTCTTCCCAAAGAAAAGGCACTTTTAGATAAATCTAATTTATAAGAACCCTGATTGCCCCTTTTTAATCTCGCTGCAACACCATGTGTATCTTGCATGAAAAATTTTGTTGCATCAATAATATAGGTTCCATTTTTTTCTTCTTCAATCTTAAAACCAAATAAAACAGATTTTGCAAATGCTTGTTCTACAGAGTTACGTTCCAATTTATTATCGGTAAGTGCTCTAAATTTTAAATTAGGCTGAACTAATAGTAATTTGTTTCCGGCTTTTTTAAAATGAACTACAGAAGCTCGACCAAGTTGACCTCTATCTAGCCCAATATCATTACTTCCAATTCCGTTACTTAGGGAATAAACGTATAAAAATTCCTTGTCTAGAGCATCTACCTCAAGGAATATTTTATCATTTCCTTCATCGTAATAAAAATCGAATAATCCATTAAACTTCTGAAAGTCTTTGCTCTTAGTAGAAAATTGAGCTGTTATTGTTGCTAATCCGAAGAAAAGCGAGAATAAAAAAAACAAATTATGTTTCATAATGGCAAATTTAGATTGTGTTGGTTTTAAAAATTAGCTGTTATTCATAGAATGAATTTTTAAATTTATGTAAAATTGTTTTGACAACCATACTTAAATTCTATTTTTGCTCAAAACATAGAATTACATGATAACTACAGATCAATATAAAGGTCTTCTAGATCGCCTTGGTGCGTTAAGGAGGTATCTTTGACTTGGATGCCAAACTTATACAAATAGAAAACGAAGAGGAGAAAACTTTAGCTCCTGGTTTTTGGGATAAACCGCAAGAAGCACAGGCGCATATGAAAGCTATTCAATCTATAAAGGTATGGGTAGAAGATTATAATGCTTCGGAAACTTTAGTGTCTGATTTGGAGGTTCTTATTGAATTTCAGAAAGATGGAGATATTCCAGAGGAAGAGGTGGATAGCCACTATAAAAAAGCGTTTACTTCTATTGAAAAAATAGAGTTTAAGAACATGCTTTCTAATGAAGGGGACCATTTACCAGCTGTTTTTCAAATTACCGCAGGTGCAGGAGGGACAGAAAGTTGCGATTGGGCAGCTATGCTGATGCGAATGTATCTTATGTGGAGTGAAAAGAATGGCTATAAAGTAAAAGAACTAAATTACCAAGGTGGTGATGTTACTGGTATTAAAACGGTGACTATACAAATTGATGGGGAATTTTCTTTTGGTTGGTTAAAAGGTGAAAATGGTGTACACAGATTGGTGCGAATTTCTCCTTTTGACAGTAATGCTAAGAGACATACTTCCTTTGCATCAGTGTATGTATATCCGTTAGCGGATGATAGTATACAGATAGATATTAATCCGGCAGATATTACCTGGGCTTTTGCTCGTTCTGGTGGTGCTGGTGGACAAAATGTAAATAAGGTAGAAACGAAAGCTATTCTTACGCATCACCCTTCCGGAATTGTTGTTCAGAATTCAGAAACACGTTCGCAATTAGAAAATAGAGAAAATGCAATGAAACTTTTAAAGTCGCAATTGTATGAAATTGAATTGAGAAAACGACAGGAAGCCAGAAACGAAATTGAAGCTTCTAAAATGAAGATTGAATGGGGTTCCCAAATTCGAAATTATGTTATGCATCCGTATAAATTGGTGAAAGATGTTAGAACAGGATTGGAAACAGGAAATGTTGATGCCGTAATGGATGGGAACATTGATCAGTTTCTTAAAAGTTATCTAATGATGATGGGACAGAAAGAAGAGAATTAAAAACGATTAAAGAATGATAAAAATATACCATAATTCCAGATGTAGTAAATCGCGTCAAGGAGTAGCTTTGTTAGAAGAATCTGGGGTGGACTTTGAAATAATAAAGTATTTGGAGAAAGTTCCTTCTAAAGAGGAATTGACAACTATTATTGCGCAATTAAATATTTCACCAATAGATTTGGTAAGAAAAAACGAAGCTATTTGGAAAGAGCAATTTAAAGGCAAAGAACTGTCTGATGCTGAAATTATAGAAGCCATGCTAAGCAATCCTAAATTAATAGAACGTCCTATTATAATTAGAGGGAACAAAGCAGTAATTGGTAGACCACTGGAGAACATCACTAGTTTGTTGAAACGGTAGATGTATTTTAGTAAATAATGCTCTTGAAAAAAATGGGGTTTCTAACCCTATCTTTTGGAGATTTTATTTTTAAATTTTAACAAAAACACAAGTACTTAAATACATTCGTATTTAATATAATTAAGGGTTTAGAAAATGACAAAAAAAACTAAAATAATGATTTTGGCTCTTATCGTATTAGTAGTGTTTATTGAAAAATGTACTGTGATAAATATACTATCATCTTCATTGTTTAAAAATAAAGAGTACGATAACTACGCTTATTTACATGAAGGAGTAGGTAATGATAATTCTAAAATAGTAAGGATTTCTGAAAGCCCATATAATACAATTGCGTACGATGAAAAGGGAAATCATTTTATAGTTTATGGAGACGATAAGATACTTAAAATAGATAGTAGAGGTGTTGAAAAATTTTCAATACCTAGAGAGGATGGTGTAAGTTTTGCTAATTTAGGGTCCTTTGTTTTTACAGATACTGAGGTATATGATTTATCTCAAAAAACAGTTGAAAAAACTAAAATAAAAAAGATAATACATGCTACTGATACGCAATTAACCCTTAAAGGGTTTTTAAATTTGTTGGGTGATTATTATGAAAAGGCAAGTATTGTGATATATGCTAATGAGGGTACTTTTAACACTAAAAACCATAAAGTTTATTTAAAAATAGCTGACGACTGGATTGGTTTGTATATTTTAAAAAACGCTTCATATGCAATGGATTTTCATTCTTCAGGAGAAATATTGAAAAAATTTCCAAAAAAATCAAAAAGTTTATTATTACTTAAAAACCCAGTAAATAATATATATTCTACGCGTTCATCAGGTAGTGAAAGTTTCTCATCAGTACCAGATGATTTGGAGCTTACTAAGGAGAAGGAAATAGAATATCCCGGAAATGAAAAGATACATATTTCTTTTTATCAAAAAGAAAAAACATTAGGTACGATAGTTTACACCAGTATACCAGTTTCCTTTAAAGGCACAGCTTATTTTGATTTAAATATAGGTAAGAACAATTATAAGTTTAAAGAAATGGGTGCTAAAAGTGTAGGTTTTGTATCTGAAGTTAAACATGGTATATCCTATTATGTACTACCGAAAAAAGATATAAAAAATTCGGAAGTCAGTTTTTTAAAAGTTTTTCCAGCTTCAAATATGCTTGAAACAGGCAGTAAAGGGGTATATGTTGTTAGGCCAATAAATTAAAACACTTATACTATCAGTATACTTTTTGGATAATATTTCGAATACCGAATTGTGATTAAGGAGGATAAAGCGATAATTGGCAGACCTCTTTAGAATATTAAATATCTACTGTAGAGATAGTTGTATGTTTGTTTTTTAGGGAGTGTATTAAAATTTGAACCGATGAAGAAAACAATTACAGTTATATTTCTATTTTTTACTTTTAGTATGTTCTCCCAATCGGATAAATTAGTAGGTGAATATCATCTTCAACTAGAGAATATAGATGAGTATCTAATCGAATACAAATTAACTTTAAATCAAGACGGAACATTTATATTTCATTCATATACGAGCATCAATAAAGTTACCCAAAAAAAGGTGAACGAATATGGAAAAGGGAAATGGAAGGTCGATGATAAAATAGTTTCTTTTTACGTAGATATTAAAAACGACTTTATTGGAAAATATTCATTGGATTTTAATAAGTCTAAAGCTAGATTAATAATAAAATCACCTAGAGATAAGTCTGATAGGATTATTAAAACGAGACTTAAGTTTTTTGAATCAGAAACCTTCTGGATAAAAGGGATTGACATGTATAAAATATAATTAAAACGTATTACAATAATACTTATAGTTCTTTATGTCTGAATTTCTTGTCGAAAACTTATAAGGATTCCTTGTTAAGAAATCCCTAACCGCACAGCAAAAAACAGTAATTCAAAATTAATCAATATTCAAAAAAAGATGGGAATTTGAAAATCATAAAATTAGGATTCTCAAAATAGCAATTACAATTTGCTTAGTATTTCTGTTGGATGTTCAAAAGGATAATTCCATAAAAACGGATTGTATAGAAGCTATGCTTCAAAAAAAATAACATGATAGAAAATATTGACCAAGAGATTGGATGTAAGTTCTTTCTAGAATTATACCATTACAAGAATAGGCAGATTTTTATTAGGAAACCATTGTGTCGATATGATAACTTACCCGATGGATTGTAATGGAAATAAATTATGCGAAAACGGAGAAGATTCTGATTGTAAAGGATTCCATGAAAATGCGGAAAGAATAGGTGTTGTAGGCATTAGGGAATGAAAAATCAGCGCACCTAACAAGAGGAACTTAGATAGAAAACAAACTTAAAATTCACAATATTGAATTATGTCCATATTTTTTTTAATTTTGCATAACTATTGTAAAAGCTAAAAATTGTTTTTATTATGAAAAATATTAAATGTTTGTTTATTACTTCTTTTGTGCTATTTCTGTCGATTACAGAAATACAAGCACAATACGGAAACGGTTATGGTAATAATGGCTATGGAAGAAGACGAAGAAGTTCTATTCCTGCAACTCAGACTCCACAAAAAGAAGTAAAACCACCTACAGCAAAAGAAATTGTTGCTGGTCAAATGCCGAAAATCACTGAATTATTAGAACTTAATGCGTTTGAGCAAGCAATTATGAGTACAACACTTATAAAATATGTACAGCAACGTATCGAAATTCAGATATTAGAATTAACGCCTGAGAAAACAAAGGAGAGCTTTGAACAAATACACAAAAAACAAGATGCGGAGCTAAAAGAAAATCTTCCTGCTGATAAATATGAGGCCTTTGTAGCCTTACAAGAGGATGGCTTTAAAAGGAATAAGAAGAAAAAAAAGAAGAAGTCAAAGAAAAAGAGGAAATCTAAATCAGAATAAAAAATTCTAGATATAAAAAAAGGAAGCTAATTAGCTTCCTTTTTTTATATCTACTCGCTACGTTTTGCTTTTTTAGCATCACGCTTTTCTTTCAGAAATTCTAATAAAGAACCTCCAATCCAATAAGGAATTACAAAGGTTAGTAAAAATATCATTAGCCAAAAACCAATAGTAAGTATGGTTATAAAAGCTAAAAATCCTAAATATTGATCAAAATCAAACATAATTGCAAAATTTACTCTACAAAGATACTTTGAAATATAGGAATACTGCAAATGAAATTAAGAAAAAGAAGTAAATAATTAACGTCTAGATAAAATCATGTGCCAATACAGTACCTTTGTTACAAACAAAATTACCATAAAATGAGTTTTAGAATAGAAAAAGATACTATGGGGGATGTTAAGGTTCCTTCAGATAAATATTGGGGCGCACAAACGGAGCGTTCTCGTAATAATTTTAAAATTGGTGCAGTTGCATCTATGCCGTTAGATATTGTTTATGGTTTTGCTTATTTAAAGAAAGCCGCTGCATATACCAATCATGAATTAGGTGTATTAGCAGAAGGTAAAAGAGATTTAATCGCCGCTGTTTGTGATGAAATATTAGAAGGGAAGCACGATGATCAATTTCCTCTTGTAATATGGCAAACTGGTTCTGGGACGCAAAGCAATATGAATGTAAATGAGGTTATTGCTAACAGAGCGCAAGAATTGGCTGGTAAAACTATAGGAGAGGGAGAAAAAACGATTCAACCAAATGATGATGTTAATAAATCACAGTCTTCTAACGATACTTTTCCTACTGGAATGCATATTGCTGCCTATAAAAAAATAGTGGAAGTTACAATTCCTGGGGTTACGCAACTTAGGAATACTTTGGATAAAAAAGCAAAGGATTTTGCTAAGGTGGTTAAAATTGGACGTACGCATTTAATGGATGCTACTCCCCTAACCCTTGGTCAAGAATTTTCTGGATATGTATCTCAGCTAGACCATGGTTTAAAAGCTTTAAATCATACATTAGATCATTTAAGTGAGCTAGCTTTGGGTGGAACCGCCGTTGGTACCGGATTAAATACTCCTAAAGGATATTCTGTATTAGTAGCAAAGTATATTGCTGAATTTACTGGAAAACCGTTTATAACGGCTCCAAATAAGTTTGAGGCTTTGGCTGCGCATGATGCCATTGTTGAAAGTCATGGTGCTTTAAAGCTGTTGGCTGTTTCCTTAAATAAAATTGCGAGTGATATAAGAATGATGGCTTCTGGACCACGTTCTGGTATTGGAGAAATTATTATCCCTGCGAACGAACCTGGAAGTTCTATTATGCCTGGAAAAGTGAACCCTACACAATGTGAAGCTATAACAATGGTTTGCGCTCAGGTTATGGGTAACGATGTTGCTATTTCTGTTGGAGGAACGCAAGGACATTATGAATTGAATGTCTTTAAACCTATGATGGCGGCAAATATTTTACAATCTGCCCAATTAATTGGGGATGCTTGTGTAAGTTTTGATATTAATTGTGCTGTTGGTATTGAACCAAATCATGCTATTATAAAAGAGCTTCTAAACAACTCATTAATGCTTGTTACTGCTTTGAACACTAAAATTGGGTATTATAAAGCCGCTGAAATTGCGAATACTGCACATAAGAATGGTACTACTTTAAAGGTAGAGGCTATAAAATTAGGGTATGTTACAGCAGAAGAATATGATGCTTGGGTAAAACCAGAAGAAATGGTTGGTGGTTTAAAATAATACCAATTAAGCTTTTAAATATATTTATTTAGTAACAAAAAAGGGGTTAATCGTAATGATTAACCCCTTTCGATACTAATGGATAGTGTATTTATTTTAATGCGAATTTAGATGTACTTAATAACTTAAGTTTATCATCATAAACATTCACCATATAATTTCCTTTTTGAAAATCCCCAGCTGGTTTGTTTATAAAATCACAAACGTCTAAAGATTTGTTTTCAAAATAGAAAGTAGTTGTTTTACTATAGGTAATTGAAGCTCCGGAATCGCTAGTTTTAGAAAAACTTTCTCCTAATACATTTCCTTGTGGGTCTAATACTTCAATAAAGAATTCTCTGTCTCCTGCTTCTGCAATAACATTATCTGCTATTGTGAAACATACTTTAAACTTATCAGCTCTGCGTGCTCTACTTGTAGATATCAATTTTCCACTGTTACGTTCTTTTACAGCATCAATTGTAAATTTAGATAAATTTAATGCCGATCCTTTTGCAACAGCATCTGCTAGTTGCGTGTTTTGTACTACTAAAGAATCGTTGAAAACAGTTTGCTTTTCCAACTCTACATAAGTGCTATCTCTTTGCATTGCAATTAATGCGTTAGATTGTGTTAAAGAGTCTACTTGTCTTAATAAGTGTTTTCTTTCTGCTTTTAGCATGTTCACTTGAGATCTATATCTAGATAAAGAAGTAATATCAGCTTTCATTGTTTTCACAGAATCAATGTATCTAGAAATTCTGTCTCTTGCACTTACCAATTCTTCATTAGTTGCGTTGCTTTCTAAGATAGCTTTGTCATACTCAGATTTTAAACTGTTTAAATCATTCACAACAAGCTCTTTTTCATTAGTAAGCTGGGTTGCAACCTTCTGCTTTTCCTTGTAAAGACTAACCGTATAGATTATAGTTCCTAATAAAACTATACCTAATAAGCCAGCTATTACTTTTAAACCGTTATTATTTTTCTTTTCAGTCATAGTAAAAAAATTAATTAACTTTTAGTTTTTATTATTTGTATCGTTGTATATACGGTTCATTCTTTCATTTAGATTTTTTAACATAATAAATAATTTTTATAGAAAGAAAATCAATAAGTTAGAGGATATTGAATCGTATATATAAGTGGTAATTTAATAATTAGATTATGAAAAAACAAATCCTTTTTTTTGTGTGCCTTATAGTTCTGTTTGGATGTAAAGAAAAAGTGAAAAGTGAGAAGAATACTAGGGTTGAAAAAGTTAAACCTACTTTTCAGGAACTCAAAAACGAGTTAATAATCACTGCTATAGAGCATGCTACCGCAATTTTAGAATGGAAAGATATTACCATTTATATTGACCCTGTGGGAGATTTAACTTATTATGAAAAACAAAAATCGCCAAATATTATTCTTATTACCGATATTCATGGAGACCATTTAAGTGTAAAAACTTTGGAGGCCTTAGATCTTTCAAATACGAAAATTATTGCACCACAGGCGGTTATTGATAAATTACCTGAGAATATTGCTTTATCTGCAACGGTTTTGAGTAATGGTAATTCTATTACAATTGCTACCGTTGGTATTGAAGCTATACCTATGTATAATTTACGAGAGGAAGCTTTAAAATTTCATAATAAAGGTAGAGGGAATGGTTATATAATAAGTATAAATAGTGAACGAATTTATTTTTCTGGTGATACTGAGGATATTCCCGAAATGCGTGCCTTAAAAAATATTGATAGAGCTTTTATCTGTATGAATCTACCCTATACAATGACGGAGTCTAGTGCTGCAAGTGCGGTTCTAGAATTTAAACCAAAACTTGTATATCCATATCACTATAGAGGAAGACCAACTATTAGTGATGTTACTCTATTCAAGAAATTGGTAAATGAGGGGAATTCTTCTATAGAGGTTATTCAATTAGATTGGTACCCGAAAGAGGCGTATTAATTGAAACTTCTTTTAAAGTAAAATCCCGATGCGTTCTATAAGAATACATCAGGATTATTTCTTATAACGTTACTATTAACGTATCAATTTTTTGTACTTAATTCGTTTCGGCATTAAATCACCTCCCAAGCGTTTCTTTTTACTTTCCTCGTATTCTGAGAATGATCCTTCAAAGAAATATACCTGTGAATCTCCTTCAAAAGCTAGTATATGTGTACAAACTCTATCTAAGAACCATCTATCGTGCGAAATAACTACAGCACAACCTGCAAAGTTCTCTAGACCTTCTTCTAAAGCTCTTAAGGTATTTACATCTAAATCATTTGTTGGCTCATCTAATAATAGTACATTCCCTTCTTCTTTTAAGGTCATAGCCAAATGAAGACGGTTACGTTCTCCTCCAGAAAGCATGTTTACCTTTTTATTTTGCTCACTACCAGAAAAGTTAAATCGACTTAAATAGGCTCTGGAATTTACTTGCTTCCCTCCCATCATTACAAGTTCTTGACCATCACTGAAATTTTCCCAAATAGATTTTTCAGGATCGATATTTGAATGGCTTTGATCTACGTAAGCAATTTTGGCAGTGTCACCTACAAGGAATTCCCCTTTGTCGGGAGTTTCTTCTCCCATTATCATTCTAAATATGGTTGTTTTACCTGCTCCATTGGGACCAATAATACCAACAATACCAGCTTGTGGAAGGTTAAAGTTTAAATCTTCATACAATAATTTATCACCATACGCTTTACTAACGCCACTGGCTTCTATAACATTTGTACCTAAACGAGGCCCATTAGGAATGTATATTTCTAATTTGTCGTCTAATTTATTTTGATCTTGACTTAGTAATTTATCGTAATTTTTTAGCCTGGCTTTTTGTTTAGTTTGCCTTCCTTTAGCTCCTTGACGTACCCATTCTAATTCTCTTTCTAATGTTTTCTGACGTTTTGATGCTGTTTTGCTTTCTTGCGCCATTCGTTTAGATTTTTGATCCAACCAAGAAGAATAGTTTCCTTTCCACGGAATACCTTCTCCTCTGTCCAATTCTAAAATCCAACCAGCAACATTATCTAAGAAGTACCTATCGTGCGTTACTGCAATTACGGTTCCCTTATACTGTGCTAAATGATGTTCTAACCAATGTACAGATTCCGCATCCAAGTGGTTGGTAGGCTCATCTAATAATAAGATTTCTGGCTCTTGTAATAATAAGCGACAAAGTGCTACACGTCTACGTTCTCCTCCAGATAAAACCCCGATTTTCTTGTCTGAATCTGGTGTTCTTAAAGCATCCATTGCTATTTCTAGCTTAGTATCTAACTCCCAAGCATTGGAAGCATCTATTTGATCTTGTAAAATCGCTTGCTTGTCCATAAGTTTTTGCATTTTATCTGCATCCTCATAAACTTCTGGCAAGCCAAACATATCGTTTATTTTATTGTACTCATCTAATATTGCAACTGTTTCTGCTACCCCTTCCTTTACAACTTCTAAAACAGTTTTGTCTTCGTCTAATTTAGGTTCTTGCTCCAAATAACCAACCTTATACCCTGGCGAAAAAACTACATCTCCTTGGTAATTTGTGTCTACTCCTGCAATAATTTTTAATAAAGTAGATTTTCCAGAACCATTAAGTCCTAGGATTCCTATTTTGGCTCCATAAAAGAAACTTAAATAGATGTTTTTTAAAACTGGTGTATTGGCACTTTTATAGGTTTTTGTAACTCCAGACATGGAGAAAATAACCTTTTTATCATCTGACATTTATAACTGTTTATAATTGACTAATTGTTGTTAAACACTATGTTTTATAGGGGTTATTCAAGCTTTTGTTATTTTCAGTATACGAAAATATAGCTTGTCTAAAAATTTCCTTTAAACTCTACCTTTTAAAGCATTGAATACCCATGCAATTGCGAAAAATCCGATGCCTACTGCGGCAAATCCCCACCCGGCAACTTCATCATATCTAAATGCTCCTAGTGCTATTAGAGACAACCCTACAATTATCATAATAAATGTTGCTAATGCGAGTACTGTGTTCTTATTCATTTTCATCCTCTTTGTTGGGTTTGTTGGTTTGGTGGAGCCAAATATCGTGAATTTTAAATAATCTATTCCTGACTTATTTAAAAAAATTAAAAGTAATCCCCGTTCTTAGTTTAGATTAGACTGAAACGAATTACTTCTAAAACGTATTCATATTCCTGTTATTCAGTAAGTTTAAGCTATTGTAATTTCAACTTGTTGTGAAAAAATACTGTTTCCAAGTAAATCTATTTGTGCTTTTTATTTTTCAAAAGGAAAAACAATTCCTGTTTGTTTACGTACCTGATCTAGTATTTTAATTAAATCTATACTATTTTGATGCGTCCATCTCTCACTCTCTAACATACCTTTAGATAAGCACATCTGTACTTCTTCTATTTCATGCGTATAGCCTTTGTGAATTGACTTGTCTTCTATCGTTTCTATACTGTTTTCTTTTTTAAGAATATAGGAACTGGCTTCATGCCACCTACCTGGTAAGTATAGACTTCCACTACTTCCAGATATTTCTGCGGATGTATCCGATTTGGATGTAAAACCACTATACAATATAGCTTGTGCATTTTCATATTCTAATACTATGGATGTCTGAACTTCCACCCCTGTAGTATGAAATTTTGATGTTGCTAAAATTTTATCTGGTTTACCTAGAATTAAATAGGCTAAAAATATTGGATAAATACCAATATCTAAAAGAGAACCTCCGGCAAGTTCTGTGCTAAGAACTCTTCCAGATGTGTCTCTATCCATAGCATAAAAAGCGAAATCAGCTTTTAAATATTGAATATTTCCAATACCTCCATTTTCTATCAATTCTTTTACTTTACATATAGACGGATTAAATCTGCTCCATAGTGCTTCCATAAGAAAAACATTATTCTTCTTTGCGCAGCTAATCATTTCTAAAACTTCACTTTCATTAACTCCTAATGGCTTTTCGCATAAAACATTTTTGCCTTGGTTCATGGCGTCGATTGCGATAGATTTATGAAAAGTATGTGGTGTTGCAATATAAACTACATCTACATCTTTGCAGGTAAAAAGTTCTGTATAATCTCCAAAGGCATATTTGGCATTATACAATTTTTTAAATTTCACAGCCTTCTTACTGTTTCTAGAAGCTACTGCTGTTATTTGAGCTCCTTTTACTTTCTTTAAATCCTTCACGAATTTATGTGCTATGCCTCCTAGCCCAACAATTCCCCATCGTATTGTTTTCATTATTTCTCTTTTTCTTTTTAAAGTTAACTAATATACTCCTTATCTTTATAGACAGAAAAAGAAACTATAGTAAAGAATGGATATTAACTTCAACAAAAACGAAGACCACAATAAATTATTAGTAGCAGAGCTAAACAGAAGATTGGTGAAAGTAAAATTGGGAGGTGGGAAATCCCGAATTGAAAAACACCATGCCAAAGGAAAAATGACGGCTAGAGAACGAATTGATTTTCTTTTAGATGCAAATAAAAAATCTATTGAAATTGGTGCTTTTGTTGGTGATGGTATGTATGAGGAACATGGTGGATGTCCTTCTGGTGGTGTTGTTGTGAAAATAGGATATATAGGGGATAGGCAGTGTATTGTTGTAGCAAATGATGCTACAGTTAAAGCTGGTGCGTGGTTTCCTATTACAGCTAAGAAAAATTTGAGAGCGCAAGAAATTGCGATGGAAAATAGATTGCCTATTATTTATTTGGTGGATAGTGCCGGAGTTTATTTACCAATGCAAGATGAAATTTTCCCAGATAAAGAGCATTTTGGAAGGATGTTTAGAAATAATGCCACAATGAGTAGCATGGGAATTACCCAGATTGCTGCCGTTATGGGTAGTTGTGTTGCTGGTGGTGCTTATTTGCCTATAATGAGTGATGAGGCTTTAATTGTTGATAAAACAGGAAGCATTTTCCTAGCAGGTAGTTATTTAGTAAAAGCCGCTATTGGTGAAGTTATAGATAATGAAACACTTGGTGGTGCTACAACGCATTGCGAAATTAGTGGTGTTATTGATTATAAGTCTAAGGATGATAAAGATGCTTTGACTACTATAAAAGGTATTATTGGTAAAATTGGTGATTCTGATAAGGCCGGATATAATAGAGCTGAACCTTCTAAACCAAAAGAAGATCCTGAAGAAATGTATGGAATTTTACCTGCTTCTCGGACCGATTCTTATGATATGGTGGAGATTATTAAACGAATGGTAGATGAGTCGGAATTTGAACAATACAAAGAAGGTTACGGAAAATCTATTCTTACGGGTTATGCTAGGATAGATGGTTGGGCTGTTGGTATTGTTGCCAATCAAAGAAAAGTAGTGAAAACGAAAAGGGGTGAAATGCAATTTGGAGGTGTTATTTATTCCGATTCCGCAGATAAAGCTACACGGTTTATTGCAAATTGCAATCAGAAGAAAATTCCTTTAGTTTTTTTACAAGATGTTACTGGTTTTATGGTTGGTAGTAAAAGTGAGCATGGAGGAATTATTAAAGATGGTGCTAAAATGGTAAATGCTGTAAGTAATTCTGTGGTGCCAAAATTCACTATTATAATTGGAAATAGTTACGGTGCAGGAAATTATGCTATGTGTGGTAAGGCATATGACCCAAGACTTATTGTTGCTTGGCCAAGTGCTGCTCTAGCTGTTATGAGTGGGAATTCTGCAGCAAAGGTTTTACTACAAATTGAAAAAGCTTCTTTAAAAAAGAAAGGAGAAACGATTACCGAAGAAAAAGAAGCAGCACTTTATTCGAAAATTAAGGAACGGTACGATAATCAGATTTCACCATATTATGCCGCTGCACGTTTATGGACAGATGGAATAATTAACCCCATAGATACAAGAACTTGGGTATCTATGGGTATTGAAGCGGCCAACAATGCACCTATAGAAAAACCTTTTAATCTTGGTGTTATACAGGTGTAATTGAACAGATATACCTCCTAAGCGAAATAGTATCTATAGGAAACTGTATTAAATACAATATAACCAAGCTTTTACTTTGCTGAAACGTTTATATCAAATAAATGTTGATTAACATCTTTTAAACTTAGTCTGTGTACTTGTGTTTTTTGTTGTTGGGTTGGTTTCCCATAGTCTGTATAAATTGTTGTTTTCATATAGGTGGGTTTTATATCTTTATTCTTATACATTATATTCACCAGCCACTTTCCAGGCATATCGTGATTAATGAAAAATTCCTTACTTGAAGAGGTTACTGCTATACTCTCAGAAATATTGGACCATCGATAAAATTTATTTTTTGGATTCACAAACTGAAGTGCTATATCCGCATTTTCACTACTCCATTCAAAAACAATACGTACTCCTTTTTCGGGTTCTTCTTTTTTTATTAATTTGGAGTTTGGTGTAACCGATGCTCTTTTTAATCTTTGTAGCATATTAAATTCACTTCCAATCAAATCGAATACATCATCTCCATCTTCTGTCAAAAATTCCTGATTCAGCAAATAATTATATCTTATATGGATATCTGTTGCCTTTTTTAAATTTCCAATCTGCTGGTAATTATTCGCTAAATCTCTATAAGACTGGCATCTATTCGGTTCTTTTATAAAAACCTTTTTATAAAATTCACAAGCCTTTTCTTCTTCGCCATTTGCATCTAAATAATACGCTAATGCTTTTAAGAAGCTAGTAGAATTGTTTGAAAAGTTCTTCTTATTTACAATTAACTCCTTAGCATAATCACTTTTATTCCAGTAGTTTGAAAAGTAAGCATAACTATCTAAAAAATAAATTTCAGAAGTTCCATAGTTTTTCAAAAATTTTCGATATACCTCCTTGGCTTCTTTCAACGTAGTACAGGCATATAATTCATTAAAGTAAGAAGGTCTATTCTTTTTTTCTTGCTCTAGAGTTATAGCATCACTTTTATATATATTATTTTTAGCCAATGCCAAGTCTTTCCTTCCTTTACTACCAGAAAACATAGCGGCTTTAGTATTTATAATGAAAATACCTCCTGCAGCAATAGCACCATAACGTGTAACTCCAGCAAAACTAGAAATTTTTGCTATTCGTTTAATAGTAGAGACATCTAAAAATAATGGAGGGGTTTCAAAAATAAAGCCATCTATTTCGTAAATAGCCTGAATAGGGTGTTTGATAGATCCACCACCTCGCATATAAATTACGGCTCCTCTACTCGTTGCACTAGTTTTTTGACTTGGGTCTCCCTGTATGCAAATACTAGCTCCTGGAAATCTACCTTGAATTACTGCCAATATATTAATAGCACTAGGACTTATATCCTTTTCATCGAGAATTTGCAGACCAAAACCCACGGTTTCTTTATTTAAAAATCCAAAACCTGTATTAATAATGTTTACATTGGTGTTATACGCCAAGGATAGCTCTTGTTGTGTTACCAATCTTTTTTTTTGTCCTGTTACTGTGACATTTTTTAATCCTTCGGTTTCAATTGATTCCATCGTTACATTTAGCACAAAAGTACTTTTCAATACTCGACGTACGGCCTGTTTCATATCAATATAATTGAAGAAAATATCATCTCCAATTTTTGCCTGAATTTTATAGCGTCCATTTTTATCTGTTTTTGTCTGATTACCTCCTTCATTTACCATGACAATAACATTTGCCAACGGCCTACCTTTATGGAACGTCATTCCTTGATATACTTTCTGTGCATTCATAGAGAATGTTATAAATAGTAGCGCTACGAAAATTATTTCTTTAATTCTTATCATAATAAAAAATTACTCTTTTCTTTTAAATTTATCTATTATAAGTGTTCTAATTACACAAATATTACTATTTTATATTGAAGTATTTGTATTTTTTAATTGCATCTAAAGTGTTGTAACATAATGGTAATGTAGTTTTTGAAAATCGATATGAATATAATCATTAATTTAGAAAATGATAAAATTATTTTCCTTTTACTCTTGGAATCAACAACAATTCGGTTTGTCTTCCATTAACATATCTAAATCCGTCTTCACCATAAAAACCCGCTTCTTCTAACATAATACGAATATCCCGTTTCCATTCAGGAATTGTTACAGATGTATTTAGTTCTATAGCATAAACGGTATTGGTGTTTAAGGGGTATGCATTGCCATCGGCTTTATTTACCCCTCCTTGTGCATCCCACATTCCAATTGTAGTTCCTGCAGAGTGGCCATATAACCCAAGCGGATGTGTATAGATAGAAGGGCGTAAACCCTCAGCTTTTGCTGCTGCAAGCGATTTTGCTAATATTTCATTTCCTGTACGACCCTTTACCATATTCTGAGTTAGAAAGTCTTGGACTTTATTCCCCTTTTTTAATGCATCTACTAAAAATTCAGGAGCTTCTTTTTCTTCTGGTTTTAGTACGTATGCCAATTCTTGACAGTCTGTATTTAACCGTAAATAGGTAATTCCAAAATCACAATGTACCAAATCGCCAGGAAGAATAACCATATGGTCCGGACGGTTAGAGAAGGAATATAAATGATTTTTCATTTCAGTCTTACATCGCTGTACATCTACTGTTGGGTGAAACCAAGTTTCAAGACCTAAATCGGTTACTTTTTGCCGCATCCACCATTCTACTTCTGTAGTTGTAGTTATTCCTGGCGTTATTACTTTTTCTGAAAATGCTTCCGCAATAATATCATGTGTTATGCTTACCAACTGATTGTAAATAACCATTTCTCTTTCCGTTCGTGTTTCTATCCAACGTGCTGCTAATTGCTGGGCAGATGTAACTTTAGAATGGAATTTCTTCGGAAGATTCTGCATGAACTCCTCATAGTCGGTTTTTACTAATCCGTCTGCAATATTAAAATCTTTGGAAAAATTTAATCCTATTTTAGCCGGATTCCTTTCTTCTATTAGTTGCATAAGTCGTTTCCATTGGTTGGGTTCTTTTTCCTTATCCCAAGCAGAAACAATACTTTTCCCAACATTATACCTTGCTACTGCTAATTTTTCAATTGTGTTTTTTTTAGCATTTCTGTAAAATAAAAGAATAGTTCTTCTTCGTGCGTTTAACCATGTTGCGGGAAGCATCGTTTTAAGAACAGGGTCTTCGTTATACTCTCTTGAAATTATAACCCACATATCTATGGAAGTTTCATCCATAAGACTTGGTAGTAAATTAGTAAACCTATCTTCTATAATTTCATCTACCACTCTGGCTCTCTCGTATTCTGAGAGAATTTGTTGTGAATTTATTAGATTGAAAAAAAAGAGACAGATGCTAAATATAATATATTTCATTTGGAAAATTTCGTATGAAAATACAAAAACAAAAAATATAAAGATGTCCGATTGTAAAATTTAAAACCTTGAAGATATCTCGAAAGAAAATTACTTTATCTTTGAGAGAGATGAGTTTCTTTGAGAACTCCCTATCCTTTTTCCTATGAAAAAATGCTTGCTATTTATTCCAGACATATCTGGATTTACAAAATTTATTCAAACCACAGAGGTGGAACATAGCCAATATGTTATTGCCGAATTATTAGAGGTTTTACTAGATGCCAATACAGAAGGCTTACTATTGGCGGAAATTGAAGGAGATGCGCTGTTTTTCTATAAGGAAGAGATTCTGTCTATAGAAAAGTTATTGGCACAGATAGAAACCATGTTTACTTCATTTTATAGCCATCTAAAATTGATGGAGAAAAATAGAATCTGCCCTTGTAAGGCTTGTTCTACAGCTTCAGAGTTGGAATTGAAAATAGTTGCACATTGTGGGGAAATTCAATTTATCACCGTTAAGGATTCTCGAAAACCTTTTGGAATTGAAGTAATAGAAACCCATAGATTACTAAAAAATTCAATTCCTAGTGCTAATTACACACTACTAAGTAGCACTCTTGCTGAAAGTATTGAAATGCCAGGTGCTTATAGCAGTAAACTTTTTAAGTTTGAAAAAGGAGAAAATGAGTACGACGGTAAAAAGTTAAAATACGTTTACTCTGTTATTGACCAAGAGAACCTTAAATTGAAACCTTTTGATTATGCAAAGAAAGTTGTTTTTAAGGACACTGCTCCTATTCATATAGAAAAGGAATTTGAAATCTCCGCAGCGGAGTTAATTGAATTCATAACCAATTTTAAGTACAGGCATCAATGGGTTAAGGGTTTTGATAAACTTGAGTTTAATGAAGAGGAAATAAACCAATTAGGAACGGAACACATATGCGTAGTGAATGGGAAAATCCTTAATTTTATTACTGTTACAAAAGATGGTAAACCAGGGCAGTTTGTTTATGGAGAAATGACGTCGGATGCTCCTATGATAGACGAGTTTTACCAGTTCTATATTATAACTCCTCTTTCTACCACGAGTTGTAAACTAGATGTAGAGTGTTATTGGAAGGTAAAATCTCCTATTAAAAAAATACTAGTTTCTATACTTGCAAAAAACAAACTTAAAAAGAACCTAAATTCAGCTATTGAGAATTTATCTACCTTTCTAAAAGAAAAGATGTTGTAGGTTTTTGTACAATTAAAGTTGGAAAGAAATTAATTTCAACAAGCATAATGAATGGCAATGTGATAATAATTAAGAAACATCTACTGGCTTAGGTCTATAAGTTTTAAAGTTTCTTTTCGCTGTACTTTTCCATTTGCTTCTACAAATTTTGGAACTAAAAATACTTCTTTGGGGATTTGGTATTTAGTAAGGCTTTTTAAAGCAGCTATTTCTGAGGTTAAATTTTCTGGAATTTCTTTTCCTTCTAAAATTAAAACTAATTTCTGCCCCAATTTATTATCTGGAATTCCGACAACAAAATAAGGAGTTTTTAGTAGCGATATTAATTTTGTTTCAATCTCTTCTGGAATTAATTTTATACCTCCTGAGTTAATTATATTATCAAAACGACCCAGGTATTGAAATTCAGTAGCCGATATTATTTTTACCAAATCATTTGTTACGACAACTTCTTCCGAAAGCTTTTCGGCATGTATAACCAAGCAACCTCTTTTATCAGTAGTGATAGTAATATTTGGTAAAGTTTTAAATGTTTTTGAGAAGTTTTCAGAAAGTCCGTTTCTTATAACACTTGCTGCAATAGCAGTTTTGTTAATAGGTTTTATAGCTATATGGGTAATGGTTTCTGTCATGCCATAAGTTTCAAAAATGGCTACGGTTTTATCTTTAACTTTTTCTTTTAAGCCCTTAGGCATTGGAGCTCCTCCTATTAGTAGTTTTTTTATAGAGTTAACACTTACTAAGGATACTTCTAATTGTAAAGGTACCATTGCTGCGAAATCGTATTTGATGTTAGTATCCAAAGCTATTGCATTAGGACTCACGTAATAGAGTTCTAAACCTATCTCCATAGCTCTTACTAACATCATTTTTCCCGCAATGAAATCTGTTGACAAACAATGTAATGCTGTATTTCCTTCTTTTAAGTTAAAAAATGTTGCTGTGGCCAAAGCAGAATTTTTCATCTGCTTCTTTTGTAATCTAATTTGTTTTGGCTTTCCCGTAGATCCAGACGTAGTAACTAGTACTGTATTTTCTTCATTTAACCATTCTAAAAGAAAGCTGCCAATACTTTTTTCAAAGTCTTCTCCTTCCTTTATCAAGCGTTGCGCTTCTTGGAGTAATTCTAGTTCTGTATAAGAAATAGAATTTAAGGTAAACCTAGGATGTAGTTTTTTATGCTGTAATTTCATCTGGTGAATTTGCATTCATTTCTTCTGCAGATAATAGCTTGCCTGTTAGTTTTTCTTTCCAATTTGTCCAACCATATTTTTTAGACATTATAAATAATAAAATAGGGTAAACGACAAGTACAGGAACAAAAACGTCCCATCCTAGTACGGGCTCTGAGATGTCTCTATAGATAGAATCTGTTTGGAAAGCTGTCCAGTCAGCGGTAACTAACAATGCAGTTATTAGGTTGTTTGCAGCATGAAATCCTAGTGCTAATTCTAGTCCCTCATCCATTAAAGTAAGAATGCCTAAAAAGAAACCTGTTCCTATATAATAGACCATAATTCCATAACCCAATTTTTCTACCTCTGGATTTGCCAAATGCATCAGTCCAAATAAAACAGAAGTAATAACCAAGGGCATCCATCTGTTTTTTGCTACTAAGCCAATACCTTGCATCATATGGCCTCTAAACAAATATTCCTCAAAACTAGTTTGCATAGGAACAAGGATAATGCTAACAACCATTAAAGTGATAAAGGGTACTAGTTTAAAATTAAAGACATAGTCTTCTGGTGCAAGAAAAATTCCAATTCCAGTCATTACTAAGGTAACTGTTGTCCATAAGAAAAAGGAGAAAAATACTCTTTTCCAATCTACCTTCTTTCGCGATGTGGTAAGTGATGTAATAGATTGCTGGTGAATTAATTTCACCCATCCCCATACGACAAAAAGGCCTACAGCCAACGGTAGCAACAATATTACAAAGACCGTATTTCTACCGAGTTCTTCTATTAGTTTTTGCATTAATACAGTCACATCTATGGGAGAGTTAATAGTTGAGATATAATTTACTACTACCATGGCAAGAAAACCTAATGGCAGTATTAAAAACTTCCACATTCCTATAGTTCCTTTTCGTCCCTGTTCTATATACATATTTCTTCAATTAAATTTTCTTTCCAGTTTTTGTTTTTTCGATAATAAATGGCACCATTTTCAACACTTAACGGACTTTCCAAGTTATTCGTGTACAAGCTACTCGTTCCTAATCCCTGTGGCAATTTGCTTTTTAAAATATAGGTCCATTGGGCTATTGCATTTAAACCTATATTACTCTCCAAAGCACTTGTTACCCACCAACCTATATTTTGCTTTTCTGCCAAAGAAATCCATTCTTCTGTTCCTTTAAAACCACCAATTAGGCTAGGTTTTAAAATTATATACTGTGGTTGTATTGTTTGTAGCAATTTTGCCTTTTCTGTTACAGTACACACACCAATTAATTCTTCATCTAATGCAATAGGGAAAGGTGTTTTTTTACATAAGTCCATCATAGCCAAAGGATTTCTTTGCCGTATTGGTTGCTCAATAGAATGGATATTAAATTTTGACAATCGTTGTAATTTTTCCAAAGCAGTATCTGGATTAAATGCTCCATTTGCATCTACTCGTAATTCTATTTCTTCTGGACTATATTTTTCTCTAATGGATTTTAGTAACTCTAGTTCTGCTTCAAAATTTAATGCACTAATTTTCAATTTAATACACTTAAAACCTTCTTCAATTTTTTGTTGAATTTGACGGTGCATAAAATCCTCGTTTCCCATCCATATTAGTCCGTTAATTGGAATTGGCTTCCCTTTTTCTATGAAATCGGACGGAAACAATTCAAACGGATTGGAAGAATTTAAAGAAATAAATGCCTGTTCTAAGCCGAATTGAATACTTGGAAACGCCATTAATTCTTGATAAAGAACTTCTACACCTAAATGAATATTTGCGCATGTCCATTTTAACGTATCCTCATAGTTTGGAACATCATCTACACTTAAGCCTTTTAAAACGCCACACTCACCAATGCCTTTTTTTTCATCTTGTTCTAAAACAAGAAACCATGTCTCTTTCTGTGTTAGTATGCCACGAGATGTGCCACTTGGTCTTTTAAAATTAAGAATGTACTTTTTGTAAGTTGCCTTCATAGGATAAAAACAAATTTAGCTATATTTAGAATTAAAAAGAAATGAATACTATAGAAGATAAAATAGTTTGGATTACTGGAGCTTCTTCTGGAATTGGGGAAGCGCTAGCATATGAACTCTCCTTAAAAAATTGCAAGTTAATTTTATCTTCTAGAAATGAAGCGCAACTTATTGCCGTAAAAGAGAACTGTAAGTATCCAGACAACGTGGCTGTACTGCCCTTAGATTTGGCCGATTTCGATAGCATGAAAGAGAAGGTACAGTTTGCTCAAACCTTTTTTGGTCCTATTTCCGTTTTAATTAATAATGCTGGTTTAAGCCAACGTTCTCTAATTATAGAAACGGACTTTAAAGTATACAAAAAACTTATGGATGTTAATTATTTAGGGACAGTTGCGCTGACAAAAATTTTGTTACCTTATTTTGTAGAAATGAAACAGGGTCATTTTGTTACGGTTACTAGTTTAATGGGGAAATTCGGCTCTCCATATCGTTCTGGATATTGCGGTGCTAAACATGCTTTACATGGCTTTTTTGATGTGTTACGAATGGAACACGAAAAAGATACTATTTCGGTTACTTTAATCTGTCCAGGTTTTGTACAGACCAATGTTGCTAAAAATGCACTTACTTCTGATGGAAGTAAACAAAACACAGAGGATAATGCGACTCAAAATGGATTAACAAATAAGGTGTTTGCTCTTAAAATGATAAAAGCGATAGAAAAGAAAAAGTTTGAAGCTTATATTGGAAGAAAAGAAGTTTTAGGAGTTTACTTAAAGCGATTTTTTCCAAAGCTATTGCATAGGATTGTATTGAAAAGTGAAGTAAAATAGCTTAGATTCTATGTGGATTCCTTTTTTCAAAGGAATGACAAAAAAATCTTACCAATCAATCGGTCTATAATCCTTTAAGAATTTACCACACCAATGTTTTCCAGTGTTTATACCATCTATTAGCGGATCCATTACTCGGGCGGCTCCGTCTACAATATCCAATGGTGGCTGAAAATCATGCACTTCTACTTTTTTCTTAAGTAATTCTATTGGATCCTCATCGGTTACCCAACCTGTATCCACAGCATTCATATAAATACCGTCTTTAGCAAAAGTTGCTGCGGCAGTATGTGTCATCATATTCAATGCAGCCTTAGCCATATTGGTATGTGGGTGTCTGTCTTCTTTTTTAAAGCGATGGAATTTTCCCTCCATAGCAGTTACATTTATTATGTGTTTTTTACCTGTATTTTCCTTCTTCATTAAGTTAGAAAGTCGGTTACATAAAACAAAAGGAGCTATACTGTTTACGAGTTGTACTTCTATCATTTCTGTTGTTTCAACTTCTCCTAAAGTCAACCGCCAACTGTTTGTTTTTCTTAAATCGACTTGTTGTAAATCGACATCTAATTTACCTTCGGGAAATACTTCTTCTGCTACTAAAGACCCATCAAAACTGTATGGTATTTGTGATAGTTTTGCGGAAGCTGTTAATCCAATTCCAGGCTCTGGTCCATGCCATGCAACCGGAAGTGTGTTGTTAAGTTCTTTTGCCGAGTTGGCAGATAAACTTTTTAATTCCGAAATACAATTGGTATGGTCGTTTAGCAAATCTTGCACATAACCTGGCAAGTTTTCAATTGGTTCTTCCTCTTTCTGCATTAAATGTTTGAAAAAACCTGCAGGACGCCTAACTGTTTGTGCTGCATTATTTATTAAAATATCTAAGCGTCTATAATTTTGTTCTATAAGATTGCAGAAGATATCTACACTTGGAATATGACGTAAATCTAAACCGTGAATTTTTAAACGATCTTTCCAGCTATTAAAATCATCTTCCTTAGAAAAACGAATTGCAGAATCTACAGGGAAACGTGTTGTTGCAACAACGGTTGCTCCTGCACGTAATAGCATTAAGGTAATATGGTATCCAATTTTTAAACGAGAACCTGTAATAATAGCAACCTGGCCTGTTAAATCGGCTGTTTGATACCGTTTGGCATAATTAAAATCGCCACATTCTTTACACATAGTATCGTAAAAAGAATGTAGTTTGGTATAGACAGTTTTACAGACATAGCAGTTTCTTGGGGATTCTAGTTCTGTATCCTCCTCCTTAGATTCTATTTGTGTTGGAGCAATAAAAATGGTAGCCTCACGAGCACTACGAATACCTGTAGTTTTTCGAGCGTGTTTGTCGCGCTCTATCATTTTACGCTTTTTTGCTTTTTTGGCATCTTTTCTTCTTCGCCCAAACTCCCTACGGTCGGGTCGGGTTAGTCCGCCAGCAGCTTTCATTAAAGAAATACGCTTTTCTTCTGGAAGGTCAAAAACCTGATTGGTATCTCCTACCAATTTTTCCAATATAGAAATGCATGCGTCAATTTGTTCTTGACTCACTATATCAGTAGCTTCATTTTTCTTGTCTTCCATTACCCTTTTTCTTGAAGCTGCAAAAATATTCAATCCTTTGTAGATAACAAAGTAGATTTGGTAAAAATCAAGAGCTTTTGTAAATCAGACTACTTTAAGAAAAGAAGTTTATTTTTCTAATCGTCTTCAATTAAAACACCCATCTTTCCCATTTTATAATCGCGCATAGCCTCTAGAATTTCGGTTTGTGTATTCATAACAAAAGGACCTTGTTGTGCTACCTTTCCTTCAATAGATTTGCCCGATAATAGTAAGAATTGGGCATCTTCGTTAAAAGTCATTTTAATAGAATTTCCACCTTCATTAAATACTGCCAAATACTCTTTCTCAATAATTCCGTAGCCTTCAATGCTCATATTCCCATTAATAAGATATAGCATACTATTGAATTCTGTTGGTATTTCTATAGTTTGCCCCCCTCCTTTTTCTGCTTTTCCCCAGAGAATTAATAAATCACTTTGTGTATTAATAGCAGATTGTAAATTCTTATAGTTTCCTGCAATAATTTTATTCGCAATTTTTCCATCCTCTGAATATTCTATAGGAATATCTTTTTCTGGTAAATACTGATATTCTGGTGGAATCATTTTTTTCTCTTTCGGACTATTCACCCAGAGTTGCACTATTTCCATGCGACCACTTTTTCCAACCAAAGCTTCAGATGGTCTTTCGCTATGTACTATACCAGCTCCTGCATGCATCCATTGCACCTCTCCTGTTTTGGCAATTTGATTGTTGCCTCTACTGTCTCTATGATGAACTTCGCCTTCTATTATGAAAGTTACAGGTGAAAATCCCCGATGTGGATGTGGTCCTATTCCTTGCTGTTTTGCTGGTCTTCTACTACTGTATTTTGCATGTGCATGGTGTAACAGTAGGAATGGACTTATTTGCTGTATTTTTTGTGTTGGTAAGGGTTGTTTTACCGGAAAACCACCCATATCTACTTCCTCCGCAGGTAAAACATATTTTATTGTCTTTAATTTCAAGATGCTTTTATCCAAATGTTTTAAGTTTCTTTCTTTTTTCATTTCTTGTGGTGATGCCTCGAGCTTATCTTTTTTTACTATTTTTTTGTCATTTCACACCTATTCTTATCCTGTAAATTCTATTTTTTTATGAGCACCATCGCAGTATGGTTTATTCTCTGAAGCGCCACAACGACAGAAAGCCGTTGCTTTTTCTTTAATTTCTATGTCGCCGTCTTTATGGGTTATTTCTAATGTTCCGAAAACCATTAGGGGACCATTTAATAGAATGTTGACTTTTGTCTCTGTCGTAACTGACTCTGTTTCCTCTTCGTTCATCATGGTATAGCTTAATGCTCCAGATGGGCATTTTTTAATTTGCTCTTGTAATTCTTTTGTGCTTGCATTTTCTATAGTTAACCACGGTTTAGCCGTTGCATTATATACTTTAGGAAGTTCCTGTACGCATATTGCAGCATGAATACATTTTTGTGGTTTCCATGCTATAGTTAATTCTCCATTTTTATACTCCTTAATAATTTCTTTCTTTTCCATAATTATGCAATATTAATCCCTTTCATTACTAGCCTTTTCCATTCTGGATTTCGTTTAAGATATAAAGCTACAAACGGACATAACGGAACTAGGGTTAGTCCTTTTGTGTCTATATCTTCTAATGCTAACTTTATTAGTGCTTTGCCAATTCCTTTTCCTTCTAATCCCTTTGGAACTTCTGTATGGGTAAGGAATATTTTGTCTTGAGCTTTAATATATTCAATCTTTGGTATTGTGTTCTCAATATGAAATTCATATTGTTTCGCAATTTTGTTGTCAATTAATTCATACTCCATCGTTTTCATTTTTGAACTGTTTAAAGATTATTACACTCCCAAACTTTGGGCGATTTCCTATTCCAACGTTTATGTCGAAATTAATATGCTCTATTCCTATTGGCTTCTTTTTTTACTCTAGGAAAATGGATAATAATACTTATCTGTTTTCCTCGGTACCATCTGCATGTAACGCAAAACGTCCTCTGTCTCTGTCGTGAACCTGTTCTTGATTTGGCCAAGGCCATCCACCAAATTCAGTTCGTCTGTAATCTTGGAACGCTTCCTGAATTTCTAGTTCTGTATTCATTACAAATGGACCATATTTTACTACAGGTTCATTAATTGGCTTTCCTTGCAATACTAATATATAAGAATCGTCATTGCCTGCTTGAAACGTAATGTCTTCATTGGCTAGCACTTGAACGGAGTAGTTGGATGGAATGGCTTGATTGTCAATCTGTATTGTGCTGCCCTTATAAAGATACAAAGTTTTTTTTAAATCGGATGATACAGCTGCGGGTAAAGTCCATTTTGCATTTGCCGAAAGTTTTATGGTTAATATAGATACGCCATTATCTGCATTCGCTGCCCATGAGTTTGGTGTTGGTGACAATGCCTTTGTGTTTTTATAATCACCTGCTATTACATCTATTTCTATTGTATTTCCATTAGTATCCTTTTCTTTAATAGTTGGTATTTCTTCTCTCCACAACATTTTAAAGTGGGGCTCTACAAATTTGCTCACTTTAGGAAGGTTTAGCCATATCTGAAACATTTCTAGTGGATTCTCCTTGTCCTTATTAATTAGTGGAAACATTTCGGAATGTTGTACTCCCTTACCTGCGGTCATCCACTGTACGTCACCTGCGCCAAATCTTCCCGCTGCACCTAATGAATCTGTATGATCTACAAAACCTTCTTTATTAATAGTTATGGTTTCAAAACCTCTATGTGGATGGAAGGGAAATCCAGGAATGTTACTACCGTGGTACATTCTCCAGCCATCTTTTATTATAAAGTCTTGACCAATATTTCTACCTTCTAGTGTTGTATCGGGTTCCATGCTTTCATTTCCTTTAGGGTATTCATCCCTATGATAAGCACAAAATAAAAATGGGTCTTGTGTTTCCCATGGAAAACCTAATGGAGCACTACTTATTATTTTATTTTTCATTTTATAGAGTTTTAAACGATTGTTGTTTTAAACAATTATTTATTCAAATTTTTTTACTTCCTTATCTTGTTTAGAATTTTGTATAATGTCTTTGCCTCTTCAGAAGTAATTTTATCACTATAATACCCTTGAAGGGCCATTTTAGTTGCTGTTTGAACTTCATTAAAAAAGTTGATTCCTTTTTCTGTAATTAAAATATCAATCTGTCTTCTATTGTCAAGGCATGTTTGTCTTTTTACAAATTCCTTCTTTACAAGTTTGTCCAGTAATCTTGTAACGTCCGGATTACTAACAATTATTCCTTCCTTAATTTTATTTGCTGTTATTGCATTTGGGTGATTCTTTACCAATATGCTAAGTATGTTTAGTTGCGCATGGGATAAGTCATACGGTTTTAAGGTAGATTTTATAATTACTTCTATCCAGCTAGAGGTTTTTATTAAATTGAAGTATGCCAAAGCATGTACATTTTTTAAGTCCTCTTTGTATTTTAAATTAATCATACGTTAATAACAATATTTGTTAGAAACAATAAAAATACATATTTTTTTCTTGGAATGCAAATATGTTTGTTGCTATGGTTAATTCTTAGACTGAGAAATAGAATTTAATTTTTGAAAGAAAGATTCTTGTTTTTTCTTAGAATTCTAAAAAATGGAGAAAGCTCCTTTGACTTTTCTTCATTAATATAATAAAAGAGAATTTTAGATTTCATTTTAGAAAACAAAAAACCACTTTCTACCAGTCCATTTAAATGTAACTCCAAAATAGAAACTTGCATTTCAAGAATTTCACTTAAATCTGCATTGCTTAATTCATTTTCTTGATTAAGAAAGTATAATATCTTTAAGCGTATGTGATTTTCTGTTGGTGTAAGAATAGTAGAAAATAAATCGAAAGAAGTGTCTAATTCTTTAGCTAGCTCTTTGCAGCTGGCAATTTGCTCGGCATTACATTCTAATACAAAGTCCAATTTATTTTCCATGGCGCTAAATTTACAATTTTTTTAACATATATGCAATTAAAAAAAATACAAGATACTACGCTATAAAACAGTAAGTTATATTATTTTCTTCTCATATTTTTATTGTAATTTTTATCTCCCCGAGTTTTAGGCTTTTTATATTTCTTTGCTAATTCTCTTTGGTATGCTCCTCTTTGATTTACTTTTTGATTTTTTTCTTTTTTCTCATGAAAGCTTGCGCCAGGAACATTTATCCCTGCCTCCTTATGAGGATTATTAGGCTCTATTACTTTTGGTTGTTCTTCTGGAGTAAGTCTTTCTGATATTTCAACTTCTTCAGGAAAATCAAACATTGGAATTTTATAATCCATTAAAGATTCAATTGCATCCTTTGCTTTTGTTTCTTTTTCAGTAAATAATAATAAAGAAACACCTTCTTGCCCTGCCCTACCCGTTCTTCCTATACGATGCATATAGTTTTCTGGAAAATCTGGTGTATCGAAATTAATTACGTGAGAAATTTTTTCCAAATCTAGCCCTCTTGCCATTACATCTGTAGCTACTAATATCCGATTATGTCCTTCATCAAATTGCTTAATAGATCGTAGTCTATAGTTTTGGGTTTTGTTAGAATGAATAACACATAGCTCTGAACCGAATAATTCGTCTAAAACTTCAAATACACGATCGGCACTTTTTTTATTCGATACAAAAATTAATACTTTTCGATAATCAGCTACATCTTGCAATAAGTGAGCGACTAAATTTATCTTTGTGTAAAAATTTGGAACAGAAAAGCATCGTTGCGATATGGTGTCTAATGGCGTACCACTAACGGCTATAGATACTTTGACTGGATTGATAAAGAAATCATTTATAAGGGTGCTAATCTCATCGGTCATTGTTGCAGAGAACATTATGTTTTGCCTTCTGTCTGGTAGCAAATCAAAAATATTTGTTATTTGAAAACGAAAACCTAAATCAAGCATTACATCTACTTCATCTATAACCAATTTTTTAATTGATTTTAATATCAAGGCTCTGTTAAGTACTAAATCGTATAAACGACCTGGTGTAGCTACAACAATATCGGCTCCTTTAGATACAAGCTGCTTCTGTGTGTTTATATTTGTGCCGCCATAGACGCCAACAACACGAACACTATTGTATTTTCCAAAAGCCTCTATTTGTTCCACAACTTGTACTACAAGTTCTCTGGTTGGGACAATTATTAGAACCCGTGGGTTTATTTGTTTTGAGAATTTTAATTCTTGTAAAATAGGAAGCATATAGGCAAACGTTTTTCCCGTACCTGTTTGTGCTATTCCTACCATATCTTTACCTGATAATACTACAGGGAAAGCCTCTTTCTGAATTAAAGTTGGTTTTTTAAATCCTAAATCTTCAATTGCATAATGCAGTTGCTTGGAAATATTAAAACTTTCAAAAGAATCCATTCGTAAATTTTGTGCAAAGATACGTTATTTTGATGTTTGTAAATGGTGTTATTTCTAGGAACAATATGCAATATGTGTATCTTTGGAATAATAGTTACATAAAAAGTGTGCATCCAAAAAATAAACATAATACGTCTTATAATTTTATTGAATTAGTTAGGTGTAATCCTGATTTATCTCCTTTCGTAATTGAAAATACTTTTGGAATAACTACAGTAGATTTTTCAAATAAAGATGCTATTTTTCATTTGAATAAAGCTATTTTGAAATGTGATTATGGAGTAACTGATTGGAATATTCCCAACGGCTATCTTTGTTCCCCTATTCCTGGAAGGGCGGATTATATTCACTACATATATGATTTGATAGGCGCTACCAAAGAAACTGTAAGGGGATTGGATATTGGTGTTGGGGCCAATTGTATCTATCCAATTTTGGGAACTCAAATTTACAATTGGGATATGGTGGGAGCGGATAGTAATTCTATTGCTGTTATTTCTGCAAAAAGTAATGCAGAAGCTACTTCGGCCTTAATGAGTAAAATTGCTATAAGATACCAAGCTAATAATGCTAATATCTTTGAAGGAATTATTGGGGTAGATGAGTACTTTCATTTTACAATGTGTAATCCTCCTTTTCACGCTTCTGAAATTGCGGCTACTAAAGGTACTTTACGTAAGCTTAAAAATTTAAACAAACAGTGTTCTTCTGTTTTGAATTTTGGCGGACAAGCCAATGAGTTATGGTGCAACGGTGGAGAAGCTTTATTTATAAAACGAATGATAAAGCAGAGTATAACCTTTAAAAGTCAGGTAGGATGGTTTACTTCTTTGGTCTCAAAAAAAGAAAATTTACCCAAAATTTACAAATTATTAGAAAAACTAAAAGCTACCTATAAAACCATAGAAATGACGCAAGGAAAAAAAACAAGTAGATTTGTCGCTTGGAAATTTAACTAGTCCTATAAGTATTTTAAAATCTATTCTTCTATTGGAGGATGACCGTTAATTTCTTCAAATACAGTATCGAAATTTGTTCTCAGATAAGAGTTTAATTTCTTCTTATAATCGTCCGTTAGCCAGCTTACAAAATTGAAGGTACTTTTACTAATGCACTTGGTGTATCTACTAATTCGAAAATCAATATCATCTTTCAACAATTTTGCTAATATTAAAGCATCAAATACATCTTCACTATTTTCAATACAGATTTTTGCGTGTTGTATAATGGAACGTTCTAATACTACTTTTGAAGACTCCCCTTTTTTAATAGAATTTATATAGGTATCTTTTATAGAAAATGTAACATCCTCTGTCTTGGCAAATTCTTTTCGTAATGCTTCTGGCATGTCATAGCCAAAAGTACCTTCCAAATCTTCGTCGTTTACAATATTATCTAAATAGTAATTAGGAGATCTAAAAATTTTATGCCAATCTAAATCTGCACCCCAAGGGCCAAAACGATGGAAGTTATTTCCTAAATCTATCACATTAAAATATGCCTTGTTTTTTAGAATACGTGATCCTCTACCAATCATTTGGTAATATAATGTCAAGGATTTTGTAGCTCTATTTAAGATAATGGTATCTACAGTAGGTTCATCAAAACCAGTTGTTAAAATACTAACAGAAGATAGAATGGCATTCGGAGTTTCCTTAAACCATTTTAAAATCATAGCTCGTTCTTTCTTCGTAGCTGTATTATCTAAGTGTGCAACAGGGTATCCCGCGGCTTTAAATGTATCGTATACATGTAAAGACGTATTAATACCATTATTAAAAATAAGTGTTTTTTTGTTTTTTGATCTTTCCTCATAAGCTTGTATTAGCTTATTAAGCATTGCGGTATTCGTATATAAATCTTCAGAAGATTTTACTGTATAATCTCCGTTAGAACCAACAATTAGAGAAGTTAGACCTACATTATAAGAATACGTTTCTGCTTTTGCTAAAAACTCACTTTCTATTAAAGATTGTATTGTTTCACCAACAATAAGTTCATTGTAATTATCTGTCATTGGCAAGTTCTTATTAGAACTTAATGGTGTTGCTGTAACGCCTAAAATGAACGATTTTTCAAAAAATTTAAAAAGCTTAGTGAAAGAATTGTAATGCGCTTCATCTATAATAACCAAACCAACATCTTCTATGTTTAATTGGTTGTCATTTAACCTGTTGTTCAAAGTCTCTACCATTGCTACATAGCAGCTATAGTTTTCTTGATCACCTAGGTAAGCATTACTGTCTATTATTTTGTTAACAACACCAAACTCTGTAAGCATTGTAGCCGTTTGACGGCATAGCTCCACCCTATGGGTCATTATTAGTACTTTCCTATTATGGTTTTTGAGATATTGACGAACTATTTCAGAAAAAATAACCGTTTTTCCACCTCCAGTGGGTAATTGGTATAGTAAGTGGTAATCTTCGGGAGCATCTTCAAAGCTTTTAAAAATTTTGTTAATAGCTCCTTTTTGATAGCTATATAACTCTTTTCCTGTTTTTCTTTCTTCAAAAGCAGTAGCGTTCTCCTTCATATTTCTTCTAAATTTTATAGCGCATGCAAAAGTACCATCTTTAAAAGGGATTTGACTTATAATCCTTATAAAATTATTGGTAATTTATTTTGTGTGATTTCCCCCATTACCTCTCAACTCTCATTTTTGCTAATGATTCAAAGAATTGTATTTGTAATTTTATTATATCTAAAAAGTATAGGACTCCTTAGACCAACGTACTAAAAATGGGATAAAAAGAAACCCTATTTTAAAAAAAATCTAAATAGGGCTGTAACATTGTTATTCTTTATACAAATTTTAACCACGAACTATTATCGTTATAATCTTCTATTGTTGTAACAATTGGTTGAAAATTATAAGAGCTCATTATTTGAGCAATATCGTGCTGTAAATTTGTAATACAATTATCTATAAGATCTTTTCGGAATCCTTTTTCTGCCATTTCTAAAACGAAACCTGCAGAAACTATTCTTCCTAAAGCTCTTCCTAAATCTACAAGTTTCCTTTGTGGTAAATTAAGGTCTACTGTAAAATCTAATTGTTTTTTAAAGAATTCAACTGACTTTGTTGTCAAGTCAAAATCTTCTAAAAATTTAAATAAATTTAACTCCTTCTTTTTACGCATCATTTTAAGAACCATTTCTGAAATCTGTGTATAAAGCATTTCATTTGATCCTTCAAATATTTGGAAAGGTCTACTATCTATAATGCCTCTTCCTCCTATATGGCTTACACGATACCCTTGTGCTCCTGAAAGTTGCGTTAAAGTTTGCGCTGCTTCTTGCATTAAATCTGTAACAACAGTTTTCATACTATTTGCTTGTATAGCATCTAAAGCAAGATTGTTTTCAATGCCACTCTTTGCACTACTTACAAAGCACATAGCCGAACTTATAGTAAAGGCACTTTGTATTTTAGAAATCTGGTGCTGTACCTGATCTAAAGCTAATAAGCTTTTACCTCCTACAATTCTGTTTTTACATTGGGTAATAGCCTCGTCTAACATACGTTTAATGAAGCCCATTCCCATACCTGGGAACTGTAATCTACTTCTGTGTAGAATATCTAACATCATTTTAATTCCTGTGGTTTCTGGTTGTAATTTAAACTTTTCAGGAATTTGAACATCTAGTATATTTTTTCCATAAGGAATCATATACAATCCAAGATTGTCATAATACTCTTCTACAACTATATTCTGATTTTTTTGTGTAACATCACAAATAAAGAAATCTATATCTCTTCCTAAATCACCTTTTTCATTTTTAGAACGAGAAGTAAGCAGCCAATAGTCCGCCATTCCTGTAAGTCCTTGCCAGTGCTTAGTTCCTTTTACATGGTATTTATCTCCTTCTTTAACGCTAGAAGTTCTCATGCTTAATGCATCACTTCCGTAATCTGGCTCGGTAATCATAAGACCACCCATTTGTTGTTTCTCTAGGAAACGTTTAAAGATTCCCGCCTTAACTTCTTCATTGGCATATTTTGCCACTGGCTCTAAGAACAGGGCTATGTTTATTCCAAAGGTTAAGGATAATGGTAAGGATTCATACGAAGCTGCTGAAAGTAGTCCAAGACATTCTTTTACTTTTACACCACGTCCTCCATACTCTTTTGGTATCGCAACAGCTAAAGGGGAATTAGACATAATCTCTCTCATCACTAACGGCGGTACTCCACGTTCCGCAGTAAACTTACTAATATCTGCTCTTTCGTAAAATACAGATTTTAGTGTTTTTTCGAATTCTTTAATAAACTCTGAAAAATTTACATTCATTTTAATTAATCTTTAAATAGTATATGGTTGTTTTTGTTTTCTCTTTGTAATTTCCATACTAGCTACTTGGTAACATGGGGAATTATATACTGCAAATTTAACTAAAAAAATGGGTTACTGCTATTTATCTTTTAGTTATTAAGAATCAGTGTAAATAAACATATTATTCTGAGCGATTACTCTGTTTTATAATCAAAAATGGAGTGTTTCGTTTTATATTAAATGAAGAAATTTGATATAAAAAAATGACTCTTGAAAATCAGAAGTCATTTTTAATCTTATTTTATGAATTAAGGAGATAAAGTTTATCCCTAAGTTATTTTTCCATTACTAAACTTCTAATGAAAAACTCCATCATACGATCTCTGTTTACTGCTGTATGTCCTTTGTCTGGGCCAATTTGAACTTCAAAACTTTTACCAGCTTTCTGAAGCGCTTGTATAAGTTGTAGTGAATTTGAAGGGTGTACGTTGTTATCATTTGTACCGTAGAAAATCATTAAATCTCCTTTTAAATTGGAAGCATATTTCATAATACTGGAATTGACATAACCTTCCTCATTATTCTCCAAGAGATTCATATATCTTTCTGTATAAATATTGTCGTAATTTCTCCAATCTGTCACTGCTGAATTAGCAACGGCTGCATGGTATACATCTGGATGTCTCAATAAGCTTGTTGCTGCTGTTGTTCCTCCATAAGAAGTTCCATAAACTCCTACTCTATTTTTATCAAAATATGGACGGCTGTAAAGCGATTTAATTCCTTCTGCAAAATCATCCATTTCAACGATTCCTAAACGGCCATATAATTTATCTAACATTTTTTTACCTCTACCGCCAACATTACGACCATCGATATTAGCCACTAAAAAACCATATTCAGTCAACGCACTTGGATGTGTAAATCTTTCTCTAAAAGCATTAGTTCCTGGGCCTCCGTAATTGCTTAGTATTAGAGGGTATTTTTTACTAGGATCAAAGTTAGATGGAAAATGTAACATGCCGTGTAATTCTGTTTCTCCATCCGCAGAAGTGAATGTAAATATTTCTACTTTTTTTAATCCGAGTTCATTAAACACTGTCATATCACTCGTAGCAAGTTTTGTAATAAATTTTCCTTTAGCATTTAAAAGGTTTGTAAATGGTGCTATATCATGTGCTTGTGCTATGTCTACAATATATTTTCCATTTGGAGAAATGGAAACACTATGGTTAAACTTAGGGTTCGTTAAACGTGTATTTCTTGTTCCGTTTAGTTTTACTTTATGCAATTGCATTTTCATGTGGTTATCGCCACTTCTTGCCGTATAATAAACCTCCCCTTTTTTCTCGTCTATTTTTTGAATTCTTCCAACTTCAAAATTATGCGTAGTTAAAGGATTAATGAGTTTTCCTGTGAAGTTGTATACATAGTAATTTTTAAATCCGTTTCTTTCCGAAGCCCAAATAAAACGTTTTCCATCTTCTAGAATATGTATTTCTGGAGAATTTGCAGTAAAACTATTTAACCATTCTTCTCGTATTACTACTCTAGTTTCACCAGTTATAGGGTTTGCCGCCTTATATTCCATAATGTCCTGTTTACGATTGGCACTATGAAACAACAATTCTTTTCCGTCTGGTGTCCATTCAATTCCATATAAATAGGTGCCAATTGCACCATCATTATATGGTTTCCCATTACGTGTGTCTAAGGTTACTGTTTCTTTTGTTTCTAGATTATACACCAAAAGATCTACTGGTAAATTTTTAGCACCTACTTTAGGGTAAGCCTCTATCTCTACAGAATCTTGTATTTTAGTTTGGTGGTAAAGTACATAGTATTTTTTAGCTGTTTTTTCATCGAACCTATAAAAAGCCACTTTTTTACTATCTGGAGACCACCACATTGCAGTAACCTGCCCTAATTCTTCGCCATAAACCCAAGTTGCAATTCCGTATTTAGTCTGGTTTTCATCATTACCTTCCGTTGTAATTGCAATAACACTGGTCCCATCGGTATTACTTATATACATGTTTCTATCCTTAGTAAATGCCTTTAGTTTCTTGTCTGGAGAATCTGCAGAAGCATATTGTCTTCCTCTTGCTGGTCTATTACCACGACTCCAAGGTTTTGATGGTTTTACAGCACCAACTTCACTAGAAATTCCTTTTCTAACATTGTAATTTATGGTTTTACCAGATTTTGCATATTCAAAAGAACTACTATCTTCATTCCACATTACACGTAATGCTCCTGATTTTACAGACCCTCTAATTTGCGGAGCAATTTTCATATACTGCTCATAACCGGGCATGCTCTTAAGTTTGTCCTGTGCAAAAGAAATTGTAACACTACCCATTATAAGGAGCATTAAACCAATTTTTAATGCTTGTGACCAATATTTCGTATTCATTTTCATCCTTTTTGATATTCTTAATTGATTTTAATTTTCAAATTTAATAGAATCCCTCCTATACTTTTGCCAATATTATACTAATAGAAAATCTATTTCTTTACAATTGGTAATCTAATTTGGGAATCGTATTTAACAGAATGATGCACTTTATTGTGTGCAACAATTCCGTCTTTTTCATCATAATTCTTCCCTCCTGTATTTAAGTTTCTTGCAAATCTAGGGAAATTACTACTCGATATTTCAATTCGTATACTGTGTCCCTTTTTAAAGAAATTACTTGTCGACATAGGTGTTAAATCAACTTTGTAAACCTTTCCTTTTTTCATGAAAACTTCTTTATCGTATCCTTCTCTATAGCGAACACGTTGAATCGTTTCATCTAAATTAAAGGCTCTTCCATCTGGATAAACATCGATTAATTTAATAGTGAAATCAGTATCTTTTACATCAGAGGATATATATAAGGTAGACTCTATAAATCCAGAGATTTCTACACCTTCTTTTAATACCTCTGTAGTATATATCAAAATTCCGTTTTGTTTCTCCATTTGTTGCTGATCAAAGGAACCTCCATTTACAGCACCACCCGTACAGCATACATTTCCGCCATACGATTTAACCGGATTCATAGGGTCATAAGTAAAAGAATCAGGCTTGTCTTTCCCTTGTTTTTTGGTTACCAGTTTTCCGTCTCCATATAAACTATTGGCTTTTCCATTACTACTTAAATAATAGGTAGTCATTGTCGTATTTTCAGGAGGCCATGTTTCCGAAGCTTGCCATTTATTACTTCCCATTGTATAATACTGGACTCTTGGTGTTTTCTTTTTAAAATCATTTTTCTCTCCTTTTAACCACATGTCGAACCAATCGTAAACTTGTTCATCATGGTTAAAACGAGCATCACCAACACTACGTTCTCCAATTATTGTATTTTCTGTAGATCGTGTATACCCACAATGCATTGTTGGTGCAATTACTAAATATTGATTATCTCTTGTATTTGCATCTTTGGCATTATTCCGAATATGATTAAATAATGCAAGGTTTGGACTTATAGAAACATCATACCACGAAGTGAACCAAAAACTAGGAACATTAATTTCCATAGTGTCGTGGTATAAACCTCCTTTGTACCAATCGGGATGGTTAGGTGTTCTACGAACCATTTTATCAAATACTTCCTTTTTTCCATTGATATTCTTTAAAATATCCTGAATTGGCAAATGCTCCATCGCTTTTGCCATATCTACTTTTGGATTCTCAGGAGATAAGTCATAAAATCTTGAGATACGAATTAAGTCTTCCTGTGTAGCTCCAGCAGGAATTCTTGGTTTAAACTTATCATGCTCTACACCATATAACCATGAGAAAAATAACATTTGTTCTACGCCTCCTCGGTACCAATTACCTTGTTCCATATATTCTCCTACATTACCAACACCTGCTCCATACCCTTGAGGAACCATTGCAGCCAAAGATGGATGGTCTAATGCTGCCACAGCCATTTGCCATTCTGCCGTAGACGAACAACCTAAGGTGCCTATTTTTCCATTAGACCAAGCTTGGTCCTTCATCCAAGAAAAAGCATCGTAACCATCTGTTAATGGAACTCCTAAAATGTCCCATTCCCCTTCGGAGAAATAACGACCACGTTCATTCTGAACCACATAAGCATATCCTCTTTTAACCGCCTCATAGGCTCTTTGTGCCGTTCTTGTTCGTTGTTTTCCGTCTCCCCATGAATTAAAATTGTAGGGTGTTCTTGAAAAAATAATGGGTACTTTATTATTTGTTTTTGGGCGGTAAATATCTGTTGCCAATCGTATGCCATCTCGCATAGGCATCATTATTTTTTGGTCTATAATGGCTATTTCTTCTAGTTTTTTCAGAATAGTATCTTGTGCAAAAAGTGAATTATTTCCAAAGAAAATAATAACGAAAATGAAAAGTGAAAAAGAAGTTAAATTTTTCATGCTTTTATAGTTTAGATTGTATTTTTTTTTTAAAAATAATGAAGTTAAATAGGATTATTAGGGAGTAAATTGTTAAAATAGTGTTAATGCTGTTTTTTGTTTTAAGTTGAGCTTTGTAATTATCATTGCTCAATTACAAATATAGAACTTACACTTAAGCTTAAAAAAGATAAAACCTCTACTAAATCATAAGTTTATGACTTCATTTTTAGGAATTCATTTGCTGTTTTTTTGCTTTTTTTTGGTATAACTCAATTTATAGGGCTTGTTTTTCTTAAAAAAAACTTAAAGCCATAGAGAATTTCTTAATTATGAATTAATTTCAGCACGCAACTAACTTAATAAACCAAGTTCATGAAATTTAAATTATTACTCCTTACAGCAGGATGGCTATTTATAGCAAACCATTCCTCGCTAAGTGCGCAAACAAAGTATCGAAATTCGGAACAGATTAGTTCTTCTTTAAGATCTCTTGTAGCGAAACATAAATCCAATGCTTCTTTAAAATCATTAACCAAAACATTGGGAAATAAAGATATTTGGGTGTTGACATTATCTAACGGAAAACCCGATACAAATAGCGCCATTGCTATTGTTGGTGGCGTTGCAGGAAACCACCTTTTGGGCGTGGAATTATCCATGAAATTTGCTGAAAATATATTAAACAAACATAAGGATATATTAAAGAAGACAACATTTTATATATTCCCAAATATGAGTCCAGATGCAACGGAGCAGTATTTTAGAAAATTAAAATATGAACGTCAGGGAAATGCTAGAAAAACGGATGACGATAGAGATGGTAGCATTAATGAAGACGGATTTGAAGATTTGAATAATGACCATATAATTACGCTCATGCGTGTTGCGGATGCAACGGGTGATTATATGCCACTAGAAGAGGATAATAGAATTATGGTGAAAGCAAATGCTAGCAAGGGAGAAGTTGGTTCTTACAAAGTATTTACAGAAGGGATTGATAATGATAAGGATGGTAAATACAATGAAGATGGTGTTGGAGGTGTTTCCTTTAATAAAAACTTTAGTTATAAGTTTCCTTATTTTAAATCTGGAGCAGGAGAACATTCTGTATCCGAATTAGAAAACAGAGCATTATTAGATTTTTTATATAAAAAATGGAATGTACATAGCATTTTTACATTCGGACCAGCTAACAATCTTTCTTCTCCTCTTAAATACAATGCTGCTAATGCTAAAAAGAGAGTGGTAACTAGTATTCTTAAGAAGGATGAGAAATTAAATAAATATATTTCTGAGACATATAACGATATTGTTTCTGATGAGAATGTTCCTAAATCTAAAGCTAAAGGTGGTGGATTTTTTGAATGGTCTTATTTTCATTTTGGCAGAAATGCGATGAGTACACCTGCTTGGTGGGTTCCAAAAGTAGAAGGAGATTCCTTAGTAGAAGCTTCGGATAATGCGAAAGCAAATTTCTTAAAATGGGCAGAAAAAGAAGAGGTGGCCAATGTATTTGTTAAATGGACAGAAGTTAAACATCCTGGCTTTCCAAACCAGAAAGTAGAGGTTGGTGGTATTGCTCCTTTTGTAATGAGTAATCCTCCTTATAAAATGATCGATTCTATTGCAATTAAACATACCGAATTCTTATTAGAAATTGCAAAAATTCAACCGCAAATAAAATTAGAAAACTTAAAAACAGAATCTTTAGGTTCTGGTTTAACTAGAATTACTGTTGACCTTCATAATAATGGATTATTACCAACACATACGGAAATGGGTGCCAAATCTAAATGGTTACGTAAAATTAATGTAACCCTTAAACTTGGAAAAGGACAACAAATTATTTCGGGAAAAGGCCGTCAAGTTTTTGGAGTTTTAGATGCAGATAGTAGCAAGCAACTTACGTGGCTTGTGAAAGGAAAAGGGAAAATACAGTTAGAAGCTGTTGCTCCTCATGCAGGAATTCAAAAAGTAACCATCAACCTATAATTACATCAAAATGAAAACCTATATATATACGATAACAATTGCCTTGTCTTTTTTACTGATGCCGCTGGCTACTTCAGCGCAAAAAGCATCCGATATTTTTAGAGCTGCAGGAACACCGCATAACCCTAAAGTAACTATTGCTTTTAATAAATACTATACATCTGAAGGTTTGGCTACTTTGAGCAAAAAAATTGCAGATGCGTATCCTAATTTAGTACGTAGACAATCTATTGGTAAATCTACACAAGGAAGAGATATTTGGATGCTTGCTATTACCGATTATTCCGTTGGAAATCCAGATAGAAAAACTGCCTTTTATGTAGATGGAAATATTCATTCTAATGAAATTCAGGGTGGAGAAATTTGTACCTACACTGCTTGGTATCTTACAGAAAGTTTTAAAGACGTAGCGTATGTAAAGAATATGTTAAGAGACCGTATTTTTTATATTGTTCCTACTATTAACCCAGATGCTCGTAACGATTATATGAAAGAACCGAATACGGCAAGTAGTCCTAGAGCAGGTATGATTGCTTTGGATGATGATGGTGACGGACTTTTTGATGAGGATCAATACGATGATTTAGATGGAGACGGCTCTATTACAATGATGCGTAGAAAGAATGATAATGGAACTATGATTGTAGATCCACTTGACCCTCGTAAAATGATTCGAATTGGTCCAGATGACATTGTAACCTCACAACGGTATGAGTATCTTGGTAGAGAAGGAATTGATAATGATGGTGACGGTTTGGTTAACGAAGATAAAAGTGGTTATTACGATCCTAATAGAGATTGGGCTTGGAAATGGCAACCAGATTATATTCAAAGAGGTGCCTATAAATATCCGTTTTCTGCTCCGGAAACAAGAGCTGTGGCCGATTTTGCATTAAAACATGGAAATATTGCAAGTGCACAAAGTTTTCATAATTCTGGAGGTATGATTCTTAGAGGTCCTGGTGCTGAAGAAGATGTAGATACATATAACAGAGCAGATATTAGAATTTATGATGCTATTGGAAATAAAGGTGCAGAAATACTACCAGGATACAGATACATGACGGTATACAAAGATTTATATTCTGTATTTGGAGGGGAATTAGATTGGTTCTATGGCTCTAGAGGTGCGTATACTTTTACGAATGAAATTTTTACGTCTTTTGCTTATTATAAAAAGAAGAATGAAGATAGAGATGTAGCTTATAAAGCTAATCGGGATTTGCTTTTAGGTGACGGATTTACAAATTGGAAAACTTACAACCATCCAACTTATGGTGAGATTGAAATTGGTGGATTTCAAAAGAATGTTGGTAGAGCTACACCTGGTTTTATGTTAGAAGAAGAAGCGCACAGAAATATGGTTTTTATCTTTTACCATGCGCACCATATGCCACATCTTTCTATAGATTCTATTAAAGAAAAATCTTTAGGAAATGGATTAAAAGAAATTACGGCGGTAATAAAAAATGATAGACTTATGCCTACACACGCTAGTCAAGATTTAAAATATAAAATTGAACGACCAGATTTTATTTCTTTATCTGGCGGAAAAGTACTTGCAGGAATGGTTATTAATAATGAAGATTTTAATGTAACTACAGAGCAGAAAGTAAATCCATCTAAATTAGTAATAGCAAATATTCCTGGTAATAGTGTTGTAAAAGTTCGCTGGATTGTAAAAGGTGGTGGAAATTACAAAGTCACTGTAGACAGTGCTAAAGGGGGATTATTCTCCAAAATATTAAAATAGAATAACCAAAATTAACTCTAAATAACAAATCCCATATATGGGTAACTAAGAAAATGAAAAACAAATTAAAATTATTAGGTGTTTCCTTATTACTTTCAGGAAGTGCACTTATTGCGCAGGAAAAAAATCCTGTAGTAGAACAGATTATTAAAGAAGCTACTGAAAACTCCCAGTTAGAGATTTTAGGACACGAGCTTCTAGATGTTATAGGCCCACGCTTAGTAGGAACTCCAGAAATGAAGCAAGCTGCAGATTGGGCTATTGACAAATATAAAGGCTGGGGAATTTCGGCTGAAACCCAAGAATATGGAACATGGCGTGGGTGGCAACGTGGCATAACCCATATGGATTTAGTTTCACCTCGTGTACGTACTTTAAGTGGTATGCAATTGGCATGGAGCCCTGGAACTTCCAAAAAAGGTGTTACAGCGGAAGTTATGGTTATACCTACAGTTACAGATGCTGCTGTTTTTAAAAATTGGTTATCTGGTGTAAAAGGAAAATTAGTTATGGTTTCTATGAAGGAAGAAACTGGAAGACCGGATTATAACTGGGAAGAATTTGCTACAGAGGAATCTTTTACTAAAATGAAAGAGGCGCGCACAAAACAGAAAAAAGAATGGAGAGAAAATATTAAAAGAACAGGATACAATAGTCGCTCTATACTTGCTGCTATAGAAGAAGCTGGCGCTGTTGGATTAATATCTTCTTATTGGTCTAAAGGTTTTGGTGCTAATAAAATTTTTAGTGCTAGAACAAAGAAAATCCCAACCGTTTCTATGAGTTTAGAAGATTATACCATGATTTACAGAATGGTAGAATATGGCGATAAACCAGTTGTGAAAATTGTTGCCGAATCAAAAGAATTGGGTCGCGTACCAACTTTTAATACGGTTGCTCAAATTAAAGGAACAGAATTTCCTAATGAGTATATCATTTTATCTGCGCATTTTGATTCTTGGGATGGAGGAACTGGCGCTACCGATAATGGTACTGGAACATTAGTAATGATGGAAACTATGCGTATTTTAAAGAAAATATATCCTAACCCAAAACGAACTATTTTAGTAGGTCATTGGGGAAGTGAAGAACAAGGTCTTAATGGATCTAGGGGGTTTGTAGAAGATAACCCGGAAATTGCAAATAATGTACAGGCACTATTTAATCAAGATAATGGTACTGGTAGAGTTGTACGTATTTCTGGAGCTGGTTTTGCAGATTCCTATGAGTATGTTTCTCGTTGGTTAACTGCTGTTCCTAATGATATTACAAAGCATATTAAAACTACATTCCCGGGTACACCTAGTGGTGGAGGGTCTGATAATGCTTCATTTTTAGCTGTTGGAGCTCCTGCTTTTGGATTAAATTCTCTAAACTGGTCTTATTGGAATTATACCTGGCATACAAATTTGGATACTTATGATAAGATTGTTTTTGATGATGTTCGTAATAATGTAATTCTTACTGCAATTTTAACCTATATGGCATCGGAAGATCCAAATAGAAGCTCTACTGAAAAAAGAATTATGCCAATAGATATGAAAACAGGAAAGCCTAAAGAATGGCCAAAACCACGTTCTCCTCAAAGAAAAGGAGGATTATAAAACCTGAGTATTATAGTAACATAAAAAAGCACCTTTAGACAAATCTAAAGGTGCTTTTTTTATGAATAGCAATTAGTATATATTATAATTATACTTTCTTAACACGAACAGCATTAATTCCCTTCATTCCCTGTTCCAATTCAAAAGTAACTTTGTCGTTTTCTTTTATCTCTTCTAGGCAACCATTAATGTGTACAAAATATTTATCTTGTGTTACTTCTTCCTTAATGAAACCATATCCTTTAGAATCATTAAAAAATTCAACTCTACCCTTTTTAATAGGATCTACTTCTTCCTCTATTCTTTTTGGAACACCAATAACAATGTTTTCTGCTTTAACCTTAATTCTTTGTGATGGGTCCATCGGCGTATCTGAAGTGTTACCATATTCATCTACATAAGCAATCATACTATCTAAGCCGCTTCCTTTAAGGTTGTTCGATTTTCTAGCATCACGCTTTTTTTGTTTTTCTTCTCTTTTCTTTAAACGCTTTTTTTCTTTTTCTTTTTTACCAAAGGTTTCTTGTGCTCTTGCCATTCTTAATTTTAGATTTTTAATATAATAGTGTTACTTAACACTTTTGCATTGTCATTGAAATACTAAATGAATACTAGGAATGTGGCAATTTTAAGATAGCTCTAGCCGAATAAATAATCTAGTTGTAGCAATAACAAAATAAGGGTTTTAATACCCATATATATGCAAAGATAGTTTTTTTTAGAAATATAGACAGAAATATTACGATATAGGTTTAAAATTGTAGGTTGATAAGCATGTTGTTTTTTATTATGCTGATTTATTCGTTTAACAAATTTTAACAAAAATTGGAGATGTAACTATGTAATTTAACACGATTTTTGTCGTTTTCTAATGGAACACTAAAATATAAAAATGAAATTTTACGCTAAATTAATTGGGCTTATTTGTATAATCTCTTTAGCCTTTTCTTGTGGAAATGCTGATGACGATGTTAATTTTGATTTAACCAATTTAACAGGTCTTGGAAAAGGAAAGCCAGTAGACGATTGTCTCGGTTTTGGAGAAAATCAGTTAATACTATCCATTCAAGAACAGTACACGACCCTACCAGGAAAAGTTTCTATTTTGTTTAAAGTTTCCGATACGGAAGGAAATCCCGTTTCTAACCTAACAGCAAATAAATTTACCATTTATGAGCAAGGTAGAAATGACGATTGTTTTAATACAATTTCTACTTCGGAATCTTTCGCAAGAATATCTCCTAATTCGCAAATATTTAATAATAGTACACTTCTTGTTTTAGATTTAAGTAATAGTGTTTTAAGCAGTAGTTTAAATGAACTTAAAACAGCATCTACTAGTTTTGTTACGAATGTAATGCCAGAAATAACAGACGAATCTTTTAGAATGGCTATCTATTGGTTTGATGGAGAAAATGAATTACACCAATTAAATGAGTTAACAGCTTCTAAACAAGAATTAATTTTGGCTATTGACGGTATTACAGATTCTATTAGTAATGATCCTTCTACAGATTTATATGGCGCTGTAATTAAATCTACCACTATTGCAGAGAATATCATGAAGGAAAATAATAATGAAAAGAGAATTGGAGCAGTTTCTGTTGTTGTATTTACAGATGGTACCGACCAAGCCTCTCGTTATACAAAACAAGATGCCTTAAAAAAGGTAAAAGAGGCAAATTCTAATATTTCATTTTTTTCCATTGGTTTAGGAAGTGAAATTGATACGCAAATATTAGGAGAAATAGGAAAGACAGCTAGTGTTTTTGCTGGAAATAAAGAAGAGTTAGAAAATACTTTTAAGGATATTTCGGATAAAGTATCTGCACATGCCAATAGCTTTTACCTTTTTGAATATTGTAGCCCTAAACGTGATGGAAGTGGTGATAATAATTTAGCAATACAAGTTAAAGATGGTAGCAGACATGGCGCCGTACAAACTAAATTTAGTGCGAATGGTTTTACTGGTGGATGTGAGTAGATAATCATCTATAATATTTGTAAAGCGGAGAGACAATTTGTTTCTCCGCTTTTTTTGTTAAAAAGTTAGTGTTAAAAAAACCAAACAATCTTTTTCTACGTATACTATTGCATAAAACACTATAACAAAACAAGAAATGAAAAAAATTACATTATTAAGTACGCTGCTTCTAGTAGTATTTACCTCTTGTGTTTCTAAAAAGAAATACATTGCATTAGAAAATGATTTATCAATAACTAAGAGTGCATTGGTAAAAACTCAAGTAGAAAAAGAAGGTTTGGAAACTAAAGTTTCTAAGATTGAAGCTAGAGTTGCGAAGTACAATAAAAAAATAAACTCTTTGAAAGAAGTTGCTGATGGACAAATGTCATCTGTAGGTAATCTTACTGTTATGAGTAATAACACAAAGAAAAAAATGAGAGCTACTTTGGCTAAAGTTGACCCTGCTGCTTTGGCAAATGCAAAATCAATTGAAGATTCAATTAACCTAGCTATCGCATATAACTTAAAAAAATCTATTGCTGATGATAATGATGATGTAGATATTAATGTTGACAAAACTGTTGTTATGATTAATATTTCTGATCGTTTGCTATTTAATAGTGGTAGTCATAGAGTTAGTAATAAAGCAAATGAAGTATTAGCAAAAATTGCTGCAGTTATAAACTCTGAGCCAAGTATGGAAGTAATGGTTGAAGGACATACAGATTCTAGAACTATCCAAACGCCACAATATAGAGATAACTGGGACTTAAGTGTAAAGAGAGCAACTTCTATTGTTCGTTTATTACAAAGTAAGCACAATGTTGATCCAGCTAAATTAATTGCTTCTGGTAGAAGTAGCTACTTACCTTTAGTAGAAAATGATTCTAAAGAAAATAGAGCTAAAAACAGACGTACAAAAATAATCATTATCCCTAATTTGGATAAGTTCTTTGCGTTGTTAGATTCTTCTGAGGCACCATAAAAAAATCAGACAAAATTTAAAAGAGAGGCTACCGTTAGGGTAGCCTCTCTTTTTGTTTAAATCTATTTTTAGATGTACGGAATTACCTGAAAATAATTCCATTTTTAAGCTTGTGTTCCTTCGATTTTAAATCAATTAAAAAGCCATTAATTACTGCATACTCAATCTCTTTTTTCTTTTCTAAGAAGAATGTCGGATTAATTCCTACTTCTAAATTCAATTCTGGAATTTCAAATTCTGAACTTATTAGGTGTATTGGGTAGGATGTAAAAGCAATCTCTTTAGGTAACTTATGAACTTTAATATAAGCGTAGCCCTGTTTTAATAGTTCTGTAATATCTAATTTTGATAGCTCTTTAATGGACTTTAAAGTTTTAGGATAAAGTTTCCCCGCCTTAATAGAATAGCCTTCTGCATTGAAGGTTTTATACCCATAATAAGTAGATAAATCTCCTTGGTCTATTATTCTACTACTTATATAAAAGTCATTGTGCTTTTTAGTATCTACTTCTAAATGATGAATTCCTAAATCTAATATATAGTCCTTTTCTAAATGGGTATAGGTAACGTTTTCAATTTTTAAATCGAATAGCTTTCTATCATTCTGTGGAATTTTCTCATATTCTTCTAATGGAATGTTTTTATAATTTCCCTTGGCAATTGTATATACTGCGGAAAGAATAGAAACATAATTTAATTTTCGAATCTCTTGTTTCTCTATATCGTTTTGGTATCCACCAGATTCAATTAAAATAGTACTTGTCCCCCATTTTTGAATGTTATCCCCAAAGGCTCTAGGTTCAAAATCATCATTATACCTTCCTACTTGTCCGGGTGCGTATTTCTGAATTATGTTATTCATGAAAATAATAACTTTCATGGCATTAGCACGAACCTCATTTATGTCTTTTTCATGATTATATGCAGGTGCTAAATAAGAAATTGTAGCAGGTTTATTTGTTAATTCTGCATTGTAATACGTACTTTGATCGTGTAGATTAAAACCAAAATCCGCATTTAAGCTATCCCTAACTCTTTTTAGCGTTTCTCCCTCTGGCGATTGTAAACGGAGTGCATCTCTATTCATATCAATACCCAAAGCATTTCTTCTTTGGTATACCTCTGCCCCATCTGGATTTAGCATTGGTAAAAAATGAAGTGTCAAATTATTTAAAATATCCTTTTTTTCTTCCGTAAACCTTGGACCATTTAAAAAATTAAAAATATCAAAAATAGCCTGAGTTGCAGTCGGTTCGTTTCCGTGCATTTGTGACCAAAAGAAAACATTTGTTTTTCCAGAACCAATACTAATTAAGGAAAGGTCTCTTCCTTGAATGGACTTGCCAACAACTTTTACGGTGTATTTTGGATTTTCCTTTAATTTAGCAATTAACGGTTGTAGTTCATGATGTTTAACCCGTCTTTTATTTAAACTGGTTTCTTTGTGCTGTTCATAGGTTTCGTACAAAGCAGTGGTAATATCTTTGTCTTGCGCAGTAAGTAGTACTGTTGTCAAAGAAAGTATGGATATACAAATTCTTAATTTCATGTGTCTCATTTTTTTCAATATGGATTTAAAATTAAGATATTTTAGGAGTGTTTATCCGCTATTTATAAAATCTTTTTAATATTCATTTTTTTTACGGTTGGGATTAGGTAATCCCAACATCGTATTTTGACTTTTGTGTGTTCAAGTTTTATTCCAAATGAAATTTTTATTCGAAAATGAAAACAGTACTATTATGTAATTATCTATTTGGTTGTCCAACCTAAGATTATACTTGAAACAAACCGTGGTTCTGGCGGAAGTGAATAAATATCTTCCTCATACCTTTTGTTATAGGGAGATATATTTACTATTTCTCCATTGACATATAATGTGCTACTGCCACCTGGATCAAACCCCATGGCTTTTACCATTCCTTGGGATTTTAAAATGTTTGCCATATCATAATGTGTGGCACCTACAGATTCTCTTATTCTTCCATTTACAGCAAGTATTTTTATGTCTCCTTTTGTATTTATTCCCACAGCAATTTTTGGGCCTCTCATATCTGTATAATCTAATCTCGCTGCTTGTGTATGTATAGAATTGTTTGTTTTCCATCCTTCGGAAGCCATATCTATTGCACACTTACCATCTTCAATTAAAACGGGCCCTGCTTCTATTGCATAGGAGATTTTACTCCATTTAATGCTACTGTCTTTATCTTCTAACAACTCAAACTTTAAGCTTTTTCCAACTTTAAAAATTTCTTTATTAAACTGCTTCTTTGGAATAGACAATGTAATCCCTACTGGAATTAATTTTATAATATCCCCTTGTTTTGGTTTAATTACCTCTTTAACTACTGTACCTGCTAATCGTACAATTATATTTTCATCAGCAACAATAGTTTCTTGCGCATGGTACAAATCATAGTAAGAAAGTTCATTTTTTAAAGTTGTATTATACCCTTCTGGGTTAAATCTAATATTCCCTTGTTTTTGTTTTAAGATAAATCCACTTTTACAATTTACTTTCGCTATGTCTATTTCTCCATTTTTATAAATAATGAATGCAGGTTTGTTAAATAGAGGAGGACATTTTACATTACCATCCATTATTAACAGACCTAAGGGTGAACCAATATATTGCTCTGACAATCCTAATTTCCCAACTAATTCCGGATTTAAAATATAGCCGCCATTCCATGCAAGTCCTATTGGGTCTGTGTTTTTTGTTTTGGATTTATATTGCGTTATTAAATCTGGAACATTCTTTGGAATATCCTTTGTTAAATGTGCACTAAATTTCCATTTGGTGTCCTTGGTGTTTGCTTCGGCTATTACACCTCCCCAAGGTAATCCGTCCGAATAAACTCCACTGATATATCTGTGGTTAGCGGCCGTTGTATTTTTATTTTTCTTGCCTTTAGAATCTAACCTGTTTAACAATAACTTAATTGGAGTACCATTTTCGGAAGCATCCTTACTTATTAAATTTAATAATTCTTTCTCTCCTATTTTGTTTGCTATTTTATGAAAAAGAGGTGATGCTATGGCTTTATGAAAATCTTTAGCCGTTTGTATTGGTGTTGGGTATGCCAATGTTGTTCTGACTCCTGCCGGAACAAACTGTATGAATCCACTATTTTCTGGAATTCCCATTATTTTTGCGGTTAGGCTATCCTTGGCCTTTCCAATATGAAAATGATCAATATCTATTATATCGGTCATCATGCTGGCACTTTCTCCATTAGTGATTAAAAAGCCACCATCTTTTTTAATTGTGCTTAATATTTTTAATGCATCTCTTCCCATTTGTGCAAAATGAATTCCTTTACACCATTGTTGTGTCTTTACAATTTTAATTAATCCATGTCTATATAGCATGGTTAGCTCTGGATCTACATCACTCTGTATATAATCTAATATTTGCGTGTTGAAAAATCTAGTATCTGATTCCGGAAAATGAATAAATAAGTAGGTTGGTTTTAAATTTTCTTTTTCTTTTGAAATTATTTCTTCTGTTAGTTCTTGATCTGTAGCTAGATTTAATTGAAAACGGAATGGTTGTAGCACAAAATACTCCATTTCTTGCTTTACAAATTTACCGGGAAAATACCCCTTGCTTACATTTGTATTTAACATTTTTGTTAACCTCTTTCTATCATCAATAGCCAAAACTTCACTATTGGTTAGTTGGTGCAATGCTAAATCCCAGTCTGTAAAAAATTGAGGCGATATTGTAAGCGGAATATTTTTAACTAAATCAAAAGAATTATGATGCATCATATTTACTAAGCCAATAAGTTCTTGATACGTGTAATCGGTATAGGATAATCGGTTTTTATTTCTATGACGATATGCCATGGAATGATCATGCTGTATTAGAAATTGCTCATTTTGATGTTGAAAAATTCCAGCCACCAAATTATAAAAATGTAGTACCTCTTGTTTAGAACTATTGGTGTATGCTCGTAAACTTGTTTCCATTTTTTCTGCATACTTAAACACTCTACCTCTAATTTCCTGCTCTTCCACTCTAAAAAAGCTTGGGTCAATTAAAGATTTTAAATAAATCATAAAAGACAATTTACCATAACCAGGCATGTACTGTCTTGTTTCTGTATTCATTATTTCATGAAAATCTTCATGTTCATACTTCGTAATCCTCCAATAATCATTAAATAACCGCTTTAATTCTTCCTCTTGTTCTGCGTATTGTGAATTTGCATTTAGTTGTTGTTGTAATGTATCTACAATAACATTCATTTGCGCTTCTAACACTTCATAACTATATCTATTTTTAATTACGGTATAATTGTGAAGTATGTCATCTAAGTTATTTTGCGGATAGAATACTTGATTTATTACTTTCTCTAGCAACTCCTCAGGGATTTTATCTCCCTCGAATTCCAAAACTTTTAGTCGATCAATTTCTGCTATATTTGTTCCTATAACTTCTTCATATACGGCACGAGGCTCGTATTGTCTACAAAAAATAGGAGTTCCACTTGCTGCCGCTTCTAAAATAGGTAATCCCCTACCTTCCATTAGGCTCGGAAGCATAATTAAAGATGCTACGTGGTACAAATGCCACATATCTATTGGTGCACTATGTTTTTCTTTGAACTCATCTTTGTCAAAAGCACTGAAAAGAAAACCTAAGTACACTTTTGATTTAAACTCTTTTGGCAGACTATCTAAAAATAGACTAAAGTCTAATAAAAGCTGTTGGTAATAATCTTTTTGTCCAGATGGAATTGGCCCTGAAACTAAAAGAGTAATCTTTAAATCTGGTGTACTCTCAAACTTTTGTTTAAACCTAGGATGTACAATTAGATTCCTTAATAGTTTAAAATTTAATTCAATTGATTTTCTACTTATAACTCTTGTTGGTTGTAAAAAAACAATATTATTATTTGTGAAATTAAAGTCTGGCGTTCTTTTATGTCCTAGAAGAATTGGTCGTAAAGCGCGATCACTACCAATATGTTTTCTTGCAGAATGTACGGTTATTGTCTCTTTATTATTAGCAAATATAGCGGCAACTTGTTTATACACCTCAATATTTATACGCTTGCTCACGTTTAAATGCGTCTTTAGGTCTATTGCTGTTCCTAGCTTAACAACATTAGCAGGGTTATGGCCTTTTATACGAATAGTATTGTCAAATTGTATTTGATTAATACATATGGACATCCATGATTTTCTCTCCCATGGGTAAAGCACTTCTATAATAGAAAAGAACTCTCCCACATCTGCGTTGGTAAAGAAAAAGTCTCTTGGTCCTTTCTTTAAACCTTTACATTTAATGTCTACCTCACGATTCCCACCTTCCCAATAAAAATCATGACTGTTATTTAATACTGGTATTCCAAGATACTCGGAAAGTAGTACAACAGCTAATGACAGAGAAACATTCCCTGGATTAGAACAGACATTAATAATGTAAAGTAAATTTATATTTTGTTCTTCTATATAACTCCCTAATTTTTCAACTATAATGAGGGTTTCTTCCCAAAAATCTAGAATTAATTGGTTGTAAGATTCACTACCTCGTTCTAATTTTTCATGGAAAAATTTATTATAAAGTGACCAATTATCAAAGCCATCCATTTCTGGAATTTCTTTTTGGTAAGGAGAATCAATGAAATCGGAAGCTTCTGGTTTTATTTGTCCTGCTATATAATGAACCTTGGCTTCAGGAAACACATTCTTTAAAATACGGTTGTACTTGTTCGCTTCAATCGTAATTCCATCTATAGAAAAGTAAAAAGATAAAAATCCAATCCCACCTTTTTCTATATGTGTTTTGTATGCTTTTTTATCTCCTGTGAATTGTGCCTTTGGAGGTTTTTCTCTTATTCGGTCTAAGAGTAACCCAAGATCAAACCAAGTCTTAATGGTTTCATTTCTTAGTTCAAATAATAATGTATCTATAGCATTTGGCCGTAGATTTGTTTCTTTGTCTTTTACAATTGGAAATTCCATTTATACAACTTCTAGTTTTGATGAAAATAAAAGGCTAAGTTTTTCTTCTAATATTTCATACGAGAAATGCTTTTTCCCTATTTCAAAATTATACTCTCCTATTTGTTGGGCCAGTTTAGGATTGTATACAATGTCTGACATGTCTTTTACCGCATTATCTGTTAAAAGACCATCTTCTATAAGTACTGTGTTAAACGGATGACATCCTATATCTTGTTCGTATACCGGTTTGTAATTGTTTACAAAAAGTGGCTTTTTTGCTAAAACTGCTTCTACAAAAGCATTACCGAATCCTTCGTATGTACTAAAATAAGTACAGGCTCTACCATGGGCATAAAAGTCAGAGAGGTCTAAATGTTTTATCCCTTTTTCTGCTGCAAAAATCACTTGATTTGTTAAGTTTAAATCATGTATGTGGTCTACTAATTCATTATAGTATGTATTGTTCTCATCATCATTATGATTTCCTGAGATAACTAGTTTTATTTTTCTATCGTTTAGTTTTTCAACTAATGAAATGGCTGTTTCTATTCCCTTTCTTCTAACTATTCTAGTAACCTGTAATAATGGAATTTCTCCTTTTTCAACACCAATTCTTCTTAGGAACAATTCATTTTCTGCAGTAGGAACACCATAAGATTCGTTAAAATCCATAACGTTTGGAACCATAATTGCATCTATATTAAAGCGCTTTTTAAAAGTTTCTATACCGAAAGTATTAATTACAGCATGCTTAACATGTGGGAGTAACAAAGGGAATGTATCGTCTACAAGTTTGTTTATTTCTGGATGAACAGATTGGTACCGCTCTCCTCTTTCCCAATGAAAATCATGGTCATGTGTAATAGTTGGTATTCCAGTTTTTTCTACAAACATCTTTATTCCTAAACCCATGGAAATATGACATGGAAGTGCCGATGCATTTTCTGAAAGTAAGCAGTCAATACTATTAAATAATACCCATTTTTCTATTTTTAAAGCAATTAACTTCGCTACTTTATGTATATGTTCTAATAATCTGTCAGGAGTTTTATCTGGTTCAAAAAATGCTTTACGCTGTTCCCATTCTGCTTCTGGTGAGAAAAAGGACAACATTGGAAAATGAAAATGATACGGTCGTTCTAATTCAATATTTTCAAATTCTCCTGAAATGGTAAACACCTCATGTCCCATTTTTTTTAATACTTCAATCCATTTAATAGTTTCTAATGCTACACCATCTACGCCGCCAATTCGGCCAATTATAATACCAATTCTCATGCTAATCAATTTTTAAGATATTCACAGAGGGATTACAATGGAATGTTTATTGTATAATACTATCCAAAGTGTTGACCTTATGAATGTTGTTATAAAGTTTATTATCTAACGTGAATATAACTAATTGATTACTAGAAATGTAGGAAAAGTTGTACGTATTATTTGTGGCTTTAGATGATTTTAGTGTATCCAATAATCAAAAAATACAATTTATTTAATTGATTTTCAGAAGGTTATGTTTATTTTGTTTCGTTAGTATATTAGAATAATTCAAAACTATTTTACAAAATGCTATTGTTGTGAAAGTGTTCTATTTGACTGTGTCTAGATGAAATAATCATTGTATTTCGCTTATTATAAGATTGATACAAAGTGTATTTCTCATGAAACGAAAATTAAATATTATTCGCTTTTATATTATTCAGGATGAATTAAATGTATGTCCAAATACAGTTCTATTTACAAACAATCTAGCCGAAGTAATCGAAAGTTTAAGAGGATAGTTCTTTGCATTTCTTCTTTAGAACTAATATTTAGGTATCTATATAATATGCTTTTTAATACCTAACATCAAAAAATACGGCATACACCACATTCTTAATTCACTTTACAACAATAACTCTATTGGCATGAAAAAGGGATATATATTTACCATGTAATTAGCAAACAAAAAATTTCATATAGTGTTCTCAAAAAAAGAGCTTTATCCTAATAGGTAAAGCTCTTTTTGCATTTAGAAAAATACTATTCTTTTTTCTTTACTAAATCTAATATAAGTATACTGCCGTCAATATTGGTGTAGTTTAATTTGGTAAAACCTTTATCCTCGTTAAATACTGCTACTAACTTGGTGTTTCCTAGTTTTGAATTTGAAGTAGCTGTTATAATTCCTTCTTTTTTATTGCAAACATAGTTGGAATTAATTGTTGCATTTCCTGTCCATGTTTTCCATGCCTTGTTACCCCATTGTTCTCCAACCTTTAATGTAGAAGTCCAGTTTTCTTTGTCTAAACGAATTTCAGGAAATGGATTAATTTCTAGTATTTTGAAGAATTTAACTCTTGGGGGATGCAACCACACCCTTGAATCGTTTTCTATTAAACCTGTTATTGCTTCATCAATTTTAGAAAAATTACTGTCATAATAATTCCATTGCATAGTTTTTTGATTTCCATTTATAATGCCTCCCAATATTTTCAGTCCTATATAAGCCACGGTATTCTTTTGTTCTTTGTTTTCTATTAACTCCCATGCATTATTTAGTTCTTCTCGGTTGCTATTTCCGTTCTCATCCATAATCAAGTAACGAGGTGAATTAAATTTTACATATAATTTTTTATTATTCTTAATTATACCAACGGTATAAATAAACTCACCATCCTTATAAACTTTTCTTGAATCCTCTTTTTGGGAAAATAGTAGGAGTGTCAAAAAACTTAAGATATATTTCATAACAATTTACTATGTTTTAGTTGTTATAAATATAGCAAAAATGAAATGCTAATTGAGATTATAATTTAAACTAGCATTACTGGTTTAGTCTCTCATTTTATACAAACATCAATTTCATACCCATTCACAACACTATTATTGTGCTTTACAACAAAGGTTTATTTTACACAGTAAAGCCTTATATATTTGGACTATAATTAAGAAATAAGAATTTTCATTTTCATATAGTGTTCTCAAAAAAAGAGCTTTATCCTAACGGGTAAAGCTCTTTTTAATTTACTACCATGCAGTAGGTTTGATACCCAGATACGTGTCTGGAGTTTATTTATACTCTATGAAAACAACTGTTTTATGCATTTATTTATCATCTCATTTTATTCAAACATCAATTTCACACCCATTCACAACACTATTATTGTCCTTTACAACAAAGATTTATTTTACACAGTAAAGCCATATATATTTGGACTATAATTAAGAAATAAGAATTTTCATTTTCATATAGTGTTCTCAAAAAAAGAGCTTTACCCTAACGGGTAAAGCTCTTTTTAATTTACTCCTAATCAGTAGGTTTAATACTCTAATTCCTACTAGGAAATTTACTTCTCGTCTATAGAAGAATATATTTAAGTGTTGATATACAGAGCGTAATAGTCTTAAATGTCATTTTTAACTACTTACACAACAATTCTTACTGTACTCACAACAAAGGTTTATTTTACACGCTAAAACCTTATATATTTGGACTATAATTAAGAAATAAAATTTTTCATTTTCATATAGTGTTCTCGTAGAAGGGTCTTATTCATAAAGGATAGGACCTTTTTCAATTATAGTCAGTTTGTGTTTTATGGAATCCAATTGTTTTTACCGAAATTTGGTTTTCTTTTTTCCAAAAATGCATTTCTACCTTCTTTAGCTTCTTCTGTCATATAAGCCAATCGTGTCGCTTCACCAGCAAAAACTTGTTGACCTACCATTCCATCATCCGTCAAATTCATTGCAAATTTCAGCATCTTTATAGAGATTGGTGATTTTTCCAGAATCTCTTGTGCCCAATCGTATGCTGTATTTTCTAATTCATCATGTGGAATAACAGCATTGACCATTCCCATTTCATAGGCTTCTTGTGCAGAATAATTTCTTCCTAGAAAAAATATCTCTCTTGCCTTTTTCTGACCTACCATTTTTGCCAAATATGCAGAACCATATCCTCCATCAAAACTGGTAACATCTGCATCTGTTTGTTTAAAAACAGCATGTTCTTTACTGGCTAATGTTAAGTCACAAACTACATGTAGACTATGTCCACCACCAACAGCCCATCCTGGAACAACTGCTATTACCGCCTTAGGCATAAACCGAATTAAGCGTTGTACTTCTAAAATATTTAAACGATGCATCCCATCTTCACCAACATATCCTTTATGACCTCTTGCTTTTTGATCGCCACCACTGCAAAAGGAATAAACGCCATCCTTACTAGACGGTCCCTCTGCGGATAATAAAACAACACCGATAGACGTATCTTCTTGTGCATTATAAAAAGCTTCGATTAACTCTTTGGTTGTTTTTGGTCTAAATGCATTGCGTATATCTGGTCTGTTAAATGCTATACGAGCAACTCCATTACATTTTTTATAGGTGATATCTTCGTATTCTTTTACGACTTTCCAATTAATTTCTTTCATTAAATTCTCCGTATTAATAGTGTTTAAAGATACTATTTCCTTTCTATTTACTCTTGTTCTTTTCTTCTATCCAGCGAGACATGTATTTTGTACTAGCTAAAGAATGGTGTAAAAGCATTGTCCCAATAAAGTTTTGTAACCTATGGTTAGATATATCTCTTTTTAACGCATTAATTTTATCTAGAAAAGCTTTGTGTAACGTATTCTTCTCGTAATATTTGTTGTTAATAGAAACTCCATTTTGTTGCATTTTATTCCATTTTTCTTTATTTAAATAAAGTTCTACTGCTACATTGGCAAAGTGTTCCGCTTTATCAGTTATCATACCATTCCAAGGTAAATTCCCATGCATTCCTTCTGCGCCAATAGTTGTTGTTATACTAGGTGTACCAGAGTGCATACCGTCTACCAATTTTCCTTTTATCCCTGCGCCAAATCGTAATGGAGCTAAATTTACTCTTACTTCCTCAAGTACATCTATAGCCACTTCTGCCCTCCCCATAATGTAAAAACCTTCTTTTGGCTTATGCATTTGTTGTACACTTTCTGGTAAATATGCTCCATAAATATGTAGCTCACTTTTCGGTAATTGTTTATGTATTCGTGGCCATATTTCTTTTTTCAACCAATTTATGGCATCTAAATTAGGAGCGTGTTTTCCATTTCCAATACAAATAAAGTTTTTTCTATTTTCAAAAGATTTCCATTTTTCAGTTTCAATCATCTCTATCTGAGGTAACATAAATGGAAGATGAAATAGTAATTGATTGTCTACTTTCAACTCTTTTGTTAGCAATTCCATTTCAAAGGAAGATATAATCAAGGATAGATCACATCTATAAATACTTGCAATTTCACGCTTTGTAATCGTGTTTTTTTTCCAATCTTCTATGGAAAATGAAATACTCTCTTTATGTGCTTCTTGTCTTGTTGCACGAAGGGAATGTAAATCTTCTGTATCTAAAATACGAATAGCATTTGGTACATGTTTTGCAACTCGCCATCCAAATTGTTCTTCTATCATAAAGCGATCAAAGAGAACAATATTTGGAAGTAAATTCCAAATAAACTCATCAAAACTAGCATCGTTTAAAACAATACTTTGTGTATTAATTCCCAACTTGGAAAGATTGTCCGTATGCTCATTTTCTGTGCTTGTACTAGCAAATGTAATTTGGTATTTCTGTTGTTTAAAAAACTGAATTAATTGTAGCATTCTTCCTCCTGCTGCAGTTGCATTTGGCTCTGGCCATAGAAAACCAATTAGTAGTATTTTTTGCATAGGTAGTGTATATGCCAAATTACATTTTGGATGCGAATTTTTGAGAAATTAACAAACGTAATTTACGTTGGTAATCTTCTGCTAACCATTCTTTGTAATTTTTGGTATTGTTCATTATACAGTAAGAATAAAGTCGAACTCGGTATGTTATTTCATCTTTTAGCTGTTTCGCTAAAATACGTGCATCAAAAACATCTTCACTATTCTCTATACAGATATTTGCATGCTGCTCTATACTTCGTTCTAAAACAACTTTTGATTTAAGTCCTTTTGCAAATACTTCTTTGTATTCTTTTTTTATATCGAAGTCAATAGCACTCGACTTTTTAAATTTTTCTTTTAATTCTAACGGCATTTCATAAACAAAATCACGTTCTATTTCTTCGTCGTTTCTTATGTTTTCTAAAAAGAAATCTGGAAAATGAAAAATCTCTTTCCAATCCATTGGTTCGCTCCAAAGACCGAATCTCTTAATATTATTTCCTAAATCTATTACAGAAAATTTATCCTTATTCGGAAGAACACGAGACCCTCTTCCTATCATCTGAAAATAAAGTGTTAAGGATTTTGTTGCTCTATTTAAAATTATAGTTTCAACGGTAGGCTCATCAAAACCTGTTGTTAAAATACTAACAGAAGTAAGTATTGCATCTGGTGTATTGGAAAACCAATCCAATATTTCGCGTCTTTCTGTACTATTGTTTTTATTATCTAGATGTCGGATATTATACCCTGCTTTTTTAAACGTTTCGTATACGTATCTAGATGTATTAATCCCATTATTAAAAATTAAAGTTTTAGTCCCTTTTGCAACCTGCTCATAAGCTTCTAAGAGCCTTCCTTGCATTAGCATGTTTCCATATAACTCATCGGACGACTTTACCGTATAATCGCCATTGATACCAAGTTTTAAGGTACTTAGCCCTACATCATAGCTAAACATTTCCGCTCTAGCTAAAAAATTCTTTTGGATTAATGATTTTATAGATTCTCCAATGATTAACTTCTTATAGTTATCCTTCATCGGAAGCTTTATATTAGAACTTAATGGTGTTGCAGTTACCCCAATAATTATGGCATTTTCAAAATGCTTGAATAATTTTCGAAAAGAATTATAATGTGCTTCATCAATAATAACTAATCCAACATTCTGAATATCTATCTTCTCTTCTTCCAGTCTATTGTTTAGAGTTTCCACCATAGCAACAAAACACATGTATTCGTCTTGGTCGCTAAATTCTTTGACACTACTGTTAATTATTTTATTTTTAACACCAAACCCATGCAACATTTTTGAAGTCTGTACACTGAGCTCTATTCTATGCGTTAAAACAACTACCTTTTTGTTTGTTTTGTTTATATATCGTTTGGCAATTTCAGAAAAAACAACAGTTTTCCCTCCACCAGTAGGCAACTGGTAAAGTAAATTGGTATTGTCTGTTGTATTGTCTGTTGTATTGTCTAAATGATTAAAAATTTTATTTAAATCTTCTAATTGATAATCATAAAGTGTTTTTTCTATTGTGTTGTTTTCTAACTTCAAATACGTTGTTTTATTAATTGATTAACAGATAAGCAAACCTTTCAAAATTAGCAGTTTTTTCTTCTTAAATGAAATATTTCTTACAATTTAATAGCCTTTGGCGCTAGATACTGTGTTAAGCATTGTCTTTCCGTTTTCGAGTCTTCTATAATTATCCACTATTTGAGGAATTACGGATGACGCATTTGAAACACTTGCTATATGAGGAGTAATATGAATTTCCGGGGTATTCCAAAAAGGATGTTCTTTTGCTAATGGTTCATTATCAAAAACATCTAAACTAGCGCCAGAGATATGACCATTAGAAATCATTTCTAATAATTCTTCATCAATGACATGTCCTCCTCTAGCTACATTTATTACAAATGCCCCTTTTGGTAATTCGCTTAAAAGATTTTTGTTTATAATCCCAAAAGTATCTTTCGTTAAAGGGAGTAGACAAATTAAAACGGAAGTGTTTTTTAAAAATGAGGATAGCTCTTCCTTACCCGTATAAGACTTTATTCCGTCTATCTTTTTAGGAGAATTAGCCCATCCGGAAACTTTAAAATTTAGCTGTTCTAAATAGCTTGCTGTATGTGTTCCTAATTTACCCATGCCCATTATACCTATGGAAATATCTCTAATTCGTTGGTATGCTATTGGATTCCAATTACCGTTTTGTTGTTCTATTTTGTAATTATTGAGTCTCTTTAAATGGTTGAAAATTAAAGATGCTACAAATTCTGACATATCCTCTGCTAACATTGGATCTACAACTCTTGTAATTACAACATTTTCAGGAAGACTTTTGTCATCAAAAATAAAGTCAACCCCCGCCCCCATAGACGCAATGCATTTAAGGTTTGGGTAATCTAAGAAAACACCTTGTGGCTGTTTCCAAACCAATACGGTTGTAATTTCTTCTTTCGGATGTGGTTTTGTATAGTCATACACCCTTAATTCTGATGCGTAAGTTTTAATGGCATCTAACCAGTTGGGAATTTTATTATCCTGTCTTATTATTACAATACTCATAATTTAATCTATGCTATCTAATACTCTGGTGAACTCTTCTGAAAACAACCAATTATCTTCTTGGGTTATGGTATAAATGTTTAAAATACGTTGTTTAAAATCTGTTAAAATACTGTTTACAATAACATATTGAACAACTTCGGAAAATGAATTCAACATGCTTTTATAGAAAGGGTCAGGAACATTTTTATTTTTAGAAAAAGACTGTGCTATTTCTAAGTTATAAAGCATAACATCAGTGATTAAATAAGGGTCAACACCAAGTTTTATAAAATGTTTTATATATTTCTGAGCTACAGAACGTCTTGCCTTAGGACGTCTTCTTTTTGTAGGAAAGTATTCGTTAGATATTTTAATTTTGGCTTCCTGAATTAATTTACCCTCTTTTGGGTTAAATACAAAATTATAATACTCTTTTACCAAAGGAAACCTTTCGTACAAATCTAATAATTGGGCCTCTAGCTCTTTTTTTTTGAGTTCACTTAGGTATTTCTTCAGGGCTCTTTTACTCATAATCTTAGACCAATTTCTAGTATTTAAAAATAGTTTATTCCTAATCTCCTAAAGTATTATTTTTATAGTATGCATGCAACAAATTTATGTTGCTCTTTTATTTTGCCCCACCAAAAAGGTTGTTTTAGAATATTCCCCCTGAAAATTAGCTAGATGCGAAAAAGTCTTAAAGTTTTCTTAAAATGATAACCTATAATATATTCTTTTGGAAAAGATACAATAAAGACGTAATATGAAAGGCATTAGGAAATAAAAGAAAAGATTACACATATGAGGCAACTAAAAATTATCAAACAGGTAACCAATAGAGAATCAAAATCATTGGATAAATACTTGCAAGATATAAGTAAAATAGAGCTTATTACAGCTAATGAAGAAGTAGAGTTAGCCCAAAAAATACGAACAGGAGATCAAGCTGCCTTAGAAAAGCTTACGAATGCGAATTTAAGATTTGTAGTTTCTGTTGCAAAACAATATCAAAATCAAGGATTAAAGTTACCAGATTTAATTAATGAAGGAAATGTAGGTCTTGTAAAAGCGGCAAAGAGATTTGATGAAACTCGTGGATTTAAATTTATTTCTTATGCTGTTTGGTGGATTAGACAATCTATCCTACAAGCATTAGCAGAGCAGTCTCGTATAGTACGTTTGCCATTAAATAAAATTGGTTCTATTAACAAAATTAAAAAAGCTTTTTCTTATTTAGAACAGGCTCATGAAAGACCTCCTTCCGCAGATGAAATAGCTAAAGAGTTAGACATGACTATTAGTGAGGTTACACAGTCTTTAAAAAATGTGGGGCGTCATGTATCCATGGATGCGCCATTTAAAGAAGGTGAAGATTCTAACCTATACGATGTCATTAGCTCTGGAGAATCTCCTAGGCCAGATAAGATGTTGTTAATGGAATCTTTAAATACCGAAATTAACAGAGCATTAGAAACACTATCGCCTAGAGAAGCAGATGTTTTAAAACTATATTATGGATTTGGAGGAACGCACTCAATGACACTTGCCGAAATTGGTCAAACGTTTGACCTTACAAGAGAGAGAGTCCGCCAAATTAGAGAGAAGGCAATTAGAAAATTAAGACACAATTCTAGAAGTAAAATATTAAAAACTTATTTGGGTTAATATTCTGATTTATAGTTATGTGGTAATGAAAATTTTATTAGAATATGTTTGTTATACGGATTAATCAATTCCTAAGCTAGTTGTTTAAAACAGTATAAAAAATTAAAGAGGAGCTCCTATTATAAATAGAAGCTCCTCTTTCTTTCTAAAAAAGAAATAATTCATTTAAGAATAACTTAATCTACTAATATTAAAATCTAATAAAATTTCATTTAAATCTTCAATAAAATTTAGGTAAGCTACATTGTCTTGATTTTTGTTTGCCATGATTTGGGTTTTGATTTAGAAATTAAATTTATAGGTAATCTAATTCCATTAATTCATTAACATTTAATATTTCATTTAAATCTTGGAGAAATACTAAATATTCTTCTCCGTAGGTGTCGTATAACATGTTTAATGAGATTTGGGTTCTACATTATGGGGTAAACTTATGTAAACTATATAGTTAAGACAATATTATGTGGTGAACTATTCGTTTTTTGTTGTGAACTATTCATTTTTGTTGGTTAGAACTTAAATTTGTAAGAAACACCAACCGAAATAGCAAAAAAGAACTCTCCAGGAATAAATAATAATTCTTGTCGTATTACTCCTAAATTAGTTTTATATACATTTTTCATCCTTGTGGAGAACTGATACACAAAATTAATATGCTGCGATTCTATAAACAGCAATGTTTCTGATAAAAGTATATCATTTGCTATAAGTTGTTTTAATTCTGGAGTATATCCCATTCCTATATTTGCTCCAAGATAAGTATCTGAATCCTTCAAATACTTACGGATTGTAAATGCACCAGAAATACTAATGCTTTTATTCTTTCTTGGGGATATATATGGGCGTAATGAGAAATAATAATCGCCACGATATAAAGAATAGGATCCTGTAAATATTGTTGCTGTACCGTTGTTAAAATTCAAATAACGCATTCCTAATGAAGCTTCCGTTGTTTTAGGAAGTGTGGCATACAATTCTGCCCCTACCCTATTTTTAGGGAATATTTTTGAGGAAGAATATCCGAAGTTTAAATACCCATATAGTTTTTTAGAAAATTTTGGATATGCATCTATTTCATATTGAATACCATTTTCACCAAAACGATTGTTGTAATTAATTTTCGGGATTATACTTCCATATTTTGTTTCTCTTTTATAAGAAATGCTTCCATAATACATAGGGTCATATACTTTACTAAATACGTCTATTGCCATAGAAACTCTAATAGCATTATTTAAACTATCTCGTGGTGGTGGTTTATTTAGATGTTCTAAAATTTGAACTTTTAGATTACTAATAGAAATAGCACCTTCATTATAAAGTAATGCCTTATTTGCTAAGCCCAATGCAGTTGTATAATTAGTAGCATATATTTCATTCTTAATAGCCGCTACCCAAACCTCTTTTATTTGTTTATTATTGGATGTAATTTTATTAAATACCTTTCGGGCTTTATTGTAATTCCCGTCCCAACTATATGTTTTTGCTAGCAAATTTTGAGCGTCTGTGTGCTTTGGGTATTTTGATAAAATAGCAAGTAGTGTATCTCTAGCCTGCTTTCTTTCTCCTTTAAATGCAAGTGTTTTTGCAGTATCAAAGGAGTGACTAGGGTTTCCAGAATACACTGATTCTTGCGAAAACAGAACACAGTGTACTAGTAGCAAGAAAGCAATAGTAAGGTTTTTAATAATTTTCATTTGGGAACAAAATATGTATGCTATTGTGATCTATTGGCATTATTGATTTATAATAGCTTGTTTTCGTATCGTTTTATAGGCTCTAAGCATTTTAGAACTTATCTCTTCATTCTTTATTTTATTGGCTTCTATTTGCGAAAAATAGGCAATTGCTTCTGTATTTCTATCCGACCAAAAATATACGTCTAATATAGCCGAGTACCCATCCGAATACATTGGGTATTTTCGGATAGCTCTTTTTAGAACATTTATGGAGGTGTCATAGTCCTTATTCCATGCATGTATTCTTCCCATTAGAATTTCAGTATCTGCATGCCCTGGTATTTTACTTAGAATAAAATTGCATAGTAGTAATGCTCTATTGCGCTGTTCGTTTACGGCTAATTTTCTTGCGACTTTATAGGCTTTATCATAATCATTACCACTAAATACACTTGTAATCCATAAATTTTCTTGTTTACTGAATAATCCCTTATTAATAGGAAATATAGCTACATCGTCGGGTATAATTTTTCCTTTTGAGGTTACATAGGTATTCACGGATTTGGCATACTTGAATCTCTTTTGTATAGTATCGTAAACCAATTTATTAGTAGTATTATTTAATTGAAGTTTGTTATCCAAAGTATACAGGTTCCCGTTGGTATAAAAATGATTTCCCCAGACATATTCTTCTATTGTGTTACGATGTCTAAATAGTAACACTTCCTTTGACATATTGAAACTGTTTTGTGTTTCTAAACCAGTTCCTGTCCATGCTGTTTTTATTGGTAACTGTAACCCATATGGTTTTTCTAATAAACTAAGTATAGAAGGAGCAATATCTGCATGTGATGCCAGACTTTTAAATTCTTTAGGTTCTTTCACCAATGGACTATAAATAATAAATGGTACGCGATAACGACTTAGTTCATTTTGTTGTGGCAACTCTGTAGTATTATGGCTTCCGGTAATTATAAATATTGTGTTAGAGTAATTAGGGTTCTTTCTATATGCTGTAATGAACTCTTTTAAGGCTTCATCGGTATATAAAATACTCGCAAATAACTCTTTGTTTTTTGAAACCAATTTATAATTTCTAGGAGACATTTTTTTGTTCGTTAAAATAACCTCCACTTTATTTAAATAAACACTTTGATTTGGTATTAAAAAGGGCTTTTTAGAACTTAATGTCAAGAAAACATCTAATCTAGGTTTGGCATTTTTAAGTATAGACGCATTCCATTTTCGGTACAATTCTTTGTCGGGATATCCTAATGTTATTCCAGCAGCATCTATCTCTTGTAAACGATATTCTTTTCCAAAGCCTTTATTATCCAAAATGTAGTCTACCCGCTCTTCATATAAAAATTTATCCAAAGAATGGAGTGAACTATTTCCCCCATAATTAAAACTGGTATGGTATTTATTCTGTTTTAGAATTGAAAATAAAGTATGTCTATCTGCTATAGTTTTATTATTTGTAAATCCGTTTTTCCCAAAAGGCAATGAACCAATAATACTTGGTAATGCCGCTGCTGTTTCTCCTGAATTACTTAAATAATTAGACCAGTATAACGATTTTGAAGTAAGTGAATTTAAAAATGGAGTAAACCCACTAAATTTTGAAGCCTTGGATACAAAATTAGACCCCATTCCTTCCAAAATTAGAAATACAATATTTGGCTTTTCACTTGTTAAATTAAAGTGATTCCCTAAATTATTCTTGTTAGGTACACTTGTTAGCAAGGGGTATATTTCCTTTCCTTCGTACTTATTAAAATCTAAAATATTTACCAGAATACTATGTCCCAAGTGTTGGGTTTTATTCTCATTTATCGGTTTTTTATCAGAAATTAAAGTAGCTAAAAATAGACTAAACAGAACAATTGTAAAAGGATACATTTTTCCTATAAAATTGAAATACTTGGTCGTAATCTTATAAATTTGGGTTAAGAATACTATAGCTAGTACACTTGCAATTACTAGGAATACTAATGTTTTTAAAATACTAATATCTGTGCTAGAATAATTAAAGATATTACTCCCTAATATTTCATAATTCTCTATATAGTATTGTACTAAAAGTATTTCTAATACAAGCAATATAGCAAAGACATAAGAGAGTATTTTAAAGCCTAGTTTTGGTTTCCAATTCTCTAAAAAATTATATATAAAAACTAGAAATAATGCAATAAGCGTAGTAAAACCAATATGGTGAATAAGCAATAGAAAAAAGCTTTTAGACACTATGCGATCTATTGCGCCACTAAAGTATAAACTGCTATATTGGTATAAAGAAAGTAAGACTAAACAAAAAAAGAATGATAGAACTAACCGCACATATTCTTTTAGAGATTTGCGTTCTATATTTTGTTTTATCTTTTCTTCTATCTGCATACTGTTATACTTTAGCAAATCCTTTTCGGGTAATTACACCCCAACCAGATTGAATTTTAAACAGTTTTTTATAGTTTCCTCGAATAGCAGAAAATGTAACTATTGGATGGAAAAATAATGGTTCTACCAAAGCACAGAAAACCAATATTAAAATTGACTTTGTGTCTTTGTATTGGTTATATAAATACACATCCCATAGAATGGCATATAGCGAAAACATAACAGAATAGGTATATATAGTAGCTGTAATGGCTATAAAGAAATCCCAATTTAAAATACCTAAATAGGAAAATAATAGAATTGAAAATAGCCCAAAAAATTCTAATATAGGAGCCAACCATTCGTAAAAAAACCAATACGGAAAACTAAGCATACCAAGTTTCCCATATTTAGGATTAAAAAACATGTCTTTATGCTTTGTTAAGGTTTCTATATTGCCCCTAGCCCACCTATCTCGTTGGTTTATTAAAATTTTAATGCTTTCTGGAACTTCTGTCCAGCAAAGTGGGTCCGGAATATACTCTATTGTATAAGGCTCTTTTCTATCGTTCATATAGCGACGCATTCGGAAAACAATTTCCATATCTTCCCCTACCGTTTTTGTATCGTAACCGCCAACTGCCAATGCTATTTCTCGATCAAAAAAACCAAATGCTCCAGATATAATTAGAAGACTATCTATTCTTCCCCATGCCATTCTTCCTAATAGAAAGGACCGCGTATACTCTAATAATTGAAAACGGGCTAGCCAGTTTTTTGGTAATCTTATTTCTTCTAATGTTCCTCCAGAAATTTTACAAGAATTTGCCACTCGTATTACACCACCTACAGCAATTACCCTTTTCTGTGTTCTTTGATAAAATGATTTCACCACATGTAGCAGGGCATCTGGCAACAACAAACAATCTACATCTATACAACCTACATATTGGTTCTCAGAAAGATGCATTCCTGTATTTAGGGCATCTGATTTTCCGCCATTCTCTTTATCGATTACTGTAAGTTTAGAAAACGATCGTTGCTTAGATTTATAAATACCACGAATAGGTTTTGATTTCCATTCAGGATCTATTTCCCTTTCAATTTTAACCAAATCATAAGCTTCTATCATTTTTTGCAAAGTGTCATCTTTACTACCATCATTCACCACCATTACTTCATAATTCACATACTGTAAGGATAATAAGGATCGTATGTTTTCTACAATAGTAAGTCCTTCGTTATACGCAGGGGCAATAATCGTTATACTTGGTGCCATTGGTGACGCCATAACTTTAGACAAGTCGCCAAAGCTATTTTTGTTTTTGTAATGAATAGAATTTCTTGTGGATAAATACCCCATTAGACCAAACAAAACAAACAGTACAAAAGTGAACACCAAGAACACTGCACTGATATAGTCTAAAATGATATTAAAAAATTCACTATCCACTTATTAGGAATGTTTTAGTGTTGTTTGTAAAAATAATTAAATACAGAATTTAAGGAATTAGAAAATTTCTTGATGGTATTTTCTTTATCCAAACTAAAAAGAACTTGCTCGCTATCTTCTGATGAACTGACTTTACAAATTTCTCCTTCTAGCTCAAAATTTAATTTAATTTTGGGTTTGGCTACTTCTATTTGGACATCTTCTAATGGATAAACACTTTCATTTGAAGCAACTATTTTTTTCTTCTTCTTTTTTACTTCTATAAAACCAGAATCATTTTCATCATAAAAAGCAACCAAATCTTTCGCTCCTAAATCAATTTCTACACCTGTATTTTCTTCTATTTCTATTGATTCTTCTACTTCTGGTGGCTTTAATTCTTCTAGCTTAGCTTTTAACTGTTGCTTTACCAACTTTGCTTTTTGACAAATTCTTCTGTCAGAATGACTAGTTAGAGATTCTAAAAAAGGTATTTCTTTATGGTCACCTACTTCTAAAATTTCATCTAATAGCATTAGTTTAGATATAGAGTCACTTGTATAAAATAATTTTTCAAAAATACTCTTCCCTTGGTAGTCTTCTTCTAAAGAAGATTTTTCTACCTCTTTTAAGGAATTAGGGCCTTTACCAGAAAAGGCAAAGATTATTTCTAAAGCTCTTTCTTTAATTGTCATGTTTTTTTCTTTTGCAGCAATTTCTTTTAATAATGGAATTTCTCTATGGTCTCCATTTTTATCAATAATATCTAATAACAATTCCTTGTCCTTAGTATCTCTTTCTGCATAAACCTTTTCAAACACATTTTCTCTAGGACTAGTAACTACTTTAGTTTCTTCTTTTACCTCAGGTTCTATTTCTTCTAAAATTTCTTCTATTATATAGTTTTCCTCAACCGATTCAATTTTTGGAGTTTCTTCTTCCTCAGCTATACAAGAATCTAACGAAATTGTATCTGTTTTTATTTCTTCGTCTTTCTCGTTTACTTCTGCATCTACTTCATTTAGAACTAATTCTTCTTCTTTTGGTAATTCTGTGTTGTCTATAGGTTCTTCACTAACGGATTCAGAATCGACCTCCATTTTAGAGTTTGTAGGTTCTACCTTAGACAATCCTTTTGTAGGTAAAATATACCCAGGAATTATTGTATTAATAGAACTTAAGGCCTTACTTTTTATAGTAAAGTTGCTTTCTTTCTTTTCTACATGTTTAAGGAACGCTACATCCTCTTCTATTTCGAAAGAAGCAATAGCATCGAGGATAATAATTTTGACCTCCGTATTACTTTTCCAAAACATATTTTTTAATGTTTCACGAGCTTCAAAAACACAGAATTTCTTTATACAATAGATTGCTTCTGACTTTATTTGATTGTTCTTATGACGTATAAGTTCTATTATGGATGCATTGGTGTCATTCTGATTGTAATGACGAATTAAACGTAAAGAAAACAGCACAACATCTTTGTTTGTAGATGTAAGCCATTTTTTAAATCTTGGTGGTTCAAAATCTTCCAGGTTGTTTATAACATCCATTAATTTTAGCTGTTGCCATTCCGATATATTACAACGCGTGGTATCTAAAAAATAGGACAATCCTTCATGTTTTAGAGAGACCGTGGCAATTTCTGCCTGTTTTCTAACGACGCCTCTCTTATCATTTATAAACTGTGATATAAATCCGTAGGATTCTGCAACCTGCATTTGGGTGAGTTCAAAAATTCCTTGTGAAACAACTTCCCAACGCCAACTTTTTAGCTTTTTAAATGCATCTAGGTGCAAGCCTAAATCTTTATACATTTTATAAAGACGCCTTTGTGTATTCCCGGATACATCTTTTTGTAAATCTTGAAGAATTTCTGATAGTAATAAGTGGTTAAAACGGTCTTTTATAAGATCCCTTATTTCAATTTTCAGTTGTATATAACTATTTTTTTCTTCTTTGCTTTCGCTCTCTTCTTCGTAAAAAAGAAACTTACTTATCATAGGAGCCAACACTTTCTTTTTTGAACTTACCTTTTTCGATTTAAATGTAAATTTGCTTTTAAAAAAGAAAACACAAACAAAATATAGAGCAGATAACCCTATAAATAGTAGGGTTAAATCCCATAATAAATTTGTATGTAATTTTGGAACCTCAATGAGTGAAATAGGGCGATATGTAGCAAATACCAAGTGCACTATTTGCCAGAGATTATAAGTTGTCTGTTTATTCTAATGAGTAATTCTGATGGACTTACGGGCTTTGATATAAAATCATTCGCTCCAAGTTCAAATGCAGTAACTACATTTTCTTCATTTCCTGCAGAAGAAATAAGTATTATTGGGGTAGTAAGTGCTAGTTCATTTCTAATATAATCCACCAATTCTATTCCAGACATATACGGCATCATTATATCACTAACGATAATAGCAGGAATATCTTTTTTTAAATATTCTTTTACCTCGCGTCCATCCTTGGCTATAACCACATCATAACCCCCTTTTCCTAAACGATACGCCAAGAGTGTTGCTAATAATTCATCATCCTCAGCTAATAATAGCGTTTCCTCCTTCATCAAAATCATTCGTATTTATTACTTATTACCTAACTGAATTTTAGTGAATGCCTCATTAATATTTTTTTCTACTACTGGGTATTCGGTTAAAAAACAATTGTATAAAAATTCTAAGTGATTAAAATCTCTATTTGTCTCACAGGTTCTATGCATTTGCTCAACTATCTCATATAAACCAGTAGTTTGCATCATTGATAGTCCTGCTTTTATTTTATGCGAAGCAAATTTTAATTCTTTAATATCTGTATTTTGCAAAGCAAATTTTGCTTTTCCAATAAATTCTAAAGCATTTTTCTTATACAAATCTATTAGCTCTTCTAATAATGAAACATCTCCCATACAATCTATTAGGATTGGAGTTAAATCTATATTGGAAGTGAAAATTTTATCGTTATTTTTTGAACTAATAACTTCTAATTGTATCGAATTCATTACTGCTTTTTTCTTGTTCTCTATTAATTTGTCTAGCAATTTTTCTGGACTGTATGGTTTTAGTAGATAATCGTTAATACCACTAGAATTACATTTTGTCTGGTCCTCAGCACTAAAGTCAGCCGTAACTGCGATAATTTGAATTTTTGCTAGGATAGGATTTGAATGATTACGAATTTTATAAGCAATCTGAAACCCGTTCATAACTGGCATCTTTAAATCCATTAATATTAAATCTATTTTTTTTGTTTCTAGAATAGTCAGACCCTCAGTGGCATCATCTGTTATAAATGGATTGCATTTCCAGCTTTTTAATCTATTTTCAATTAGTTTCTGATTCAAAGTATTATCCTCAAAAACAAGAATATTTAAGCCCTTTACAAGCGTCTTTTTCTCTTCAATACTTATTGTTACTGTTGTCTTTTTATGAAGTCTGGTATTATTTCCTTTTTTAAAAGGCAAAATAAACTTAAATGTTGTTCCTGCACCCAAAACACTACTAACAGTTATATCCCCTTTTAGGTTTTCTATAATTTGTTTTACAATACTTAATCCAAGACCTGTACCACCATATTTAATATGTGTATCATTTTCGGCTTGTTTATAGGTCTCAAAAATATAATCGAGCTTATCTTTTGCTATTCCTATACCTGTATCAATAATTTGAAATTCTACGTATAGCTTGCTACTCTTTTGCTTCTTTAAATTAACCTTAAGATGAATGCTTCCTTTTTCTACAAACTTTATTGCATTCCCCAATATATTTAAAAGAATCTGTGAAAGCTTGGAGGGATCACCTACTAATACTTCCGGGATATCAGAATCCATGTCTACCTCTAATTTTATGTTTTTATCTAAAATTAAGGTGTCACATAGATAGAGTGTGTTTCTAATTACGTTATAAAAATTGAAATCTACATTCTCAAATTTTTCTATTCCAGTAGAAAGATTTGAATATTCTAATAGTTCATTTACAACATCTAATAAATTGTGTGAAGCAGATTGGATTGCATTTACCTGAAACAATTGTTCCTTTGTTAGACCTGTTTCTTTTAATAAATCTGCAAACCCCATTATTCCATTTAATGGTGTTCTTATTTCATGACTTACGGTTGCTATTATTTTACTTTCCCTAAAAGTTTCTTTTCTTACTTCAGAAGAGTCACTTATTTTAGAAAAGAAATCTGGATTGTTGCGTAATGCTTTTGAGGAGTTTGTCCCTTCCACTTTATCCTCTAAACTACTTTTAAAAGAATAGAATGTTTTTTTAAGTAGATGCGCCTCTTCTGCTGTTAATTTTTCGAAAGAAAAATCATTTAGCTTTGACTCCAAAGCAGATAGGTGGTTAAGTATATTTTTTGGTTCCAAGAGTTCTTGTTGGTTATTAATTTGAGATTTTGGTTTAGTTTGGTTCTATAAAAATCTCGTTTTGGTTCTGTTACAGCAATTAATTGTTACATAAGCTTCCATTATTGTTGTGAAATAGCTTAATTTGTAAGTATAAACTACATTGTTATGAAACAAATTATCGGATTTATCTGCATTTTAACAGTCTTCTCTTGTGCCGAAAAGAAGAAAGAGGCTGTCTTAGAAAGTATAGAAGAAAAAGCTATGCGCATTCACAAAAAGGTTATTACGTTGGATACCCACAACGATTTTAATGTTAAAAATTTTACAGATAGTATTAACTATACGCAAAAATTGGACACACAAGTTAATATCCCAAATATGGTTACGGGAGATTTAGATGTGTCTTGGTTAATTGTATACACAGGTCAAGATTCTTTAACTACAGATGGCTATAAAAAAGCCTCTGAAAATGCTATGGCAAAATTTAATGCTATTCATAAATTATGCAATGCTATTGCACCAGAACAAATAGAGCTTGCTTTAACTTCTGATGATGTTAGAAGAATTGATAAAGCTGGAAAGAAAATTGCTATGATTGGTGTAGAAAATGCATATCCTATTGGAGAAGATTTAGCAAATTTCGAAAAATACCACAAGCTTGGTGCTCGTTATATATCCTTATCTCATAATGGTCATAGTCAGTTTTGCGATTCTAATACCGGAGAAAAAGACAGTATTTGGTTGCATAATGGTTTAAGTGAATTAGGAAAAAAAGCGGTTGCTGAAATGAACCGATTGGGAATCATGATAGATGTTTCGCACCCTGCAAAAGAATCTATGAAACAAATGATAGCGTTAAGTAAAGCTCCTATTATAGCTTCTCATTCTTCTGCAAGAGCACTTTGTGATCATAGTAGAAATTTAGATGATGAGCAGTTATTGCTAATGAAAGAAAATGGTGGTGTTGTACAAACCGTTGCTTTTAAATCGTATTTAAATACCGAGAAAAATGATGCTTGGTCTGCTCATATAAAAACGATGTATAAAAAAGTGGCCGATTCTTTACAAGTTGAATGGTACGAAAGATCAGAAATGGGCGACCTTACCGATGCTGAAAAGGATGCATTTTTTGAAAACCGTTCTAAGATACAAGACATCGCCAAAGCTTTGGTTGCAAATGATGAGGATGCACCACAGGCTGTTGATGTAGGTGATTTTGTGGATCATATTGATTATATGGTACAGCTTATTGGAATTAAACATGTAGGTATTAGTTCCGATTTTGATGGTGGTGGCGGAATCGAAGGTTGGTCAGATGCTTCTGAAACTTTCAATGTTACTTTAGAACTTGTAAAAAGAGGCTATTCTGAAGAAGAAATTGAAAAACTATGGAGTGGTAATTTATTGCGTGTTTTAGACGAAGTACAGGTAGTTGCCAAAAACATGGCTAAAAGTTAATTAAATTGATATACTAAAAGCCCGTTTACACTTGTATACGGGCTTTTTACTTTTTGTATACTTTCTATAATTTTTTGTGTTAATCCGTATTGCTCTGTAAACGGTCCTTTATAAACTCCACCTTTGTTTTACCATGGGCTGCTGGTTTGTCATCTGCACCAAGGTTAACCATAATTATATTTTCTACCGTAACAATAGTTTCCCAGGTCATTTTATTTCTTACCTCACAATTTAGAGTTATAGAGCTTTTTCCAAACTTAATGACTTCTATTCCTATTTCTACGATATCTCCCTGCTTTGCCGTACTCATGAAATTTATCTCAGACATAAATTTGGTTACCACCTTTTTATTATCCAGCTGAATAATGCTATACAAGGCAGCTTCTTCATCTATCCATGCCAAGAGTTTCCCTCCAAACAAGGTTTCGTTTGCATTTAAATCTTCTGGTTTTACCCATTTTCTAGTGTGAAATCTCATCTATTCTAATTATATCATTTTAAATTGTTCAGGAAATCGGAAACTGCTGTCCAGTAACCAGAGTTATCGTCAAACTTCTCCCATAAAGCTCTGGAACCATGATTTCCTTTTGTAACTGGTAAATAACTTGTTTTGGTCGTTGTAGGGATTGCTTCGTAAATTCCTTTCCAATTTTTATATTCCTTCTTGGCCGAAGTTATAAAAACAGGAACTGTAATATTTTTAGCACTACGACTAATAAAATCTTTGGGAGAAAAATATTCTCCTGGTGCAAAAGATAAAATGGCAGTAACTGCTTCTGGATAATCCCCTCCATATTTAAGCACTAAGGCAGAAGAATAGGAACTTCCCCATAAAATTATTTTAGAGGGCTTATAGGTGTTCTTAACATAGGAAACAGTAGCTTCTATATCTTGAAATGCGTCTACATAGGCAGTAGCTTTTCCCTGTAAAACTGCCAACTCATTTGTTTTATTTATAATACCGTTTATACTACCTCCTGATCTTAGATCTACTGCGATACACGAATATCCCATCGTATTTAATTTGGGGGCAATTTCTAGGTATTCTCCCCTGCTCCATCTTGCTTGGTGAAACAGAATTATAAAGGTATCTGCATTTTCTTTTTCATAAACATCTGCCGTTATACTAAGGGTATCCTTAGAAGCAAAAGTGATGGTTTTCTGTGCCTGTACCCCTAGTAGAGTACTAAAAAATAGGGCTAGTATTAAAAATTTTCTCATGGTATTCTATTTTGTGATATAGTCTCGTAAAATAAACGATACTTACACTTTTAGTTAAATTTTAATTGTTCTTAAAACAATTCTTTTGGAAGACATAATTATATCCTTTTTGTTTATTACAATATAATTATATTTCCTTTATAACATCTGTTATACTATTTAATGAGGAAGACCAAAACCTCCATAAATTATATTGTTTTTATAGGGTTATTAAAAAACTGGAATTATTGCAAGCAAGTACTTGATAACTTTAGTGCAATAAATATTCTACATATTGGTTTGTAATTATTTAATATACATTACATTAGCAGTAGTGACAAAATACAGATATAAGTAATAGTACGTATATCCACTTGTTGTAAGTAATTTGCCATCGCTAATGTTCTTTTTGCTGAGGGTTACCTGAGTTATATTGTGGCTATAAAAAGTCGGAATCTCTAAATGAGGAGAAAAGGATTAAGGTAATATTCGACTCTTTCGG
>JAZGEQ010000086.1:0-2737 GCA_036478775.1 Cellulophaga sp.
AGGATTTGGAACAATAATAGATATAGAAAAATGTGACTTAAAAAATGTCAATATTGGAAAGTTCAATTTATTCACAGGACCTTTCACTTTGCAAATGGACAGCAAAAGCAGTATTGAATTTGGAAACTTATTTAGGTGTGGGGAATGGACAACTGATGAAAAATTTTTAAACCTAAATTTTTCAAGAAGTCTTGAAATTGGAAAAAATGTAACAATAACCAATAAGCATTATTTTGATATTGCAGGTTTGATCAAAATATCTGATGACTCTTGGATTGCAGGATATGGATCTCAATTTTGGACGCATGGTGGTAATGTAGTAGACAAAGATATAATAATTGAAAGAAATTGCTACATAGGAAGCGCTGTATGTTTTGCCCCAGGTACGAAATTTTCTATTAACACAATGGTTGGCTTGGGTAGTGTTGTGGCAAAAAAATTTGAGCAAGATAATGTTCTAGTAGCGGGCTCCCCTGCAAAAGTAAAGAAAGAAAATTTCAACTGGACGTAAGAAAAACTCAAAAACGGATAGAATTCGGTTATGCCAGTGTTACTGCAGAGATACTTGAATTATATTTTCTTTTTCATGAAATTTAAGGTGAAATGAATTTAGTGGGTTTATATTTGTTACTGAAGTTTCCCAATTATTTTTCGCCCTGACGTATAAGAGAAACCAATTAAATTAGGGTTTGCTACATTTAGAGCAACGCGGGTGAAGAATAAAAACCGCTGTATATATAGCGGGGTCTGTTATTTTAAAAACTGGGAAACTTGAGTTTGTTATATGTTTTTCAAATTGCTTAAATCTGAAAAGTGTCTTGTTTGGGTTTAGTAATCAAAAGACAACTTTAAGAGATTCTTGCTCTTTAAAAAACCAAAATCATTATTATTTAACTTAGTTATCAAAGGAACTTATTTGAAAGTTTTAATTATTGGTGCTTTACCTCCCCCTATTGGCGGTGTTGCAATACATATAAAACGTTTTTTTGAAAAATTTAAAAATACAAATGAATTACAGCTGATTTTATTTGATATAAAGAAAATGGAAATATATTATGATAACCAATTTGTTAAAGCATGGTTATCAATTTTCAGTCTGCTTCATATTGATGTTGTTCATATTCATTTATCAAGTAATATAAAAATACCAATAGCTTTTTTATGTAAATTATTTCGTAAAAAAGTAATTTATACACATCATAATATTCGCATTAAAAATATATTTATTTTTAAGGTTTTTATGCTGTTTGTTGATAAATTGATTTTAGTTAATGATAAAAATATATCAAAATATATCAAAAATTATAAATATGAATTGATACCTGCATTTTTACCTTCTATTGAAAAAACAATATTGCCTAATTTACTAGTTGAAAAGCTGAAAAACTATAAAAATATTATTTCTACAAACTGCTTTCGCCTGACATTTGTTAATAAAAAAGACCTATATGGTTTTGATCTTTGTATTGATGCTTTTAGTAGGCTTGTAAAAACCGATAAAATTAAAAATACTATATTAGTACTTGTTGATCCCTCAGGAACTACAACAGAATATGTTCGTAATTTATGTGCTTCTTTTGAAGATAAAAATAACTGCCACATTCATCTAGTTAACTATGCAATCGATTTTAATGAATTGACAAAACTATCAAGGATGGTTCTTCGTGCGACAAGGAGTGATGGTGATTCATTAACTATTCGAGAATCACTATATTTAAACATTCCTATTATTGCTAGTGATGTAACTTATAGGCCTGATGGTACAATTATTTTCAGGCATGAAGATAGTAAAGATCTAAGTGATAAAATTCTTGATGTTATTGAAGAAAGAAATGATAAGCATGAATATACTAATATAGACTATGGTGAGGAAGTAATGATGCTATATAAAAAGTTTGAAAAATAGCATATATAAACCGTACAAAAAAATAAAATAAGGTGGTGGGCGAAATGAAGCAGTTGATACAATCGTTTAAGACTGGAGAGCTCGGACTTTTTGATGTCCCAATTCCAATATGTCTTGAAAATGGAGTTTTAGTGCAAACAAAAGTCAGTTTAGTCAGTGCTGGCACTGAAAAAATGTTGGTTGATTTTGCTAAAAAGTCAATGTTAGCTAAGGCAAAAGACAGACCGGATCTTGTTAAGCAAGTTGTAGATAAAATGAAGAAGGAGGGTGTTAAAAACACCCTTGAAAAAGTTTTTACTAAGTTAGATACTCCAATTCCCCTTGGATATAGCCTTGCTGGTCAAGTAATTGAAGTTGGGGGTAATGTGAGTGGTATTAATATAGGTGACAGGGTCGCTTGTGGAGGTGCTGGGTACGCTAATCATAGTGAGGTTAATTATATACCAAAAAATCTTATGGTTAAAATTCCTGATGATGTTGACGATATTGATGCATCATTTGTAACTGTAGGGGCTATTGCCTTACAAGGCGTTAGGCAAACTGAACCACGATTAGGTGAGAAAGTTGCTGTTATTGGACTTGGATTATTGGGTCAATTAGCAATTCAGTTACTAAAGGCAAATGGTTGTAAAGTGATTGGTAGCGATATTGACCTAGGCAAAATAGAACTAGCTAAAAAACTTGGGGCTGATGAAGTATGTAATGCAGATGATCTTATTTCTAAAGCTAGTAAATTTAGTAATGGATACGGAGTTGATGCTGTTATTATTGCTGCGTCAACGTCATCTAACCAACCAGTCACTGATGCGGCTGAAATTTCCAGAATGAGAG